>NZ_FQTT01000016.1:0-15058 GCF_900098745.1 Actinomyces glycerinitolerans
CCCCGCCACGGTGATGCCCGCCGGTGAGGTGATCGCCTCCTACCACGAGCTGTGGCACGTGGAGCAATCATTCCGCATGAGCAAGCACGACCTGCGGGCCAGGCCCGTCTTCCACCACACCCACGACGCCATTCAAGCCCATCTCACCGCGGTGATGGCATCCCTGGCCGTCGCCCGCCACCTACAAGCCGCCACCGGCATCAGCATCAAACGACTCGTCCGCGAACTGCGGCCCCTCCAGGAAGTCACCATCACCATCAACGGCCACCAAATAACCGCCCAGCCCCAGCTCACCCAGACCGCACAGCAAATCCTCAACAACCTGAACGCCGCAGGGCACTAAACTGTCAGGACTCAGGCTATAAGGGGGTGACGATTCGCTGATGCGGGACGATGTTAGGCGGGTCCCGGTAGCTTATGATGTGCCGTCGGATAGACGCCGAAGCCGGGTTGCCAAGAAACTGCTCAAGTATGGCGATCGTATCCAGTACTCGGTCTTTGTTGTTGATGCTACTCCGGCGAAGCTTTTGCGGATGCGTGCCGAGCTCGACGAGGTCATCGATCCCGATGAGGATTCTGTGTTGCTGTGCGATGTAGGCCTGTTGGCCAGCGTTGACGCCGAGCGCTTTTCCTACATCGGTTTGACCCGGACGATCACGCCTGAGGGGCCGCTTGTCGCGTAGCCTGTGACTGGCGGCGAGCGCTCCGGTGGTCCGGATGAGCCCGGTAGCGCTCGCCGCCCTCAACGCCGCGTTTTGTGGCATTTCGGAGGACACACGGCTCGGTGTGGAGTGCGTCAAGGTGGTGCGTCCGGGACGAGCGCTCGCGATGTGGCTCCATAGTCGCGACGTGGTGGGCTAATCTATTGGTGCTGTTGCAGTCCCTCCGGGGACTGCACTTCATTGAGGCGAGACGGACTATCAGGCTGCTGTCACTGCCGCCGAGTGTTGCAGTCCCTCCGGGGACTGCACTTCATTGAGGCGAGGAGACCGCCGGCACCGAGGGGGAAGACGACTCGTTGCAGTCCCTCCGGGGACTGCACTTCATTGAGGCCTCATACACCGCGCACGCCGTATCGCTACCCCACCGGTTGCAGTCCCTCCGGGGACTGCACTTCATTGAGGCTCGCGGCCGGCGCTGGTGTCGGCCTCACGGGCGGCCAGTTGCAGTCCCTCCGGGGACTGCACTTCATTGAGGCAGGTAGGTATCGGGGTGGGCGCGTAAAGCTGCCCGGTTGCAGTCCCTCCGGGGACTGCACTTCATTGAGGCGGTGACGGCATGATGGTCTCGGCCGACGACCCCGGTTGCAGTCCCTCCGGGGACTGCACTTCATTGAGGCGTGGCGGACCCGCCGCCGGGGGCAGCCCACCCGTTAAGGTTGCAGTCCCTCCGGGGACTGCACTTCATTGAGGCACGACCCGGGTCGACGTGTCTGCGATCAGGCCCTCGTTGCAGTCCCTCCGGGGACTGCACTTCATTGAGGCCTCATAGCCGGGATCACACCGGCCGCCCCCTCGAGTTGCAGTCCCTCCGGGGACTGCACTTCATTGAGGCGCGATTGGGTGCGCTCACCCCGTCACGTTCACGGGTTGCAGTCCCTCCGGGGACTGCACTTCATTGAGGCCTGCACGGGCGCACCCGCCGCCGCGTCGACCCGGCCAAGTTGCAGTCCCTCCGGGGACTGCACTTCATTGAGGCGGCAGCCAGATCATCGATCACCCGCTCCCCGAGCGGTTGCAGTCCCTCCGGGGACTGCACTTCATTGAGGCGAGAGCGGGGCCTCCTCCTGGGCGATCAGGAACCCCGGTTGCAGTCCCTCCGGGGACTGCACTTCATTGAGGCAGCGCGCGTGCGACATGGCAGGCGAGCGTGAGTGCGGTTGCAGTCCCTCCGGGGACTGCACTTCATTGAGGCTTGCCGCGGGTCTTCCCGCCGCCCAGTGCACGAGCCAGGTTGCAGTCCCTCCGGGGACTGCACTTCATTGAGGCCCGGATATCAGCGAGCGGGCCGCCGACGACCTCGTCGTTGCAGTCCCTCCGGGGACTGCACTTCATTGAGGCGCGTCCACCGTGCACCGCAGCCAGGGCGTCACCGGTTGCAGTCCCTCCGGGGACTGCACTTCATTGAGCTGGGCGCCGACATCATGTCTGTGAGACATGCATGTCGGCGCCCAGACTGACGCTTAGGAACTCCGTCTACCCGCCTCGGCGTTTACGCCCGCCGCCGTCTACTACTCCGTGGGCGGCGGCGGGGCGGAGACGGGGCGGCCGTCGTTGGTCAGTTCGAGGACGCGCGCGTGGATGGAGGTGCGCCCCTGGAGCGCGGCGCGCAGGGCCCGGTGCAGACCGGTCTCCAGATACAACTCCCCGTTCCAGGCGACGACGTGGGCGAACAAATCACCGTAGAAGGTGGAGTCGTCGTCGAGCAGGCCGCGCAGGTCCAGCTGCGCCCGCGTGGTCACCAACTGGTCGAGCCGGATCTGACGAGGAGGGATGGCCGCCCAGTCGCGCTGCGCAGTGACCCCGTGAGCGGGGTAGGGCGCACTGTCGCCGACGGCCTTGAAAATCACGAACCCATGCTAACGGGAACGTGTGACACACCGGGACACGGAACGGCATTCGGACAATCCCGCCCGAGAGCCGGACCCCGTTGGCCCCGTTTGCTGAGCCCCGTTAGTCCCGGGCTGGTGGTGCGCATCCGCCCGGAGGCGCATAGGACGGCGGATCAGCGGCTCTCCGGCGTCTGCCGGCGCAGCAGGGGACCGGTGAGGTAGTGCTGAATGGTCGGCCCCACGACCTCCACCAGGTGGTCCACGGGGGCGCTGGCCAGCGGCTCCACCTGGAAGACGTAGCGGATCATCGCCAGGCCCACCAACTGGCTGCCGGCCAGGGTGGCGCGCTCGCGGGCGTCGGGTCCCAGCACCCCGGCCTGCTCCAGGGCCTGCGCAACCGGTACGGCGATCTGCTCGGTGGCGTAGGTCTGCACGGCCTCGGGGGCGCCGTCGTCGGTGGACACCCAGCGCAGCAGGGAACGGAACGTGACCCCGCCGGAGGAGTCGTCCCAGGCGGTCATCGCCAGGCGCACCAGGCGCGGCCCGGCGGTGCGGATGTCGCCGGAGATCACCTTGGCGATCTCCTCGCTGGCGCGTATGCGCAGGTTCATGGAGGCGCCGAACAGGTCGCCCTTGGAGCCGAAGTAGTAGGAGACGAGCGCCGGGTCGACGCCGGCGGCCCGGGCGACCCCGCGGATGGTGGTCTTGGCGAAGCCCTTGGCTAGGAAGGAGGTGCGGGCGGCGTCGAGGATGGCGTCGCGCGTGGTCTCGGCGCCCGTGCCCGCGCGACTGCCGGAGCGTGGCCCCCGACGACGTGCGGGTGCGGATGCGGAGCTGGTGCCGGGAGGGGCGGGGTCGACGTCGCCTGTGTCCTGGGGAATCGGGGTGGCGGGGAGGGGTTGCCCCGAATGGGATCGCCTGGGTGCGGCCGCGTCGCTCATGTCGTGAGGCTAGACGATCCGGCTCGCGGGGCCTGGGCGGCTGCACGTTCTCCCGAATTAGGAAAGGTTGGCTGCGCAATATTCAACGGCGTTCAGGGGATGTTCAGGCGGTTTCGGTCCGGCTCGCGGCGCTTCCAAGGAAAAGCCGCCAGGACTAAGGACCTAGGGCCGGGTTATTTCAACACCGTTGAAGCCCGACGGCGCCCGTGATTACGGTTCTATCCGACCCCGGGTCTTGGGAGGCCCCGGAAGTAACGCATTCCGGGTGGGGTCGAGAGGTGAATTCATGACCGCGAACGCTGACCGCAGGAACGACGTCGAGCAGCCCGCCGCTGTATCCGCGCCGGCCGTCTCCGGCGCCGCGCCCGTCGTGAATGAGGGGCGGCCGGTCGCCAGCACGGGCCCGTCGCTTATGGCCATCCCGCTCGGCATGCCCGCCTTCCCCGCCCGGCGCGCCACCGGCACGGCCGCCGCAGGCGCCCCATCTGCGACGACGGCCGCCGACGCCGATACCGCCAACCCCGCCGCCGCCCTGCGCATGGGCCTGGACATCGGCTCCACCACCGTCAAGCTCGTGCTGCTGCCCGAACCGGTCGCGGGCGAGCCCTTCCCCGAGCCGGTCTTTGCCGAGTACCGCCGCCACAACGCCGACGTGCGCGGCGAGGTCTCCCGCCTACTGGCCGAGGTCGACGCCGCCTTCCCGGGCGCGCGCGTGCGCGGCGCCGTCACCGGCAGCGCCGGCCTGAACCTGGCCAACCTGATGGGCCTGCCCTTCGTGCAGGAGGTCATCGCCGAGACCCGCACCGTCCAGGCCAAGAACCCCGAGGCCGATGTCATCATCGAGCTCGGCGGCGAGGACGCCAAGATCACCTACCTGCACCCCACCCCCGAGCAGCGCATGAACGGCACCTGCGCGGGCGGCACCGGTGCCTTCATCGACCAGATGGCGCAGCTGCTGCACACCGACGCCTCCGGCCTGAACGAGCTCGCCGCCAAATACCAGACCCTCTACCCGATCGCCTCGCGCTGCGGCGTCTTCGCCAAGTCCGACCTGCAGCCGCTGATCAACCAGGGCGCCGCCAGCGAGGACCTGGCCGCCTCCGTGCTCCAGGCCGTGGTCACCCAGACCATCGCCGGCCTGGCCTGCGGCCGCCCCATCCGCGGCAACGTCATGTTCCTCGGCGGCCCGCTGCACTTCCTGCCCGAGCTGCGCCGGGCCTTCGAACGCACCCTGGCCGACCAGGTCGACTCCTTCACCTGCCCCGACGACGCCCAGCTGTACGTCGCCGTCGGCGCCGCCCTCCTGGCCGACGGGGAGCCGACGCCGCTGACCGAGATCTCCGACCGCCTCGCCTCCCGCCGCGCCGCCGGCACGGGCGCCAGCCGCATGCGCCCCCTGTTCGCCGACGACGCCGAACTCGCCGCCTTCCGCGCCCGTCACGCCCAGGCCACCGTGGAGCGGGTCGGCTGGCCCGCCCCGCCCGCCGACGCCGAGGCCGCCGACGGCGCCCCCACCCACTACCAGGACTGCTTCCTGGGCATCGACGCCGGCTCCACCACCATCAAGGCCGTCGTCGTCGACGAGCAAAACCGCATCGTCTGGGAGCACTACGCCGGCAACGAGGGCGACCCCGTCACCGCCGCCGTCGAGATCCTGCGCCGCATCCACCTGGAGATGCCCGAGCACGTGCGCATCGTCCGCTCCTGCGTCACCGGCTACGGCGAGGGCATCGTCAAGGCCGCGCTGCGCATCGACGAGGGCGTGGTGGAGACCATGGCCCACTACCGGGCCGCCGCCCACCTGAACCCCGGCGTCACCAGCGTCATCGACATCGGCGGGCAGGACATGAAGTACCTGCGCATCCGCGGCGGCGCCATCGACTCCATCTCCGTAAACGAGGCCTGCTCCGCCGGCTGCGGCTCCTTCCTGCAGACCTTCGCCCAGTCCATGGGCCAGTCCATCCAGGAGTTCTCCGCCTCCGCGCTGACCGCGGACAGCCCGGTGGACCTGGGCAGCCGCTGCACCGTGTTCATGAACTCCTCGGTCAAGCAGGCCCAGAAGGAGAACGCCACCCCCGGCGACATCAGCGCCGGACTGTCCTACTCGGTGGTGCGCAACGCCCTGTACAAGGTCATCAAGCTGCGCGACGCCTCCCAGCTGGGCGAGCGCATCAGCGTTCAGGGCGGCACCTTCCTCAACGACGCCGTGCTGCGCGCCTTCGAGCTGCTCACCGGGCGCGAGGTGGTCCGCCCCGACATCGCCGGCCTCATGGGCTGCTTCGGCGCCGCCCTGACCGCCCACGAGACCTACGACGGCGTCCCCGGCACGCTGATGAGCCTGGCCGAGCTGTCCCGCTTCGGCTTCACCACCGAGACCACGGTGTGCAAGCTGTGCCAGAACCACTGCAAGCTGACCATCACCACCTTCAACGACGGCCAGCGGCACGTGTCCGGCAACCGCTGCGAGCGCGGCGCCACCCAGGAGCGCCGCAAGACCAAGTCCGACATGCCCAACCTGTACGACTACAAGTACCGGCGCACCTTCGCCTACCGGCGCCTGCGCCAGGGGCAGGACACCCGCGGCGAGATCGGCGTGCCCCGGGTGCTGGGCATGTACGAGAACTACCCGCTGTGGTTCACGATCCTCACCCAGCTGGGCTTCCGCGTCATGCTGTCGGGCCGCTCCAACCACGAACTGTTCGAGAAGGGCATGGACTCCATCCCCTCCGAGAACGTGTGCTACCCGGCCAAGCTCGCCCACGGTCACGTCCAGTCGTTGATCGACAAGGGCGTGAAGACCATCTGGTTCCCCTGCGTCTTCTACGAGCGCGGACTCGTCGACGGCGCCGACGACCACTACAACTGCCCGATCGTGGCCACCTACCCCGAGGTCATCCGCAACAACGTGGAGGCCATTCGCGACGGCGCGGATGCCGACGGCGCCGCGCCCGCCGAGGGGGAGAAGACCGACGGCGTGCGCATGCTCGCGCCCTTCCTGAACCTCGCCGACCCGGCCAAGCTGGCCGAGCGGCTGGTGGAGGTCTTCGCCGACTGGAACGTCACCCTCCCCGAGGCCCGCAAGGCCGTAGCGGCGGGCTTCGCCGAGGACGCCGCCTTCAAGGCGGACGTGCGCGCCGAGGGCCGCCGCACCCTGGAATGGATGCGCGAAAACGGCCGCAAGGGCATAGTCCTGGCCGGCCGCCCCTACCACATCGACCCCGAGATCAACCACGGCGTCCCCGACGTCATCAACACCCTGGGCATGGCCGTCCTCTCCGAGGACTCGATCCTGCCCGAACCCGAGCCGTCCCCCGACGGCGCCGGGGACGGCGTCGAGCACCAGGTGGCCGGCGGCGCACTGTCCCGCGCCGTCGCCTCCATCCGCCGCGGCCTGGGCCGCGGCAAGGAGGACCCGCAGGCGCCCGCCGACTGGTCCGACGTCACCGCGGAGGGGCTGGAGGCGCCGACGGCGTCGGTCGCCGTCGCCAACGTGTCCCCGAAGCTGCGCGTACGCGACCAGTGGGCCTACCACTCGCGCCTGTACCGGGCCGCCGAGCTGGTCACCCGGGCCGACGACCTCGAACTGGTGCAGCTGAACTCCTTCGGCTGCGGCGTCGACGCCGTCACCACCGACCAGGTGCAGGAGATCCTCGAGTCCGCCGGCGGGGTGTACACCACCCTCAAGATCGACGAGGTCTCCAACCTCGGCGCCGCCACCATCCGCCTGCGCTCGCTCGCCGCCGCCAGCGAGGCGCGCCGGCGGCAGCGGGAGGCGGGAGAGCAGGCGGCGGACGCCGGCGTCGACGAGCAGGCGCAGGACCTCGCGGACGAGCCCGTCGAGGTCGACACCACCACGCCCACCGCCGGGGACGCTATCGCCGTCGGCAAGGAGGACGGCGGTGCTTCGCGCGAGAACCCGGCGCCCGCGGACGACGGCGACCACACGCTCGCCGGGCGCGTGGCCCGCAGCGAGCGGAGCCTGCCGGCCGCCACCACCCCGATGTTCACCGAGGAGATGCGCGAGACCCACACCATCCTCATGCCGCAAATGAGCCCGATCCACTTCCGGCCGCTGGTGCCGCTCATGCGACGCCTGGGCTACAAGGTCGAGCTGCTGGAGTCCGCCAGCAAGGCCGACCTCGAGGTGGGGCTGCGCTACGTCAACAACGACGCCTGCTTCCCCGCCATCATGGTGATCGGCCAGCTCATCGGCGCCTTCGAGGACGGCTCCCACGATCCGGACAAGTGCGTGGTCGCCATCTCCCAGACCGGCGGCATGTGCCGCGCCACCAACTACGCCGCCATGCTCCGCAAGGGCCTGCGCGAGGCCGGCTACCCGCAGATCCCGGTGCTGGCCGTCTCCCTGCAGGGCATTGAGGAGAACCCCGGCTTCAAGCTCACCCCCACCATGGCCTACAAGGCGCTGCAGGGGGTCGTCATCGGCGACACCCTGAGCACCTGCCTGCTGCGGGTGCGGCCCTACGAGGCGGTGCCCGGCTCCGCGCAGGCGCTGTACGAGCGCTGGAGCCAGATCGCCTGCGAGTTCTTCGAGCACAAGGGCCGCTCCACCACCTGGGGCGGGCGCATCGGCTACCGCCGCCTGCTGCGGGAGATGGTGCACGAGTTCGATGCGCTGGAGCTGGCGGATGTGCCCCGCAAGCCGCGCGTCGGCGTCGTGGGGGAGATCCTGGTCAAGTTCCAGCCGGACGCCAACAACCACGTGGTCGACCAGATCGAGGCCGAGGGCTGCGAGGCCGTCGTCCCCGGGCTGCTGGGCTTCTTCCTCAACGGCATGACCACCGCCCAGTGGAAGGCGGACACCTACGGCATCGGCACCGACACCGTCTACCAGAAGAAGGCGGGCGTGTGGTTCATCGAGCAGGTGCAGGCCCCCGCCCGCGCCGCCCTGGCCGCCGCCGGCGGCAAGTTCGACGTCGAGTCCCCCATCGCGGAAATGGCCGAGAAGGCCGGCCAGATCCTCAGCCTCGGCAACCAGGCCGGCGAGGGCTGGCTGCTGACCGCCGAGATGATCGAACTCATCGAGCACGGCACCCCCAACATCGTGTGCTGCCAGCCCTTCGCCTGCCTGCCCAACCACGTGGTCGGCAAGGGCATGTTCCGGGAGATCCGCCGCCGCTACCCGCAGGCCAACATCGTCGGCATCGACTACGACCCCGGCGCCAGCGAGGTCAACCAGCTCAACCGCATCAAGCTGATGATCTCCACCGCCTTCATGATGCAGGAGGATGCCGCGCGGGATGCGGCCGGCGCACCGGCCACACCGGCGGGCGTGCGGACGGCGGAGGCGTCGTCGTCGACCGCGGATCGGCTGCTCACCGGCATTGACAACGCCTCGGAGGACGGGCGCACCGCCCGCGACCTGATCGCCGACTTGGGACCCGCCCCCGATGGCACGCCGACCTCACCGGACGTGGCCTCTCCCGAGCGGGTCGGCGCCGACCGGGTGTAAGTCGCGCAGTAGACGGTCGCCGTAGCGGGTCAGCCGTCAGAGCTGCGGGCGGACCCGGTCAGGTCGCCGCCATCCACGGAGGTCAGCAGGCAGGAGACTCTGCGGTCGCCCTGTGCCCAGGTGCTCTGCGTGGGCCGCAGGGAGGTGACCGCGTAGCGGCCCTGGGTGTAGGCGTCGTCGTAGCTGGTGCCGACGTAGTTCTCGAAGGCGTCGTAGCAGATGTCCGAGACGTACTGCTCCATGAGGTCGCCTTCCGGGAAGGCGTCCGCGGCGATCGCGCCCTCCGCGTAGACCTCGTAGCGGTGTGGGGCGGCGCAGTCGATGAGATCGACGCTGGAGACGGTGCCGGGCTCGGCGGCGCTCGCGGTGTTTGCCGAGGCGTCCGCCGTGGCGGTGTCGGGCTGTGACGCGGAGGGCTCCGGCGTCTGTGTGTTCGAGGTTTCCGCGCCGGCGTCTGCCGCGTCCCCGGGCGTGGCATAGGTCAGGCAGTCGCCGACCTCGATGTCCATGGCGGAAACGGTCTGTGCGGTCGGGGTGGCGAGGGCCTCCTGGAGCGGCACGCCCTGACTGGGTGTGGCGGACGGCGACGGCGTGGTTGTGGGCGTGGCGGGGTCCGCCGTGGTGCCGCCCTGGCATGCCGTCACTCCCAGGGCAAGCAGTAGCGCGGCGGGGATGGCGAGCGCGGTACGGGGATGACGCATGTCTTAAGGCTGACACACATTGCTCCGGGGACGGAAAGGCGCCCGTGCGCGGCCGTGGGCTCATCGGTGCCCCGCCGGCCGCCGGCCGTTGCGCCGGATCCGACACGCCCACCAACGCATTCAGCGCTGCGCGGGGGATGCCGCCGGACATGCCGGTGGCCCGTGGGCGGGTGGTGTCCCCGGCCCACAGGCCACCGACGAGGTGCTCGAAGCCCTCGGGGTTCCCGGTCCCGAGGGGCGGTCCTCCTTCGCCAGGACGACGCGGCGCGGGCTCCCATGTACCCGTCTCGTCTCGGAAGTGGGTCAGTCACTGGGCTCCCCATTCCCTCATGACCCGTTCCGCCCGGCGGCAGTGACCATGTAACCCGCTGCGGCTGGGAGGTCCCCCGATGTGGCGCTGTGAAAGTTCTAGGAACGACTTAACCGGCGGTTTGTGTGTGTGGGGGTGGTGGTTCGGGCCGGCGGTCGGGGTGTGGTGGTCGTGTTCGGGTTGATGAGGACGTCGTCGGCGCCGTTGTGGGTATGGACGGTTCGTGTGTTCCGGTGACGGTTCGTCAGGTAGCAGCAACGATTCGGCATGAACGGCGACGCTTCGTGCGTCTACCCCGCTATGTTGTCTTCACGCTCCTGGGACGGTTGAGTCTCAAGGCCTCTGAGATGCCGGTACACCCATCATTGCCGGGGTCTTGTTCAGCTGGGCGGGCGATTGGGGCCGACGGTTGAACGGCTGCCCTGTACGCCCCACCGCGTGCGAGGGCTAACTGACCTGGGAAGAAAGTCACCTAGTAATGGGCCCTTGGGCCCACTACCATGATTAAGCAACTCGTTCCGCACCACCGCCAGGAGGTCGATGATGATAACGACGTCCACCGCCCCGGCGCCTCAGCGCGAGGAGCCGACCCCGGCGCTCCCTCAGCCGACCAAGGACAGGGGCCAGGACTGGGCCGCCAAGGCCGAACTTGCGATGGAGGCACGTCGTCAGGGGGCCAAGCTGCGCCGCGGCAAGAGGAAGAGCTTCCGCCCCGTGGTTGGCCGTATCTGATGGCCTCGGCACCGCATACTCCGCTGTTCCACGCGGAGCATTCGGCCCGCTACGCACGCCAGGAGCTGATCAAGCAGTATCAGGATCTCAAAGACGTGAATCTCATCGTCGTGATCGACCAGATCGGCTGGACGAACATGACAATCCTTGAGGAACTCCTCGTCGACTGTGATCCAGAGAAGGACCTTCACTTGCTCCTGTCGTCCCCGGGCGGCGATGGGGAGACCGCTCTGCGTATGGTCCGCTCAATGCAGACGCGGTGCCGTGAACTCACGGTGCTTGTGCCGGACATGGCAAAGAGCGCCGCCACGATCCTTTGCCTCGGCGCGAACCACATCGTGATGGGGCCCGGCGGCGACCTCGGCCCGATCGACCCGCAGATGCTCTACACCGACGAGACCGGGCGACCGACGATGTCCAGCGCCAAGGACATCGTCGCGGCGGTTGAGGAGGCGGAGGCTCGGACAACTCAGAACCCGAACGCTTACCCTCTGTTCTCGTCGATGCTCGCCGACGTCACTATGGTGATGCTTGAGCAGGCGCGATCGGCCCTTGATAGGTCGGAGTCGCTCATGCGTGAAGCGTTGTCCGCAGCTGGTAGATCAGGGGATGAGGTCGAGCGTCTCGCCGGAGAACTGAAGCCACTCCTGATCGATGCGCCAAGAAGCCATTCGGCAGTCGTATCTGTCGACCACGCTGCCGCCGTCGGTCTGCCCGCTACAGCCGCGGACTGCAATGACGAGGCTTGGAAGTTGGTCTGGGCGCTCTGGACGCACTACTTCGCTCTCGGTTGCTGGCCTCGCGGCAATACAGCCATCTACGAGGGCGTTCGCGCATCGCATGAGGGATGACCTGTTCTCTCCCCTGACCGATCGCCCACCCAGGTATTGCGCCGGCCCTATGCAGGGTCGGCGCTTTCCTTCCATCAGCGCGGGGTGCTCGCGGTTTGCTAGTCGTCCCAGTCGAAGTCCGGGCGGGGCGTGGTGGCGGGCATCTTGTCGATGTTCGCGTCGGTGATGGCTTCGCCGAGGTCGTCGAGCCAGTCCTCGTCAATGGTTTCCGCGTCGGCGGTGTTGAGCACGACGTCGGCCTTGAGCTTGGTGCCCTTGACCACGGCCCTCACGATCGGCACGTAGCCGCGCTGCTCGATGTGCCTGACCAGGGGCAGGAGCTTGTCCGACTGTCCCTTGGTCAGTACTCCGACGCGCTGCCCGTCGATCTCGACCTGCACGCATTCGTATGACGACCGGGGCCGGATCTCGTTAATGGACCTCAGGGACGCCGCAACATGGTTGTCCACGTTGACGCCGCGACGCACGTACCCGGCCAGGACGTCCATGTGCTCCTCCTCCTTGGTCACTTGGATGCGCCTGCCCGTCGGGATTACGGCATACGGCGCGTCGGGGAAGTCATTGGAGGGGAACATGCCTGCCGGCTCGGGCACTACGAGCGTCACGCGGGCATTGACCTCGCCGCCGGCGGAGGGGCGGCTCGCCCAGACCCTCGCTCGAACCCGCACGAGCACGCCGTTGCCATGCATGCTCTCCAACGTCGGAAAGTATCTGTCGGCGTCCTCCTGGGCGAGATATCCAACGTGCTCCCCACCGAAGTACACGGCCACCGCACCATCCCCACCGTAGGGATTGTTCGGGTCCGGGACAAGAATTCCCTCCCCATAAACCTCGACGCCGCCGTACTGGTCGAACCCCGGCTTGCGGCCCAGTAAGCGCACGAATACCCGCTGCCGGTAGTGCTCCCCCACCACTTCAAGCGACTGCCCGGGAGCCCACGGGTCCACGAGCGTCCCCAACGGCTTCGGCGGCACCCAATCACCACTCGCAGTGCTGTAGCCCTCCCGGTCCTTGCGCTCCTGCTCGGCCTGGGCGCGCTCGCGAGCCGCTGCTGCGGCAGCGGCCCGTTTCTCCTCGCGTTCTTTTCGCCGTGCGGCTCTGGCGGCCTTCCGCTCAGCACGCTTTGCCTCCTGCCCTTCCTTGGCTGCCTGTCGCTCGGCTTCTATCTGACGTTGTTTCGCGGCTTTTTCCTCGGCTGCCTTGGCCTTCTGTGACTCGTCGCTGGGCTGGGTGTGCAGCAGGGCCGGTTGCGGTGGTGTCGGCCGGGCTGCGGCGGCCTGGGCGGCTCGCCGTGCGGCGCGTTCGACGGCCCACTTGTCTACACGTTCGGCTCCGCGGAACAGGAGCACTGCGACCACGATTGGTGGGATCACGAGGATCAGGGAGCCGAGGACGGCGTCTCCGGCACTGTAGTCGTCGGTGGACATGGCGCCGATGATGCCGATGATCCCGAGGCCTGCGAAGAGTGTGGACAGGACGCCGAGGACGCGCAGTGCGATCCCCCAGCCGGAGGGCTTCATATTCATCTCTTCCCTGAGTGCGGACAGTGGCGGGCGTCTCTTATCTTGCGCTGCGCTTAGCTCGTCTGTGCGGTTTTGAGGTCGCCTCAGGCAACGATCTTGTGACGACGCAGCGTCTCTCGGTAGGCGAACACGACCCACCTGGCACGTCAAGCTCGACGGCGAGCGCCCCGATGCGAGTTATCGGCGTGAACGTGTTGCTAAAGATCGGGATTTTAGTTGCTGTGGTGCGGGAAAGTCGGGGTGATTATGGCCTGGGAGGTTAACCCGGGGCGGTGGTTGACTTTCGGGGGTAGATGTGCGGGCCGTGAGAACACGGTCCCCACGAGCAAGGCTCTGCCCGATCTGCCAGACCCCTATGAAGAAGCCCGGCCGCACCGCCGCAGGCACCCAACGGTGGAAGTGCACCACCCCGGTTGGACCGCCCACGCCCCGTTGGACCGCCCACGCCCCGTTGGACCGCTGTAACCGGCGGCTACGGCGGTCCAACCGGGGAACAGCGGTCCAACCGGGGAACAGCGGTCCAACCGGGGAACAGCGGTCCAACCGGGGAACAGGGGTCCAACGGACAGGCTCAACAGCCACGCACACCGCCACCCAAGCACTTACACAACAGGACCTAGTGAGCCCGGGGGGGCGCCCGAACCACACACACGTTCGCGCCGACAACCCCGAAGAAGGCCTCTGGAAACGCAAAGGCTGGGCCGGACGAACCAGCTAGAACACCCCGACACGCCGGTCTAAAGCAACACGTTCGCGCCTATAACCCCCCGATGCGAGGGTCTGCCGGCATCTCGGCCCGGCAGTAGGCATCAGGGGTGATGAGCCGGCAGGCGACGGCCCGATTGGTATGGGCTTCGACCGCGCTGCCTTGGTGGCTGTCGTCCCCGCGGTCGCGGCGTGCCGCCACACGCAAATGGCTGCCCCTCACCCAAACCGGGTGTGGGGCGGCCCCTTTTTCGCGTGCCCGCGCGGTGGTGCTCGTCACGTAGGTGGTGGGCAGATGTTGACAGGAGTGTTGACAGGAGGGAAAAGAGAATCCCCGGAATCGCTATGATTCCGGGGAAAAGCGGTGGCGGAGGATGGGGGATTCGAACCCCCGAGGGCTTGCACCCAACACGCTTTCCAAGCGTGCGCCATAGGCCGCTAGGCGAATCCTCCAGGTGCCGCACGCGGCTGCTCACCACGCGTAGCGAAACGCGAATATATCGGACCCGGCGCCCTCAGCGCCAACCCGCAGCGGCCTGGATGCGGTGGCATCGGTCACGAGCAGACGTGGCAGGCGTGGGCGCGGTCCTGCCCGCATGGCTTGCTGGCCGGCGGACTTGACCGCCTCCGGCCCCCATCGGGTACGCTCGCACCCGGCCCCTCGTGCGGCGTCATCCAGTGAATCCCCCAGGACCGGAAGGTAGCAAGGGTAAGCGGGCTCTGGCGGGTGCACGGGGGGTCCTGACTTTTGCGGACGTCGAGTTGCCGCCGCGCTGTCGTCGGGTTATAGGCGCGAACGTGTTGCTTTAGACCGGCGTGTCGGGGTGTTCTAGCTGGTTCGTCCGGCTCAGCCTTTGCGTTTCCAGAGGCCTTCTTCGGGGTTGTCGGCGCGAACGTGTGTGTGGTTCGGGCGCCCCCGGGCTCACTAGGTCCTGTTGTGTAAGTGCTTGGGTGGCGGTGCGCGGTTGGGTGGCGGTGTGCGTGGCTGTTGAGCCTGTTAGTTGGACCGCTGTTCCCCGGTTGGACCGCCGTAGCCGCCGGTTACAGCGGTCCAACGGGGCGTGGGCGGTCCAACGGGGCGTGGGCGGTCCAACCGGGGCGGTGCACTTCCACCGTTGGGTGCCTGCGGCGGTGCGGCCGGGCTTCTTCATAGGGGTCTGACAGATCGGGCAGAGCCTTGCTCGTGGGGACCGTGTTCTCACGGCCCGCACATCTACCCCCGAAAGTCAACCACCGCCCCGGGTTAACCTCCCAGGCCATAATCACCCCGACTT
>NZ_FQTT01000016.1:15117-116456 GCF_900098745.1 Actinomyces glycerinitolerans
GCGGTCCAACGGGGCGTGGGCGGTCCAACCGGGGCGGTGCACTTCCACCGTTGGGTGCCTGCGGCGGTGCGGCCGGGCTTCTTCATAGGGGTCTGACAGATCGGGCAGAGCCTTGCTCGTGGGGACCGTGTTCTCACGGCCCGCACATCTACCCCCGAAAGTCAACCACCGCCCCGGGTTAACCTCCCAGGCCATAATCACCCCGACTTTCCCGCACCACAGCAACCAAAATCCCGATCTTTAGCAACACGTTCACGCCGATAACTCCTGTCGTCGAGGCCGTGACTCGCGGCGGTGTGCCCGCGTCGGCCGGGGCGGCGCGCACTTGCCACGCCATACGCATGGCCGGGATGCCTCGGGGCGCGCTACCCATCGACGGGGACGGGCGGCAGCGATATGGTAACGGTATGGCTACGAGAAAGAACTCCGACCGCAATGTCCCTGCTATCGCCTCTTTGCTGCTCGCCGGAAGCCTCGCGTTGACGCTGACCGCCTGCGGCTCCTCTGATGACGCCGGTGCTGACGCGTCGACGGCAGCGAGTGAGCCTGTAGCCGTCGAGACCGTCGCGGCCACCGAGGATGCGGACGCGACGGCAACCGAGACCGAGGACGCCGATGAATCCGGCGCCGAGGACACCGAAACCGATGCTGCGAACGACTCCAATGCCGACTCCGCAACCACGGCGACCCCGGCGCCCGAGGGTGTGATGATCTCCGCCATGTCCGGCCGGGACCTGCCCGAGAAGTTGGGCGAATACACCAACACCGGAAAGGATGGGGACGCGGATTGGTACAAGCTCAATGAGGAGGACAGCCTCTTAAAAGCCATAGGAGTCGAATTCAGGGAGGGCATGAACTACGAGATGTCGGTTGAACGCCTGAACGAGACGGTTCCCGCGGGCACCGGCTTGTGCGGCACCACCCTGCCCGGTGGAACCAGCCTCGCCTGCTACTTGCAGGTCACCGACGGAACGGTCGTCGTCTCGGCAGAGGCCTCCTTCATCTCCAAAGAGGATCTCGCCGCCTTCTGCAACGAACTCGCCGCGCAGCTCGGCACCGAGTAATCACCCCTCCCCGCGTAACCGCCGGGCGGGAGCACCTTCTCCCTCTCGCCCGGCGGTTATGCGATTGGCAATGCGTCAGGCGTCGCATCGTGTCGGCCATGCCGTTTAGAGTCGGACTGTGACCACCGCCCTCTACCGCCGCTACCGGCCCGACACCTTCCAGGACGTCATCGGGCAGGAGCATGTGACCGCTCCGCTCATGGCGGCCTTGCGGGCCGACCGCGTCACCCACGCCTACCTGTTCTCCGGCCCGCGCGGCTGCGGCAAGACCACCTCCGCCCGCATCCTGGCCCGCTGCCTGAACTGCGAGCAGTTCCCCACCGACACCCCCTGCGGGCAGTGCCCCTCCTGCCGGGACCTGGCCACCGGCGGGCCGGGCTCGCTCGACGTCGTCGAGATCGACGCCGCCAGCCACAACGGCGTCGACGACGCCCGCGACCTGCGTGAGCGCGCCTCCTTCGCCCCCGCCCGGGACCGCTACAAGATCTTCATCCTCGACGAGGCCCACATGGTCACCCCGCAGGGCTTCAACGCCCTGCTGAAACTGGTCGAGGAGCCGCCCGAGCACGTGAAGTTCATCTTCGCCACCACCGAGCCGGACAAGGTCATCGGCACCATCCGCTCCCGCACCCACCACTACCCCTTCCGCCTCGTCCCGCCGGACATCCTGGAGGGCTACCTGGGGCGCCTGTGCCAGGCGGAGCGCATCGACGTCGGCCCGGGCGTGTTCCCGCTGGTGGTGCGCGCGGGCGGAGGCAGTGTGCGCGACACCCTGTCGGTCATGGACCAGCTGATCGGCGGCGCCGTCGACGGCGAGGTCGACTACCAGCGCGCCGTCGCGCTGCTCGGTTACACGGACACCACCCTGCTGGACTCCTGCGTGGACGCGGTCGCCGCAGCCGACGGCGCCGGCGTGTTCCGGGTGGTGGACCGCGTGGTCACCTCCGGGCACGACCCCCGGCGCTTCGTCGAGGACCTGCTGCAGCGGCTGCGGGACCTACTGGTGATCGCGCTCGCGGGCAACGAGGCCGGGCCCGCACTCGGCTCCCTGCCCGCCGACGAACTCTCCCGCATGGAGGGCCAGGCCCGCACCATTGGCGCGGCCGGCCTGTCCCGGGCGGCGGACGCCACCGCCCAGGCCCTGGACCAGATGGTCGGGGCCACCTCTCCCCGGCTGCAGCTGGAGCTGCTCATGGCGCGCCTGCTGCTGCCCGCGGCCCCCGTGGCGTCGACGTCGCAGCCCGCACCGCCGACCGGCCGGCCGGCGCGCGCCAACGCCGGCGTGCCCGCCCCGACGGCGCCGCGGCCCGTGCAGGCGGCAGCGGCCCGGCCGCGCCCGGCAGCGCCGGAGCCGGATGCCCCAACCCCGGCAGCCCCCAACGCCTCCCAGGAGCCGACCGCCAACCGCGCCGCGGCTCCGGCCGCCGAGCCTGCCTCCATGTCCGGGCGCGGCGTTCGGCCCGGGGTGCCGGAGCGAGGCCCGGACTCGCCCACACAACCCGGTCCCGCCGTACCGCCTGAATCGCCGTCGGCCCCGGCGGACTCCTCGGGCCAGCCCGGCCCCGCTCCGGCGTCCGGCAGTGCCGCCGACGCCGAGATGATTCGCGCTCGCTGGGAGGAGGTGCTCGATGCGGCCAAACGCTCGCGGCGGGCCACCTGGGCGCTGGTCGGCCCCAACTCTCAGCCCGGTGGCATCAATGACGGCGTCTTCCAGGTGATCTTCACCGGGCAGGGCCTGGCCAACGCCTTCGAGAACGGCGGGCACGGCCCGGTGCTCGCCCAGGCGATCCGCCAGGCGCTCGGCCTCGACCTTGAGGTGCACGCCGTGCTCGCCGGCCCCCAGGGCGGGCCCGGCGGGCCGCGCGGAGGTTCCGGCGGTCCGGGTGGCCCGGGCGGCGGTCGTCCAGGAAGGCCAACCGGTAACGGCGGCTTCGGTGCGCGACCCGGCCCGGGCGCCAACCCCGGCGACGCGGGCACACCGGCACACGCCCCCGGCGCAGGCCCCGGCGCCAGCTCCGGGGCGGGACCCGGCAACGGCGGCATGCGTCCTCCTGCCGGAGCGCCGCACCATGCCGACGCTTCACAGGCCTCCGCTCCTGCGTCGGCCCCCGTCGGCGACGACGGCTGGGGCGAGGTCGCCGTCCCCGGTGCCCGCCACGCCACCCGGGAACAGGCGGCTGTCGCCGCCGAAAGCGCCGCAAGTCCGGCACCCATCACCTCCACCAGTCCCGAATCGCCCGTCTCGCCGGCGGCGGTCGATGCGCGGCCGACGCCCGCCGGTGACGAACCCGATGGCACTGTTGGCGCGGCCCCCGCCGACGCGGGCCCGGAGAGCCCGCACGCCCAGCCGCTGGCCGGCCCCGTGGACGGCGAGCTGTCCACCTCCACGGATGCCGATCCGAGCGCCGCCGGCAGCGCGAGCCCGGCCGGTTCGGCCGGCCCGGCGGTAGCCGACCCCGCCCCCGCCGCGGCGGACGTGTCCGCACCCAGCGGCGTCGCCGTATCCAGCGCGGACCCCGCGTCCACGCCCGAAGGGCCTGCCTCCGCCGGCTCGGCGGCGGCCGCCGTCCCCGCCGCCATGCCCGGCCCGGACCCGGCGCCCGCACCCGCGGATGAGGCAGACCCCGATGCCGCCCCGCTCGCCACCGTCCACCGGCTGCGTCCGCTGCCGGAGGTGCCCCCCGTGCCGGAGTCGCCCGGCTCGCCCGAGCCGGACTCGAGCCCCAGCACGCCGTCCGCGCCGGACCCCGTGGGTGCCGTAGACCCGGACCCGGCGCGGCCGCACCGGCTGGCACCAGTCGCCTGGGACGCCCCGGCTCAGACCTTCTCCGATGGTGTGCCCCTGCCCGAGGAGCCCGGCGACCCCGATGGTCCGGAGGACCTCGGTCCACAGCCCGGGCCATCGCGGCTGTCCGCCGCCCAGGCCGCCGCCAGAGCGGCCGCCCGCGGCGGGGCCCGCAACCACAACGGCGGAGCTTCGACTCCCGCGCACCCCGCCCTTGAGGACGACCTGCCCAGCGAGGACGACGAGGACGCCGAGGAGGCCGGCGTCGTCGGGCTGGAAGTCGTCAAACGTCTCCTGGGCGCCACCGTCCTGGAGGAAGTCACCGTGACCCAGGAAGGACACTGACCTTGCCCGCAGCCTACGAAGGCGCACTTCAGGACCTCGTCGACCAGTTCGGCGAACTGCCCGGCATCGGCCCCAAATCCGCCCAGCGGCTCGCCTTCCACATCCTGTCCGCGGACGCCGAGAGCGTCGAGCGGCTGGTGGAGGCACTGCGGGCCGTCAAGTCCCGCGTGCACTTCTGCGTCACCTGCGGAAACGTCGCCGAGGAGGAGCAGTGCGCCATCTGCCGTGACCCGCGCCGCGACCGGCGGGTCATCTGCGTGGTGGAGGAGCCCAAGGACGTGGTCGCCATCGAGCGCACCCGCGAATACCGGGGCCTCTACCACGTGCTCGGCGGTGCCATCGACCCGATCAACGGGGTCGGCCCGGACGACCTGCGCATCCGCGAGCTGTTCGCCCGGGTGGGGGACGGCTCCGTGGAGGAGGTCATCCTCGCCACCGACCCGGACGTGGTCGGCGAGGCGACCGCCGCCTACCTGACACGCATGCTGCGCACCATGGACGTGCCCGTCTCGCGGCTCGCCTCCGGCCTGCCCGTCGGCAGCGACCTGGAGTACGCGGACGAGGTCACCCTCGGGCGCGCCTTCGAGGGACGCCGCCGGATCGACGAGGAGAGCTGAGCGACGGCAGGCCTGAGCCGAGGCGCGGATTCGGCCGCAGCTCCCCTGGCTACCTCATCCGCAATCGCGAAGCGCCCGGTACCCTGAACATGACCATTGTCGGCTCAAGGTCGAAGAGGCCCTGGGCGCGGGAGGGGAGAGAATCATGCCTGCCATCGGACGACGTAACGCCCTCAGAGCGACGCTGATCGTCGGTGCCGCCGCCACTGGCATCCCGGTTCTGATCGGGTGCTCGGCTTCGACGTCGTCCGGCGGCTCGGGAACGCCCTCAGTGGGGTCCGATGCGTCCCGCGGCGCCGCCGTGGACTCCGTCGCGACGCCGGCGCCCTCCAGCGATGCCAGCGCTGAGGGGGAGCTGCTCACACCCCGCGACGACCTGGTTTCGCCGTCGCGAATCCAGTGGGACTCGTGGAGGCTGATCGACCCGACGACGGTGGAGGTGAGCTTTGTCGGCGGCTCGCCCACATGTGAGGGCGTATCCGTGGAGCTGCGGGAGACCCCGCAAGACGTCACCATTAATCTCAGCACCGGGGTGCTGCCGGAGATGGCGGACGGCGATTGCCCGGCGATCGCGGTGCTGTCGGCCGTGCGAGTCACGCTCTCCGAGGACCTCGGTGAGCGAGAGGTGCGCCAGGACGACATCTCGGAGTGAACCGCCTGTTCCCGGCGCCGAGGCCGGATGACGGCGCGCGGGCACTAGGTGTCTCGCCGCCAGAGGGCGAGGGCATAGGCCGTGAGGCACAGACCCGCCCAGATGACCAGCGTGGCCGCGGCGACTGCGGGCGGCAGCGCGGTGACGTCGTAGCCGGGGGTTCCCAGCAGGCTGAGGGCGGCCTGGTCGGGGAGGAGCCGCAGGACCTGGGGCCACTGCAGGATGCCGGTGCCGACCACGACGGGCACGGCGATCAGGATTCCGAGGGTCGCGATCGCGGAGCGCAGTAGCCCGGCCAGACCGAAGGCGATCGCCGACATCAGCAGGTAGACCGCGGCCCAGCGGGCGATGTCCAGCAGGGCCCCGCTGACGCCCAAGTCGGCGGGGATGTCGATGATGAGTCTGGCGGGTATGACCGCAATGGCCGTGGCGACGGCGACGACGGCCAGCATGCCGGCGGTCTTGCCCGCCATTAGGGCTCGTCGATTCGGTACCGCCAGGAGCGTCATGCGGATCTGTTCGCCTCGATACTCGCTCGCAGCGGCGTAAACGGGAAGCGCAAGGAAGGCGTAAACGGGGGCGAACATCACCATGCCGAAGGAGGAGACGGACACCGGTTCGGTTTGGTCGGGCTGGGTGTAGAAACCGACGCCGGAGGCGGCGACGACGGCCAACGCCAGGTTCGCGCAGGTGGCGACCATAACCATGATGAGCGTGTATGGGGAGGTCACCAGTTTGGTGACCTCACCGGCAACGATGTCGCGAAGGCGGATGGGGAGCGGTCTAGTCGCGTTCATTTGGCGTCCCTCCTGAGTACGCCCGCCACAGCGGCGACGCAGGCGGTCACCGCCCAACCGAGCAGCACGGCCGCACCCCGGGCAGGGCTGCCGGTCAGTGGGACGGCGACGTCGCTGTCGGCCAGCACCAGGTTCCGTGCCGCGCTGAAGGGCATCAGCGCGTCGACGGCGGGGGAGACAAACGCGAGTACCTGCGTCATGGTCACCATGATCAGCAGCACCGTGACAATGACGCCGACGAGCGTCTTACGCGCTATCAGGGTGAGGGCGTAGATGAACACAGTGGCGGCAACCATGAACAGAAGGATGCGGGCGTCGGCCAGGGGCAGGCTCGGCGACCACACGCCGCCCGCAAGTGCATCGGAGTCACGGACCGCCAGGTGGAGCAACGCCTTGGCCGCACCGATCCAAATCACGCCGAGGGTCAATACCTGGAGCGCCACTGCAATGAGCTTTCCTGCCAGCAGGCGTCCGCGGTCAGGGACAGCGAGCACGCTCATGCCGAACTGGCCGGTACGGAACTCGGCGCCGGCGATCACCGCGCCGAGCAGAGGCGTCAGGATGGCGGGGTTGAAGATGTAGGCGACGTAATCGGTGAAGACAGACGCGTCGACGACGACCAAGAGACCGTCCACCTCGCTGGTTCCGTCGCCGCGTAGGTTCGCGACCAGTTCGTGGTTGAAGGTGAAGGACTGGAACTGGAACAGGAGGAGAACCGCGGTTAGGAGCAGCGTCATGATCCAGACGCTGGGCAAGGTGAGGGCCTTGGTGAGTTCCGAGCGGACGATGCTGAGCATGCGGTTCACCGGCCTTGTCCGGGGTCAGCGTCGGTGAGGGCGAAGAAGGCGTCCTCAAGTGAGGTGTGGCCCGCGGTGATCTCATCCAGGGTGCCGTCGGCGATGATCCGTCCCCGGTTGATGATGACAATGTCATCGACCGTTTGAGCGGTTTCCCCCATGAGATGACTGGACAGCAGCACGGTGTTTCCGGCGTCGGCGTAACGGCGCAGGAAGGCGCGGATGGTACGAATGCCCTCGGGGTCGAGGCCGTTCACCGGCTCGTCCAGCACCAGGAAGCGCGGCTCGCCCAGGAGAGCGGCGGCCAGTCCCAGGCGTTGGCGCATGCCGAGCGAGTACTTGCGTACTCGCGTTGTAGCGGCGTCGGCCAGCCCGACCTGTTCAAGTACCTCACCCACGCGGCGGGCGGGTATCCGGTTGGACTGGGCGATCCAGCGCAGGTGGTCGATGCCGCGGCGTTCAGGGACGGCGGAGGCGCCGTCGAGCATCGCACCGACCGTGCGCAGTGGCTGTTTCAGGGCCGTGTACGGGCGCCCGTCTATAAGCGCGGTGCCGGAGGTGGGGCGGTCCAGGCCGAGCAGGATGCGCAGCGTTGTGGACTTGCCGGCCCCATTCGGTCCGAGAAAGCCGGTCACCCGGCCGGGCTTCGCGGTGAAGCCGACCCGAGCGACTGCGGTCTTGCCCCCGTACTTCTTGGTCACGTTGACGATCTCAATCATGCGGTGAAACCCCTTCCGGGCGATTGCGGCGACTTCATGCCGCCGGTGCAACCGTTCCACCGAAGGGCTGGGTGCCGCGTCGTACGGATGTCGACATTTGCCGGCGCCGGTCCACCCTCGGGCGGGCGCGAAAGCAGGTGGGTCAGCGTGACTCGTACAGCAGCCCCGCCTGGTAGGCGAGCACGGCCAGCTGCGTGCGGTCGCTGACGTCCAGCTTCGTAAACAGCCGACTCAGGTAGGTGCGCACGGTGGGCAGGGCCAGGAAGAGCTCCTCCGCGATCTGCCGATTGGAACGTCCCTGGGCCACCAGGCGGATCACCTGGAGCTCCCGCCCGCTCAGGCGTACATCGGCGAATGGATGATGCGAGTGGGACGGCCGCCGCTCGAACTGTCCCATCAACCGTGCGGTCACCTCCGGGGCCAGGGACGCGTGCCCGGCATGCACGGCCCGCACCGCGCTGAGAACCTCGGAGGAGGAGGCGTTCTTCAGCAGGAAGCCCGCCGCGCCCTGCTTGAGAGCGTCGGCCACGTACTCGTCCAGGTCAAAGGCCGTCAGCATGATGACTCGCGTGTCCGACTCGCCTGTGCCGCGCAGCACGTCGATCCCGTTTCCACCGGGCATCTGCACATCTATGAGCGACACGTCCGGGCGCAGCGTGGTGATCTTCCGGATCGTCTCCGGGACGGTTTCCGCCTCGCCCACGACGCGAAATCCTTCGGCGGCGTCGAACAGGCGCCGATAGACGCGGCGGAAGTCGGCATCGTCGTCGGCGAGAAACACGGTAATGGAGGTGTTCATGGCGCCTCCCGCAACGGTATCCGCGCCAGCACCCGTGTGCCGCCGTGGGCCAGGGGAGACACGGTCAGGGCGCCGCCGACCGAATCAACCCGCTCACGCATGCCCGCCAAGCCGGAGCCGGGAGCCTGGCGGGCGGATATGCCGGTGCCGTCGTCGTCGACGCGGACGGCGAGGGCTCCGCCGTCGATCCCGACGGCGACCGTGCAGGCCGATGCTCCGGAGTGCCGCACGACGTTGCTGAGCGCCTCCTGTACCACACGGGAGACGACCTCCTCGAGCTCCGGCGCAAGCGTCGGCAGGTCGAGCTCGGAGGTGACGTCGAGGCCGCTCACCCGCGCCGCCGTCACCAACTCCTGGAGTGACGGTGCAGTGGAGCGGGCCGGGTCATCGGCACGCAGGGTGCGCACCAGCTGCTGGACCTCCTCCAGGGCGGCGCGTGCGCGCTCCTCAATGTCCGTCAGGCTCACTCGCAGCTCGTCCTGTGTTGTGGAGGTGCTGCGGGCGACGTCGGCCTCCGCCCGAATGACGCTGAGCGCATGCCCGACGACGTCGTGAACCTCCCGGGCGATCGCCACTTGTTGTTGGGCGCGCAGCGCCTGGGCGCGTTGTCGGGCCGCCTCGCCCGCGGAAGCGAGCCTGCGGGACTCCGCGCAGCCGAGCAGCCAAGAGACGCCGACGGCAAGGCCGGAGGCCACGATGCGTTGTGTCATTGAATCCGCGGCCGGGGTGCCGAAGAGAGCCGCCAACAGAATCAGCACGATGACGGCCGCGAGGCGGAAGGCGCGCGTCCGGGAGCCGTACCTGACCGCCAGCGGGTACAGGCACCACGCCGCGGCGAGCATCGGATCGGTGGCCAGTCCCAGGTGCCAGCCGACCGCGGTGGTGATGAATGCGGCTGCCGGCGCGGCGAGGGGCAGGCGCCAGCGCAGCAGCATCGCCGCGGCGACAAGCGCTGCGAGCAGAACGCCGAGCGGCCAAGACGCCGGACGGTCGGGGGCGCCCGGTGCCGGGGCCCAGAACAGCCCGATCACGACGGCCGCCGCCCCCGTATCAACAACGAACGGGAGCGACGGCGTATGCCAGATCGTTCTCGCGTCCATGTCGCGCAACATACCGGTACTCACGGCGAGGGACATCCGGCCGAAATGCGCGGCCGCCACGTCCTTGCGTGTGACTCACGCCAGGCGGATGCCGCGGGGGAGCGGACCCGCCGGGACCCGCAGGCGGCGGGCCGCAACCCAGGCCCCGCCCGCGCCGAGCAACAACAGCAGCGCCGCGCTAGCGGGCCAGAATGCCACGTGTCCGGCGCCGGACTCGTCCCGCGAGCTCTCGTAGACGTCGTCGTCGCTGTCATCGGCCTGCTCGGCGCAGGGGTTATGGACCGTTGGTTCTGAGGACTGCGGGTCGCGCATCGTGTCGATTGCTCGGCCGAGCCCCTCCAGGAAGTTATCAGAGTTGTAGTGGCTCAGCGGCGCGCGGGTCGAAACATCTCCCAGTGCCACAAAGGGATTGGGGATGAGCAGCCACCAGATCCGCTCGGTGTGAGTGACCGTGTTGTGATACCTGTAGGGGTCTTCGCGGCACACCAGTTGGTCATCCGTGGAGGCGTCATAGTCGATGCTGTAGGTGATTGATTCCTGCTGCTCCTGCACCATGGGAGCAACAAGCACGGTGGCCATGGGGGTGCCGACCGTCAGTGCCGCCACCACCAGGTAAGTCAGCACGGCGGATGCCGAGGTGCGCGCCGTCAACGCGGAGAAGCCCAGGCCGATGCCGCAAACCGACCCCAGCGTCACCACCAGCAGCAGGAGATGCCCCAGCAGCGTCGGCAGGTTCGCCCCGCCCACCGCCGCCAGTATCAGCAGGAATGGCAGCGCCACCGCCAGGAAGGCCATGGCCGCCAGCCACGCCGCCAACAGCTTCCCGACGGCGATCTCCCGGCTGCGCAGCGCCGTGGCCTGTAACAGCGCCAGGGTCGCGTCGGCGCGGTCCCCGTTGATGGAGGTGGCCGACAGCGTGGGTGCCACGATCAACCCGATCCCAAGCACGAAGCACAGCACCATGTCATACAGGACCGGTGCGAACTCCTCGCGCTCCGCGCCCGCGGAGACGGCCAGCCCCGTCATACCCACGAACAGCACCACGAGCACCAGCGCCCACACCAGCAGCATTACCCACCAGCGGGTCGACCGCACTCGCTGCCGCAACTCCAGCACCATCACGGTGCGTATGCCCTGTCGGCTCATGCGCGCTCCTCCTCCATTGCGAGATACGCCGCCTCCAGCGCACCGGTCACCGGAGCGAAGGACACCACCTCGACCCCGTCCTCAACTGCCTGCCGCAGAATGCGTGCCGCCGCGGCGTCGTCGGCCACCTCCAAATGCACTGAACCGTCGGGGTCGACGACGGCGCCCGGCGGCGTCCCCGCGCGCGCCCACGCGGCCAGGCGCCCGGAGTCCAGGGCCCGCATCCGCCAGGTCGTGCGCAGCGGCGTCGGACGCACCGGCACCGCGCCGCCGGCCGACGCCGCAGTCCCGGTCCCGGACTCCGCACCAGAAGCTCCTGCATCCTGGTTAGAGGCCGTCGCGACGGCGTCGGCGGAGTTGGTGCCAGGCGGCACAACTGCGCGCCCACGGGACATGAAGATGACGCCGTCGACCATCTCCTCCAGCTCGCCGAGCACGTGGCTGGAGATCAGCACCGTCGCCCCCTGGTCGGCCAGGTTCCGCAGAATGCCGCGCAGATCGGCGCGTGAGCGGGGGTCCATGCCGGCCGCGGGCTCGTCGAGCAGCAGCACCTGCGGGGAATGAACGAGCGCTCGCGCCAGGCCCAGGCGCTGCTTCTGCCCACGCGACAGCACGCGCGCCGGGGTGCGTGCCATGTCTTCCAGATGCACGAGGGCGAGCATGTCGGCGGCGCGCTCGCGGGCGGTCACGTCGTCGAGTCCCTGGGCGGCGGCGAAGGTCAGCAGGATCTCCGTGCAGGTCAGCGAGTCCCAGGTGCCGAAGGCATCCGGCATCCAACCCACCGCCTGGTGCACCTGACGCGGCTGGGTGACCGGGTCTAGGCCCGCCACCTTGATCGTGCCCGTATCAGGGCGCAGCAGTGCCGCCAGCATGAGCAGCAGGGTGGTCTTGCCCGCCCCGTTGGGGCCCACCAGGCCGGTGATGGCGCCGGCGGGCGCGGACAGGCTCAGCCGCTGCACGGCCGGCGCCGACCCGAAGAAGCGTGTGACCTCGCTCGCCTCAATACTCATGGGCGCTAATGTAACAATTGAATCGCCGGGCGACCGGGAAGGTTGCGGGCCGGTTCCCGGCGCCGCTCGGCGGATTCGTGCTCAGGCCTTTTCCGTCTTCATTCCCGCACATGAGATCCTCTCGGTCGCTCACGGTCTGCGCTCGCTCTTCGCCACCTACGAGCTCCCCTTTGATGAGACCTGGAACGACCTGGCGACGCTCCTTTACCGCCCCCGACTCAAGGACCGCTCTGACACGGAGATTGAGGACGTCATCGGCGACATCGTCGGCGGACGCTTCGAGGTGAGGGACGAACGCTTCGTTCTTCGTCCCGACGCCGAGGGTGATTCAGGTGCTCAACTTGACGCGCCGCTGGTCTCCGAGGGGCACCGCAAGCTCGGCATGATCCAGGTGCTCCTCGCCAACGGGGTTCTTAAAGATCAGGGGTACCTGTTCTGGGATGAGCCCGAGGCGAATCTCAACCCCGCTTCCATCCGGCTTCTCGCCCCGCTCATCGCCGGGCTCGCCCGCCGCGGTGTCCAGGTCTTCCTCGCCACGCACAGCCTCTTCCTCCTGCGCGAGCTCCAGATGCTCGACGAGGATGAGGACGCGGACATCCGCTACTTCGGGCTCGACCGCGCCAACGACGATCCGGTGACCGTGACGCAGGCCGATGACCTTGACGACCTGCCTGTCATCACGGGTCGGGAGGTCTCTCCGGCTGTGCCGTGGACCGCGAGATGGAGCGCGGCAGGATGTCAGGCTCACCGGCAGATGTAGTAGGGCGCGCCATCGGGCGCTCGGGTCGACGAGGAGGGCTGAGAGCAGGACGTTCGGGGGCCAGCGGTGTCCGAAATGGTGACAAACGCCGGACTCGGTGCCCGGATTGGTTTTTGCAACCGCATGATTCCAACGTTTCGTGAGTCGTGAGCCGGCGACTCGGGCTCGTTTGTCACCGTTTGTGACAATGCAAGTCTTGTGGCGTGGATTGAACGGCCCAGGCACGAATCCATGGCGCGCTCGACCGGAAGGATGCGCATGCCGTGTGACGGCGGCGCGTCCGCGTGGTGCTTCGGGTCGACGCCGGCGGTGGCGCCTCCGAGTGAGGTGTCGGGTTCAGTCGTCGACATAGTCCTCACCGTATTTCTCAATGTACTACGACTCCCATTGATCAATCTCGGTGATTTCGGGCGAGTCCAGCCCGACGCTCATGGACTTGTTCGAGGCGACGAGGCATACGGTGACTTGGTTGTTGAGTATCCAGTCGGTCTGGAGGACGTCGGTTCGGTTACCGGTTTGTTCGCCGGGTCCGTACAGCTGCGTGAGTGCGTCGGCGATGGCATCGTATGTCCGCCACAGGGAAGTCGTCCAAGGAGTGTTTCGCTTGGCCCGCGGGTTACGGGAACAAAGGGGTATCGACACCTCGCTGCATCGGCCGTCCAATCGTATCAGGTACCCTCCGTCTTGGTTGACGGTCAGTTCGGTGGTGAATAGTTCGGGGTCTTCGGGGTTGGGTGTCCAGCCGAGTTTGTCGCGTACGGCGCAGGCGGTCTCCCAGGTGATGGGCCAGTCGAGCTCGGCCCAGGCACGAATCCACTCGATGGCGCGCTCGACAGGAAGTATTTTGATCTCGGTCATGTCGGTGTCCTTGCTGGCTGGTTTGGGTGCTGCGTGTTCGGGCTTGTTGGTATCGATTCTATAGCGCGGCCATGGCCTCCTCCCTGGCCTGAATGGCCTGGGGCGTGAGAGTGAAGGGCGTAGTGCCGCTGACCTCGGCGTAGCCGACCGCGGGGGTTGAGTACACCTCGATCAGGAGCCTTGTGCGTCCGTCCTTGACGGACTGCCAGACTTGGGGTGGTCGTGGAAGTACTGGGCCACGCGGGGATCGGTGAGCATGCGGTCACGCACATATGGCGGGGTGGCCTGCGCGGTCATGCCCTCGAACTGTGTCTGGACCTGTTTGGTGGACACCGTCGCCGTGCCGCCCTTGTACTCGGGGAAGACGATCTCGCTGCTGTCGGGCTTCACCCCCATGCCGTCCAGACGGTTCCTGCCGGGACCGGGCGTGCCGGGACCGGTGGAGTGGAAGGAGTCCGGGATGTCGTACCCGCGGCGCGCAAGTGCCTGCTCCTCGCCCCGTTCGCCGATGTACTCGGCAATACGCCGCTCCGTAGAACGCGCCTTCGTAGCTTGCTCGGCGGCATGACGAAGCGTCTTGATTTGGGCGTCGCTGTAGCCGGCGCCCTCCAACCGTGTGAGCGTCGTCTCGTTTTTTGGTGCTGAAGGCGCTCATGTCGTAGCCGGGTGGTATGGCGTCTTTGAGGCGTTTTTCGGCGGCCTGGCGGGCGGCCTTGGCGGCGTCCCGTTGGGCGAAGAGGTTGTTGACCTCGGTCAGGCCGGTGATCTCCCGGCGTGCGGCGCGGGTGAGTGCGAGGCTTTCGGCGGTGGTGCGTGCGGCGGCGCGGGTGCCGAGCCCGAGGGCGGAGCCGGGTATGAAGGTTAGGGCGAAGTCCACGCCGTCCAGCAGGAGCTGCTCCCAAGTGACGTTGGTGGCGTAGGAGCGGGTTGCGGCGGCAGGGTCCTGGAGGAAGGTGGCGATGCCCCGGCCGTGGGCGAGGGCCCAGGTGCCCACGCCCACGGCGCCGAGCGCCGCGGTCACGGACAGGCCCGCCCACGCGAGCAGGAGTACTGCGAGGGCGGTCACCAGGATCTGCCCGAGTAGGCCCAGGGAGTCCCACCACTTGGCCAGCCCGTCCAGCAGGCCGGCGAAGAAGTAGGGCCAGTCGGGCTGCTGGAGCCAGGTGCCGATGTCCTGGACGAGCCGGGTTCCGTACCACAGGCAGGCCGTCAGCATTACGGCGCCTACGGCGAGGGAGATGATGCGGAAGGTGTTGCGGGCGGCCGACTCGGTGTCGGGGGTGGTGACGGTCATGGTGTCCTGGCGCACCCCGCGCACCTGCTCGCCCATGGCCCGGCCCTCGGCCATGCGCCACCGGCGGGGCAGAGACCGGTCCCCGTAGGCCGTCCAGACGATGACCAGGTCGGACCAGGCATAGGCGGCCAGCCACACCAGGGCCTGCACCGGCACCCGCAGGGCGGGAGCACCAACCATGGCTAGACCGGGCGTCTTGGGGGCCTCGATGGCGACGTCGCCGACCACGCCGGCGCGGTGGCGACGGTGGGCGTCGGCCAGCATGCAGGTGATGAACAGGGCGACGGAGATGTGGATTTGGGTGTGGCCCTGACCGAGGGCTTGCCAGGTCAGGCGTATCCAGGTGGGGATGGCGGTGTCCTGGTCGGCCCAGTCGGTCCAGCCGACGGCGGCGTTGTAGCAGGCATGATCCACAATCGCCGTCGTGTCAGCGTCGCCACGGGCGGCAGCCAGGCTGCGGCGCGCAACCAGGGGCGGCGGGTGCGCCATAGGGCAAGGGCCAGGGCGATGCCCATGGCCGCCCCCATGGTGGGGATCTGGTGCCCGGTGGTCATCACCTCCACCGGGGTGTCCAGCTCCAGCAGGTTCTCGGCCCAACTGCCCCCATGTATCAGGAACCTGCCTGCCGTCCACGGGTTCAGCGAGTACTGGAATGCGGTCCTCTCCTAGCAGCTGGGCGATTATGCCCGGGGGCACCAGGCGGCGGGCGCCGTCCTCGGCGATGATGAAGCCCGCCCCGGCCGCGAATCCCAGCAGCGCCCAGTCCACTGCGGCCAGTCGTCTGATCCGGCCCGGTGCCAATAGCGCCAGGGCCAGCAGCGGCAGCAGCTTGCCCGGTTCCTCCACAAACGCTGCCAGTGCGATGCGGGCGCCGTCATCGGTGGTAGACAAGCCGATCGCCTCACCGATCGCGCGGGTGGCCGCTGCCACCAGGCCCGACCAGGGCACGCTGATGCCCATCAGCAGCAACAGCGGGCGCAGCCCCATGGTGCGGGTGCGTGAGACCAGCCCTATGATCAGCAGGCAGCCGGTCATGAACAGCGTGGGCACCAGACCCAGCGCCAGGCGCGGCACCACCGCCAGCGCGATCACACCCAGCACCAGCGCAACGGTGGAGACCACTCGCTGAGCCCGCACCACCGCGCGTGCGAAACCCGCATGGTGCGCCCACCAGCCCCACCAGCCCTCAAGCGCCCGCTCCCACCACTCCGCCGGCACATCCAGCACCGACAAGACGCGACCCCCGCCCGCCGCAGCACGCGCCCCGGGACCGGGCGCGCTCCCGCTCCCAAGCGGGGGTGGCGCCGGCACAGGCGCTGACGCAGGTGCAGGCGCGGGCGCAGCAACTAACGCCCCAGAACCAGGTGCGCTCCACGCCCCAGTGCCGGGCACACTCCCGTACGTTCCGTATGTGGGTGCCGACGGCGCCACGGACCCATAGCCCTGCACGGGCCCGGCGGGCACACCAGGACCGGCCGCCGACGGCGTCATCCCATACCCCGACACCCGGTCAGGCGCCGAGCCGGCCGCCGATGCCGGTCGGCTCGAGTCGTTGTCCGCAGCCGGCATCACCCCGTACGCACTCTGCGGCACAGCCGCATGCCGACCCCGCGCCGGCTCCGGCGAAGCCCCTGGCGGAGGCGGGGCGGAGGAGGCGTCGGGACGTCCCCGCCCACCGTGGGTGCGGAGCGGTCCCGCCGGACGCCGTCGTCAGCCATGAACCAGCCCTTTCAGGAACCAACAGGAAATGACGAAACCATGACGCTCGCCACATAGCGACCTTAGGCGTGTCCTCCCCGTGATGGAACCCTGGCCAGGATCGATGCGGCGCCTCTCCGGGGTCGGTTCCCGGCTCCGGTCGGAGTCGCCTGCCCGCTGCTTGCAGCCCCTGCCCACCTATCGATCCCTGTGAGCCGCCGTAACACCCGGGCCGTATGCTTGGGCCAGACGCCACGCCGAGGACGCCGGGACGCCCCGCGCGGGCGCCCGCCGAATCGGTGTCGGCAACGACCAACCGGCAGCACAACGGCAGGAACCCCCACATGGCACTGGTAGTGCAGAAATACGGAGGCTCATCCGTCAGCGACGTCGAGGCGATCCGCCGCGTCGCCAAGCGCGTCGTCGCCACCCGCAAGGCGGGCAACACCGTGGTGGTGGTCGTCTCCGCCATGGGTGACACCACCGACGACCTGCTGGACATGGCCGACGCCATCTCCGCCAAGCCGCCCGCCCGCGAGATGGACATCCTCCTGTCCGCCGGCGAACGCATCTCCATGGCGCTGCTGGCCATGGCCATCGGCGAGTTGGGCGTGCCCGCGCGCGCCTACACCGGCGCCCAGGCCGGCGTGCTCACCGACTCCAAGTACGGGCGCGCCAGCATCGTCGGCGTCCTTCCCGAGCGCATCGCCCGCGCCATTCAGATGGGGGCGGTCGCCGTCGTCGCCGGCTTCCAGGGCATTAACGAGGTGGAGGACGTCACCACCCTGGGGCGCGGCGGCTCCGACACCACCGCCGTCGCCCTCGCAGCCGCCCTGAACGCGGACGTCTGCGAGATCTACACCGACGTCGACGGCCTGTTCACCGCCGACCCGCGCATCGTCCCCACCGCCCGCCGCATCGAGGCGCTCTCCAGCGAGGAGACCCTGGAGATGGCCGCCAACGGCGCCAAGATCCTGCACCTGCGCGCGGTGGAGTACGCCCGCCGCTTCGGCGTGCCCCTGCACGTGCGCTCCTCCTTCTCCGACAAGACCGGCACCTGGATCTACGACGGCCGCCGCGAGGGCGCCTTCATCCCGCCCCTCCTGCCCGGGGCCGACGACGACGCCCCCTCCGCCCCCACGCCCGCGCTCGCCTCCGGTGTCCCCGCCGATGCCTCGGCACCGCCCGCTTCGGCTCCTGCCGCCTCGGTGCCCGGTCGACCCACTCGGGCACCCGCCGTTGACGCCGTCACTGGGCGCGTCGTCGCACCCGATGGTGCCCTGCCGCCCGACGGCGCCTCCGTCGGCGCCGCCCACACCAAGGCCGTCAACGCCCGCGCCCAGGCCCGCCCGCACCCGTCCGCCCAGGAGGATCACGTGGAAGCCCCCGTCATTTCCGGTATCGCCCACGACCGCAGCCAGGACAAGATCACCCTGGTCGGCGTGCCCGACATCCCCGGCGCCGCCGCCCGCATCTTCGAGATCGTGGCCCGCGCCGACACCAACATCGACATGATCGTGCAGGACGTGTCCGCGGAGGGCACCGGCCTGACCAACATCTCCTTCACCTGCCCCGACGGGGACTCTGCGGCGGCCCGTGCCGCTCTGGAGGCCGCCCAGGACGAACTCGGCTTCAAATCCCTGCACTTCAACCCCAACATCGGCAAGCTCTCCCTGGTCGGCGCCGGCATGCGCTCCCACCCGGGCGTGTCCGCCAAGCTCTTCGGCGCCCTGAGCGATGCCGGGATCAACATCGACATGATTTCCACCTCCGAGATCCGCATCTCGGTGGTGGTGGACGACGCCGTACTCGACGAGGCCGTGCGCGCCGTCCACTCCGCATTCGGCCTCGACGCCGAGGCCGCCGAGGCGGTCGTCTACGGAGGTACCGGACGATGAGTAACCCCAGCAACCAGAACCGCCAGGCCGCTCAAGCGGGTGCGGGTGAGTACGTGGGTCCCGCGGGCCAGTATGTAGGCCCGGAGGACGGCATCGCCGTCGCCGTCGTCGGCGCCACCGGGCAGGTCGGCCGGGTCATGCTCACCATGCTCGCCCAGCGCGACTTCCCCGCCCGCAGCCTGCGCCTGTTCTCCTCCGCCCGTTCCGCCGGGAGCATGCTGGAGTTCCGGGGCGCCCGCATCGAGGTGGAGGACGTGTCCACCGCGGACCTGACCGGCATCGACGTGGCCATCTTCTCCGCCGGCGCGACGGCCTCGCGCGAGTATGCGCCCCGCTTCGCCGCCGCCGGCGCCGTCGTGGTGGACAACTCCTCCGCCTGGCGCCGAGACCCCGACGTGCCGCTGGTGGTCGCCGAGGTCAACCCGGAGGCGCTGGCCGACCGCCCCAAGGGCATCATCGCCAACCCCAACTGCACCACCATGGCCATCATGCCGGCCCTGAAGGTGCTGCACGAGGAGGCCGGGCTCCGGCGCCTGGTCGCCTCCACCTATCAGGCCGTGTCCGGCTCCGGGCGCGCCGGGGTGGCGGAGCTGGCCGGGCAGGTGCGCGCCGCCGTCGAGCAGGGGCAGGACATCGAGGGCCTCGCCCTGGATGGGCGGGCCGTCAGCTTCCCCGAGCCGAACGTGTACGTGGACACCATCGCCTTCAACGCCGTCGCCTGGGCCGGGAACGACGCCGGCGACGGCTCCGGGGAGACCGACGAGGAGCAGAAGCTGCGCAACGAGTCCCGCAAGATCCTGGGGATCCCGGACCTGCGCGTATCCGGCACCTGCGTGCGCATCCCGGTGTTCGCCGGGCACGGCGTGAGCGTGAGCGCCGAGTTCGAGCGCCCCCTCGCCCCCGAGCGTGCCATCGAGCTGCTGCGCGCGGCCCCCGGCGTCACCTACGACGACGTGCCCAGCCCGCTGAAGTCCGCCGGCCGCGATGGCACCTTCGTGGGTCGGGTGCGCGCCGACGGCGCCTGGGACGACGGCCACGGCATCGCGCTGTTCGCGGTGGGTGACAACCTGCGCAAGGGCGCCGCCCTCAACGCCGTCCAGCTCGCCGAACTCGTCGCCGTGGAACTGCGCCGAGGTCGGTAGATCTTACGTGCCGAGGTCGGTTGATCTTACGTGTTGAGGTCGGTTGAAGTGGCTGCGGCGTCCATTGTCGGGCGGCCTCCTGCCACTCACGCGGAAGCTGGTTCGGCTTCCGGCACCTCGCCGGCGTACAGGTACACCTCAACGTTCTCCGGCAGCCCGGGCACGTCCAGCCGCAGCTCCCGGGTTGCGGCGCGCGTCAGGGCCTGCCGCTCGCAGAACTCGTAGCCGCAAAGCGAGTCCGTGTACAGGAAGAAGTCCTTACGACCGTGGGCGCGCAGGTGCTCCATGAAACCGTCGTACAGCCGGGTGCCGATCCCGCGGCCCCGACAGGCGGGATGCACCGCGAGCAGAGTGATCTCGTCGGTGAGGGCGGCGCATCCGCCCATCAGTACGTCCTGCCGCAGTTCGGCGCGGCGGTAGTCGAAACCGAATGCCTGCGTGAGTGTGTCCCACTGCGGCATTCCCGCCGTCGCCAACCAGGCCATCCCGGCGAGCCTGTGGGCGTGAACGAGCGGTTGGGCCGGAAGCGGGGGCTCATCCTCGACACGGCCCATGATCACGCCCATGACCCGCTCGGTGCCGGACGCCTCGTCGCCGTCGCCCTGAGCGTGGTCGGTGGCGACGGCGACCTGCGCGTAGGTGGAGGCGAGCAGGCATTCGGACAGGAACACCTCCGCGGCGGAGCGCTCGAGGTACGGGCGCGGCGCATAACGGCGGATGTTGAAGGCGTCGAGGACAATCGCCATGACCCCCTCGGCGTCCCGGGGCTCGTAGGGGCGGTAGGTAGTGGTGGACATCGTGCCTCCTGGCATTGTCGGAACTAGCGTTCGTCGATGCGACGCTAGGTAGCCGGCCTGGGCGGCTCCGGGGAGGCGCCTTCGTGTTTCCGACGTCGCCGAGAAGGGCGAGGCGCTGGCGGTCTACGGCGCTGATCCGCCTGCCGGGCACATACTTGGGGCACGACGCGCAAGAGTGCGGCACCCCTCGGGGATACCCGCATGCGGCGTCGCCACCCAATTGCGTACCCGCACTGCCGCACCGTTGCGAGAGGATGATGTGGACGTGGTCGCCAAGGCGGACAGGCTCGAACGACTTTTGCGTGAACTCCATGCCGCCAGCCGCCCGGTGTCGGCCCGAGCGCTGGCGGCCATGCTGCAAGTCACCGACCGCTCGATCCGCTCCTACGTCAAGGAGCTGAACGAGGGCCAAGACGATGACCTCATCCGGTCCACGCCGTCCGGCTACCAGTTGGATCGCCGCGTGTACCGGATAAGGCGCGAGCATGCCGCCGGCCGAACCACACACCGAAGTCTCGACCAGCGTGGCCGCCTGAACGAGCTGGCCCGTATTCTCCTCACGGCCTCCGAGGAGTGTGAGGTGTTTGAACTGGCCGATCGGCTCTGCGTGAGTCCATCGACGTTGGAGGCGGACCTTGGTCGCGTCCGCCTACTCCTGCGGGACCATGAACTGACGCTGAGGCGGCACGGATCATACATTCGCATAGACGGACCGGAACAGCGGCGTCGACGACTCATCCGCCAAATACTGCTCTCTCCGGTCGATGACGAGTTGGAATCGGACCGGCACCGCACGCATCTGGCGCGGCGGCGTGAACTCACCCGCGGCGTCCGCTCCGTGCTCGCAGACAACGGCGTCGTCTTGAACGAGTACGTCCTGCTCAATCTGTGCACGCACCTGTACATCGCTCTCGAGGGATACCCCATCGACTACTCCGGACGCGCAGCATACGACGCCGACGTCTTGACCATTGCCCGCGCGGTCACCGACTGGGTGAGCCGGTGGTCCGAGCGTTCGCTGCCGGATTCGGAGACCGACTTCGTCGCCTCCTTCCTCGCGGTCTCCACTCACCGAAACGCCGACGGCGAGGGTCTGGATCCGGCGGTCCTCGACGTCGTCCGTGACTGCGTGCTGCGGCTCGACGACCACTTCCTGCTGCGGCTGTACGACGGCGACGAATCACTGGTCGGGCTGGCCATCCACGTGCAGGACATGCTGGCGCGATTGCGCGCCGGCCAGCGCATCGACCGTCCGTTCGGCGCCGACTTCCAACTGGGGCACCCGCTGGTGCATGAACTGTCCGTCTACTTCTCTCACGCCGTGGAAACCGCGCTCGACGTCGAGATTCCCTGCGCCGAAACGGACTTTCTTGCCCTGCACCTCGGCTCCCGCCTCCAGCAGCTCATGGACGCCGAGCAGCAGGTGACGATCACACTCGTGGTGCCCCGATTCGGGTCCGTGGCCGACGACGCGGTGCGCAGGCTGAATGAAGGACTGCACGGGCTGGCCGTCGTCGAGCGCCTCGTCACCGAGATAGACCCGGAGGTCTCCCGCAGGCCCAGCGACGTCGTCGTCACCGCGGTTGACCTCGACGTCGACCCCTCCGTTCCGGTGGTCCGCATCAGCCCGCTGTGCACCCGGAGTGAGGTCGACGCCGTGCGGCAGGCGGTCCTGGAGGAGCGGCAGCGGGCCCAGCGGCACCAGGTCTGGTCCGCGCTGGTCGCCTTCACCGACGAGCGCCTGTTCGTGCATACCGAGACCCGGCTCAACCGTGACGAGGCCCTGCGCACCTGCCACTCGCTGCTGGTCCGCCAGGCCGCCGTCGACGACCAGCACCTCGCGGATGTGCTCGATCGTGAGCGGCGCGCCTCGACGGCGTTCGGGGGGCGGTTCGCCATGCCGCACTCGTTGTACATGGACGCCGCCCGCACCGCCCTGGCCGTGCTGACGTGCACCCGGCCGATCCCGTGGGGCTCCCATGAGGTCAACCTCGTCATCATGATGGCCGTCAGTCCCCGGGACCGCGCCGTCTTCCGGGATGTGCTCGACGAGTTGGTGCGCATTCTGTCCGACCCCGTGGGAGTCGACGCACTCATTGGCGCCGGGACAAGCTACAGCCGCCTAATGGAGGCACTGCGAGAACTGGTGATCGGCTGACGGTCGTGGTCAGGCCCGATCGGCACGGGCGGTGATGCGGGCGGAGGCGGCTTCTCAATGGTTTTCCGGCCCCCGGAAGATTTCCTGGTGGAGCGCGGGTGCCAAGCTGCGCAGACTTGATCACGTCATGCTTCTAGGTCCAATGGAGGAACAATGGCAGACGACATCCGGGTTCTCCTCGTTTGCGGCACCGGCGCCAGCAGCGGGTTCATGGCGGCGAACATGCGCAAGGCAGTCGCGGCGCACGGCTACAACATCAAGGTGACCGCCCGCTCCGAGAGCGAGATCGAGAACTTCATCAACGAAACCGACGTCGTCATGATCGGACCCCACCTGTCCTACGTGTTCGACGACATCGACTCATTCGTCGGGGACGCCGACGTCACGGCGATCCTCATGCGTCCGGAGTACTACTCCTCGCTCGACGGTGAGGCAGCGATTCAGCATCTGGTCGACGTGCTCAATGAGGACGCCTGATGGACGCCCTCATCCACTGGCTGGAGACCAGTTTCTCCCCGCGCATGGCCAAGGTGAACAACAACGTCTGGATCGTGTCCATCAAGGACGCGATCATGCAGGTGCTGCCGTTCATCCTCGTCGGCTCCGTGTTCGCCATGCTCGCGATCCTCAACGACTACTTCCCGTCACTGCCCAGCTTCTGGACGCCGTACGGCTGGACCATGGGCATGCTGTCCCTCCTGGTGAGCTTCCTCATCCCCTTCAACCTGATGGAGAAGCGCAACTTCCGCAAGCAGCGGCTAATTGCCGGGGGCTGCGGCACCATACTGTTCCTCATCATCATCACCCCGCAGGTGGTGCAGGACGGGGAACCGGGATTCGGCCACTCGGCCCTGGGAGCGGGCGGCATGTTCATCGCCATTCTGGCGGGCGTGGTAACCGGCGCCATCATGTCCCTGTTCGGCCGGTTCAGCCTGTTCAAGGACGACTCCGTCATCCCCGAGTTCGTGCGGGCCTGGTTCGACGCGATGATCCCGGTTGCACTGGTGGTCACGCTCGGATGGGTGTGCGTGGACCTGCTGGGGCTGGACGTCTACAACGCGGTGCTGGCGGTGTTCCGCCCGCTCGCGGGCGTCATTGAATCGCCGTGGGGCTTCCCACTGATGTGCTTCATCTACTGCTTCCTGTACTCCATGGGCATCTCCACATGGGTGCTCACCCCCGTCACCACCCCGGTGCTCCTGGCCGCCATTCAGGCGAATATGGCCGGTACCGCGCAGAATCTGGTCACCTCCACGATGCTGTTCTCCACCTACCTCTGGTTCGGCGGAATCGGCAATACGATGGCGCTCGTAATCATGATGGCCCGTTCCAAGTCGACCCGGTTGAAGGCTCTGGGAAGGGCCTGCATTCCACCGATGATTGCCAACATCAATGAGCCGGTGGTATTCGGGGCGATCGCCTGGAATCCGGTGCTCATGATCCCCATGTGGCTGCAAGGCGTGATCCCGCCGATCATCATCTGGCTGTTCACCAAAACGATCCACTTCGCGCCGATCCCGATGAACCAGTTCGAGCTCTGGTACACCCCCTACCCGTTGGCGACCTGGATCACGACTCGGTCCCTGACCGCCATGATTCTCATGCTCGCCGTCTTCGCCGTCTCCGCGGTCATCTGGTACCCGTTCTTCAAGGCTTACGAGCACCAGTCCCTATTGAAGGAGGCCGGCGCGGCGCAGGCCGGCGCCAGGAGAGACGAGGCGCCCACGCCGTCGTCGTCCCGCGTATCCCGGCCAGCCCCTAAGGCGCAGGCAACCCGCGTCACCAAGGCCGAGGAACCTTTACCTGCCACCGCCGCCGCGGAAACGGCGCACACCGGCGTGCGGCGGGGTACCAGGAGACTGACCGTTACGAGCAGCAAACCCCGGCCCGAAGGAGACTGAGCCATGGATCAGAGCATCATCGACGCCTCCATGCACATACTCATCCACTCCGGCGATGCGCGCCGAGAAACCTACCGGGCCGTGGAGGCCATGGAACGCTCGGACTTCACCGAGGCCACCGCGCTTCTGGACGCCGCCGACGGGTGCATCCGCCAGGCCCACCAGGTCCACACCACGCTTATTCAACAGGAGGCCGACGGTGAGCAGCTCGCCTATGCCGCTCTGTTCTCCCATGCGCAAGACACCCTCATGACCGCCTATAGCGAATTGCGGCTGGTGCGCAGACTTCTTCCCGTATTCCGCTCACAGGACGAACGCATCCGCGCGTTGGAGACTGCATTGAAGACTGTGCCGCAGACAAGGAGCGAATGAAATGACTGGCAGCAATACCGATGCGCTCGGTGTACCCGCCGGCTTCCCCAAGGACTTCCTCTGGGGTGGCGCCATCGCCGCGAACCAGGCGGAGGGCGCCTGGCAGGAGGACGGCAAGGGCTGGTGCCTGGCCGACATCAACCTCTACCGGGGTGACCTGCCGCCCGAGAAACGCTCCAACAAGGAGATGACGACCGACCAGGTGCGTTTCCACATGCGCGATACCGCAGGCCGCTATCCCAAGCGCGACGGCATCGACTTCTATCACACCTACGCCGACGACCTGCAACTGCTGGCCGGCACGGGCATGAACGCCTTCCGCACCTCAATCAACTGGGCCCGAATCTTCCCCAACGGGGACGACGTCGAACCCAACGAGGAGGGGCTGGCCTTCTACGAGCGACTCATCGACGAGATCCGCGCCCAGGGTATGGAACCGGTCATCACCCTGTCTCACTACGAGATGCCGGTGAACCTGACCCTGTCCTACACCGGATGGTACAGCCGGGAGACCATCGACTTCTTCGTGCGTTACTGCGAGGCGGTGATGCGACGTCTGGCCGGGAAGGTGCGCTATTGGATCGTCGTCAACCAGATCAACCTGATCACCCACGAGTCCTTCAACCACCTGGGCGTTGCCGCGGACAAGGTGGACAACCTGGAGCAGGCCAAATACCAGGCCGTCCACAATGAAATGGTGGCGGCCGCCAAGGTCACCTCGCTCGGGCACGCAATCGACCCGGACTTCGAGTTCGGCGTCATGCTGTGCCACGGAAACGCCGACCCGGCGACCTGCAAGCCCGAGGACGTGCTGGCCGCGCTGCAGCAGAACCAGATGGAGTACTTCTTCTCCGACGTGGCCCTGCGCGGCGAATACCCCGGCTATGCCAAGCGGCGGTTGCGCGATCTGGGCATCTTCGTCGAATTCGGCCCGGGGGACGCCCAGGCCCTGCGCGACGGTGTAGCGGACTTCATGAGCTTCTCCTACTACTACACCCGGATCATTGACGCCGAGGCCTGGGCGGGTGGGGACACGGACGGCTTCGCCAACCCGCATCTGCAGGCCTCCGAATGGGGTTGGGCGATCAACCCGACCGGGCTCCGGGTGGCGCTGAATGACTATTGGGACCGCTACCAGAAACCGATCATGATCACCGAGAACGGGCTCGGCTCCAGGGACGTGCTGGAGGCCGATGGCACCGTGCACGATCCCTACCGCATCGACTACCTGCGCCGGCACCTGGAGGCCATGCGGGAGGCGATCGCGGACGGGGTGGATCTGCGCGGCTACTTCGCCTGGGGTCCGATCGACATCGTCTCCTGCTCGTCCTCGGAGATGTCCAAGCGATACGGGTTCATCTACGTCGACCTGGACGACCACGGCCGAGGAACCGGGCGGCGCATTCCCAAGGACTCCTACGCGTGGTACCGGCGGGTGATAGCGAGCAACGGGGAGGATCTCAACTGAGTGTGCCTACCACGCAGGCAGGCGGCGGGCGCGACTGGACGTGTGACCGGGCGCGCCCGCCACTTCCGCCGACCTCGGCGGATACTTCTACCGACTTCGGCACGTAACGGGCTCTTCCGGTTTGGGGATGTGGTGGTTCGCCGGCCGGGTGGGGTGGCGTGCCGAGACCGGCACACGTGACACGCCGAGACCGGCACTTGTGACATTCCGAGGTGATGGCGCCTTGATGTCCGCGGTGGATCTGGCGCGACGGTTCGTACACTGGCGCTACGGTTCGTACGTTATGATCGACGATTCGTACCCTCTCGTGACGGTTCGGCACCCAGAGGTACGTACCGTCGTCGGAAGTGCCGAAGCGTGGGTGCCAAGTGACGAACCGTCATGCGAAGTGCCGAACCGTCACCCGGAGTGCACAGGCGAACACGCCAGATCCGCGCCTGCGCAGCGGCGCACGCGCGCCCGGGCGCGGCACCAGAAGCACTGAGAATCACCGGCAGGCGCCGCCAACGGCCACCGACCCGGTCCAATACCCGCATGATCCCAACGATTCCAACGAATCCTCCCCGCAAGCCAACACCGCCCGCCCGACAACACCTTCGGCCCGGCGAAAACGACCTCATCAACCCCAAACCCTCCCGAATGCGGAGGGCCTCGGGACGGCGGGGTCATATTCGGCAGACCCGGTACCCATCGACAACAACCACCACTCCGCAACCCCGACCCCAACCACCACACCCACAAACCGCAAGAGCCGCGTAACTTCCGCCGACCTCGGTGAGGGAGCGCACTCGGGTGGGATGGCCACGCCGGCGGAATACCTCATCGGCTAGGACGGTTGTCCCAGGCACCGGCGGTGCGGGACGCGCCGCCGGGGGACGGCTGGACCGCAGTCGTCCGCACAGCCGCACGATCGCACGACCGCGTGCTCGGCGGACAACACCACCAGCCACCTAAGAACTCGGAAGGAAGCCTCATGGCCCCCAAAGACATCACCGGCGCAGAGTTCAACCAGACCGTACGTGGCGAGGGCATCACCCTCGTCGACTTCTGGGCCTCCTGGTGCGGCCCGTGCCGCCGCTTCGCGCCGGTATTCGAGAAGGCCGCGGAGAACAACCCGGACATCACCTTCGCCAAGGTCGACACCGACGCCGAACGTGATCTCGCCGGCGCCCTGGGCATCTCCTCGATCCCCACGCTGATGGTCTTCCGCGACGACGTGCTCGTCTACCGCGAGCCCGGCGCCCTGCCCGCGGCCGCGCTCGACTCGCTGATCACCCAGGTCCGCGAACTGGACATGGACGAGATCAAGCGCAAGATCGCCGAGGAGGAGGCCGCCGCCCCTGCCGAGGCCTGACCGGCGCCGCACGAAGCCCCGGGCAGCCGCCTGGGTGCGCGCTGCCTCCGGCGGATTGAAACCGCCTGGAATGCCGCTGTACAACCGCCCGACGACGTCGCCTCGAGCCGCGTCGTCGGGCGGTTTTTCAACGCTCTGGGCATTGCGGATCCGCTCAGGTTTCCTCACGAGCGATAAGCCCTACCGTTCGAACTATCGTGATTGTAAACTTCAAGCCATGAGCAAGCACCAAGTCAAGAACCCAGCCGTCATCCCCGCCTTCACCGCCTCCGAGTCCCTCGCGGCCGACCTGCAGCGCGCCCTGGTGGACATCACCGCGCTCAGCCTCGTCGGCAAGCAGGTCCACTGGAACCTGGTCGGTCCCAACTTCCGCGACCTGCACCTGAACCTGGACGAGGTTGTCGACATCGCCCGCGAGGGCTCCGACGAGCTCGCCGAGCGCATGCGCGCCATCAATGCCTTCCCCGACGGCCGCCCCGGCACCGTCGCCTCGCAGACCACCGTCCCGGAGGCGCCCGAGGGAGCCGTCATCACCGCCGACGCCGTGGACTACATCGTGTCCGCCATCAACGCCGTGGTCACCACCCTGCGTGACATCCACGACGCCGTCGACGAGGCCGACCCCTCCTCCTCCGGCATCCTGGAGGACTACACCCAGCGCCTGGAGCAGCAGAGCTGGTTCCTGTCCGCTCAGAACTACTCCGCCAACTGATTCGGGCTGCGGCGCGAGCCACCGCCAATCGCGCGGCGCCGCGCCTAACCTGAGCGCATGCCGCACGCCCCCACCGCCGACGTCGCCCGCCTGCAACGCCTCACCCGGCACTTCGCCACCGAGGCCGTCCAGGCCGGCGACGTCGCCGCATTCCCGCCGCCCGCCGCCCTCGCCGAACTCCCGCCCGTGGAGCTGCGGCGGCTGCTGGACGGGCTGCTCACCATCCGCCCGCCCCGCGAGATCCCCGACGACGACGTCCGGGAGGACCTGGACGAGATGCTCGCCGCCGAGGCCGCCCAGCGCGTGCACGACGCCGGTGCCCCCGACGCCCTGAGCCTGCCCATCCTGGCCGCCACTCACGGGGTGACCGGCAGGCTCGGCGAGCACGTCGCCCTGTGGCGCGGCGACCTGACGACCCTGCGCGCCGGCGCGATCGTCAACGCCGCCAACGCGCAGCTGCTGGGCTGCTTCGTCCCCGGGCACACCTGCATCGACAACGTGATCCACGCCGTCGCCGGCCCCGGCCTGCGCGCCGAATGCGCCGCCTACATGGACGCCCGCGACGGTCGCCCGGAGGAGACCGGCCGCGCGCTGCTCACCGCCGGCTACCACCTGCCCGCCGCGCACGTGGTTCACACCGTCGGCCCGATCGTCGACGGCGGCCACCCCACCGACGCCGACCGCGCCCTGCTGGCCTCCTGCTACCGGAGCGTGTTGGACGCCGTGGACGACGCCGGCCTGGACTCCGTGGGCCTGTGCTCGGTGTCCACCGGCGTCTTCGGCTACCCCAAGGACGAGGCCGCGCCGCTCGTGCTGGACACCCTGGAGGACTGGCTGCGTGCGCACCCCGAATCCGAGCTGCGGATCGTCATCTGCGCCTTCGCCGACGTTGACGTCGCCGCCTACGAGGCCGCGCTCGCCGGCCGGGGCGGGAGCGGGGCTCAGCACTCGTAGGGGCCGGGCATGAGCACCCAGGCGGTTACGTAGACGACCCACATCGGGCCCGGCAGCACCGCCAGGGCCAGCGTTGCCAGCCGCACCAGCGTGGGGCTCACGCCCCAGTACTCGGCCAGTCCGCCGCACACGCCCGCCACCATGCGCCGGTAGGACCGCCGCGGCAGCCGTGAGCGCCACGACTCGGTGCGCCGAGAGAAGGACCGCTTGCGGTCGTAGGGGTTGGTCGGACGCTGCTGTGTCATGCTGCCAGCCTGCCGGGTCCGGCCGGCTTCCGGTATCCGGGAGCACCCCGGTGCCACCCCGGTTTTGGCAGCTCGGTGGACCCCTTAGGCGCGGTTGGACCGCCCACACGCGGTTGGACCCCTGTAGCCGGCGGCTACCGCGGTCCACCGGGGGAATAGGGGTCCACCGGGGGAATAGCGGTCCAACTGGCTTTAGTTGGGGCGCGCGGAGGCCGCCGCCCGGGCGGCCGCCGGTGCCGCCGCCGCGATGCGCTCGACCTCGGCGTCGCCGTGCGCGGCCGAAACGAACCAGGCCTCGAACACGCTCGGCGGCAGCGCCACCCCGGCGTCGAGGAAGGCGTGGAAGAACGGGGCGAAGCGCCACGTCTCCTGGGCGCGGGCGGCGTCATAGTCGCGTACGCCCTCCGCGGCGGCCGCGGGGCCGAACATGATCGAAAACAGCGAGCCGGAGTACTGCACCCGGTGCGGCACCCCCTCATCCTCCAGGGCGGCGCCGACGATCGCCCCGATCTCGCGGGCGCGGTGCGCGACCGTGGAGTACACGCCATCATCGGCCAGGGCGAGTGTGGCCAGGCCGGCGGCCGTCGCCAGCGGATTCCCGGACAGGGTGCCCGCCTGATAGACGGGACCGAGCGGCGCCAGCAACTCCATCACGTCGGCGCGGCCGCCCACGGCCGCCAGCGGTATGCCGCCCCCGATCACCTTCCCGAAGGTGAACAGGTCTGGCACCCAGGCCGCCCGCTCGCGCCAGTTGGCGTCGTTCCCGTCCGGGCCGCCGGGCCAGGAGGGTGAGGGCTGCGTGCGAGCACCCGGATCGACCACCTCCGCCTCCCAGCCGTCGACCGCCTCCAGGCCCCAGAATCCCGCCGGACCCACCCGAAAGCCGGAGAGCACCTCGTCGGCGATCATCAGGGCGCCGTGCTCCGCCGTCACCCGGCGGATGGCCACGTTGAAGCCGGGCGCGGGCGGAACCACGCCCATATTCGCCGGCGCCGGCTCGGTGATGACCGCGGCGATCTCCTCCCCGCGGGCGGCGAAGCACGCCTCCAGGGCGTCCACGTCGTTGTACGGCAGGACCAGCGTTTGCGCGGCCACCGCCTCCGGCACTCCGGCAGAACCCGGAAGCCCGCCCGTGGCCACGCCCGAGCCGGCCGCCGACAGCAGGCCGTCGCTGTGACCGTGGTAGCAGCCGGCGAACTTCACCACCAGGTCGCGGCCCGTGGCGCCGCGCGCCAACCGCACCGCGGTCATGGTCGCCTCGGTGCCGGTGGACACCAGCCGCAGCCGCTCCACCGGCGGCACCCGGCGCCGCACCGCCTCGGCCAACTCGGTCTCCGCGGCGGTGGGCGCCCCGAAGGACAGTCCCCGGGCGGCAGCCGCCTGCACCGCCGCCACCACCTCCGAATGGGCGTGGCCGAGCAGCGCCGGCCCCCAGGATCCGACCAGGTCCACGTACTCGCGCCCCTCGGCGTCAGTAACGCGCGCGCCGTGGGCGCTGGTGATGAAGGCGGGCGTGCCGCCCACCGAGCCGAAGGCGCGCACCGGGGAGTCCACGCCGCCGGGGATAACGGCGTGGGCGGCGGCGAACAGGTCGGCATTGGTGGCTGACGGCATATGGGCTCCTGAGCTGGTTGCGGTCTAGGTCGGTTGCCTGGCGGCAGCCTACGGCCTTATTTGGCTCCGCCAAGATGATGAAACTGTCCATCGGTGACCACTTTGAGCCAGTGATCCGCAATGGATCGCGGCAATAATGGCTTAATTCCGGGGAAAACGTGCTCGCTGCCGGGGGTGCGCCCGCGGCCGAATCGTCAAAGTGGGCACCGATGGACACTTTCACCGCTGCGCGTGCAGTCGCTCGGCCACCTCGCGCGCCCAGTAGGTCAGCACGCAGTCCGCGCCGGCGCGCACGATCCCCAGCAGCGACTCCATGATGACGCGCTCGCGGTCGATCCAGCCGTTGGCGGCGGCCGCCTCCACCATCGCGTACTCGCCGCTGACCTGGTAGGCGGCCACCGGCACCGGGCTGGCCGCGGCCACGTCCGCCAGCACGTCCAGGTAGGGGCCGGCCGGCTTGACCATCACCACGTCGGCGCCCTGCTCCACATCCAGCAGCACCTCCCGCAGCCCCTCGCGGCGGTTGGCGGGATCCTGCTGGTAGGTGCGCCGATCACCCTTGAGGGTGGAGCCGACCGCCTCCCGGAACGGCCCGAAGTAGGCGGAGGCGTACTTGGCCGAGTAGGCCAGGATGGTGACGTCGTCATGCCCGGTGGCGTCCAGGGCGGCGCGGATCGCCGCCACCTGCCCGTCCATCATGCCGGAGGGGGAGACCATGTGCGCCCCGGCCTCCGCCTGGGAGACGGCCATCGCCTGGTAGAGGGCGAGCGTGGAGTCGTTGTCGATCTCACCGGCGCGGGGGTCCCCGTCGTGCCGCACCAGACCGCAGTGGCCGTGGGAGCTGAACTCGTCCAGGCAGGTGTCGGCGCACACCACCAGCGCGTCCCCGACCTCCGCGCGCACCGCGGCCACCGCCCGGTTGAGGATGCCGTCCTCGGCCCACGCCTGTGAGCCGGTCGCGTCGCGCGTGGCGGGCACCCCGAACAGGTCGATGGCGCCCACGCCCGCCTCGGCGCAGGCGGCGGCCTCCCGCCGGATCGAGTCCAGCGTGTGCTGGACGACGCCGGGCATGGCACCGATCGGGGTGGGCTCACCGATGTCCTCGCGTACGAAGGCCGGCAGGATCAGCTGGGCGGGGTCGATGCGGGTCTCGGCCACCAGCCCGCGCAGGGCCGGCGTGCGCCGCAGGCGCCGGGGGCGGACGGTCGGGATGGCGGGTGCGGGCACGCCCCGCGAGGTGAGCAGGTCGGCGGCCGGGGAGGTGGCGGGGTTGCGCGGGTCGGGCAGGGGCAAGGCGGATGTTGTCTGGGTCATTGCAGCAGCCTCCTCAGGCATGCGGGCGAGTGGTGGAGGATGTGATTTCAGTGTGGTGGATCCGGCAGCGTCGTGGCTAAGGCGTCGCGGATCGCCTCCGGGGTCGGGCGGGCCGCCACCGCGTCCACGCGCAGTCCGGCAGCGCGCGCGGCCGCGGCGGTCGGGGCGCCGATGGCGACCACGCGCGTGGCGGGCGGAGGCGGCCCGGCCAGGCCGACCAGAGCCCGTGTGGAGGAGCCGGCCACCAGCACCACCGCGTCAAAACCGCCGCCCGCCCACTCGGCGGCGAACCCCTCCGGCAGGTCGGCGGCGGGGACCGGCTCCATGGTGTAGGCGGGCACGGCATCGACCTGCCAGCCGGCCGCGGCCAGGCCTTCCCGCAATACGGGTGAGGACAGCGCCGAACCCGGCAGCAGCAGGCGGCGACCGGATGCGCCCGCCGCGCGGCCGGGGCCCCGGCTCAACTGGGGCAGCTCCAGCAGGGCGGCACCACTGCCCGCGGCGATGAGGTCGGGCTCGCGACCCAGTTGCTCCCGCACGGCTTGGGCCGTGCCCGCCCCGACGACGGCGAGTCCGGTGTGCATGGGCGCGTCGCCCGGCCGCCCGGTGTCACCGGGGGACAGGGCCGCGTCGTCGGCCTTCGCGCGGGCAGGGGTCTTTTCACGGCCGCTCAAGGAGCCCAGGGCGAAGAAGTCCAGGGTGCGCGCCGAGGTCAGCACCACCCAGGCGTAGCGGCCGGCCGCCAGCTGTGCGACGGCGCGCATGCGGGGCTCGGCCGGCCCGGCGACGGCGCGGGTGACTCCCACGCACAGCACCCGCGCGCCCGCAGCCACCAGTTCGGCGGCGATGGCGTCGCCGGGCTTGGCGCGCGGCAACAGGATGCGCCGCCCGGCCAGAGGGGTGGTTGCGGAGCCCGGCGCGGCGGTCTTCGGGCTCATGGCGCCTCCCGGCGGCCGCGGTCGGGCAGGCTCGCGTGCAGGTCGACCAGCTGTGCGGCGCCCGCCGACAGCAGTGCCTCGGCCACCGCCTCCCCGAGCCCGGCGGGCTCCGCCTGGTCTCCGACTGCCGACTCCCGCAGCAGTCGCGTCCCATCCGCCGCGGCGACGACGGCGTCCAGTCGCAGCCCGCTGCTGCCGTCGGCGCGCGGCGCGGGCACGGCTACGGCCCCCACCGGTGCGGCGCAGCCCGCCTCCAGGCGCCGCATGAGGGCCCGCTCGGCGGCCACCGCCGCATGGGTGACCGGATCGTCCAACTCGGCCAGGGCGGCGGCCAGCGCCGCGGCCAGGCCCGGGTCGCGGCCGGCTCCGCCCACAAGGGGTTCCACGCCGGCTGCGACGCCGCTCGGGTCTGCTCCGGCCCCGGCTTCGTCCCGCGTCTCCAGGGCCAGCGCGCCCTGCGCGGGTGCCGGCACCATGATGGGCGCCGGGTCGGCCGGGTCAACGACGCCCGTTCCCGCAATTTCGGTCTGGGGCAGCGCGAGCGGCTGGGTCGCGTAGCCGTCCAGACCCAGGCGGCGCAGACCCGCCAGCGCCAGCACCACGGCGTCCAGGTCGGGTTCGCGCACCGCGCCTAGTGGGCCGTCCGCACCCACCACCGCTCCAACCACCCGCGACAGCCGCGTGGGCACGTTCCCGCGCACGGGCACAACCTCCAGGTCGGGGCGCACGGCCAACAACTGTGCGCCGCGCCGCGGCGAGCCGGTGCCGACTCGCGCCCCACGGGGCAAGTCCGCGAGGGTGCGCCCGTCCGCCGTGCACAGGGCGTCACGCGGGTCCTCGCGGGCCGGCACCGCCGCGATGCGCAGGCCCGGCACCGCGGCGGTGGGCAGGTCCTTGCAGGAGTGCACCGCCAGGTCGCAGGCACCCGCCAGCAGCGCCTCGCGCAGCGCCGCCGCAAACACGCCTACGCCGCCGAGCCGCGTCAGCGGGGTGGCGTCCACGTCACCGCGGGTGCGGATTTGGACCAGCTCCACCTCCAGGTCGGCGCCGATCCGCCGGGAGGCCGCGGCCAGTGCCCGCGCCACCTGGGTGGACTGGGCGACTGCCAGCGCCGAGCCGCGGGTGCCCAGGCGCACCGTCCGCGCCGCCGGTCCGCCCGCCCCGATCGTGGTGCCGGCGTTCATACGCGCCCCTCCGGTGTGACGACGCGGCTCGTACTGTCCGCTCCCGCGAGCGCGGCCGCCTGCTCCCGGGCGTGGGCGACGACGGCGGCGATACCGGTCCCGGCCACCCACGCCCCGGTGACCGCCAAGCCCTCCAGCGGGGCGACCTCGGCCAGCAGGCGCCGGGTGCGCTCGCGGTAGGCGGGCGTCACCGGCGGCAGCGTCCCGTCCCAGCGCACCAGCATCGAGTCGATCACGTCGGCCCGGGGGATGCGCACCCCGGTCAGCACGGCGACGTCGTTGAGAACATCGTCCAGTTCCACCTGCGGGCGCGGCTCACCCGGCCGCCCGTAGGACAGCCGCAGCGCATGTACCTCGTCCTGCTCGGGGGCCGCCCCGCCGTGCAGGCGCCGCAGCTCCTCCCCGATCCACGGCCACTTGACCGACAGGTGCGACAGCGCCTTCGCCCGCACCGGCACCTGCCCGGGCGCGGCCGGGGCCACCAGCAGGCCGGAGCCGACCGGCGCGCCCCTCAGCTCCGGGGCGCGAGCCACCAGGGTGAAGCGCGCGATCGGCGAGCCGACCGGCACCTCCAACGCGGTGTCCACGCCCGGCGCACCCGCCAGCAGCCGCAGCGCCGCAGTCGCCGAGCAGGCCAGCATCACCCGCCGTGTGCGCACCACCTGCTCCGGCCCGGCGGCCACCGGCTCGGCCGACGGCGTCGCCCCCCGGGTGGTCGGGGCGATCCCCACCTCCCAGCCGTCGTCGGCCGGGCGCAGCCACTGGGCGCCGGTGCGGGTGAGTGCCCGCCCGCCTGCCGCCTCGATCGACGCCCGCAGGGCGTCGGTCAGGCGGAACAGGCCGCCCGCGACCGTCACGTCCGCGGCGCCACCGCCGCGCCGCCGGGCTCGCCGCCGCTCCAGCATCTCGGCGACGGCGGCCTGCAGCGAGCCCAGCCGAGCGGTGGCCTGACGCAGGCCGGGCGCCACCGTGTCGGCGGCCAGGTCGGCCGGGTCGGCGGTGTGAATGCCGGCCACGATCGGCCGCACCAGCCGGTCCAACACCGCCTCGCCCATGCGGGTGCGCACGAATGCGGCCAGGTCGGCCGGGTCCTGCGGGGAAGTGCCCACCGATCCAGCGAGCTCGGCGTCGCGGGCCGCCCGGGCGGCCCCGTCGGCTCCGATGACGGCGACGACGTCGTCGGCCAGTGGATCGGCGGGAATGCCCAGGTAGGCGTCGCGCAGGAAGCGATGCAGGCGCCAGCCGCGCGCCGGGTCCGGCTCGGCGCCGGGGCCGGCGTCGGCGCCGTCCAGGGGCGGCAGGAACAGGCGTGCCCCGCCGCCTGAGGGCCCGACTACCTCCAGTCCGAGCGCGTCGACCATTTGTGTGATCGCGTCGCCGCGGATGACGAAGCCCTCCGCCCCCAGGTCCATGCGCACCCCGCCGATGGCGCCGCCGGCCACGAGCCCGCCGGTGTAACCGCGCGCCTCGATCAGCAGCGGCCGCAGCCCGGCGCGCGTCAGCTCCCAGGCGGCCGCCAGCCCGCCGATGCCGCCGCCGACCACCAGGGCGTCGTATGTGACCGGTGTCTGCTGCGAATAGCTCATGCCTGACCATCCCATCCCGCCAATGCGGTGCGTTCCCAACTCTGCGAGCCGTGCACGCGCGCCACCACCCGGGTGAGCACGTCCGGGTCCGTGTGCGGCGGCACCCCGTGGCCGAGGTTGAACACGTGGCCGGGCGCGGCCCGGCCCGCCTCCAGGCAGGCGTCCACGCCCCGCGCCAGCACCTGCCACGGGGCCCCCAGCAGCGCCGGGTCCAGGTTGCCCTGCACCGGGCGGTCCCCGACCTGTCGGCCGGCCTGAGCCAGGTCGGCGCACTGGTCCACGCCGACGGCGTCGGCCCCGGTGCGGTGCAGTTCGGGCAGGAGGTGGCCGGCGCGGGTGGCGAAGTGGATTGCGGGGGCCACCCGCCCGGTGGTGGGGGAGACCGCCTCGCGGGCAACGTCCAGGGCGAGTGCCGAGTAGGGGGCGACCTTTTCCCGGTAGTCGGCGGCGGGCAGGACGCCGGCCCAGGAGTCGAACAGCTGCACGGCGGCCGCGCCCGCGCGCACCTGCGTGGCCATGAATGCGCCGGTCAGGTGCGCGGCCCAGGTCATGAGCCGGTCCCAGGCGTCCGGGTCGGCGTGCATGAGCGTGCGGGCGGCCAGGTGGTCGCGCGACGGGCGCCCCTCGGCCAGGTAGGCGACCAGGGTGAACGGCGCCCCGCCGAAGCCGAGCAGCGGCGTCCAGCCGGCCCCGCCCCGCGATTCGGCCAGGCCCGCCCGGGCCCGGGGGGACAGTGCGCCCGGCGCGGAGTCGGCCGGCCGCTCTGGAATGCCCAGTTCGGCTACGACGCCGCGAGCGGCCGCCTCCACGGCCGCCACCCCGGCGGCGCCGTCGAGCGCCACGCCGTCGGCGCCGGTTCCCGCCCGTTCGGCCTCCCCGTAGCGGCGGGACACCAGGCGGCGCACCTGGGCGGCGTCGCGCACCGGGGTGTCCAGCAAGGGGCCGACCCCGGGCTCGATGCGCACCTCCACGCCCGCCAGCCGCAGCGGCACCATGATGTCGGAGAAGAGGACGGCGGCGTCCACCCCGTGACGCCGCACCGGCTGCACGGTGGCCAGCGCCGCCAGCTCGGGCCGCAGGCACGCGTCCAGCATGGACGCCCCCGCCTGGGCGCGCAGCACCCGATACTCCGGCAGCGAGCGCCCCGCCTGCCGCATGAACCACACGGGTGTGCGCGTCGGCCGCCGGCCGGCCAGCGCCTCCAGCAGGGCCGGCCGGTGCTCATCGCCGCCGCGCGCCCCGGCGGAATTCCGCACGGAAATTGTCACGAAATGGTCCTCGTCCTCGCGGAAATGACGCGACGTGGCGTTGCTAAGCAACCCCTAACAAAATGGCTCGGCCGGTCGGTCGAACATTCCCGCAATCACTATTCTCGGCTGGAATGGCGCGGTTTCTCCCGTATCGGACGGGTCGTCGGAAAGGTTTTCTGACGGCCCGTCGGAATAGGGGGCGGCCGCGCCGGTGATAATTGTGCCCCGAACGGCATCCAATGCTTAACTACCACCCGCTGTGACGATTCATCTCCTCTCCGCCGACCACCGCACCCAGGGCCTCGACGCGGTCGCCCGCCTGGGCGCCACCGCCGCGCACCTCGGCCCCGACCTGATGGGCGCCGTCCCCGCGCTGCGCGGCGTCATCGTCCTGGGCACCTGTAACCGGCTCGCCCTCCTGCTCGACGCGCCCGAGGCCGTCGCCGCGGACGGCCTGCGCCGACAGGTGACGGACGGCCTGGCCCGGCGCGCGGATCTGCGCGCCGACACCGTCGACCTGACCGCCTGGTGCGGCACGGACGCCGTCTCCCAGCTGTTCGCGACCGCCGCCGGACTGGAGTCCATGGTGGTGGGTGAGCGTGAGATCGCCGGGCAGCTGCGCCGCGCCATGCGGGTCGCCGCCGAGGAGGACACCCTGTCGACGGACCTCACCCGCGCCGTCGAGCACGCCTCCACGACCTCCCGCCGCGTCGCCCACGAGACCGGCCTGGCCGGCAACGGCCGCTCCGTCGTCGCCGTCGGTATCGACCTGGCGGCGCGCCACCTGCCGCCGCTGCCGGGCGTGCGGGTCCTGATCGTCGGCACCGGCGCCTATGCGGGCGCCACTGTCACCGCCCTGCGTCGCCGCTGTGTCACCGACATCGCCGTCTACTCCCGCTCCGACCGGGCGCAGGCCTTCGCCGTAGGCCGGGGCCTGTGGGCCGTGACCGACGCCGAGCTCCCCGGCGCGCTGGAGGCGGCCGACCTGGTCATCACCTGCCGGGGCCTGGGGGCGCCCGTGCTCACCCGGCAGCTCGTGGCCCCCGCCGTCGCCGGGCGCGGGCGGGTCTCCGACGCCGCTGCCGTCGAGGCGACCGGTCGGCGCCCCCTGGTGGTGCTCGACCTGGCGCTGACCCGCGACGTGGAGGTGGCGGTCGGCTCCCTGCCCGGCGTGAAGCTGATCGACCTGCCCAGCGTGCAGCGCGCCGTGCCCGCGGCCGAGGCGCGGCAGGTCGACGCCGCCCGCCGCATCGTCGACGAGGAGACCGCCCTGTTCGAACGCATGCTGTGCGGCCGGCGCATGGACCCGGTCGTGTGCTCCCTGCGCAGTCACGTCGCGGAACTGGTGGAGGAGGAGGTCGCCCGCCTGCGCGTGGTCGACGGCCGTGTGGACGCCGGTGACGCCGCCCGCGCCCTGCACCACCTGGCCGCCCGCATGCTGCACCATCCCACGGTCGCCGCCCGCGCCGCCGCCGAGGCCGGCCGCGGCCAGGACTACCTCGACGCCCTCGACCTGCTGCTGGGTGTAGAAATCGCCGCGGACCTGCGTGAAGCCGCGACCCCGGGAGAGGCTCGATGAGCCCCACCGCCGTCGACCCGCTCGCCCCCTACGACGCCGTCCTGCTGCTGTCCTACGGCGGCCCCGAGGGCCCCGACGACGTACTGCCCTTCATGCGCAACGCCGCCGCCGGCCGGGGCGTGCCCGACTCCCGGCTGCGCGAGGTCTCCGGCCACTACGGCCGCTGGGACGGCGTCTCCCCGATCAACGCCCGCAACGCCGAACTCCTGGATGCGTTGCGCGCCGAGCTGGCCGCCCGCGGGAGCCGGGTGCCCGTGGCGATCGGCAACCGCAACTGGCACCCCTTCGTCTCCGAGGCCCTGCGCGAGCTCGCCGACGGCGGTGCCCGCCGCATCCTGGCCCTCACCACCGCCGCCTACGCCTCCTACTCCGGCTGCCGCCAGTACCGGGAGGACGTCGCCGGCGCGCTCGCCCTCCTGGCTGCCGGTGAGGACGGTTCCACCGGGCGCGGTCGGGAGACGGACGCCGCCGCCCGCGTGGGTGGCGCCGGGGGCGCGCCGGTGGAGTTGGTGGTGGACAAGACCCGCCCCTTCTACAACACGTCGGGCATGCTGGCCGCCAACACCGACGCCATCGTCACCGCCTTCAACCAGTTGGTGGCCGACGGCGTGAGCGCCGACGGCATCCGGCTGGTGCTGGTCACCCACTCCATCCCCACCTCGATGGAGGAGCTGTCGGCCCCAAGCGCCGAGGAGCGTGCCGACTCGGGAGAGGCTGGATCGGGCAGTGCCACTGGCGGGGCCGGAGAGTTCTCCGAAGGCGTGGCGGGGCTGGCGGGAGCGCCGCGAGGAACGAGCGGCGCGGATGGTAGCCGAGGAGAGCTCTCCGGCCCCTCCCGCGAGTCCTGGGGGACCGGGGAGGTCTCCGAAGGCGTGGCGGGGCTGGCGGGAGCGCCGCGAGGAACGAGCGGCGCGGATGGTAGCCGAGGGGGGCTCCCCCACCCTTCCCTCCCGGAGCCCGGCGTTGCCGCGGACCTGTCCACCGAGATCTCCTACGTCGCCCAGCACGAGCGCCTGGCCGCGGTGCTGCTGGACGCCGTCGCCGCCCGCCTGGGCAGGCGCCCGCAGGCGGACCTGGTCTACTGCTCCCGCTCCGGCCCGCCGCAGGCCCGCTGGCTGGAGCCCGACGTCAACGATCACCTTGAGGCACTGGCCACCGGGCGCCTGACCGACGGGCGGGCTGTGGCGGTGCCGGCGGGCGTCGTCGTCGCCCCCATTGGCTTCGTGGCCGACCACATGGAGGTCGTCTTCGACCTGGACACCGAGGCCCGCGATACCGCCGCACACCTGGGCCTGCCCTACGCGCGCGCGGCCACGGCCGGCACGCACCCTGAGTTCGTGGCCTCCCTGGCCGACGTGCTCGCCGAGCGGGCCGCCGTCGCCCGGGGCGAGGACGTGCGCCCCGAGTCCACCACCGGCACCGGTCCCTTCCACACCGTCTGCCCTCCCACCTGCTGCCGGCCCGCCGGGCACCCGGGCGGAGAACACCCCCACGCCACCACCCACCAGTAATCGACGAAGGAGACACCATGAGCGACCACGAGAACTCTCACCCCGAAGTCGACTCCGGTCAGGGCGCCCCGCGCCTGCACCGTTTCGAGGATGAGGAGCGCCGCCCCTTCCACGACCCGCGCGACGCCGCCGAGGTCGACTTCGACGCCGTCAACAACAACAATCACTACGCCCTGTTCGCCGTCTACCGGTTGGCGGCGCCGCTGCCGCCGCTGGAGGACACGCGCCGTCGCCTGGTGGGGGAGTCCACCCACTTCGTGGACGTCTCCGAGGTGACCACGCGCGGCTGGTACGACGTGTCCGGCTTCCGCTCCGACGCCGACCTGATGGTCTGGTGGCTCGACGACGACCCGGAGAAGCTGCAGGACGCCAACCACCGGCTGCGCGCCAGCGCCCTGGGCCGCTACCTGGAGCCGGTGTGGTCCTGCATGGGACTGCACACGCCCGCCGAGTTCAACCGCAAGCACATCCCCGCCTGCTTCGGCGGTGTGGCGCCGCGCGACTGGTGCATGGTCTACCCGTTCGTGCGCAGCTACGACTGGTACCTGCTGGCGCCCGAGGAGCGCTCGCGGATCATGGCCGCCCACGGCCGCAACGGCTTCTCCAAGTACCCGGACGTCAAGGGCTCCACGCTGGCCGCCTTCGGCATGAGCGACTACGAGTGGGTGCTCGGCTTCGAGGCCGACTCACTGGACCGCCTGGAGGGCGTCATCCACCACCAGCGCTACACGGAGGCCCGCCTGCACGTGCGCGTGGACACCCCCTTCTACACCGGCTGCCGCGTCAGCCCCCACGAGTGGGCCGAACGCCAGCCCCGCGCATGAGCACCGCCACGCGCCCCCGCACCGCCCGGCCGGTGCGCATGCCGCACCACGACCCGGCGCAGCGCCCCATGCTGGTGACCTGGGAGTCCACCCGCGCCTGCCAGTTGGCCTGCCGCCACTGCCGGGCCGTCTCCCGGCCCCTGCGCGACCCCCGCGAGCTGACCACCGCCGAGGCCAAGGCCCTCATGGATGAGGCCGCCTCCTTCGGCAAGCCGGCGGTCATCTTCATCATCACCGGCGGGGACTGCTTCGAACGCCCCGACCTGGCCGAGCTGGTCGCCTACGGCAGTGACATGGGCCTGCACATGGCCGTGTCCCCCTCCGGCACGGACAAGCTGAACAAGCAGTCCCTGGCCCGCATCCAGGACGCGGGCGCCGGGGTCATCTCCCTGTCGCTCGACGGCGCCACCGCCGCCACCCACGACGCCTTCCGTGGCGTGGAGCGCACCTTCGACCGCACCGTCGCCGGCTGGCAGGCGGCCCGCGAACTGGGCATGAAGGTGCAGATCAACTCCGTCGTCGCCCGCCACAACGTCCACGAGCTGCCGGACATCGCCGCGCTCGTGCGCGAGTACGGGGCGATGACCTGGTCCGGGTTCCTGCTGGTGCCCACGGGCCGTGGGGTGGACCTGGGCAGCCTGGACGCCGCCGAGATCGAGGACGTGCTCAACATCTTCTACGACATGGGCGAGGCGGTGCCCGCCAAGACCACCGAGGGGCACCACTTCCGGCGCGTCTCCCTGCAGCGCTACGCGCTGGCGCAGCGGGGCATCGAGGGTGAGGACATGATCACCGCCATGCACCTGGGGCCGCTGTATCGCAGCCTGCGGGAGCGGATCGTGGAGCTGGGCCTGGACCACGGCGAGCGGCGGCGTCGGCCCCCGATCACCGTCTCCAGTGGCAACGGCTTCATGTTCATCTCCCACGTCGGCGATGTCACCCCCTCCGGCTTCCTGGAGAAGAGCGCCGGCAACGTGCGCGAGGCCTCCCTGACGGAGATCTACCGCAACAGCGAGGTGTTCACCGGGGTGCGGGACGCCTTTCGGCTCAAGGGCAAGTGCGGGGAGTGCGAGTACAACCGTGTGTGCGGCGGCTCGCGGGCGCGGGCCTTCAACAGCACCGGGGACCTGCACGCGGAGGAGCCCCTGTGCGCCTACCAGCCCGGCTCCTTCCCCTACCCCGAGGATGTGAAGGCACTGCTGAGCGCGCCCGCGCGTTCGGGACGACCCGCCTGAACGCATGCCGGTGCCGATGAGCGCGCGGGCGGGGTGAGCCCGCTAGCTTGCGGACCTCGGCGCCTCGCGCACGCCTTCCCCGTCCATCACGAGCTTTTGCACCCTGGTGTGCGGCAATTTCCCACACACCAGGGTGCAAAAGCTCGTAGCAGAGGGCGGGGGCGCTATCGTGCGAAGGAGTCGGCCAAGGGCGGGAAGCCGGCCCAAGGACGGGAGGACGCATGCCCCTGGAACTCGTATTCGATCGCGTGGGCTTCGCCTACGGCGGCACACGCGAGCGCGTCATCTACCGGGACGTTGCCTGTCGGCTCGCGGCCGGGCGGCTGTACGCGGTGATGGGGCCCTCTGGTTCGGGTAAGACCACCCTGTTCCGCCTGATTACCGGCGAGCTCGAACCGGATACCGGAACGATCGAGCTGGCGGGCACCGGCGGTGCCCGGCGCGTGTCCCAGGTCTACCAGGACTATCGGCTGGTCCCGTATCTGAGCGCGGTCGAGAACGTGAAACTGGCCCAGGAGTTCGCCTCCGCGGGTGGCGGCGTCGGTACCTTCCCCGACGCCGCCGCACTGCTGGGCAGGCTCGGGCTCGCCGGGCAGGCCGATGCGGCGGTGAGCAGCCTCTCGGGTGGCGAGCAGCAGCGCGTGGCCATCGCCCGCGCGCTGGCCACCGCCCCGCAGGTCCTGCTCGCCGACGAGCCGACCGGCGCGGTCGACGAGCAGGCCACCCGGGAGATCGCCCGGCGCTTCGCCGAACTGGCTCACGACGACGGCCTGCTGGTGCTGGTGGCCACGCACGATCCGGTGGTGGCCGGATACGCCGACGTGGTGCTGCGCATTCACGACCATGACCTCGTGGCCGAGCCGTCCACGGCGGGTGCCATGACGGGCGGGGCCCAGCGGTGAGCCGCCTGCAGTTGCGGGTCATTACCCGCTCGGTGCGTGCGCGCCCGGGACTATTCACTGTGGCGCTGCTGCTATCCGGCATCCTGGCGCTGTTCGGCTCCCTGCTGCTGAGCGGCAGGGCCACGTTCCTGGCCACCGTGGAGGCCGGGGCGCGCGCCGAGTTCGGCGGCTACCGCTACCAGGTCAGCGGCGACAGCGACGAGCTGTCCGAGCGCATGCGCGCGCTGGCGGACGAAGGCCAGGCGGTGGCCGTGCTACGCGCCAGCGCAGCCCTGAGCGGGCCGCAGGCCGTCTCCGATGCGCAGGTGTCCGTGCTGAGTGGGCCCTCCCGCACCGGCGTGCTCGCGCAGGGCGCCTATCCGCGCGCCGACGGCGAGGCCTCCATTTCCGCAGAGGTCGCACGGCGCACGGGCCTGAGCGTGGGCGACCGCCTGGAATTGACTTCGGAGGATCTTCCCGAAGGCACAGCCGAGTACACGGTTACCGGCATTACCCGCAATCCCGCCGCGCCGGATGAGCCCACGGCCGTCGCGGTATCCGGCGAGGTCCTGGATGCCGGCGCGGCGATCTCCTCCTGGCTCAGTGACGCCGACCCGTGCGAACAGATCGGGGTGGGTAAGCAGTGTGGTAGCGGTGCGGTAACGGTAGCTGGGGCCGACTATGCCGTTCGGTCTGCCGTGCAGGAGGTCAACTCCCGGCAACTGGCCGGGTTTCCGGTGCTGCTGGCGCTGCTGCTGCTGAGCGCCGGCACCGCCTGCGGCGCAGCTCTGGCCGCGGATCGGCCCCATGCCGGTCGCGTCGCCGAGGCGCTGCGGGCCGCGGGGGCGACGCCACGTCGCGCAGCGGTGCTGGCCGGCGCTGGCATGCCGCTGACGCTGCTTGTGGGCAGTTTTCTCGGGATCATCGCCGCCCAGGTGGCCCTCGGCCTCGGGCACGCAGCGATCGGTTCCGCGCTGGGGCAGTACTGGGACGGCTACCGCCCGGCACTGTTGCAGAGCGGGGGCCTGATCCTGGCCTGGCTGCTGCTCGCCGCCGCGGTGGGGGCACTGCCGGGCCGGCTGCGCCGCTGGTCGGCCGACACCCGGGGCGCGGCCTGGCACCTACGCCCCGCTTACGGGGTGGCGCTGGGCGCGGTGGGCGTGATCGCGGCGGTGGTGCTCGTCTACCTGCGCGTCGCCGAGCCCCACCGCGTGCTGACCGGTCACATCCTGGGTGTGATCGTGGGGGCGCTGGCCGCCCCGGTGCTGCTGCTCAGCCTGCCGTGGCTACGGCGCACGCCGACGGCGGGCGCGACCGTGCGCCACTGCCTCACGGTGGCACTGCGCGTGCTCATGGCCACCATGATGTTCACCGGCTTCGCCGCCTTCTACAGTGCGAGCCTCCACTTCGCTAACGGGACCGATGGGCGAGAGGATCAGACGCTGACGGTGGAGAGACTGACCGCGCAGGACGTCGCCGTGCTTACCACCACCTACCCGCAGGCCATGGAGTCGGCGCTGGTATTCACCGAGTTGCGTGAGGACCAGCGGCGGCCGCGGGTGGCTCCGGCGGGAAAGTCGGACTGCACCGACGCCATGTGCTTCACCGCCCTGGGGCTCATTGCGCTCGCGCCTGAGGATGGGCCCGCCTCCGCACTGGCCGGCACAGCGGCAACAGAGTTGCTGGACGGCGGTGCCGAGGACCGGGCAACGCGCGTCTTCTTCACTCTGGCCACGGACCAGGTGGAGGAGACCGCCGAGGTGACGGGGCTGTCCCCGTCGAATCTGCTGGACAGCCAGTGGCTGCCCGACGTGGTGCTCGCCGCCGACGACCCGCAGGTGGAGGCGCTGGGGCTGGAGCCATCGAACGTGCGCACGATCTACCTGCCGGAATTCGGCTCCCTGCCCGACGATGAGCGTGACGCCTTCCGCAGCGACGTCATCACCCGCGCCGGCTACGCCTTTGTAATCGAGCCGGACTCGCCGGAGCAGCGCCAACTGATGCGGCAGGCCCTCGCCCTGCCGATTGCGGCAAGCCTGGTAGCGGTGATCGGCCAGGGGCTGGCAGCGATCACCTTCCTGGGGCGGCTGCGGCCCGTGCGCCTGCAGGCGCGGGACCACGGCGTCGGCAGGCGCGGGCAGTGCGCCCTGGCGGTGCCACTGAGCCTGAGCGTGGTGGCGTGCACCGCGGTGGCGGCCCTGCTCGGCCGCTTCGGGGCGCAACCGACGCTGATAATGAACAATCCCCTGGTGACCGGCTCCTTCGGCTGGTGGTGGGCCATGCCCATCGCGGCGTCCGTGCTGGTGGCCCTCGGCCTGCTGGTGGCCGCGGCCCGCACGCCCCGCAGCCAGGGCGACGATTAAACGGGCGCCTCGCGCACGCCTTTCCCGTCCATTCAGAGCATGTTGGCGGGGTTTGGCGGGGTGAGCCCGCTAGCTCGCGGACCTCGGCGCCTCGCGCACCTCGGCCAGCCACGGGCAGCGGCGGCGCAGTAGGTGCTCGAAGCGCGCATGCATTGTGATCACGGCCGCCGGGCAGTCCCGGCAGGCGCCCTCCAGCGCCACCTCGACGACGCCGTCGGCCACCGCCCGCACGGTGAAGGAGCCGCCGTGGGCCGCGGCGATCGCCCCCACCGGCCCGACGGCGATCTCCCGGGCCGCCGCCTCCAGCGCCTCGTCCGGCCCCACCCCGACGGCGCCCGCCGCCGGCTTCCACGCCCCGGGTGCGCCGAGCGCGTCCACCAGGGCGGTGCGCACCCGGGCGCCGTCGTCCCGCCAACTGCGGCCCTTGCCCAGCAGCGTGAGTACCGCCCCGGGCACCACCTCAATGCCGGCCAGGGTGCCGTCGTCGAGCAGGGTCTGCAGCAGGCGCGGGGCGCGGGCCACGGTCCCGGAGAAGTCCAGCAGTCCGTCGGGGATCACCCAACGCAGCACGGCCGGGTCTGGGGTCGCCACGGGATGCGTGGGGACGACGCTCATGGCGGCTCCTTTCGGTGGGTTGGCGTGCGGCTGGACGATCCTGCCGTGCCGGATCGCTGCACCCTGGTCTCCCCGCGTACGGCTTACTCCGGTGCAAAGCGCAGGGTGGCGCTGCGTGATGGCGGCAAGAGTCGCATTTGTAGGTAGTTCGACAGTACCTGCTCACCACCAACGCGGAACGCCGCAGACAGACGCGCCTCGCGCAGTTCAGACACGTTCACGTGCTGCCAATCGATAGGGTGACCCACACGTGTCGCGAGTCGGTCGATGTAGGCACTCTGTGAGCGGGTGTTGCCGTCGCGGAACGGATGACAGAATGTCAGCGTCCCCCAGCGATCCGCGAGCCTGTCAGCAAACTCCTTCTCTGGAAGACCTACCAGATAGTCTTCTTCCACAAGCCGATCGAACAACGCATCAAGATACGGCTTGTAGAATTCCGATGGTGCGTACTGGAACGGCGTACCGCCCGCCCCAACCTCGTCTCCTACCTTCCGCAGTTCGCCCGCCCAATCCAGTACCGGGCTCATGAAACGCCGATGAATCGAGCGAAGATAATCAAGGTCGAGCCGATCAGGGATCGGCTCGAGCTGCAAAATCGCCCACTCCGCCGAGGCACTGATGTTCATCGCCCGATCGACACCGGCCTGCGTGATCAACCCAAGCTTGTTGCGGAGTACTCCTCCGCTTCCAGGGATCGTGTAGCGGTCGTCCTCAGCCACGGCCGGTAGCACACTCGTTCGCGCCAAGTTGCGCCAACGCATCCCGAACTTCTGCGCGCGCCGCCTCCGGCGACAGCTCGCCCGTCAGGATCCGGCGCGCGCGCCCCATGTCCTCCTCATCCGGGAAGTGACCAGCGAGCTGCTGGCCCTTCTCGATCAACGCGAGCGACTGCTCAACATCAACAATCGGAACAGTCTTGACAACCATCTCGAGGCTCCTCTCCTGCGCCCAGGCTACCGTCTTGAGTACAAGGGGCAAAGGACGAGTCCGGGCAGTTTCGGTGCGGCGGATGTGCGGCCTGGCCGCGCGGGCTGAACCGATCTCAGTACGTAGCTTCTACCGATCTCGGCGAGGGGGGCGGGGCCGGTGGCGCCGGTTCCGGGTCAAATGAGGGCGGCCACCACGGCGTGGGCGATGGCGCCTGCCACCCACGCGAGCACGAACAGGTAGCCGTAGGCGATCGCCGACCACTTCCAGGTGCCGGTCTCGCGGCGTATCGCCCCGGCGGTGGCCATGCACTGCATGGCGAAGACGAAGAAGGCCAGCAGTGCCGCGACCGTCGCCGGGTTGAACAGGGGCTCGCCGGCGTGGGCGACCAGCGTGTCCTCGGTGTAGGTCATGGCCGCCAGCTGCGCACCCGGCTCCTCCGGGTCCCCGGCGGCCGCGATCTGCCCGAGCGTGGCGACCGCCGTCTCCCGGGCCACCAGGGAGGACATGACCGCCACATTGATGCGCCAGTCGAAGCCCAGCGGCTCGAACACCGGCTGGATCGCCTTGCCAATGGATGCCGCCAGTGAGGAGTCCATGGTGTAGCTGGTGCGTTGGGCGTCCAGCAGCGCCTGCAGCTCCTCGGGGTCGTTTACGACCGCGCCGTCGTCGTCCAGGACCGTGGAGGAGGCGGGGTCGGCCACGGCGGCGGCGATCGGCGCGCACTCGGCGCTGGTGTCGCAGTGGGCGGTGAACTCCGCCTCCGAGCGGGCGGGCACGTTCAGCCCCACCCACACCAGGATGGTGGCCGCCAGGATGATGGTGCCCGCCTTCTTCAGGAAGCCCTTGCATGCGTCCCACACCATTAGGGCCACCGTGCGGGCGCGCGGCAGCCGGTAGGGCGGCATCTCCATGTAGAAGGGCAGCAGCACGCCGTCCCGGTCGGTCAGGCGCTTGACCACCCGTGCGGCCAGCATGGCCGCGACCGCCCCGGCCAGGTACAGGCCGAACATGATCGTGCCCGCCGCCCCGAACGGGCCGATGCGCTGGCCGGGGTCGACCAGCAGGGAGATCATGATGATGTAGACGGGCAGGCGCGCCGAGCAGGTCATCAGCGGCGCCGCCAGCATGGTGGCCAGACGGTCCTTGGCGCTGGGCAGCGTGCGGGTGGCCATGATGCCGGGGATGGCGCACGCCAGCGACGACAGCAGTGCCACGAAGGCGCGCCCCTCCAACCCCGCCCGGCTCATCACCCGGTCCATGAGGAAGGCGGCGCGCGACATGTACCCCACGCCCTCCATCAGGGCGATCAGCAGGAACATGATGGCGATCTGCGGCAGGAACACCAGCACCCCGCCGACGCCGCCGATCACGCCGTCGGCCAGCAGCCCCGCCAGCAGCGGCGCGGGGCCGTCCAGCCAGGTGTGGACGGCGTCGCCCAGGAGTCCGAAGCCGGCCTCGATGGCGTCCTGGAAGGGGGCGGCCCAGGTGAAGATCGCCTGGAAGAAGGTGAACATGACCGCGAAGAACACCAGCGTGCCCCACAGCGGGTGCAGCAGTACTCGGTCGACGGCGGCGGTGCGCGAGTCGGGCACGGGGGCGGTGTAGTCGGCGGCGGCGAGGATCGAGGTCACCCAGGAGGTGCGCTCCGGGCCGCTGGTCGGTGGCGCGATGGGGGCGCGCGACCAGTCGCGCCAGGCGGAGAGGGTGCGGCGCAGCTGCGGGATGCCGGTGGTGCGGTTGCCGATCACCCGCACCGCGGGCACGCCGAGCGCCGCGCCCAGGGCCTCGACGTCGAGCCGGCCGCCGCGGCGAGTCAGCTCGTCGGTCATGGTGACTGCGAGCGCGGTGGGCAGGCCCAGGGCGAGGGCCTGCGCGACGAAGCCCAGGGAGCGGGACAGGGTGGTGGCGTCGACGACGACCAGCAGCGCGTCGGGCGGGGCGACGTCGTGGCAGTGGCCGGTCAGGACGTCGTGCACGACCCGCTCGTCGGGGCTGATGGGCTCCAGCGAGTAGGCGCCCGGCAGGTCCTCCAGGGCGAGGGTGAGCGGGTCGGAGCCGGTCTCGGCGGCGGAGAGCTCCAAGGCACCCAGGGAGCGGGAGACCGTGACGCCCGGATAGTTGCCGGTCTTGGCGCGCAGGCCGGTGAGCGTGTTGTAGATGGAGGTCTTGCCCGCGTTGGGGGCGCCCGCCAGGGCGATGCGGGCGGCGGCGTCGACCGGGGCGGAGGACGCGGAACCGTGGCAGGAGGGTTCGTGGCAGGAGGGCATGTCGATGGGCGTACCTGTCTGGCCCGGGGCCGTTGTGGTTTCGACGGCGGTGCTCATACGGCGGTCTCCGGTGCGGCGGGTGCTTGTGAGGCGGGCTCCGATGGAGAAGCGGGCGCGGAGGCGGGCGCCAGGACCTCCACGGACACCAGCGCGGCGTCGCGCCGGCGCAGGCTGAGCTCATAGTCGGCGACGTGGTAGACGGTCGGGTCGCCCAGGGGGGCGCGGCGGCCCACTGCGACCTCGCGGCCGGGCTCGAAGCCGAGGTCGGCCAGCCGCCGGGCGAGGGCCTCGCCGCGATCGGCGGAGACGGCGGTGATGCGGGCGCGCGTGCCACGAGGCAGGGTGGGCAGGGAGACGATCGAGGCTGCGGGCCCAGATGATGTTGTGCTGGCCGTGGTCGGTGCGGCCATGTCTGGCTCCTTGGTCTTGGTGACGCTCACGGTGCGGGTCAGTAGGTGCCGATCGGCCGTGCTGACCGGGCGGGTCGCGGTGTCGAGCGGGCGCTGGCGCCCGCCTGCCGAGTCAAAGATAGGCTGTGGTAAACAGCAGCGGAAATCCTGTGACCGGGGCCATGCCTGGATGTGTGCCTGTAGGTAGCGCCGGGGATTTCGTTGTGGTGGCTGCTTTGGTGGTCTCGCGGTGAAATGTGGCGAGCGTCACGGGTATGGACCTGGCGTGGGTGTTATGGGGTTGTTATCGTGACAGGTGTGGAGGATGTTTCCCTGGAGGCGCGTTTGGCGCGGATTCGTGCGGATGTGGAGCGGTCTCGGCGGGATGCGCGGGCGGCTGCGCGGATGCAGGAGCGGGCTGAGGGTATCCGGGCTCGGGGTGTTTCGCGGGGGCGTGAGGTGCGTGTGGAGGTTGATGTTGCGGGCCGGCTGGTGGGGATCACGTTCCTGCCCGCTAGTGAGGGCTTGTCTTTGCGGGGCCTGTCGGAGGCGGTGATGGCGGCTTTGGCGGATGCGCGCCGGCGGGCGACCGAGCAGGTGCGGTTGGTGGTGGATGAGACCCTGGGGGCGGACTCGGCTCTGGGCCGCCGGGTGCTGGAGTCCTACCAGCAGGACACCACCGGCGGTGGTGCCGGTGGGGGCGCCTCCCGGCCTGCCGGGGGCGCGTCCGATGGTGGCTCTGGTGGTGGGTCGGGGCTGGTGGGGCCGAATGTTATTCGTATGCCGTGGGAGCGTGAGCAGGGCCGGTGACGCCCCTGGTGCGCTGGGGCTGGACTTGGCTGGGGTTGGCTGAATGTTTCTGGAGGAGTGTGTTTGTGATGGGAGTTGATGGCTGTGAGTGTTGGTGTTGAGGTTGATACCGGTGTGCTGCGTTCGGGTGGTGGTGATGCCCTGGGGGTGGCTGACGGTGTGGACGTGGCGTTGGATGCCGCGGGTGTGGCGCTGGCGGGTGATGCGTTTGGGGTGATGTGTTCGCCCTTGTTTGTGCCGGCTTATGCGTTGTTGTCTACGGCGGTCAATGGTGCGGTTGCTGGTACGGGTGAGAGTGTGGAGGAGGCGGGCATGGATCTGCGCACTGTGGCGCAGGAGTTGGATGAGACCGACGCCGATGCTGCTGCCGGGGCCCGGGCGCTGAGCGGCTGGTAGCCGGCGGCCCCGGCACTGGGGCGTCGCTGCTGTTCCTGAATTCGTAGCTTTATTGGAGGGTCCCTGTGAATAAGTACTTTGAGTTGATGGGTGATCCGGCCACCGGCCAGCCCATCACCACCAGCACCGCCAGCACCACTGCGACCGCGACCGCCACTGCGGCTGCTGGTAGTAGCAGCAGCTTCGGCGCCGGTGGCGGTGGTGGTTTCGGCGGCGGTGACGGTAGCGGTGTGGGTACTGGTGGTTTGCCTGCTGGGGAGTACGGGGGCGGTACCGGTGGTTACGCCGGTGGCGGGTCGTCTGCCGGTGGTGGTAATCCGTTGGTGGCGCAGGCGGAGGATTCGTCGACGGGGTTGTCGGGTCTGCGTCTGGTTGAGGATGGCCAGGACGTTGTTGATGCGTTGAAGACGGATTCGTGGGTGGATGATGCGCTGGCGGGTTTCGGCACGGTCGCGGACACGGTCGCTTTGGTTGCTGATCCGATCGGTGAGGTGCTGGGCAGTGCGATTGGGTGGGCGATTGAGCACCTGGATCCGCTCAAGACCTGGTTGTATGAGCTCACTGGTGATCCGGGTCAGGTGACTGCGGGTGCGGACACGTGGGCGAACATCGCCACCAAGCTGGATGCGTGCAGCGTGGATTTGACCGACTCGATCCAGGTGCGCCTGGGCGGGCAGTCCTCCGAAGCGGTCAATGCGTATAAGTCTTTTCAGACGGATAACGCGGCCCGGTTGTCGTTGGCGGCTTCCCTGGCTGGGGGTATCTCCAAGGGGTTGACGGTGGCGTCGGTGATCGTGCAGGTCGTGCATGAGATGGTGCGTGATGCGATCGCTGATGTGCTGGCGAAGCTTGCCACCAAGCTGGCCGCCACCGCCCTGACTGCGGGGGTGGCGGCTATCTGGGCGGTCCCCTCCCTGGCGTCGGACGTGTTCAAGTGGGCTACCCGGTTGGAGCGTGAGGTCACCGCGGTGGTCAGGTCCGCCTCCAGCCTGGGGGACGTGTTCAAACGCGCCACCACGTTAATGGACAACCTGTCCGACGGGCTGAAGGGCCTGGGCCCCCACCCCGCCATGGCGAACATGGGCCCGGTCCCGCACACTCCCCGCACGCCCAGCACGCCCCGGGCCGGCCGAACCCCACCCCGAGCCGGAGGCGGTGGTAAAGGCGGCAGCGGCAAGGGCGCCGGTAAAGGCGGCCAGTCGCCACGTAGCCCGCAGCCCAAACCCCAGCCCAAAACCGTCGACCCGAAGCCCGTGATCGGCGGTAAGAGCAAGAGCGGGCCATCGCGGAATAGCCCTAACGCAAAGTCCCAAGCTGCTTACCGGAGAGCGCAAGACGCAAAACGCCAACTGCCGAAGACCGAAAGGAACAGGACAAAGGCTGTTTCATCCGACCACAACAAAACATTAAGCGGATGGGGCGGCAATCGCCCTTCCGAATTCCATAAGCCGAATGTCGACGAAGTGCTTGCCAAGCAAAGAGAAATCGGGCATCCGCCGGTGGACATGGGCGGCAGAGATCATGGCGTTTTAGGTCAGTGCAAGGCTTCGCACGCCGAGCGCCAACAGTCTCTCATCGCCAAGGAACCGGACATTGGCGTCTCCAAAAACATCTGCCCTGACTGCATGGGATACTTCCGAAAGCTTGCAGCATACGAAGGGCGCGAATGGCGCGTCACGGACCCGAGGGGCACTTGGCTGTTTCGTCCGGATGGCAGCGTCGTCAAACCTTAACGAAACAGAGGTGCCGTAATACGTCCTTGCGCATAACATGCCTCACTCAAGGAAGGTGAACTCACATGATCGACACGACTGTCCTCAATCGGGAAATATCTGCTGGTAGAACCGCGCTTTCTTCAAGCGACGAGGCAATCCTACCGCTTGGTGTGCGCAGACGTATTTGGGCCGCAATGCAGGACCCTGACGACGATGACGCCACTTATCGGCGTCGTGTAGAGTTGGCGATTCTGTGCGTCAAGCGAGTCCAGCACATCTGGGACCGGGGGTTCCCTGGTGACGCAGGGGTTAGCGAGATGCTTACGCTCGCACAAGAACTCGTCAACGAGCAAGCCGACCCAGAGCAGGCGGAGTGGCGCGCGGAAACCTTTTTGGACAACGTTCTTGACAGTGTCTCGTCATTTGATGCCATCGTTCAGCCTGCCACCTTTGTGGCTGACGCCGCTTCACGTACAGTGATATCTGCCTGTTATCGTAACCCTGATTACGATACCGCGGATCCGGAAACGGACGACGATGAGCTGCTGCCAGACTCGCTTGAGCCGAGTTATAGCTGCGCTAGTGCAGCTGCGGGTGCTTTGAATTGGCAGCCGATTGAGGAGACTGATGTGGAGGCGCGTCGAGAGTTTTGGACCTGGTACTTGGATGAGGCTATCCCCCAGGTCCTTGCAGAATGACGCCAGACAGAGGCAACCGTCTTCGAAAGCGGTTTGGAGCAGGCCAGCCCGCGGTGAGGTGTCTGGGGTGAGGGGGAGAACAATCTCTCTATTCGTTCCCAGGCGTATGAGGAGCAGGTCACCGGGGTTACCGTGAAGGACTCCTATTACGTCGACGGCGTGGAGTTCGACGGTTTCTACGACGGTGCCCTCCACGACGCCAAGGGCTTCTACTACAACCTCACCAAAACCCCATTCGGCGACAACGTCATTACCGAGATGGTTGATTCAGCAAATGATTAACTTGACGCGGTGCGGGCGGTTGGCGCCAGTACGCCTATACGCTGGCATGTGGCCGAACCCGAAATGCTCGACCTGCTCAAAGACATGCAAAGCGCTGGGGATTTCCCTGCTGGGATTGAGTTGGTGCACACTCCACCGAACTTCTAAACCACGCCAGGCGCACTCAGCTTTGATATTATTAGCCGAGACAAGGAACACGGGGGAAGGGACACCTACTGATGGCCGTGAAGTGGGAGCTTTCGTTCAGGATGCATCGTCCGGGTCAGGAGGATCGCATGGAGGAGGAGGCTGCGCGGTCCTGGGAGCTGATCCAGCAGCTGCGGGGCCTGCACCCCACCCTGGACCCGTGGCGTGAGAGCGATACGTCTAAGGCGAAGGCTGCGGCGAACCCGGAGATCACGACCTTGGAGGAGTTCCTCGCTGTCATGCACGCCAACATCGAACCTGACCTGTCTGGTGTGATGTTCGCGCTGTTTTCTGGGGATGTGGACCGGGCTGACGGCGCCTCCATCATGGTAATGATTGGTGGCTGGCAGCCCGATAAGGGTCACGTGGAACTTGATTTCCATAGTAGTGAGTTCGCTGATCTGCTCGTCGGTGATGAGTCCCTGGCTGATCGCCTGGTCGCCATGGGTGCGGACATCCTGGAGCCGGAGATCGGCGCCCTTCGGCGTCGGGGGCATCCGGTTAAGGATCATCCTGAGCCGTATGACTATGTGCAGGGGTGGAAGTTGTTCTTCCCGGCCTCCTCGCCGCACTGGGCGCAGGCCGGTGCCCTGGCCACGGCCTCCTACCCCACCGCCAACGGTGCGGTGTTCACCTACGGCAGCCCCGACACCTACCCCACGATCCTGGACACCTGGCCCAGGAGCGCCTGAGCACCCGCTCCACACCCACCGACTGTGGTTCCAAAGCCCGCCCCGGGCGCTGACACGCGCCCCTGGGGCGGGCCACCCTGCCCTGTCCGGCTCCCGTCGAGGTCAAGCCCGGCAGCGCACGCTACGGAGGACAACAAGAAGCATTCGACAGCATGGTCTCGCCGGACAACCCCGCCCGGGTGACGCTGCCGGACGGACGCATCATCGAAATCACCGAGGTCGAACTCCTTCAAGCACCCAGACAATACTGATCACCCACCCCAACGACAATAGGAAGTAACCGTGAGACGTTTCGCCACATGGGACGTAGACGCCCGTTACGGGAAACAAGAAGAGTTTAAGGTTCGTCAGACTCCGGAGATGATCGCCGACGACATCGCGCATGATCTGACTTACCCGACATTTCTTACCGGGGGACCCCGCTTCGCTTTGGGTGTTTGGGAGTTACCTGATGGAAAGGACATCCGTCAGGTGCCTGATGACGATCCCTCCCGGGGTTACTACATGCAGGCGGCTGGGTCGAATCGGGCGTTGACGATCGAGGCCCGCGTACCCGACCCGGACGGGGGTTACATCCACTATGTGCTGGCCCGCGAACCCGTCGCGGACCCTGACCGGTGGGTGCCACTGTCCTGGGACAACGGCTCGCCCGAGCTCTACACCATCCACCTGCACCCCGAGGAGATCTTCACCGGCCAGCAGGCCGTGCCCGTCTTCCGCGACTACATCATCAACGCCCGTCTCCCCGACCCCCAACTACTGCGCGTAATCGACATCTGACCGGGCCAGCGCCCTGCTCAAGGCCTCACCGCCGACGGTATGGTGCTGGGCATGACTGTGAAGTGGGAGCTTTCGTTTAGGACTGACCGTCCGGGGCAGGAGGATCGCATGGAGGAGGAGGCTGCGCGGTCCTGGGAGCTGATCCAGCAGTTGCGGGGCCTGCACCCCACCCTGGACCCGTGGCGCGAGAGCAACACGTCTAAGGCGAAGGCTGCGGCGAACCCGGAGATCACGACCCTGGAGGAGTTCCTCGCCGTTATGCACGCCAACATCAAACCCGACCTGTCCGGTGTCAGGTTCTCTTTGTTCTCCGGGGATGTGGACCGGGCCGACGGCGCCTCCATCAGCATTGCGATCGGTGGCTGGCAACCCGATAAGGGTCACGTAACCCTCAGGTTCCATAGTAGTGAGTTCGCTGATCTGCTCGTCGGTGATGAGTCCCTGGCTGATCGTCTGGTCGCCATGGGTGCGGACATCCTGGAGCCGGAGATCGGGTGCCTTTCTCGTGAGGACTTTCCGGTCAGGGATGAGCCTGAGCCGTATGACTATGTGCAGGGGTGGAAGATGTTCTTCCCGGCCACCTCACCCCACTGGGCGCAGGCCGGTGCCCTGGCCACGGCCTCCTACCCCACCGCCAACGGTGCGGTGTTCACCTACGGCAGCCCCGACACCTACCCCACCATCCTGAACACCTGGCCCAGGAGCGCCTGAGCACCCGCTCCACCCCCACCGACTGTGGTTCCAGGGCCCGCCCCGGGCGCTGACACGCTCCTGGGGCGGGCCGCCCTGTCTTGCCTGACTCAAGTCGGGCAGCGCACGCCGGGGAGTACAGCAGAAGCCGTTCGACAGCCTGGTCTCGCCGGACAACCCCGCCCGGGTGACGCTACCGGACGGACGCACCATCGAAATCACCGAGACAATGACACTACGGGCACCGAAGCAGTAGCCCGCAACCGCTAAACAACCCAAGGAGGCCCGGGGTATGAGTAACTTTGTTACGTGGACCGTTGATAACCACTCCGGGAGGCTTGAGGTTTTTACGCGGCCTCAGACTCCCGAGAGAATCGCAGATGATGTTGCACACGACCTGACTTATCCGAGTTTTTTCACCGGAGGACCGATCTTCGCCTTAGGAGTTCAACCTATTCCAGAGGGTATCGATGTCCCCGACGACCTTCCCGACGATGATCCTGAGCGGATGCGGTATATTCAGGCGGCTGGGTCGAATCGGGCGTTGACGATCGAGGCCCGCGTACCCGACCCGGATGGCTCGTATGTTCATTACGTGTTGGCGCGTGAACCCGTCGCCGATCCGGACCGGTGGGTGCCACTGTCCTGGGACAACGGCTCGCCCGAGCTCTACACCATCCACCTGCACCCCGAGGAGATCTTCACCGGCCAGCAGGCCGTGCCCGTCTTCCGCGACTACATCATCAACGGCCAACTCCCCGACCCCCAGCTCCTGCGCCCCATCGATGTCTGACCGGAGTGACGGCTGTGTGAGCACCTGACTGGAGGGCGTGGCTCCGTCTGTTACGAGCTTTTGCACCCTGGTGTGCAGGAATTTGCCGCACACCAGGGTGCAAAGGCTCGTAGTAGAGGACAAAGGCTCGCAACAGCGACGCTGCGACGTCGTCCGTCACCGGAGCCGCGTCAAGGAGCCCGTCACTGGAAGCGCGCGCCTGCGGACGGGTCGGCGAGCCACGCCAGGGCGGCGTCGATGCGGCCCGGGGTGGAGCCCACCAGCGGGGTCGGCAGCGCATCCGGTGCGAACCAGTCCACCGCCGTCGACTCCTCGTCGGCCACATGCGCCCGCGCCACCGCGGCCGCATCTGCCCGGGCGGCGAAGGTGATGTCCATGAACACGCAGCGGTCGCCGTTGGGGAACACATGCGGTTCCCCGGCGCTCACCCCGGCCACCCCGAGGATCTCCGCGTCGACGCCGGTCTCCTCCAGGCACTCGCGTCGGGCCGCGGCGGCAGGCTGTTCCCCGGGCTCAGGGATGCCGGAGACCACCGCCCAGGCGCCGTTATCGGAGCGTCGTCCCAGCAGCAGCCGCCCGTCCGGGGACACCACTACCACGCTGACGCCGGGCAGCCACAACTGCTCGTGCCCGATCTTCCTGCGTAGCTCGATGATGAACTCGGGGGTCGCCACGGCGCGTCACCTCGGCCGGGAGGCGGCGACGTTGCTGGCGCGGCGGGCGTCGGCGTCGTCGATCGGTAGCGGATCCCAGGCCCCACTGCGCAACTCGACCGCGCGCTGCAACAGCCAGTCGGCCACCGCGGGGTTCTTCGGCAGGATCGGGCCGTGCAGGTAGGTGCCGATCACGTGTTTGAACCGGGCCCCCTCCGCACCGTCCTTGCCGTTGTTGCCGGCCCCGGAGCGCACCGTTCCCAGGGGCTCGGCGCCGGGGCCGAGCGTGGTCAGTCCGGAGTGGTTCTCATAGCCGACCACCCGGCCGAATTCGGGTGAGTCCAGCACGATGTTGCCGATCAGCCGCCCCGATCCGGCCACCGTCTCGGCGTCCAGCAGCCCGATTCCGGGAATCTCGGAGCGCTCGCCGGTCACGAAGCGGTGCCCGAACAACTGGTACAGGCCGCAGATGACCAGCATCGGCACGCCGTCGGCCGCCCACTGCCGCAGGCGCGGGCCGATTTGGACCAGGTCGTCCTTGATGCGCTCCTGCCCGGAGTCCTGGCCGCCGCCGCCCAGCACCAGGTCCACCTCCTGCGGCATCTCGTCGCCGGGGTTGTAGGAGTGCAGCTCGACGTCGTAGCCGTGCCACTGGCCGCGGCGGGCCAGGGTGAGCAGGTTCCCCCAGTCGCCGTAGATGTTCATGTCCCGCGGATACAGCTGCAGCACGCGGATGCGGCCGCGGGCGGGGCCGGAGCCGGTGTGGTTGTAGACGGTGGGGTCGGTGCTCATTTCATGACCTCCTCGACCTCGGTGAGCCGCCCGAGGCGAGCACGCAGGGCCAACATGGCGGTGTAGGTGGTGTACACGCGCATGGGGCGGTCTTCAGCGGCGGCACGCGCGCGCAGGGTGTCCAGGCCGGCCTCCAGGTCCGGTTCGACGACGCCGACGGGTACCTCGTCGTAGCGCAGCCGCAGCGCCATGTCCCAGGCGCGCACCCCGGTGACGACGGCGACCCCGGCCCGCTTGAGGGAGGTGAAGTCCACGTCCCACAGCCAGGACATGTCACGGCCGTCGGCGTACTCGTCGTTGATGGCGATCATGATGAGCTCGTCGGGCCGACCCCGGCCCGCGGCGGGTGCTGCAGTGGTGCTGGGCGCGCTGCCGGCATCCACGGTGTCGGTCCGACTGGTGGCGTCGGCCTGGGCGGTGGGCGCGGACATGAGGCTCATGCGGAAGCCCGCCGGATTCTTCACCAGGGACAGCTGCACCGGACGACCGTCCAGGGTGATGACCTCACCGCGGCCGAAGGCCGGGCGGATCTCGGACAGGGTCGCCAGCAGGCGTGGCAGGTCGGCCCGGTCGCCAAGCACCTCCAGCACCAGGGTCAGGGCGGCACAGGCGTTGAGCACATTGTGGATGCCCGGAATGGCGAAGGCGACCCGGTGTTCGGTGCCGTCCACCTCAATGGTGGCCTCGTTGCCGGCCAGCGCCACCAGGCGCACGCGCGGAGCCGGGCAGGGGGAGTCGGCGCCGGCGGTGGACTCGACGGCGTCGTCGGCGAGCGCCCCGGGTGCGCCGCCCGCGTCCGCCTGCTCGGTACGCAGATCGTCGTCGGACAGGAAAACCGAACGCAGGGCGGGGCCGACCCCGAAGGCGGCGGTGCGGGAGGCCAGGCCCCCCAGGAAGCGCTCCCCGTTCAGGCGCGGGTCGTCGGCGTTGACCACCACCACGTCGCGCGTGGCCAGGGCGGCCTGGCGCAGCAGGGAGGCGGTGTAGTCGATCTCGCCGAAGCGGTCGAGCTGGTCGCGCATGACGTTGAGCATGAGCGCCGCCCGCGGCCTGACGGAGCGGACGAAGTGGACGGCGTGGGCCTCGTCGAGCTCCAGCACGGCGACGTCGGCGTCCAGGTGGCCGGCGGCGTTGACCTCGGTGAGTAGGGCGGCGAGCACTCCGCGCACGAAGTTGGAGCCGGTGCGGTTGGTGAAGACCTTCAAGCCCTGGTCGCGCAGCAGCTGGACGACCATCTTGGTGGTGGTGGTCTTGCCGTTCGTGCCGGAGACGAGCACCACCCCGTGCGGCAGCCGGTCCAGGGTGCGGGCGAGGAAGCCGGGGTCCGTGCGCTCCATGACCAGGCCGGGGAAGGCGGTGCCACCGGAGCCGCCGCCGCGCAGGCGAGCCAGGGTGCGGGCCGTACGGCCGAGTGCGACGGTGAGGCGTGAACGCATGGGGCTCCTGCTTGTGGTCGACGGCGGACCGCCTCAGTCTAGATGAGTGCCTCCGCGTTGGCGGTGTGACGTGGAGGCGGGCGGGACGACGACGCGCAGTGCGGCGGGCTCGGCCTCGGCGACCAGCTTCCGGGTGCGGCCCACGGGGTCGCCGTCGAGCTCGAAGGGGACCGGCTCGGGCGTGGTCAGGGTCAGCCGACGGGCCTGGTGGTGGCTGAGGCCGTCGACGTCCTGGCCGATCAGCAGGCCGGCGCCGACCTTGGCCCAGTCGGTGATCCGGTTGGGGCCGGTGAGAAGCAGGTCCACGCGGCCGTCGTCGGGGGCGGCGTGGGGGAAGATCGTCATGCCGCCGGTGATGGTGCCGACGTTGCCCAGCAGTGCCATGACCACTCGGTGCTCGGCGGAGGCGGCGGGAGTGCCCGCGCCGGTGCCGCTGTCTTCGTCGCCGTCGAGCTCCACCCGCACCGTGAACGGGTCCGGCACCGCGTTCTGCACCGCGGCCACCACGTAGGCGCCGGAGCGGATCACCTTCTTCAGATCCTCGCTGGTGTCCGCCATGATGCGGGCATCCAGGCCGAGGCCGGCCATGACCACGAAGCGTTCGGTGCCGCCGTCCCAGGTGCAGCGCACGACGTCGATGGCGCGGGTGGGGCCGGACAGGGCCAGGCGCAGGGCGGCGTCGGTGTCGAGCGGCACCTGTAGGTTGCGGGCCAGCAGGTTGCCGGTGCCGGTGGGCAGCAACGCCATGGGCACGCCGCTTCCCGCCAGTTCGCTGGAGACGGCGCGCACGGTGCCGTCCCCGCCGGCGGCCAGCACCAGGTCGACGCCGGCGGCCAGGGCGCGGCGGGTCTGCTCGTGGCCGACGTCGTCGGGGGCGGTCTCCAACCAGAGGGTGGGCTGCCAGCCGGCCGCCAGCACTTCGGACTCCACGCGCCGACGCAGCAGAGACAGGTCGTCGAACTTGGTGGGGTTGTAGACGATGGCGGCGCGCTTGTCCACGGTGGTAGACGGCAGGCCGATATGCGCCCAGGACGCGAGGATCTCCTCGGTTCCGCCCACGCTGAGCGAGAAGGTCGCCACCGTCGCGCCGAGTAGCACGCCGCCGATCAGATCGGAGACGGACTGCAGGCCCATGGCCCACTGGCCCGCGCAGGTGACGGCGACGGCGACCACGCCCGCCAGCCGCCACAGGCGCACCTGGGAGGTGGGACGGCGGTGGGCCCGCGTGAGCGTGACCAGCACCCAGGCGGCCACGGTCATGGCGACGGCGTGCCCGGCGGGGTAGGCGAAGCCGCGGTAGGACAGGGAGTCGGCGAAGGCGGAGGAGGGGCGTGCGTGGTCGATCCAGGTGGCGATGGCGATCTGGAGTGGCAGGCCGAGCAGGGAGGTGGTCAGGGCGGTCGACAGGCGCCGCATGCGCTGCTGGTAGGTGACGACGGCGGCCGCGGCGATGGCCGTGTAGATCAGCACCGGGTGGGTGAGCAGGGAGATCGCCTCGAGCACCTGCCCCCGTCCCGAGCGCGGTGGCAGCATGGGCACCGTCAGGGCGGCGTCGAGGCGGTCGGTGAGTCCGGTGCGAACCAGGACGGTCCAGGCGGCGAATGCCAGCGCGCCCAGGATCCAGGCGCCGTAGCCGAGCTCCCAGCGGCGGCGCAGGCGGTCGGCGACGCCGGCAAGCCGGTCGTTGAAAGTGCCGAGACGGGCGGACACGGGGCTCCTTCACGCTGATGTCGCTGGGCGGCGCGCGGGCCGCCGGCGGTGCGGCGCCAAATTACCAGGGGCGCGTGCGGTGGAGCTGTGTGCCCGCCCGTCCCGACGAGGTGGGTGGGGATGCGGCGTCGGTTGTGCCCGGCTACTTCACCTTCTTGATGAAGATGGCCAGCACACCGCCGACGATGGCGCAGATGCCGGCGAAGTAGCACAGTGCCGGGTAGTTCATCTTCTCCGGCGAGCCGATGCCCAGGAAGAGCGGCGCCATGTACGGGGCGAGCGACTGGGGCAGGGCGTTGGCGATGTTGAACACGCCCAGGTCCTTGCCGGCGTTGTCCGGGTTGGGCAGGACGTCCACCACCAGGGCGAGGTCGACGGAGACGTAGACGCCGTAGGCCAGGCCCATGACGGCCTCCACCATGTAGAAGCCGGACACTGTGGTGGTGTGCGCCAGCATGAGCGTGCCGACGCCGAATAGCGCGGAGGCCAGGAACACGAAGATCTTGCGACGGTGGAGCCGGTCGGAGAGCTGCCCGCCGACGAAGCTCGCGGCCATGAGGAAGCAGGTGTAGATGAACACGGAGATTGTCACCGTGTTCCGCGCTTCGGCCTCGGTTAGGCTGACCCGGTGCACCAGGTACATGAGGCGGTAGGTGGTGAAGGAGAAGGCGCAGAAAGTGATAAGGAAGCGCCCGGCCCAGGCCAGGGCGTAGTCGGGGTGCTTGACGGGGTTGACCCAGAAGGTCTTGAGCAGGCCGATGAAATCGAGCCGCGGCGGCTTAATAGTCAGCTGCTTGTCCGGCAGGACGAAGGCGAACCAGGTCATGACCAGGATGGCCGGAATGGCCGGGCCGATAAACAGCATCGGGAGTCTGGTCGCCATGGCGCCGGCCCACCAGGTGGCGATGAGCTGGGCCAGGTTCTGGGCGATGGAGATCATGGAGCTGACGCGAGCCCGCTGTAACTCGGGTACCTGGTCGGATAGCACTGCCACGAAGGGTGCCAGGGCGGCGTTGGCTCCGATTTGGGCGATGAGCCAGCCGGCGGCGACCGCCGGTACGGTGTTGGTCAGGCCCATGATCGTCAGGCCGAGGGCCATTCCGAAGATGCCAATCACCAGCCAGGGGCGGCGCCGTCCCCAGCGCCACATGGTGCGGTCGGACACCTGCCCGAAGATGACGTTGGCGAAGACCGCGCCCAGTGCCCCCAGGCCGGCGATCTGGGATACGGCGTTGGCCTGCGCCGCCGAGTCGTGGGGGAACATGGCCATGGCCTTGGTCTGAATGGCCACGACCGCCGGCCCCATGAGGGCGATGAAGAAGAAGAGCTGGGCCAGGACGTAAGCCGCGATGAAGAACGGCTTGACCGGTTTGGTAGGCGGTGCGAAGAAGGCGTCGATCTCCTCCTGGGTGGCGCGCCCCCTGATCGAGAAGGTTTCTGAAGTTGGTGGCTCTGCCATAGGGATCTCCTCGTCGAGATGGAAGGGAAAGTGAGCTGCACTACATATGTCAGCCTAAGCCCGTTGGGACCTCGACGTCACGCAATCGTTTGACAGAGTTTTGTACCGCTCGGTCTGGGGGTGCGTCCCTGATCGCGGGAGGGTCCTCGTGCCGACCGTCGGCGTACCGCCGGCGCCTCCGGTCTTCCCACTGTTGAGCCTGCGCGTCGGATCTAGCTGGGGGAGCCGCTCACCGATTACCGGGCAGTGGCAGCTCCAGGTTGAAGGCGAGCACCATCGCCCGGGCACGCATGTGCTCCTGCTCCTCGCCCAGGTAGCCGACAATGCGGCCGAGCGACGCCGTCGGAATGGTCAGTACGTTGTCCAGCGAGATGGCGCCGGGGTGGTCGAGCCCCTGCGCGGGACCCACCGGCACCTCGCTGGACAGCCCCTTAACCGGCTCTTCGCGTTTGTGGGTGTGGTCGGTGGGGGTTGGCGCTGTCGGCTGGGGTGCAGGGGTCGGGCCTTGTCATTGATGCCTGGGCCGGCAGTGTTCGGGGTGCGTGCGCAGGCCGATGCGGGGCCTGACGGTTCGTACCTTTGCTCCGATGATTCGTACTGTCTTGCGACGGTTCGGCACCCAGAGGTACGTACCGTCGCCGTTCATGCCGAAGCGTCAGTGCCAAGTGCCGAACCGTCAACTAAACATACGAACCGTCCGCCTCGCTTTCCACGGGAAGTGCCTACGGCGCATGCCCCACCCCACCTACCGTCACAACAAGCAGCCGACCGCCGACCAGAACACACCACCAGCCACACCCTCAAACCGGAAGAGCCCCATAAGCGCCATATCTACGGATCTGGGCACGTAACCTCTACCGATCGCGGCGCGGCGGGTGCTCGGGCCACGTCCGGGTGGTGGTCGGGCGGCGTATGGGTCGTATTCAGGTGCCCGGAGTAACCCGAGTCACGGAGGGGGGCTCTGGAATAGAACCGCCCCATGCAGGGTTGAGCCCATCAGACTCAAGGTCGCGGCGCGTGGAGTTGACAAGGCCACGCTCAACCATGATCCTGAGTGCATACCACTCAACTTCAACACTACGAGACATCAAGGAGCACCCATGGCACGTGCCGTCGGCATCGACCTCGGAACCACCAACTCCGCCATCGCCGTCCTCGAGGGCGGCGAGCCCACCATCATCCCGAACGCGGAGGGCGGGCGCACCACGCCGTCCGTCGTCGCCTTCTCCAAGTCCGGCGAGGTGCTGGTCGGCGAGGTCGCCAAGCGCCAGGCGGTCACCAACGTCGAGCGCACCATCTCCTCCGTCAAGCGTCACATGGGCACCGACTGGACCGTCGACATCGACGGCAAGAAGTACACCGCCCAGGAGATCAGCGCCCGCATCCTGGCCAAGCTGAAGGCCGACGCCGAGGCCTACCTGGGTGAGAGCGTCACCAACGCCGTCATCACCGTCCCCGCCTACTTCAACGACGCCGAGCGCCAGGCCACCAAGGAGGCCGGCACCATCGCGGGCCTGACCGTGGACCGCATCGTCAACGAGCCCACCGCCGCGGCCCTCGCCTACGGCCTGGACAAGGGCAAGGAGGACGAACTCATCCTGGTCTTCGACCTGGGCGGCGGCACCTTCGACGTCTCCCTGCTGGAGGTCGGCAAGGACGAGGACGGCTTCTCCACCATCCAGGTGCGCGCCACCAACGGCGACAACCGCCTGGGCGGCGACGACTGGGACGCCCGCATCGTCAACTGGCTGGTCAAGCAGGTCAAGGACAAGTCCGGCGTGGACCTGTCCAAGGACAAGATCGCCATGCAGCGTCTGCGTGACGCCTCCGAGCAGGCCAAGAAGGAGCTCTCCAGCGCGATGAGCACCGACATCAACCTGCAGTACCTGTCCATGAGCGAGGCCGGCCCCATCCACCTCGATGAGCGCCTGACCCGCTCCCACTTCGAGGAGATGACCGCGGACCTGCTCGAGCGCACCAAGGTGCCGTTCCACAACGTCATCAAGGACGCCGGCGTCTCCCTGTCCGAGATCGACCACGTGGTCCTGGTCGGCGGCTCCACCCGCATGCCCGCCGTCACCGAGGTGGTGCGCGAGCTGACCGGCGGCAAGGAGCCCAACAAGGGCGTCAACCCCGACGAGGTCGTCGCCATCGGCGCCTCCCTGCAGGCCGGCGTCATCCAGGGCGACCGCAAGGACGTGCTGCTCATCGACGTTACCCCCCTGAGCCTCGGCATCGAGACCAAGGGCGGCGTGATGACCAAGCTGATCGAGCGCAACACGGCCATCCCGACCCAGCGCTCCGAGGTCTTCTCCACCGCCGAGGACAACCAGCCCTCCGTCCTCATCCAGGTCTACCAGGGCGAGCGCGAGTTCGCCCGCGACAACAAGCCGCTGGGCACCTTCGAGCTGACCGGCATCGCCCCGGCCCCCCGTGGCATCCCGCAGATCGAGGTCTCCTTCGACATCGACGCCAACGGCATCGTGCACGTCTCCGCCAAGGACCGCGGCACCGGCAAGGAGCAGTCGATGACCATCTCCGGCGGCTCCGCCCTGCCCAAGGAGGACATCGACCGCATGGTCAAGGAGGCCGAGGCCCACGCTGAGGAGGACAAGAAGCGCCGCGAGGAGGCCGAGACCCGCAACATGGCGGAGCAGCAGGCCTACTCCATCGAGAAGCTGCTGAAGGAGAACAAGGACAAGCTGCCGCAGGACGTCAACTCCGAGGTCTCCGCCGCCGTAGACGAGCTCAAGAAGGCCCTCGAGGGCACCGACATCGAGCCCGTCAAGGCCGCGCAGGAGAAGCTGAACGAGGTCTCCCAGAAGATCGGTCAGGCCCTGTACGCCTCCGAGCAGGCCGCCCAGGCCGCCGGTGACGCCGCCTCCGCCCAGGCGCAGTCCTCCGCCGAGGACGACGACGTCGTGGACGCCGAGATCGTCGACGACGAGGACACCAAGTGAGCACCGACCCGGACAAGCGCCCGGAGGAGGGCTCCGAGCCCGAACCGGGGCAGGACGCCGGCCAGGACCGGCCCGCCGGCGCCAACCCCGGCGCCGGCGGGGTCGACCCCGCGCTGGCCGACGAGATCGAGGCCGCCTTCGACGGCGTCGACCTGGGCTCCGCGGCCCAGGGCGGCGCCGCCCCGGCGGGCGGCAACGGAGCGGAGGACGCGGGCACCGACGTCGAGGCGCCCTCGGAGCTGGAGCAGGCCCGGGCCCAGGCCGCGCAGGCGGCCGACGACCTGGCCCGTGCCCGCGCCGACCTGTACAACCTGCAGCAGGAGTACCAGGGCTTCGTACGCCGTTCGCGCGAGAGCGCGGCCGGGCACCGCGAGGCGGGGCAGGCGAGCGTCGTCGAGACCCTCATTCCGGTCCTGGACGAGATCGAGCTGGCCCGCCAGCACGGCGACCTGACCGGCACCTTCGCGACGACCGCCCACAAGCTGGAGCAGATCCTGGCCGACAAGTTCGGCCTGGTGCGCTTCGGCGAGGTCGGAGAGGTCTTCGACCCGAAGCTGCACGAGGCGCTCATGGCCACCGAGTCCACGGAGGTCACCGAGCCGAGCGTGGCGCTGGTACTGCAGCCCGGCTACAAGCTCGGTGAGCGCGTGGTGCGGGCGGCTCGCGTTCAGGTCGCCAACCCGGCCTGAGTACGAAGGCTGCGTACTAGGCGGTTCAAATGGACAGTTCAACAGGAACAGAAAGGAGGCGGTGAGCCATGGCCAGTCAGGACTGGATGACCAAGGACTTCTATGCGGTTCTCGGCGTCGCCAAGGACGCCGACTCCGCCGCCATTAAGAAGGCCTACCGCGCGCTCGCCAAGAAGTACCACCCCGACCGCAACCCGGGTGACGCCGCCGCGGCGGAGAAGTTCAAGGAGATCGGCGAGGCCTACTCCGTGCTGTCAGACCCCAAGGAGCGTCAGCAGTACGACGCCATCCGCTCCATGGCCGGTGGCGGCGCGCGCTTCACCTCCGGCTCCGGTGGTGGCGGCGCCGGCTTCGAGGACATCTTCTCCTCCATGTTCGGTGGTGGCGGACCCAACGTGCGCTACTCCACCTCCGGCGGCGCCTCCCAGGAGGACATCGACGACCTGCTGCGCATGTTCGGCGGTGCGGCGGGTGCCGGGGGTGGACGGCGCGGACGCGGTCCCTTCGGCTTCGGCGGGTTCTCCTCCCAGCCGCAGCCGGTCAAGGGGCCCGACGTGCTCACCAACGCCACGCTGTCCCTGCGCGATGCCGTCTCCGGCACCCTGGCCGAGCTCACCGCCGACGGGCGCACCATCACGGTGCGCATTCCCGCCGGCGTGCACGACGGGCAGAAGATCCGCCTGCGCGGCAAGGGGCGCCCGGGTACGAACGGCGGCGAGAACGGGGACATGGTGGTGACCATTTCGGTGGCCAAGCACCCGGTGTACTCGATCGATCCGGTCAACACCGCCAACCTGCGCATGGACCTGCCCGTCACCCTCAAGGAGGCGGCGCTGGGCGCCACCGTGCAGGTGCCGCTGCTGGACGGCAAGACCAGCCGCGTGCGCATCAAGCCCGGCACCTCCTCCGGCACCGTGCTGCGCCTGCGCGGCAAGGGAATCGTCACCTCCAAGCGGACCGGCGATCTGCTGGTGACCGTGCAGGTGGCCGTGCCCAAGAAGCTGTCCAAGGAGGCCAAGGCCGCCCTGGAGGCATTTGACGCGGCGATGGAGGCGGATCCGCGCGCGGGCCTCGCCCAGGAGGCGGCCCGGTGAGTGCGCGGCGGCTGACCGGACAGGGCGTCGACTTCCTCGCCGAGGATGCCGACGAGCGGGCCGTCTACGTCATCTCCGTGGCTGCGGAGCTGGCCGGCATGCACCCGCAGACTCTGCGGCAGTACGACCGGCTCGGTCTGGTCACCCCCGCCCGCGCCTCCGGGCGGGGGCGGCGCTACTCGCACCGCGACGTTCAGCGGCTGCGGCGCGTGCAGGCGCTCAGCCAGGAGGGCATCAACCTGGAGGGCATCCGCCGCATCCTCGACCTGGAGCGGCGCGTGGAGCGGTTGGAGGAGGAGAACCGCTCCCTGCGCGCCCGCCAGGCCGCCGTCGAACGGGTCTTCGCCGCGGCCGCCGACGGCGAGGTGCAGGTCGTCCCGGTGCCTCCCGGTCGGCGGGCTCGGCCGCGTACGGACACCCAGAGTGCCGCAAACGGGGCGGCCGCCGGCTCGACCCGGCCCGGCACCGCCATCGTGGTGCGCCGCGGCTGGACGGACCAGCTGTGAGACCGCGCTCGCGGCGTCGGCCCGGCTCCCCGCGGTAGGCTGACCACGATACTGCAACACGAAGTGAAGGAATGCGTGCAATGACCCAGCCCCCCAACCCCGGACAGCCGTACATCCCGCCGTCGGCAGGCTCGGCCTCCGGCAGCTACAACCCGCAGCAATACCCCCCGCAGGCGCAGCAGCCGGCCTCGTATCCGCAGGCCCAGGCGGCCCAGCCCGGTCAGCCCGCCCAGGCCCAGTACCAGCAGGCCGCCTACCAGGCCGGCTCCTACGCGCAGCCCGCCGCGCCCAAGGCCGACTCGTTCATGACCAACCTGTTCGACGGCGCCCGCGACTTCGCCTCCAAGTACGGCAAGACGATCTTCATCGTCGGCTTCGTGCTGTACGTGGCGGCCTGGATTCTCAGCGCCATCAACTTCACCTACTTCGACTTCGGCGAGTTCCTACTGACCCTGCTGAAGACGGCGCCCGGAGTCCTGACCAACATCTTGATCCTGCGGCTCATCATTGAGATCGCGGCGAAGGTCGGTGCGTCCAAGACCGACACGCCGGCCGCCTGACGGCGTCAGCGCACCACGGAGGACCGGTGGCCGCCTACGAGACCGACGACGGCGAGCCCCGCTACGGCAAGCGCCTGAGCCCGGAAGAACTGGCCGCCTACCTGCGTGAGCAGGGCATGGAGCCGCCGGCCGGGACCGGCGGCGGTCGGGCCGCGGCGGGCCAGATCCCCGCCCCTGCGAACGATCCCTATCGGCGGAGCCCCATCGAGGCGGGCGGGCCGGTGCCCACCCGTTGGGGCGTCGGCACTTCCGCGACCGGGACCGGCCGCCCGGCGCACCGGTGGCGCACCTTCGGCGTAGGCCTGGTTCTGATGCTGGTGATTGCGCCATTGCTGCTGCTGACCGGCGCGCTGACCGCCCTGGGAGGCTCCCTGACCCGGAGCGCGACGCTCGGTGAGGACGGCGTGGTCTACCTGGAATCCGGCACCCCGGCAGGCCTGTACGCCACCTCCGCGACGGCGGTCACCGGCTGTACGGTCACCGACCCCGACGGCGCCGCGGTCAACCTGGATGCTCCCGAAGCGGGCGTCCCCTACGCCACCTTCACGCCCGCCCGCAGCGGCGCCTACACCGTCACCTGCCCCGCGGGCACCGCCGGCCTGGTGGTGGGCCCACCCATGAACCTCGACCGTGTGCCACTGGCGGCGGCGTTGATACTGGGTGCTGGCGCGGTCGGGCTTTCCGGGCTGATCGTCACCGTCATCGGCCTCGCCCGCGCCCGCCGCTGACTAGCGGGCCAGCCTCCGCCAGGCGAACTCGTACTCCAGGGCCTGCATGTAGGCCCGCTGTGCGTTGGTGGCGGCGCGGCCGTGCCCACCCTCGCTGTTCTCGAAGTAGGTCACATCCTGGCCCAGTTCCAGCATGCGGTAGGCCATGGTGCGGGCGTGTGCCGGGTGCACCCGGTCGTCGCGCGTGGAGGTGACCAGGAGCGCCGGCGGGTAGCTGCGCCCCGGCTGCAGCAGGTGGAAGGGGGAGAACTCGCGGATGAACTCCCACTGCTCCGGATCGTCCGGGTTGCCGTACTCCGCCTCCCAGGAGGCGCCCGCCAGCAGGCGGTGGTAGCGGCGCATGTCCAGTAGCGGCACCTCGCACACCACCGCCCCCACCAGCTGCGGGTAGCGGGTGAGCATGACGCCCACCAGCAGTCCCCCGTTAGAGCCGCCGCGTACGGCCAACTGCGCCGGCGTGGTCACGCCCCGTTCCACCAGGGCCCGGGCCACGGCGGCGAAGTCCTCGTAGACCCGGTGCCGGTGCCGCTTCAGCCCCGCCCGGTGCCAGGCCGGGCCGTACTCGCCGCCGCCCCGAATGTTCGCCACCACGTAGGTACCGCCGCGCTCCAGCCAGGCCCGGCCGGTGACCGGCAGATAGCCGATCCCGAGCGGAATCTCGAAGCCGCCGTAGCCGTACAGCAGGGTCGGGGCCGGGCGGGATGCGCCCGCGTCGTCCCGCGCGGGTCGGCCGATCTGGAAGTAGGGCACGCGGGTGCCGTCGTCGGAGACGGCCACGTGCTGGGTGACGACGATGCCGCTCGCGTCGAAGCGCGCGGGCGCCTCCCGCAGCACCTCGACGGCGCCGAGCTCCCCGGCCGCGTCCAGCTCCCCGACGGCGAGCACGGTGGGGCGGGTGAAGGAGGAGACGGTCAGCCACAGCCGGTCGCCCTCCCGTGGATCGACGGCGCTCGCGGACACGTCGACCAGGGCCCGTCCGGGGCGCAGCAGTGTCGGGTCCTCCGGGGCCGCCGCGGGCTCCCCGCCGGTGGCGGTGGTGGCGCCGAGGAGGGCACCCAGGTCGGGGCGGTGGCGCCGCCAGGGGCCGGTGCCGTCCGGGCCGCCCGGAGTGAGCACCTCCAAGGTGGTCACACAGTCGTCCAGGAGCGTCAGCACCAGGTGATGGGCGGTGATGGTGAAGCCGCTGAGCGAAGTCGTCGGCGTAGGAGTGAACAGCACCGTCAGCTCCCGGGAGCCGTCGAGGAAGGCGTCGATGGGGGCGGCCAGGAGCGAACCGGCCGGATAGATGCAGCCCGCGGTGGTCTCCCAGTCCTCGCGCAGCTCGATCAGCAACAGATCCCAGGCGGGGGTGACCGCGGCCGAGGCGGGGACATCCACATGCAGGGTGCCCGGCGCCACCACTGCTTGTGCGCCGGCCAGGCAGCGTTCGGCGTCGGCGGCGGGGAGGGTTGGGGCACCGTCGGGCAGCAGCCACAGCTCCTCGGTGTAGAAGTCGGGGTGGGTCAGCAGCCAGGTGCGCCCCCAGGGATCCCGGTAGGCCCAGGCCCCGTCGTCGTCGGCCGCGGCGGTGAGCAGCACCTCGCCCTCCTGCGGGCTCTGACCACGACGCAGGCGGCGCACCTGCCGCGGGTAGCCGGCGGGGGAGAGGGAGCCGGGGCCGAAGTCGTCGGCCAGCAGCACCGCCTCACCGGCGTCGTCGGCCCAGGCCAGGAAGCCCTTGGAGGACTCACGATGGAAGCCGGCCCCGCCGTCGGGGTCGGTGGGGACGAAGTGACGCGATTCCAGGTCGAACTCGCGGGTGACGTCGGTGTCCGCGCCGCCCGCGGACAGGGTGATCAGGGCGCGCCGACCGGCGCGCGGGCCGGTACGCAGCACTGCGGCGCCGTGCCACACCCAGGCGGTGTCCTCCGCCGCTCCGAGCGCGTCGAGGTCGAGCAGTTCCTCCCAGTCGGTCTGCTCAGAACCAGCGGTTGCGCCGGCGCGGTAGGCCTCCCAGGTGGTGCGCCGCCACAGGCCGCGCGGGTGGGCGGCGTCGGTCCAGAAGTTGTACAGGGCACCGACCGCCTGGCCGGCGCGAGGGATGCGGTCGGGCGCGTCGAGAATCGCCTGGATGTCGGCGCGCAGTTCCGCGAATCCAGGGGTGTTGTCGTAGGCGGCGCGGGTGGCGGCGTTGCGCCGCGCCACCCATGCGAGCGCCCGCTCCCCCTCGATCTCGTCAAGCCAGTCGGGGACGGGCTCGAGTTCGGATGGAGGGGAGGCGGGCGTCGTGTTCACCCGTCCGACTCTACGGCCGGCCGGGATGCACTGCCGCCGAAGCGGACTTCACTTGTCGCCGATGGCCTTGTCGGCGGCGTCGCGAGCGGAGTCGACCTGGGAGTCGAACTTCCCGCCGGTGACCTTCTTGGCGGCCTCCGCGGCCTTGTCCAGGACCTTGTCGGAGACCTCCTCGACCTTGTCAGAACTGACGACGCCCTCGGCCTTCTTCTTCAGATCATCGAGTCCCATAAGCGCTTCCTTTCGTCGACCAACGGGAAGCCGAGCGGCGTCCCATCCGTGCAGTATGACACGCGCGGGTCAGAGGGAGGCGAGCATGGCGTCGGAGATTTCCTTGAGCTGCTCCTCGGAATCGGCAACGATCACCGACGCGTAGTAGGCATCGTCACCGTCCGACACGGCGAGGGCGGACACGTAGTACTGCGTGCCGTCCTCGGAGGCGGTTACGGTGAGGATGGCGGCGTCGGCGCCGCTGCCGGAGGTCGTCTCCTCATAGCCGGTGATGTCGGCGTCTTCGTCATCCTCCGCCAGTGACCGCATCTGGTCCTCGGACGGCAGGGCGCCCTCCCCATCGATCCGGCCCAGGACGAGGTACGGCGCGACGTCGGAGTCGGAGGCGGTGTCGACGCTGGTAAGCGGCGTGTCCTCCAGATCGGCGATGACCTCCTCCTCGGAGTCATCCAGTGCCTGCGCGATGCGTCCAACCAGCTCCGTGTCGGAGGTGTCGGCGGAGGTGAGGGTGTCCCAGTCGGAGGGGACGGCCACGGAGATGTCGTAGTCCGGCACTTCAACCAGGGTGAAGCCGTCCGGGACGGCGGCGTTGTCATCGGTGTCGGCCGTCGTGTGGGCGCTGGCATCCGCGGTGGCGGTGACCGCCTGGTCGGAGGCGGCGCTCGCGGAGTCGGCGGCGTCGTCGGAGTTGGAGGAGCAGGCGGACATGGACAGCGTCAGGGCGACAGCGGCCAGTCCGGTGGTGGCCAGGGTGGCCGGGCGGGGTAGACGGATGGAACGGGTCATGGGTGATTCCTTTTCATGATCGGATATAGGCGGATGATTCGGTTATCGAGTGCGTGGTGGGCGGTGCTCGACGGCTAGAACAGCGGGACCGCGTCCTCTACCAGTTCTTGCGCCCGCTCGGCGGAGACATCAGTGGAGGCCGTCACGGTGACCGTGCCGTTCTCCTCCGGAGTGAGCACGTAGACGTTGGAAACGTACTGCGGGGTTCCACCCTGGTCGACGGTGTAGCTCATGGTGGTGCGCAACCCGAAGTATGACCCGATGGTGGAGGTTTGCAGGTCGGTGTATTCGATGCCGCTTTCCTCCAGCTCCTGAATGACCTCCGGCTCCATCGGCAACTCGGCGCTGTCATAGTTGACCTGGCCGGTGATCTCCGCGGTTTCGCCGGAGTCCACGGGGCCGGCGCAGATGACCTGGTAGGTCGCGAGTTTCTGTCGCACCGTGTCAGCATCCTGGCCCGTGGCCTGGACGTAGGCGTTCACGAGCTCGTCGTCGTCGGCGTCGTCGCTGGTGAGGGACGCCCAGTTGGACGGGATCATGATCGCGTAGCTGCCATCGGGGAACTCGACCATGGTGTACGCGCTGGTGGGAGTCGGGCTCGGCTCCGGGCTGGGCGGTAGCGTCTCCTGCGTGGTTGCCGTGCTGGCGCTCTGCGCATTGTCGGAGCCGGAGCAGGCGGCGAGTGAGGCCGCCAGCACGGCGGTGAATGCGGTGGTCAGGGCGGTTCTTCGGGACAGGCGAGTCATAGGGGTCCTTAATACGCTTCAATACGCTTCGGGTCAGATGGAGCCGAGGATCGCGTCAACCAGTTCCTGGGCGCGCTCGGCGGAGTCGGTGCTGGTGACGGTGAAAACGATGATCCCGGAGCCATCGGGGTTGAGTGCGTTGACCATGCTCGTGTACTGCGGCTCGACCACCTCCAGGGAGTAGGACATGAGCCTGGCCTCGGCGCCGCTGCCCGTAGTCGCGGTGCTAACGCTGAGGTCATCGGGCGTGAGACCGTATTCCTCCATGTCCGCGGAGATCTCCTCCTCCGAGCGCAACTCGGTCGTGCGGCTGTCGGTCTGGACGTCGAGCTCTTCGGTTGCGTCGGAGTCCGCGCCGCTGGCGGCAAATACGCTGTACGCCTCGAGCTTCAGCCGCACGGTGTCTTCATCCAGACCCGTGGACTGAATGAAGGCATTGATGCGCTCGTCGTCGTCGGCGTCGTCGCTGGTGAGCACGTTCCAGTCGGAGGGAACCGCGAAGGCGACGGTGGTGTCCGGGATCTCCACGGCGGTGTACCCGTCGGGGACGGTGGCGGTCGAGTCCGAACCGCCGTCCGTCTCCGCCGCGGCTGTGGTCTCGCCGGCCTCCTGGCTGGCGGCGCCGGTGTTCTGCGTGTCCTCGGAGTCGGAGCAGGCGGCGAGCGAGGCCGCCAACACGCCGGCGAATGCGGTGGTCAGAGCGGTTCTACGGGACAGGCGAGTCATGGGAGTCCTTCGCGGTTGATTGCGGCGGGTATTGCCTTGACCAGCGGCGGCGAGCCGTTGGGGTGGGAACGCCGGCTGCGTTCCCACCCCAACGGTAACGAATTAGTCGTCAATGTGTTACGGATCAGATGGAGCCGAGGATCACGTCGGCCAGCTCCTGGGTCCGCTCGGCAGAGGCGGTGCCCATCGTGATGAGAGCGGTCTGGCCGTCCTGGGTGGGGATCGCCAGATAGGCCCCTTCGATCGGCTCGGTCGCGTAATCCATGTTCATCGTGAAGGTGTGCATGGCGGCGTCCTCGCCACTCGCGGTCTTCGGCTCGCTGAAGGTGCCGGGAGTGAGGCTGCTTACGCCCGGCAGCTGCTCGCTACCGGTGAGCATGTCGTTGAAATCGGCCTCACCGGGCATGACAGATGTTGCGACCACCTGAATGTTGTAGTTCTCGGCGAGTGTCGAGGTGCCGCTGGTATCGGCGGCGTACAGCCCGATGCTCGCCATCATGGCCGTGATCTGGTCTGTGGTGTAGCCGAGCGCCGAGGCGACTGCCTCAACCCGCTCGCTGTCGGCCAGGTCGTCGCCGGTGATCGCCTCCCAACCGTCGGGGACCGGAACGGACAGCTCGGCGCCGGGCACCTCGGTGAGGGTGTAGCCGTCGGGCACGGTCGGCTCGGCGGCTGCTTCGGTTTCGTCGGCGTCGTCGGAGCCGGTGTCCGTGTCGGCCGTGGTGGTGACCTGCTGGTCGGAGCCCTGGTCGGCGGCGTCGTCGGAGTTGGAGGAGCAGGCGGACATGGACGCGGTCAGGGCGACGGCGGTCACGCTGGTTGCTACGAGGGTGGTCAGGCGGGACAGGCGGGACATGGGAGATTCCAATCTTTCTTTGCGTCGGACTGTGCGTGCTGAACACGCTAGGGAAGCGTCGCAGATAACGAAATGGGTAGAGCTCCCCCCCCGGGGAGAACTACCCACCTGCGTAAGTAGTGATTCGGGACTCATGCGACGAGCATCCCTGCGCAAAGTTGAGTGGAATAGACTCAAGGCTGCGTCGGTTGAGGCGTGCAGAACTCCGGACCGCCTGTGTCCGGACACCCACGTCAAGGAGGTCCATATGGACACTAACTTCACCACCCGCTCGCAGGAGGCGATCTCCGGAGCCATGCAGGCGGCCGCCGCCGCGGGCAACCCGCAGGTCGACACCGCCCACCTGCTCTCCGAACTGCTGACCCAGACCGACGGCGTAGCCGCGGGCCTGCTCGCCGCCGTCGTCCCCGACGCCGCGGCCCGCCAGGCCGTGGGCGCGGCCACCCGCCGCGTCCTGACGTCGCTGCCGGCAAGCTCCGGCTCCTCCGTCGCCCAGCCGCAGCCCTCGCGCGCCTTCCTGGCCGCGCTGGAGGCCGCCGGGAACGAGGCCAAGCAGCTTGCAGACGAGTACGTCTCCACCGAGCACCTGCTCATCGGCCTTGCCGCCGGCAACCCGTCGGCCGACCCCGTCGCCAAGCTGCTGAGCGACGCCGGTGCCACCGCCCCGAGGCTGCGCGAGGCCCTGCCGCAGGTGCGCGGCACCGCCCGCGTCACCTCCCCGAACCCCGAGGGCACCTACAAGTCCCTGGAGAAGTACGGCACCGACCTGACGGAGGCGGCTCGCGAGGGCAAGCTCGACCCGGTGATCGGCCGCGACGCCGAGATCCGCCGGGTGGTGCAGGTACTGTCCCGCCGCACGAAGAACAACCCCGTGCTGATTGGTGAGCCCGGCGTCGGCAAGACCGCCGTCGTCGAGGGGCTCGCCCAGCGCATCGTCGCCGGCGACGTCCCCGACTCCCTGCGCGGCAAGCGGCTCGTGGCCCTGGACCTGTCCGGCATGGTCGCGGGCGCCAAGTACCGCGGCGAATTCGAGGAGCGGCTGAAGGCCGTGCTGAAGGAGATCAAGGACTCCGACGGCGAGATCATCACCTTCATCGACGAGCTGCACACCGTCGTCGGTGCGGGCGCCGGCTCGGAGGGAGCCATGGACGCCGGCAACATGCTCAAGCCCATGCTGGCCCGCGGCGAGCTGCGCCTGGTCGGCGCCACCACGCTGGACGAGTACCGCGAGCACGTGGAGAAGGACCCCGCCCTGGAGCGCCGCTTCCAGCAGGTGTACGTGGGGGAGCCCTCCGTGGATGACACGGTCGCTATCCTGCGCGGCATCGCCCCCAAGTACGAGGCCCACCACCAGGTCACCATTTCCGACGGCGCGCTCGTGGCCGCCGCCACCCTGTCCGACCGCTATATCTCCGGCCGGCAGCTGCCCGACAAGGCCATCGACCTGATCGACGAGGCCGCCTCCCGTCTGCGCATGGAGCTGGACTCCTCGCCGGTGGAGATCGACGAGCTGCGCCGCCGCGTGGACCGCATGCGCATGGAGGAGTCCTACCTGGCCGACTCGCTGGAGGAGGGGAGCGACCGCGCCGACCCCGCCGCCGTGGACCGGCTGGAGCGGCTGCGCGCCGAACTGGCCGACGCCTCGGAGAAACTGACTGCGCTCAATGCCCGCTGGGAGGCCGAGAAGGCCGGCCACAACAAGGTTGGTGAGCTGCGCGCGCAGCTGGACGAACTGCGCACCAAGGCGGACCTGGCCGAGCGCGAGGGCCGCTTCGAGGAGGCCGGCCGCCTGCGCTACGGCGAGATGCCCGCCCTGGAGAAGCAGATCCGTGACGCCGAGGCGACCGACACCACCGTCGTCGGCCCGGACGGGGTCGAGCGCGAGGGGGCCGCCCCGGAGCCGATGATTGCGGAGAAGGTCGGCCCCACCGAGATCGCCGAGGTCATCTCCGCCTGGACCGGCATCCCGGTCGGCAAGCTCATGCAGGGCGAGCAGGCCAAACTGCTGCACATGGAGGACGCCATCGGCAAGCGGCTGATCGGCCAGAAGGCCGCGGTGACCGCCGTGTCCGACGCCGTACGCCGTTCCCGTGCGGGCGTGTCCGACCCCGACCGGCCCACCGGCTCCTTCCTGTTCCTTGGCCCCACCGGTGTGGGTAAGACCGAGCTGGCCAAGGCCCTGGCGGACTTCCTGTTCGACGACGAGCGCGCCATCGTGCGCATCGACATGTCCGAGTACTCCGAGAAGCACTCGGTGGCCCGACTGGTCGGTGCCCCTCCGGGGTACGTCGGCTACGAGGAGGGCGGCCAGCTCACCGAGGCCGTGCGGCGCCGCCCCTACTCGGTGGTGCTGCTGGACGAGGTGGAGAAGGCCCACCCCGAGGTCTTCGACATCCTGCTGCAGGTGCTCGACGACGGCCGCCTCACCGACGGCCAGGGCCGCACCGTAGACTTCCGCAACACCATCCTCGTGCTCACCTCCAACCTGGGCAGCCAGTTCCTCATCGACCCGCTGCTGTCCCCGGATGAGAAGCGCGAGTCGGTGATGACCGCGGTGCGCGGCGCCTTCAAGCCGGAGTTCCTCAACCGGCTGGACGACACGCTGATCTTCGACGCGCTCACCAAGGAGGAGCTCGGCCGGATCGTCGACATCCAACTGGCCCGCATGGCCGAGCGGCTGCAGGGTCGACGACTCACGCTGACGGTGACCGACGCCGCTCGCGAGTGGCTCGCCGACGAGGGTTACGACCCCTCCTTCGGCGCTCGGCCGCTGCGCCGGCTGGTGCAGCGCGAGATCGGCGACCGGCTGGCCAAGATGCTGCTGGCCGGGGAGGTGCTCGACGGCCAGGAAGTCGTCGTCGACGTCAGCCCCGAGGGCGTGTTGGCCGGCCTGGCGCTGACCGCCCGCGGGGAGGCCTGGGCGCCGTCGGCGGCGACGCCGGTGGCCTGATCCGACCGGATCCAGGAGCGTCGGCCCCGGGTGCTGCAACACGGCACCCGGGGCCGACGCGCACCAGTGCGAGAATGAGGGCATGTCTTCTACCCCGGCCCACCCACATGCCGCCTCGCTCGCGACCACTTCTACCGCTTCGGGTGGGCGTTGGCGCGGCCCTGGCCGCCCGCCGGCCGGCAGCGAGGACAAGCGCGAACGCATCCTCAATGAGGCCGTCGCCCTGTTCGGCGCCCATGGCTACGCGGGCACCTCACTCGCGGATATCGCTGCTGCCGCCGAGATCTCCAAGGCCGGTCTACTGCACCACTTCTCCTCCAAGGAGGCGTTGTTCGCACAGGTGCTCGAGCGCCGCGACCGCGAGGACCGTGCGAGCCTGCTGGGGGACGAGCAGTTCAAGGACGACCCCTGGCGCCTGCTCGACGCCTTCGCGACCCTGGTGGAGCACAACACCCGCCACCGCGAACTGGTGGCGATCTACACGGCGACGACGCCGGCGGTTCTGGCTGCCGACCATCCGGCGCATGCCTGGCTGGCCCAACACCTGGCAGAGTCCATCGCGCAGATTGAGACAAGCCTGGAGCGGGGCAAGGCCGCCGGGACGGTGCGTCCCGAGGCGCCTTCGCGGCTGATCGCGCGTTCGGTGGTGGCCCTCAGTGATGGGTTGCAGATCCAGTGGCTGTGTGCGACCACGCCCGGCACGGCGGCGGAGGTGAACGTCGGCACCGGGATGGTCGAAGAGATGCGCCTGTACGTGGACGACCTCAAGCGGCGCTGGCGGATCGGCTGAGTTATTCCGAGTTCTGCCGCGGCGGGGGCGGCTCTTCTGTGGCGCGGGTTGGGCCTCGGGGGCTGGGGTGCTGTACGGCTGGGCCTCGTCTCGTACACGAGTTTCCCGCAAAGACACGAGTTTTGGAGGTTTGCGGGTGCGGGGCACGTGCAAAGCTCTAAAACTCGTGTTCCTGACGCGAACGCGTGTGTTCGGCGTCGGCGCACCTAGCGAACTGTCACCACACCTGACGAGTCGTCGACGCGCAGGCCACCACGTGTGTGGGTCCCGCGGGAAACGCCGCCGCAGGGTGGGACACCACTCCCACACCCGAGGAAGGCCACCGGAACCCGTAAGGGCTGCGCCGGACGAACCAACTAAGGCCCCCACGACGCGCCCGAACCACACGCATTCGCGCCGATAAACCGCAAGTTCAGCCGGGTGGACCCGGTCGGCGGCGATTGGGGCTCCTTCCGTCTGAGGATGTGGCAGCGAGCGCGGGACAGGGCGCGGCCATACGCATCCGGGGTCCGAACCACTGACCCGCCTCGTGTTTTGCACGACCTCGGGCCGCGTTCCACGACCTTGGTGTGTGTTGCACGACCACCCCGGGGTCGTGGAATGTGCACCAGGGTCGTGCAGTGTCGCCCAGGGTCGTGCAAAGCCACCCCGGCCCCCGACGCCGGGACACCACCACCCACACAAGGGCCAGGCCTCCCCGCGACACGCCGGTCTACAGCACCACATTCGCGCCGATAACCCACCACGTTCGCGCCGATAACCCCCGTCAGGGCAAAAAGAGGCCCCGCGCCATTGGCGCGGGGCCCCGGTCGGACTTTGGGGGCGCGGTCCCTGAAACGCGTCAACCCCAAACGCACCGGCACGTCATCAGAGTCCCTGAACCTCCTCGATGCCGCGAGCGTTCCGACATGGGTAATCATAGGCCGTCCCGCGTGGTTAATCCATCCAGGAAAGCCCAGAATTCCGCGGGAGTCTGGTAACGGATGGGTTGCGGTTACGCGGGATGCCCCAGATTCGCGAATCAGTGGCGGAGCCGCGAAGCCCTCAGGGTGACCCCTGCGACGACCAGCGCCGCCGCCACGACCAGGAGAAGCGGCGTGGTGGCACCGGTGTGTGCCAGCGGTCCGTTAGATCCGCTGGGCGCAGTCGCTGCGGCGGTCGGCGTCGCGGCCGGCCTCGACGGTCCGGTCGACGGGGCCGTCGAGGGCGCAGACGAGGGCGCGGTTGTGGGCTCCGCCGAGGGGCTCGCCGACGGCGAGGGCAGCGGGGTGATGGAGGGGTTGCGGTAGTCCGACAACTGGTTGATGCGCAGCTGCACCGCCGTGGCCGCACCCCCGTCGGCGAACAGGGACACTCCCGTCGCCGTCTCCTCCGGGTAGACCGCATCGGTGATGGTTGTTGCGCCGTCGGCGGCGAACACCTCAACCGACGAGGCGTCCACCAGTACCCGCAGCCGTACCAGGCCATCCGCGTCGGGAGTGACCTCCGCGCGCTCCACGCTCGGGAAGGCCGCCGAGAAGTCGGTGGCACCGGAGTTGGTGCGGTCCAGGTAGACCTCACCCGCCTCGGCGTCATAGCCGACGACGGTGCCCTGCCCGTCGGCGGCATGCACGACGATCCCGCTGTCGGTGGCCGAGCCCGGATCCAGAGCGAGGGAGATGTCGAGGGCCGTGCCCGCGGCCGGATCATCGAGGGTGTTGGTGCCCTCGGGGATCTCGGTTCCGTCCAGCACCACAGCGTCACCGGTGTACAGCGACTCGATCCCGGCCACGGGTGCGGCGGTCAGTCGCGGCTCGCCGTTCAGCGTGCGCAGCTCCAGTCGGCGCGGCGTGGTCATGGCGGTGCGCCAGGAGGTGGTGGGTACCGCGTTCACGTAGTCCCAGTTGGACATCCAGGCCACCGTGTACCGCTCGCCGTTGGGCACGCCGTTCCAGGTGACGGCCGCGTAGTAGTCGCGCCCGTAGTCCAGGTACGGCATCACTTCCGTCTGGCTGAACCCGGCCGTGGCAGACTGGACGATGGTGTCGACCATGAAGTGGCCCCACTCGGAGGTCTGGTTGTTGTCCTCGAGCACCAACCGGGCCTCCCGTCCCCGCCACTGGCGCAGATCGAGGCTCGCCCAGTCCAGGCCGCCCGACTGGCGGCCGGTCGCGGAGGCGACCACCTGGCCGTCGACCACCACGTTGGCAGAGGTGTTGTTGGGAATGGCGGTGGCGGCGCGGTCCGACAACCGCACCTCGTCGAGGAGGATGTGTCCCCAGCCGGAGGTGTTCTCGTCGACGACGCGCAGCGTGACGGTGGTCCCGCGCAGGTCGCTCACGTCCCAGCTCTGCCAGTTGAGCTCCTCCAGGTTGCGGCCGGTGGCGGTGCGCACTACCTTGCCGTCGGCCAGCAGCTGGACGACGGTGGCGCCGCCGCCATCCGCCTCCGGGTGGTTGCCGCCGCCGATGAGCAGGTTCAGGTAGTCGGCGTCGATGGTGAACTCCGGAGAGGTGGCCGTGCCGGTGGACGCGTCGGTGCCCTGACCGGTGTCGGCGTCATAGAAGGAGTTCAGCACGCCGGCGCTGCTCATGTTGATCAGGTCCTGCTGCCCGGGCGCGGCACCCGTCAGCGGAGCGTCGCCGAAGGCGTTCCCGGTGACGGTCCAGCCCTCCCAGGTGCCGTCGTCGAAGCCGGCCAGCAGGGTGCCGTCGCCGTCGTCGCCGGTGGCGGCGGCGTCATAGGGGTGGTTGCCGCCGCCGATGAGCAGGTTCAGGTAGTCCTGTTCAATGGTGAAGGGGGCGGAGGTGAGCGAGCCGGTGTCGGCGTCCCCCGTGCCCCAGGAGTCCGCGTAGTAGGAGCCCTCGTGACCGGTGACGTCACCGGAGGCCGGGGCGTCGCCGAAGGCGGTGCCGGAGGTGGTCCAGTCGCCGTAGGCGCCGGACTCCCAGTCCTCCACTACGGTGCCCTCGGTGCCGGTGTAAACGGGCAGCGCGTCGGCGGTGAAGGTGGTGCCGTCCCAGTCGCCGGTGAAGTAGCGGCCCCTGCCGGCCACGCTCAGCGACAGCACCCACTTGACGTTGTTCGGGTCGCCGTCCAGCGCCATGGGGAACAGGTCGGGACACTCCCATACGGCGCTCGTGTCACCCATGGGGCCGAAGGTGGACTGCCGCGTCCAGTCGATCAGGTTGTCGGAGGAGTAGAAGGCCACCTGGTGCTCGGCGGAAAGGGCCACCACCATGGTCCAGTGGCCGGCGGCCTCATCCCAGAAGACCTTGGGGTCGCGGAACTCGGTGGAGCCGATGTCCAGCACCGGGTCGCCGCCCTTGTAGGTGGTCCAGGTGCGGCCCTTATCCGTGGAGTAGGCCAGGGACTGGGACTGGTTGCCGTTGTGGTTGTCGGCGCGCGTCCACACCGCCACCAGGGGCGGGGCGTCGGCGGTGCCCAGGCCGGAGGTGTTGTTGACGTCGTAGACGGCCGAGCCGGAGAACACTCCGTAGTCCGCGGTGTAGGGGATGGCGACGCCGAGCTCCTCCCAGTGCACCAGGTCGGTGGAGACCGCGTGCCCCCAGGACATGTTGCCCCATTCGCTGCCCTCCGGGTTGTACTGGTAGAACATGTGGTACTCGCCGTCCACATACACCAGGCCGTTGGGGTCGTTCATCCAGTTGTTCTGGGGCGAGTAGTGGGCCAGCGGCCGCCAGGGGTCGGCGGCCGTGGTATCCGCGGGGTCGGCGGCGGCCGGGGCTGCGGGCAGGGGCGCGGCAGCGCCGACGGCGGCCAGGGCGAGTGCCGCCGTGACGGCCAGGGGCCGGAGCAGGCGTGGTAATCGCGAAGCGACGTGCATGTGCATCTCCTTCGATGCGATTCAGGGGTAAGGGTCAAGGCGTCCGGGGCCGCGTGTTCCCGGGACGCATGAAGACACTACGGTGAAGAAAACGATTTGACAAGAGTCGTTGTCGGGTTTGCTGTGCCAGGATCGGCCCATGAGCAACCCGGAGCGCACCGACATCGCCTTCCACTCCGCCTACGACCAGGGCTTCGCGCGCGTCGCCGCGGTCACCCTGCCGGTGTCCATGGGCGACCCCGCCGCCAATGCCGCCGCCGTTGTGGAGCAGGCCCGCGCCCTGGCCGCCGACGGCGTGGTACTGGCCGCCTTCCCCGAGCTGACTCTGACCGGCTACTCCGTCGACGACCTGCTCCTGGACGACCTGCTGGCCGCCAACGTGCTGGCCGCACTCGAAACCATCCGCGTCGCCAGCGCCGACCTGCTGCCGGCACTCGTCGTCGGCGCCCCCCTGCGCGTGGGCGACCGGCTGCTCAACTGCGCCGTCGTCATCCAGGGCGGGGCGGTGCGCGGCGTCGCCCCCAAGTCGTACCTGCCCACCTACCGCGAGTTCTACGAGTCCCGGCACTTCGCCGCCGGAGCCGGCGACCTGCCCGCCACCGTCCCCCTGCCCGGCGTCGGCCCCGACGCCGACGGCGTGAGCGTGCCGCTAGGGCCGGACCTGCTCTTCGCCGTCGAGGACGTGCCCGGGCTGGTCTTCCACGTGGAGATCTGCGAGGACATGTGGGTGCCGGTCCCGCCGTCCTCCATCGCGGCCCTGGCCGGCGCCACCGTGCTGGTCAACCTCTCCGGCTCCCCGGTCACCGTCGGCCGCGCCGAGCAGCGCCGACTGATGGCCCGCGCCTCCAGCGCCCGCGATCTGGCCGCCTACGTATATGCGGCCGCCGGGCAGGGCGAGTCCTCCACCGACCTGGCCTGGGACGGGCAGACCTTCATCTACGAGAACGGCACCCTGCTGGGCAAGACCGAGCGCTTCCCCGACTCCCCGCGCGCCACCGTCGTCGACGTCGACCTCGAGGGCCTGCGCGCCGAGCGCCTGCGCCAGGGCACCTTCGACGACAACCGCCGCACCTTCGCCCGCGGCAGCGCCGCCCCCACCAATCCCGACGTCTTCCGCACCGTACGCATCCCGCGGGACGCCCTGGCCGCGCCCCGCACCGACATCGGACTGCGCCGGGAGGTGTCCCGCTTCCCCTTCGTCCCCAACGATCCCGACCGCCTCGCCCAGGACTGCTACGAGGCCTACAACATTCAGGTGTCCGCCCTGGAGCAGCGGCTGCGCGCCATCGGCAACCCCAAGCTCATCATCGGCGTCTCCGGTGGCCTGGACTCCACCCACGCGTTGATCGTCGCCGCCCGTGCCATGGACCGCCTCGGTCGCCCGCGCACGGACATCCACGCCATCACCATGCCCGGCTTCGCCACCTCCGCCGCCACCAAGCACAACGCCCTCGCCCTGGCCACCGCGCTCGGCTGCCATGTGGAGGAGCTGGACATCCGGCCCGTCGCCGAGCAGATGCTCACCGCCATGGACCACCCCTACGGGCGCGGTGAGCGCGGCCGCGAGGTCTACGACGTCACCTTCGAGAACGTGCAGGCCGGGCTGCGCACCGACTTCCTGTTCCGCATCGCCGGCGCCCGCGGCGGCATCGTGCTGGGCACCGGCGACCTGTCCGAACTGGCCCTGGGCTGGTGCACCTTCGGGGTGGGCGACCAGATGGCCCACTACGGCGTCAATGCGGGCGTACCCAAGACCCTGATTCAGCACCTGATCCGCTGGGTGGTGGCCGAGAAGCTCTTCTCCGAGCAGGCCTGCGAGGTGCTGTTGGCCGTGCTGAGCACCGAGATCAGCCCCGAGCTGGTTCCGGCCGACGACGGCGAACCCATCCAGTCCACTCAGGCGCGGATCGGCCCCTACGCGCTGCAGGACTTCACACTGTGGCACGTGCTGCGGCGTGGCGAGCGCCCCTCCCGTATCGCCTTCCTGGCGGAGAAGGCCTGGGCCGACCCGAGCGTGGGGCAGTGGCCGGCCGGCCTGCCCGAGGAGGAGAAGGTCGCCTACACGCTCGCCGACATCCGCAAGTGGGAACTGGTCTTCTTCCGGCGCTTCTTCTCCAGTCAGTTCAAGCGCTCGACGCTGCCCAACGGCCCCAAGGTGGTCGGCGGCGGCACGCTGTCCCCACGCGGCGACTGGCGCATGCCCTCCGACGCCGACGCCGGGCCATGGCTCGCTGAAATTGAGCGCAACGTTCCCGAGATCTGAGACCAGCCGCGTGCTACTGTGGGCCGCGTCATAGAACGGCGCCAGTTCAAACGATTTGGCATATGCTTCAGCCAATCGGGGCACGGCGTCGCCGCTATGTCCCCACTCACCGATAGTCACCGCCTCCGCGGTGCGTAACTGGCAGGAGCCCGCCGTTGCAGTCATCAGTTGCAGTGATCGTCGCGGCCCACGGTCATTTGGCGGAGGGGTTGCTCAACTCCGCCGCCATGATCGCCGGCCCGCAGGACGACGTCGTCCCCATCAGCTTCGACCCCGGCGAAGGACCGGACGACCTCTTGGCGAAGTACGCCGACGCCGTCGAGTCCTCCGCCTCGGGGCAGTACCTCATCCTCGTGGATCTGCTCGGCGGCAGCCCCTACAACGCCGCCGCCCGCTTCGCCGCCGCCCGTGAGGACGCCGACGTCGTCACCGGGGTGAACCTGCCCATGCTCATCGAGGTCCTCGGCCGCCGCCTGGCCGGCGGCGACCTGACCGAGCTGGTCGAGGTCGCCAAGACCTCCGGCGCCGGCGGCGTCAAGGTCCTCTCCGAGATCTTCACCCCACCCACCACCACCGATTCCGACGACGACGAAGGAGACGAGCTCTGATGGACATCAAGCTCCTGCGCATCGATTCCCGCCTGGTCCACGGCCAGGTCGCCAACAACTGGGCCGGTTCCCTGGGCGCCGAGGCCATCCTCGCCGTCTCCGACGGCGCCGCCAACGACGAGCTGCGCAAGACGCTCATGCTCCAGACCGGCGGCGGCAAGGTCAAGGTCCATGTGCTGACCGTCGCCAAGGCCGCCCGCGTGTACAAGAACCCCAAGTACGAGAACCTCAAGGCCGTCATCGTCGTCGAGACCCCGGCAGACATCGTGCGCCTGCTCGACCTGGGCATCCAGGCCGATGAGGTCAACGTCGGCGGCATGACCTTCAAGCAGGGCACCAAGGCCCTGTCGCAGGCCGTCTACGTCTCCGACGAGGACGTCAAGAACTTCCAGGAGATCGACTCCCGCGGCATCAGCCAATACATCCAGCAGGTCCCCTCCTCCGGGCGCACCGGCCTGATGGAAACGCTGAAGTCCAAGGGCTTCATCAACTGACCCCCTCCCCTATCCGTCCCCACCAGGAAGCACTCTCATGCATGACATCGGTGCTGTCCAGATCATCCTCGTGACCCTCGTGGCCTTCCTCGCCGGTTGCGACTCCGTTCTGGACGAACGCATGTTCTATCGACCCATCATCGCCTGCACCCTGACCGGGCTCGCCATGGGCGATCCGACCACCGGCATCATGGTTGGCGGCAGCCTCGAGCTGCTCAGCCTCGGCTGGATGAACGTCGGCGCCGCCATGGCCCCCGACGCCGCACTGGCATCCACCATCTCCACCGTCATCGCCATCGCCGGCGGACAGACCCACGATGAGGCGATCGCCGTCGCCGTCCCGCTGGCCGTCGCCGGCCAGGCCCTGACCATCTTCGTACGTACCATCAACGTGTTCTTCGCCCACCAGGCCGACCGCTTCGCGGAGGACGGCAATATGCGGGGCATTCAGATCATGCACTTCATCGCGCTGTCCCTGCAGGGCCTGCGCGTGGCGATTCCCACCGCCGCGGTCGCGGTGGTCGCCTCCGGTGACTCCGTGGCGCGCGCCCTGGGGTTGATTCCCGAGGTCGTCACCGAGGGCCTGCAGATCGCCGGTGGCTTCATCGTCGTCGTCGGTTACGCCATGGTCATCAACATGATGCGGGCGCGCAAACTCATGCCCTTCTTCTTCATCGGCTTCATCGTGGCGCAGTCCATGACCACCCTGGACACCGGTATCACCCTGGTCGCCCTGGGCATCATGGGCGTCTGCCTGGCCTTCATCTACGTCCAGCTCAACCCCGACTTCCACGAGTCGGTTCAGCTGCCGCGTCCCGCCCCCGCAGCAGTGGGCGGCGGCTCCGGCGGCCTGGACGACGACTTGGACGACGAACTCGATGACGAGCTCGATTGACCGCGGCAAGGAACAGGGAAGGAAACACGACCATGTCCACTGAGTCCACTGAAATCGACGCCGCTCCCGACACCGGGCGCATGCTCACCGACCGCGACCTGCGGAGCATGTACTGGCGCTCCACATTCCTGCTCGGATCCTTCAACTTCGAGCGCATGCAGGCCATGGGCTTCTGCATCACCCTCATGCCGGCGATCCGGAGGTTCTACCCGTCCAACAAGACCGAACAGGCGGCCGCCCTCAAGCGCCACCTGGAGTTCTACAACACCCACCCCTGGATCTCCTCGGTGGTCTTCGGCGTCACCGCCGCCATGGAGGAGCAGCGTGCCAAGGGCGAGGAAATCGGTGATGACACCATCACCAACGTCAAGGTCGGCCTCATGGGCCCGCTCGCCGGCGTCGGCGACCCCATCTTCTGGGGGACCATCCGGCCCGTGCTTGGCGCTCTGGGTGCCTCCCTGGCCCTGACCGGCTCGAGCAGTGCGTGGCTCGGCCCGCTCATCTACTTCCTGGGCATCAATGTCATTCGCATCCTGGTGCGTTGGTACGGCCTGAAGTGGGGCTACGAGCGCGGCACCGCCATGGTCAGTGAGGTCGGCGGCGGCCAGCTCAAGCGCATCACGCAGATCGCCGCCATCACCGGTCTGTTCGTCATGGGTGCCCTGGTGGCCAAATGGACGACGATCAACTTCCCCGGGGTGATCTCCTCGGTGGAGGCGGACGACGGCACCGTCACCGAGACCACCCTGCAGAATATTCTCGACCAGCTGCTGCCGGGCGTGGCCGCGCTGGGGCTGACCTTCCTGTGCATGTGGCTGCTGAATAAGAAGATCAACGCCCTGTGGATCATTCTCGGCATGTTCGTCATCGGCATCCTCGGCGCCTGGACCGGCTGGCTCGGCCTATAGCCCGACCACCGAGGTCGGTCGTTGTTACCGTCGAGGTCGGTCGAAGTTGCGAGACTTCGACCGACCTCGACGCCCGTTCCGACCGAATTCCACCCGCATCACTGGTGTGCTCCCGGCGCCCAGTCAGTAATCTGTTACCCAGCACATAACTCGGCCTGGCAGGAGAAGCAGTGCGTCAACTCATCGCCACCGACCTGGACGGCACGGTCCTGTTCGACCGGCGCGTCAGCTCCGCCGACCTGGAAGCCATGCAGCGCTGGCGGGACGCCGGCAACTTGCTCGTCGTCGACACCGGCAAGTCCGTCTTCGCCACGCGCAACACCCTCACGGCCGCCGGCATGAGTTTCGACTACGCCGTCACCTTCACCGGCGCCGTCCTGATCGACGGCGACTACCGGGTCCTCTCCGCCCGCTACCTGCCCGACGGCGTCGCGCACGAGATCGCCGACTTTCTGCAGGGCATCGACGGGCTCACCGTCTTCGCCACCACCATGGAGGCGGACCACATCCTGTCCGACACCTACCACGAGACCTCCCCAATCCTGGAGATCTTCCTGCCCATGACCCTGGAGGAGATGCCCTGCCACCGCTTCATCGGGGTGCCCATGCGGGTGCGCGACGACGACGTGCGCGAGCGCATCGCCACCGACCTCACCGCCCGCTGGCCGGATCAGATCGAGGTGGTGCGCAACCAGGAGTTCCTCGACGTCATTCCCGCCGGGGCCACCAAGGGCGCCGGATTGAGTGACCTGGTGGACGTGCTCACCGGCACCGACGGTCCCCTGCCGGGGGAGCGGATCGAGACCTGGAGCGTGGGCGACTCCTGGAACGACATCTCCATGCACGTCGTCGCCGACCACGCCATCTGCCTGCCCTGGTCCCCGCCCGACGTCGTCGCCGCCTGCGAGCGGTCGGTGGGATCCATGGCCGAACTGATCGACGGGCTACTTGAGGAGGCAGAACGATGAGCAGCATCGGCGGGCGGGTGCGCGACTGGTTCAATGGTGGCGACCCGGACGGGCGCGCCAAGCTCCGTGCCTGGGCCCGCGGCCACGACGGACGCTCCGAGGGGTACACCTACGGCATGATGGGGCCCGCCGTCGGGCTGTCCGTCCTGGCGGCCCTGCTGTATGCGCCCACGAAGGGCTACGGCAGCATCGTGGCCCTGGTGCTGGCGATCTTCCTGCTGCTGGGGCGGCAGATGATCGAGCGGCAGGTCGCACGGGATGCCGCGGACCTGCACGAGGCCGAGCGACAGTACGCGCGCACCCGCAATTCCGAGTACCTGGACTTCACCGAGCTGCGCGCAGGCGGCCTGCTGGAGGACAACAAGATGCTCACCCGTGAAACCCGCGACTGGCTGACCGGGCGCGTCGAGTGGGCGCAGGGCGAGAAGGAGAAGCTTGCTCGGCGTGCGGAGCGGGCCGAACGCCGACGCGCCAAGGGCAACAAGGGCCGCGGCCGGTCGGGCAACGGCGGGCGCAACTCCGGGAGCAAGCGATGAGTGACTCCGGCCGCTATGTACGCGGCGTCCTGTGGGACATGGACGGCACGCTCATCAACTCCCAACCCTTTTGGGATGAGTCCTTCCGCCGTCGCTGCGAGGCCGCCGGCGGCACCGTCACCGCAGCACAGGTCACCGCCCTGGAAGGCGCCTCCATCCGCCGCACCCACGAACTCATCGCGGCCACCGGGGCGGCCCCCGGCCCCGACGACCCGGCGGCCGAGGCGATCTTCACCGGCATGGCCGCCGACGTCGAGGCCGCCGTCAAGGCCAACCCGCCGCTGGTGCCGGGGGCGCGGGAGATCACGCAGACCCTGCTGGAGGTCGGGCTGGCGCAGGTGATCGTCACCCAGTCCCCGCGCCCGATCGTCGAGGCGGTTGCGCACGCGCTCGGCGACGTCTTCGCCGGCCTGATAACCGGCGACGACGGCCTGCCGGGCAAGCCCGATCGGGCCCCCTACGCCGCCGGAATGCGCCTGCTGGGACTGAGCGAGGACCAGTGCGTCGTCGTCGAGGACTCCGCCACCGGGGCGGCCTCCGCCCGTTCCAACGACCTGCGGGTGATCCAAATCGGCGGGCACAAGCACTTCCCGGCGGACCCGGGGCTCGTCGTCGTCCCGGACCTGAAGGCCGTCACGCCGCACCTGCTGCTGTGGGCAGAGCCCTGAGCGTGGGCCGGGGCATGCACGACGCCGCGCCCCGGACCGGCCGCGGGATCACTCGCCGGAGAAGCGGTAAACGTTCGTCTCGCGCAGCTTGAAGCCGGCCCGGCGGTACAGGCGGTTGGCCGCCTCCCGGGAGGGGCGCGAGGTGAGGTCGACGGTGCGGGCGCCCAGCGACTGGGCGTACTCGACGGCGGCCTCGACCAGTGCCTGGCCGGCACCGTGGCCACGGGCGTCGCCGTCGACGACGACGTCCTCCACCCAGGCGCGCAGTCCGGTGGGGATGGTGAAGGTCGCCAGGGTCAGCATGCCCAGGATGGGGGTGGTGCCGTCGGCGAGCGGCGCGTCGGGGCGGAAGGCGAACAGGTACACGCCCGGCTGGGCGACCAGGGCCTCGCACTGCGCGGCGGTCAGAGCCGGGGCGCTGCGGGAGAGCTGGGGGATGAGGCGCTCCATCGCCTCGACGAGCTCGGGGGTGGACTGGGTGATGACGTCGACGCTCACGGGTACTCCTTACGGTCATGGGAGGGACTGCCGAGTAAGAGCGTAACCGTTCGGCCGGCCTTCGGGAGGCGGGGCCGCGGCGTGGCCGGAATTACTCGGCGGCCGCGGTCGGGTCCATGATGACGCCCTCGATCAGCACCAGGCCGGTCAACTGGTCGACGATGCGCAGTGCGAAGGGGTGGTCCACGATGAACTGCACCGGCGCCTCCGGGGGCGCCGCCGCGCCGGCTCCGGATAGCTCCGTGAGCGCCCCGGCCACCGTGCCCTCCTCCTTGACCATGAGGCGGACCTGCTGGACCGCCTGGTCGACGACCAGGTCCTCGCCGATGTGCTCCAGGGAGTCCAGCGTGGTGCCCTGGGCGTCCAGAAAGGCGAGCAGGTCCACGGGCCCGGGTTTCAGGTCGAAGGTGGGCAGGGCCAGCACGACCTCGCTCCTCCGGTCCTCCGTGACGGCGTCCAGCGCCGCCGAGGCCTGCTCCCAGGCGCCTTCGGGCAGATCCGTCGGAGCGACGCCGGCGTCGGGGAGGATCACGTCCATGACGAGTTGGGCGTCGTCGTCCCCGTCCCAGTAGGGCAGGCGCACGGCCTGCCAGCCCTCGCCCTGCACGCAGGGCCGGAAGAAGTCTTCGTGCATGAGCCGGGCGGTGACCGTGGAGCCGTCGGCCAGGGTGAAGTCCTGGTCGTAAGTGTGGTTCGCGTCGAAGGTAGTGCTCCACCGGGCGGCGAACAGCAGGGCGTTTTGCAGCACCAGCCGCGTGTCCTTGGTGATCTCAATGCCCGAGGACTTGATCAGCCCGCCGGTGTGGCGCTCGGCCCAGGCGTCCAGGGCGGCCTTGGCGTCGTCGCGGTCCGCGTGCTCGGTGGTGGCGGCATACCACTCGCGGGCGGCATCCAGGTAGGACTGCTCCACTGCCGGGTCATCGCCGACCAGCAGCACCCGGTTGGCGATGTGCAGCAGCGGGGCCTCCGGGATCTGCTCGGGGTCGAAGTCGTTCAGTTCCTCATCGCTGGGGTCGTAGGCCAGCAGGGCGTTCTGCAGCGCCGACCAGGTCAGGTCGCGGGTGGTGCCCGAATCGGCGTCGGCGGCCTTGGCGGCCGATACGCCGAGCAGTGAGTCCACGCCGTCGGCGGGGGCGTCGGAGCCCGCGTACAGCAGGGCTATGGTCAGGGCCGTTCCGACCGGGCAGGTCAAGGCGTTAGCCGCGGGCTCCTCTCCCAGGCGGAAGCGCAGCAGCGACTCACTCAGAGCGGCGCAGGCGGCCGCGGCATCCGGCGCGCCGGGAGCGTCCTCCAGCGGGATCTCGCGGTGGACGGCGTCGGTGTCGTAGGCCTGTGCCCGCGCGGAGCCTCCGAATACTCCGCACCCGCCCAGGGCCACCAGCGCGGCGATGGCGGGCGGGAGCGCCAGCGCCCGGCGGCGGGACAGGCCGCGAGTCCCGCGGCCGGGCGCAGTGCGGCCCGGGGGTGCAGGGGCCGAGGGGGTGGTCGATGCTGAGGGGGCGGATGGAAAGGGACCGGGTGCAGCGTCGTTGCTCGCCATGTCACGAGGCTACGTGACAAGGCGGCACCGATCCATGGGCCGTCGTGCCCAGACCCGCCCTAACAACCGGTCTTGGCACGTAACGTCTACCGACGTCGGCGGAGGTCTACGAGGACCTCGGCGTGGTCGGTGTGGGGGAACATGTCGAACAGGCGCGCCCGCCGCGGCCGCAGCGAGGGCATCCGCGCCAGGTCCTTCGCCAGGCTCGCGGGGTTGCAGGAGGAGTACAGCACCCGCTCCACCCCCGCGGCCTCGATGCGCTCGGCCAGTTCCGCCCCGATGCCGCGCCGCGGCGGGTTGACCACCAGCAGGTCCGGCACCGGCCCGGCTCCCGGGTCGAGCACGGAGGCGTCGCCCGCCTCGAACCGGACCCGATCGTCGGGCAGCCTCATGAGTCGGGCGGCGGCCCGGGCGCCGTCGATCGCCGCCGCCGACACCTCCACTCCCAGCACGCGCCGATCCGGTCCGGCCAGGGCCAGGGCGAAGCCGCCGACGCCGCAGAACAGGTCCCACACCCGCCGCGGGGCCCGCGGGGCGGTGGGCGTCGCGGCGGGAGCCGTGGGCGCCGCACCGGGAACCGTGAGCGCATCATCCGCCCACCGCCGCGCCGTGGCGTAAAGCGCCTGCGCGATGCCGGTGTTGGTTTGGAAGAAGGAACGCGTGGGCAGGTACAACGGCAGCTCCGTCGGACCCGCACCCGTCGCGTCCTCCTCCGCCACGCCCCACGCCGGCAGGTGCAGCCGCATGAGCAGACGGTCGTCCTCGGTGAGCAGGATCTCCTCGGGCCCCTCGATAATCGCCTGGTGCACCGGCTGAATGTTGGCGCTGAGCACCGCCAGCGTCGGCAGCGCCCGCCGCAGGCTGGGCAGGGCGGCGCGCAGGTCGTCGACGTGTCGGCGGCTGCGCAACACGAAGCGCACCATCAGGTCCCCGTCCGGGGAGGCCGTCACCAGCAGGTGCTTGAGCTCGCCACGCCGCGCGGACACGTCGTAGGGCGTCAGCCCGAGCGTCGTGATCGCGCGTGCGAGTACCGGTAGCGCCGCCTCGATCTCGGGCACGTGCAGGGGACAGGTGCGCAGATCGACACCGTGCCCGCCCGGCCCGAGAATGCCCAGCAGCGGCTTGGCCGCCGTCCCCGAGACCACCATCTTGGCCTTGTTGCGAAAGCGCTTCGGCGCGCTCGCCGCCGGCCGCTCCCAGGCCGCGGCCGGGACGGGGTTCGCGCCGTCGGCCAGCAGTGCGACGGTCCGGGCCTGCTTGCGGGCCAGCTGCACGGGCAGCGGCGTCGACATGTGCGGGCAGGAGTGACAGGTGCCGTCCTCGTGCAGCGCGCACAGCGACGTCGACCCGGCCGGTGCGGCCGGGGGAGTGTTGCTGGACGTGCGTGCGGGAGCCACGGGGCGCATTGTCCGGCCGGATCCTGCCACCGCGTCAAGGCGGCCGGTGCTCCCGGCGACGCGCGGGGCAACAAACGGATACACGGGTCACGAGTAGATATACGGCAGACTGTGGGGCATGACCGATCAACCCGACAGTGATACCCCTGCGCGACGCACGCCCCGCCACTCGGCCGGCACCGCCACGTTCACCGAGGCCGACGCCGCCGCCTACCGCGCGCAGATCGCCCAGTGGACGCCCCGCACCGGCATCGGCACCGACGTGCACGCCTTCGCCGCCACCGACTCCGACACCCCGCTGCGGTTGGCCTGCCTGGACTGGCCCGACGAGGTCGGACTGGAGGGGCATTCCGACGGCGACGTCGTCGCCCACGCCTGCTGCGACGCCCTGCTGTCCGCCGCCGGCCTGGGGGACCTGGGCAGTAACTTCGGCACGGATGCGCCGGAGTGGGAGAACGCCGCCGGTGCCGCGCTACTGGCCGAGGCCGCGGGGCGGGTGCGCGCGGCCGGCTTCGAAATCGGTAACGTCGCCGTGCAACTGGTCGGCGCACGCCCGCGTGTCGCCGGGCGCATGCAGGAGGCCACAACCGCCTTGAGTGACGCCGTCGGCGCCCCGGTGGCCTTCTCGGCCACGACCACCGACCACCTTGGCTTCCTCGGGCGTGAGGAGGGTTTGGCGGCCGTCGCCTCCGCCCTGGTCTGGCCGGTGCCGCAGGTGTAGCCGGACTTGCCGCACCCGCTAGGCTGCGGCCGTGAGCACCTCATCCAATGAAGCGCGTCCCGCGCTGAACCTGCGCCTGTATGACACGGCCGCTCAGGGCGTCGTGCCCCTGGCGCCCACCGTCACGCCCGGTACGGTGGCGATCTACCTGTGTGGTGCCACGGTTCAGGGCTCCCCGCACATCGGCCACATGCGCAGCGCCATCGCCTTCGACGTGCTGCGCCGCTGGTTGACCCACTGCGGGCAGAACGTCGTGCTGATCCGCAACGTGACGGATATCGACGACAAGATCCTCGCCAAGTCCGCGGCCGCCGACCCGCCCGTGCCCTGGTGGGCGTGGGCGCAGCGTCACGAGCGCGAGTTCGACGCCGCCTACCGGGCCCTCGGCGTGCAGCCCCCCACCTACGAGCCGCGCGCCACCGGCCACATCCCCGAGATGATCGACCTGGTGCAGCGGCTGCTCGACGCCGGACACGCCTACACCGGGCAGCCCGGCAATGTCTACTTCGATGTGCGCTCCCTGCCCGACTACGGGTCGTTGACCAACCAGAGCGTCGACGACCTGGCCACCACCGAGGAGGATTCCCAGATCGACGCGGAGGTGGAGGCGGACAAGCGCGACCCGCGCGACTTCGCCCTGTGGAAGGCCGCCAAGCCCACCGAGCCCGCGGACGCCGCCTGGGACGCCCCCTGGGGCAGGGGTCGGCCCGGCTGGCACCTGGAGTGCTCGGCCATGTCCCGCCGCTACCTGGGGGAGTCCTTCGACATCCACGGCGGCGGCATCGACCTGCGCTTCCCGCACCACGAGAATGAGCAGGCCCAGTCCCACGGGGCCGGCTGGGGCTTCGCCCGCCACTGGGTGCACAACGCCTGGGTCACCATCAAGGGCGAGAAGATGAGCAAGTCCCTGGGCAACTCGCTGGTGGTCTCCGAACTGCTCAACCGCTACGACCCGGCGGTGCTGCGCCTGGCGCTGGGCACCGTCCACCACCGCTCCACGGTGGAGTTCTCCGAGGAGACTCTCGCCGACGCCGCCTCCCTATGGGAGCGGCTGTCCGGGGCGATCATGCGCGCCCTGGAGATCACCGCGCCCGCTGACGGCGGCCCGAACCCGGTCGACGCCCCCGCCGCGGCCGTGCGCGCCCGGGACCTGCCCGCGCAGTACGCCGCAGCCATGGACGACGACCTCAACCTCGCCGGCGCCATGGCCGTCGTCCACGCCAGTCTCAAGGCTCTCAACACGGCCCTGGCCGCGCCCAACCCCGACCTCGACGCCGTCGCCCAGGCGGCCCTGGACCTGCGCGCCCAGTTGGACGTGCTCGGCCTCGACCCGCTCGCCGAGCCCTGGCGCGATCGCGTGCTCGGCGCGGGCGGCAGCACGGACGACGCCGCCATGCGTGCCCTGAACCAGCTGGTCACCGGGCTGCTGGAGCAGCGGGCGCAGGCCCGCGCCGCCAAGGACTGGGCGCGGGCGGACACGCTGCGCGACGAGCTGTCCGCGGCCGGCGTCGTCGTCGAGGACAGTGCCACCGGGGCCCGCTGGCACCTGGCCTGACCCGCCGCGTCGACCCCGGCGCAACACCAACGTCACCGCGGCCACCGGCCGCCAACCGCAGAACAGGAGGCCCGCGATGCCGGGAAATGATCGGCGCCACGGCGCCATACGCAAGCAGGGCAAGAAGACGGGCCCGCTCAAGGGCTCCGGCGGTGTGCGCCGCCGCGGCCTGGAGGGGCGCGGACCCACCCCCAAGGCCGAGGACCGCGTCGGCCACCCGAAGGCGCGCGCCAAGGCCCGGGCCGAGGCCCGCGCCGCTCAGCCGACCCGCTCCGGGCAGTTGGAGGCCGCCCGGCAGCGCTTCAACGTGCCGCGGGACCACGAGATCGTCTGCGGCCGCAACGCGGTGGCGGAGGCGGCCCGCGCACGCGTGCCCATCACCCGGGTGTTCATGGCGGCCTCCGCCCAATCCGATGACCGCCTGGGCGCCGTGGTGCGGCGGGCCGCCCTGGTCGGGGCGCCGGTGGTGGAGGCCACCAAGTTCGACCTGGAGGCCCTCACCGAGGGCGCCGCCCACCAGGGGGTCGCCATTGAGGTGCCCGCCTACGAGTACGTGCTCGCCCGCGACCTGCTGGAACGTGCCCGCGCCGCCGGGCACACCCCCTTGCTGGTGGCGCTCGACCAGGTCACCGACCCCCACAACCTGGGGGCGGTGCTGCGCTCGGCCGGGGCCTTCGGCGTCGACGGCGTGATCGTGCCCGAGCGCCGCTCCGCGGGCGTGAACGCCGCCGCCTGGAAGGTGTCCGCCGGCGCCGCCGCGCGGGTGCCGGTCGCCCGGGAGACGAACCTGGTGCGCGCCCTCGAGGCGCTCAAGCGGGAGGGCTGCTTCGTCGTCGGCCTGGACGGGCGGGCGGATACGCCGGTGGAGGAGTTGAATCTGGCCGACTCCCCGCTGGTGGTGGTTACCGGCGCGGAGGGCAGCGGACTGTCGCGGCTCGTGCGCGAGACCTGCGACCTGCTGATCTCCATCCCGATCGCCGGGACGGTGGAGTCGCTCAATGCCGCGGTGGCCACCGGCATCGCCCTGTACGAGGTCGACCGGCTGCGCCGTCGGGCCGGGGCCGGCAAGTAACCGCCGAGGCTTTCCGGCCGCCTGACGACCCGGCCGGGTGGTCCGGCTTCCCCCGGCCAGGCAACCCGGCGACCCCGGTCGGGGCTCCCCGGGCTGACCGGGAGGCTCTATGCTGACACAATGGTGGTGTCCCCGCCCGTCGCGTGGACGGGCCGGACAACGGTCGTCACCATCCGACTAGGAGGCCTTCATGGCTCAAGACCCCGCACAGCGCTGGAACCGCACCGAGGGCGTACTCGTCGTGCCCGGAACCCAGCCGGACGCGGTTGCCGCGCGCCTCGAGGCGGAGCGGGTAGTCGCCCGCCTCGAGTGGTACCCGGCGACCCCCCACCTGCTCTCCCTCACACTGCTGGCCGACGCCGACGGGCGCGTGGCCGTCACCCCGCCGTCGCGTGGCGGCGTGATGGCCGGAACTCGCATCAGCGAGCTGGTTGAGTCCCTTGCGCGCGAGTTCTCCGGGGATGTCACCATCGGCCCGGCCTCCTTCAACGCCCTGCCCGTCGATGTCGCCCTGCCGACCGTGGCCTCGGAGACGCCGGAGGGTTCCCGCACCGTGGTCGTCTCTCCGCTCAGTGCCTACATGGTGCCGTTGCAGGCCACCCTGCTGGAGCGTCCGCTGGCCGTCACCTCCTTGCCCGCGCTCGACCGGCGCATCGTCATGTACTCCGGTGAGGGCAACCAGCTGGGTTCCTTCGGCTGGGACAAGGAGTCTCTGCCGGCCCTGGTGTTGACCGTGGACGCCCGTGACATCGCGGTACGCGCCGTCACCACCGGCGAGAGTGAGGACGACGCCGTCTTCTCCTGGGGCATGACCTCGCAGTACGTGTGGGGCGGCGTGGCCGAGCCGGGGCCGGCCCTGCGCGCCCTGGTGGATGAAATGCTCACCGACTCCACCGACGTCTCGCTCGTGGCCGCGGCCGTGCCCGGGGCGGATGCGGAGGCGGTGGCGGAGGCCTTCTCCACCCCCGGTATCGACGGCCTGGTGGCCCTGATCGATGCGCTCGGCCTGCCCGACTGGGTGGCGTCGGTGCTGACCGGTCGGCTGGCGCCCGCGGAGGCGCCCGGCGCCGTGGTGCACGAGCCGCGCGGCCTGTCCAACGCCGTGGGGCGTTCGGTCGGGCTCATGCTGCAGGACCCGGAGGCGCCCGGTTCGGCCTTCTGGCAGACCTACATTCGCGTCGTCACCGAGCGGCCCTGGCTCATGCGGGCCGGCGTTGCCCTGGAGGCCGGCATCGGCGGGGCGCTGATCGGGACGGCGGTGCACCGCCGCGACCGCACCGGGGTGGCACACCGCGGCCTGCTGGCCACGGGTGTGGTGCTGCTGGTCGACGCGGTCGCCGAGGCCTCCCTCGCCTCCTGGACCCGACACCGGGAGTTGCGGCGTCGTGCGGACCAGGAGATGGCGCTGGTTGCCGAGGAGCTCGGGGCCTGACTAGGCGGTCAAAAGGGCGGAATGTCAGAAGGGCGGAATCTCGTCTAGCAGTGGGGCCAGGCCGAGGTCGTGCAGGGCCTCCGAGTAGGGAGTGGTCTCGAAAGCGCCGACGGGCTGGCCGGGGCGGGGACCGCGGCTGGTGACTCGCGGGCGCCCGCCCGCACGAGCGGCGTCTCGAGCACTGAGCTCAAGGCCGTGCTGGAGACGACTCAGGACGGCGTCGTCGACGGCCTCCGTGAGGTGCGCGGGCACCTTCTGGGCGGGGACAAGCAGTTGGCGAGGGCCGATCTTGTGGGCCAGAAGGGTGATGCTCCCGTCCAGGCTGCGCTGGTAGCGAGCACCGCTGGGAGTACACCAGGTCAGATCACCGGAGTCGGTGCGGCTGAGGCTCCAACCGGGCGTGTGCTTGAGCCGGTGGTGGGCCTGGCACAGGCTGGTGAGATTACTCAGGCTGGTCGCCCCGCCCTCGGCCCAGGGTTGAATGTGGTCCGTGTCGCAACGGGTGGCGGGGATGGTGCAGCCCGGGAAAGTGCAGGAGCCGTCCCTGGCCTGTACGAGTTCGCGCAGGGCGACCGGGGGCCGGTAGTGGGTGCGGCCCACGTCGACTACCGTCCCCGAGACCGGGTCGGTGACCAGCCTGCGCCAGACCCCGCCGGCTGCGAGGGCGCGGGCAGTGGCGGCGGGCACCGGCGCCGTGCCGACCCCAATGGTGACCTCGGCCGCAGGAGCCGCGCCTGCGGCTGTCCCGGTGTAGGGGAGGGGGCGCTGACCGTCCAAAACCGCGGTGTGCGCACTGCTCCCGCCTCGCGTAGGTGAGTCTGAGTGACCTGTGGTGGGCGCACTGCTTCCGCCTCGCGTAGGTGAGTCTGAGTGACCTGTGGTGGGCGCACTGCTTCCGCCTCGCGTAGGTGAGTCTGAGTGACCTGCGGCGGGCGCACTGCTCCCGTCGGCCGGGAGCGTTTCGGGCACACTTCGCCCGTCGGATGCGAAGGATCGCCCGACTACGGCGTCCGTGGGCCGCCCCGGCGTATCGCCGGCGGTGGGAGGGCCGTACCCGGTTGGCGGGTCATCCCCGATGGGCGGGCCGTATCCGGTTGGCGGGTCATCCCCGATGGCGCCGGCGCCGTCGGGGAGCAGGTGCTCCAAGGGGACGGCGACGTCGACATTGATGGTGATCCCCGGCGGTGGGAAGACCGCCTCTACCCCGGAGGGCGTCCACCAGGGGAGCGAGGGCACAACCAGGCTGCTCAACCCGGCCAGCAACCCCTCCAACGGGACCCCGTCGGGCAGCAGCTGTGCGCTGGCCGGTGCAGGCGGCGGGGCACCGGCGTCGACGCTGGTCGGTACAGTTGCTGGGGCGGCGTCGTCGACGTTTGCAGGTGCGGTGAAAGACGGCCGACAGGCGGCGTACTGGCTGGCTTGCAGGGTGCGCAGCGTCATGCCGGTGATGGCGTCGGCCCGTAGCTGCGCCGGGGAACGCTCATCCCCGGCAGCCCGGGCGGAGGCGGCTATGGCGTCCAGGGTCGCATCCAATAGGAACGCGTCCAGGCTCGGCAGCAGGAGCCGCATTTCATGAACGCCCTCGCCCGCCTGGCGGGGCCGCGTAACGTGCCTGCGCGCCAGGTTGCGCTTACGGCGGCTGCCGGCGCCGTCGGGGTCTAAAGCGGCCAGGGCGCGGTCGATGTCCTTGGCCAGCTGCGACGTCGTCCTGCGGGATGCGCGAGGCAGGACCTGCTCCTGTACGGCCCTGGCCACCCTCGCGTCGGCACCCTCCAGGCGCCGAACAATCAGGGCGGTTTTGCTCGCATCCAGCAGGCCGCCCCGGTGCAGGGTCTCGGTGGCCGCGAACTCGAGTTGTAGCAGAGCCTCGCCCCGATCCAACATCTGACAGGCGCTCTGGCGGGTGGTGCCGAGTCGGCAGGCGATCTCCCCGCTGGTGGTGAAACGTCGCTCCTCCTCCGTCACCAGGCATTCGAGTCGCCCGTCCGGACCCCAGGGAGCTGCGCCGCGGTTCATTTCCGGTGTGCGGGCAAGGCACGCAGCCGCCGCGCTTTCGCACCACGACGCCCAGGAGACCAGCCGGTGGCACGCCGCCACCAGTTCGCTGAGCACTTGCCCGCCCAGCGCGGCCAGGCGGTCGATGCCGGTGCCCTCGCCCCAGTCCACGCCCTGCTGTGCGGAGGCCTGCGCCAGGGCGCGGTCGGCCGGGCTCGTGATGGTGTTGAACAGTGCGCCGGTGTCGGGAGTCCCCAGTATTTCTGCCAGCTCGGCGATGCCCACGGCATCCGCGGTGTTTGCAGCGTCCGTGGTGTTTGCAGCGTCCGTGGTGTTCGCAGCGTCCGTGATGTTCGCAGCGTCCGCGGTGCTTGCAGTAGCCACCGCGCTTGCGTTTGCTGCGTTCTCCCCGGCGGAGCCGGCCGCCTCACCGTTGGGGTTGGCGGGTACCAGTATGCCGGCCAACAGACCCTCAACCAGGCTCGCCAGACCTGCGCCTGCAGGTACTTCCGCCAGGTGCTCGATCAGCGCCGTGGGCTCCCGCACGGCTCCGGGCACGACCGTGGAATCCTGCTCGACCCCGGGCCCGGCCGCTGCCTCCCCGTATGTAGCGGCCCAGGCAACGGTCGCCGTCGATCCCCTCCCGACGCCGGGCAGCCCCGCCCGATCCGTCGGGGACGCCCCGCCGGATCGCCGCTCAGCACCGTTGCCTTCGTACATGTGTCCACGGTATCGCGGGGCACCGACATGAATTCCGTGCCCTTAACGGGCTCTTCGTGTTTGGGGGTGTGGCTGGTGGTGTGTTCTGGCCGGTCCGAGGACGACCTCTCCCGCGCTCTAGCGCTACCTTCCTGCGCCCGAGGATGGCTTGTCCTAGACCTGAGGATGTGGGCGGTCAGCGGCGCTGCCCTCCCGCGCCCGAGCGAGGCCTCGCACCACGAGCACAAGCACCGCCCATCCTCAAGCTGCCCTCCCGCGCCCGAGCGAGGCCTCGCACCACGAGCACAAGCACCGCCCATCCTCAAGCTGCCCTCCCGCGCCCGAGCGAGGCCT
>NZ_FQTT01000016.1:116683-117717 GCF_900098745.1 Actinomyces glycerinitolerans
GCTGCCCTCCCGCGCCCGAGCGAGGCCTCGCACCACGAGCACAAGCACCGCCCATCCTCAAGCTGCCCTCCCGCGCCCGAGCGAGGCCTCGCACCACGAGCACAAGCACCGCCCATCCTCAAGCTGCCCTCCCGCGCCCGAGCGAGGCCTGCCGCATCGTGGTTCCATGCGGCCGCACCCTCAAGCTCAAGCGCGAAGCACCGGTCAGTGCTGGTCGGCGCTGGTTTCCGACCTTGGGGTGGTCGTAAACCACACCCCAAGGTCGTAAAACGACATGACAGCCATCCCACGGAAGCACAGCCGACCCGGGAATCGGGGACCCCTCGGGATCGCGGGTGTGGTGGTGCACAGGTAAGAGCCTGGCGGCAGTCATTGTGGACGTCCGGCAGGAGCATTCTGGCAGGCACGATGGGAAGGGCAGGCGCAATTGATCGCCGCGAGCCTGGACAGGCCACAACAGGTCCCGGCGGACGCGGCGAGCCCCGGCGAGTCCCGGCGAGTCCCGGCATCTCATGCCGCCGGTGTGCAGCCAGCGCACCCCGAGGGACGATTCCCGGCGTCTCCCTCTCGAATGCGGCGGTCCGGGCGGGAGGACTCGGCTGCTCGCCTGACGGGGCACCCTTCTCGGGTCGACGATTCGACACTTCCGACGACGGTACGTACCTTCTGATCAACGATTCGTACTCCTATGGGACGGTACGTACCTCTAGGTGCCTGTGTTGTCTCATGACTTCTGGGACTGTTGGATCTCATGACATCTGGGAGTGTCAGAAGTAGTGAGATTCTGGGGCGGTGTGGGTGGGGTTGGGTTGGGGGATGGGTTATGCAGTTTCGCCGTTCAAGCGTCAGCGCATCATTGAGTTCGACTCGCGGGTTGCGGGTGTGAGCGTGGAGGAGTTCTGCCGGCAGGTGGGGGTTTCGAAGTCCTCGTTCTACCGGATCCGTAAGCGGGCCGAGCAGGAGGGACCGGGGGCGGCGCTAGTCGCCCATTCCAGGGCGCCGCTGCACCCGGCGCGCCGTTGGGATGAGCAGGT
>NZ_FQTT01000009.1:0-309116 GCF_900098745.1 Actinomyces glycerinitolerans
GCGGCTTGACGCGTGGGGCTTCCACAAGCAGCAGTGTTCAACCGGCAAACAACATGAGTTGAGTAGTTCTTTCAATCACTTGGTTTGTTTTTTGCGTCCGCTGTACGGTTCACAGGCAACCCACCCCCGGGCGGGTGCTGATATGTGAACAGGGTGTGTGGTGCGTGCGCGAGCGCCCGCCTGGCCTGGTTGTTTCTGGGTGGGTGTGGGTTGGTGTGTGTGCCGGTGGTCATAGCGGGGTGGGTCATGCCCGGTCTTTCCTTTCCGAACCCGGAAGCCAAGCCCCCCAGCGCCGATGGTACTGCCCCCGGAAGGCGGGTGGGAGAGTAGGACACTGCCGGCACGCTCACGAACCCACACCCACAACCACACCCCGGGGCCCCGGCCCGGGGGGCACACACCACACACACCCAGCACAGCCCACACCAGACACCAACGCGGCAAAGCAGCCGCACCAGCCCACAAACCACGAGCCCACACAGGCCGCACACACGGAAATACGAGTGGGCAGACACCACAGCCAAAGGCCCAGGGGCCGTGCGCGATCACTGTCATCTGCGCTTGATTCCCGGAAACATGATCAGGGCAACACGGCAACGGTGAGGCGGTGCGACCTTCGCAGGCACGCCCGTACTGGCTCGAGCCGCGAACCTCAGCCGGGCACGTACTCACCGAGGGGCCCCTTGGCCGTGTGCTCGGCAACGGGGTACTCGACTGCTACGCCTGTTCGCGGTCTACTACGCCACTTGGTCGTCTGTTGAAGGGCTCCGAGGTATACAGCGGACCGTTAACCGGCGTAGTAGACGGTGAAGTGGCGTAACAGACGCCCCCAGCTCACGGGCGCCAGCCGGCATAGCATGACTTGTGGGTACTAAACCGGCTCTTCCGGTTTGAGGGTGTGGTGCTTCCGGCGTGGTGGCTTCGGTCCGGGTTGCGGTGGTTGTGGTTGGGGTGGTGAGGTCGGTGTCGGGTCGGCGGGGACGTTCTCGGGGGCGGATGAGGTCGATGTCGGGCCGGCGTGGTCGTGCTCGGGCCGGCGTGGTCGTGCTCGGGCCGGCGTGGTCGTGCTCGGTAGGTGCTGCTCTGCCGAGAACGTCCTCGTCATCCCCAAACCCTCCACATGCGGGAGGGTTTGGGGCTTACGAGGACGTATTCGACCAGTGTCGGGCGCACGAGGACGTTTTCGGGCCGGCGAGGGCGTCCTCAGGCCGGTAGGGGCGTCCTCGCCGCCGGCCGGGCGGAGTGCTCGAGGACGCGGGTTGAACCTCCACGGCGCCGGCTCACCACGCCAGAACGCCTGGCCTGGCTGCACTTGGCTGCCGACAGCTCCGGCGCCCGGAAGCGGGACCGTCTGCAACGCCACTTCGCCGTCTGCAACGCCACTTCGGCGTTAACAACGCCAGTTAACCGTCTGCTGAAGGCCCCAGAGGTATACAGCAGAGCGTTAAGTAGCGTTGTTAACGCCCAGCCGGCGTACCAAACACCCCACCCCACGTCACCCCACCCCATGCCATGTCCCAGGACATCGGCAGCACTCCTGCCGCCGCCCCAGACAACCACCACACCCCCAAACCGGAAGAGCCACTAAACCGTCACGACTCAGGTTACGCCCCGGGTAGGGCCCACGGTTGGCCCCCCGGCGTCGGTTTGGACCGCTCCAGCAGGAGGTGCCCGGGGCAGGGCCCGCGGAACGCGGACTCCGGCGGGCCCTACCGTGCGGCCGAGAGCTCAGCCGCACGTACCACATGGGGCGCCGGGCCTGCCGGCCCGGGAAGTGCCCCACCGCAGTCGCGCGCAGCGGAATGCCCCGTAGCTCCAACCAGGGGGACAAGACAGGGCTACCCCGTGGACGCCGGCCCTAGATCCAAGAACTCAGCCACATGTGCCAGTGCCAGAACGTGTAGGACACGGTCTGTCCGGTCCAAATCGGCCACCACGCCACCGTGAACATCGCAGCGAGCACAATCACGCCGGCCATCAGTGCCAGTCCTTCTCCGCGCAGGCGCCAATGCGGTACGCCCGTCCAGGCTTCGGGAAGACGGGTGCGCGTTGCACGCATGCCGAAGCCGAAATATGCGGCCACGGCGCCACGTGGATAGGGGAGCCCCGGCCCAATCCGTCCCTCCGCGATCAGACGCGCCTCCTCACGCTCGGCTGCCGACCCGGGCACGGGCGTGAGCATGCCGGAAACTGCGCCCAGTGCCAACACCAGCACCAGCACCATGCACGGTTCGAACGCCACCGTGTAGAAGGTGAAGATGGTCCGGTTGGAGTAGATGAACCACGGCAGGTAAAGGCCGACGTACCCGATCAGCGGCACCCAAACGCGCCAGTCGCGGCGGCCGATTGCCAGTACCACGATCACGAAGACCAGTGCCAGCACGGCCGCCCACCAGATGGGTATGTTGCCGATCGAGGTGATGGCCTGGATACAGCGGCCCGAACCACAATCGGCGCCGGCCAGCTCCTCAGAGCCCTTCCAGTACAACGACGTCGGCCGCCACTGCACCAGCCAGCCGATCGGCTTCGACATGTAGGGATGCTCGGTGTCCAGGCCAACGTGGAAGTTGTACATCGACAGGTGGTACTCGAGCAGGTCGTTGAGGGAATCCGGTAGCCAGGAGCGCGCCACCGTGCCGGTCTCCGCGCGCTGCGCCGCCGCCCAGCCGCGGTAGTAGGCGCCGTCGTGCAAGAACCACGAACCCCAGCCGGCCCCCAGATAGACGATGAAGGCCACCGGCACCAGGCGAATGAAATCCCCAACGCCGCGCGCAACGGTCCCCTCGAGGAACCAGGCGCGCGCCCCGACCCGGCGCAGCGCCAACGTATCCCAGACGACCACAAGAATCCCGATCGCAGCCAGCAGGTAGGCGCCGGACCACTTCACCGAACAGGTCAGCCCGGCGGCGATGCCCGCCCCAATCAGCCACGGGCGCAGGTGTGCCCGCGGTGCCAGGGGCGCAGGCACCTCCGCAGCGATGGGCACGCCCGCGAAGTCGGCCGCCAGGCGCGCCCGGGACCATTCCCGGTCGCGCACGACGCAGTAGAGCGCGAGCGTCGCGAACAGGCCGATGAACCCGTCCAACAGTCCGATCCGCGACTCGGTGATCCCTACACCATCGATCGCCAGCAATACCCCGGCCAGGCCGGCGAGCAACGGCGAACGGGTCAGCCGCAGCGTGAGCCGCGCCAGCACAATCACCGTCAAAACGCCCGCCAACGCCGGCATGACCCGCCAGCCGAAAGAAGAGTCCGCGCCGAAGATCTGCATACCCAGACCGATCAGCCATTTGCCCAGCTGCGGATGCACCACATAGCTGGGGTCGGTTGTCAGCGCAGAGAAGTCTCCCTGCGCGAACAGCTCATCGGCGCCGTCGCCCCACTTGGACTCGTAGCCGTTCTGCCACAGTGCGTAGCCGTCCTTGACGTAGTAGATCTCGTCAAACATGAGCTGATGCGGGTGACTCAGGCCAATCAGCCGCGTCAGCGCCGCCACCAGTCCAGCCAACGCGGTGGCCACCCAGCCGTTGATACGCGTCTGCCGCGGCAGTTCGGTGCCAAGCGGTTCCAGTCCCAGTAGAGACCGCAGCTGGTTCTCGCTGCGCGGAGTCTCGGTCTCACCGGGCTTACCGGCGTTGGTGTCGGTCTTGGAGGCGCTGTCGGTCTCGACGACGGCAGTCGCGGCAGCTGCCGCGTGCAGGGAGCCATCGCCGGGAGAGTCTCCTGGAGTAGGGGACGCGTCGGCGCCATCCGGTGAAGCAGCACAGGGTGAAGTCACGTCTGCGAGTCTAAGGCGGCCCGTCATACTGAGCCCATGAATAACGACATGAGTGATGCCACGCCCGCGGACGACAGCGGCGCGCCGGCGGCCGAGGCCGACCGGACGGCAGAAACACGGCCGGCGGCCCCGGAGGATGTCGCGCCGCCTGCGCCTTCGGTGGACGCCGCCCCGCGCCCGGGCACGATCACCCTGGCCGCGACCCCGATCGGGAACGTCGCCGACGCCTCCCCGCGCCTGCGCCGGGCCCTGGAGTGTGCCGACCTCATCGCCGCGGAGGACACCCGCCGCCTGTTCGCCCTGGCCCGCCGTCTGGGGGTGAGCGTGGGCGGCCGCGTGGTGGCCTTCCATGAGCACAACGAGGCCTCCCGGGCCCCCGAACTGCTTGCGGCCGCCCGTGCGGGCAGCGCCGTCTTGGTTGTCTCCGACGCCGGCATGCCGGGCATCTCGGACCCCGGCTACCGGCTGGTGGTGGCCGCCGTCGACGCCGACGTCCCGGTCACCGCCGCGCCCGGGCCCTCCGCCGTGCTTACCGCCCTGGTGCTCTCCGGACTGGCCACCGATCGCTTCACCTTCGAGGGTTTTCTCCCGCGCAAGGCGGGGGAGCGCGTCCGCGCCCTGACGGCGTTAGCGGATGAGCCGCGCACCATGGTGTTCCTGGAATCGCCCCGGCGCACCCACGAGACCCTGCGTGCCATGGGCCAGGCCTTCGGCGCGGACCGCCGTGCCGCACTGTGCCGGGAACTGACGAAGACGCACGAGGAGGTACAGCGCGCAACCCTGGGGGAACTCGCGGACGCCACGGCCGACGGCGTGCTGGGGGAGGTGGTGCTGGTGGTTGCCGGCGCCCCCGCCCGGGTGGTGGACCTACAGCAGGCTGCCGCCGAGGCGCTGGCCCTGGCGGACTCCGGCATGCGGCTGAAGGCTGCCGCCGCCGAGGTCGCCCCGCGGGCCGGTGCTCGCCCCAATGAGGTGTATCGGGCGGCGCTTGCCCGGCGCGACGCCGACGACGCCTAAAACGCCGGCGCCCGGAAGAAGAGGGCTAGACGCCCTGGCCGCCGTCGGGCGGGGGCAGCGGCCGGTAGACCACCTGCTGCGGGGCCAGGCCATAACCGACCGTCGGCGTTGCGGCGGGGGCGGGCTGCGGTGCCGACATCGGTGGTGCCGGAACGACGGTGGCTCCTGCAAGCGGATACAGTCGGCTCATCATGACGCGCGTGCGACGACGTCGGCGCGCCACCAGCCAGATCGCGCCGACTACGGTGCTGGTCAGGCCCGCCACGCAGAAGGGGATCGAAGTGACGGCCATGCGCAGGCTACGGCTCCACTCCGGGGACACGTTGGACTGGTTGATGGTGATCGCGCTTGTCCCGGTGCAGGCGACGTCGTAGGTGCCGGCGTTGGTCGACCGGAAGCCGAGCACCTGGGGCGGGTCGCTATTGTCATGATCCAGCGTATAGACATCCAGTGCCGTTCCCGCCGGGTCGAAGACCTTGCAGGCGACGTTGGCGTCGGCGGAGAAGAAGCCGTATTCGGTGTCCTCAAGCAGGGACAGCGCCGTCGACCGCCCACCCTGGTCGATCGCGACGGCGTCCTCCTCAAGCACACGCGGGGCAATCGCCACCGCTGCTGCGAACAGTGCTACCGCCACCAGCAGCGCCGCCACGCCCCCGATGGTGACGACGCGCGGCACCGTCAGTGAGGGCAGGCCGTCCGCGTCCACGCCTCGCGGGCGCTGCGGTGGTCCATTGACGCCCGGACCGGGCTGATTCCACACGGCCATCGCCTGCACCTCTACTTCCTGCCGGTACTTCCCGCCGGCGGGCCGCCGCCGACTCCCACGAGATTCAACCGTGACTTTACGTGACTTTACGGGGCGATGCCGTCTTCGTCAGCCGAACCTCACAGCCTGGTGCCTGCGGTTGGATATGCAGCCTGCGTCTGTAGAGCTCGCCTGTTGTGTGAATTGCGTACGACGAGCCAGATGATGCCGCCGATTGTGAGGGGAACACCGACGATGAACATGCAGACTGCGGCGAAGACGAGGAAAACGCTGCGTCCAACGTCCTGTGCTCCGATCGCGGGGCCGAAATACACGTCCTCACCGGCGACGGAGGTGGTGCAGGTGACGGTGTACTCGCCGGAGATGCCTGCCTCAACCGTGGCGAAGAGGAGGTGCCCGTTGACCGTCGTGTTTGACCACGGAGTGGCCAGCGTCGCCTCGGTGCCATCGGCGGCGGTTACGGAGCACTGTGAGTCCCCATTGCCGTAAAGGCCGTAAGTGACCGTGGAGTCCAACTGCACGCGGGTTGAGCCGTTGGCGTCAACGGGGCGCGGGTCGTGATCGAACCGGGTCATGTAGCCGGCGAAGGCCACAACGATCACGGCGGCCAACACGCACAGGACCACCCCAGACAGCAGCAGAATAAGCGGCCCCTTGTGTCCCTTGGGGCCGGTGCGGCAGGGGCGTAGGAGTTGGGGCCGGCGCCACGGGGCGCGGTCGCATAGGGGGAGCCGGGAGTCGGGGGGGGGTAGGACAATGGGTTACTCCGGTGCGGTAGAGGGCTGGTGGCGTCGGTTGTCGCGCTATCACGCTCACGATACGTGCCGTGTCGCCCGCAGGCGGCTTCCGTGAGTGACGGCGAGACGTTGGCGGGAAGCAGATCGACGTTGGTACGCCGACTATTCCCGGATGATTCCCCGGGTGGTTGCGGCGGGGCCGCGCCGGTTCGATCGGGCGCGCCTATTGTCGATAAAGTGCCAAATGCCCCCGAACGTAGCCAGCGGGAGGCCGACGAGGCCCATGCAGGTAGCGGTGATCGCTCCCCACCAACCGCAGTCGACGATCCGGAGGTCGGTCAGGCGCCCCACCGATACCTCCTGCTTCTCGTGCCCGGAACACGTGAAGGTGTGATCGCCGGTCGCTTCGGCCTCGATCACTCCGAGAATCCGATGATCGGCCACTGGCGTCTCCTCCGACGGCGGAAGAACCACGACGCCGTCCCCGTTCGGGCCGGTGACGGTGCAGTCCACGGTGCTATAACCCCACAGGCCATATGTGGTCGCCGCATCCAGGCTCACGGTGGTCACCCCAGCCGAATCCAGCGCCTGCAGGTCCCTGATGGGGCGCGCCATGGGTAGACAGATGGCCAGCCCGGCCAGCGCCACCAGGCACAGGACCACGCCGATGCGCAACGGGACTCGCGGTCTTCCAGACGCAGGCGGTCGGGGCATCGTGATCTCCTCCAAGCTCGATGACGCACACCTGGCGTGCTCGTCGCCGCCACCATAGGGGTGCCGGAGCCGCAAACACAGGGGGAGAACAACCCGGGGCCGTACCCGGCCGCGGGAACGGATAGGCTGCCCCCATGAGCCGTATCCTCTCCGCCGTCGCCTGGCCCTACGCCAACGGTCCCCGCCACATCGGACACGTCGCCGGCTTCGGCGTCCCGTCCGACGTCTTCTCCCGCTACATGCGCATGGCCGGCCACGACGTCCTCATGGTGTCCGGAACCGACGAGCACGGCACCCCGATCCTGGTTGCCGCCGACGAGGAGGGAATCAGCCCGCGCGAGTTGGCCGACCGCAACAACCGGCTCATCGTCGAGGACCTGGTGGCGCTCGGCCTGTCCTACGACCTGTTCACCCGCACCACCGCCGGCAACCACTACCGGGTGGTGCAGGACATGTTCCGCACCGTGCGCGACAACGGCTACATGGTCGAGCAGGTCACCCGCTCCGCGATCTCCCCCTCCACCGGCCGTACCCTGCCCGACCGCTACATCGAGGGCACCTGCCCGATCTGCGGCGCCGCCGGCGCCCGCGGCGACCAGTGCGACACCTGCGGCAACCAGCTCGACCCCACCGACCTGATCGACCCCCACTCCCGCATCAACGGGGAGACCCCCGAGTTCGTCGAGTCCACTCACTGGTTCCTGGACCTGCCCGCCCTGGCCGATGCGCTCGGCGCCTGGCTGGACGAGCGGGAGGCCTCCGGCGCCTGGCGTCCCAACGTCATCCGCTTCTCCAAGAACATCCTGGCGGAGATCCGCCCGCGCGCCATGACCCGCGACATCGACTGGGGCATCCCCATCCCCGGTTGGGAGGACCAGCCGAACAAGCGCCTGTACGTGTGGTTCGACGCCGTCATCGGCTACCTGTCCGCCTCCATCGAGTGGGCCCGCCGCAGCGGTGACCCCGAGGCCTGGCGCCAGTGGTGGAACGACCCGCAGGCCCTGTCCTACTACTTCATGGGCAAGGACAACATCGTCTTCCACTCCCAGATCTGGCCCGCCGAGCTGCTCGGCTACAACGGCCAGGGCGAGCGCGGCGGCGAGAGCGGCGACATGGGCGTGCTGAACCTGCCCACCGAGGTCGTCTCCAGCGAGTTCCTGACCATGGAGGGCCGCAAGTTCTCCTCCTCCCACGGCATCGTCATCTACGTGCGCGACTTCCTGGCCCGCTACCAGGCCGACGCCCTGCGCTACTTCATCTGCGCCGCCGGCCCCGAGACCGCCGACGCCGACTTCACCTGGGCGGAGTTCGTGCGCCGCACCAACGGCGAGCTCGTGGCCGGCTGGGGCAACCTGGTCAACCGCACCGCCGCCATGATCCACAAGCGCTTCGGCGCCATCCCCGCCCCGGGCGAGCTGGAGGACGTGGACCGCGCCCTGCTGGACGCCGTCGCCGCCGGCTTCGATACGGTCGGCGACCTGATCCGCCACCACCGGCAGAAGGCCGCGCTCGCCGAGGCCATGCGGCTGGTGGGCGAGGCCAACAAGTACATCGCCGACACCCAGCCCTTCAAACTCAAGGGGGAGGAGGGCAGCCCCGAACACCGGCGGCTGGCCACCGTGCTGCACACCCTCGCTCAGGTGGTGGTCGACCTGAACCTCATGCTCTCCCCGTTCCTGCCGCACGCCGCCAACGACGTCGATCGCGTCATGGGCGGCGAGGGCACCATCGCCCCCATGCCCCACATTGAGGAGGTGGACGAGCTCGACCCGCAGGTGCTGCCCGATGCCTTCACCGGCCGCACCGGCTACCCGATCATCACCGGCGACTACAGCGGCGTGCCCACGTGGGAGCGCCACCCCGTGGCGGTCGGTACGCCGATCGCCAAGCCCAAGCCCGTCTTCGTCAAGCTCGACGAGGCCATCGTGGAGGAGGAGCTGGCCCGCTACGCCGACTCCCAGCCCGACGACGTCACCGGCGCATGAGCCGCAAGCACCGCGACCGCTCCTGGCCGCCCGCCGACGCCGTCGCCCCTCTGGCGGCGCCGGTCACCGACAATCACACCCACCTGCCGGTTCCCGGAGAGGTTGCCGCCGGGCCCGGCGCCGACGCGCCGCTGGACGCCGCCGAACTGGTTGCCCGGGCAGCCGCGGTTGGAGTGACCGCCCTCATTACCTCCGCCGCGGAGACCACCGCCTGGGCGCCGAGCCTCACCCTTGCGCGTGAGCTTCCCGGCGTGCGGGTCGCGCTGGCCATCCACCCCAACGAGGCCGTCGCCCACGCCCGGGTGCGGGAGATCGGCCCCGACGGCCTGGAGCCCGTGCGCCTGCCCCACCACGACGAGCCCCTGGACGAGGCGGTCAGCCGCTTGGAGGCGCAGGTGCGCGGTAACCGGGACGTCGTCGTCGCCGTCGGGGAGACCGGCATGGACCTCTTCCGCACCGGTCCGCGCGGCGCCGCCGTCCAGCGTGAGGCCTTCCGCGAACACATCGCCCTGGCCAAGCAGCTCGATCTGCCGCTGCAGATCCACGACCGCGACGCCCACGCCGACTGCATCGAGATTCTGGAAGCCGACGGTGCCCCCGAGCGGACCGTCTTCCACTGCTTCAGCGGGGGAGCGGCCCTGGCCGAGGCCTGCGCCGAGCACGGCTGGTACGCCTCCGTGGCCGGTCCCATCACCTACCCGGCCAACGAGGAGCTGCGCTCCGCCGTCGCGGCCGTGCCCGACGAGCTGCTGCTGATTGAGACCGACGCGCCCTACTTGCCGCCGAAGCGCTGGCGCGGCCGCCCCAACGGCTCCTATCTGATGCCGGACACCGTACGTTTTCTCGCGCAATTGCGCGGATACGACGAGGTGAAAATGGCCGCCGTGCTGGCCCGCAACACCGCTCAGGCCTACGGCACATGGGTGTGAAATGTGTCAGTTTGTGTTGCTGAGCCACCCGTAGTCGGTTAGCGTGATCGGCAGTTGTCAACCGTTAGGAAGAATCCCCGTGGGTCGTCACTCCCAGAGCAGCTCCTTAAGCACAACGCTGGTTGAGCTTGGGGCACTGGCCTCAAAGAGCCTCACCAAAACCTCCGACGCACATGGCCGCCGTCGCGCCGACGGCCCCGCGAAGACCTCGATTTCGCCGGCGATGTACCGGGCGGGAGGGGTGGCCGCCACCCTGTCCCTGGCGGTTTCCGGCGGCGCCTACGCCGCCACCCAGTTCGGTGACTCCGGCGTCGCCCCCCTCACCGAGTCCCAGGCGCGCATGCAGGCCCTCGCCGCCTCCGGCGAGGACACCGCCGACGCCCTGGTTGTGGGCGGCGACGTGGCCGAAGTGACCGCGGTTTCCGAGGACGAGACCGATGAGTTCGAGCAGGTGGAGCAGGAGACGGATGCTCTGCCCGAGGGTGAGACCGAGGTGCAGACCGAGGGCGTTGACGGCGTCACTCGGGTGGTCTATCGCGTAACGAGCGTCGACGGCCAGGAGGTCTCCCGCGAGGTGATCTCCCGCGTGGTCGTCAGCGAGCGGGTCGACGAGGTGGTGCTGGTCGGCACCGGCACGGCTGCAGACACCAGCGGTGAGGACGCCGACACCGAAACCGAATCCACCACAACCACGGTGGCGGCTTCCGGTGACGGCACCACCGCTGCCTCCGCCCAGTCCATCGCCCAGTCGATGATGTCCTCCTACGGCTGGGACGACTCCCAGTTCACCTGCCTGGTCAGCCTGTGGAACCGCGAGTCCGGCTGGAACTACCAGGCCCAGAACGCCTCTTCCGGCGCCTACGGCATTCCTCAGGCACTGCCCGGCTCCAAGATGAGCTCCGTGGCCTCCGACTGGGCCACCAACCCCACCACTCAGATCAAGTGGGGCCTGGGCTACATCTCCGGGCGTTACGGCACCCCCTGCTCCGCCTGGGCCCACTCCGAGTCCACCGGCTGGTACTGATCCCCGCCGCACTCGTCACCGCACCGGTCGCAACGGCCGGTCTCGGTGCGTTACATCCACCGGCCTCGGCGTGTTAGATGTGCTGGTCCCGGCGAGGACGTCGGCGGGATCGGCTGCTGTAGGGCGGCGCGGCGCGTTAGCGCCGCCCCCTCGACGGCCGCGACGATGAGCGCCACAACCCATGCGAGCAGGTACGCGAGTACGAGTCCGTAGCCGATGGCTCCTGCGGCGTCGGAGGACATGCCGGCTCGAGTGAGAATGCCGTCGAACTCCGGCCAGTCGGTAAGTGCCGGTACCAGCGGAGGCCACAGCAGCGCCAGGGCGAGCACCACCAGCGCCGTCCGATTGGTCCACGGCGGCAGTTCCCGCCATGCATTGCTGTTGGGCGCCGCCGCGACACTGGCCAACAGCAGCTGCAGGAATAGCTGGATGAGCAGCGCGTAGGGGATGAAGAAGAGTTCCCACCCCACGGCGCCGTCAATCACGGATCCGATTACGGTCCACAACGGCAACAGCCCGCTGCACCACCACAGGTCCTTCACGCGCAACTGGATCACTCTCATATGGGTAGGTTAGGGGCGGCGTGAAAGACCGGCCATGGGGTGACCTGCCCATGCGCTGCCGCTCAAAACGCCTGGGGGTCGCCACTTCTACCGATCTCGGCACATAACCGGCTCTTCCGGTTTGTGGGTGTGGTGGGTGAGGGTGGGAGCTGTCAGCTGGGGTGCGGGGTGCGGGCCTGGTCGTTGATGCCCGCGCCGCCGGGTGCAGGCCGGCCGGGTTGTCTGGTGTGTTTTCCCGGGTGGGATCTGGCGCGTAGGTCGGCGCGGGCCCTGGCGGTTGGTACCTGTGGTTGACGGTTCGGCACTTAGCACCGGCGATTCGTACCCTCTCGTGGCGGTTCGGCACCTAGAGGTACGTACCGTCCCATAGGAGTACGAATCGTTGATCAGAAGGTACGTACTGTCGTCGGAAGTGTCGAATCGTCGACCCGAGAAGGGGGGCCCCGTCAGGCGAGCAGCCGAGTCCTCCCGCCCGGACCGCCGCATTCGAGAGGGTAGGGCCGGGGCTCGCCGCGTCCGCCGGGACCTGTTGTGGCCTGCCCGGGCTCGCGACGATCAATCGCGCCCGCCCTACCCGTGCCTGCCAGAGCAGCCCCGCTGGAACGTCCACAACGACCGCCACCAGGCCCTCACTTGTACATCACCACACCCCAAAACGCGAAGAGCCACATAACCGGCTCTTCCGGTTTGTGGGTGTGGTGGGTGTTGCCGGCCTGGTGGGCTGGTTGGCGGCGGTGAGGCCGGCCGGGACAGGTGCGGGTTTGCCCGCTCGCACCGGCGCCCCGATCCGTGACTGACGTCATTGTCCGCTGCCGCGCTCTTCGTTAGCGTGAATGGCAGTCGACGTCGAGTTCAAGGATTCGGTGGCGGCCGCCACCGACGAGAGGACCCCATGACACCCGTTAAAGATCTGCTTAAACCCGGCATGCTCCGCGCCGGAGGCGTCGCAGCGGCCCTGGCCCTGTCTGTCTCGGGCGGCGCCTACGCCGCGGTCCAGGCCGCCGCTCCGGGTGGTGACGCCGAGGCGCTCCCCGAAACCGCGGTGGTCGCCTCGGCGGCGAGTGGAGACATCGCCGCCGACGCGGACGCCGCCGATGTGCTGGTCGCGGGCGGTGACGCGACCGAGGTCTCCTCGGTATCCGAGGACGAGGTCGATGAGTTCAAGCGGGTGGAGCAGGAGACGGATGCTCTGCCGGAGGGCGAGACCGAGGTACAGACCGCGGGTGTGAACGGGGTCACCCGAGTGGTCTACCAGGTCACCAGCGTGGACGGCCAGGAGACCTCACGCGAGGTGATCTCCCGCGTGGTGGTCAGCGAGCGCGTCGACGAGGTGGTGCTGGTCGGCACCGGTTCCACCACCGAGGACACCGCCGAGGCCGCGGACGCCTCCGCCGCTGCTTCCGACTCCGCCAGTTCCTCTGGTTCCACGGCGTCCAGCTCGAGCAGCTCGACTTCCGGCAGCGCATCGGCCGCCGACGACGCGGTGTGGGCGGCCCTGGCCCAGTGCGAGTCCGGCGGCAACGCGGCCACCAACACCGGCAACGGCTTCTACGGGCTGTACCAGTTCTCCCTGTCCACTTGGCAGGCGCTGGGCGGCACCGGCTACCCGCATGAGGCCGACGCCGCCACCCAGACCGCCATGGCCAAGAAGCTCCAGGCCCAGTCCGGCTGGGGCCAATGGCCGCACTGCGCCGCGCAGCTCGGCCTGCTCTGACCATCCGGGCGGCGCGGCACCGGCAACGCGGCGGTGCCGCGCCGCCCGGCCGTACCACCCCGCGTCGCCCAATTGGTCTCGCGGCGGCTCGATCACCGCGCCTGGCATAGGCTGGGCGCGTGCCCCAATCCGACGCCCGCGACAGCGACCCCGGCCTCCTCGGCCCCGCCGACATTCGCCGCCTCGCCCGCGCCCTGGACCTGCGCCCCTCCAAGACGCGCGGGCAGAACTTCGTCCATGACGCCGGCACCGTCCGCCGCATAGTGCGCCTGTCCGGCGTTGCCCCCGGCGAGACCGTCCTCGAGGTCGGTCCCGGGCTGGGCTCCCTGACCCTCGCCCTGCTTCAGGCCGGCGCCCGCGTCATCGCCGTAGAGATCGACCCCGTGCTGGCCCGCGCCCTGCCGGTCACCGTGGCCGACCGCCTGCCCGACGCCGCAGACCGCCTGGCGGTGCTGGCCGCCGACGCCCTGACCATAACCGGGCCGCAATCACTGCCTGCCCCGCCGCCCACGCGGCTGGTCGCCAACCTGCCCTACAACGTGGCCGTGCCCGTACTACTCAACGTGCTCGCTGCCCTGCCCAGCCTGCGCACCGCCACCATCATGGTGCAGGCGGAGGTCGCCGATCGGCTCGCCGCCGCCCCCGGCTCGCGCACCTACGGGGTGCCCAGCGTCAAAGCCGCCTGGTACGGCGAGGTGCGCCGCGACGCCCGCATTGGACGCACCGTCTTCTGGCCCGCCCCCAACGTCGACTCCGCCGTCGTCACCCTCACCCGCCGCGAGCCCCCGGCCACCACCGCCACCCGCGAGCAGGTATTCGCCGTCGTCGACGCCGCCTTCGCCCAGCGCCGCAAGACCCTGCGCCGGGCGCTCGCGCCACTCGCCGGCTCGCCTGCGGCCGTGGAGGTGGCCGCCCGCGCTGCCGGCATCGACCCCGGCGCCCGCGGCGAGAGCCTGGACGTGACCGCCTTCGCCGCCCTGACCCAGGCCCTGGCCGAAGCCGGCGACCTGCCCGCCGCCCCGGGCGCCGCCGTCGCCCCGGCATCGACGCAACCGGATAGGAACCAGACATGAACCCACTGCACGCCGTTCCCGGGGCCGCCCCGCAGCCGCCCCGCTCCGGATCACTGACGCAGGTGCGCGTGGAAGCGCCCGGCAAGGTCAACCTGTTCCTGTCCGCCGGTGTCCCCGGCCCCGACGGCTACCATCCCCTGACCACCGTCTTCCAGGCCGTTCGGCTGATCGAGACCGTCACCGCGCGCCGCCAGGCCGCCGACCTGCGCGGCACCATCACCCTGACCCTGGCCGAGCCGGACCCCACCGTCCCCACCGACGCCACCAATCTGGCCGTGCGCGCGGCGGCCCTGCTGGCCGAAACCACCGGCGTGGGGGATGGTGTCGACCTGCTGCTGCGCAAGCGCGTCCCCGTTGCCGGCGGCATGGCCGGCGGTTCCGCCGATGCCGCCGCCGCCCTGGTCGCCTGCAACGCCCTGTGGGGCACCGCGCTCACCCAGGCCGAACTGTCCGGGCTCGCCGCCGAACTCGGCGCGGACGTGCCCTTCCCGCTGCACGGCGCCACCGCAGTCGGACACGGCCGCGGCGACCGGCTCACCCCCCTGCTGGCCCGCGGCACCTACCACTGGGTTTTCGCCACCTCCGCGCAGGGACTGTCCACCCCCGCCGTCTTCCGCCGCTTTGACGAGCTCACCCCCGTGGCCGCAGCCCCCGCCGATGTGCCCGCCGCGTTGACCGCCGCCCTGCGCGACGGTGACACCGCCGCCCTGGCCGCCGCCCTGCACAACGACCTGCAGCCCGCCGCCCTGGACCTGCGTCCGCAGCTGGCCGAGGTCATCGCCCTGGCCGAGTCCGCCGGCGCCCTGCGCGCGATCGTCTCCGGCTCCGGCCCGACCATCGCCGCTCTGGCACCCGACCCGACCACCGCGGCCGCCGTGGCCAACGCCCTGAATGCGTCTGGCCTGGTCGCCGGCGCCCTGCGCGCCGACGCCCCCATTGCCGGCGCCCGGATGGTGGGCTGATGGCGCACCTACTCGGCGTCGAATCCGTCCGCGCCACCGTCGGCCCCCGCATCCTGCTCGACGACGTCAACCTCGGCATTGAGGACGGCGACCGCGTCGGCGTGCTCGGCCCCAATGGCGCCGGCAAGTCCACCCTGCTGGCCCTGCTGGCCGGCACCCGGGAGCCCGACTCCGGCCGTGTCACCCGCGCCGGGGACACCCGCGCCGCGCTGCTGTCCCAGTCGGACCGGTTCGCCCCGGAAGCCACCGTGCGCACCGCCGTGCACGGTGCCGCCCCCGAGCACGCCTGGGCCTCCGACCCGGCGGTGCGCGACATCCACGCCGGCCTACTGGCCGACCTCGATCTGGACGCCCCGGTCTCCTCCCTGTCCGGCGGGCAGCGTCGCCGCGTCGCCCTGGCCGCCGTCCTGACCGCCGACGCCGACCTGGTCATCCTCGACGAGCCCACCAACCACCTGGATGTGGAGGGCGTCGACTGGCTCGCCCGCCACTTGTCCGCCCGCTTCTCGCGCCGCCGCGACGCCGGCGCCCTGGTCACCGTCACCCACGACCGCTGGTTCCTGGACGCCGTATGCAACCATGTGTGGGAGGTCGTACCCGGCGTGGACCCCGGCGGCAACCGCCCCCAGATTCCCGGGCGGGTGGAGACCTACGACGGCGGTTATGCCGCCTACGTGCTGGCTCGCGCCGAGCGCGCCCGCCTGGCCGCGACCGCCGCCGCCAAGCGCCAGAACCTGCTGCGCAAGGAGCTGGCCTGGCTGCGTCGCGGCGCTCCCGCCCGCACCTCCAAGCCGCGCTTTCGCATCGACGCCGCCGAGGCCCTCATCGCCGACGTGCCACCACCGCGCGACACCGTGGAACTCGCCGCCATGGCCACCGCCCGGCTGGGCAAGAAGGTCATCGACCTGGAAGACGTCAGCGTTGACTACCCCGACCCCGCCGCCCCCACCGGGCGGCGAGAGGTGCTGCGCCGGGTCACCTGGCGACTCGCACCGGGCGAGCGCGTCGGCGTCGTCGGCGTCAACGGCGCCGGCAAGACCACTCTGCTGCGGCTACTGGAGGGCACTCTCGCCCCCACTCGCGGGCGGGTCGTGCGCGGCCAGACCGTCGCCGTCGCCACCCTGTCGCAGACCACGCATGAACTCGACCCGCTGGCCGAGATGCGCGTGGTCGACGCCGTCGCCATGGTCGGGGAACGCACCCTGGTCGCCGGCAAGGAGCTGACGGCCGCGCAACTGGTGGAAAGGCTCGGCTTCACCCGCTCGCGCGCCTGGACGCGCGTGGGGGAGATCTCCGGCGGGGAGCGGCGCCGCCTGCAGCTGCTGCGGCTGCTGATGGGGGAGCCCAACGTGTTGCTGCTGGACGAGCCCACTAACGACCTGGACACCGACACGCTCGCCGCCATCGAGGACCTACTCGACTCCTTCCCCGGCACGCTCGTGGTCGTCTCCCACGACCGCTACCTGCTTGAGCGAGTCACCGACCACCAGGTCGCCTTGCTCGGGGACGGCGCCCTCCAGGATCTGCCCGGGGGAGTGGAGCAGTACCTGCAACTGCGCCGCGAGGCGTCCGACGCCGCACAGGCGGCCTCCCGACAGTCCCATTCCGCCCCGGCGGCCTCCGCGCGCAGTGGCGCCGCGCTGCATGCCGCACGCAAGGAACTCGCCCGCCTCGAGCGCCGCCTGGAGAAGACGACGGCCCATATCGACGAGCTGAACCGGCAGATGGAGCTGGCCTCGGCGCAGGTAGACGTGGAACAGCTCACCGAACTAGGCCGGCAGCTCGCCCGGGCCGAGGCCGAGCGGGAGGAGTTGGAGGCCCAGTGGCTCCAGGCCGCCGAAGCGGCCGAGTACTAACCGGCTGTTTCGAAGCTCACTGGCCGGGTGACTCGTTGAACACGTCCACCGGGGCCACCGCCTGGCCGAGGGAGACGATGTCATCCAGCGCGCCGGCCACCACTTCCGGGCTGGCCTTCCACGCGCGCATGACCAGGTCGACCGGAACGGTCGGCAGTCCCGCCATGCGCAGCACGACCATGGCGCTGGGGTGGGCGGTTGTGCCCGGGGCGGTGTCCGTTGACACGGCCTGGAATCCGGCCGTCTGCGGCGTGGGGCGCAGCCGCTGCGGTTCGGACTGTGGAAGCAGGTCGGCGATCAGTGCGCGCTGGGTGGCCCGCCGCCCCTCCTTGGTGCCGTCGTCCTGAGCGATTACCAGGCTGAGGTCGACCGCGAAGATCTGATGTCCGCCCTCGCCGACGTGCAGCAGCCGCGCCAGGGAAACATCCCGCTCGGTGTGTCGCAGCTCCTCCAGCAGGTTCGCGAAGGCCGTGCGCCACTGGGGGCCGGTCATGTCGAGCATGCGGCTGCGGGTCTGCGCCTCCATGCGTGCCCACCCCGGCGGGGGAAACTCGGGGATGACGACCCAGCGGTCGAGGTTCGGGGAGACGGCGATCTGCATTGTGCTACTCCTTTAACAGGCCTGTGCAATATATCGGATGCGGCAGGACCTATGCTGTGTGGGTGGCCGACTCCGCTCCTTCACCGATCCCAGCCTCCCGGCGTCGGCGCGTGGTTAGCGGCATCGTGGACATCGCGATTATCGCTGCGGTCGGCATCCTGGCACCGCTGTCGCCCGCGGGTCGGCTGGCCGCGGGCCTGCTGACGGCGGCGCTGATGACTCTGGTGCAGGCGCTGACCGGTGCCAGCCCGGGGCAGTTGCTGACCTCGATACGGCTGCGGCGCGCGATCCGCCCCGCGGATCCTCCGGGGGCCGCGGCCGCCGAACGCGCCTGGCTGTTCACGCTGGCGGCCCTGCCGACATTCGGGGTGCTCCCGCTTGCCATGGTGGTGAGCATGGAGGCCGGCGGCTGGCACCGCACCTGGTATGACCGCATGGCTGGGACAATCGTGGTCGCCAAGGAGCGCAGCCCGGAACTGGTGCGGGTGGCGACGGCGAACGGGCGCCTGTTCACCGTGGCGCAGCCGACCGTGGTGGGGCGGGCGCCCGATCCGCTCCCGGGAAGGGCGAGCCGGCTATTGGTGGACTTCCAGGATGACCCATCGGTTTCCAAAACTCACGCGCTGTTGGAGCCGGTGCGCGGCGGCGTGCTCATAACCGACTTGTATTCGACCAACGGCACGCATGCGGAGGACGCCCACGGGGTTCATCGTTTGACTCCGGGGCGGGCGCAGACGGTGGAACGTGGACGGCGCGTCTACTTCGGAGATGCCGAATGCACAATTCAGTAACGGCTTGGGGCGGGGGCGCCCGCTTCGGCCACAGACGGGTAGTTAGTGGTGACGGGTTACGCCGGCCATTGCGGTTGGCGCGGGTTGTCGCGTGTGAGACACTTCCCAGCAGGTGTGCCATCGCTTCGAGCCCACTGGACAACGGCTGTAAGGAGATAACGTGAGCGACGCGAACAACGAACGCGAGACTCTGTGGGCGGAAGGCGCCTGGAGCGCAGCCGTGACGCCGCGAGGGGTGTTGCTGTTGCCGCCGGAAGTGCCGGAGGAATTGGTGACTCAGCTTTGGCGCCTGCTGCGATCCCCCGACGGCGGCCTGACCGCAATTCTCGATCGACTCGTGATGGGCACCGGCGGGCACCTCGCCCGCATCCCCGACTTCGCACTGGTGCTGCTGGAGGACTCGGGGACCCACCTCGCCCTGCGCGGCACTCCGTCCCTGGAGGTTGACGGCCAGCGCCTCGACGCCGCCAAGGTGGCCACCTGGGTGGAGGCTTCGCTGCCCGGCGAACCCGGTATCTCGTTGTCCGTGCCCGGGCAGCCGGGGACAGTGCTGCGCCCCGTCGTCGACGCCGTACTGCGCGCCGGCAGGCTCCAGCTGGGCGCGCCCGACACCGGTTCCGCGGCGGAGAACACCGACAGCGAGCAGGCGGATGCCGCCGCCCCAGAGCCCGACACCCAGCCGGAGACGGTCGAGCCCGACATCCAGCCGGAGACGGTCGAGCCCGACATCCAGCCGGAGACGGTCGAGCCCGACATCCAGCCGGAGACGGTCGAGCCCGACGCGGCGCAGCCCGAGGCCGACTCCGCCCCAGACTCGCCCCCTGCCGTGGGACGCGACTCGGAGGCAACCCCGGAGCCCGAGCAGGCTGCGGAAAGCCAGGACCGCCCCGGTGACCACGACGGCTGGACGGTGGCAGACCTACCCGAGGATCTCGTTGACGAACTCGGTCGGATGCTGCCGGACCAGCAGGAGCAGGCGGACTCTGGTTCTGCCGCGCCGTTGCCGGCGGCCCACACGGAGGTGCCTGAAACGGAGAACACCCGTATGGCCCTGTCGGTGGTGTGTCCATCCGGGCACGCCAACCCCACCAACTACGTCACCTGCCGCGAGTGCGGTGCCGAACTGACCCAGCCGGCGCGCATCATTCCCTGCCCGCCGCTCGGCCGGGTGCGCGTCTCCTCCGGCGGAGAGGTCGTGCTCGACCAGCCGGTGCTCGTGGGCCGGGAGCCGTCCCCGGACGGAGTCAGTGAACTGGGAGGCGCCACACCGGCGCTGATTACGGTGCCCAGCCCGGAGCAGGTCATCTCCCGCAACCATCTGCTCATCCAACTCGACGAGTGGTCCGTGCTGGCTCGCAGCCTGTCCACCGCCAACGGCACCGTGCTGCGGCGCGACGGCGCCGCCCCGATGCGGATGCCCCCCACCGAGCCGGTGCTGCTGCGCAGCGGTGACATCCTCGACCTGGGCGACGGCCAGTCGCTGCTGCTGGAGGACCTGCCGTGACCCATGACCGCGAGGAGTCCCCTCCAGAAATCCCCGGATACACCTATCTGAGGGACCTGGGGGCGGGGGGCTACTCGCGGGTTTACCTGTACGAGCAGCACATGCCACAGCGGGAGGTGGCCGTCAAGGTCATGAGTTGCGGCGTGGCTCTGGGCCCCGTCTCCCGCTTCGAGTCCGAGGCCAACCTGATGGCGCAGGTGTCCTCGCACCCGGCCATCCTGTCCATCTACGGTGCGGGTACGGCCGACGATGGGCGCCCGTTCCTGGTGATGGAGTACTGCCCGCCGCCGCAGTTGAGCACGGTGCTGCGCCGTGGGCCGCTGAGCGTCGCCGACGCCTTGAGCACCACCATTCAGATCGCCGGGGCGGTGGAGTCCGCGCATCGCGTCGGCATCGTGCACCGCGACATCAAGCCCGCCAACATCCTGTTCACCGCTTATCGTCGGCCGGTACTTTCCGACTTCGGTATCTCCGCCATGAGCGGGCCGCGCAGTGAAGGCGACGAGTTGCGCGGCATGAGCGTGCCCTGGGCGCCGCCCGAGCAGCTGGTCGGATCCCACCTGGCCGATCCGGCCTCGGACATCTATTCCCTGGCGGCGACCGCCTATGCGATGCTCACGGGCCGCAGCCCGTTTGAGATTCCCGAGGCCTCTGACTCTGTTTACGAGTTGTCGCGGCGCATCATCAAAGACCCGCTTCCGCCGCTGGGGCGCCAGGATGTGCCGCCGTCCCTGTACCGGGTGCTCAGCGTGGCGATGGACAAGGACCCTGCCCGACGCTACCCCTCGGCTCTGGCATTCGCACGAGCACTGCAGCAGGTTCAGGCCGAACTGGGCCTGCCCATCACCGCGGTGGATCTGTTCCACGCGGCCGGCGACGCTGAACCCATCCACGATGCCGACATCCTGTTCGACGATCCCAAGGCCACGCGCCTGGGCGTGTTCGAGCCCGTCGCAGAGGCCGAGACGCAAGTTCCCGTCGTCGACGTCCAGGCGACGGATGAGGAGCCGGGGGACGGAACGCGGCGCTCGCGGCTGTCGATCGGGATACTCGCCGCGATCGTCACGGTGGCGTTGGTCATTGCCGCCGTGGTCAGCTCACGCATGGCGGAGAACAGTCGGCCCGTCGCAACCTTCGCGACCCTTGCCCCGGCGGCCAGCGCCGACCCGCTGGGAGCATCGGTGACACCACCCCGCAACCTGGTCGGCAACCTCTCCGACGACGGCGCTACGGTCACGTTCACCTGGGAGGCGCCGGAGGAGGACTGGGACGGCAGCTTCCTGTATCGCGAGGACCTGGCTGGGGAGCGGGACCCCGCCATGCAGTCCACGCAGGCAACCACGGTCACTTTGCCGGCCCGATCGGGCAGCACCTGCATCGAGGTCTACAGCGTGCGTGCCGATGGCAGAACCTCCGCCCCTACCTCACTGTGTGTGAGCACGACGGCAGGGTAGGCGCAAAGCGCCGAGTAGTGGCGCGCCTTGGCAGGATGGGGCGGGCGCATGAGCGCCGCGGCCCGGCGGGGCCGGCGGCGGCCGTCAGCCCTCCACGCGGAAGGACGCCCGCCCGAGGATGAGGACCGAGCCGACCGGCGCGGGGGCCGGCACCTCCGGCTGCACCTGCCTGACGCTGCCCTGCTGCTCAACGCGGGTGCCGTTGGTGGAGTGCAGGTCCGTGACCCATAGGCCTCCGGGGACTGGGGCCAGGGCCGCATGCGTCTTGGAGATGGAGCGGTTGACGTCGGGCAGGATGACGCATGCCGCCTGCGGGTAGGCGGAAATGTTGTCCGGATCCCGGCCGACCACCGTGGGGGAGACCAGCGTGATCGGTGCGCCACCGTCCGCCGGCACGAGCCTGATTCGCACCGTCTCGGGTTCGGGCTTGCGGTGCGAGGTACGTCTCCGGCGGCGCGTGCCCCCGCTGGGCTGCGCCGGTTGCGTTTCGGAGCGCGCAGGCTCGGCGGCATGGGCACTGCGGCCGGCGGAGCCGACGGCGATGCCGGAGGGGGCGGTGGGGGCGTCATCGGTGGTGGCGTCCAACGCGGTGGGCACGGCCGACCAGGGCACCGAGTCGATGATCGCCGCCCGGCTGTTCGGCACGGAGGATGCCCTGGCGCTGTCGACGGTGTCCTGCACCTGCGTAATCGGGCCCCCGGATGGCATGAATGCGAAGCGCGCTTCTGAGAAGGGCCCGCGTGCGCCGGCTCCAGAGGTTGGGACGGCCTCGGGTTGCGAGGCGGGGACATGGTCAGGAGTGTGTGGATTCACGCTCACCATCCTGACGCCGGTGAGCCGATCATGCCAACCTCGGCCCTCCGGGTCCGCGGCAGCCGTGTACAGCAGCGCAATGGCGCCCAGTCCAAGCGTCGGTGCCACACATATGAAGGTGAGGTCCGCGTGAAGGAGCACGCCGACTCCCGGGGGAAGCCCGTTGCGGTCGTTGACCACACGCACATCCATGAGGCGGCCGCCCGGGCTCCAGCCGGTGCGCCCAAGGCCCACCTCGCGCACTGCCAGTACGATCACAGCCGCCAGCAGTGCCGCGATTACCCAACTACCGAGCCCGATCAGGTGTAGGAGCGTGGTGAGCACCGCGCCCGCCAGGGTACCCCCGGCCAGATCGACCAGCCCCGCGAGCACGCGCGCCCGGATGGGTGCCGGGCGGGCGGCGTCGGCATGGGTGGGCGAGAGCGTGGTGGCGGGGGCCTGCGGGGTGCGCGTGACGGGGGCCTGCGCCGGGTCGGGCAGGGGCGGTGTCGGCACACCCTCGGCGCGATGCGATGCTGAAGTGGCCGTCACAGGTGTGTCCTCCTCGAAGTGCTTGGCCGCGCTCTGCGCCCAGCGGGCCGCCACAACGACCGCGGTGACAGGCGCGCCAGCAGGCGGCGCCACCACGGTCGATCGGACCCCATCACCGGGATGATGAGGTCGGCGGATTCCCAGATCTGGTTCAAATCGTACGATGACGGGTCGCCCGCCGCGAATACCTGAGCGTCGATTGCCCGCGCGAAGCGGTGAAGCTCCGCCTGAGGGAACCCCGAGGAGAGCTCGGCGGCCGCCTCCCTGCGGGTTACGCCGTCCGGCGCCCTCCTACCGAAGTCGCGGGCGCGGTCGACCACCTCGTCCCACGCCCCCAGGGCGCGTTCAACTCCCTGCCGACGGCGGCGCCGTTTACGGCGCAGCGCCTTTGCGGCGAGTATGGCCGCCAGCAGTGCCGCAATCCCCGCGACCACTGCCGCCGTGACGATCACGGCGGTGGGGACGCCGGTGACGTGGTCCTCCTCCGAGCCGTTGTTGTCATTATCGTCGTAGACCGGCGGCAGTTCGGCCGGGTCCTGCTGGGGCAGCGGGGGCTGGAGCACCTGCGGCTCGGGGTTGGACACCTTGCGGGCGTTCTGCTGTTGGGGCACCTGGTCGCGTTCGGGGGTGACGGTGAAACCGATCCAGCCGGCCTGCTCGAAGGGCACCTCCACCCAGGCACTGACGTCTTGTCCGGTGACGTCGGAGGCGTCGCCGTCGATAGCCGGATCGAAGCCCATGACTACACGCGCCGGGATCCCCAGCGAACGGCACATGAGCATCATCAGCACCGCGTACTGTTCGTCGTCGCCCACCAGGGAGTCGGCGGTGACCATGGCCGCCAGGCGGGCGGCGCCGTGCCCCGGGGCGGAGGGGCTCTTGGTGCCGTCGGAGTAGTAGCCCGTGCGCAGTGCCTGCTGGAGGATGCGGATCTGGTTGAGCGGCTCCGATTCGGAGCCGACCAGTGAGTGGGCCAGCGCCTGGACGGCCGCCGGAACATCCTCGACGGGGCCGAGTTCGACGTCGGCGAGCGCCAGCCGGGACAGGTCCGAGTCGGAGAGGGCGTCCGGGACCGCGATGTTCTCGGTCAGGACGTCGCCCGCGGCCAGTCGGGCAGTGACAATCCCGGTTGAGGAGAAGGAGTCGTAGAACAGGGAGTCCGCGATGGCATCGGCGCGAGCCCCGGAGGGGGTGATGGACAGCGCGTCGGCGACGGTGGGCACCCAAGGGTAGGTGTAGCCGTCGAGAGTGAAGTTGACGGTGACGGCGTCGGCTGTGTTTCCCGTGTTTACCGAGTTCACCGCGCCCGCCGCATTGCCTGCGGCGGAGGCGGTGTCCGTGGCCACCAGCGGCGTCCCCTTGCCGACGTGCTGGAAGTGAGAGCCGGTGCCGGCATCCTGACCGATGCGCGCGGACAGGCCGTCGTATGAGTCCAGGGCGGCGATGCGTATGCGGGCGCCCTCGGGCAGACCGGAGAGCTCCATGAGGTTGGTGGAGGCCATCTCCGTCTCCAGCGTGCGTACCAGCGACAGGGGGGTGGCGTACTCGGTGAGGTCCAGCGGCGGGGTGAACAGGTCCCGCAGCACCGTGCGGGTGTGTGGTGCGGCGGGGGCGGTGATGGCGACGGCGAGTGCAACCGCCAGCAGCAGCGCACCCGCCCGGGCCACGCCGCGACGGGTACCCGTAGCGATGCCCGAGTCGGAGTCCTCCAGGGCCTCGGCCACGCGCTCGCGCCGGCCTCGCTGCGCGGCCAGCGCCCACGTTCCGAGCACACCGGCCACAAGTACCGCGCCGATGGCGGCCGGCAGGGGCGCGTCCGCGTCACCCCAGGCGACGCCGATCGCCGCCGCGCCCAGGACTACGAATCCGGCCAGGTGGAGCCGGTCCGCCGCGATGGCACGGGTCGCCAGCACGCCTCCGGTCAGCCCGGTCAGCCACGGCAGGACCGTCATGGCGGAGAAGGCGGTCAATGGCAGCGGTAGGGCGAGCGCGTCGCGCCATACGGTGATGGTGGCGGACAGGACCGTATGCAGCCCGTGCAGGTTGTGGTCAACGTCGGGTAGCAGCAAGGGGGCGAGCAGCACGTGCGCCGTCGCCGTGACGGCGAGGGTGGGCAGCGCCGACAGGTGGGCGCGGGCGGTGGCCAGGCCGATGACCACGCCCAGGATTACTCCGACCGCGGCGACGAGCATGCCGACCGTGGAGCCGAAGGGAATGATGAAGGGCACGGTGCCGATCAGCAGCAGCACGGTGACCAGCAACTGGTAGAGCCAGCGCTTTCCAAGCAGGGCGCTCATACCGCCCTCCGCATCACCGCGGGCAGCGTCTCCAGGCGGTCCAGGTCGAAGGCGGTGAGAGTGCCCAGGGTGCGGCGTCCGAATGGGCGGGACCCACAGCGCAGTGCAATCACCACCGTGTCCACCGGGGTGATGGTGCGCACGCGCCCCAGCACGGTGTCCTCGCAGCGCTGACCGGTGACCAGCACCATCACGGAGGCCTCCGGGTGGCGGGTCGTGGCTTGGCGGGCCAGCTCGTCGCAGCCGTAGGCGTCGGGCGTCTCCGTCAGCAGGCAGGAGGCGTCCAGCAGGCGCATGCCGGTGGCGGTCGGCAGCGCCTCGGTCTGAGTGAGGACGGTGACCTCGCGGCCGTCGGAGATGGCGCCCAGTGCCAGTGAGCAGGCCACCGAGATGGCGGTCTCGAAGTCCTCGGCGGTTTCGTAGTCGTCGGGCCGGGTGTCCAGGAGCACCAGTAGGTTGGCTCGATGCGTCTCCTCGAACTGACGCACCATGAGCCGGCCGGTGCGGGCCGTGGTGCGCCAGTGGACGTTGCGGCGGTCGTCTCCGGGGACGTAGTCACGCAGCGCGTGGAAGGACACGTCCGAACTTGACAGCTCCTGGGTGACGGCGCCCTCGACGTCGCGCATGATGCCGCGCAGGGTCACACCCAGCCGGACCGTACGCGGATGAATGTGCACGGTCTGCGCCTCGGTGCGATTGCGCTCGCGGCGCAGTAGGCCGACCGGGTCGGAGTTGACCGAGATGACCGGGCCGACGGTGACGACGCTGCGGCGGGCCGTGGGCAGGATGAAGCCGCGCTCGTGGTCGCCTCCCGGAGACAGCGTGGGTACGGCGAAGACGGCGTTGGCGGCTCCCACGGGCATCTCCATGCGGGTGGGCAGCAGGGGGTGGCCGGTGGGGTTGTGCACGGTCACGTGGACGATGGCGTTGTCCCCGACCGTGACGCGCCGCTCGAACAGCTCGTGGTGAACGGTGTGCCCGCCGCGCGGCAGCAGCCACAGCCAGGCGGTGGCGACGACGACGCCCAGCACCGCGGCGGCGGCCCATGCCTCCTGCCAGCCGGCCCGAACCCCGCCGACGACGCAGATACCCAGCAGCAGCAGACACGCCCAGCCGGTTGAGGTGACTACGGCCAGGCTGCGGCGCGCAGCCGTGACCACCCCCCAGCTGCGCCACCGGGAGGTGCCGGAGCGGAGCCGGGCGGTGGCGGTGCGGGCGGTCCGCAGTGTCTCCTGCACGGTGTGCCGCATGGCCGAGGGCGTGTCGGCTTGTGTCTGCGGGGGCGAAGCTGGGCTGGCCATGAGTGTTCGCTCAGCGGGTGGTGGGGGCGGGCACGTCGGCCAGCGCACGGGTGATGACCCCGGCGGCGGTGGCGCCGGAGAAGGCGGCGTCGGGGTCCATGACCAGGCGGTGCGCCCACACCACCTCGGCGAGTTCCTTGACGTCGTCCGGCAGCACGTAGGGGCGCCCCTGCGAGGCCGCCCACACGCGTGTCACCCGGGCCATGGCGATGGCGCCACGGGTGGATACACCCAGCTGCGTGTCCGGGGATTCGCGGGTGGCCTCCACCAGGGCACCGATGTAATCCAGGATCGAGTCCTCCACGTGGTTCTGTGACGCGATATCCGACATGGAGGCGATCGCACCGGAGGTGATGACGGCCTCCAGCCCGCGGGAGCGGTCGGGGTGATCCGAGCCCGCCAGGATGCTGGTGAGGGCCTCTCGACTGGGGTAGCCGATGGAGGTCTTCATCAGGAAGCGGTCCAACTGCGCCTCGGGCAGCCGGTAGGTGCCGGCCTGCTCAATGGGGTTCTGGGTGGCGATCACCATGAAGGGACGGCCGGTCTCGTGCTGCACGCCGTCGACGGTGACCGTCGACTCCTCCATGACCTCCAGCAGGGCGGACTGGGTCTTGGGGGAGGCGCGGTTGATCTCATCGGCCAGGAGCACGGAGGCGAAGACCGGACCGGGGTGGAACTCCCAGGCGGTGGTCTTCTGGTTGTAGATGGTCACGCCGGTGATGTCCGACGGCAGCAGGTCCGGTGTGAACTGGATGCGCGAGTGGCTGCCCTGCACGCTGGCGGCCAGGGCGCGGGCCAGTGCCGTCTTGCCGGTGCCGGGGGCGTCTTCCAGCAGGAGGTGCCCCTCGGCGAGCATGGTGGTCAGCGCCAGGCGGATCACGTCCTGCTTGCCGAGTAGGGCCTCCCCGACGTTGTCCACCACCTTGTCAAAGGTTTCGGCGAACCACGTCGCGTTCTCCTGGGTCATGGGCATGGGGTTGGGTGCTCCTTTCGTCCGAGCGTGGCTGGCCGAAGGATTATCGACCATCGTCTGGGCTACTCAGGCAGCCTCTAGAACGTTGAACTCTTTAGGGGTATGCCGGGTCAATTGCACCCGAACCAGCCCGCTGGATCCAAATCATGCGTCAACAGTACGTTTTGAATTCTGCCGTCGGAATCCTTCCATGTCGGGCTTCCTGACCAGCTCCCGGAGGAATCTACTGTGACTGTCGTGGAAAGCGTAGTCTCCCAATTCGGCCAGGCCTCCCAACCGCTCCCCTTCCAGGAGGCCTGACAAGTGACCTGAGTATCGGGTGCCCAGTTTGTTAGCGTCAGCCCGGTGACGCGTCTATTCCACCATGAGGGGCGGCCCTGATAATCCCAGCCTCCCGATGCGACATTTACTGTTAAGTCGTTGCTGTAATGATTGGGCATGGTGATCGCATTCGAGCGCACCGTGGCGGAGACGATGGACTCGTCGTCGTCCACCACCGTGCGCGCCTCCACGTAATAGGTGGCGCCCGGGGTCAGGCCGGAGAAGGAGGTGTTGTCGTCGTCCCAGCCCTTGACCTGGTTGCCGGCGGCGTCGACCAGTCGGTACTCGATCTCGAGCTCGCCGGCGTCCCAGCCGCCGCCGGAGGCGGCAACCGAGCCCTGGGTAATGGTGATCGTGGTCCCGGAGGCGGCCGCTACGGGTGCCGACGGTGCGCTGGGCTTGCCGGTGATGCGGAAGCTCTTGGAGCCCGGCGTGGAGGTGGCCGAGCCGGCCTGGTTCGCGGCGGTGACGGTCACCGAGACGGCGTGTGTGCCCGCCCCCAGCGAGACCGGTACGGACACCGAGGTGTTGGTCCCGGCCTGGACCGTCTGCATGACCGAACCGGAGATGGCGACGGTGTAGCTGACGGCGTCACCGTTGTTAGCCGCGGCGGTCCAACTGATGTTCAGGTTGCTTCCGTCCCAGCTGATGCTGGGCGTGCCCGGTTTGCCCGGGGCGCCGTAGACACTGGCGCTGCCGGCCGACGTGGCCCAGGCGGACTGCCCGGAGCCGGACACCACCGCCCGCACGCGGGCGGTGTAGCTGCCCGGATTCAATTGGCCGAAGGTCGCCGAGGTGCCGGAGACCTTCTGGGTGGAGGACACGTTGCCTCCCTGCAGCAGCTGCACCTCATAGGTGATGGAAACCCCGCTGATGGGGGTGGCTGCGCCCCAGGAGACCGTCACGGAGCCGTTCCCGCCGGTCAGGCTCACGCCGGTGGGCGCGTCCGGGGTGACGGTCAGGGTCACCGGGGCGGAGGCGGCCGACGGTGCGGAGTCTCCGGCGGCGTTGGTGGCCACCACCTGGAAGGAGTAGGTGCCGCCCGCCGTCAGGCCGGTGGCGGCGCAGGGAGAGCCGGCGCACCGCCAGGAGCCGGCCCCGTTCACCTCGGTGACGGTGTAACCGGTGATCGCGGAGCCGTTGTCCGCCCCCGGCACCCAGGACACCTTCATGGCGGTGGCGCCGGACGGGCTGGCCGAGACCCCGGTGGGGGCGTTCGGCACGGCGGTGACCGTGACGGTGACCGTGCCGGTGACGGCACGCGAGGCGGAGCCGGTGGCGTCCAGTACCTCGTAGCGGACCACCAGGCGGCCCGCGAAGCCGGCCCCGGGCGTGATGGTGAGCGTGGTGCCGGAGGTGGTCACGTTCCCGGTGCCGGAGGTGACCTGCGGGGAGCCGGACAGGGTGATCGGCTGGTCGGGGAAGGGGTTGGTCACCAGCGTGGAGACGTCGATGCTGACGGGGGAGCCGTCGGAGGTCAGCACGGCCGGCGCCGTCGTCATCAGCGGCTGGGTGGATTCGGAGACTCGCAGCGGCAGCTGGCCTATCACCGGGTCGTTATTGCCGTCGTCCACCGTCACCGGCAGGGTGCCGGTGGTGCCCGTCGCCGTGCCGGCCTCGGCCGATACCGACACGGTTGAGCCGGACAACGAGGCGGTGAAGCCGGCGGGGGCGGAACCGATCGAGAAGGAGAGTTCGTCGCCGTCGGCGTCCTGGGTCATGGCCGACAGGTCGACGGTGACGGCGTCCTCTCCGGCGGCCACGATCACTTCGGTGGGGGTGAAGCCGGGGGGTGTGTTCCCGGTGGCCTCCACCACCACCGGCAGGGTCAGGTTGGAGGACAGGGCGCCGTCGCCTCCAGAGTCCGTCACCGTCAGGGTCACGGAGGTCTGCCCGGAGAAGCCCGCGGCGGGAGTCAGGTCCAGGGAGCCACCACCGCCGGACACCGCGGCCTCATCCAGGCCGGTTCCGGTGCGTACCGTCGCGTCGTCGGCGACCGTGGGCGTCGTGCCGACGCGGGTGAGGATGTAGTCGGCCAGATCCACGGTAGTGGTGGTGTCCGCCGGGATGCGCACCGGGATGGCGGCCGAATCCAGCCGCGGGCGCAGGTCGTCGCGGGAGGGGATGACGATGACGGCGTTCCCGGTCAGCCCGTCCTGATCGGTGATCGTGTACAGCACCAGGCGCTGCTCGTCGCCGACGCTGACCCGGATGGAGGAGTCGACCACCTCGGCGGTCGGGTCCGCGGTCGTGACGGTCAGGTCCCAGGGGGAGCCGTCGGCGTCCTGGTCGTTGTCCAGCACGGATACGGTCGCCATGCCGTCTGCGTCCACCTGGTCCACCGTGACGTAGTCGTCCACGCCGATGGGGCTGATCAGGGGAGCGTCGGCCAGCACCTGGTAGGTGATGGTGCCCACGTCCATGCCGCCGCGTCCGTCGGCGACCCGGTAGTGGGCCGTATACACACCCTCCGTGCCGGGCAGGTCTGCCACCGCCCGCCCGGAGCGCATGGAGGTCGTCAGTGCCGGGTCATCGCTCAGGGGCGCGTCCTCCATGGCGAGGGTGTCGCCGTCGGCGTCGAAGTCATTGGAGACGACGTCGGTGACCACGGTGCGGCCGGGCTGGGCCACCACCAGGTCGTCGGTGGCCACCGGAGCCGTGTTCGTCTCGGGCGCTGCGGCCACGCCCACGCGCACGGTCCCGGTGGCCTGCGCCCCGAAGCGGTCCTCGACCGTGTAGGTGAAGGTGTCGGTGCCGGTGGCCCCCTCGTGGGGGGTGTAGGTCAGGTAGGTGGAGTAGGCCTCCACGGTTCCCGACGTCGGGGTCTGGGCCAGCCCCACCAGGCTGACGGAGTCGCCGTCGGGGTCGATCCCGTCCAGCGGCACGGTGATGGCCACCGCCGAGCCGGCGACGGTGCTGGCCTCCAGGCTCTGCGGGACCGGAGCGGCGTTGGCGGCGTCGTCGCGGGCTCGCACCTCGATGTCGATCTGGCCGAAGGCGCTCTGCCCCTGGGTGTCGGACACCGTGTAGGACAGGGTGGTGCGGCCCGGGGCATCGTCGGCCTTGAAGCGAACCACGTCGCCGCTGGTCCAGGCGGTGCCCAGGTCCGCACCAGCCACTCCGAGCTCATCCGCGACGCTCAGGGCCAGTCCCGAGGGGGAGGTGTCATTGTCCAGCACGGACACGGTCACCACATCGCCCACGCGCACGACGGCGGAGTCGGGGCTCGCGATCGGCACCTGCAACTCGGCAGTGGTGACCGGGACCACGGTCATGTGGCCGGTGGCGGAGGCGGTCCCGTTGGAGGCCGTGTACTCCACCTCCACACTCTGCCCGATCGCGCCGGGGGCGGACACCTGCAGCAGGGAGTGGTCCACCACCGTGACGCTCACCCCCGACTGGTCGGGGGCACTCGCCGACTGCAGCACCAAGACGCCACCCGCGGGGTCGAAGTCGTTGTTCAGCGGCGCAACCGTGGCGGAGCCGCCCTCCCGCAGCAGCACGGTGTCGTTCTCCGTGACCGGGGGGACGTCCGGCTCGGAGGGCTCAACCACATCTGCGCGCACGATCCCCTGGGCCACGGCGGAGCCGGCGGTGACATCGTAGGTGACGTAGTAGGTGCCGGCCTGCTCGGCGGAGAAGGTGAAGGTGCCGGCCTGCTGGTTGACCTCCAGGCTTGTGCCGGCGGGGGTCTCCTCCACGCCCGCCAAGCTGAGCGGGTCGCCGGTGGGGGAGACGTCGTTGTCCAGGGGGGAGACCACGGTGGATGTCCCGGCGACCACCAGCACGTGATCGGCGTTGGCAATGGGGGCGACCGAGTCAGCGGACTGTACGTCCACCGTAACGGTGCCGGAGGCGGCCTGCTGCCCGTCGGAGACGACCACGGTCAGGGTACGGGTGCCGACGGCGCCGGTCATGTCGCGCACGGTGACGGTGCCCTCGTTGGTGGTGCGCACGTCGAAGCCCTCGCCCTGCGCGGACACCAGGTAGAGGGTGTCGCCATCGGGGTCCAGCCAGTTGCCCAGCACGTCTAGGGACCCGGAGGCGTCGGCGGCGATCACCAGCGTTGGGGTGGAGATTTGCTCGGGGGCGTTGTTGACGCTCCAGTCGTGTACCTCCACGGCGGCTACCGCGGAGTCGGCGCCGCCGCGCCCGTCGGAGGCGGTGTAGGGGACGGTGTAGGTGCCGGTGGCATCCTCGGGGACGTCGATGCGCAGCGCCAGGCCGGACTGGGAGGAGGTCACCTGGGCGGTGCCGGTGTCCCCCGGTTCGGCGCTGAGTACGTCGCCGTCCGGGTCGGAGTCGTTGGCCAGCACCTGCAGCACGGTGGAGCGTCCGGGGCGCACGCCCAGGGTGTCGTCATTGGCCTGGGGCGGGTGGTTCTCCTCGGTGCGCTCGGGCTGAGACTGGGCGTCGGAGGTCTCTGCCGATTCGTCCTTGTCGTCGGACTGGTCGTCGGTCTGGGAGGTGATATCGGTCCAGTCCTCCACCAGGACCAGGTTCTCGTCGGGCAGCCACACGGTTCCCTGGGTGATGTCGTTGAGGACGATCGCGTCCCGGTTCACGCGGAACACGGGCCGGGAGGAGGAGGCCAGGGCGTCGTCGCTGACGGCGTCGACGTCGTCGCCACACTGCCGCAGGAACTGGCCGGAGCCGGACCAGGCGCCGTAGACACAGTCGCCCAGGCGCACAGGCTGGGCGGCGACGCCGGGAGCCGCCTCGCCGTCGGCAGAGGCCGGGATGGTGGTCGCCGGTGAGCCGTCCAGCGGGACGGACATAATCGCGGTCCGCGAGGCCACCAGGACGGCGTCGGCGCTCGGACCGGGCTGCTGCAGTACCAGGCCGGAGGTCCCCAGATCCGTGCTCGTCCCGTCAGGCAGGTGCACGATCCCGGTGCCGCGCTCGAGCACGACCGGCCGATCGCCGACGGCAGTGATGGCCAGGTCGGTGGCGTCGGTGAAGCTCAGCGACTGTGCCGAGGCCTTTCCCCATCCGGAGGAGTTCGCCGGAACCGTGGTCAGTGTGCCGGATCGGGAGGACACGGCATACAGGGAGCCGTCGGTGCCGGCCACGGCCACGACGCCTGGCATGCCCTCGATCAGGGTGGGGGCGGCGGCGAGCAGGTCAACCGCGTCGACGGTGGTGCCGGATACGGTACCGGCCTCGGCATCCACGGCGAACACCCGGTCCGCGCCCTGCAACACGGTAGTTCCGCCGGTCAGCTGCGTGCTGGTGGATAGTGCCACGGCGGTGGGATCCACCGCCGCCACCGAGCCGGCCGCCAGGTCGGGGACGAGCACGTCCTCCCCGCTCTGGGTGACGTCGAAGTCCGCGGACGCGGTGCGGATTGAACCGTCCACCTGCTTGGACGGATAGTTCAATCGGGCCACCAGGTGCTCCGCGGTGCTGGTCACCCACACACCGCCGTCGTTGAGCGAGACATCCGCCTGGGGGACGCCGTCGTGCAACCAGGCGGCAGTGCCCAGGCAGAGCGCGGCCAGGCCCGCCAGGGCAGCGGACAGGCCCCGGCGCCGCCTTCGAGACAGTTTGAGGCTTGGCCAGCTGGAGCGGGGGAAAAGGCGCTTTGGGGCAGGCATGCCCTTCACCTGCCGGTTGCGCCCGAGTGCGTGGCGATCTCCTGTGTGAGCATGCGCCGCAGCATGCTGGAGGACGTGGTGGGCGTGTAGGGCAGGTAGACGACGGTCGCGCCGACCTCCGCCATTTGCTGCTCCAGTCGGTCGCCCTTCTCCGTGCCCTGCCAGTCGGTGCCCTTGAACAGGATGTCGAAGGGCTCGCGCTTCCAGGCCAGGCGCTTGTCCTGATCGAAGTCGGGGACGACGGCGTCGACCACCCGCAGTGCGGCGACCAGTGCCATGCGCTCATCCTGCGGCACGATCGGAGGACGCCCCTTCATGCGCTTGAGGGACTCGTCTGTGGCGACGCCCGCGATCAGACGGTCGCAGCGGGTGGCGGCCGCGGTGAGGATGTTGAGGTGTCCGATATGCAGCATGTCGAAGCCGCCGGGCACGTAGCCGGTGATCATCAGTACGCTCCCTTGCCGCCGACGACGGCCTTGAAGGTTGACAGGAAGATGCTGGCGTCCAGGCGGGCGCCTCGGTTTTCAACGTAGTGGCGGTCCAGCGCGACCGTCGAGTCCCAGGACAGGTCGGAGCGGCCCGACACCTGCCACAGGCCGGTAAGACCGGGCTTGACCAGTAGCCGTCGGCGGGCCTCGGCGTCGTACTCGGCGACCTCACTGGGCAGTGCCGGGCGTGGGCCGACCAGGCTCATCTCCCCGCGCACCACATTGATCAGCTGCGGCAGCTCGTCGATGGAGGTGCGGCGGATGAAGCGACCCACCCGGGTGATACGCGGGTCGGTGCGGTTCTTGAACAGCACCTCGTTGCCGACGTCACCACCGGCGCTCACCACGGCGGCGCGGCGGGCATCGGCATCGGTGTACATCGAGCGCAGCTTCCACAGGGTGAAGTGCTTGCCGCCCGCCCCGACCCGGGTCTGGGTGTAGAAGGCGGGGCCGGGGGAGTCCAAACGTACGGCCAGTGCGGCTCCGGCCAGGATCGGGGAGGCGATCAGAAGCAGGAGGCTGCCGGCGACGCGGTCGAACACCTCCTTGGCGAGCAGCCGCGTGCGGCGCAGGCTCACGTCGATCAGACCCGTCCAGCCGTGGGTGACGGGTAGCCCGCGCATGCGTCCGGGCACCACGTCCTGCAGACCGGGGGCGACCACCAGGCGCGCACCGGTCGAGGTCAGGCCACGCATCAGGGTTACAAGATCCTCCGGGCCGACTCCTCCGAGCGTCATTACGACGTCGATGTGCTCGGCGCGGATCATCGCGTTGATCGCGTCCTGGTCGCCCAGGCGAGCGGCGGCTCGGGAGTGGTTGGTACTGGAGGAGACGTAGCCGACGACGAGGAAGCCGTCTCCGGGGTGAGAGCGCAGATCGCGCAGAATCGGCTCGGCGCCCGGTCCCATCACGATGAGCGTGCGGCGCAGGCCGTGCCCCTCCATGCGGCGGGTGCGCAACCAATTGCTTTCGATGGTGCGTCCGACGACTGCTAGCGCGAACTGCGTGGCCAGTGGCGCCAGTACCGACCCGGCGGGGAGGCCGGGGGTAAGCAGTTGCCCCAGAAGAAGTGCCACGGGCGCGGTGATCAGAGTGGCCAGGGCTACCCGCTCGCCGCCCGAGCGTGCCTGGTCGACAACATCGACGCCCAGTGCGCCCGACGCCCAGGTGAGTGACACCATCAAGATACCGGTGAGCGCGGTCAGCAGCAGCCGTGATGCCCCCCAGCTCAGGCTGATCAGCGCCACCCATACCGGAAGCACCACGGCCGTGAGGTCGCTGAGCATGATCCAGGACAGCAGATCCTGGCGCATGGTCGGCCAGTCGGTGAACAGCGGTGACGTCAGCCGCGGCAGGATCCGCGCGGAGTCCGGGTTCTGGTCGTCGTGCCCGGCGGACTGTGGTCGAGACGAAGGGCTGGTCGGGCTGGCCAAGACGACTCCAAGGATGTTTGCGGTTGCTTATGGAAGACGCGTGAGAGGACGGAGCGGAAGGACCGCTGAAATGACCTGCGAGGGCGCCGGGTTAGGCGCTGGGCGCGGGTTTATTCGTCGATGTCCCCACCGAATCTACTACCTACGCGAGGCCGTTGGGTATGAACGTGAACAGATGCACAGAAAGAGACGGCGTGAAGCTAGTGTTCGGGGCGGAGGTGGCGGCGGGGTGCTTCAAGGGCTTGGGAGGTAAGCGGCGTGATGATGCGGTTTGTGGGGTGTGTTGGGGTGGGTGTGCCGGGTTGGGTGGAGGTCTGAACGGGGTTGGGTGTAAAAGTAAAGAATTGATTATGGCGGCGACGCCGCCGTGACATTACTGAGATTTTTAGCGTGGCGGACTCGTTGTTTCTGGCGGTATATGAGCGTCGTGCGTCACATTTAGCAACTTTTTTATAACGTACGGTCACGATTTGTGTCCGCTCGAGGGCCTGGTTGGATGATTATTCGGCGGTGCTAATGCGGATCTTCCGGTTTGCGGGTGTGGAGGCGGGGGTTGGGGCGGCGTCTGGGGTGCGTGGCGGCTCGCGGTTCGACCGACTGGCCCGCATCCGCTTGGACCGCCCAGCTGTACTTGGACGGCCCAGCTGTACTTGGACCGCCGGGCTCTGCTTGGACCGCCCCGGACGCACTCTTGAGCGGTCCAACCGCAGAATCGCGGTCCAACTGAAGAGACGCGGTCCGAGTAGGGGAGCGGGAAAGGTGCGGGCGCCGGGACGGGTGCGGGCGCCGGGCAGAGCCGCAAGCCCCCGGGCGGGCCCAAACCAGCTGTGCTGGTCGCCGTCGAGTTGGACAGTCCCGGGCGGGCCCAAACCAGCTCTTCCAGCTTCGGGGGTTGTGGTGTTGGATTCCGGGGCGACGCCGGGTGCGTGGGCGGCCGTCGGCGGCGTCGAGCAAGCCGAACCGCCCGCCCGGGCGCCATACTCGCGGCTCCCGTGCGGCGGTCCCCTGTGCGCCCAGTGCCGCCGAGGGGCGTCCTTGGTGCCCGGCAATGCCGGTCGGGGTGAAACGGCCCGCGTGTGCCGCCGACAGGGGCTTCGCAGGCGCGCCGTGTTAGGCTCACTTTGAAGCAGGAGGAAGCCGAAAGCCGTCGTTTGTCCCCGATGCCCAGGCGTTGCGCGCGCAACGCCTTGTCGGACGCCCCGGCATACCCGAGTTGCAAGACGCAGACACCCAACGAGCAGTTATGAGCAGCAAGGCCAGCAAGAGAACCCGGATGAGCGCCTCCGAACGGCGTGAGCAACTGATCACCGTGGCCCGAGCGCTGTTCGCTGAGAAGGGCTTCGAGGCCACCAGCATCGAGGAGATCGCCAACCGCGCCAAGGTGTCCAAGCCCGTGGTCTATGAGCACTTCGGTGGCAAGGAGGGCCTGTACGCCGTCATCGTGGACCGCGAACTCACCGCCATCTCCACCACGATCACGCAGGCGCTCAAGTCCTCCTCGTCCGCCTCGGTGATCGTCGAGCGCGCCGCGCTGGCGCTGCTCACCTACATCGAGGAATCCTCCGACGGCTTCCGCATCCTGTCCGCCACCAACACCCACAGCTCGGACACCTATTCCACCCTGCTGGCCGACGTCGCGATCCAAGTGTCGGGGCTGCTCGCCAAGCAGTTCTCCACGCATGGGCTCGATCCGCGCACCGCCCCGCTGTACGCGCAGATGCTGGTCGGCATTGTGGCGATGCCGGCGCAGTGGTGGCTGGACAACCCGGCGATGAGCAAGGAAGAGGTGGCCGCTCACATGGTCAACCTCGCCTGGAACGGCTTGCGCGCCATGACTCCCAATCCCACTCTGCGCGACGTCCCGACCACGGCGGAGTAGCACGCCGGGAACTACCGGCCTCGGCCGGAGTCGGCGCCGCGCGGGGCGTGCTAACTTGTTATGTCGTTGTACTACTGATTGGAGCTCTGGATGAGCGCATCCGCGTCCCAGACGAGTCCTCGCCCCTCAATCCGGGAGAACATTCATGCCTTGGCATCGGCGCAGAAGGCGAAGGCGGGTGCCCCGCTGTACTCCCGCCTGATCAACCGGCCCGTGGGGCGGGTACTCGCCGCAATCGCCCACCGGCTGGGCATGACGCCTGACCAGGTCACGGCGGTCTCCGCCTGCTGCACCTACGCCGGCATCGTGCTGCTGGCCGTATGGCGCCCCTCGGTGCTCGCCTGTGTGGCCACATCCCTGCTGCTGATGCTCGGCTATGCCCTGGACTCGGCGGACGGCCAGTTGGCGCGTCTACGCCATGGCGGCTCGAAGGCGGGGGAGTGGTTGGACCACGTGGCCGACGTGATCAAGCTGTCCACTATCCACGGTGCCATCGCCATCGGCCTGTTCGGCTTCGCCGACCTGTCGACCCCGGCACTGCTGCTGGTGCCGCTGGCCTTCGGCGCGGTGCAGAACATCCACTTCTTCAGCTACATCCTCACCTACCAGCTGCGCTACGCCGGCGGCACCCCGCTGGCGAAGGATGAGGGCCGCGCGGGCGTGCTTAAGTCGCTGCTGTCGGTGCCCACCGACTACGGGCTGATGTGCCTGGTGCTGGTGCTGCGCTTCGCGCCCGTGGTGTTCCTGTGGGTGTACGGGCTCATGTTGTTGGGACATGCCGGCTATGTGACGCTGGCACTGCCCAAGTGGTATCTGGAACTGCGCCGCGGATGACATGACGTAAGTCGAGACAGCCCGCCCGCTCGTGCGACCAGGCTTCCTGTATAGCCTTGCCGCGCGGCCTCTACGCATGACGAGGATCGGTCTTTAGCTACGAGTGAGATCGCGGACCACCGCGGTCATGGCAGCCCGGTAGCCGGCGACGCTGAAACGTGCCCGTGCCTCCTGCTCCCCGCGCCGGGCCAGGCGGGCGGCGAGGTCGGGGGCGGCGGCGAGCCTGCCCAGCGCAGTCGCGAGCGCCGCGGGGTCATCCGGGGGCACGAGCAGGCCGGTGACGCCGTCGTCTACGACTTCCTTAAGGCCCTGCACGCCCGAGGCGACCAGCGGACGGGCGGCGTGCATGGCCTCCACGGCCGTATTGCCGAAGGGCTCCTGCCGCGAGGGCACGACGACGACATCAGCCCGGTCGAGCACCGGCCAGGTCGGATGCACATAGCCGAGGAAGTCGACGTGCCCGGCCAGGTCCGGTGCGGCGGCACGCTCGCGCAGTTGCGCCTCGTACCACTCGTATCCCGGGAAGATCGAGCCGGCCACCTCCAGGGAGGCGTCGATACCGCGTTCGCGCAGCAGCGCGACCGCTTCCAGCAGCACGTCCACGCCCTTGCGGGGGGACAGCCTGCCCACCATGGCAATCCGCAGCGGTGCGTGGGGAGCGCGTTCATGCAGCGGGACGGGCGGCTGTGGCGGGCCCGCCACGCCGTTGTGCACCACCCGGGTGCGCCCTGCCAGCAGCGGCTGCGCGGACAGCAGCGCTTGCCGGGCGGCCTCGGAGTTGGCCACGATCCGGGTGGCGGCGAGCAGTGGCGCGTTCAGACCCGCGCGGATAAGCAGGTTCTGGGTGTCCTCGGCCTCGTGCACGTGTGACAGCACCGGCACGCCGGCTGCACGTCCCGCCAGCGGCCACCACGGGATCGTCACGGTGTTGGCCAAAAGCGCGTCGGCGCCGCAGGCCTTGATCAGGCCGCGCAGCCGGGCGAGTTCGCCGGGCGCCCGCGCCGCCAGGCCCGCCAGACCGCGGGGACTCAGCAGCGCCTTGCGCAGCACCGTGAAGGGGACGACGGCGACGCGCGCCCCCACACCCTCGAGTACGCCCACCAGCGGACCGTCCTCGGGCAGGGCCACGTTGACGCGGTAGCCGGACTCGATCAGTCCGGTGATGGTCTCCACCAGCTGCCAGTCGGAGCCATACAGATCCGGGGAGGGGTGGGCGACCAGCACCAGGGGTGAGCCGGCGCGGGATGAGGTGGGAACGCTCATGCGGGAAATGCCCCCGTTCGCCGTCCGGAGGGGCGCCGGTGTCGCGGGCCCTGCTCGGCCAGGCGGCGGCACAGTGCCTCGTAGCGGTCGGTCACCTGATCCCAGTCGTACAGGGCGGCCCGACCGCGGGACAGCTCCCCGCGGCGCGCCTGCGCGTCCGGGTCGGCCTCCGCGGAGTCGACCAGGGCGGCGACGTCGGCGGCCGTGGCCCAGTAGCGTCCGGCGTCACCGAGCACCTCCCGGTTGAAGGAGACGTCGAAGGCGTCCACGGCGGCCCCGGCGCCGATGGCGCGCAGCAGGGAGGGATTGGTGCCGCCCACGGAGTGGCCGTGGTAGTAGACGAGCGCGCCCGCGTACAGCTGGTCGAGCAGTTCCTGGTCCCAGACCCCGCCGAGTAGGCGGACGCGGGAGTCGGCCAGCTGCTCGATGCGGGCCGTGTACTCATTCGCGTAGGGGGCTGAGCCGACGACGACGAGTGGCAGTCGTGCCCCCGAGCGGACGTAGCCGTCGACGATCACGTCCACGTGGTTCTCGATCTCGAAGCGGGCCACCACCAGGTGGAAGCCGCCGGCCTGCAGCCCGAGGTCGGCCAGCCGGTCGGTGCCGACGGCGACCTGCGGGGCCCCGTAGGCGATCAGGTCCGTGTCCGCCTCGAACTCCTCGGCGTAGTAGTCGGCGATGCCCTGGGCGTCGGCGATCAGCGCGTCCGAGTAGCGCACCGCCAGCGCCTCGGCCGCCCGGTAGTAGCGCCTGCCCGTGGGACCCCATTTGCCGCGCCGCCACTCCAGGCCATCCACGTGGGTGGCCACGGGGATGCGGGCGGCGCGCAGGGCCGGCAGGAAGGGCGAGTTGGCGGCGTTGAAGACGATGGCGACGTCCGGGTGCACGCGCGGCAGCAGGTGCCGCACCGACAGTGCGGTGTGGGAGAGCGTCTCCAGGGAGCGCTTCTTCAGCGCCGGCAGCTCCACCACCCGCATGCCGCGATACATGCGGGGCAGGGGCGTGTCCGGGTCGGGGTTGCGGGAGTAGACGAGTACCCGGTGGCCCCGTGCGGCGAGGCGACGGCCTACCTCCTCGATGGCGGTCTCGAAGCCCCCGTAGCGTGCGGGCACACCGCGGGTTCCGAGCATGGCGATGCGCAGCCGGTCGGGCCACGCGGTGGAGCTAGCAGTCATTGGGCCTCTCTCGTGGGGTGAAGCGTTCCCGGTGGACGAGACGCAGCCCGTCGATCGCCCCGCGTACGGCGGGCACCAGGGTGGTGGTGGGATGGGTCAGTAGCTGACGGCGGCCGCCGCGCAGGAGGATCCGCCAGGACTCCTGGGGGGTGCGCCGCACCCAGCGGGCCAGTTCTCCGCGGCGCGCCCAGCGCGTACCCAGCAGCAGGCGGTTGCGGACGTTCCAGTAGTAGTAGGTAGCCGAGTGCCGCTGCCCGCCCGGCCGTTCCCGCGACTCGGTGTCGGCCGCGCCGGCGGGGTCCGCCGATTCGCTGCCGGTTGCGTCTCGGCGGGGGCGCTGGGTTCCGCCCTCCACATGGCGGGCGACGATGTCGGTGTCGTTGAGCAGACGACCGCCGGCGGCCAGTACGCGTAGGGAGAAGTCGACGTCCTCCCAGTACAGGAAGTAGTCCTCCGCCAGGCCACCGGTCGCCTCCCACAGCCGGCGGGAGACCGCGAAGCAGGCGCCGGTCAGCCATTCCGCGTGACGGTGCCCCGGGATCAGAGTGGTGCGTGGGGACCGGGTAGCGCCGTCGGTCAGGTCCACGCGGTAGCCGTAGAAGACGGGCCTGCCGACATCGTCGACGATCATGGGAGCGACGAGCGTCATGGGGTCCGCCTCTACATGCGCCACGAGCGCGGCGAGCTGATCGGGGGCGATGGTCGCGTCCGGATTGAGGATGGCGAACGTCTGGGCGCCGGCGTCGAGTGCGGCTCGTACGCCTCGATTCACGCCGGCGCCGAAGCCGAGGTTGGCGTCGGGCAGTACCGTCAGCCAGCCGTGGGCCTGGGCCTGGGCGGTCACGGCTGCCCGCTCGGCGGGGGTCGTCGCGTTGTCTACGACCACAATCCGAGGTGTCCCGGTACTCGGGGAAGCGTCGGCGGAAAGGGGGACGAGATTGGTCTCCAGCAGCTCGTGCGATCCGTAGTTGACGACTATGACTGCCGTGGAGGAGAGGTTAGTCATGCCAGCCGTATCTTCTTAACCGGGGTCCGATTGGATGGTTGTGGTCGCAACCAAGGGGAGCGTCTCAGCGAGACCGCGTACTTGGGGGCGATGATACTATGCCGAGACTATTCACGAGTGGTCTACGTCGGTGGACTACTCCCGTGATCCGTTGGGAGTTCCCCATGCCCGCAGACCCGCTCACCCTTGACGTGGCGGTGTGCACCTACAAGCGCCCCGAACGGGTGGCCGGCCTGGTGCCGCAGCTGCTCTCGCAACTGCAGGACCTGGAGGAGGTCGATGCGCGGGTAGTGATCGTGGATAACGATGCCGCGGGGTCGGCCCGCGAGCGTCTCGTCAATGCCGGCGGGGTCGGTCAGGACGGGCGCGTGCATGTGGTCGTGGAGCCCACCCCGGGGCTGTCTGCGGCGCGCAACCGTGCCCTGAGCGAGGCCGCTGAGCGCGATCTGCTGGTCTTCATCGACGACGACGAGTTGCCGGGCGACGGCTGGCTCGCCGCACTGGTGGCGACCTACCGGAACACTGGCGCGGTCGGGGTGACGGGGCCAGTGGAGTCGGTCTTTGAGCAGCAGCCGGATCCGTGGGTGGCATCGGCTCCCGTATTCCGCAGGGTGCAGCGCCCTACGGGAACGCCCATGCGCAGTGCCGCCACCAACAACCTGCTGCTGGACATGACCGTGGTGCGCCGCCTGGGACTCGAATTCGATCCGCGCTTCGCCTTCACCGGCGGGGAGGACACCTTCTTCACCCGCTCGCTGACCGCCCGCGCCGGTGCACTCGTCTGGTGCGACGCGGCTGTGGTTTCCGAGACCGTTCCCTCCGAGCGGACCAGCCGCGAGTGGGTGCTCACCCGGGCCCGTCGTAACGCCGAGACCTGGGCCTGGGTGCGACTGCTGGACACGAGCGGCTGGCGGCGTGCCCGGCGGCGCCTGGAGTTTACGGCGCGTGGTACGGCGCTGTGGCTGGTCGGCTCGGCCTGTGCCCTGGCATCCCGAGGCGAGGATGCGGACCGTCAGGCGCAGCGGGCGCAACATGAGCACCGCGCCGCGGGCGGCCGCGGCATCCTGCGGGCGACGCTGCTGGGGCCGCGCACCGCGCCCTACGCACGCTGAGACGCCGCAGCAGGTCGAATCCACGACCCCCGTGCGGGCCGTGGCCCAGCTCGCCGGTGCTCAGGGCTGGACCCTGGTCTCATCCTCCACACTCAGCACGGCGACCTTCAGCGCTTGCCCGGTTGAGGTGGCGCTTCCCGAGAGGTAGGTGTTGATGCGGACGACGCCGCGGCGCTGGAGCCTGGGGTCGTCGTCGGTGGCCGTGGCATCCCACTCGGTGGGCGCGGAAGTCTCTCCCAACCAAACCTTGGCTTGCAGCGTGGTAGGCGAGGTCCCAACCGCCTCGACAATGACATTCACCCGCATCCCCGGGCTGAACGTGCCCTCTACCGGGATCGTTGCCAGCGTGGTCTCCTCGCTGCCGATGCGTTTCATCAGGGATGCGGACAGCTTACCGTTGTCCAGGGCTGTCTTGACATAGTACGAGTCAGCTACACCGGCCATGCCGCGGGCCGCGATGGAGACGTAGGTTCTACCTCCCGCTCCGTTCTCGGCGAAGGTGAAGTAGGCGTTGACACGTGTGGTCGTAGAGCTGTAATTGCGGACCGTCGCACTCGAACCAGTGCCGGCGACGTCCATCGCTATGATGCCGTACTTGCCTGTGCCGCTGGTGAAGCGGACCGCGGGGTCGACCGACCAGGATGTGCCCCAGCCGCCGCTGATCACGGTCTCGAAGTGCTCGCCCCAGATGCCGTCGCTCAGATGCGTGTTGCTGCCGAGATCGGTGGAGGAGGTATTCCAAGCCACGTTCACCAGAGCGCCTCGGTCTACCGTAGTTCCTGTTGGGAGTCCCAGGGCTGAGGCGACTACTGCGCTGAGTGGCTTGCCCGAACCGTCGGCCGGGGAGCCATCGCGAATCCGGTAGTCGCCGCTGTAGTCGGTGATGGTGCTGGTCTCACGAACAAAGATCGGAGAGTCGCCGCGATCGGCGCGCAGGTCGAGCGAGTGGGTGTCCTTGCCAGCAATCGTCAGGCCCTGCGCCTGCGATTCCTGCTTGAGTGTCTCGGACACGGCCCAGGAATCGGGTCCGATACCGAAGTTGGTCAGGTATAAGTCGGATCCCGTTGCGGGATCGATTGTCTCTGGCCGGACGAATACGTTGTAGTCGGACTCGGAGAGCTGTTCGTTTACGCCCGCGAATCTTCCCTCCGCCTCGCCCGAGCGCCGCAGGTTTCTGGAGGCCTCGACCAGGATCATGTTCATATAGCGATGATTCTTGTTAGCGCTGGGACTGGTGAAGGCGGTGCGCGGCTTCGATGCGATAACATTGTTGATTAGCTCGTTGTCCAGGGAGTCCCACGGCATCGGTTTACTAGTGTCTCCGCCGTTGTACTGTCCCGCACTCCACTTCTCCGTGTACGTGGCAGGACAGGTCTCCCACTCGGCCGACAGATTGCATGCGTCGACGCGTCCGTCCTCGCGCACGTAGATCGGGTCTATGGTACCAACGATCGTATTGTTCCAGACCTTGTCCCGTGCGCTGCCGGAGAGTTGTATCCCCGTCTTGGAGCCTTGAATCAAGTTGGATGCGATGACGTTGTCCTGGCCGATCTCATCGAAGATGGCGGCCTGATCGATGTTGGCGAATGAATTCGCGACGATCGTGGAGTTGATAACACCCTCATCGAGCCAGAGTGCGCTGAACGCGGTCTGGCGCTCGTGATTCATCGTCAAGTCCGAGGCGTCGAAAGGATCGTCAGAGTTCTCCAGGCGAGTCTGCGAGCGATCGAAAGCGTTGGACTCGATGCGTGCAGCATTGGTGTGGGTGATCTTAAGGTCCGCCGCTGTGCAGTACGCTCCGCATCCGGCGGTGATGAAGTTCTTCGCGCCGTTATCGCTAAAGGTGTTCCCGGACATGAATAGGCGATGTGCTCGATTAGCCCCGGCGCCATTGGAACCGTTGCCGGTGAAGCTGGAGTTCGTTACGGTGACGTCGGTAGCGTCAGAGATATGAAGTGCAGGTCCGGCCTGTGAGCCGGAGAAGGTGACGTCATCGATGTAGGAGTTGCTTGAAGCGTTGAAGACCATGGTGGCGTTGGCATTCGTGCCCCAGACCGGCTCGACGTAGCTCCACGACTGGATCGGCGCGTAGTTGCTGATCGTCAGGCCCATCACCGCTGCGCCGTTGCCGGTCATGGTGAGGGCTCGGCCGTGCTGGATGATCTCGACCGTATTGTCGCCAGGGTCGGAGCCCAGGACGTACTGTGCGCCCGTGTGCGGCCCCTGCACCCAGGAGGAGTCGCTGTCAGAGTTTGCCAACCGGGAGGCGATGGCAGGGTTCTCCTCAGCGGCCAGGTCCCTGACGTAGAAGGTCATCGTCCCCGGCTTGACCTCGCCAGGGTGGTCCACCTGGGTCAGCTCTTCGACGGTTCCGTCGGTTCCAACGAAGAACACGGCCTCTGGGAAGCGAGACATATCGCCGTCCACCTTCTTGGGATTTGTGGAGGCGTCCTGGTTGAACCGCACGAAATCAGTGCGCTTGCTGGTCCAGATGCCGTTCTGGCCAGTGAAGTCGGCCCGCGCCAGCGCCTCGGTGCCGGTAAGAACGGGCTTGGTCCCATTCTTGGCCTTGAGCGTGACTCCGTTGAGGACCAGTTCGCCCTCACGGTAAGTGCCGCTGTCAACCTCCACCGTGTCGCCCGGCTCGGCCTGCTTGAGCGCGTCCGCGATGGTTTGGAAGGGGCGTGAAGCAGTGCCGTCCGCGGGTTCATTATTCGCTGAGGCGCTGACGTAGATGATGCTTGTCGTTGGCGCGGCCACAGCAATAGGTGGATAGGTGAGAATCAATGGCGTGAGCGTGAGCAACAGAATGAGGGGCAGGGTAAGCCGTTGCATGATGTTCCCCTAACTTCGGGCGCATGCATTCTAACACGATGCGGTTGCGTGGTTAAGGGGCTGAGGTGCGTTCGTCCTGGCCGGGGGAATCCGTGCGGCCGGCGGGTTACCTCAAATCCGGCTGGCCTCGGGGTCGGGGGGCGGGTCCTGGTCGGCGCCGTCGTCGTCGGCGTTATTCGTACGGCTGCGGAAGAGTATCAACGAGACCACCAGGCCGATTGCCGCCCCGGCAACGCCACCGTACACGCCGTAGCGAACCCGCGAGGGACCAGATGGCTCCGTGGGTAGCGAGGCGGCGTCTACATCCGTCAGGGTCAGGTAGGTCTCCTCCTGAGGGCTGACCGACAGCTCGGAGACAATATGGCGCAACGCCGTCACCTCCGCCTCTGCAATCGCCTGTGCGGTCTCGGCGGATGTGGCGGTGGCAGAAACGTTGATGATCAGGCTGTTGGTGGAACTCGACACCGAGACCGCCTGCTTCACCTCCGACTCATCGAGTCCGGTGGCCTGTGCGACCTCGGACAGCGCCGACGCCGAGGTACTCAGCTGGACGATCGTGGGCATGACAGCGTTGATGATCGTGCTCGCGGAGGAGACGCTGCGGCTGCCGTCGCTGGCGTTGGCGGCAACGAGTGCACTTGCCGTAGAGGTGTAGACGGGTGCGGCGGTCGAGGCCACGATGAGACCGACGACGACGCCAAGCGCAAGGTGTGCCAGCCATAGCGGAGCGAACCTGTAAAACAGGGCGCTGGTGCCGTCCGTTCCATCGCGGTTCATGAGTACCCTTCCCGTCATGGCCGCTGCTCACTCGGGATGCGGTAAGCCACTGTGAGCGTCTTCGGGCCGCTGTCAGCGTAACAGGTTAGCCACGGTCCCGCGTCTGTGGGGTGGAATGGGCGGTGATCCCCATCGCGACCGGTGTTCAGGCGAGTGAGAATGGTGCCTGACTCGAGGTCGCCACGGGCACCGATTCGATCAGGCTCAGCCCAGGGAAGAGCACCTCAACATCGCCGTTGCCTGTGACCCCGTCGAAGACGGCGAAGGCGGCAGTAAGAGATGCGTCCGTGGTGGTGCTAATCACCGCGGGCTGTTCGCTCAACGGGCGCAGACCGAGTCCGCGACTGAGCGACAGCAGGCGGATCTTCCCGGGCGTGTAGCCCATGGGGGCCATTTTGAAAGCACCGGTACTGGTCAGCAGGTCGACGCCGGCTGAGTTCGTCGCCACACGCAGCACCGTCTTGCCGTTCATAACAGCTGCAGGCCCGACGATCAACTCCGCAGCGGCGGCGTGTGCCGACGGCGCTGTGTAATGGAGGCCGAGAGTCATCGCTGTACTGCCGACGATGATCAGGCCGAAGCGGCGTCGGCTCAGTGAGAGCTGCATGCTTGGTGTGCCCGGGGCGTGACCTCGGGTGGTCGCTAGCGATGCTTTCATTGGATCACCATCTCGTCGATTTTTGCGCACATGGCGCCGATCGCGCCATGGCTAATGCAGGTATCCAGTGCTTGTTGGCTATTGCAGATGTGGCCGATGAGGGGAACGCCATATCCAGCTGCGGTCTGCCAGGCGGCTTCGCTTGCATACCAGGGGACTCCGAACAGATCCCAGTGGGGTGCCCAGGTGGCGGCTTCGCCGCTGGTTATGTGCTCCTCGTACGCGTAGCCCCACGTTCGGAAGCCTGCTTCGCGCCAGATGTCGGCCAGCCAGGTCGCATCACCGGAGAACTTGAGAATGGTGTGGTCGGGGTCCAGCCACGGCAGGTAGGTTTGGTGAGCCGCGCCGCTGTGTTTGGGGTCGATGAAGAGGACGTGGTCGTCACCATAGGCGGCCTGCAGGTCGTCGAGCCGGATGAAGGGTTCGCCCATGGTGGTATATCGGCGTACTTCGGCCCAGGTCATCTGGGATACGCGGGTACTGGGGGCGCTGGGGTCGACCGCCTGCAGATTCTTGTTGTGAACCCCCACGGGAACGCCATCGGAGGTGAGGTTAAAGCTGAACTCCAGGGCTGGAACGTTCCTGGAGACGGACTCGCTGTAGGCGCGCAGGCTCATCTCCGGCCAGTCCGCCGATCCGCCGCGATGGGCGATCATCCAGCCGTCCGTACGTGAGACCAATGATTCTACGTTGAAGCTCGTCGGCTCGTTCAGAGCGGTCTGAGTAGTGGAGATCGTTCGCTCATCGGCGCCGCGCACTGACACGCTCACGGCCATCGCTGAGGCTTGTGCGGGCTGTAGCTCGACCGCCGCCCACACGGTGGTGGCCTGGGTCGGTGTCTCGATGATGTTGCCGCCTGATGGAGAAGTGAGTAACACTCGCAAAGATGACCATGCGGATGTGGTGCTGGCCTGGCCGGCGTAGGCAACCTGCGCATCAGGTACCGTGAAAGCGTTGAGTATCGAATACTTGGTCGCGTGCTGCTGGGTGATTAGCAACCCTGGAGTGGGGGTGACGGGTTTTTCTGCGGTCCAACCGGTCACAGTGGGAATCGAGTCGGGGGCAACCCCGGAAACAGCGAGCAGAAGTCCACGTTGGCGGGAGGCGTTGGTAGATACGCCGCCCCACCACTGGGAAACGGTTACATCGCCGGGCCGAGAGGCCCGGGTCCAGGCGATGAAGCCGGACCGGCCCAGACTGTTCGTTCCGTTGGAGTAGGAGTACTCCCAGCCCGTCGGGACGCCGCTTGTGCCGACGGATCCGAACTGTGAGCTTGTGATCAATACCAGCAATTGTCCCGGCTGGGTCGAGACAGTGAGCGGGGCGCCGGAACCTGCCTGGGCTTCGGCGTGTGCCAGGTCTCGAACCTCGATCATCGGGTCCTCCTGTCGCATCCTGAGCGGCGTGTATGTGTTATGCAATCGCGTGGTCGATAGCGAGACGCACGCTAGCAGGCAGCTAACGGATGCAGGCAACTACGTTGTCAATGTGCAATGGTCGGTTGCGAGGCCGAGATGCGGAAGGAGCGGCGGCGAGAGTATGAGAAACTATGCCGGCGCCCGGCCGCACGGTCGGCCACGGGCGCTCTTCCGCCCTGGTGTAGAGGCAGCACGCAGGCCTTTGGAGCCTTGAGAGCCGGGTTCGAATCCTGGGGGCGGAACCGAGCCGGCACGACGCCACGCAGTCGCGCCGGCTGAATAGACGGTGCGCGGATCGGGTTGGGGCCTGGCGGCGGGCGACGTAGGATGGCATCGCCGGGCCGCCAGCGGCCTTGAGCCTCACCTTGAGATCCACTGAGAAGAGGACCCGTGGCTTCCACCTCCCCCGCCGCCGTCATCGTCATGGCCGCCGGCAAGGGCACCCGCATGCGCTCGTCTCTGCCCAAGGTGCTGCACCGCATCGGTGGGCGCAGTCTGTTGGAGCACGCCGTCGTGGCCGCCCGCGGGCTCGAGCCGGAGCACCTGGTGGTCGTGGTGCGCCACCAGCGCGACGCGGTCGTGGCCGAGCTCGCCGACTTCGCCCCGGACGCCCTTCCCGCCGACCAGGATGAGATTCCCGGTACCGGACGCGCCGTCGCCTGCGGGCTGGCGGCCCTACCCGAGGACCTGGTCGGACCGGTGGTGGTCACCAGCGGCGACGTTCCGCTCCTGGATACCGCCACCCTGCGGGCGCTCGTGCGTCAGCACGCCGAGCACGACGACGCCGTAACCGTGCTCACCACGGTGCTGGACGACCCCACCGGCTATGGGCGCATCCTGCGCGACGACGCCGAGGCCGTGACCGGAATCGTCGAGCAGCGTGATGCCAGCCCGGCTCAGCTCGCCGTCAACGAGGTCAACGCCGGCGTGTACGTCTTCGACGCCGCCCACCTGCGCCGGGCCCTGGCCACTCTGGGGACCGATAACGACCAGGGCGAGGTCTATCTCACCGACGTCGTCGCCCACGCGTACCGCGAAGGACGGGCCACCTCCGCGCTGGCCGTAACCGACCACTGGCTCGTCGAGGGCTGCAACGACCGCGCCCAGCTCGCCTCGCTCGGCGCCGAACTCAACCGGCGCGTCCTCTCGGCTTGGATGGAGCAGGGCGTCGGCGTCGTCGATCCGGCGGGGACCTGGGTGGACGTCACCGTCGAGCTCGCCCGCGATGTTCGGCTGGAGCCCGGCGTCCTGCTGCGCGGCGCCACCCGCATCGGTGAGGGCGCCGTCGTCGGACCGTACTCGGTGCTGACGGACGCCGACATCCCGGCGGGCGCCGTCGTCGCCCCCTTCAGTCTGCTCGGATCGGACCTGCCTGCCGCCGGAAGACCGGCCTGACCGACTCTTCCCACCGTCCGAGCCCAGAAATCCGGACCGCACCGGCCACGAGAGAGGAACCACGTCATGACCGGCATCATCACCAAGGGCGAGAAGCGGCTCGTCATCGTCTCGGGCCGGGCCCACCCGCAGCTCGCCCAGGACGTGGCCTCCGAACTCGGCACCGAGGTGCTCTCCTCCACGGCCTACGACTTCGCCAACGGTGAGACCTATGTGCGCTTCAACGAGTCCGTGCGCGGCTGCGACGTGTTCGTCATGCAGTCCCACGGCGACCGGGTGAACGACTGGATCATGGAGCAGCTCATCATGGTGGATGCGCTCAAGCGCGCCTCCGCCAAGCGCATCACCGTGGTCGCCCCCTTCTACCCCTACGCGCGGCAGGACAAGAAGCACCTGGGGCGCGAGCCCATCTCCGCCCGGCTCGTCGCCGACCTGTACAAGACCGCCGGCGCCGACCGCATCATGAGCGTGGACCTCCACTCCAGCCAGGAGCAGGGGTTCTTCGACGGCCCCTGGGACCACCTGTGGGCCCAACCCGTGCTGGTGGACTACATCCGCCGCCGCATCGACGTGGCCAACGCCGCCGTGGTCTCCCCGGACGCGGGACGCATCCGCGTCGCCGAGCGCTGGGCGAACGCCATGGGCGGGGTGCCGCTCGCATTCGTCCACAAGACCCGCGATGTCACCCGGCCGAACGAGTCCGTGGCCAACCGCGTGGTCGGCGACGTGGAGGGACGCTCCTGCGTACTCGTGGATGACATGATCGACACCGGCGGCACCATCGCCAAGGCCGTGCAGGTGCTGCTGGCCTCCGGCGCCAAGGATGTGATCGTCGCCGCCACCCATGGCGTGCTCTCCGGCCCCGCCGTCGAGCGCCTGTCGGGCTGCGGCGCCCGCGAGGTGGTGGTCACCGACACCCTTCCCATCGTCCCCGGCAAGCGCTTCGACTCCCTGACCGTGCTGCCGATCGCGCCGCTGCTGGCACGTGCCATCAAGGCCGTCTTCGACGACGGCTCGGTGACCAGCCTGTTCGAGTCCTGAACACGATCGGTCGGCATGGCGGCCTCGGGCTGCGGTCGGCCTTAATGCGAGAAACTGAGCCGACGGACCGGGGTGCCGGTGGTCAGCGCCGTTCCCAGTGACACCGCGGACAGGTCGCGTTCCTCCAGGCCCGTGAGCACCTCGGACAGCAACGCCACCTTGTCGACCCCGCCCACGGCTTCCTCCGTCGCCAGATCGGAGGCGTCGGCGGCACCATCGTGGGCGAGCAGGATCGCCCCGGGGACGGCGTCGCGCATGGCGCGCGCGACGCGCTCCTCGTGGGAGACGTCCTTCCAGTCCCAGGTCGTGCCGGACCACAGGACAGTGGTCAGCCCCGCCGCCGACGCGGCCAGCCGACTGCGCGGGGACTGCGCGCCGTGGGGCGGCCGGAACCAGCGCACCGGCACGCCGGCGATGTCCTCCAGTTCGGCGCGGGCGTCCCGCAGCCAGGGGGCGAGGTCGTGGCGGGGCAGGGTGGTGACCCGGCGGTGATCGAGCCCATGCAACGCGACCTCGTGACCCGCCTGGACGAGTTCACCGACCAGACCGGGGCTGCGTCGCGCCCGGGTGAGCAGCATGAAGAAGGTCGCCTGCGCGTTGTGATCGGCCAGGACGGTGGCAAGCGGCTCGGTGCTGCCGGGCAGGGGACCGTCGTCAAACGTCAGCACCACCTGACGAGAACGCGTACGCACACTCATCACCGATCCCATCACGGGGCCGAGGAGGGCGTCCGCAGGCCGTCTGAGCAATGATTTCATGGTCATCGTGTGCCCTCCTCGCGGCGGAAGGAACCTGGGGCGAGGGAACGGGGCGCCCGGACCAATCGGCTGAGCGGCCGGGGCGAACGCGCGTACTCGTTCCATGACAGCCCCAGGCCGGCCAGAGTCATGCCGGCTCCGCGAGCGGCCAAGCGCCAGCCCCGTGCGTCGGTGCGCAGGTCGCGGCGTAAGGCTCCCCAGCCGGCGCGCGTCAGGCCGACGGCGACCCTGCCCGCGCCGCCTGCCAGCACGCGTACTCGTGCCAGCGGGCCGGTGCCGAAGTGCAGGTCGAGCAGGCCGGAGGTGTTGCCATGGCTGAGTTGGCGGGCCAGCACCCAGCGGCGAGTAACCCGCTCGGTGGCCACGTGGTCGACGACGACCGCATCCCGAGCGAAGACAATGCGCCCGCCCCGTGCCACCAGCGTGCGGGTCAGCAGCGTGTCCTCTCCACCTGACAATCCCAGTGCAGTGCTGAAGCGGAGATCGCCGAGCTGATGCAGGTCGAGCAGGAGGTTCCCGCAGGCGGCCGCGGGCCGTTCGGAGCCGTCGGGGAAGCGACTGCGTTCGAAGAAGCCCCCGGCGAGAATCCAGGGGGAGGGACGAGTCGGGTAGCGGGTGTCGACCCAGCCGGCGACGGCGGCCGCACCCGTCTCCCGCCAGCGCTCCAGCATGCCCTCGAGCCAGCCGGATACCGGCGTTCCGTCGTCGTCGATGAACAGCAGGAGGTCGCGCCCCGCGGCCGACGCCTCCTCCAGCGCACGGTTACGACCCGCGGAGATGCCCGGAACCGGTTCCACCACGCAGCGCACCCCCGCCAGCCCCAGCGCTTCGACGGCCTCTTTACCCGAGGCGGCCGGATCGTTGTCCACGACCAGCACGTCGACTTCGCACCACGGCGGGGCGGCGGCGGCCTGGGCGTGGACCAGCCGCACCGTCTCGCACACCTGCTCCGGGCGGTGGAAGGTGAGGATTGCGACCGTGGCGTGCATGCGGGAATCCGTCATCGCCAGGGGTGCCGGTGCGGCGCGGGGAGAAGGTGGGCAAGGTACATACTCAACTCCTTGAGCGACTCGGGACGGGGCGCAGGTTCACACGGTACATGCACCCGCATTCCTATACTGTTTAGCCCGTGAAGATGATTCGTTACTCCGGAGCGTTGATTCTGCCCCTCCTGATGGTGGCCGCATGCTCAAACTCCACGGACACCACATCGGCGGATGCGTCGGCCGCATCCAGCGCCGCGCCGACGCAGTCCACGGCAAGGCCCGCCGCGGTTCCCACCGGTGCCATAATCCCGTCGCCGGCCCCGGATGATCAGGACCAGGCGCTCGCCGATGGCGACATGAGTGCCGACTGGCTCGACCCGGTTGAGCTGACGCAGGCGGTCGCGCTCGAGGACTCCGTCACCGTGGCCATCGGCGAGCTGAGCAGTCGGCATCTCGACGCCGCGCTTCCCGATGAGGTCTCCGGCGACGGCATCATCATCCCCGTCACGGTGGCGAACACCGGCACCGATGAGCTGTCACTTGCAGGACTCGTGGTCACGGTGGCAGCGGGTGAGGAGGATATTCCCGCGTCACAGATGCTCTCGGCCTCGGACCAGATCCCGGCGTCGCTGGCCTCCGGCGAGGCCGTGACCATCGACATGGCCTTCGTGGTTCCGCAGGAACTACGCGGAAAAATCAGTATCGTGGTCGACTTGGGGGCGCAGAGTCGGGCGGCGGTGTTCCAGGGTGCCGCCCCCACCTCCTAAAATCACGGTTTGGAGTCGAAAGCGTCTCAACATATCGGTTGGGGAGCGGTCGGACGTGATCGTGTTACGAAATGGTCCCGTACGGCGTTTTATGTGGCCATACTTCATCTTCGACGGGACCCGGCGGGACGCCTTGCCGAGACTTGCCGGCCCGTCTCTCCCCGCCCAACTCTGGAGGTTGTGTGAAACACGTCGGTCTGCTTCGCCGCGCCTTGGCGCTGCTGGTCACATCTTTGCTGGTGGCCTTGCCGGTAATGGCCTCAACATCGGCTCAGGCAGCGGAGGGTGATGCCGCGGAAGTCCTGCCGGACACCGTCTCCGCCGATGCGCTCCCGACCCCACAGGTCGTCAACGGGGTCGTGCGTGATCAGGTGGTCGTCGGTAGTACCGTGTACGTCGTCGGCGAGTTCACCACCGTCCGACCGGCGGGCTCCGACTCCACGGTCACCCGCACCAACGCTCTCGCCTACGACATCGCCACCGGTGATCTGCTGGACTGGGCTCCGCAGACCAACGGAGCGATTCAGTCGATTGCGGCTATGCCCGACGGCTCCCGCCTCTTCATCGGCGGGGCCTTCTCCCAGGTGAACGGCGAGACCGTGTGGAGGGTCGCCGCGATAGATCCCGTCACCGCCGAGCGCAAGCCCCTCACGGCTGCGGCGAACGCCAAGGTGTTCGCCGTGGAGGTGTCGGCCGATGGATCGACGCTATACGTGGGCGGAGCCTTTACCCAGGTGAACAACCAGGAGCGCCTGCGCTTCGCGGCCGTGGATCTGACGACCAAGAAGCTTCTTGACCTAAAGGCGAACATCCCCGACTTCAGCGTGCGTACGATCGCCGCCGAGCCGAACGGCACCGGGGTGGCCATCGGCGGCTCGTTCACCTCGGTCAACGGCTCTACCAACCCCGGCTACGGCATGGCCATCCTGGAACAGGACGGCAGCGTGCGTCAGAACAACCTCACCTCCGTGGTCAAGTCCGGCAATACCTACGGCGGCATCATGGACCTGAAGGCGGACGAACAGGGGCTGTACGGCGCCGCCTACACGCAAAGCCGTGCGCAGGGGAACCTGGAGGGCGTGTTCCGCGCCGACTGGACGACCGGGGACGTGGACTACATCGCCGACTGCCACGGAGACTCCTACGACGTGTTCCCCAGCGGTGACGTCGTATACGCGGCCAATCACGGGCACGACTGCTCGAACATCGGCGGTTTCCCCAACAACACGGCCAACTACCACTACGCGCTGGCCTACGCCAACTACGCCACCGGGACCGTGGGCACGAATACCGCGTCCGGGTACTTCGACTTCGGTGGCCAGCCGGGTACCACCAACCTCAACTGGTACCCCGACTTCACCCCGGGCACCTACACCGGACTCGGCCAGGCCACCTGGACGGTGGAGGGCAATGACGAGTACATCGTCTTCGGAGGCGAGTTCACCGCCGTCAACGGCGAGTCCCAGCAGGGCCTGACCCGTTTCGCACGCCGGGACATCGCTCCCAACCAGCAGGGGCCCGTGAACAAGGGCGGCAGCTACCAGGTGACGGTCAGCAGCCCGACCGCCGGCGTGGTCCGTCTCAGCTTCTCCGCGAACTGGGACCGCGACGACAAGACCCTCTCATACGCCGTATACCGCGACAGCCTGGACAGTGAACCGATCTGGACGCATGACGTCACCGCGGGATTCTGGGAACTGCCGACCCTGACGGTGACCGATTCGGTCGATCCCGGATCCACGCACCAGTACGTCGTGCGCGTCACCGATCCGTACGGGGCGGCCACCCGCTCGGACTGGGTCACCGTGACCGCAGCCTCCGGAGACGGGGTGGCCCTATACGGCCAGCAGGTGACTCTCGACGGCGCTACCAACTACTGGCCCCTGGACGAAGACACGCGATCAACGACGGCCGCCGACATTATCGGCGGTACGGATCTGACCTATCGCGGAAGCCGGTACACCACCGGCGTGCAGGGCGTGTGGGATGGAGGGGCCGCAGCCTCCTTCTCCTCAACCAGTCGGTTCCGCTCCTGGGCGGCGCAGACCGCGGCATCCGCCGCGCCGTCGACGTTCTCCGTCGAGGCCTGGTTCCGCACCAGCAGTAGCAGCGGTGGCGAGATCGTCGGATTCTCCTCCCGCAACGACCGCGACGGCCAGAACAAAGATCGCATGATCTACCTGAGTAACAACGGGACGATCAGCTACATGCTCTACCCCGGCTCAACCCGGGTCGTCTCCTCGGCGGCGGGATACAACGACAACGCCTGGCACCACGTGGTGGCCACCACCGATGGCGCCTCGGGCACGGTGCTGTACGTCGATGGCGAGGCCGTAGCCGCGGATGCCGCGATGACCTCCGGCCAGTCCTACAACGGGTACTGGCGCATCGGCGGCGACACTAACTCGGGACTACCCAATGCGGGCTCGAGTGGTTACTTGGCTGGGGCGATCGATGAAGTCGCCGTTTACGGGAAGGTGCTGAGCGCCCAACAAGTGGCCTCTCACCACACCCTAGGCACTACAGGTGAACTGCCGGAACAGGATCCCGCCGAACAGGGCGAAATGGCGGACGGCGTGCTCATCTCCGATTCGTTCACGCGTGAGACCACCAGGGGTTGGGGTACGACGGATTCCGGGGCTGTATGGACTGCCAACTACGGTGTGAGCCGTATGTCGGTGGACGGATCGGTCGGCCTGATGACGATGACCGGTGCAGGTACGGCGAACTCAGTGTCGTCGCCGGTCGTTGACTCGACCTCCACCGACTCCACCGTCGATTTCGTTCTTGACCAGATGCCCACTGGGGCTGCGGCTTATGTGACCTACGTGGCCCGCGCCAACTCGGCCGGACGCTACCAGGTGCAATTCGACATTGCTCCAACGGGCAGTGTGCTGATGACGCTCTCTAAGAGGGTCGGTGCGACGCAGACTGCGCTCGGCACCGCTCGTGTGAGTGGAAACTACAGTGCGGGTCAGGTCCTTCATATGCGGTTCGTTGCGGATGGGGCGGATTCCACGGACCTGCGGATCAAGGCCTGGATTGGTGAGGTCGAGGAGCCCCAGGACTGGGGAATCGAGGTCACCGACGAGGAGGCCGCGCTGGCTGACCCGGGGTCGGTTGGAATCATCACTTTCACCTCGGGGAAGGCAGATTCGTCCGAGCTCACGCTGCGCGTGGACAATCTGCTGGTCAAGATCGCATAGTCGTCCGCTCAGCTCCGGTCACGGGCCCTGTATTCGGCCACATGCTTTGACATGCGTGCATGGTACAGGGCCCGTGATCTGTACAGGCGTCTTCGCGGGCCGTGCTTCGAGTGCCCGCGTCATCGGACCTGCGTGGATGACCGGTACTGAGCCGTCTGCTCGGCCACTGACGGCATGCAGACCGCGGCGGCCACGGCCAGCTCCATATAGGCGACGATCGTGCTGAGCGGACCGAATAGGCAGTTCCATGCCACGACGACCGCCACGAAGACAATCCACCCCCGGGAACGCAACGTTGTCAGTGTGCGTCCCAACGCCACGAAGGACAACCCCATCACCGCCAGGCCGAGCAGCAGGCCCGGGATGGACAGCGCGGCCCACAGGTCAGCCAACGCGGAGTGCAGCTCGAAGTGACCGCCACCCAGCATGTAGTGCAGGACGTAGTTGTTGTTCGGTTCATATCCGAGCGTCTGCATTCCGTCCATGGCCACCCGGATATCGCCGTAGCGCGGCGCGACCCCGGCTCCGTAGCCCCAGGGGCGGTCGCGCAGCAGCGCGAAGGTGGCACCCATTTCCGGCCGTGCCGCGGTGAGGACGTTCGAGGTCGCGGACTGAGTCGCGGTGCGTGCGCGCGCTGCCTCGCCCAGGTACCCGGACGACGACGCCGCCAGCACCACACCGACAGCGCACGCTCCCAGCACGGCGATGAGCGAGGCCTGCGCGCCGAGGGCCGCTCGTGGCGATGGGTGCACGTGGGTGCGCGAGGCAATCGCCTGGCACAACAGGATCGCAGTTGTGACGAGGAGGAACCCGATAGCCGATCGGGAGTCGTTGAGCAGATAGGCGGCCGCCAGGACGACCGCGGCGAGTATCTCGGCCGCGCGGCTTCTCCGATGTGCCAACGCCAGCAACAGCACACTCGTCGGAAGGCCGAAGGCGAACTTCCAGGGGTTGTCGAGTGAAACCGCGCGGATAGAGGCGTCGGCCAGCAGCCCGATCATGAAGCAGGCGGCGGCGAGATCCACGCCCAGCTCCTTGGCGGCCCAGATGATTGCGCAGGCGCCGGCGGGGATGGCGGCCGCCGCCAGCACCATGGACATGGCGCCGCTGGGAACGATGACGAACTCGGCGGCCGCGGCGAGCATCAGCACCAGGCCTGTCGCAATCGCCGCCAGCGAGCACAACATCAGCAGGCCGATCGCCCGCGAGTACCGAGCCGCCTTCCAGGTCAGCGGAAACAGCGTCACCGCGAGCACATCGCCGAGGTTGATGCCGAATGCCAGGCTCGTCCGCCAGGACACCGCGGCGACGGCGGCGGCCGCGAGCAGCTTTCTTCTGGTCGGGGTCAGGCGGGTTGGCATCGGGCAGAGGTCGCTAGGGGCCGGTGGTGCGGCACATGAGAACGAGGGGTAACTGTCATGAGAACAAAAGCGTAGACCGGATGCCGGCCATTCGGGCCCGGGTTGCTCACAAACCTGTGTCAACCGTTGGCTGTCGAACCGCCTCGAGCCGGAGCGCCACCAGGAACCCCAGGCATGCTCCAGCAATCAACCCGATGGCCCCGTTGCGTGACTTGGACGGGGCGATGAGCTGTGCCGTGGAAGAGGAGTCAACCTCCGATAGGGACAGATGCGTACTGGCGGAACCGATATTCACACTCATTGACGCGGTGCGCTCGGCAAGCGCATCAGCGGCGGACGCCGCCATCGCCTGGGACTGCTCCGGCGAGGACCCCGTAGCTCTTACGACGATCAGCAGGGTATCGGTCGGGTTTGAAACCGTGATGTGCTCCGCGACCTCCTCGGCGGGGATCCCGGTGTCCTCCGCCACGGTGTCGAGCATCGAGGACGACATGCTGATCTCGGCGAGCGTGGGCGCCACCGCGTCGATGACGGCGGCGGCGCTGGTCACGTTGTTGCCGCCATGGGCGGATGACACGGCGAGGACATTGGTAACCGAAGAACGGTAGACGGGGGAGCTCGTTGCCGCTGTCAGGATCCCCAGCGCGGCGGCGAGAGCGGACAGGGCTACGATGACGGGCCAGCGTCTGTGCAGGGCCCGAACGATAAGTTCAGGGGTCACGGGCAGACCTCCAGCAGGGGCAGGGCTTTGCAGCGCTGCGCGACGGTAGCGGTGGGCTCGTTCATTCGCGCACGACGTTACCGGTCACGAGGCATAGCCGCGGCAATCCCCGATGCACGTGCGCAACATCACTGGGGGTGGTTCAGTGTCTGCCCGGTGTGAGGCGGTGATAACGCCATGGTCCCGCGCCGTAGGGGTACTCTGGCTCCGGCCTTCAAGCGAAACGGTTTTGCGCTCACGGCCCTTACGTCTTCACCAGCTACGAAGGAATCCATGCGCATTCTGATCCTCTGGGCCTCGCTCGATCAGCCCAACCTCGGCGTGCGGGCGCTCGCCGTCGGTACCCGGGCGGTCGCTGCAAAGGTGTTCCCGAACGCGGAGATTCAGATTCAAGGCACCGGGCACGGAGACGCCCCGACGTCGTTGTTCATGAGTCGGAGGGGGCTGCTCAAGGAACGCGTGACCGGCGCGCACGGCCTGTTCGACTGGCTTGCCTCCTTCGACCTGGTGCTTGACACGCGCTCGGGAGACTCCTTCGCCGATATATACGGGTTGGACCGGATGCGCGACATGTCTCGCTTCCCCGAGATTCTGCACCGGATGGGCGTGCCTGTGGTCCTCACTCCCCAGACCATCGGCCCGTTCAGCACCAGGCGCGGTGCCCACCTGGCCCGCCGCGCCCTGAACCATGCGCGGCTGGTGGCCAGCCGGGACGCCAGCTCGGCCGCCTGCGCGGCGCAACTGGGACGGCCCGTGGATGTGGAGTCCACCGATGTGGTCTTTGCGATCGACCACCCGCCGGTGCCGACCACCCGGGACGTGGTGCTCAACGTCTCCGGACTCCTGTGGGACGACAACCCCCATGTCGACGCCACCCGCTACCGCCGCGACGTCCTGGAGATCGCTCGCCGTTTACAGGCAGAGGGCCGCACTGTCGCCCTGCTGGCGCACGTCGTCGGTCCCGATGACTCGGCGGGAGACAACGACCGCTACCCGTTGGCGGACCTGCAACGCGAGCTCGGGGACATGGAGGTCATCGTGCCCGATGGGGCAGACGCTCTGGGGCAGGTGCGTGAGGCGGTCGGCTCGGCCCGAGTGGTGCTGGGTTCGCGCATGCATGCCTGCCTCAACGCCCTGTCCATGGGCACCCCCGCCATCCCGCTGGCCTACTCGCGCAAGTTCGCGCCACTGCTGGCAGGACTCGGCTGGGACCACGTCGTCGACCTGCATGGCGACGACGTGGTCGACCGCGCCCTGGCCGCCGTCGCCTCCCCCGGTTTGCAGGACGACGCGATTGAAGTCCGAAGGCACGCCGACCGCGACCTTGATCGCTTCTCCGGAGCGCTGGGAGAGCTACTGTGACCGGTGCCGACGCGGAACGTACCGAGCACTCCCTGAGCCCGAGCCTGGAGGGCGCTGGCGTCCTTGGCAAACGTGCCGCCAAGGCGGCCGGGCAGACTGTATGGACCCAGGGCCTGCGTATTCTGCTCCAGCTCGGCAACGTCGTGGTGTTGGCGCGCCTGCTCGACGACCGCGCCTACGGCGTGGTGGGCATGGTCACCGCCGTGGTCGGCGTGGCCACTATCTTCCAGGACTTCGGCCTGTCCACCGCCGCAATTCAGGGACGCACTCTGAGCCACGGACAGCGCTCCAACCTGTGGTGGTTGAACACCTTCGCTGGGCTGGTGCTAACTGGTATCGGTGTGGCCATTTCCCCGCTGCTGGCCTCTTTCTACCACGAGTCGGCAGTAGCCGGGGTGTGCGCGGCCATTGCTCCCACCTTCCTGATGGCCGGGATGGTCAACCAGTACCGCGCGGACCTGAACCGCAGGCTGCTGGTGGGGCGCGTACTGATGGTTGATCTGACCGCCGCGGCCCTGGCGCTGGCGTTGGGCGCGCTGACCGCGGCCTGGGGCTGGAGCTACTGGGCGCTGGTGGTGCAGCGAATCATCGCGGCACTCGTCCCCTTCATCGCCCTGCCGATCATCGCGGGCTGGTTGCCGTGCGGTTACGACCGCCGTGAGCCCATGCGCGCCCTGCTCGGCTTCGGCATGCAGATGGCTGGCACCCAGATGGTCTCCTATCTCGCCTCCAACCTGGACTCGATCCTCATGGGGCGGCTCTTCGGCGCCGGCACCCTCGGGCTGTACAACCGCGCCGTGCAGACACTGCGTACCCCGCTGAACCAGTTCCGTCCGCAGGTGAGTACGCTCGGCCTGGCGGTGACGGCCAAGCTCCAGGACGACGACGAACGCACCCTCGCCTATCTGCGTCGCGGGCAGCTCGCACTGGGATACCCGGTTTTTCTCTCTTTGGGCATCGTGGTGGCCGCCGCTCCGGCGGTCGTGTCCGTTGTGCTCGGCGATCACTGGCTCAGCGTGGTTCCCTACATGCGACTGGTGGCGGTTGGAGAGGGGCTCACCACGCTGTCGATGGTCGGGGGCTGGATCTACACCTCGCGCGCACTCGGGCGCGCATACCTGCGCTACACGATGTTCTCCGCGGTGGTGCGCATGACGGCGATTATCATCGGTGCGCAGTTCGGGGCCCTCGGTGTCGCCTACGCCTACGTGGCCAGCCCGCTGATCCTGTGGCCCGTCTCCCTGCTGTTGTCCGGGCGGCAATCGGGGCTCAACACCGTGCCGCTGGTGTGGAACGGGCTGCGGATCCTCGCCGTTTGTGCTGCTGCTACGGTCACCGCGTGGGCATTGTGCACGCTGGCGTCCGACCTGCCCGCAATCATGGTTTGCCTGGCCGCCACCGTAGCCATGGGCCTAGCCATGGCGCTGCTGTGGCTGGTGCTGCCTAGCGTCCGCGTGGATATGCGCGAATTGAGCAGGATGACGCGCATGATGGTCAAGCGCTGACAACCAACTCGACTCGGAAGAGAAGATGACTGGAATCTCCAAGCGCCCGGTGAACGTTGCCACCGAGATCAACCGTGTGGTCGACTCACTCAATTGTTCGGGATGCGGCCTGTGCGCTCAGTTCGAGGGCGTCACCATGCAGCTGCAGGGCGGCTTTATGCGTCCCACTGTGAGCCCCGAAGCCGCATCACGTATGGACTCGGAGGAGCTACGACACTTCCGCGCATCCTGCCCAGGAATCCGCACCCAAGCACAGCGACCTGCGGGCGTCCAGTGGGACTCGGACTTCGGCCCGGTATTGGGAGCCTGGGAGGCCTACGCCACTGACGAGACCATTCGCCACCAGGGCAGTTCCGGCGGCGTGCTCACCGCCATCGCGTCATGGCTGCTGGAGTCAGGACGTGCCTGCCGCGTCGTCGGCGCCCGCAAGGACCGGGACGATCCCTCCCACACTCTGACTCAGACCGTCGAGGCGGCGCAGGAGGTCCTTACCCTTGCCGGCAGTCGATACGCTCCCGCGGCCAATGCGGCAGCGCCGGATGCGGCCACCAGCGGGACGGCGTTCATCGGTAAGCCCTGTGAGGCGCAGGCGATACGCAGCCTCAGCCGGGAACGCGGGCAGCGTCCCATCATCCTGAGCTTTTTCTGCGCGGGCACCCCCGATCAGCGTGCCACCGACAGGCTCCTGGATGAACTCTTCACAGGGACGGACGCCGACCGTACCCGGCCCCTGTGCGACATGCGCTACCGTGGCCACGGCTGGCCGGGCGAGTTCACGGCAGTCGCGGCCGACGGCACTACGGTGAGCACCTCCTATTCGGAGTCGTGGGGGCGGGCCCTGGGACCGACCGTGCAGTGGCGCTGCCGGGTATGTCCCGATGGTGTCGGGGAGTACTCGGATATCACCGCCTCCGACTTCTGGCGGGCCACCCCGGACGGCTACCCTGACTTCACGGAGGGAGCAGGCGTTAGTGCCCTGCTGGCACGTACGCCGCAGGGGCTGGAGATCATCCGGGATGCGGCGAAGGCGGGGGTGATCTCGGTGTCCCCGCTCGACTTAGACGATCTGCGCGCGGTCCAGCCTTATCAGCACGGGCGCCGGGACTTCCTGGTGTCCCGCCGAACGGCGGCTCGGCTCATGGGACTGCGCACCCCGCGCATGACCGGATTCGGCATCTGGCGGCGGGCGCTGCGGCGTCCTCGTGACTCCTGGCATCAACTGCGAGGATCCATCAGTCGTTTGCGTCGCAAGTTCTCCGTCGACTGGCCCTGGGGCAGACATAAACCGGGGACCAGGCGAGGCTGTGCCGGGGCCGTTCAACGCTGACGGCATACCGCCGCATCACCGCGGCCGCAGGCCTCGTACACTCCCCACCGTGCGTCTGACTGCTCTCCTGCCCCCGCTGCTGACCGACCCCGCCATCGACTCCCTGGTTACGGCCGCCGGCAGCCGCTCGCGCACCGACCGCAGCGTCGTCGTCGCCCCCGGCGCCCGCCCCGCCGTCCTGGCCGCCATGGCCCTGGGCGCGGCCGGCGTCGACCGCGTCACCGGGGCCGGCCCGGATCCCTCGGGCCGCCTCGCGCGCCCCGGGGTGGGAGCAGCCGGCGACGGCACCCCCCTGCTGGTGGTCACCGCCACCGGGCGGGAGGCCGAGGAGCTCGCCGCCGCCCTGCGCTGCTACCTGCCCGACCCCGACGTCGCCGTCTTCCCCGCCTGGGAGACCCTCCCGCATGAGCGGCTCTCCCCGCGCGCCGACACCGTCGCCACCCGGCTGGCCGTGCTGCGGCGCCTGGCCCATCCCGAGGACGGCGCCCCGGCCGGCCCCGACGCCATGCCGGACCCGTGGCGCGGCCCCATCCGCGTGCTGATCGTGCCCGTGCGCGCCCTGCTGGCGCCGGTGGTCGACGGCCTGGGGGAACTGGAACCGATCCACCTGGCCGCGGGAGACCGCGCCGACCTGGAGGAGCTCGCCACCCGCCTGGCGGAGGCCGCCTACACCCGGGTGGACATGGTCACCGGTCGCGGTGAGTTCGCCGTCCGCGGCGGCATCCTCGACGTCTTCCCGCCCACCCAGCCGCGGCCGGTGCGCGTGGACTTCTTCGGCGACGAGATCGAGTCCGTCTCCTCCTTCGCCGTCACCGACCAGCGCACCATCGCCGACCTCGGTGCCGTCACCGCCACCGCCTGCCGGGAGGTGCTGCTCACTCAGCAGGTGCGCGAGCGCGCCCGCGCCCTGATCGGAGTCATCCCCACCGCCGCCGACATGTTGGAGAAACTGGCCGCCGGCATCCCGGTGGAGGGCATGGAGTCCCTCGCCCCCGTCCTGACCGAACGCATGGTGCCGCTCCTGGACCTGGTGGGGGACCGCCTCGTGGTCCTGGCCGAACCGGAGAAGGTGCGGGGGCGCGCCGAGGACCTGGCGGCCACCACCGAGGAGTTCCTCGCCGCCGCCTGGACCTCGGCCGCCTCCGGCGGCAACGCCCCCATCGACCTTTCCGCCGCCGCCTTCGCCCACCTCGCCGAGGCCCGCGCCCTGGCCCTGTCCACGAACCGCGGCTGGTGGTCCTTCACCTCCCTGAAGGCCTCCCCGGACACCCTCGAACTGCCGCTGCGCGACCCCGAGAGCTACCGGGGGCGCCTGGACGCCGCCGTGAAGGACATCGGCGAGCTGACCCGGGGCGGCTGGAGCGTCGTCGTCGCCACCGAGGGGCCCGGACCCGGCCGCCGCATGGCCCAGCTGCTGGCCGACGGCGGCGTGCCCGCGCGCATCGTCACCGGCCTGGACGACGCCGCCGACCTGTCCTACCAGTCCCCCGACGGCGTGGTGCGCGTAACCCAGGCCTCCGCCGGGCACGGCTTCGTGGCCGAGGGACTGCGCCTGGCCCTGGTGGCCGAGTCCGACCTGACCGGACGCGCCCCCGCCGCGGCCCGCTCCGCCAAGACCCTGCCCGCCCGCCGCACCCGCAAGAGCGTGGACCCGCTGTCCCTGCGCCCCGGCGACCTGGTGGTGCACGCCCAGCACGGCGTCGGCCGCTTCGTGGAGCTGCTGCGCCGCGACGTCGGCTCCGGACGCGGCGCCGGCAAGGAGAAGGCCACCCGCGAGTACGTGGTCATCGAGTACGCCCCCTCCAAGCGCGGCCAGCCGGGAGACCGGCTGCTGGTGCCCACCGACGCCCTGGACCAGGTCACCAAGTACGTCGGCTCCGACAACCCCGCTCTGAACCGCATGGGCGGCGCCGACTGGGCCAAGACCAAGCAGCGGGCGCGCAAGGCGGTGCGCGAGATCGCCGGGGAACTGGTGCGCCTGTATGCCGCCCGCTCGGCCACCACCGGGCACGCCTTCGGCCCCGACACCCCCTGGCAGGCCGAACTGGAGGAGGCCTTCCCCTACACCGAGACCCCCGACCAGCTGGCCACCATCGACGACGTCAAGGCCGACATGGAGAAACCCCAGCCCATGGACAGGCTCATCTGCGGGGACGTCGGCTACGGCAAGACCGAGATCGCCGTACGGGCCGCCTTCAAGGCCGTCCAGGACGGCAAGCAGGTGGCGGTGCTGGTGCCCACCACCCTGCTGGTGTCCCAGCACGCCGAGACCTTCACCGAGCGCTACGCGGGCTTCCCCATCAACGTCGCCCAACTCTCCCGCTTCCAGACCGCCGCCGAGTCCGAGCGGGTGCTGGCGGGACTGGCCGACGGGACCATCGACGTCGTCATCGGCACCCACCGGCTGATCACCGGGCAGGTGCGCTTCAAGGACCTGGGGCTGGTGGTCATCGACGAGGAGCAGCGCTTCGGCGTGGAGCATAAGGAGACCCTCAAGGCGCTGCGCACCGATGTGGACGTGCTGTCCATGTCCGCCACCCCCATTCCGCGCACCTTGGAGATGGCGGTGACCGGCCTGCGGGAGATGTCCACCCTGTCCACCCCGCCGGAGGACCGCCACCCCATCCTCACCTATGTGGGCACCTATGAGACCAAGCAGGTCAGTGCCGCCATTCGCCGCGAGCTGCTGCGCGACGGGCAGGTGTTCTTCGTGCACAACCGGGTGGAGGACATCGAGTCCGTGGCCGCCCGGCTGGCCGACCTGGTGCCGGAGGCACGGGTGGCCACCGCCCACGGGCAGATGCACGAGTCCCGGCTGGAGAAGGTCATCGACGACTTCTGGCACAAGGAGATCGACGTGCTGGTGTGCACCACCATCGTGGAGACCGGCCTGGACGTGTCCAACGCCAACACCCTGATCGTGGACCGGGCCGACCGCATGGGCCTGTCCCAGCTGCACCAGCTGCGCGGCCGCGTGGGACGCGGCCGGGAGCGCGCCTACGCCTACTTCCTGTATCCGGCGGACAAGCCGCTCACGGAGACGGCGCTGGAGCGGCTGCGCACCATCGCCACCAACACCGACCTGGGGGCCGGCATGCAGGTGGCCATGAAGGACCTGGAGATCCGCGGCGCCGGCAACCTGCTGGGCGGCGAGCAGTCCGGGCACATCGCCGGGGTCGGGTTCGACCTGTACGTGCGCATGGTCTCCGAGGCGGTGGCCGCCTATAAGAAGGCCCTCAAGGTGGGGGACGCGGGCGGAGCCGGGGCCGCCGGCGCGGACGAGGAGGACCTGGAGGACGTCGAGCTGCGCGTGGACCTGCCCGTGGACGCCACCATCCCCGAGGAGTACGTGCCCCACGAGCGGCTGCGCCTGGAGGCCTACACCAAGTTCGCGGCCGCCCGCACCGACGCGGATGTGGCCGACGTGCTGGACGAGCTCACCGACCGCTACGGGCCGGTGCCCGAGGCGGTGCGCCGCCTGGCGGCCCTGGCGCGGCTGCGGGCGCTGGCCGCCCAGCTGGGGGTGCGCGAGATCGTGGCGCAGGGCAAGTCGATCCGCTTCGCGCCGGTGAACCTGCCCGAATCGGCGCGCATGAAGGTCACCCGCCTGTACCCGGGCACGGTGCTCAAGCCCGCCACCCGCACCATTGTGGTCCCCGCGCCCGGTACCGCCCGCATGGGCGGCGCCGCCATCGAGGGGGAGGAGCTGCTGCGCTGGGCGGAGGTACTGCTGCACGCCGTCGTCGCGGGGGAGACCGACTGGGAGACCGAGGCCACCAAGTACCGCCGGCGCCGCTGAGCCCCGCCGCCAACTCGCCGAGGTCGGTTGATCTTACGTGCCGAGGTCGGTTGATCTTACGTGCCGAGATCGGCGCCGGCGACGGGGCGGCTTCGACGAAGCTGCGGCCTACGGGCGTAGGGTGACGGACTGTCGTGCGCAACCGTCTGGGAGTCGGCGACGCCTCGCTACGGCATTGGCTCCGGAGCCGGGTGGCTGCGCCACGCCGTCGTCGCCGACCGTGCAAGGAGTAGACCGTGACCCGAACCACCACAAGTCTCACCCGGCGTGCCCGCGTACTGGGAGCCGGCGCCGCCCTGCTGCTCGGCGTCAGTGCCCTCGCCGGCTGCTCCGCACACCCGGGGCAGGCCGCCATCGTGAACTACACCGATGCCGACGGCGTCCTTCAGACGTTTACGCTCTCCGAGCAGGAGGTGCAGGACGCCACACAGGACCTCGCCGAGTACGCCGCCGCCGGCGGCGAGCAGGGACCCACCGCCGCCTTCGTCGTGACCGCGCTCGCGGATCTGCCGGCGGCCGAACAGCTGGCCGCAGAATTCGATATCGAAGTTTCGGACGCGGATGCGTTGGCCGAGTTGCAGGCGCAGAAGGATATTGACTACTCGCCCGCCGCCGTCGACACCTATCGCTATGTGCAGATAGCCAACCAGGTCTTCGCGCTGGAAGACCAGGACGCGGTCAGCGCCCGATACCAGGAACTGCATGGCGCCCTGAGTGTGGAGGCCTCACCGCGGTATCAGGGCGGCGGTGCGTGGCTGCTGCAGGATGACACCCAACTGCAGTTGGGCTGACGCAGACGGCGGCCCATGCGCCTCGACTGGGTGGAGGAGGCGCGCGGCTGCGGCGACGTCGTTGGCCGAAACCGCCGGCGCGCCGGGTGCGCGATCTCGCCGGGCGTGAACAACTGCGGAAGTGACGGGACCAATGCACTCGTGATGTGGGCCGCGGGCCGCTAGGCTGGCCCTGCATGTGCCTGTTCCCCAGGCAACACAACTTCAGCAAGGAGCATCAAGTGGCCCTCATCGAGAACGTTCACGCGCGCGAGATCCTCGACTCCCGCGGCAACCCGACCCTCGAGGTCGAGATCCTCTTGGAGGACGGCTCCTCCGCCCGCGCCGCCGTCCCCTCCGGCGCCTCTACCGGAGCCTTCGAGGCCGTCGAGCTCCGCGACGGCGACAAGGACCGTTACCTCGGCAAGGGGGTCGAGAAGGCGGTCGCCAACGTCAACGACACCATCGCCCCCGAGATCATCGGCTACGACGCCGCCGACCAGCGCGGCCTCGACCGCCTCATGATCGAGCTGGACGGCACCCCCAACAAGGGCAAGCTCGGCGCCAACGCCATCCTGGGCGTGTCCCTCGCCGCCGCGGCCGCCTCCGCCGACTCCGCCGGCCTTGACCTGTACCAGTACCTCGGTGGCCCGAACGCCCACACCCTGCCCGTTCCCATGATGAACATCATGAACGGCGGCTCCCACGCCGACTCCAACGTGGACATTCAGGAGTTCATGATCGCCCCGGTCGGCGCCCCGACCTTCCGCGAGGCGCTGCGCATGGGCGCCGAGGTCTACCACTCGCTCAAGGCCGTCGTGAAGGGCCGGGGCCTGTCCACCGGCCTGGGCGACGAGGGCGGTTTCGCCCCCAACCTCGACTCCAACCGTGAGGCGCTCGAGCTGATCGTCGAGGCCATTGAGAAGGCCGGTTACACCCCCGGCAAGGACGTGGCCCTGGCCATGGACGTAGCCTCCTCCGAGTTCTTCGACGCCGAGACCAAGACCTACCAGTTCGAGGGCGAGGCCCGCGACAACGACTTCATGGTCGACTACTACGAGAAGCTCATCACCGACTTCCCGATCGTCTCCATCGAGGACCCGCTCTCCGAGGACGAGTGGGACGACTGGAAGGCCCTGACGGACAAGATCGGTGACCGCGTCCAGCTGGTCGGCGACGACTTCTTCGTCACCAACCCCGAGCGCCTGGCCAAGGGCATCGAGCTCGGCGCCGCCAACGCCCTGCTGGTGAAGGTCAACCAGATCGGTTCGCTGACCGAGACCCTCGAGGCCGTGGAGATGGCGCACCGCGCCGGCTACAAGACGATGACCTCGCACCGCTCCGGTGAGACCGAGGACGTCACCATCGCCGACCTGGCGGTTGCCACCAACTCCGGCCAGATCAAGACCGGTGCCCCGGCCCGCGGCGAGCGCATCAACAAGTACAACCAGCTGCTGCGCATCGAGGAGGCCCTGGGCGAGGACGCTGTCTACGCCGGCGCCAACGCCTTCCCGCGTTTCAAGGCCTGAGCCGAAGCGTTAGCGGAGGCTCGGGGCGGGCACGGCGCAAGTTGTCTGCCTGAGCCGAAGCGTTAGCGGAGGCTCGGGGCGGGCACGGCGCAAGTTGTCTGCCTGAGCCGAAGCGTTAGCGGAGGCTCGGGGCGGGCACGGCGCAAGTTGTCTGCCTGAGCCGAAGCGTTAGCGGAGGCTCGGGGCGGGCACGGCGTAAGTTGTCTGCCTGAGCCGAGGCCTGCTTTCCCGGATTGGTCCCGGGGTATGCACGCGTTGATCGTGTGCGTGCCCCGGGACCGCTCTGTTTGGAGTTGTCGGGCGTTTCCCGTTTGCGGGTGTGGTGGGGCGGGTGGCGGGCGTCTGGTGGAGGTGGACCGTCTGGTGGGTGTGACGGGTGGGCGGGGTGTGCGCACGGCAAGTAGCGGTGGGTCGGGAGCGTCGGCTCGCCTGTCCCTTCGGGGTGGGCCGTGCACCGGGAGTCTCTAGGAGGGGTGATTGTCATGATTCGGGACAAACGGGTCCGGCGGCGTTGGCGGCCGTGAAGGAAACGTTGGAATCATGCGGGTGCCGGATGCCCCTGGTAGGTGTTGAGGCTCGTTTGTCCCGGTTGGTGACATTTCGGGCAACCACCGCACAGTGGCATGTGCGCCAACGGCAGGCCGGCTGCCGGTTGCAGCCGGCACACCCCGTAGGCGGACAGCCTGCGGGGCCGTCTCACGGTTCAGCGGGCGACGTCGAGCCGGCATGCCCGCAGGTTGACAGCTCGGCACCCCACGACACCAGAATCCACCACCACACCCACAAACCGGAAACGCCAGTTATCGGCGCGAATGTGTGCGCGTGATCGGGGGTTTTCGTTGAAATAGTGGGGAGAACTTGGGGTTTATCGGGTTGGGTATGGTTCAGCACGACACCCGCGCGACACGCCGGTCTCATGCACCACGTTCGTGCCGATGACCCCGGTGGCGGTGATGCTCACCCCGCCCCTATGCATGTGCTGCACGACCTCGGGCTGCGTTCCACGACCTTGGTGTGTGTTGCACGACCACCCCGGGGTCGTGGAGTGCGCACCAAGGTCGTGCAGTGTCGCCCAGGGTCGTGCAACAACACCGCCCCCGCACGCCGCCGGGCCAAAACACGCGTTCGCGCCAATAGCCCCGAACCACGCACGCATCTCTCCGATCGCCTTCTATTCGGACCGCGAAAGTCTCTTGGGACCGCCCGTGTCGGGTTGGACCGCCCCAGTGGCGTACTACGGCGGTCCAAATGGAGGATGGCGGTCCAAACAGGGACGTTGACGCCCCGATGTCGTCCCCGCCGTGCGGTCGTCTTGCCGCCCTGCCGCCCTGCCGCCGTGCGGTCGTCTTGCCGCCCTGCCATCGGGCCGCCGCCCTGCCGCGGTGTCGGGGCAGTGCCGGGATACTTGCCGCTTCGTGGCCGACGCACCGGCGCCGCACGCTCGCCATGCGCACGTCCGTGAGGCAGGATCGGTTCCATGACGCCGCGCCGACCTGTACCAGCACGCCCCGGCGCCCGCAGAACCCGCTCCGGCCCCTCCCGCGACGCTCGAGCCGGCGCCGGCAGGCACACCGATAAGCCCGATACCGCCCGCAGCACTTCCCGCGGCGCTGCCGACGCCGACCACAACGCCACCTCCGCCCCCACCCACGAAGATTCCGAAGATCCGGCTCCCCGCCTGGGCGGCGCGGAGGGGCTGTCCCTGCCCATGCGCCTGCTCATCCTCGCCGGTGTGTTGGCCCTGGCCTTCGTCGTGGTCTTCCCCTCGCTGCGCGGCTACCTAAGCCAGCGCGCCCAGTACGACGCCGTGCTGGACCAGATCGATGAGGCCCGTGCCACCTCCACAGCCCTGGAGGAGGAACTGGCCCGCTGGGACGACGACGATTACGTCAAGGCCCAGGCCCGCGAGCGCCTGTCGTATGTCATGCCCGGTGAGACCACCTACGTCGTGGTCGGGGCCGACGATTTCGAGGACACCGACGCGGCCGGCTCCGCCCGGGCCGACGCCGAGGAGCGACTGCCCTGGTACGAGGAGCTGCGCGAGTCGGCGCGCGTGGCCGGACAAGTCGAACGGGAACAGGCCGACGATCCCGCCCGCCGAGGCTGGTCCACCCCCGCCCCGCAGTCCACCACGACGCCGCAGCCGGCTACGCCGTCGACCGGCGCCGACACCGAATCAGGAGACCAGCAGTGACCGTGAGCGAAGCCGACCTGGAGACCCTGCGTACGCAGCTGGGGCGTACACCGCGCGGTGTCGTCGACGTGGCCGCCCGCTGCGTGTGCGGCCGACCGACGGTCGTGCGCACCGCGCCGCGCCTGCCCGACGGCTCGCCCTTCCCCACCATGTACTACCTGACCCATCCGGCGGCGGTGCGCGGCTGCTCCACCCTCGAGGCGGAGCACCTCATGGAGGAGTTCAACCGGCGCCTGGCCGCCGAACCCGATCTGGCCGCCGCTTACGCGGCCGCTCACAACGACTACCTGGCTCGCCGCGCCGAACTGGGCAGCCCCGAGGAGATCACCGGGGTATCGGCCGGCGGCATGCCCAACCGGGTCAAGTGCCTGCACGCGCTGCTCGCGCACACGCTCGCGGTTGGCCGGGGCGTCAACCCCATCGGCGACCTCACCCTGGACACACTGCGCGAGCGGGGCCTGTGGGACCCCGAACGCTGCTCCTGCTGAGCGCCGACCGCCGCCGTAGAGTTACCGCTGAAGCCGTCGGCACAGCCATCCGAGGGGGAGCCACACATGACCTGCGTCGCCGCCATTGATTGCGGCACCAACACCATCCGGCTGCTGGTCGCCGACGCCGTCCGGGACGAGCGCACCGGCGCCGTCCGCCTGCACCCCCTGCACCGCTCCAGCACCATCGTCCGCCTGGGACAGGGCGTGGACCGTACCGGGCGCCTCGACCCCGAGGCCCTGGCCCGCACCCTGGCGGTGGTACGCGAGTACGCCGCCACCTGCGCCGGCCTGGACGTGCCGCTGAACGCCGAGCACGCGCGCTTCGTCGCCACCTCCGCCACGCGCGACGCCGAGAACCGTGACGAGTTCGTCGACGGGGTGCGCGCGGCGCTGGGCATCGTCCCCGAGGTCGTCTCCGGCGAGGAGGAGGCCCGCCTGTCCTTCGCCGGCTCACTACTCGGGGCCGACGACGACGGCGCTCCGGCGGCAGGGCCCGCCGACGCCGACCGGGCCGGGCAAGAGCCCGCCAAGCAGCGGAACGAGGCCTCACGCGGCCCCCGCCTCGTCGTCGATTTGGGCGGCGGCTCCACCGAGCTGGTCCTGGGCGTGGATGCCCCGCAGGCCGCCTACTCGATGAACACCGGCTCGGTGCGCATCACCGAGCGCTACCTGGCCGACGGCGTCACCCCCGCCGCGGAGCAGGCCGCCCGCGCGGAGGTGCGCGCCCTACTGGACCGGGCCGCCGACGCCGTCGACCTGGGCGCCGCCACCCGGCTGGTCGGGCTCGCCGGCACCATCTCCACCGTCACCGCCCACGCCCTCGGCCTGGACGCCTTCGACCGTGACGCCATCGACGGGGCCGAGCTGAGCATCGCGCGGGTGCTGGCATCCTGCGACGCGATCGTGCACTCCACCGCTGCGCAGCGGGAGTCCTGGGGGTACCTGCTGCCCGGCCGCCGCGACGTCATCGCCGCCGGGGCGCTGGTATGGAGCGAGGTGGTGAGCCGGGTCGCCGCCGACACGGCCGCCGCCGGGCATCCGCTGACCACCGCCGTCACCAGCCTGTCCGACATCCTGGACGGCATTGCCATCTCGCTCCTTCCCGCGGGAGCGCAGGCATGAACACGGACGGCATACGGGCAGCCAAGCCCGCGGCCGGGACCGACTCAACGGAAGTCCCCGAGGACTCGTCGTCGGCGGGCGTCCCCGCAGACCGACGGGCAGTACTCCGGGAGGTGCAGGACCTGCGCGCCCGCCTGGAGGAGAGCGGGATCGCGGTGCCGGGCTCACCGGCGTGCGCACGACCGGCCACCTGGCGGCGGGCGACGTTGGGCGGGCCGGTGCCCATGGTCGCGGTCGCCACCACCGGTGCCGACGCCGCCGCCTGCGCCGAGCAGGCCCGGGCGGCCCGCCGGGCCGGGGCGGACCTGGTTGAGCTGCGCGCCGACTTGCTGACCGCACCGGAGGTGGCTGCGGCGACCGGGTGTAAGCGCGCCGCCACGACCATGCCGGCACGGTGGGCGCCGCAGGAGCTTGCGGGACTGTGGTTGGCGGCCGCCCGCGCGGTGGGGGCGGAACTGCGCGGCTCGGGCATGCCGGTGCTGCTGACCGTACGCACAGCCGCGGAGGGCGGCGGGCTCGACGTCGACGACGTCACCTACCGGGCCGCGCTCGCTGACGTGATTGAGCGGGTCGGCAGGGAATGCGGTGCCGCTGCCGCGGTCGACGCCGAACTGGCCCGTGGCGACCTGCCGCGGCTGGTGCGGCTGGCGCGCCGGGCGGGGCTCGACGTGGTCGCCTCCAGCCACGACTTCGCCGCCACGCCGAACGACGTCGAAATGCTGCGCCGTCTGCACGCCATGCAGGACGCGGGCGCCGCGGTCGCCAAGCTCGCCGTCACCCCGGCGGGTCCGGCGGATGTGGAGCGGCTCGTGGGCGTGGCGGCGCGCGCCCGTGGGGAGCTGGACATCCCGGTGGTGGCGATCGCCATGGGGGAGGCGGGCGTCCTGACCCGGCTTGCGGGCGGGGTGTTCGGTTCGGCGCTCACCTTCGCGACCGCGGGATCGGCGGCTTCCGCGCCCGGACAACTGCCCGTGGCTCGGGTGCGGGAGGCCCTGGCGTTGCTGCACTCCTGATGTCTCCATTCGCCGAGGTCGGTTGATCTTACGTGCCGAGGTCGGTGGAAGTTACGTGCTGAGGTCGGTCGGTATTACGCGTGTGATCGATCAGCGCCCGGGCCGTGGGGCGGGTCACCGTTGGCGGCGTCGTCGGAGAGCACCGTCATCGCGTAGAGTGGCGGCATTGCCCCGGCGAGGGATGCGCCCAGCGCATCCGTGATCGACGTGGTGGTGCCGGAAGGTGCTGCGCGTCGTCGTGCCCGCCGGACCACCGAACCGCGGGGCACGCTCCCCGCCACAACCGAGGAGAACGCATGCCCGCCAACGCCATCAAGCTTGACGCCACCGACCGCACCGAGTTCGGCAAGGGTTCCTCCCGCCGCGCCCGCCGCGCCGGCCAGGTACCCGCCGTCGTCTACGGGCACGGCACCGAGCCCCGCCACCTGCTGCTGGAGGAGCACGCCACTCGCCTGGCCCTGCGCGGCAACGAGAACGCACTGATCGAGCTGAACGTCGACGGTGAGTCCCTGCTGGCGCTCGCCAAGGACGTCCAGCGCCACCCCATCCGCCCGGGCGTGCAGCACATTGACTTCCTGCTGGTCAACCGCAACGAGAAGGTCGAGGTCGAGGTGCCCGTCGTCGTGACCGGCGAGCCCGAGCCCGGCACCATCCACATCATCGAGCTGGCCCACGTGCTCGTCTCCGCCCCGGCCATCGCCATCCCGGAGTCCATCGACGTCGACCTCACCGGCGTCGAGGCCGGCACCGCCGTCCGCGTGTCCGACCTGACTCTGCCCGATGACGTTGAGGCGATCACCGAGGCCGACACCGACGTCGTCAACGTCTCCCTGGAGGCCGTCGCGGTCGCCGAGGAGGAGACCCCGGCCGAGGCTGCCGAGGGCGCGGCCCCCGCCGAGGCCGAGTGACGCTCGCCGTCGCAGCCATACGCTCATGAACTCCCCTTGGCTCGTCGTCGGGCTGGGGAACCCCGGGACCCGGTACGCCCACAACCGCCACAACGTCGGACAAATGGTCATCGACGTGCTGGCCGGGCGCGCCGGGTCCCGCCTTTCCAGCCACAAGACCCACACCCGGGTCGCCGACGTGCGTCTGGGCGTCCTACCCGGCGGCGCCCCCGGACCGCGCGTCATTCTTGCCTGCACCACCGGCTACATGAACGAGTCCGGCGGACCGGTCAAGGCGCTGGCCCGCTTCTACGATGTCGACCCGGCCTCGCACCTGCTGGTCATCCATGATGACCTCGACCTGCCCGCGCACACCTTGCGACTCAAGCGCGGCGGCGGCGAGGGCGGGCACAACGGCCTGCGCTCCATCTCCCAGGCGCTGGGCACCCGGGACTACGCACGGCTGCGCGTCGGCGTGGGGCGGCCCCCCGGGCGGCAGGACCCCGCCGACTTCGTGCTCAGCGACTTCCCCGGGCGGGAACGGGCGGAGCTGGCCGTCACCCTGGAACAGGCGGCCGACGTCGTCGAACAGGTGGCGGTAGACGGCTTCACCGCTGCACAACAGCGGCTGCATACGGCCTGAGCCGCCCGCCGACGTCGAAACGCCATATCTACCGACCTCGGCACGTAAGATCTACCGACCTCGGTACGTAAAATCAACCGACCTCGGCGAAGAGGGCGGGAGAGCGCGGTGGTGCTGGAGACTACTGGTGGTCGGGGCGCATGAGGCCGGTCTCGTAGGCGACCACCACCGCCTGCACCCGGTCGCGCACGTCCAGCTTGGCCAGCACGTTGCCGACGTGCGTCTTGACCGTGGTCGCCGAGACGACCAGATGGTCGGCGATCTCGGAGTTGCTCAGCCCCTGCGCCATCAGCATCAGGATCTCGCGCTCGCGCGGCGTGAGCGCGGCGATGCGCGGATCCTCCTGCGCGCGCTCGCCGTCCTCGGGCAGGTGCGAGGCGAACAGCTCCAGCATGCGCCGGGTGATGCGCGGGCTGACCACGGCCTCGCCGCTGGCGACCGTGCGGATCGCCTCCGCCAACTCGCCCGGCCGCGTGTCCTTGAGCAGGAAGCCGCTCGCCCCGGCGCGCAGGCCCGCGAAGGCGTACTCGTCCAGGTCGAAGGTGGTCAGGATGAGGATCTTGGTGTCCGGGCACTGCGCGGTGATCGCGGCGGTCGCGTCGATGCCGTTCATACCGGGCATGCGCACGTCCATGAGGATCACGTCGGGCTTCAGGGCGCGTGCCTGTGCCAGGGCGGTGGCGCCGTCGGAGGCCTCCCCGACGATCTCGATGTCCTCGGCCGGGTCGAGCACCATGCGGAAGCCCATGCGCATAAGCGCCTGGTCGTCGGCCAGCACCACCGTGATGGGCCGCTGCCGGCGGGCGGAGTCCGCCTGCCCGGGCGGCACCGCCCCGGCGCCTGCGGTCGGGTCGGCTGCGTCGTTCACTGCGGCATCTGCCACGGCGCTGTCCCTTCGTCGTTGTCTTCCAGGCTGTCATCCCAGTGCAGTACGGCCCGCACGCGCCAGCCGGTCGGGGTCGGCCCCGCCTGCACAGTGCCACCATAGACGGCGGCCCGCTCGCGCATGCCGATCAGCCCCTTGCCGGAACCGTGCAGCGGCGTCGAGCCCGGGGCGGCGTCGTTGTCGATCGTGAGGACGGCGGTGCCGGCGTGCCGGTCGACGGCGACGGCGACCGAGCGCGTGGTGGGCGCATAGCGCAGCACGTTGGTCAGCGCCTCCTGGGCGATGCGGAACAGGGTGAGCTGCAGACCCTTATCCGCGGGCAGCCTGCGGCCGGTCCACCGGTAGGTGACGGGTACGCCCGCGGTGCGGAAGCGCTCGACGAGTACCTCCAGGTCGGCCTGCTCGGGGGCGGGGGCGAGTGGCGTCTGACCGCGGGAGGCGTCGGCGTCCACGTCGGTGGCCTGCCGACGCAGGTCGGCGATCGGCTGGCTGGGCTCGACCGGGGCGACGGTGCCGGGCGGGGCGAACTCGGGAACCGGCAGCTCGCGCACGGTGGTGCCCGCGGCCGCGGGCGGCTCGACGACGGCGCTTTCGCGGGCGGTGGTGGAGGTATCCGCCCCGGTCGACTCTGCGGGCGCGCGGCGGGCCGCTGGTACCGGGCGAGTGTCGGCGTCGTCCCGGGCAGCGGGGGAGGCGACGGGGTCCTCGCGCAGCACCCCCACCAGTCGGCGCGTGTCGGCCAGGGCGGAGCGGCCGGTCTCCGCCAGTGTGGTGAGGGCCTCTTTGGCCATGGCGGGGTTGCGGTCGATGGCGGTGGCCGCGCCGTCGGCCAGGGTGATCATGACCGCGAGGGAGTGGGCGACGACGTCGTGCATCTCGCGGGCGATGCGGGAGCGCTCGTTGGCGGCGGCCAGCGCAGCCTCCTGCTCGCGGGCCAGCATGAGGCGCGCTGAGCGCAGCTCCGCCTCGTGCAGCTGGGTCTCCTGGGCGCGGATCACCACCCCTACCAGCACCCCGATGATGTTGATCAGTCCGTAGGGCATGAGCAGCCCGCCGAGGGTGTCGACCGCGTAACCGCCGAGCGCGGCCTGGCCGAACACGGTGGTCAGTGTGGAGACGGCGCAGGCCGCCCACACCCAGGCGGCCCGGTGGTGCAGGGCCAGGGTGGCCAGGGCGAAGGGCAGGCCCAGCAGGGTGAAGGCGCGCAGCGCGTCGGCCGCATAGCCGATCTCGGCCACCCCCATGTCGGGAAAACCGCGGGCTACCACCGCCTCGTGGGCGAGCGGCAGGAAGGTCAGCACCGCCCAGCTGACGGTCAGGTGGCGGCGGCGGAAGACCAGGGCCAGCGCGCACACCAGGCAGGCGGCCAGCGTCAGCGGCAGCCAGGAGTGCAGCGACGGGATCTGCGCCTGCCGCAGCGGCCACAGCCCCATGAAGACGTTGAGGACCAGCACCACCACCGCGATGGCGGCGTCGGCGAGGTAGGGGTGCGCGGCTTGCCAACGCAGCACCCGGCCGGCGCTTGACGGCGTGCTCATCGCGTGGGCTCCCCTCTGCTCATGGACTAATTGTGCCCCGGCGGCAAGTGGCCGCCGGGGCACGGGTGCGGTTCAGGCGTCGCGGCGGGCGAACAACACCCAGCCGGCCAGCAGCGGCACGATCGCCCAGGCGCCGAAGACGAGGGCCGCCTGCCACTGCTGGAGGAAGTACATGGAGTCGGCCTGCCCCCAGGTCACCATGTGGTGGAACGGGTCGTAAACGGCCATTGCCGTCTGCAGCGGCTCGAACCCCTCGAGGGTGGCGGCCCAGTCCCATTTGAGGGCCATCAGCGACAGCGGCAGGTCGATGATGAACAGGAGGGTCAGCGCCAGGGTGATCGCCCCCGCCGTGGAGCGCAGCAGGAAGCCGAGTCCCAGGGCCATCAGTGCGATCCCGGCGAAGGACAGGCCGGTGCCCCATACGAAGCCCAGGTACTCGGGGTCGGCCAGTGAGCCGGCGTGTCCGTCCATGAAGGGCGCCGATACCGCCCAGGTCACCAGCGTGGATACGGCACCGATGAGGAAGCCCAGCACTCCGACCACGAGGGCCTTGGCGGCCAGCAGCCGTCCCCGGTGGGGAACCGCCGCCAGCGAGGAGCGGATCTGGCCGGAGGAGTACTCACCGGTGATGACGAGCGCCCCCAGCACGGCCACCACGATCTGGCCGAACTGGTTACCGGAGATGACCGCGTCGGCGGCCTGGTCGGCGAGCTCGGAGCTGCCGGCGTAGCCGATGGAGATGGCCGCGCTGAGCAGCACGGTGATGCCAACGGCGATGCTCGAGGTTATCCAGGTGGAGCGCAGGGAGCGGACCTTGACCCACTCGGCCCGCACCGCCCGGCCGAAGGTTTGGCGGCAGCCGGAGGGCGCGGCGGTCGGGCGGGCGTCGCTGCGGCGGGCGCGGGCGGGGTGGTCGTCACGGGCGCGGGCGACGTTGGTGGGAGCGGCGTCGGTCTGCTCCCGGCCGGGGGAGACGGTTTCGGAAACGGTGGAGGTGGACATGTGGATGCTTTCGTGTGTCGATGTGGCTTGTGGGGTGCGGCGGGACGGCGCGCGGCGAGCGGCGTCGGGGCCGACGGTCAGGCTCGGGCGGCGGCCGCGGGGAGCGGCGCCGGGGCCGAGCCGGCGGTGTATTCGACGTCGTTGCCGGTCAACTCCAGGTAGGCCTCCTCCAGGGAGGCGTGCTGGGTGGCCAGCTCGTGCAGGACGATGCCGTGTGCGGCGGCGATCTCTCCCACCCGGGCGGCGGGTGCCATCGTGGTGGTCAGGACGCCGGGCTCGGGAGCCTTGGTGTCGATGCCGGCGGTGTTCAGGGCGGCGGCGAGGTCGGCTGCCTGCGGCGAGGCGACGCGGACGACGTCGTTGGTGGCGGAGGCGATCACCTCGTCCACGGGGCCGGAGGTGAGGATGCGGCCGCGGCCGATGACCAGCAGGTGGTCGGCGGTCTGCGCCATCTCGCTCATCAGGTGGGAGGAGATGAAGACGGTGCGGCCCTGGTCGGCCAGGTGGCGGCAGGTCTCGCGCACCCACTTCACGCCCTCGGGATCCAGGCCGTTGACGGGCTCGTCGAAGATGAGCACCTGTGGGTCGCCCAGGAGTGCGGCGGCAATGCCCAGGCGCTGGCCCATGCCCAGGCTGAAGCCTTTGACGCGCTTCTTGGCCACCGGGGTCAGGCCGGTCAGGTCCAGCACCTCGTCGACGCGGCGGGTGGGGATGCCGTTGGAGACCGCCAACTGGGTCAGGTGGGCGCGGGCGCTGCGGGAGCCGTGCAGGCCCTTGGCGTCCAGGAGGGCGCCGACCTGGCACAGGGGTGCGCGCAGGTCCTGGTAGAAGTGGCCGTTGACCTTCACGGTGCCCTCGGTGGGCTTGTCCAGGCCCATGATCAGGCGCATGGTGGTGGACTTGCCGGCGCCGTTGGGGCCGAGGAAGCCGGTGACGGTGCCGGGCTCGATCGTGAAGGAGATGTGGTCGACGGCGGTCTTGGAGCCGTAGCGCTTGGTGAGATCGACAGCTTCGATCAACGGAATCAACTCTTTTCGGGGCGGGGTGGCGCAGTTTGCGTGTTCGCGCATTTGCGCGGCGGCTGCGGCCGGATGTTTACCGGCCTGCGTCCGAACACCACCAGGCTAGGAAGTGTCCCGGGCGCCTTCATCGGCCCGGCTGGCGATTAGTCGCCGCGCCGTCCTGGGCACGCCGGAGGAGCGGGGTCCTCCTGGAGGAGGAACCTCACCGAGGCCGGGTGACGTCACCGGCGGGGCCGGTAGATCTGCCGGGTGACCGGAGCCTTGAACTCCTGGTGGAGCCGGCGGCTGACCGCATTCAGGGCTTCTTCAGGAATATCGGCGATACTGCACGCGATGAGCAACCCGTACTTCTCCCGCAGCCCCGTATTCGACGGGAGCGCCGGCTCGGCGTCGTCCGTGCAGCAGCGCACTCCCAACGGCTATCCGACCATGCCGGGATACCAGCCCGGCCAGGCCGGCCCGCAGGCCACTCAGCCGTACGGCCAGGCGCCCGCCTACGGCTATCAGACCGGCCGCCAGTACAGCCAGGCGCCCGCCTACGGCAGCGTCTCCCCGCAGCAGCTCTCCGACCTGGAGGCCCAGTACGGCGCGCCGGCGGCCACCAACGTGGACCGCGGCCGCATGACCTACGACGACGTCATCGTGCGCACCTTCGGCATCTTCGCGGTGATCCTCGCCGTCGGCGCCGTCAGCTGGATGCTGGCCACCACCGAGGCCACGGCGGGGATCGGCCTGCTGGCCATGATTGGCGGCGCGATCGGCGCCCTGGTGCTGGGCCTGGTCAACTCCGCCAAGCGCGAGCCCAGCCCGGCACTGATCATGGCCTACGCCGTCTGCGAGGGCGCCATGCTCGGCGCGTTCTCCGGCGTCATGGAGAGCTTTTACGACGGCATTGTCATGCAGGCGGTGCTTGCCTCGGTGGCGACCTTCGGCGTGGTGCTGGCGGCTTACAAGTTCGCCGGCTTCCGCTTGAGCTCCAAGGCGCAGCGCATCCTGCTGACCGCCATGGGCGGCTACCTGATCTTCAGCGTGATCAACTTCGTGCTCATGCTCACGGGCCTCGTCTCCGACCCGTGGGGCCTGCGCGGCGCCACCATCTTCGGCATTCCGCTGGGCCTGGTGGTCGGCGTGCTCGCCGTAGTCATGGCGGCCGCCAGCCTCACCATGGACTTCGAGTCCATTCAGCGCGGGGTGGAGCGCGGCCTGCCCACCCGGTACGCCTGGTCCGGCGCCTTCGGCCTGACCGTCACCCTGGTGTGGCTGTACGTGGAGTTCCTGCGCATTCTCGCCATACTGCGCGACAACTGACGCCTCGGCGCCGACGACGGTGCCCGCGGTCCGGTCTCTCCGGCGCCGCGGGCACCGTCGCGTCCTGAGTGGGGCAGACGACGCCGTCGGGCCGTGCGGCGAACTGGGCGCGGCGGCGCCCCCTGCCGTAGCCTGGCCCGCATGATCAACAGCAACATGCCCACCGTTTCCGGCGCCAAGGGCGCCAAGCCGACCTTGACCTTCCCCGGGCCGGATGCCCCCGAGGGCCTGCAGGTGCAGGTGCTCGACGCCGGTGACGGCGCCGTAATCGAGGCCGGCGACACCGTCGTGTGCCACTACCTGGGCCAGGTCTGGAACGGGCGCGTCTTCGACAACTCCTACGACCGCGGCCAGCCGCTCAACTTCCAGGTCGGGGTCGGCATGGTCATCCGCGGTTGGGACGACGGGCTGGTCGGCCAGCGAGTCGGCAGCCGCGTGATCCTGTCCATCCCCTCCGAGCTCGGCTATGGCTCGCGCGGGGTGCCGCAGGCCGGTATCAAGGGCGGCGACACCCTGGTGTTCGTCACGGAGATCCTCGGCACCATGTGACGCGGACGCCCGGGCGGGTGACCGCCGCGGCGGTCCGCTCCTGGAGCGCTTATCTACTCGGCCGGAGACGCGAGTTCGTGCTCTGAGTTCATGCTCTGGTACGAGCTTTCGCCCCCGACACGAACTTTTGTACCCTGGTGTGCGGCAAAAAGGCGTACACCAGGGTGCAAAAGTTCGTAATAGAAGGCAAAAGCTCGTAGCAGGGGACGGGGTGTAGCTGGCGGGGACGAGGCGGCGTCCTCCGGAGTGAGTCGCTGCCGCCTAGTGGGTATGCAGCTGCGCTGCTACCGCCAGCAGTAGGTCCTCGCGCCCGGTGCGGGCCACGAGCTGAGTGCCCACCGGCAGTCCTTGGGACAGCCCCGCCGGCACGGACAGTGCCGGATGCCCCGAGACGTTGAATATCGCAGTGTTGGACACCACCGGCGTCGAGGCGAGCATGGCCGCCGTCCAACCGCGCCCGCGCAGGTCCTGCGCGCCGCCGGGCAGGTCGAGCAGGGTGGGCAGCATCAACAGGTCCGCGCTTCCGAAGGCGGCCTCGACGCCGTCGCGCACGCGCTTAGCCTGACGCAGCGCCGCGCGCACCACCGGCTGCGGAATGAGCGCGCCCAGACGCGTCGAGGTCCTGGTGCGCGACTCCAGACGGTCCGGGTGCTCAACCTGCTGCGCCTCGACGTGCATGCCGGCGAAGTACAGCGTCAGGAACGGCGCGGTCGGCACCGGCCAGGCGACCCTAGCCGTGCGCACGTCATGGTCCAGCTTTCGCAGGCGGGCAGCCAGGCCATCCACGGCCTGAGCGACGGGCGGCGTCGAGCACGCGCCGGGCATGACCGCATTGGCTGCCAAGAGGATGCGTAGTCGGGGCGGTGGTGCGTCCACGGCGTCAACGAACCGCCGGGTAGGGGCATCGAGCCGCCACCGGTCCACCGGCTCGTTGCCGCTGATGACGTCCATGACCACGGCCAGGTCGTGGGCGGTGCGCGTGAGCGCCCCGAAGCCCGCCAGTCCGAACCAGTGGTCCGCCGACGGCGCCGAACTGACCCGGCCGCGTGTCGGCTTCAGCCCCAGCACCCCGCAGGCCGAGGCCGGAATGCGCAGCGAACCCCCGCCGTCGGAACCCATGGCCACCGGAACCGCGTCGGTGGCGACGGCGACCGCCGAGCCCGCAGAGGAGCCGCCGGGGGAGCGTGCAGGGTCCCAGGGGTTCAGGCAGTCGCCGTGATGGGCGGACTCTCCCACCGGGAACTGGCCGAACTCGGGCATATTGGTGCGCCCGACGATGATCGCCCCCGCCTGCCGCAGGCGCCCGACGACGGCGCAGTCCGCCCGGGCGGGACTGCTATTGCCTCGGCCGCCAAGTGTGGTGACTTCCCCGGCGACGTCGTACTCCTCCTTGACCGCCACCGGCACGCCGGCGAGCGGTCCGGCTGCGCCCGGGCCGGCTGCCGCGATGCGCCGGTCGAGGGCATCGGCCTCCCGCAGGGCGGCTTCGCGGCGCACCACGGTGAAGGCGTTGAGATCCGGGTCCAGTGCGTCAATGCGTTCCAGCGCGGCCTGGATCGTGGCCCGGGCGGTGATGCGCCCGGCGCTGACGGCACGGGCGATGTCGACGGCGTTGCGCGGAATGGCCATGCGGCCTCCGTTGATCCGGTGCTCAAGAGTGTAAGGGGGCGTCGTTATGGGCTCCGGCGGGTGGGGCGGGCATGCCGACGGCGGGGCAGGAGATGGGAGGCGTGAGGAGTGTGTGCCGTAATTCGGCGGGTAGATGTGAGGCGTCTCGCCTGCCGGTGAGTGGGGACGTCGTCGGCGGAATGGCGCTGTGCCGCGGGAAACCGGTGGTCCGGTGAGTGAACGCACACGGACTGCCGACGTTGCTGACACTACGCTGTGGCCATTCGAAAATCGTCCGCATCCCAGGAGACGCTCATGCCCCGTTATCGCAGTGCTACCTCCACCACCGGCCGCAACATGGCCGGCGCCCGCGCCCTGTGGCGCGCCACCGGCGTGAAGGACTCGGACTTCGGCAAGCCCATCATCGCCATCGCCAACTCCTTCACCGAGTTCGTCCCCGGGCACGTGGGCCTGCGGGACGTCGGACGCGTCGTCGCCGAACAGGTGGAGGCCGCCGGCGGCATCGCCAAGGAGTTCAACACGATCGCCGTCGACGACGGCATCGCCATGGGTCACGACGGCATGCTCTACTCCCTGCCCAGCCGCGAACTGATCGCCGACTCCGTGGAGTACATGGCGAACGCGCACTGCGCCGACGCCCTGGTGTGCATCTCCAACTGCGACAAGATCACCCCCGGCATGCTCATGGCCTCGCTGCGCCTGAACATCCCCACGATCTTCGTGTCCGGCGGGCCCATGGAGTCCGGGAAGATGGTCGCCGCCGACGGCACCACCCGCAAGCTCGACCTGATCGACGCCATGATGGACGCCGCCGACCCCACCGTCCCCGACGAGACCATTTCCGCCATCGAGCGCCTGGCCTGCCCCACCTGCGGCTCCTGCTCGGGCATGTTCACCGCCAACTCCATGAACTGCCTGACCGAGGCCCTGGGCATGGCGCTGCCCACCAACGGCTCGCTCGTCGCCACCCACGCGGACCGCAAGGTCCTGTTCCAGGAGGCCGGCCGCCGGATCGTGGAGATCGCCAAGGCCTACTACGAGGACGACGACGCCTCCGTCCTGCCGCGGTCGATCGCCACTAAGCCGGCCTTCGAGAACGCCATGAGCCTGGACATCGCCATGGGCGGGTCCACCAACACGGTGCTGCACCTGCTGGCCGCCGCCCAGGAGGCGGAGGTCGACTTCAAGATGGCCGACATCGACCGGCTCTCCCGCAAGGTGCCCCACCTGTGCAAGGTGGCCCCCTCGACCAACCTCGTGCACGTGGAGGACGTCCACCGCGCCGGCGGCATCATGGGCATTCTCGGAGAGCTCGACCGCGGTGGTCTGCTCGACACCACTACCCGCACTGTGCTGCGCGGCACCCTGGCCGACGAACTCGACCAGTACGACATCGGCCGCCCCGGCGAGGACGGCGTGCGCGACCCGCAGGCGAGCCGTGTCGACGAGGCGATCCGCACCCGCTACCTGGCCGCCCCCGCGGGCGTGCGCACCACCCAGATGTTCTCCCAGAACTCCCGGTGGGAGGCCCTGGACGTGGACCGGGAGAATGGCGCCATCCGCGACATCGCCCACGCCTACTCCGCAGACGGCGGCCTGGCCGTCCTGTTCGGAAACGTTGCGGAGAAGGGCTGCATCGTTAAGACCGCCGGGGTGGATGCCTCGATCCTGACCTTCTCCGGCCCCGCCGTCGTCTTCGAGTCCCAGGAGGAGGCCGTGGACGGCATCCTCGGCGGCAAGGTGAAGGCCGGGGACATCGTCATCATCTCCCACGAGGGGCCTCGCGGCGGCCCGGGCATGCAGGAGATGCTCTACCCGACCACCTACATCAAGTCCATGCACCTGGGCAAGGAATGCGCGCTGCTCACCGACGGCCGCTTCTCCGGAGGCACCTCCGGGCTGTCCATCGGGCACGTCTCCCCGGAGGCCGCCGCGGGCGGGCTCATCGGACTGGTACGTACCGGCGACCGCATCGTCATCGACATCCCGAACCGCTCCATCGAGCTGGATGTGGACGAGGCGGAGATCGCCCGGCGTCGCGCCGAGGAGGAGGCTCGCGGGGAGGACGCGTGGACGCCGCACAACCCGCGTCCCCGCCACGTGTCAAAGGCGCTGCGCGCCTACGCCATGCTGGCCACCAGCGCCGACCTCGGCGCCGTCCGTGACCTTAGCCGGATCCGCGTTCGCTGACGCCTGTCGCATTCGGAACTAACGCAGCTGAGCGGGTGTGCGCGTCCCGCCGTCGTCGGGGGCCGCACCCGCTCAGCGTGTGAGCGCCCAGCATGCGGTGGAGAGTATGCAGGCGACGAGTGCGGGAACGTACTTGCGCGGGTGGCGGATTACTTCGCGCTCGGACTTCCAATCGAGCAGTGGCCAGCGCCATTCCATGAGGACGGCGGCCAGGGCCGCGGATGAAGCCGCGGTGACCACGAAGACGACGTCGTTGCCGAAGTGCGCGAGGGTTGGTTCGGGAGCGAAGACGGCGACGGCTCCGCAGGCCAGGTACAGGGCCGTGAGTTGGAGGGCGTAAACGCATAGCGTGCGCCACGTACGCGGACAGGTCTTGACCACGAGCCAGGTGCTCGGATGCCGGGAGAAGTAGGCGTTGAGCGGGGTGTTTTGCACCACCATGATGGCCCCGAGCGGTAGCGCGGCACCGTGGTTGTGGAGCATTGCGTTGAACATCCAGCCGAAGGCAACCAGCGCGGCGGTGTTGATCTGCGTCATTCGGGAGCTCGCCAACTCACCGAGTACGAGGCTGGAGACGTGCAGTCCGGCTCCTCGCCTTCGTGCGGCGTCGTCAACCACCTCGAAGCCGAGGAGGAAACAGACGGTGCCCTCGACGGCGAGCACCACGGCCGCAATGAGCGGATTGAGGACAATGCCAAGGACGATCCCGGCCGCCAATGCGATGAGCGCTCCCAGGCGATGGTGGCGCGTGGGGCCGCTCCAGAACAGGAGGACCGGGGGCGCCATTCCGAGGGCGAGCAGAATCACCGTGATGGCATCGGTCCACGTGATGCTTTGAGCCGTGGAGATGAACGCGATCACGGGTAGAACGACTTCAAGGAGCACCACCAGCGAACCGACGAGGTAGGCGGCGCGAGCCAGGTCCTTGGTGGCGATCGGGAAACGTGTCAGGCCCGGCCACCGCTCGCTGTGGACCCAGGTCCAGGCGATTGATGACATGGCTGCCGCCGTGGCCAGGAAGACCCCGGCGGAGGCGACCCGCAGGTTGACCACGACGCCCAGGTGCATGCCAACCCACGCCGCGACCGCCGTCAGGATCAGGCTGGACCATATGGTCCGTTTGCTGAGGAACTCGCCCGCCACGGCGCGAGCTGCCAGAGCGCTAGTTGACGAGGGCTGCGACAGCATCGGAATCCCCAGGAGTGTCGAAGGGGCCGCTGAGTCGGCCCGCGGAGAGTACGTAGAGCCGGGTGGTGCACCGGGTGAAGGACTCGGCGATGTGGGAGCTCAGTAATACCGCCTGTCCACGCTCGGCGGCAGCGACTATGCAGTGGTAGAGATATTCCGTTGCCGCGAAGTCGAGGAAGTCCACCGGCTCGTCGAGGAACAAGATGTCGGCCGGCGTTTGGAAGGCGGCGATGAGCGCGGCCTTCTTTCGGGTGCCGCTGGACAGCTGCCCGAATGGGGTTGACCGATAGCCGCCGAAGTTGAAGCCGTCGATGAGTTCGTCGAGCAGCTGCGGGCGTTCTCGCCGCCCATAGGCGCGGTCCAGGAAACGAATGAAGGTGTCCAAAGACCAGGTGGGGAACGAGGTGTCGTTGGTTAAGGCGAAATAGCGCTGCTGTTTGAATGCGGGCGTATCCGGCCTGCATGCGCGTCCGCGGTACCGCATGGACCGGAACTCGTAACCCCGGTGCGCGTCGCAGAGCGCCTTGAGCATGGTGGTTTTTCCGGCGCCGTTGACGCCCAGTAACCCCACCGCCTCGCCCGCATCGAGTGTCAGCGAGACATCGGTCAGGACGGGGTCGGAGCGGTTGTACCAGGAGCGCAGCCCAACGACCTCGAAGACGTGTTCCATGATTCCCTCCTCGATCGGGTGAGGTGAAAAGCAGCGGAAACGGATGGTCGGCGTGCGGCTCAAGCCTTCGGTGATCCGGAGCGCCCTAGGAATGCGGCGGCGACGAACAGCGCCCCTAAAACAAGGCTCGCGATGGCTTCGAGGATATTGCCGATGGTGAATGCTCGAACCGCCACCGCCAGTGCTAGGAGGCCAATTACCAAACGCAGTGTGCGCCGCGAGCGAGTGGCAGGTTCAGGGGGCATTGTTGATCGCGCCTTTCAAATGTGGGTATCGCTCGCTGCGAATGTATCAGATGTATAATGAAGGCGCAAGGTGAACTGTTGAATTGGCCTTAATATGGCGATGTTAAGAGGCTCTTCCGGTTTGCGGGTGTGGGGTCCGGCCGGGGCTGTGGTGTGGGGTGGTGGTTGGGGTGATGGGGGCGTGCTCGGGTCGGCGGGGACGTCGTCGGGCCGCCGAGGACGCTCTCCCGGGAGGCGTCCTCGAGGGCCGGGGTGTGTTCTTGAACAACCCCGCCAGGCCATCCGGGCCGGCTCGTCGTGCTTGTGGATGTGGCGGTCGGCGTGTCTCCGGGTGAGGAAACCGGTGGGCCTGCCGGTTCACCGTGCCGGACTTGTCTGCCGGCGACCCCGGCGTCTGGGGGCGGGTATCATCTGCTACGCCACTTCCCGGTCTGCAACGCCACTTCGGGGTTAACAACGCCTGTTAACGGTTTACTGAAGGGCTCCGAGGTATACAGCAGAGCGTTAAGTGGCGTTGTTAACGTCCAACCGGCGTAGCAGAGCCCCCAGTCCACTCGCTCGCCGGCCCAGGCTCTCGACCGGCCCGTGGACACCACACCCACAAACCGGAAGAGCCCTTTAACACGAAGAGACCGCTGAGGGTGCAACCGACCTCGGTACGTAAGATCTACCGACCTCGGTGAAGGGTCGGGGCGGGGCGGGGAGGGGTCTGCGGGCTCAGCGGGCCAGGAAGAAGCGGGCGGAGGGGTCGTCCGTCTCCTCTTGGTAGGCGTAACCGAGCCGGTCCATGTGCTCGGTCAGCTCGGCGTCGGCCGGGCCGGCCTCGAAGGCGGTCAGGATGCGCCCGTAGTCGGCGCCGTCGGTGCGGTAGTGGAACAGGGTGATGTTCCAGCGAGTCCCCAGGATCTCCAGGAACCGGGTCAACGCCCCGGGAGACTCCGGGAACTCGAAGCTGAACAGCCGCTCCACCAGGCCCTCCGGGGCCCGCCCGCCGATCATGGAGCGCACATGCACCTTGGCGAGCTCGTCCTCGGTCAGGTCCACCACGCCGTAGCCGGCGGCCTCCAGGTCGGCGACGATCTCGCGGCGCTCGTCGCGTCCGCGAGTGAGCCGCACGCCCACAAAGATTCGGGCCGGTGCGCCCGCGGGGGCCGAGGCGGACACCCGGTAGTTGAATTCGGTGACCGCGCGGCCGCCCAACACGGAGGCGAAGCGCAGGAATTCGCCCTGCACCTCGGGGATGGTCACGCCCAGGATGGCCTCGCGCTGTTCGCCGATCTCGGCGCGTTCGGAGATGTAGCGCAGTTGGTGGAAGTTCAGATTCGCCCCCGACAATACGCAGGCCAGCCGCTCGCCGGAGAGGTCGTGCGCGGCCACGTACTGCTTCAGTCCCGCCAGGGCGACGGCTCCGCTGGGCTCCGGCACGGCGCGCAGGTCCTCGAACAGGTCGCGCACGGCGGCGGAGACCTCGTCGGAGGAGACGGTCACGACGTCGTCGAGCAGCTGCGCACACAGGCGGAAGGTCTCATCCCCGATGCGGCGCACCGCCACACCCTCGGCGAACAGGCCGACGTGCTCCAGCGTGACCGGCTCCCCGGCGGCCAGTGCGGCATTCAGGCAGGCGGACTCCTCGTGCTCGACGCCGATGACCTGTACCTGCGGCATCAACTGCTTGATCAGCACGGCGATGCCGGAGACCAGGCCACCACCGCCCACGGGCACGAACACGCGGTCCAGATCGGCGTCCTGCTGGATCATCTCCAACCCGATGGTGCCCTGGCCGGCGATGACGCGGGGATCGTCGAAGGGGGCGATGTAGGTCAGCCCCTCGGCCTTGGCCAGGCGCAGCGCCTCGGCCTTGGCGGCGTCGAAGTTGTCCCCGCTCAGCAGCACCTCGCCACCCAGGGTGCGCACGGCGTCGACCTTGATGCGGGGGGTGACGGTGGGCATGACGATCAGTGCGCGCACCCCCAGCAGGGAGGCGGAGCGGGCGACCCCCTGGGCGTGGTTGCCGGCGGAGGCGGTGACCACGCCGCGCTCGCGCTCGGCGTCGGACAGTGAGCGCATGGCGTTGTAGGCGCCGCGGATCTTGAAGGAATGAACGGACTGCAGGTCCTCGCGCTTGACCTCAACCGTGTTGCCCAGGCGGGTCGACAGTGCGGGCATCGGCTGAAGAGGGGTGTGCTCGGCGGCCTCATAGACGGGGGCGCGCAGAATCTCCCGCAGGTAGCGGGCGCCGTCCCAGGGGGAGTCGGGGTCGGCGTGGTTTCCGTTGCTTCCGGCATCGCTCACGCTCTCAGCCTAACTGGGGGCGCGCCTTGGAAACGCACGGCCTTCTAGAAGCAAGAGCGATGAGTATGAGCAAGATCATTGGATAGACTGTATGTCGACGGGGACCTTTGGCCTAGAGTCCGGTCTGCTTGATTTGCTTTCAACCGTGCTTTCAAGGAGTACAACATGACCAAGATCGCCGTGATCACCGGCTCCGTTCGACCCAACTCCGTGGGCGGGCCCGTCGCTCAGTGGGTTGCCGAGAAGGCCAACACCGTTGCGGGCGTGCAGGCCGAGGTCCTCGAGCTCGCCGCCTTCAACCTGCCGGTCTTCGCCGAGGAGCTTCCCCCGATGGCCGCCCCCGCCAAGGACCCTGCCGCGGTGAAGTGGAATGAGACCCTGGCGGCATACGACGCCTACGTCTTCGTCACCCCGGAGTACAACCACTCCGTCCCGGGCGCGCTGAAGAACGCGATCGACTTCATCACCCCGTCCGTGCTGGCCAACAAGGCCGTCGGCCTGGTCGGCTACTCCTTCTCCGCCGGCCACCGGCCGATCGAGGCCCTGCGCCTGATTCTGTCGAACTTCACCACCGGCGTGGTGGGGCCGCAGGTCAACCTGCACCTGGCCACCGACTTCGAGAACATGTCCAGCTTCGCCCCGGCCGCCTTCCACGACAGCGAGGTCCCCGCAATGGTCGAGGCGATCGTCGCCCAGGACCAGGCGCTGGCCGCGCTGCGCTGAATCCGTCTCGCGCTGCCCATACACGCGGGAGCCCGTCACCTCGCAAGGTGGCGGGCTCCCCGTCCATTTGGGTCTAGAGCGGCGCTCAGCTGCCTGTGTGGGCCCCTCAGGCCAGCTTGAGCTTGCGGTAGCGGTTCACCGCGGCCGCCACGTCCACCATGCGCGGGCGCACCAGGAAGGCCGGGCGACGATCCAACGCGTCCAGGCCCTCATCGTCCAGCAGCGCGTCCAGGTCATCCAGACACTGGGCCAGCGTCGACTCCCCGTCGAAGCGCTGCTCCAGCAGCGCCCGCAGGGCGTAGGCCACGGCCTCCGCCTGCCCGGACTCGACCACGCCGGCCACGTCGGAGATGTCGATGTCCTCCCGGTCCAGGGTGAGCGAGTCCGTGCCGCGGGCGCGCGTGCGCACCGGGCCGCGCTGGGTGCGCTGCGAGGGCAGTGGCACGCGCGGGGTCTGCATGGGGAAGTCCGCCAGCGCCGTGGCCTCCCGCGGCTGCGCCGCAGCGACCTCGGCGGCCCGCTCGGTGGCGTCGTGCAGCACGTAGGAGTCCAGCAACAGCACCCGGTCGGCCACATCCAGGTAGTCCCCGGAGCCGCCCATCACCAGCACGGTGGACACGCCCGCCTCGGCCAGCGCGCCCACCCGGTCCACGAACGGGGTGATCGGCTCCTGGTCGTCGGCCACCAGCGTGCGCATGCGCGCATCGCGGATCAGGAGGTTGGTGGCGGAGGTGTCCTCATCCAGCAGCAGCGCCGAGGCGCCCGCCTCGATCGACTCCACGATGGAGGCCGCCTGCGAGGTGGAACCGGAGGCATTGGTGGTGGTGAAGGAGGCGGTGTCCCTACCGCCGGGCAGGTGGGAGATGAACGGGGTCAGGTCCACGCCCGTGACCGCCCGGCCATCCGCGGCGCGTACCTTGACGGCGTCCGGGACCGTGGCGACCAGCTCGCGGCCGTCGCCCGGCACGTGCGGGTAGACGCCGCGCTCGATCGCACTCAGCAGCGTGGACTTGCCGTGGTAGCCGCCGCCGACGATGAGCGTTACTCCGGAGCCGACGGCGGTGCCGCGCACCTCGCCGGCGTGCGGCAGGGTGACGGTGGCGGCCAGCGAGTCCGGGGCGGTCAGCGCTACGGCGCCCTCCTCCATGGGTGCATCGCTGACGCCGGAGCGGCGGGGCAGGATCGACCCGTCGGCGAGGAAGGAGACCCAGCCGTTGTCGAGCACCGCCCGCGTCAGCGCCCGGTGGTCCTCCAGGGCGGCGACGTGCGCCAGCAGGCGCTCGGCACGCTCGCCGGTCAGGTCCAGGGCCGCGTTGACTTCGCGGGTCAGGTCCAGGTTGAAGATGTTCGCGGCCTCGCGGCCGCGGATGGAGCGGCCACGGGCCGGCAGCGCCACCCGGGCGCGGATCTCAATGATGAAGTCGGGGCCGGAGGCGGCAGCCGGGGCGGGCCCCTCCTCTGCTTCAGCACCTGCGACCTCGGCAGCGTCCTCGGCGTCCTCGACGGCGTCCGGGGCCTGTGGAGCGGAGGCGGCGGACGCCGGCTCGGTGAACTCGATCTGCGCCGACGGCGCCGCAATCGTGGTGTCGGCGGGCTCGGTGGAGCCGATGGCAGCGGCGAAGTCATCCGCGGCGGGCATGTCCTCTTCGGCAGCGGCCTGAGCGGCGTCATCTTCGGCGGCGGCATCATCCTCGGCGGCGGTCGCGCGGGGGCTGCTCGCCTCCTCCACTGCAACGGACTCGTCCGCGTCTTCGGCGTCCGTCTCGGTCAGCACCGTGAACAGGTCCACGACCTCGTCGGCCTGCTTTGCGGGGCCGCGCGATTCCTCCGCGTCCGCGGCGGACGCCGCGGCGGAGGCATCGGCGTCGGCCTGTGCCTCGGGATCGGCCTCGGCCGGGGCGGAGACGATGACGGAGCAGCGTTCGAGAATCTCCTGGCCGGGGCCGGCGATCGAGAGGTTGGTGCCGCGGAAACCGCGGTGCAATTCCCGGGTGAGGAAATCGCCCACCGCGACGCGCCGGTCGTGGGTGGACAGCAGGTCCTCCTCGTGCAGCAGCTTCAGACCCGGCAGGTCGGCAGGAACCTGAATGCGGATGCGGGTGGGAGGGGCGTAGGGGTCGGGCTGGACGTAGTCGACGTGCAGGACCCAGCCCTCGGGGGCGCGGTAGTGGCCGACCGTGTCGCGGTAGGCGGAATAGGAGCGGCCGTCGAGTACGTGCAGGTAATCCACCAGGTCGCTGAGCGTGCCCTTGCGCGGGCCCTTCTCGTGGCGGCGGCCCTCGCGCCGGTAGTCGCGGTCCCGGTCTCCCCGGTCGTATCCGCGCCCGCCGCGGTCATAACCCCGGCCGCCCCGGTCGTATCCGCGTCCGCCGCGGTCGTAGCTCCGGCTCTGGTCGTATCCGCGTCCGCCCCGGTCGTAGCTCCGGCTCTGGTCGTAACCGCGTCCGCCGCGGTCGTCGCGCTGGAAGTCGCGTCCGCGCCGGTCGCCATAGCCGCGGTTGTCGCGATAATCGCGGTCCTCCCGGTGGTTGCGGTAGCCCCGGCCGTCGCGGTCGTAGCCGCGTCCGCCCCGGTCGTATCCCCGGCCGTCGCGGTCGCGGTTATAGCCCCGGTCGTCGCGCCGGTCGCCATAGCCGCGATCCCGGCCGTAGCCGCGCTCGCCGTCGCCCCGGTAGTTGCTGCGGTAGCCACGGTCGTAGCCGCCGGAGCCGTGGTAGTCCCCGCGGTCGCGCCGGTCGTATCGGTCGCGACGGTTGCCGCGGTCGCCATAGCCGCGGTCGTCTGTGAAGTCACTGCGCTCACTCATGCCCTGATATTGGCACATTTCCGGCGCGATCCCTGCGGTGCGGTCCGCCGACGGCGAGTTGCACCCGGCACCGCGTGGGCTCCGCCACCGAGGCGGACGGCGGGCCGGGGCTTACGGCAGCCCGGCCGTTGCCCGTACGGTCGGGTAGTGATCACTTCCATGAGCCTGCTGGATTGCGCGGCCTTGATCCCTGCGTCCTGGAACCCGGCGTCCGCTGCCTTGACGGCGGCACCGGTCTTCGGAACGGTGTCGGCCGCACACAACGCAGGCTTGGCGCCGGCCATTACCGGCTTCGCCACCGGCCTGGGGCTGATCGTGGCCATCGGCGCACAGAACGCGTGGGTACTGCGCCAGGGCGTACGCCGCGAACACGTCGGGCTGGTGATCGCCATCTGTGCGCTCAGCGACTTGGCGCTCATCGCCATTGGCACCGGCGGGATCGGCGTGGTGGCGCGCCTGGCCCCCTGGGCGCTGGAGGTGCTGCGCTGGGGCGGCGTGCTCTACCTGATCGGCTTCGCGATCTCCAGCTTCCGGTCGGCCATGCGTCCCGGTGCGCTTGAGCAGGAGCAGGCGCGTCCGGCGTCGTCGGTGGCGCTTACGACGCTCGCGCTCACCTGGCTGAACCCGCACGTCTATCTCGACACCGTGCTGATGCTCGGCACGGTCACCAACGGCTTCGGGACGGCCCGGTGGGTGGCCGCCGCCGGCGCCGGTACGGCGTCGATCCTGTGGTTCACGGCGCTGGGCCTGGGGGCGCGGGCGCTGTCTGGGCCGCTGTCCAGCCCACGCACCTGGCGCGTGCTGGACGTGCTGGTCGGCCTGGTCATGCTGGGGGTGGCAGTCAATCTGGCGCTGGGTGCCTGAAGGCGGCGGCCTTTCTCGCCGAAGGCGGCGCCGGTAGGGCGCCGGGTGGGAACGTAACGGGCCGGGTAGAGACGCTGAACGCCTCTGCCCGGCCCGAACACGTTGCCGCGGCAATCGGTGTGCTTACACCGCCTCCGGCGGCAGCACGTCCGTCTGTGCGGGCACGTTCGCGATCCCGACCGGGCAGGTGATCCCGTTGGGGCCGTGGTTGCAGTAGCCGTCGGGGTTCTTGTCCAGGTAGCCCTGGTGGTAGTCCTCCGCCAGGTAGAAGGGGCCGCCGAAGTCGGCGTACAGCTCGCTGGCGGGGGCGATCGTGGTCACGCAGGTGCCGCGGCCCAGCCGGGTCAGCTCGCCCTGGAAGGCGGTGCGGATCGCCAGGGCGGCGTTCGCCTGCGCCGACGTGGTGGTCCATACCGCCGAGCGGTACTGGGTGCCGACGTCGTTGCCGTGCCGGTTCAGTTGGGTGGAGTCGTGGTTCTCCCAGAAGGTGCGCAGCAGGCTCTCCCCGCCCTGCCCGCACACGGCCGGGTCATAAGCCACGCGCACCGTCTCGGCGTGACCGGTGGCGCCGGTGCACACCTCCTGGTAGGTGGCGTTCGGGGTGGTGCCGCCCATGTAGCCGACGGCGGTTGCCACGACGCCGGGCTGGCGCCACAGGAAGCGCTCCACACCCCAGAAACAGCCGCCCGCCAGGTAGAGCACCTGGGTGCCCTCGGGCCAGGGGCCGTCCAGGGGAGTGCCCAGGACGACGTGGTCGCCCGGGTTGGGCAGTAGCGTGGTCTCCCGACCGGGAATCTGAGGGTTGCGTGCCGGGCGGGGGCGCGCCGTCGGCGCGGCGGCAGGAGCGGACTGTGTAGCTGCTGTCATGGGGGTGACCGTACTCGGGGCGGCCGAGCGCGTTAAGTGTGAACCATGGGAGTACGCCGGAGGCGTATGCGCGGGCACCCCCGGGCGCCCCGGTCGAAAACGCCACGTTCGCGCCGATAACCCGGGAATGCGGCGCGAGGCGTGGAGTACGAGTGGGATCGGGGAGGAACAAGCGCGCCCCGTGCCCGCCGCGTGGGCGGGAACGGGGCGCGTTGATAGTTGGTGCGGTCTACAGCGCCTTGACGTCGATGATCTCGGCGGTTATTTCCTTGCCGGTGGGCGCGTTGTAGGTGACGGTCTCGCCGGCACGGTGCCCCATGAGGGCGCGGCCGAGTGGGGCGTCGGGGGAGAAGACCTTGACGCCCTCGGGGACGTCCGCGGTGATCTCCTGCCCGCCCAGGGCGAAGGATTGCTCGCGGCCGGCGACCTTCGCCGTGACGACGGTGCCCGCGGCGACGGAGCCGTCGAAGCTGGCGGCGCCCACCTGCGCGTGCTCCAGCATCTCGGTGAGCGTGACAATGCGGGCCTCGTTGAGCGAGGCCTCCTCGCGGGCCGCGTGATAGCCGGCGTTCTCCCGCAGGTCGCCCTCCTGGCGGGCGGCCTCCACGCGCTGGGCGATCGCCTTGCGCTCAACGTTCTTGCGGCGCTCGAGTTCCTCGGTGAGTCGGTCGAACGCCTCCTGGGTGAGCCAGGTGCCCTGCTGTTCGGTGGTCTCTTCGGCCATGGTTCCTCCTTGCGAACGGGCGGCAGAAATCCTCAGGAATCCTCAGGTGCTGTCCGGATATAAACCGCGAGTCTATACGTTCCCGCCGCCCCGTGGGTCGGCGACGGCGGTGTGCGTGGCCATGTCGGCCGGATGTCTGCGGTGGGCGCGGCGCGGTGCGCGGCCTCTCAGCCCAGCACCGCCAGATAACAGGCCACGCAGTGGCAGGCCCACGCGGCCACCGTGCACGTATGGAAGATCTCATGGAAGCCGAACCAGCGGGGGAACGGGTCGGGGCGCTTGCGCGCGTAGATGACACCGCCCACCGTATAGACGACGCCGCCGGCCACCAGCAGCCAGAAGACCGCCGGACCGCCGGTGACCCAGAATTGGGGCAGGAACCACAGCGCCACCCAGCCGAGCAGGATGTAGAACAGGGTCGACAGCCAGCGCGGCGCCGTCGGCCACAGCAGCGTGGTGAGGATGCCGAGTGCGGCCCCGCCCCACACGATTCCCAGCACCAGGCGGGCCGTGCCGGCGTCGAGCAGTGCCACCGACAGGGGTGTGTAGGTGCCGGCGATCAGCAGGTAGATGTTGGCATGGTCGAAGCGCTGCAGCACCGTGGACACGGCGCTGGGGAAGTGGCCGTTGGAGATGTGGTAGACGCCCGAATTGGCGAACAGCAGCAGCGAGCAGGCCAGGTAGGCGGCACACGCCCACTTCAGCCCTGCACCCGGCGCCAGCACCGTCAGCACGATGCAGGCGGCCAGCGCCAGGGGAGCGGTGCAGGCGTGGATCCACCCGCGCAGCTTGGGTTTGACGGCGCGGGCGAGGTCGTTGGCGGCGCTGATTGCGGCCGCGCCGCGCGACCGGGCGGAAGTACGCATCGACGGTTCTCCTCACGTGGACGTCCCAGCAACCTACGCTACCGTAACTTACGCTTCCGTAGGTTTGTGGGGAAGGTGGGCTAGGGCTCACTCGCGGTACCCTCGGAGCTGGGCGCGCCCACCGACCCTGGTGCGGCGGCGTCATAGCGGACCGGCGCGCACAGAAAGAGACGAGCCATGGCGGGCGACAACCTCCTGTACGACCTCTACGAGCGCCGCCTGGTCGCCCAGGTCAAACCCGACCGCGTGCCCGAGCATGTGGGTGTCATCCTCGACGGCAACCGCCGTTGGGCGCGGGCCATGGGTATCGGCACCGCGCAGGGGCACAAGCGTGGCGCCGACAAGATCGAGGAGTTCCTGGGGTGGGCGGAGGATGCCGGCGTCGGTGTGGTCACCCTGTGGCTGCTGAGCACCGACAACCTCTCACGCGACCCCGCCGAGCTCTCGCCGCTGCTGGACATCATCGCCCACGCCGTCGACGAGTTGGCCGCCGCCGGCCGCTGGCGGCTGCGTCTGGTTGGGAATGTGGACCTGTTGCCCGCGCCCGTGGCGGACCGGCTGCGTGCCGCCGTCGCGTCCACCGCCGGGCGCGACGACGGCGGCCCCGGCGACGGGAGCGTCGTCCCCGGTGCCGGATCCGCCGCCGGCGCGTCGGCGTCTGCGGCGGGGAATGCCGGTGGGCCGGGCGTGGATGGGCGCATGCAGGTCAACGTCGCCGTCGGCTACGGCGGGCGCCAAGAGATTGCCGACGCCGTGCGCTCCCTGCTGCGTGAGCGCGCCGCCGCCGGCGCCACGCTGGAGCAGGTCGCCGACTCCCTGTCCGAGGAGGACATCACCGCGCACCTGTACACCAAGGGGCAGCCCGACCCCGAGCTGGTCATCCGCACCTCGGGGGAGCAGCGCCTGTCCGGCTTCCTGCTGTGGCAGTCGGTCCACTCCGAGTACTACTTCTGCGAGGTGTACTGGCCGGACTTCCGCCGCATCGACTTCCTGCGGGCGCTGCGCGACTACGGGCGACGCGAGCGCCGATTGGGCAAGTAGCCGAGGTTTCTTCGGGCGCCGGACCCCGCCGTCGGCGGTGGCTCAGTTGCTGGCCGTCGGCGGTAGGTCCGTGACTGTAGGCCCGCGCCGACGGTGCTCCGGCCACCACGCCTCGTTGTGCTCAGCGTTCCGGCAGCGACAGCGGGTATGGTGAGCGGTATCACAGACGGGCCGGGGCCGGACGTCGGGTACAGCCCGCCGAGCACAGACGGAGACAGCCATGCGAACCTACGTCCTGGACACCTCGGTCCTACTGTCGGACCCCCGCGCCGTGTTGCGCTTCGACGAGCACGCCGTCGTGCTGCCGGTCGTGGTGGTCACCGAGTTGGAGGGCAAGCGTCACCACCCCGAGCTGGGCTACTTCGCCCGCTCCGCACTGCGGCTGCTCGACGGCCTGCGCGAGCAGCACGGCCGGCTCGACCGCCCCATCCCCGTGGGCGACCGCGGCGGCACGGTGCGGGTCGAGCTCAACGGCGCCGACGACCACGTGCTGCCCGCCGCCATGCGCCTGGGCGATAACGACTCCCGCATCCTGTCCGTGGCCGTCACCCTTGCCCGCCGCGCCCGGCAGGGAGGGGACGACGGCGAGGTCGTCGTCGTGTCCAAGGACCTGCCCATGCGTATCAAGGCCGCGGCCGTCGGGCTGACCGCGGAGGAGTACCGGGCCGAGCTCGCCAGCGAGGACATCTACTCCGGCATGACCGCTGTAACCGTCACCGCGGAGGAGATCTCCCGCCTGTGGGACGACGGCGTCCTGGACCTGTCCGGGCTGACGGACGAGGAGGCCGCCGACGACCTGGCGGCTCAACCGACCCACACCGGCGTGGTGGTGACCTCCCCACGCGGATCGGCGCTGGCCACCGTGGTCGGCGGGACCCTGCACCTGGTCGACCCCTCCCGCGAGGTCTTCGGCGTGCGCGGGCGCAGCGCCGAGCAGCGCATCGCCATCGACCACCTGCTCAACCCCGACATCGGCATCGTCTCACTGGGCGGCCGTGCGGGCACCGGCAAGTCCGCCCTGGCGCTGAGCGCCGGCCTGGACGCCGTCGTCAACCGGCACGAGCACCGCAAGGTGATGGTGTTCCGGCCCCTGTACGCGGTGGGCGGGCAGACCCTCGGCTACCTGCCCGGCGACTCGGCTGAGAAGATGTCCCCCTGGGGGGACGCGGTGTTTGACACCCTCAGCTCGGTGGTGCCCACGGACCGGATCGACCGGATCGTCGCCGCCGGGCAGCTGGAGGTGCTGCCGCTGACGCACGTGCGCGGACGCTCCCTGCACGACGCCTTCGTGATCGTGGACGAGGCCCAGTCGCTGGAGCGCAATGTGCTGCTGACGGTGCTGTCCCGGATCGGCCAGAACTCCAAGGTGGTGCTCACCCACGACGTCGCCCAGCGGGACAACCTGCGGGTGGGCCGCTGGGACGGCGTGGTCAGCGTGGTCGAGTCCCTGAAGGACAGGGACCTGTTCGCGCACGTCGACCTGGTGCGCACCGAGCGCAGCGAGATCGCCGAGCTGGTCACGCGCATGCTCGACGAGATCCCGCTGTACTGAGTGCCGAACCTGCCCGCCGCTGCGGAGAGGGCCGGGCGGGGTCAGGCGGTGTGGCCCTCCAGCTCGGCGCGGGTGGGCGGGTTGGCGCCGGCGCGGGAGACGGTGATGTCCGCGATGGCGGCCGCATGCCGCAGCACGCGCTCGAGCGCCGCGGCGTCGATGTTGCGCAGCGCCTCACGCTGCTCGGCGCCCACCAGGCCCTCGGCCCAGATGCCGTCCTCGAGCCCGCCCATGAAGGAGTCGCCCGCGCCGACGGTGTCGGAGACCACCACGGTGGGGTCGGCGGGCACCTCCATGCGCAGCCCGGAGGCGGTCACCGCCAGCGAACCCTGCTTGCCGCGGGTGACGACGACGACGGCCGCGCCCAGCTTCAGCCAGTCGCGCGCCACGGCCTCGACGTCCGCGTCCTCACCGTAGAACCAGGCAATGTCCTCGTCGGAGCACTTGACCACATCGGCCAGGGCGATCAGCCGCTCGACCTGCGCGCGTGCCTGCTCGGGCGTGCCCATCAGCTGCGGGCGGGCGTTGGGGTCGTAGCAGATCGTGGAGGTGGCCCGGTAGTCGGACAGCACCTGTTCGACCGTGCGTGCGCCGGGCTGGAGGACCGCCCCGATGGAGCCGGTGTGCACCAGCAGTGGCGCGGGGGCGCCCTCAGTGCGCTGCGGGTAGGGCGGATTCCAGTCCAGGTCGAACACGTAGGTGGCGGCGCGGTCGGCGCCGATGGTGGCCTGTGCCGTCGAGGTGCGCTCGGCGCCGTCGGACCCCGGTGTCAGCCGCACTCCGGAGGCCTCCAGGTGCGCCTTCACCGCCAGGCCGCGCGGGTCGGTGCCGATCCAGCAGTCCAGCTCGGCGTCGCGGCCCAGGCGGCTGAGCCCCAGGGCGACGTTGGCGGGGGAGCCGCCGGGAATGTCTTGGGCGGGCTCGCCGGGGTGGATGACGACGTCGACGAGCGCCTCGCCGATGACGAGGGCGGCGCCTGCGGGGCCGGGTGCGGACATGTTGGGCTCCTCATGGTTGATGGGCGGTGGCGAGGGCGGACGGTGACAAGTGAATACGGGGCGGAAGGGCGCTCAGAAGGGTGTGGAATTGGCGTCGGGGCCGGCGGATTCGGCGGGCTCGCTGCCGTTGCCGGCGACGGCGGCCAGGCGGGCGCGCGCGTCGTCGAGCCAGGACTGGCAGCGGGCGGCCAGGGCCTCGCCGCGCTCCCACAGCTTCAGGGCCTCCTCCAGGGGAACCTGACCGGCCTCCAGGCGCTGGACGACGCCGACCAGCTGCTCGCGGGCCTGCTCGTAGGGCAGGGAGGCGACGTCGGCGTTGGCGTCTGCGGGGCCGATCGACTCAGCGGGGGAGGGTGCGCTCATGGCACCGATTGTTGCACGCGGGCGGCGGATGTGCGCCAGTTAACGCTCGGGCACGGTGAATCCGGATCGAGACTCCGCGCGAACCGGCAAGCAACTGCACGCCTGGTACGCCGATGGTCTTGATGGCCCGCGCCTGCATCGCGGCGGACCACATGGGAGATACTTACCGCCTGCCTGAGTGTCTGCAGGAGGGAGTGGCCGATGAGTCCTGGTCGCAAGGCTGACCGGGTCACCATCAAGGATGTGGCCCGGGAGGCCGGCGTATCCGTCACGACGGTCTCGCACGCCTTGAACAACCCGGAGGGATCGCGCGTCTCGGAGGAGACCCGCAGCCACGTCAAGTCCGTGGCGGCGGCTCTCGGCTACCGCGCCAACCCGTCCGCCCGCGCCCTGCGCACTCGACGCACGGACACGATCGCCTTGGTCGGGCGCCAACTGGCCACCACCGAACACCTGGGCCGCATGGTGCTGGGAGCCCAGGACGCCGTGCGCGCCCGCGGCGGGCTGCTCATCGTCGCCGACACGGCCGACGACGAGGACGGTGTGATCGCCACCCTCATGGACTATCAAGTCGACGGCGTCATCCTCGGTGCCCTCTACCACCAGAAGGTGACGGTGCCATCGGCCTTGGCGGGCGTGCCCACGGTGGTGGTCAACGCCTTCACCACCGACGCCCGTTACTCCTGGGTAGTGCCGGATGAGGTGGCCGGCGGCCGCGCTGGCGCCGAGGCGCTGTTAGCGTCCGGGCACCGCCGCGTGGCCATGATCAACAATCAGGATGACATCCCCGCGGCTCACGGGCGCGCACAGGGATTCCTCGCCCGCTGCCGCGCTAGTGGCATCGAGCCCGTCGTTGTCGCCTGCACGCCGACCGGTCGCGCCGCTCACGACGCCGCCATCCGGCTGCTCGACGCGCCACCGGCACAGCGCCCCACGGGAGTGTTCTGCTTCGCCGACGCCATGGCCATGGGCGTGTACGCGGCCGCCGCCGAGTTGGGACTGCGCATACCGCAGGACCTGTCCGTGGTCGGATTCGACGACATGGTGCTGATCAACGAGTCGCTGTCCCCGCCGTTGACCTCCATCGCCCTCCCGCACGCGGAGATGGCGGCGTGGGCGGTGGAGCGGCTCTACGGCCTGCTGGATAACCCGGATGCGCAGCCGCAGAACCTGCGAATCGTCGGGCGCGTGGTTGAGCGGGAGTCGGTGACGCGGCCGGGAAGCTGAACCTGGCACTCGGCAGGGGCGGGCTCGGCACAGGTGGGTAGTCCGATCCGGCGCGGGTCGGCGTCCCATTATTCGGGTGCGTTGGAGACGGGCTTGGTGGTACCCACGACCTGCGCCACCAGGCGGCCCGAGGCCAGCACGCCCTCGATCAGATCGCCCTTCTTCACCTGCCGGGCGGAGGTGATGATGCCGCCGCCCGGGCTGCGCAGGATCGCGTAGCCCCGGTCGAGCACACCCTGGGGGGACAGGGCCCGCAGACGGGCGTGATCGGCGCGCAGATCGGCGTCGGCCAGGGACAGCGTGGCGGACAGCGCCCGGCGCATGCGCTCGCGGGCCTGCTCCAGCTCGGCAACCCGGTCGCGCACGATGAGCGTCGGATCGGCCATCACCGGCCGGGCCAGCACCTGGTCCAGGCCGCGCTGCTCGGCGTCCAGGCGGGAGCGCAGCACCGTGCGCATGCGCTCACGGGCCTGGTCCAGCCCCATGGTCTCCTCGGCCAGATCCGGCACAATGCGACGGGCCGCATCCGTGGGGGTGGACGCCCGGTAGTCGGCGACAAGGTCCAGCAGCGGGCAGTCGGTCTCGTGCCCGATCGCGGAGACGATCGGGGTGCGGGCGGCGGCCGCGGCCCGCACCAGCCCCTCGTCGGAGAAGGGCAGCAGGTCCTCCACGGCCCCACCCCCGCGCGCCACCACGATCACGTCCACGCTCGGGTCGGCGTCGAGCTCCCGGATGGCGGCGGTGACCTCCCGCACCGCCTGCGCCCCCTGCACGGCTACCTCGCGGATCTCGAAGGGCAGGCCGGGCCAGCGCAGGCGGGCGTTGACGACGACGTCGTCCTTGGCCTTGGCGTTGCGGCCGCAAACCAGCCCGACCTTGCGGGGCAGGAAGGGCAGTGGGTGCTTGCGCTCGGCGTCGAACAGGCCCTCGGCCGCCAGGATCCGGCGCAGCTGCTCGATGCGGGCCAGCAGGTCGCCGATGCCGACCGGGCGGATGTCGTCGGCGCGCAACTCCAGGCTGCCGCGCTTGGTCCAGAAGCGCGGCTTGGCGTGGACGACGACGCGAGACCCCTCGGTCACCTGCACGCCGGTGGCCCGCTCGATGGCGGCCAGCTCCCGGGTGAACACGGACAAGGACATGGACATGTCGGCGTCGGCGTCGCGCAGGGTCAGGTACTGCATGCCCGAGCCGGGGCGCCGGTTGAACTGGACGATCTGCCCCTCCACCCACACGAAGGTCATCTTGTTGACGTACTCGTCGATCTTGGTGGACAGCAGCCGCAGCGGCCAGGGGTTCTCCGGGGTGGTCTCACGCGCCAGACGGGCCAGGGGCCGGCTCGTGCCGGGACCAGCGGGCTGGGCGGCGGGCGGGTTCAGGGGCGCCTGCGCGGGCGGCGAAGGTGTGCGGCGGGGCGAGGAGTCGGTCACGTGCTCCACTGTGCCACGTTAAACGCCGCCGGGGCGTGTTCGCCCGACCGGGTGGTGTGGCACAGTGGGGGCGTGACGATTGCTCAAGCTGCGGGTGCGCCGGATGCCGCCGGCCGGCCCGGAAAGCGCATCCTGCTGGCCTCCCCACGCGGCTACTGCGCCGGCGTGGATCGCGCCGTCGACGCCGTGGAACAGGCCCTGGCCCTCTATGGGGCGCCGATTTACGTGCGCAAGGAGATCGTGCACAACAAGTACGTGGTGGAGGCGCTCTCGAAGCGGGGCGCGGTGTTCGTCTCGGAGACCGATCAGGTGCCCGAGGGGGCGCGCGTGGTCTTCTCAGCCCACGGCGTGTCCCCGGCCGTGCACGCGCAGGCGGCCGCACGCCACCTGCAGACGATCGACGCGACCTGCCCGCTGGTGACGAAGGTACACAAGCAGGCGATTCGTTTCGCCAAGGACGACTACGACATCATCCTGGTCGGTCACTCGGGCCACGAGGAGGTCGAAGGGACCCAGGGGGAGGCACCCGACCATATTCAGGTGGTCAACGGCCCCGACGAGGTCGACTCCGTACAGGTGCGTGACCCGAGCAAGGTGGTGTGGATCAGCCAGACCACCCTGTCCGTGGACGAGACCATGGAGACGGTGCGGCGCCTGCGGGAGCGCTTTCCGGGCCTGAGTGACCCGCCCGGTGACGACATCTGCTACGCCACTCAGAACCGGCAGGGTGCCGTCAAGACCATCGCCTCGCAGGTGGACGTGATGATCGTGGTCGGCTCCGGCAACTCCTCCAACTCCGTGCGACTGAAGGAGGTTGCCCTGGAGGCCGGCGCGCCCGCCGCCCACCGGGTCGACTACGCCCGCGAGCTGGATCCCTCCTGGTTCGACGGCGCGAACACCGTGGGCCTGACCTCCGGGGCCTCGGTGCCGGAGATTCTGGTGCGCGAGGTGATCGAGCGACTGGGGGAGCTGGGGTTCACCGACGTCGAGCAGGTGCGTACCGCGACGGAGAAGATCGCCTTCTCCCTGCCGAAGAACCTGCGCGCCGACCTCAAGACCGCCGCCGGCGGCCGCGCCCCGGAGCGTGACCGCCCCGCGCACGACCACACCCGTTGAACTGTCGGCCGCGCACCGGTTGGGGCGCGGCCGACAGCTCGCTGTCTGTGCACGGTTCGGGACCCGCGGAGCGCGAGGCTCAGCCGATGATGCCTGCCAGGGTATCGGCGTCGGCCACAACCCGATCGAAGGGAACCAGCCACACCGGTCCGTTCGGGGAGTCGACCTGCACCACCAGGTGCTCGGCCTGAAGGCAGTCCAGGCGTGAGGCGGTGTCGTCGCCCTGGGTCTGCCATGAGGGTTCCTCGCTGGGAATGACGTAGCCGCCCAGCGCCGGATTCGCCCAGCGCAGCAGGAGTACGCGCGCGCCGGCGCGGGCCGGGACCTCGGGGTTGGTGGCCAGCGAGGAGGCCACGCCCTTCGCCGAGCCGATGCCCACGGCTTCTGCGAGCGCGCCGTAGGTGGTGCAGATCGGGGGCGGTGGGCGACCAGTATGGACATGGCCCGCGAGATGCGCTCGCGGGCGGAGGAGTCCGCCGCGGCATCGGCGATGGCGCGTACTCGCGCCCCGGTCAGGTGGGCTGTCTCGGCCAGCTCGGTGGAACTCAGGCCATTGGCGAGCCCGCGCAGGATGAGGCTGTCGCGCTCGTCGCGCAGCGTGCTGAGCTGCTCCTGCAGCTCCTGCTGCTTGGAGGCGAGGGTGTCCAGGTGGTCGAGTACTTCATCGCGCGCGGATGAGGCTTCGCCACGAGTGGCGTTGGCGCTGGATGGGGGGCTGCTGGTGGTTGGGGCTGCCATGTAGGAAGAACCTCCACAAGGTAGATTCAAAGTTCGCCAGGTACGCTAGGGGGCGCACCTGGAAGGTTGCTGTGAGATATCGTGTGCAACTAGTTTATGTGAATGAAAGCGCATATGTAACCCCATCGTTGCGAATCGCCGTCTCTGCGGAGCCCTGCCGCTACTCGGAGTCCGCCGCCAACTCGGCGCTGGCGAAGCGCCGAACCTGCGCGTTATCCGGGGAAACCTGCCGTGGCGTGGTCAGACCGTCGCCGAAGGTCTCGAAGGAGCGGGCCGTGACCAGCAGTCGCGACTCCATGGACCCGACCGCCTGGTTGTACGCGGTCACGGAGCGCGTCAGGGCGGAGCCCAGGGTGTCGAGATGTCTGGCGACCGTGCCGAGGCGCTCGTAAAGCGTGCGCCCGAGCTCTACCAGCTCGCGTGCGTCGTCGTTGACGGCGGTGCGCGCCCATGCGGTCGCGCAGGTTCGCAGCAGCGCCAGCAGTGAAGCGGGCGTGGCCAGGGCGACCCCGTGGTCGAGTGCGTGCTCCATGAGCGTGGGATCGGCCTCCAGAGCCGCGGCCAGGATCGGTTCGGCCGGCACGAACAGCACCACCAGTTCCGGGGAGTCCTGGAGCGTGCGCGCATAGTGACGCTCGGCCAGGGCGTCGACGTGAGCGCGCAGCGCCTTGGCGTGCTCTGCCAGCAGCCGGGCCCGGCGCTCCTGCGTGGCGGTCCCGAAATGGGCACCGTGGCCGGAGAGGGTGCCGTCGGTAGTGGGGCCGCCGGGTGAGGCGGGACTGGGCGCGGCGGCACCGTCGGGATCTGCTCCGACGGCGCAGGCCTTCAGGTAGGAGTCCAACGGCACCTTGGCGTCCAGCGCCAGGAATCCGTTGCCGGGCAGGTGCACGACGACGTCGGGCCGCGACTTGCCGCTGGCGCCCCCGCTGCCGCCGGCGCCGTTGCGGCGACCGACCACGGAGGCCACCGAGCGCTGCTCGGAGAAGTCGATATGCCGCATCATCCCGGAGGCTTCGAGCACGCGGGCGAGCTCGACCTCACCCCACAGCCCACGCGAGGAGCGCGAGCGCAGGGCGCCCTCGAGCGCCGTCGTTGTGCGCCGCAGCTCGCGATCGGACTCGGCCCCCGCGCGCAGCTGTTCGGTGAGCGTGGCGTGCTCGGCGGCGCGCTGCTGCTCCATCCGCTCGACCCGGGCGCCGACCTGCTCCAACTGGGAGCGGACCGGCGCGAGGGCGCGCAGCACGGAGCCGTCGCGCTCGGCGCGTTCCTCGGCCGCGACGGTGCGGGCGGTCAGCTCCTCGGCGCGAGCCCGCCACTGGGCCGCCTCGGCGCGCAGGGCGGCGGCCTCGTCGCGACCGCCGGCACGGGCGGTAGCCGAGCGGACCACCGCCAGGGCGTAACCGGCCACCGCCCCGACGAGCAGGCCGATGAGCAGGAGCAGGATGGGAAGCGCTGTGGACATGGGGCCACCATGACACGGGGCGCCGACATGAATTCCGGGCGCTTAGCGGCGGGCCGCTACACTCGCCCCGTGGCACTCACTATCGGAATTGTTGGACTGCCCAACGTCGGCAAGTCGACCCTGTTCAACGCCCTGACCCGGGCGACCGTTCTCGCGGCGAACTACCCCTTCGCCACGATCGAGCCGAACGTCGGTGTGGTGCCCCTGCCGGATGCGCGGCTGGACGCGCTGGCCAAGATGTTCCACTCCCAGAAGATCGTGCCCGCCACCGTCTCCTTCGTGGACATCGCCGGGATCGTGCGCGGCGCCAGCGAGGGGGAGGGACTGGGAAACCAGTTCCTCGCCAACATCCGCGAGGCCGACGCCATCTGCATCGTCACCCGCGCCTTCGACGACCCCGACGTGGTCCACGTGGCCGGCAAGGTCGACCCCGCCTCGGACATCGAGACCATTGCCACCGAGCTGATCCTGGCCGACATGCAGACCCTGGAGAAGACGATCCCGCGTCTGGAGAAGGAGGTGCGCGGCAAGAAGACCGACGCCGCCGTGCTGGAGGTGGCGCGGGCCGCGCTGAAGGTGCTGGAGGCGGGCGAGCTGCTGTCGGCCGCCGCGGCGGGCAAGGCACTGGATGAGGAGATCCTGCGCGAGTTCCAGCTGATGACCACCAAGCCCTTCATCTACGTGTTCAACCTGGACGACGCCGGCATGCACGACGCCGCCCGACAGCAGGAGCTCGGCGCCCTGGTGGCCCCGGCGGAGGCCGTGTTCCTGGACGCCCAGTTCGAGGCCGAGCTGGTGGAACTGGAGCCCGACGAGGCCGCCGAGATGCTGCACGAGAACGGCCAGGACGAGTCCGGTCTGGACAAGCTGGCGCGGGTCGGCTTCGACACGCTCGGTCTGCAGACCTTCCTGACGGCGGGGGAGAAGGAGTCGCGCGCCTGGACGATCCACAAGGGCTGGACCGCCCCGCAGGCGGCGGGCGTGATCCACACCGACTTCGAGAAGGGCTTCATCAAGGCGGAGATCGTCTCCTACGACGACCTCATGGAGTACGGCTCCATGGCCGAGGTCCGCGCCCACGGCAAGGTCCGCATGGAGGGCAAGGACTACGTCATGGCCGACGGTGACGTGGTCGAGTTCCGGTTTAACGTGTGACGAATTCGTCCCTTCGGCATCACGCAGCACACGCTCGCGGTGTCGATTGGTGCGCCTCCGCGTCGTATCAACGAGATCGTGCATGGCAAGCGGGCGATTACCGCGGACACGGGGCTGCGCCTAGGTCGCTACTTCGGCGTTGAGCCGCAGTTCTCTGGCTCAACCTGCAGTCGCGCTAGGAGCTGGAACTGGCGGAGGGCCGCATCGCCGCTGAGCTCGACGCCATCAAGCTCATCCAAGCCGCCTGAGTGCCGACGATGTGAGGGTGGCGGCTTACGGCCATTCCGGAAGGCCGACGGCCTCGGCCTCGACGTGGTGGCCCCGGCGGCAGGACAGGCGCGCCTCGACGGGGCTGCCACAACCCAGGTGAACCGGCTCCGGCGCAATCGGCGCCACGTCCGGCAGATGCTTGAGTCCCCACTGCTGTAGCGCCGCCAGCACGAGGACAAGATCGCGTCCCTTGGTGCTGAGGGTGTAGGCGTGTCGCTGCCTGCGGCCGGGCTCCCGGTAGGGCTCGACCCGCAGGATGTCGTGTTCGACGAGTTTCCTCAGTCGCGCCGACAGTACCGAGCGCGGGCATCCGAGACTCTCCTCCAGGTCGCTGAACCGGCATATACCCCGGTGAATATCGCGAAGGATCAGTAGAGTCCACTTCTCGCCCAGCAGCTCCAGGCTGGCGGCGATGGGGCAGGTGGTTTGTGGTCCCGTCATGGTCTCTAACACTCCCTGATCCGTTGCGGCTGCCGATGGCGCCGCGGTCTCCTGGATGCGTGTATATGCGGCGTCGATGCGGGCGGAACAGGCTCGTCGGCTCGCCTGCAGGTGTGGCCGCATCCGTGCATGCGCGTCGCACCCGTGTACGCTCGTCGCCTGCGAGCCCGGCGCATCTCTGAGTCCGCTTTTGATACCCAGGGAGCGTAGCACTGAGCTCCACGGCTCGCGACCGGGGTGTGCAGGGGTTCTCCGTGTTTGTGGGTGTGGCGGTTTGGGTTGGGTCTGTGATGCGGTGGTCGGTTTCGGCTCGGCGAGGTCGTACTCGGGCCAAAGAGGTCGTTCTCGGGTTGGCGGGTTCGTTCTCGGATCGACGGTGTTGGTGGCCGGCGGAGGATTCGTTGGAGCCATTGGAGTCATGTGGGCGCCGGCTCGGGGACCGCGGCCTCTTGGCTGCGAATGCCAGCCGCATTGGTGACGAACTCAAGACGCCCCCGGGCGTACGTGTCCAGCATTCCAAACACGCACGCCGACCGCCGGCCCGCCGCACCCCGCAAACGCGAAGAACCTATGAAGGCCGTGCGTTAAGCAGGCGGTGTCGGCTGGACTGTCCGGTTGACAGCGCAGCCGACGCAGGCTAAGTTCGCGATCTGGACTTAGATGGTTGTCACCTGCCGGGTCGTATCCCGATGGGAGCATGACAGAGACAGGAGCAGACGTGATGAAGGCCTACGCCCTTACCTCCTACCGCAACGGTGGGACGCTCGAGTGGCTGGACGTAGCCGAGCCGCCGGCCGGCCGGGGGCAGGTGGTGGTTGGAGTCCGCGCGGCCGGCCTCAACCCGCTGGACCGCATGATCGCCGCCGGGCAGTTCCGGCAGCTCATCGGCTACCGGCTGCCGCAGGTGCTGGGGCAGGAGCTCGCCGGCGTGGTCACCGAGGTCGGCCCCGGCGTGGAGGACTTCGCGGTGGGTGATTACGTGTTCGGGCGCCCGGCCATCAACCGGATCGGCACCTTCACGCGGGCCATCGCCGTCGACGCCGCCGACCTCGCCCCCATGCCCGCCGGGCTCGGCTTCACCGAGGCGGCCTCCCTGCCGCTGGTGCTGCTTACGGCCGCGCAGGCCTTCATGGAGAAGGCGCGAGTCAAGCCGGGGGACAAGGTCTTCATCCAGGGTGGCACCGGGGGCCTCGGCTCTATCGCCATCCAGGTGGCCAAGCACCTTGGCGCCACGGTCGCGACCACCGTGAGCACCAAGAACGTCGACCTGGCCCGCGAGCTGGGCGCCGACGTCGTCGTGGACTACCGCACCCAGAGGTATGAGGACCATGTCCAGGACTACGACGTCGTCCTGGACACCCTGGGAAAGGACGAGACCCTGCGCTCCATGCAGGTGCTGCGACCGGGAGGCACCATGGTCTCGGTCGTTGGCACGCCCGACCCTGAGTTCGCGGCACAGCTGGGCAAGCCGATCCTGAAGCCGGTCATGTGGCTGATGAGTCGCAAGGTGCGCCGCGCCGCCAAGCAGCAGGGCGCCGAGTATAAGTTCCTGTTCATGCGTGCCGACGGCGGCCGGCTGGCGCAACTCGCCCCCGCCATTGAGGACGGCAGCATCAAGCCGCTGGTGGGGCACACCTTCCGGTTGGACGAGCTGGAACAGGCCATGGAGCTGTCCGCCTCCGGGAGGGCTCGCCCGGGCAAGATCGTCGTGGAGGTAAGGGAGTGAGCGCCGTGAAGTACTTCGACGGCCCATACGCGGACGCGCCGGTCGAGCGCATGACCGTACCCCAAGGGGCGCATTTCGCGTACCGGGCGGTCGGTTCCGACGACGGGGTGCCCCTGCTGCTCCTGAACCACCTGGCGGCCACTCTCGACGGCTGGGACCCGCTGCTGGTCGACCGGTTGGCGCAGGACCGCCCGGTCGTAGCGGTGGATTACCGCGGCATGGGCGGCTCGTTCGGCTCGGCGCCCACCACGGTTGCGGGTATGGCCGACGGCGTGATCGAGTTCCTGGACGCCGCACGGCTGGAGCGGGTAGACGTGCTCGGGCTCTCGCTGGGCGGCTTCGTCACCCAGCAGCTGCTGCTGACCCATCCGCAGCGGTTCCGCATGGCCGTGCTGGCTGGAACCGGCCCGGCGGGAGGCGCGGGCATCACCAGGGTGCCGGGCCTGACCTTCCGGGCCATGGCGAAGGCGGCGCTGACCCGGAAGGACCCCCGTCACTACCTGTTCTTCCCCGTGACCGCCTGGGACAGGGCGGATGGGTTCCTGGGCCGTGTGGCGGCCTTCAAGCATCCGGACAGGGCCGCGCGGGTGCCCGGACTCCTGCGCCAACTCAGGGCCGTGCGCGGCTGGGGGCGGCAGGAGCCGCAGGACCTGTCCCGGATCGACCACCCGGTCCTGGTGGTGAACGGCGACAACGACCTCATGGTTCCCAGTCCCAACACCCTGGACCTGGGACGGCGTCTTCCCGCAGCCAGGCTCGAGGAGCTCTTCCCCGGCGCCGGCCACGGCGCCATCTTCCAGGAGCCGGACCTCTTCGCCTCACAAGTTCGCGCCTTCTTGGACTGACGGAACTGTGTTGCCTGCACAGCTTCGTTCATCGGGGCGTGCCCTCCCAAGGGTTGACGACCGCTACCTCCAGCGGTGCGAAGTCCTTGACGTTGCGCGTCACGACGGTCAGGCCGTGGACCGCGGCGGTGGCCGCGATCAGTGCGTCGCGCTCCGGCCGCGGGTCGGGGACATGCAGGTGTGCGGCGCGGCGGGCTGCGGCAAGATCGATGGGGAGAACGCGACCAGTAAAGGCGCTGAGAAGCTGCCCGTCCAGCCATGATTGGAGTCGCTGCGCCTGGGCGTGATCCCGCCTGTCCAGCCTGGCGATGCCCAGTTCCACCTCAAGGATTGTTATCACCGAGAGATACAGGTCCGACGGCCTTCGTGAAGCGACCCATGAGCGCACTCGGGGGTCGGCCCTGCGTGCGGGCTTGCGGAGCTCGCTGACTACATTGGTATCCAATAGGTAGCTCATAACTCCGGAACCTTCAGACCGATAGAGGCCGGCTCGAACTCGACGTCGACGTCGTCATCCATGCTCAGCCTGTCCACGAGCGAGGCGCCCGTCTCCCCGAGTCGGTGGTAGTCGTTGATGGTCAGTAGAACGTAAGCCGGTTTGCCTCGGTCCGTGATGATGACCGGTCCCTCATTGGCCGCCCGCTTGGCGGCGCTGACATCGTGGTTGAAGTCGCGAGCAGTGATCGAGGACATGTCGGCACCTCCTGTGTAGCTACATACCCTACGTTATGTCGGGTGCGTAGCCCGTGCAAGGGGACGACGCCCCCCTTGCATCTGACACGGTGTGAGGATGTTCCATGGAGGCATGGATCACGACGAAGGACTGTTGCGTATCGGTCTGTTCTCCAGGCTCACGGCTATCAGTGTGAGGATGCTGCGCTATTACCAGGAGCAGCGTGTACTCGAGCCCGCCGCCATCGACCCATTCACCGGGCACCGGTCCTACGCGCCCTCTCAGCTCACTGACGCACACTGGATCGTGCGACTGCGTGACGCCGGAATGCCGGTCGGGGAGATCGCCGAGATTATGGCCAACCGTGGTGATCCGACGCGTGTGCGCGCCATCATGTCCGCCCACGGCGACCGCTTGGATGCCGAGCGGGAACGGCTGGAACGCATGAGCGCCGCGTTTGAACATATCAACGCCTATCTCAAGGAGTCGACCATGGATATCGATGTCCGCCAGATTCACATGCCTGCCATGACCGTGGCAGTCCTGCGCCGCGTCCTGCCGTCCTACAACGACGAGGGCCGGCTGTGGCAGGAGATCGTGCCGCTCATGGAGCGCAGCGGCCTGGAACTGCCCAGTCATGACGAAGGGCTGGGTGGGGCGACCTACCTAGACCCGGAGTACAGGGAGACTGATGTAGAGCTCGAGGTTTGGATCAGAGTCCCGGAACCCTTCACACCGGTAGCGCCGTTGGAATGCCGTGAGGTGCCTGCGCGCGACGTCGTGGCCGCCACGCTACATGGCGGATATGACGGCATGCCGGAGGTCACCGCGGCGATCGGCAGTTACATCGCGGCCCACAACCTTCGCACGGGACCCATGCTCAACATCTACCGGGTCGGCCCGGCGCACAACCCCGACCCGTCCACCTGGGTTACGGATGCGTGCTTCCCGATCATCGAGGAGTGACCGCGCGCCCGTGTGCGACGTCTGCGGTGTTACCGGTTCTTCCGGTTTGGGTGTGTGGTGATTGCATCGGGGCCGAGGTGTCTGCTGCGCCGGTTGGACGTTAACAACGCTACTTAACGTTCTGCTGTATACCCCAGGAGCTTTCAGCAGACGGTTAAACGGCGTTGTTAACCCCGAAGTGGCGTTGCAGACGGTGAAGTGGCGCAGCCCAGGGCTGAGTGACATACGTTGCTGGGAGCAATTCCGCCGTAGGATCCCCGCCATGGACGAGCTGACCTACCTCACCGGCCGCGGCGCCGTCGCTCCCGGACAGATCGAGGGCATGTTCGTCGGCTGGCCGTCTCCTCCCTCCCCGCAGCAGCTGGTGGCGGTCATGGACGGCAGTTACCGGCGCGTCTGGGCGCTCGACGGCGACCGCGTCATCGGCTACATCAACGCCATCAGCGACGGCGTGCTCAACGCCTTCATCCCCTGGCTCGAGGTCCACCCCGACTACCAGGGCCGGGGGATCGGCACGGAACTGGTGCGTCGACTGCTAGCCCAGCTCGACGACATGTACGCCGTCGATCTGTGCTGTGATCCGGGAATGCTGCCGTACTACGAGAAGCTCGGATTCACGCGCCTGGCCGGCGCGGGCCTGCGCAATCCCGGTGCGTTGACGGGCGGGGAAACTGCAAAGACGCTCGCGGGTCTCTGAGACCGCTCGCCCACATCCCTGCCGCCCGGCAAGCGCCTGCGGCTCTACTCGGCGGACGGTCTGCGCCGCAGGCCCTTAAGCTCCGCGCGCCGTCGCTTGGCCGCCAGACGACGACGCTGGGAACCACGGGTGGGCTTGGTTGCCCGGCGCGCCACCGGCGGCGCGAGCGCACCCCGCAGCAACGCCGCCAGGCGCTCCCGCGCCGCCATCCGATTGCGGTACTGGGAGCGGTGCTCGGCCGCGGTAACCGTGAGCACCGTCCCGGTCAGGCGCTCGTTCAGGTTCTGCAGGGCCCGCTGACGCTGCCGCTCGTCAAGCGCCGTCGTCGTCGCCAGGTCCAGGCTCAGCTGGACGCGGGAGTCGGCGGTGTTTACGCCTTGGCCGCCGGGGCCGGAGGCATGCGTGAACTGCTCGCTCAGCTCCGCCGCCGGCACCGTCAGCCCCCGCGGGCAGCCGGGGCCGGGCGGGATCGACAGGTCCTTCATGCGAACAGTGTGCGCCGGGCCTACCCTGGGCGCATGCCTACGTCCCAGCCGGCATCGCCCGTGTTCACCGCCGCGGGCAGGCACGCGCTGGCCCTGGTGGCCCGCGAGGCCCGCGCCGACGGCGTCCGCGAGGTCCTGGCGCCCCGCGTGCGCTGCACCGCCATGACCACCCCCTTCGAACTCGAGGGCCTGCACGTCACCGACGTCGACTGTGCCCCATCCGGCCTGCTCGCCCCCGGCGCCCTCGCCGCCGCGCTCGCGGCCTGCGACCGGCCGCCACTGATCCTGCACGCCGAGACCTTCGGCAACCGGGCCGACGGCGAACTCCGCACCGTGCTCGCTGCCGCCCGCTCGACCGGGGCGCGCATCGTCGTCGACGCCACCCACACGGCACTGGAACGTGCCGAAGAACTGCTGACAGACGCCGGACCCGGGACCGGTGCCGCTGACCTCGACAACGCCGACTACCTGGTGGCGAGCCTGCGCAAGCTGCTGCCCATCCCGCTCGGCGGCGTGGTCCACGGGCTCGTCCGCCCGGCGGCGCCGACCGGGGACGAGCTGAACGCGGACCTGGCCGCCGTCGCCGCGATTGCCGAGCGCCACCGGGATGTGCCCGTGCTCAAGGACGCCGTCGAGGACCTGCTCGACCTCGCCTGGGCGCCCGCCCCCATGCCGGGCCCTTACCGTGCCCGGCTCGCCGCCCCGGGACTCGGCGGAAAGCTCACCCGGCGTCGCGCCCGCCTGGCGCGCCTGCACGCCGCCGTCGCCGATCTGGACGTCATCAACCCCGGGGCCGCCTACCAGCCGGTGATCGCCCACCCCCAAGCCGCCGCCATCCGCACGGCGCTCGCACGTGCCGGCTTCTCCCCGCCCCTGCACTGGCCCGGCGTCACCGATGGGCTCGTCGTGCTGCCCGACGATCCTCGGGCAGCAGCCATTGCACGCCGCGCGGCGGGGCCGACGGCACTGCGCGAGGCGCTTGCAGCAGGCGAAGCGAGCGGCCCCGCGGAGCCCTTCGACTTCGATGCCTTCATCTCATCCAAAACACCGAAGACGGCAGGACTGCCTACCGGCTGACGCCGGCTGCGCGCTGACCCCGGCCGCTAAACCCGCAGCACGCCGCGCCAGCCGCGCGCCCCGTAGTAGGAGTCGGCGCCGTTGTGGTAGACGAAGACCCGGCCGAAGCGCCGGTCGCCGAACAGTGCGCCTCCCAGTGCCCGGACATCCGCCGGCGTCGCCAGCCAGGTCGAGGTCTTCAAGTCAAACTCCCCCAGGCCCTGCAGGTGGTGGTAGTCCGCCTCGCTCATGAGCTCGACGCCGATCGCCGCCGCCTCACCCGCGGCGCTGCCCCGCGGCGGGTTCCGCTTGCGGGAGCGCAGGGCCTCGTCGTCCAGGCACAGGCTGCGCCGGCCGGCGGGCGTTTCGGCCGAACAGTCGTAGAAGACGAATTCGTCCGCCTGCGCGTCATAGGCGACGACGTCGGGCTCCCCGCCCGTGTCCTCCATGCGCCCGAGCGCGATCAGCGCCTCGGGATGCGCGGCCAGGCGGGCGGCGACCGCGTCCCAGGAGATGCCCTGATGTCGGTGCGGATGCGCCTCGAATCGGGCCCTGAGTACGTCGAGCATGTCGTCTCCTCCGTATGTGTTACCCCAACGTCCGGGCGCATTGTCCCCTATGCCTCGCCGGAGTGGCGAACGGTGCTGCGGGTACCGCTCCCCGACACGTCACACGGCGGCAACACGCCCGGTCTCTAGGATCGCCCCATAGCAAACACACCAGGAGGAAGCATGATCAGGGTAGCGATCAACGGATACGGCAACCTCGGGCGCGGCGCCGAGCAGGCCATCGCCAAGAACGAGGACATGGAGCTCGTCGTCGTCTTCACCCGGCGCGACCCGGCCACGGTCACCACTCAGGGCGCGCCCGTCGCCCACGTCGACGACATGCCCGCCTGGGCGGACAAGGTCGACGTCTGCCTCAACTGCGGCGGCTCGGCCACCGATCTGATCGAACAGACGCCTGCCGCCGCCGCGCTATTCAACACGGTCGACTCCTTCGACACCCACGCCCGCATCCCCGAGCACTTCGCCGCCGTCGACGCCGCCGCCAAGGCTTCCGGGCACGTCGCCCTGATCTCCACCGGCTGGGATCCGGGCCTGTTCTCCATGCTGCGGGTCCTGGGCGAGGCCGTCCTGCCCGACGGCGCCACCACCACCTTCTGGGGCCCCGGTGTCTCCCAGGGGCACTCCGACGCCCTGCGCCGCATCGACGGCGTCGTGGACGCCAAGCAGTACACCCGCCCGGTCGAGGCGACCGTCGCCGCGGTCAAGGCCGGCGACGACGTCGAACTGACCACCCGCTCCATGCACACGCGCGAGTGCTACGTGGTGGCCGAAGAGGGTGCCGACCTGGCCCGCATCGAGCGGGAGATCAAGGAGATGCCCAACTACTTCGCCGACTACGACACCACCGTCAACTTCATCACCGCCGAGGAACTGGCCGCCGAGCACGCCGGCATCCCGCACGGCGGCACCGTGGTTCGCCGTGGACACACCTCCGACGGCGTCGCCGAGACCGTTAACTTCGAGCTGCAACTCGACTCCAACCCGGAGTTCACCGGCTCCGTCGTGGCCGCCATGGGGCGGGCGGCGGTGAGGCTGGCCGCCCGCGGCGAGTCCGGTGCGCGCACCGTCTTCGACGTGACGCTGGCGGACCTGTCCGCCAAGACCTCGCAGGACCTGCGCGCCCACTACCTGTGAAGCGCGACCGGAAGCGCGCGGCGGCCCGCCGACCGCTCACGCGAGCGGGGCGGCGTGGCCGCCCGCGCCCACAGGCCGATAGCAATGACCGCTGCGAAAGTGTTCGATGTTCCTGGCCTCGGCGGTGTGACCGTCTGGGGTGAGAGCGCGCCGCGTGCATTCCTCTGCGTCCATGGGGCGGGCGGCTCGCGACGCGACGCCGAGGGATTCGCTTTGCGGGCCGCGCAGACCGGCTGGCAGGCGGTCGCCTGCGACCTGCCTGAGGGGCTGCTGCCCTGGGACTGCGTGCCCTATTTGCGTCACCTTGCGGCGCGGATGCGGCGCCGTTGGCCCGTGCTCGGGCTGCGTGCCACCAGTATCGGCGCCTGGCTGTCCCTGGTGGCGCTGTGTGATGAGCCCCTGGCGTTGGCGCTGTTCCAGTCTCCGCTGTTGGACATGGTCGGCATGATCGAGCGGATGCTGCGTCAGGCAGACGTCTCCCGTGAGGAATTGGCCGAACAGGGAGAAATCCGCACCGATTCGGGTGTGCTCTCGTGGCGATACCTGGTCTACGCGGAAAACAACAGCGGGCTCTCCTGGGACGTGCCGACGTCGGTCATTATGGGGGAGCGGGATGAACTGGTACCGCACAAGTCGGTAGAGGACTTCTGCCGCCGCTTCAGCGCCGACCTGACGGTTGTGCCAGGCGGCGCACACTGGCTGCACGCACGGCGGGAGTTGGCCGCCGTGGCCGCTTGGGAGGCGGACGTGCTTCGGGGTGAGCGGTGACGAGCAGGATGTCGGTGCTTGCTCCAGGCATACGTGTCGGCGGATAGTGCCATTGAATGAGCTTGATCCTGCGCTGCTCGACTGGCTCGATCGGACACCAAGCACGCTGGTCTCCAGTGATCTGCTTGAGGTTGAGTTGCGCCGTATTGCGGTCCGAGAGAGTCTTAATCAGGACGACGTGACGCGGCTCCTTGAAGGAGTGTCGTTCGCGTCCCTCGACCGGGCGGTCTTTCGCAATGCGGGTTTATTGCCGATGCCATATCTGCGCACCCTGGATGCATTGCACCTTGAGGCTGCGATCAGGCTAAATGTAGATGCGGTACTCACGTACGACCACAGATTTGGCGAAGCTGCCAGAGCTCTGGGGCTGGCGGTCATCGCGCCCGGGGCGGCCGGTGCCGCATGAGCGTCTGAGTGGCCTGTCGCCGTAGCGGCACAACCTGAGCTCCCGCGCGAGACTCGCCTCCGCGGTGACCTGTAACTTCACCGTGTCGTACCTCCCATGCGGCTTGCGACTGAGCCGACGTAGGGTGAGCGCATGAGTAACCCCGTGTCTCCGGAGCCTCAGAACGGCATCCCGAGCGACTCCAACGCCCAGAGTGGCGCACCGGCCGGCTCCGATCCGGCATCCTCGGCCCAGGCGGGTGTGCCGCAGTCGCCCGCCTACCAGTCCGCTCAGGTACCGCAGCAGGCCTATGCGGCACCGCAGCAATCCGCCGCGCCGCCCTCCGCCCAACCGGGCTTCCAACAACAGGCCCAGGCGCAGTTCCAGAACCTGCTGGCCAAACCGAGCCCGCATTTCCCGACGAATGTGCGCAATATTCTCGGCGGCTTGTCCGCGGCCACCGTGGTTGTCACGCTCCTGGCCATGTTCACCCCGTTCGTATCCATTTCCGTGTGGGGTTACTCCAACTCGATGTCACTGGCTGGGAGCCGGGACGGAGCCTTCTTCTGGATCCTGCTCATTGGCACGATCGCCGCCACGGTTCTTGTCTTCCTGCAGGACAAAGTCGCCAAGGGGGTCATGTGGGTCATCCCGAGTGTTGCCATCGTCGGCGCTCTGATGGGGTTCGGTGAGGCGCTCGGTAACAACGAGGTCTTCGACTACGGAGCCTCACGCGGTTTCGGCTACTTCATGGTCTTGATTGACGCGCTCCTGTTCATCGCAATCGCCATCTACTCGATCATGTCCCTCGTCAAGAAGGAACCCGCCGCCGCTTCGGCGTTCCCCGCCTATGGGGGCCCGCAGCAGTTCCCGCAGGCCCATCAGGCTCAGCAGGGTTACCCGGCGCCTCAGCAGTGGCAGGCCAACCAGGCTCAGCCGCCCGCCGGTCCGCAGCCTTACGCTGCCCCGCAGCAGCAGTTCCCACAGGCCCATCAGGCTCAGCAGGGTTACCCGGCGCCTCAACAGCCGCAGGTACCGACTCCTCAGCCGCAGGCGCCGCAGGATTACTCGGCGTCACAGCAGCCGCAGCAGTCGGCTGGCCCGCAGAACCCGGATTCCGGGCAGTCGCAGGCCTAAGGTTCGCTGTCGGGCCTCGTGCCCGCGCGCGTTGGCACGCGCCCCTCGCCGCATTCAGGCGAGGGGCGCGTCGTCGTTGTGAGGTCTGTTGGAGCCGTCCGCACGCTTCGACGCTACCAAGCGGCGCGGCAAGACCCGCCACTTGCGCGGACGCGCGGCTGAACACACGTGGCGTTTCACAATTCCGCGGTCCGCGGATAGGTGGGCGCACGAGAATCGGTTAGCATCGATTCGATGTGAGTCGGCCTGCTTCGGCTCGCGCCGACATGAGAGGAGGGGCGTGCACGACACCTGGAACCCCTGGCACGGCTGCCGCCGCGTCTCCGAGGGCTGCGACAACTGCTTCATGATGTTCCAAGACGCCTCGCGAGGCGTCGACGGCGAGCTCATCCGCCGCGTCGGCGACGATGGTTTCCGCTATCCCCTCGCCGTCGACCGCACCGGCGCCTACAAGGTCCGCGCCGGCGAGATGCTGCGCGTGTGCATGACCAGCGACTTCTTCCTGCGCCAGGCCGACCCCTGGCGCGAGGAGGCCTGGGACATCATCCGCGCCCGCCCGGACGTGAAGTTCTTCCTGCTCACCAAGCGCCCCCACCGCGTCGCCCGCTGCCTGCCCAGTGACTGGGGCGATGGTTGGGACAACGTCATGCTCTCGGTGTCGATTGAGAACCAGCGCCGCACCGACCAGCGCCTGCCCGTGCTGCTCGATCTGCCCTTCACGCACAAGGGCGCCATGGCCGCGCCCCTGATCGGCCCCATCGAACTGGGGCGCTATCTGTCCGACGGGCAGATCGAGCAACTGATCGTGGGCGGAGAGAACTACGGCGGCGCCCGGCCGCTCGACGTCGACTGGGTCCGCTCCCTGCGCGCCCAGTGCGAGCAGGCGGACGTGTCCATGACCTTCATCGAGACCGGCTCCACGCTGATCAAGGACGGGCGCACCTACCGGATGGGCTCCAAGCGCAACCAGTCCGTGCAGGCCCACCGCTCCGGCCTGTCCTACACCGCGCAGGATCGCCGACCCTGGCGCCTGCGCGCCCCGCTCGGCTGGGAGATTCCCGCCGTCGAACTGCACGTGCCCCAATTCGACGGCGACTGCCTGAACTGCGGCTCCCGCCCCATCTGCAACGGCCTGTATCGGGGGCGCTGCACCTGAGGCGCTTCGTTTCCCGGCGCCAAGCGCGCGACAGCCGGGGCAACCGCGGCTAGGCTCGGATCATGACGACGCTTCCCTGGTCCGCAGGACACTGGCTGAACCCGCCCGCCGCAGTCGAGGAGAGGGACGGAGACCTGCTGGTCACCGCCGTCGAGAAGTCCGACGCCTGGCGGCGCACCAGCTACGGCTTCATCGTCGACACCGCCCACGCCCTGCTGGCCCCCTTCGAGCAGAACACCGCGGTCGAGGTGGACATGACCGCCGCCTTCACCGAGAACTTCGACCAGGCCGGCGTCATGGTGCGCGTCGACACCGAGAACTGGGTCAAGGCCGGGGTGGAGTTCTCCGACGGCGCCTGCCAGCTGGGCGCCGTCGTCACGGCCGGCAACTCCGACTGGTCGGTGGCCCCCGTGCCCGACTGGCAGGGCAAGCGCGTGCGCATCCGCGTCAGCCGCAAGGGCGATGCAATCACCATGCGCGCCGGTCTGATTGCGCCCGACGGCACCGCTGCACTGCGCATGGTGCGCCTACTGCCCTTCCCGGAGGATGCCGTAGCCGAGGCCGGCCCATTCCTGTGTGCTCCCAGTCGAGCCGGGCTGACCGTGCCCTTCCACGCCTGGCGGGTCACGGACGCGGACATCTCCCTTCACTGACTTCCCCTAGCGAGGGGATGTTCGCCTGCGGAAGGACGGATCCTCGCGCCGCAGAGGCCGTGAGGGATGTCGAGCGAACTCGGACCTATTGACTCCGGCTCGGGCGGTTGACGGAGTACCGGGCGAGCGCTTACGGTACAAGCGTTCGGGCGGGCCGGAGATGGTCGGTTATCGGACCGGCGGTTCGGGGTTCGAGTCCTCGTCGGCGCTTCGCCGGTAGCTCAAGGGTAGAGCGGTCGGCTCCGGTCATCGTGCCACGCCCGCTCGGACAGCCCACCAGGTTCACGCCCGCTCGCGCACATGTTGCCCGGACCGATGGCGTGGGGGGCGTGGGAGTCGGCGCGGTGGCAGGAACACGAGTTTGCGTCGGATACACGAGTTCCGGAGCTTTGCACGTACACAGCGCACGCGAAGCTCCAAAAGTCGTGTCTTTGCAGAGAACTCGTGTACGAGACGCGGCCCGGAGTCGGAGGGCTCTGAGACGGTCTCGCGTGCTGGTAGGGAGCCGGTTCTGGCGGGCGGCGTGGTAGGGCGGGTGTGTCACCTCACAAACATCACCGGTGAGGATGGATTGAGTTCCGGGTGTGTAGGGGTCTACACTCCTGCGAGTCGGCCACGGCCGATATGCGCGAACGGTGCGCCAGCGGGCCGGAAGGTCTTCGGTTATCGGTATTAGTTGGTTCGACCCCAACCCTCCTCGGAGGATCCGGAGGCCGAACACACGCCCGCCTCCGCCGTTCGTGCAGCCTGAATACGGGCGCACCCCCTGTGCTCGTGCGGGATGGCGGCGGGCCGAAGCCGGTCGGTTATCGCTCTCCAACAGCGCGGTTGACACCGCTTGTCCGGCGGGCAAGAACACGCCCGCCGCCACCCCGGCACATCTCATATCCCCGGAAACAGGAAAGGAGAGGGAAGAAGAAATGGATTTCTTGAAGGGCATCAGTACTCGGCGCACGCCGCAGCGTGAGTCGGCTCGAACCGGCCAGGTGCGTAACGCCGCCGGCGGCTACGGCTTCGCGCTCGATGACGCCGCCCGCCTGCGTCGCTTCCTGATCCTGGGGGTGGACGGCGGTACCTACTACACCGACGCCCGCACGCTGGCACTTGAGAACGCCGAGGTCCTGCACCGCATGGCGGTCGCCGACCCGCAGGGGCTGGTGAACACGATCATCGAGGTCTCCACCGCCGGTGCTGCGCCGAAGCAGAACCCGACGCTGTTCGCCCTGGCGTACGCCGCCTCCGTGTCGCAGGCCCGTGACGCCGCGCTCGCGGCGCTGCCGCGTGTGGCCCGCACCGGAACGCACCTGTTCACCTTCGCCACCTACGTCGAGCAGTTCCGTGGATGGGGGCGCGGCCTGCGCCGCGCCGTCGGCTCCTGGTACACGACCAAGACCGCCGAGCAGCTCGCCTACCAGGCGGTCAAGTACCGCCAGCGCGACGGCTGGACGCACCGCGACCTGCTGCGCCTGGCTCACCCGGCCGCCGCGGAGGCCGACATGCGCGCCACCCTCGACTGGATCGCCCACGGCACCGTAGGGGAGGAGACGCCCTCCCTGATCGAGGGTTTCGTCAAGGCTCAGGAAGTGGATGCCGCTCGGGCCGACGCCGATGCCACCTGGGCGCGGATCGTCCGCGACTACCGCCTGACCTGGGAGATGCTGCCGGATGCGGCGCTGGCCCGGCCCGAAGTCTGGGATGCGCTGCTCGACGCCGGGGTGCCGCTGACTGCACTCATGCGCCAGCTGCCGCGCCTGACCCGACTGGGGCTGCTGCCCGCAATGGGTGGACGCACCGATGAGGTCTGCGCGCAGTTGACCGACACCGAGCGCCTGCGTGCCGCCCGCGTGCACCCGGTATCCGCGCTGATCGCCCAGCGCACCTACGCCTCCGGGTTCTCCCGGCGCGGCAAGAGCGCCTGGACGCCGACGACGAAGGTCGCCGACGCCCTGGACGCCGCCTTCTACGCGGCCTTCGGTGCCGCGGAGAGTGCGGGGAAGCGCACCATGCTGGCCGTCGACGTGTCCGGCTCCATGGGTATGCCGATCTCCGGCATGGCCTTGACGGCCCGCGAGGCGGCGGCCGCGCTGGCGCTGGTGCAACTGGCCACCGAGCCGGGCTCCGCCGCCTTCGCCTTCTCCAGCGCTCGCCCGGGATACTGGCAGCCGGCCGCCATGGCCCCGCTGGACATCAGCCTCCGCCGTCGTCTCGACGACGCGCTGAAGGTGGTGGACGCGATGCCCTTCGGTGGTACGGACTGCGCACTGCCCATGCTGTACGCCGCCGAGCACGACCTGGAAGTGGACACCTTCGTCATCTACACCGATAACGAGACCTGGGCCGGTGACATCCACCCGTTCCAGGCGCTGCGTCGCTACCGCGAGCACAGCGGCATCCCCGCCAGGCTCGTCGTGGTGGGAATGACCTCCACGGGCTTTTCCATCGCCGACCCGGACGATGCCGGCATGCTCGACGTCGTTGGCTTCGACACCGCGGTGCCGAGCCTGATCACGGAGTTCTCGCGGGGGCTCTCAGGTGGGCTCTGACCCGCTGCGCACAGTGCGCAACCGGAGGGCGGCCGTCCCAGACGGGGATGGCCGCCCTCCGGCACGCTCAATGGGAGTATCCGACCCGTTGGCGGCCCGGGCCGCCGAGTTGCACGCACAGGCCCTCGAGGCCGACGCCTTGGCCGCCCGCTACCGGGCCGAGCGGGACGAGCTCATCGACCGGCTCCGCGAGGCCGAGCCGAAGCGCTGGTCCTACACCGCCCTCGCCCAGGCACTCGGCTGCAGCCGGGAACTGATCGCCCAGATCGTGCGTCGGCGGCGCTGAGTAGGACCTGCGGAGCGAACGTCTAGCAATTCGTGTCGTGAGGAACCGGTAGCCTGCTCGAGTCGGCTCCACCCCGCCCTGTGGACCCGTCCTCCGGGGAGTGCTGGGCATACGCTCAAACGCCCGGTAGCTCAGGGCAACCTCAACCATCTCCGCACCGAAATCCATGAAGCTCAGTAATCACGACCTGGCCCTGCACGGCATGCTCAGCGTTCTCCCGCCTTACCTGGAGCGCTACCTGCGCAACACGCTGGGGAATCGTTGCACACCTGAAATGCTGCGTGCTCTGCTCGCCGGGTCGGGGCCGGTTCCGGAGCTCCCCGACCTGGCGGATCTGTCCATCCAGATCCGCATCCTTACCGCGCGTGGTTCCAACGGCCGCTACCTCATGCCGCTGCCACCGGGCGCGGGCAGCAAGCTGCACGAGGTGCGCCGCTTCCGCAATCAAGCGGTACACGGGGCTCGTTTCGACGCCGACAAGACCCTCGCGGCCCTGGTAGCCGTGAGTGAGCTGCTGCGGCTCATCCGAGCTGAGTCGGGGCGTGAGCAGATACGCGAGCTCATAGGCAGCATCGACGACGGCCGGGGCGCACGCCGCGGCCCGCTGGACGCCGTCGACATCAAGGTCGAGTGCGCGCCCGTGATCGGCTACGCGCACGCGGTCGCAGGCCTGGAGGCGGAGGTATCCGTTGCCCTGAGCCTTCCCGACTCTGCGGCAGTCGTCCCGGGCCCCGTCGAGGCGACCGTGACCATTATTGAGGACGGCGGCGGCCACGAGCTGGTCGAGCCGTGGCGGTTCACCTGGGACGCGGGCGCGCAGCGCGAACTGCACACCAGCAGGGCCTTGAAACTGAACCGGGACAACCTGGCGCAGGTCGATCAGCCGGGTCCTGCTCACGTGCGCGTGGAGCTGCGCACTCGGGAGGGCGCGAAGCTGGTCCGGCGGATTGATGCCCTGTCCGCATTGCCCCCGCGCCAGTGGCAGCAGGCCGGAGGCGACTGCTGGGCCGGCCCGGCACTGGCGACCTTCGTCCAGCCCGATCAGCCTGCGGTTCAGGCGCTGGCAGCGCAGGCGCGCTTGCGCGCCGGCCTGAGTACAGCCGCCTCCGCACCCGACGACGTTGCCGACGCGGCCTGCGCCCTACTGCGCAGTCGCGGCCTGGCGGCGGATGGGGATGGTTCTCGGGGGCGGGATCCGCTTACGGTCCGCACCGCGGGCGAGGTCATGGATGCGCGTACCGGCAGCGCGCTCGACGTCGCGGTCCTGCTGGCCGGCATCCTGGAACGACTCGGGGTCCAACCGGTGCTGGCGCTGACGCCCGCCTCGGTGCTGCTCGGCTACGCCAGGAATGGCGCGGCGAGTGCGGATGGCTCCCCGGAGGCCTTCGCCGCAGGGGTGCGGCAGGGCGGCATCGGGCTGATAGACCCGGTCACCGCACTGCGCTCGCCCGCGGGGGTACTACACGCGCCGGGTGGCGCGGCCCAGCAGATCGTGGAGGCCGCCCTCGCAGAACTGACCCTGGTGGTTCCGGTCGCTGCCGCACGCTCCGGCGGGGCGTTGCCGCAGCCCGCGCTTGAACGCGACGAGGACGACGTCGTCGTGGAGCTGTCCCCGTCCGCCACCTGGGCGGAACAGGATGCTGCGGGCCTGCCCGCTCCGACGCCCGAGCCGGGCACCGACCGGGCGGCGGGTGCGGCACCGGCGCGCGTGGAGGAGTGGAAACGGGCCCTGCTAGACCTGTCCCTGCGCAACCCGCTGATCGACCGCACCGCGCGCTCAGCGATCGAGCTCAGGGTGCCGCCGGAACTCGTCGGCGACTTCGAGGACATCGTCAACAAGCGCGACAACCTGGCCCTCAGAGCCGCAGCGGGCTTCGGCGGCAGGCCCGCCCGGGGCGTCGCGCAGGCGGCGGATGACGCCACGGAGTTGCTGAAGGCGCACACCGTGGGTGCGGTTCTTGGAAGCAAGGAGTACGTGCGGCGCCTGCAGAACCTGGCCGCATCCGCTCGCACCACTCTGGAGGAGACCGGGGCGAACAACCTGTACCTCGCGATCGGTACGCTCGGCTGGTACGCCGACGGCCAGCGTGTGCGCTCTCCCCTGATCCTGGTTCCCGTGAAGCTGGAACGGGAGGGTGACACGTTCATTGTGTCGCTGGATGAGGCCGGCGTGTCCACCCCCAACTATTCCCTGCTCGCGCGCTTCCAGGCGGATACGGGCATCGAGCTGACGGCGCTGCGCGAGCCCGAATACGACGACCACGGCGTCAATGTTGAGGCCACGCTGGACAAGCTGCGGCAACAGCTGCGTGCCGCAGGGCGCCGCGACCGCGTCGAGCCCACCGTCCACCTCGGGCTGTTCCGCTTCTCCACTTACCGCATGTGGCGGGACCTCGCGGAGGACTGGCCGACCATAACCACCAATCCGCTGGTGGCGCGCCTGCTGGACGGCACGCCCGGCGCCGGCACTGCGGATCAGGCGATCGGGGCCCCGACGGATCTCGATGAAGTGGTGGAGAACCTGCCCCTGGTGGCGGACTCCGCCCAGGCGCGAGTGATCGCCGACGCCGTCTCCGGGCGCAGCCTGGTGGTCGAGGGGCCTCCCGGCACGGGGAAGTCCCAGACGGTCGCCAACCTCATCTTCCGCTCCCTGGCGCTGGGGCGCACCGTCATGTTCGTGGCGGAGAAGCAGTCCGCGCTCGACGTCGTCGCCCGGCGCCTGCGCGAGGAGACCGGCATCGGGGACCTGCTGCTCAACCTGCACGACAACGGCATGCGACCCGTCGAGGTCCGTAAGGCGCTACGCAGGGCGCTGGAGCTGCAGGCACCCGGTCACGACGCCGCAGCGATGGTGAGACTGCGCCGGCAGCTGGCGGACTCGCGCGGCGAGCTGGAGGCGTATCGCGAGCACCTGCACGCGCCGGGACAGGCGGGCAAGTCCTACTATGCGGCTCGCCAGGAACTGGTGGAGGCCACAGATGCAGACGTGTCCGCGGCGTCGCGGGCGCAGACACTCTTCGACGCCTGCGCTGCCCGTAGCGGGCTGGACGGCTTCGACGCGGGCAAGCACGAGGCGCGGCTGGACGAGTACCGGCGGTTGCAGGCGAGCCTGCGCGGACAGCTGGCGCCCGAGCTGCTCGATGAGGTCCTGAGGCGTCGCGACCGCGTGCTGCGCGAGTCCGGGGACCGCGCAGAGGAGCTGCGCCGCGAGGTCGAGCGCCGCAAGGGCACCTTGAATGTCCGTGCCCTGGTCGACTCCTACTGGGACCTGATCACCGCGATCACCCCCTGCATCCTGGTGTCCCCGGACTCGGTGGCCCGCTTCTTCCCGGCGAACAGGCGTTACGTGGATATGGTGGTCTTCGACGAGGCCTCCCAGATCACCGTCGCCGACGCCGTCGGCGCCCTGGGGCGGGGCCACACCGCAGTGGTGGTGGGGGACCCCAAGCAGATGCCGCCCACGCCCTCGCCGGGCACGGCGGCCGCGTCTGGTCGTAGCGCCTCCGGGGACGGCGGCGCGGACTCGATCCTCGACCGCTGCCTGGCACTAGGCCTCCCAACCCGCCGCCTGACCTGGCACTACCGCAGCCGGGTCGAGTCACTCATCGCCTTCTCCAACCGGCACTACTACGACGGAAGGTTGCTGTCCTTCCCGAGCCCACTGGCGATAGCGGCCGCTCCGGATGACGGGCCGGATGGTTACGGCATCTCGTTGCGGCGCGTCAACGGCACCTACTACCGCGCCGAGACGGCCAAGCACCGCGGTATCAGACCCAACACCAACCCCGTGGAGGCCCGGCAGATCGTAGACGAGGTCGGCAGGCGCTTTGAGGCATCGCCGCAGGCCACCCCGTCGCTGGGAATCATCACCTTCAACAATCACCAGTGCGAGTTGATCGAGGCCGAGCTGCGAAACAGCGGCCGGGAACGCATCATCAAGGCGCTGGATGCGCGCGATGGCCTGTTCGTGCGCAACCTGAACAATGTTCAGGGGGAGGAGCGCGACACGATCCTGGTGTCGGTGACCTTCTCAGCCAACGAGCGCGGCGACCTGCCGCTCAACTTCGGGTCCCTGAGCCAGGCCGGCGGTCAGCGGCGGCTGAATGTGGCGATTACTCGGGCCCGCAGGCAGGTGGTCGTATTCTCCAGCTTCGATCCGGAGGACCTGCACGCCGAGCGCTCCACCCACCAGGGGGTGAAGGACCTGCGCGAGTACCTGGGGCGGGCCCGCAGCGGCATCGCGCCGCACGGCCGACCCCGCTCGGCCGTCTCCGTGGACCTGCACCGCGATCAGATCGCCGAGCGCTTGCGGGAGGCGGGCGTTGAGGTGATGTCCGGCGTCGGGCACTCGGACTTCGAGATCGACCTGGTGGTCACCGGGGCCGGGGGAAGGCGCGTTGCGGTGCTGCTGGACGGGCCCGGTTGGAGCCGGCGGGCGAGCGTCACGGACCGTGACCTGCTGCCGGTAGACGTGCTGCATTCAATGGGGTGGGAGCAGGTTGAGCGCGTCTGGATGCCCACATGGGTGGCTGATGCGGATGCCGTGGTAGCGCGCCTGCTCGCCGCCTCCGGAGGCGCGCCGGAGCCGGCAGGCGTGCAGGCCGCAGCCCCTGCGCTGCCGGCAGCGTCGACGGTGTCTGCGGCGTCTCCAGCCTCGCCGTCGACGGCGCCCTCTCAGCCACGGCCGACGGCGCCGGAGACACAGGCGACAACGGCGCCGGAGGAGGACGTGGCGTCCGCGCCCCGGCCCGAGCAGACGCAGGCCGCGGCGGCGGCTGGTGCGGCCGCCCCGGAGGCCGCACCACGGACTGCTACGGAGTACCGGCAGTGGCGGCCCGAGGGCGTGCAGCCAATCGAGGTGCTCGATCGCGCCCAGGACAAGGACTCGCCGGAACGCGCACAGGTGGTTGCAACAGCCCGCGCCATCTGCGACGTCGAGTCCCCACTCACCCGGCACCGGCTGATCGTCAAGCTCTGCCGCGCCTATGGGCTCACCCGGGTGGTGAAGTCACGGGAGCAGAAGGTAGATGAGCTGCTGGGCGACGCATTCGCCTACACCGATGGCGAGGGCTTCGTGTGGCGGAGCGTGGACGCCGCCCGGTTGCCCATGCACTATCGGCGTCACGCGCTGGATCACGTGGACTCCATCAAGGAGATCCACCCTCGTGAACTGCAAGCGCTGATGCGTGAAGTCCGTGCCGGCTCAGCCGGATGGGTATCTACCGAGGATCTTTGCAATCAGGCGCTCAAACGGCTCAGCGTCAAGAAGCGCAGGCTCAGCGCCAGCGGAGTAAAGGATGCCCTGACCGATGCGCTGGCGCAGGTCGAGCGGGAGGACGACGGGTGGTAGCACGGCGGGGCTGAGGGACTCGGAGGTTTGTGCTTCTGCGCGGCCCGCCACTGCGCTGAGTCGGCTCGAAACGTGTTGGACCCCGCCCGTATGGTGGGGGCATGGCCCGAAAGATCACCCCCGAGGATTGGCCGGCACGAGTAGCCGACGCCGAGATCGCGGCCGTTGTCGGTGCGCCGGCCTTCGGCCGCGGACGCCGCTACGCGGAGCAGGGGCGGGTAGCCAACCTCTCCGTTTCGGGCAACGGCGAGATTCTTGCCGCCGCGGTGCGCGGCGCGCAGGGGCGGATCTATCAGACCATGGTCTATGCGCGCATCTCCGGTGAGCGCGTGAAGTGGTCCGGCACCTGCTCCTGCCCGGTGGGCGGAAACTGCAAGCACACGGCCGCCCTGGTGCTGACCGCCCGCCACCTGGCGCATGCGGCCTCCGCGCCGCCCGGCGACGCCGATTGGGAACGCCGCCTGGCCCAACTGCTGCACACGCGGCAGACCGCACGCCGGGCCGTCGCCATTGAGGTGGTAGATACCGGGGCCGCTCAGCACGGCGCCGGCTCCCGCCGCACCGGCCGCTTCGGATCCGGATCCGCCCGGCCGGGCCGCCTGCACCTGCGCCCGCTGATCGCCGGCAAGCGCGGCTGGGTCAAGCAGGGCATCTCCTGGCGCGGCCTCACGAACGGGGACCTGACCGGTGAGGTGGCCCCGGATGTACTGGCCGCCCTGACCGAGTTGGCGGTCATGGACCCCTACGGCGACTTCTACTACAGCAACTCCGTCATCGATCTGGGCGCGCTGCCGGCCCGCGTCTGGGATGCGCTGCGGCGCGCCGTCGCCGCCGGGGTGACGCTGACGACGGCCCAGCACGGCGGCAACCCGGTACGCATCCTGTCCGGCCTGCGCGCCGGCCTCGCAGTTACCCGTCAGCCCGACGGCACCGCCCTGATCGCCCCCGCATTGGACCTCGACGCCGTCGAGGGGCTCACCCTCGGCGAGGGGCAACTCGCTGAAAACCGGCCGCTGGGCAACCCCACCCACGCCTACGCGCTCACGGGTGCCGACGGCGCCCTCAACCTCATGCCGCTGGAGCCACCCCCGGATGAGGTGCTGGGGCGGGTACTGGCGCGCAACGAGCACCTCACCATTCCCGCCGCGGACGTGGACCGCTTCGAGCGTGACCACCTGGGGAGGCTCGCCACGGCCGTGCCCATCGTCGACCTCGATCCCACCCTGACCGTGCCGGACCTGGGCACACCCGTCGCCGTGCTCCGCGTGAGCATGGACGCCTCCAAGCACCGCGCCGAGATCTCCTGGTCCATTCGCTACGAGACGGCGTCCGGCGCCAGTCGCGGCGAGGTCGCCGTCGGCAGCCTGGCGGAACTCATCATCGGGTCCGCGCCTCCGGACTGGGACCGCTCCACCGGCGCTGCACAGACGGGTTACGACGGCGCGGCCGCGGTGAGCGGCACGGGCTCTGGAAGCCAATCCCGGCAGGCCCCCTCGGCGCGCGACGCCCAGGCCGAGGACCGTCTGGCCCGCCGCATCATCGACGCCTGTACGCCGCTGGCCCCCACCCACCGCCCACTGTGGCAGCCGGGCCGCTTCACCGGCATGGACACCGCTCGCCTCATCACCCGGGCCGTGCCCGCGCTGGAGGCGATCGACGGCGTCGTCGTCGAGGTGGACGGGCAGGTGCCCGACTACCGGGAGGCCGAGGACGCCCCGCTGATCACCACCGACGTCGAGGACGACGACGACCGGCCGGACTGGTTCTCCCTGCGGGTGCGCGTAAAGGTCGGTGACGAGGACGCGCCCATCGAACGGCTGATGACGGCGGTCGCCACCGGCGCGGACGAGGTACTGCTCGACTCCGGCAAGTGGATCAACCTCGCCAACCGTCCCGAGATCGTGCGCCTGGCCCGGCTCATGGAGGAGGGCCGCGACCTGCGCGACCCGCGCTCCCGCAGCGCCGGCGACCTGTCGGTCACGCCCTTCCAGGCGGGCCTGTACGCCGAACTGGAGCAGTTGGGCGTTATCGGGGAGGCGACTCGGCGCTGGCGCGAAGGCGTCGAACGGCTCCTGGCGGTGACGGCCACGGTCGACGGCGCCGAGGGGGACAGCGCCGAGGGGGACGGCGCAGTGGGCGACGCTGAAGGGCAGCACGCCGTCGACATCGTGGATGCGCCGGCGCCCGCGGGACTGCAAGCCGAGCTGCGGCCCTACCAGCTGGAGGGCTACCGCTGGCTCGCCCTGCTGCAGTCCACCGGGCTCGGCGGCATCCTCGCCGACGACATGGGGCTGGGCAAGACCCTCCAGGTGCTCGCCGTGGTTCAGCGCATGGTGGAGCGGCGGGCCGCAGACGGCCCCGCGGCCGGCCCGGCCGCCGGCGGTGCCCGGGCGGAGCCGCACGGGACCGAGCCTGCCGCGCCACCCGCGGCGGCCCCGGTGCTGGTGGTCGCGCCCACGAGCGTCGTCGGCGCCTGGGCGGAACAGGCCGCCCGCTTCTGTCCCGAGTTGCGCGTGCGCACCGTCACCCGCACCCGCGGCAAGCGGGGGGAGGACCTGGAAGCAATCCGCTCCGGCGCCGACCTGGTGGTCACCAGCTACACCATCGCCCGGATCGAGGAGGAGGACTTCACCGCCGTCGACTGGGCGTGGGTAGTACTCGATGAGGCCCAGTTCGTCAAGAACCACAACGCGGTCACCTACAGGGCCGTGCGGCGCCTGCGCACGCCGTCGATGGTGGCGATCACCGGCACGCCGCTGGAGAACTCGCTGATGGACCTGTGGAGCCTGCTGTCCATCACCGCGCCCGGGCTGCTGCCCGGCCCGGACCGCTTCACCGAGCTGTATCGGCGGCCCATCGAGCACGGGGACGACGCCGCCCTGGCGGCACTGCGCGCTCGCATCCACCCCTTCATGCTGCGCCGCACCAAGGAGGACGTCGCCGCCGACCTGCCCGCCAAGAACGAGCAGATCCTGGCGGTGGAATTGCCTCCCGCACACCGGCGTGCCTACGACCGGCGGCTAGCGCGTGAACGCCAGAAGGTACTGGGGCTGCTGGAGGAGGACACCGCCCAGTCTCGATTTACCGCCTTGAAATCACTGACGATCCTGCGGCAGATGGCGCTCGACCCGGCACTGGTGGAGGGCACCGACACCGCCGCTGGGAGTTCTAAGACCGGCCGACGGCGCAAGCCCACCGCCAAGGTTGAGGTGCTGCTGGAGACGCTGCAGCCCGTGGTCGCCGAGGGACACCGGGCCCTGGTTTTCAGCCAGTTCACTCGCTACCTGAGTGGAGTGCGCGAGGCGCTCGAGACCGCCGGCATGCGCACCGCCTACCTCGACGGCACCACCACCAACCGGCAACAGGTCATCGACGCCTTCCGGGCCGGGGACGCCGATGTCTTCCTAATCTCGCTGAAGGCGGGCGGCTTCGGGCTGACGCTGACGGAGGCCGACTACGTGTTCCTGCTGGATCCGTGGTGGAACCCGCAGGCCGAGGAGCAGGCAGTGGATCGCACCCACCGCATCGGCCAGGACCGGCCCGTCATGGTCTACCGGCTGGTGTCCGCCGGGACCATCGAGGAGAAGGTCATGGACCTGAAGGAGAAGAAGGCCGAGCTCTTCGACCGCGTGGTGGAGGGCTCTGCCGACGACGCCGCGGACGGGGTAGCCCGCGAGGCTGTCGGCGGGGGAGCAGCTGGCACCCGTGCGGCGGCGAGCCGTGCCCGCCTGACCGCCCAGGAGATCCGTGACCTGCTTGATGCGAGTTGATCGAGGTCCGGCTAGGAGTTCGGCTGGTAGGCGACGACTTTGCCGGACTGATAGGTGACGAGGAGCAGGTCTTCGTGCAAGCCATAGCTCGCGAAATCATCGAACGAACCGAGAGAAATCAGCTCTGATGAGCGCCCGGTGAGCATGTCCACCAGCATCAGGTAGCGTTTATCGCCATCCTGTATGTTGAAGCTTTGGACCTGGCCGTAGCCGGCGTAGGTCAGCGCCTGCACGGGGGAGGTTCCCGTGCACTCGCCACCAGATTCTGCATTGGTCAGGGCATTGGTCTCGCCGAGTTCGACGTCGTTGCGGTTGATAGTGATTGAGTCGCAGTCCGAGTCTGTCTGCGAGACCGTATAGGTGGCGGGAGCCCAAGAGAGGTCGAGGTCTTCCAGCCACAGCCGGGCCTGTTCCCGAGTGAAAGGCGTTGGTGACCAAGGATACTCGGAGAAGTCGTACTGGTGGTCGGATTTGAATGATTCGCTGGGGGTGCCGTCGAGCTCGTACAGGTGATAAGTTGTGGGCTCCGTTGAAGCGTTGCCCTCGTATGTTAACCAGCCGTCGTTCAGTTTATATGGGAATACGTACTTCTTGCCGTCAAGTCGGTTCATGTTCCCGGTCTTCAAATCGACCACGAAGTAGTCCTCATATTCAATTGAGCTGACGATTGAATAGTCGTCGGTGCGGGAATACCACATTTCCACGGCGGTGTCGGTAGGAAATTCTACCTCCCACAGCTTCTTGGAGGGGCTCGACCAGAACTGACAGGTGGTGTCAACGCAGGCGACCGCGCCGTTTGACATGATCGTTACGCGGGCGTCGGCGTCCCAGGGGGCGTCGCTGCGCGCTTGAGAATCAAGGTCTATGAACGTGTTCTCGATGATGATTTGGCGGTCCCAGAGCGCCGGCCAGACAACGGTGTTGGTAATGTCCTGCTCGGTCTCCCACAGTTGCTCGGGGGCGTCTCCGGAGACGTCGTACACGGTGATGGTTGCGGTGCTGGATGTGCTGGCTACACGCACCAGTCGATCCTCAAGGAGGGCTGTGGACAACGTCTGGCCGTCGGAATCGGTTGGCGCTTTCAGGGACCAGGCTTCTTCGAAGCCATCCAGCCAGGCCTGTGACCAGGGGTCGTCGGTGCCTCGGTTCCGGATGAACAGGGTGACGCTTCCAATGGTCAGCACGAGTACGACCACCAACGTGGCCACGAGCGCCACTCGCCTCCGCTTCGACCGCGTCGGCGTGGCCTGTGGGGGTGTGGCGAGGTACCCGTAGCCTCTCGCCGGCTGCTGCTGGGGCGGGTATGGGGGATAACTCTGTGCGGCCGGGTACTGCGTCGGCGTGGCCTGTGGGGGTGTGGCGAGGTACCCGTAGGCTCCCGCCGGCTGCTGCTGGGGCGGGTACTGGGGGTAACCCTGTGCGGCGGGGTACTGGGGAGAGCCCTGTGCGGCCGGGTACTGGGGAGAGCCCTGCGCGGCGGGGTACTGGGGAGAGCCCTGCGCGGCCGGATACTGCACCGGCGGTGGGTATTGCGGTTGCTGCTGCCAGGCTCCGGGTTGGTCTTGTGGCTGTTGGAAACCGCCGGCTTGAGCCTGCGGGGAAGGCATGTTGTTCCGGTTGGGCTGGGGTTGGCCAGGCTCAGTCATGTCGCCGATAATGTCACGAATAGGCCACCTGTCGGTACTGTTTGGCGCGGTTCATATGTGGTCGGTTCGACGCTTGACCGCAGACTCAGGCCAAGATGATGACGTCGCGGCGCGGGGTTTGATGACGGGCTGTTCGTGCATGTCGGTGTGGTGGCTCGGTCCCGGCGGCAGTTGCGCGGTGGTTACGTTCGGGTGTGGGAGGCCGTGTTCGGGCCGATGAGGACGTCGTCGGCGGGGCCAGGCCGGCTCTAAGAGCTCGCTGTGCCGGGCCAGTGGGGCCGGCGTGTGGTGGGGCGGACGGTTCGCACGAACCGCCGACCCGAACATACGATCCGACGCGCCTGATCCACCGTGAGCCACCCTGCAGCCCTGCCCAACGCGCCACGCATCACGCCGCCGGGACGCGCACGCCAACCAGCAGCCCGGCGAACCGACCCGTCAGCCCACCACACTCTCAAACCAGAAGAGCCGGATTATGATGTGGTGGGCCGGTAGGCGAGGATTTCACCGGATTCGAGTTCGACAATGAGCATGTCTCCGAGAGGTGTATAACCTGCGAATTCTTCCCTCGTGCCAAGGGGAATCGGCTCCGAGCTGCGTCCAGTAACCATGTCCACCAGCACCAGGAATTGTTCGTCTCCGTCCGTCTTGTTGAAGCTCTGTACCTGTCCCTGTCCGGAGTGATACAGGGCCTGAAGGGCGCTGGTGGAGGTGCATGCTCCCCCGCGTCTCGCCTGGACCAGGGAGTTAGGCTCGCCGAGCACGACGTCGTTGCCGTTGATGGTGATCGACTGACAATCGTGGTCGGCTTCTGAGATGGTGTAGGTTGATGGAGCCCAGGAGGTGTCGAAGCTCTCCAGCCAAAGGCGGGCTTGTTCCCGCGTGAAAGGCGTAGGTGACCATGGGTAGGCGGAGAACGACGTGTTACGGTTGAACTTGAACGATTCGCTGAGGGTGCCATCGGCCTCGTACAGGTCGATGGTTGCGTCGGCATGCAAGTCGCCGCTGGTGTGAACCAGCCAGCCGTCGGCGAGTGGCTGCTGGATGGTGTACTTGTCCGCGTCCAGCTGGTTTGTGGCGCCGGTGTTCAAGTCGACCACGAAGTAGTCGTAATCGGATGAGCTGGCGAGTACATGCCCGTCCACGATTGCGTACGACAGCACAGTCATCGGGCTATCCGTGGCGAAGTCGGTCTCCCACAGCATTTCGGAGGGACTCGACCAGCACCGGCAGGTGGTTTCGACACAGGCGATCGCACCCGCTGACGTGACGCTTACCCTGGCCTCCGCGTCCCAGGGGGCGGCGCTGCGTGCCTGGGAGTCGATGTCTATCAGCGTGTTCTCGACGATGATCTGACGGTCCCAGAGCCTTGTCCTGTCGACGACTTCGGTAACCTCTTGCTGGGTCTCCCACAGTTGCTCGGGGCTATCTCCGGAGATGTCGAAAACGGTGACGGTAGCAGTCGTGGACGTGCTGGTAATCCTCACCAGGCGGTTGTCGTGGACGCGCGTCGACATCTCCTGTCCACGGAAGTCTGCGGGAGCCTCGAGGGACCAGGCCTCCTCGAAGCCATCCACCCAGGCCTGCGACCAGAGGCTGTTCTCAGGGACGTCGTCGGTGCCGCGTCCCCGTAAGACGAGGACGATGGAGCCCGTGATGGCCAGTACGAGGACGACCGCCAGCGCGGATATGAGCGCCACTTGCTTCCGCCTCGGCCGTACCGGATAAGGAGTGGGTGGTGTGGCAATGTACCCGTAGGGTGTCGGCTGCTGCGCGTTCGGATATGCGGGGAAACCAGACGGGCTCTGCTGTGCGGGCGGATACTGCCCAGCGGCCAAGGTCTGCGGCGGCTGCCAGGCGCCCGGCTGGGCGGCCGACTGCGGGTAGCCGCCGGGTTGCGGCACGTACCCGTAGGGCGGCGTGCTGTATGGGCCGGGCTGGAACTGATTCGGGGAACTCACACAGCCATAATGTCACGAACAAGTCAACCGACGGTGGCTTCGGCCGGATTCATGGCTCTTCGTGCTTGGGGCGGGGTGGGTGGGGGTGTCTGCTACGCGGGTCCGACGTTAACAACGCTACTTAACGGTCTGCTGTATACCTCGGAGCCCTTCAGTAGACCGTTAACAGGCGTTGTTAACCCCGAAGTGGCGTTGCAGACGGTGAAGTGGCGTAGCAGGTGGCACCGCCTCCGGGCGCGGGGATGTCGGCAACCGCCGCGGGCACGGCGAACCGGCATGGCATGGTCAGTGCGGATGTGGGTGACCACAAACCGGAAGAACCGGAGTCGTTGCAGCCGACTCGAGGCAGGGTCGCAGGCTCAGTCGGAGATGACGACACCCCGCCGCACCCAGCGGTCCGCGTGCGCCTCCTCATGCATGAAAGCGCCTACATCGGCACGGGCGATGCGCTCCCTGCCGCGCATCACCAGTGACTCCCCGATCCGATACCGCCCCTGGGCGGGGCCGTTGGTAAGCGTCGTCGGGTAGACGAGCGTCCAGTCCAAATCGGAGTCACGCAGCAACTTCTCCGCTGCGGCCTTGTTCGCGTAGATGCCGCGCAGGAAGCTGCGGTAGAGGAAGCGTTGTGGCGGCGTCGCGGTGCGGATCGTATCCCCGACCCCGAAGGAGGACAGCCAGACCAAGCGTCTGACACCGGTGGTGTGCGCGGCCTCAATGACGGCTTCGGCCGCATCGGTGAACAATCCGCCGTTGCGGGGAGAGGCGCCGCGGCCCAGCGCCGAGACTACGGCGTCGCAGCCGACCATTGAGTGGGATAGATCGTCGGCGTTGCGTGCATCCCCGACGGTGACGGCAATGCGGCCCGACTGCTTCCCCAGTTTCTCCGGGCTACGCACCAGGACGCTCACGTCGTCACCGTGGTCCAGCGCGTGGGACAGGACGTGCATGCCGGTGGGGCCGGTGGAGCCGAGGACAAGCAGTTTCATGGTGTGCCTTCCAGTTGGGCCGTGAGGCAGGGAGCTGTCAATGCGTGGATTGCTCGCAGCCTATCGGACCACACCGTCGCAGTCCCTGCATGAACCGCGATCTAGGCTGGCGGCGGTGCTGGGGAGCGTGCCCGGGGTGTATTTCACGACCCCAGCGCGCCTTCGAACATGGAGAGCCCGTCTTGTCGCAGTCCGTGTGGGCACAAATCCGGCGGCCGGTTCAGGCTTTTCCGTGGACGCTTTCAGGTGCTGTTCAAATTGCGGGTGTACGCGGCGCGCCTGCGCGCTTGCATGAATTTGTGCGACTATTTCCAGCCTGCTTTCTGGTGCTTTTCAAGTGACTCCTGGCGACGTCGGCTAGAAAGAAAAGCTTGAAGAATGCTGGCAGGTGTAGCAATTGTTTCGGAAAGCTGGGAGGAATATCCGTGGTAAATTGCAAATGCGGCCTTATTGTCTGGTGTGTGTGGTGGCAAGCACGGCGTGGTGATATTCCTATGTCAATCGTTGCCAACCGAAAGGAGAATCCGACATGTCGCGGCCAGTATTCGACGGTTCTTCCGCCCCGGATCCGGGCAGCAGTGAGCTCAACCCGCTGTTCGCCCGCCCCGGCGAGGCCTATGACCTGCCGAAGTTCCGCTTCCCCAGCGGGGAGGCGCTGCCCGAGACCGCCTACCAGGTGGTCCACGACGAGGCGATGCTGGACGGCAACGCCCGGCTCAACCTCGCCACCTTCGTCGGCACCTGGATGGACGAACGCGCCAACCGCCTGTACCTGGAGGCGGCCGACAAGAACATGATCGACAAGGACGAGTACCCGCGCACCGCGGAGATCGAGACCCGCTGCTGGACCATGCTCGCGGACCTGTGGCACGCGCCGGATCCGCAGCACACCATCGGCACCTCGACCATCGGCTCCTCGGAGGCCTGCATGCTGGGCGGGTTGGCGCTCAAGCGCCGCTGGCGCAACGCCCGCCGCGCCGCCGGCAAGCCCACCGACCGCCCGAATCTGATCATGTCCAGCGCCGTGCAGGTGTGCTGGGAGAAGTTCTGCAACTACTTCGACGTCGAGCCCCGGTACGTGCCCATCACCGAGGAGCACAAGGTCTTGGACGGCTACCGGCTGGAGGACTACGTCGACGAGAACACCATCGGCGTCGTGGCCATCATGGGGGTGACCTACACCGGCATGTACGAGCCGGTCGCGAAGATCGCCCAGGCGCTGGACGCCATCCAAGAGCGCACCGGCCTGGACATCCCGATCCACGTCGACGGCGCCTCCGGGGCCATGATCGCCCCCTTCATCCAGCCGGAACTGGAGTGGGACTTCCGCATCGATCGGGTGGCCTCCATCTCCACCTCCGGCCACAAGTACGGTCTGGTCTACCCCGGCATCGGCTGGGTGGTGTGGCGCGAGGAGGCCGCCCTCCCCGAGGAGCTGATCTTCGAGGTCTCCTACCTCGGCGGGCAGATGCCCACCTTCGCGCTCAACTTCTCCCGCCCCGGCGCCCAGGTGCTGCTGCAGTACTACATGTTCCTGCGGCTCGGCTTCGACGGCTACCGCCGGGTACAGTCCAACAGCCGCGACGTCGCCCGCTACCTGGCCGACCAGGTCGCCGCCATGGGGCCATTCGAACTGTGGAACGACGGTTCGGACATCCCCGTGTTCGCGTGGCGGCTGCGCGCCGACCACGCCGACAAGTGGAACCTGTACGACCTGTCCGACCGGCTGCGCATGAAGGGCTGGCTGGTCCCCGCCTACCCGATGCCCGATGACCTCACCGACGTCACCGTACAGCGGATCGTCGTCCGCAACGGGCTCAGCCACGACATGGCCGACGCCCTCCTGGAGGACATGCGCGCCGAGGTCGCCTACCTCGACCGGCTCGACGGGCCGCTGCCCCACGAGTCGAACCGCCCCACCGCCTTCCACCACTGAGGGGTCGAAATGTCCGTCAAAACCACCGGCAGTGCTGCCGGAACCTCCTTCCCCGACGACGGCGCTCGCGCCAGCACCGCTAACTCACCCGCCCCGTCTGGCATATCCGCCTTTCGCGGTGCCCGGTCCGGCCACCCACCCGCCGGGACGCTCGGGGACCTGCCCGCGCCCGGGGCTGCCGCTCCTGCCGCTCCTGCCGCACCCGCCGCCGTCGGGCCGAGCCAGGACGCGGTCCGCCCGCCCGCCTCAATGAGCGTATTCAACCTGGCCATGCTCACGGTGGTGGCCGTGGCCTCGCTGCGCTCCCTGCCCGCCATGGCCGGCTACGGCCTGTCCTCGGTGGTGCTGTACATCATCCCGGCGGTGCTGTTCATGGTGCCGACGGCGCTGGTGGCCGCGGAGCTGGCCACCGGCTGGAAGGGCGGCGTGTTCATCTGGGTGCGCGAGGCCTTCGGGGAGCGCTGGGGCTTCGTAGCCATCTGGCTGCAATGGGTGCAGAACGTGGTCTGGTACCCCACTCAAATCGCCTTCATCGCCGTGAGCCTGTCCTACGTGCTGGGCCGTGGCACGCTGGCGAACAATGGCGTGTACGTGGCCGGTGTCATCATCGTCCTGTACTGGGTATCCACCCTCATCACCCTGGCCGGCGGCAACCTGTTCGCCAAGGTCGGCTCGTGGAGCGGCATCATCGGCACGCTCTTCCCGGCCGCGCTGCTGATCATCTTCGGCGCCGCCTGGCTGATCTCCGGCACGCCCTCCCAGACGGAGCTGACGACGTCGGCGATCCTGCCGCCCTGGACGGGCCTGGCCTCCATCGTGCTGATCGTGTCCAACGTGCTCGCCTACGCGGGCATGGAGGTCAACGCGGTGCATGCCAACGACCTGGCCGACCCCGGCCGCGGCTATCCGCGCACCGTCCTGATCTCGGCGGTGGTGATCCTGGCGATCTTCATCCTGCCGACCCTGGCGATCGCGGTCGCCGTGCCCAAGGCCAGCCTCGGAGTAGTCGACGGCATCAACCTGGCCTTCAAGACCTTCTTCGACCACTGGCACCTGGCCTGGGGCACACCGGTGATCTCGCTGCTGATCGCGCTGGGCGCCTTCGCCTCCGTGGTCACCTGGATCGCCGGCCCGTCCAAGGGCCTGCTCGCCGCCGCCCGCACCGGTCTGCTGCCTCCGGCGCTACAGCGGCGCAACGGCGCCGGCGTGCAGCGTTCGATCCTGCTGCTGCAGGGCGTCATCGTGACGATCCTGGCGCTGCTGTTCGTGGTGATCCCCAACGGCAACACCGCCTTCGTCACGCTGATCGACATGGCCGCCGCCCTATACCTGATCATGTACATGATGCTGTTCGCCGCCGCCCTGCGTCTGCGCGCCACCCGCCCGCAGGTGCAGCGCACCTATCGCACACCCGCGATGGGGCTGGTGGCCGGCGTCGGCTTCGTGGCCTGTGCGGTTGCCTTCGTGCTGTCCTTCGTGCGTCCGTCCGGTTTCACCGGACTGAGCACCGTCGGCTACGCCCTGGTGGTGGGGCTGGTGATCGTGGGGCTGGGGGTGCCGCCGCTGATCTTCTACGCGCTGCGCCGGCCCAGCTGGCAGCTGGAGCCCGACCACGCCACCGGTGACGCCATCCTGGTCAACCCGCCGCATCCGCGCGCCGACTGGGCCGCGAGCGGGCCGCACACTCCCCGGCACGAGGTGCGGGCCGTCTCCCGGCACCCCGGAACTCACCCGCTGGGGCGGGCCTCGTAGCGGGAGCCCGGTAAACGGCTCGGGATGAACCGCCCGGGTTGTCGGCCTCTGCGTGGGCCCCGGCGTCGTCGTACAGGCGGCGCCGGGGCCCACGGGTGCATGATGGCTCCCATGCGCGTCACCGGCATCGACCACCTCGTACTCACCGTCGCCTCGGTCCCCGCCGCGGTCGACTTCTACACGCGCGTACTCGGCCTGGAGGCCTTCACCTTCGACGGCGGCCGGGTCGCACTGCGGCTGGGGAACCAGAAACTCAACCTGCGTCCCGCCGACGGGCGCCTCACCCCCGAGGCCGCCGCCCCCACCGTTGGCAGCGCCGACCTGTGCCTGGTCGTCGACGCGCCGCTCGACGACGTCGTCGCGCACCTGGCCCGGACGGGAACCGAGATCGAGCTCGGCCCGGTCGCCCGCTCCGGAGCCCGGGGGCCCATGCACAGCGTCTACCTGCGCGACCCGGACGGCAACCTCGTGGAACTGGCTTCATACGACGGGCAGGCGGGTAGCCCGCCGACCGACCCCGCCGACGCAGAGGGGGAACGGGCATGACCGCGGCGCCGTCGGGCGTGACCATTCGTCCCGCCCGTCCCGACGACGAGGCGCGGGTTGCCCGCCTGCTGGCCCTGCGCGGGATCACCGTGGAGGAGGCGCTGGAACAGGCGCCGCGCATGATTGCCGCCCTACCGGTGCTGCTGCTGGCCTCCCTCCCCGCCGACGACGCTGAGCCCACCGGGGCCGGAGGCGCGGCCGCACGGTCGGCCGAGGTCGATGCGGTAGCCCACGCGGCCGAAGCTGATGACACGGCCGCCCCGGTCGCCTTGTCCGGTGCGTTTATCCTGCCCGGGGACCTGGAGGATGACCGCCCGGAGCGCTGGATGGTTTCCGGTCTGATCGTCGATCCCGGCGCCCGCAGCCGCGGCATCGGCCGTGCCCTGCTGGCCGCGGTGGGCGCCGCCGTGCAGGAGATCGATCCGGGGGAGGACCTGTTCAGTGTTGTCGAGACCGCCAACCACGCCTCCGTCGCCGCTCACCTTGCCGCCGGCTTCCAGGAGGCCGCCCACGTGGACGGCTACGCGGGCCTCGTCTTCGACGGCGACGCCCTGCTGATGCGCCTGCCGGGCACGACGGTCTAAGCGACGGGGGCGGAGTCCGAGGGCAAGCCCCTTGGGCCGGGGGCTCAGTCCAGCAGGGGGAGCAGGTCCCGCAGGCTGGCGACGACCAGCGCTCCGGGAGCATCATCCGGCAGAGTCACCGACGTCCCCGGGCGCACCAGCAGCGCCGCGGGCATACCCGCCTCCCGGGCTGCCACCACGTCGATCGGTCGGTCGCCGACGCACAGCACCTCCGCCGGGTCGAGCCGGTGGCGTTCGGCCAGCAGCAGGTTCATGTCCGGGCTGGGCTTGCGGGCCACTCCGTCCGGGGCGCAGACGATGTCATCCATCTTCAAGTGCAGCCCCTGCAGCAGGGCAGTGGCGGAGTCGCGGTCCCGGTGTGTGGCCAGCAGGTTCAACCCGCCCAGGGACCGTACCCGCGCCATCACTTCCCGCGCCCCGTCCATGACCGGCGCGGGTTGCGTGTGCCACCGCTTCTTCAGATCGTCGTATGCCTCTTCCAGCCCGTGGGGGACGAGGCGCCGCTCCTCGCTGAGCGTGGCGATCGCATGGGCGATGGAGTGACGGGTCAGTTCGGTCACGTGATGCAGGTGGGCGGGGTCGGCGTCGCCGAAGGCCGCCTCGCACAGCACCCGGTCGACCTCCGGGTAGGTGTCTACCAGGGTGCCGCCCATGTCCCAGATAATGTGACGCATGCAGCCATTGTCCCCGCAAAACGTCCCCGGTGCGGCCGATTCGCCCTCCCCATCCGCTCATGCCGACCACCCCGTTCCCTGGGCCATGCAAATCGCCGTCCACTACGACAAGGTCCACCCGCCCCGCCGCATCGACGTCGCGGAGGCCAGCGCCCGCGCCGTCGTGGCCCTGCTCGCCGCCCCCGAGTCCGCCCCCGGCGGCCCCTGGCACGACGCCGTGGAGTACTGGCGTGACGGGCGCATCCGCAAGTTGGTGCGCCGCGCTCGCGGTCGGCGCTGGGATGAGATTCAGGAGCTGCCGGGCGTCACCGTCGCCCAGGACGGACCGGCGGGCTGGGGGAGGGCCGAGGCGCGCGCGATCGTGCCCGGGCCCGTCCGTCCACTGCCGCCCGCGCTGGCCAAGACCCAGGTGGAGGGCACCCACTTCCCGCACGGGGGCGAGCTGCCCCCGCCGCCCGCCGCGATCACGGCCGCCGTCGCCAAGGACCCCGCCGCCGCCCGCGGGATCGTGCTCACCAGTGACTCGGCCTCGCAGCAGGCCCCGGTAACGGTTGAAGTCACTCCGCTGGAGGAGATGACCAGCGGGAAGCTGTGCGCGCAGGTCGCCCACGCCGCCCAGCTCGCCTGGGAGAGCCCGCAGCTGCCCACCGACCTGCGGGAGCGCTGGGCCGCGCAGGGCTACCGGGTACGCGTCGTCTTCCCATCGGAGGCCTCTTGGCGGAATCGCCCGCGGCCGGTGTCGGTGGTGGATGCGGGTTTCACCGAGCTGGACGGGCCCACGGAGACCACACGCGCCTGCTGGTGAACGGCGGGTAAGCGGGTGGCGACGGCGACCGGCCTGCAGTCGCCGCCCGTCCGCGCTTACGCGGGCGGGATCAGGCGGCTTCGCCGACGGGCTCGGGCGTGCCGCGGAACACCCACAGGCGCATCAGTGCGTACAGGTAGATCCCCTCGCAGCAGGCCGAGATCAGCCGCGCCAGCTCCGCGTTCACCCCCACCAGGTGCAGCAGGCTGGACAGGCCCAGAATGAAGATCACGTACTGTGAGACCAGGCCGACGGCGTAGCGCGACCCCTGCGAGACCAGCGAGCCGTGCGACTGGAAGTTCAACCAGCGGTTGAGCAGCAGCGAGTACACGCCCGCGATCGCATAGCCCACGGTGACGGCCAGGGGGTAGAACCAGTGCAACTGCTCGTAGAACAGCGTTAGGAAGCTGATGTCGATGACGAATCCGGAGCCGTTGATGAGCGCGTAGCCGATGAAGGTCACCGGTACTCGGCGGCGCAGGAACCCCGGCAGCAGCCGGTGAATGCGGTCGATGAGGTGCCGGAATACGCGCGGAGCACGTCGCGCCGGATCCTGCAGGCGAGCATCGAAACGACGACGGGCGGCGGCTGTGGCCCTCACGGCATCCGACGTCCGGGCCGCGGGAGAGGATTGACGCTGCTCCCGCACATTTCCGGACGTCGTAATGCTCGTCATGGTGATCCTTCCAGGCGCCGCACCCGCTGCGCTCACAGGCTTGAGTTTTGTACCACCGCCGATGCCTGGCAAGTCCGTGCGGATGAAGTCTGGGTTCCGAAAGTATGAGAAAAGCCGGGTACCTCTCCTCCCGCAGGAGGAGAGCGCTGAGTCGGGCCCGGTCGGCTGCGTGCAGCGCCGACCGAGGAGACGACAGAACGCCGTATTACCCGGCGGAGGCGACTCAGGCCGCTGCGGTGCCGTCGAGCACGGCGACGATCTCGCGGCGCAGCAGGTCCCCGCCCGCGTCCGCCGGGTGGTGCACCGTGCGGATGCCGAGCGTCGCCGCCGCGGACACATTGGTCGCGCTGTCATCCACGAACAGCGCCTCCTGTGGAGCCACGCCAACCAGGTCCAGCACCGTGCGGAAGTACTCGGCGCTGGGCTTGGCCACGCCGAGCGTGCAGGAGTAGGCATCCACGTCGCACAGTCCGTCGTACCCGAGTGCCGAGCGCATCCAGGCGCGACGCTCGTGCTGCTGATTGGTGGCCAGCACCGTGGTGTAGCCGGCGGCCCGCAGCTCGCGGACCGCCTGCCAGGCGGCCGGGTCCGGCGTGGCCCGCCACCACAGGTCGAGCAGTTCTTCCACGCTCGCGCCGAGCCGTAACTCGTCTACCAGCCGCTCAAGCAGGGTGCGCAGATCCTCGTCTCCCCTCAGAGCGGGGCCCTCCTCGGCGAGCAGACGACGGCAGAAGCGCTCCCCGCCGCCGTTGGTCAGCGCCTGATCCCAGGGCGTGCCGATCAGCTGCAAAACGCCGTCGGCGTCGAGCAGCACGGCGCGTACCGGGCTGGTTCCGAGCGCGGGAATTTCGGGCGGGGCGGGTGAGGGGGCCGGCGTCATGAAGCGATCGTGGCGCATGATCGCCGGTTTCGCCAGCAGTACGCCGGGGAGGGGGTGAAAGCGGGCAAGGACCCAGCCGGGCGCGGGTGGCCCAAGTGAGCGTCGGCGGTCTCGGGTCTGGGGTGCCCGGGCCGTAGCTGCGCTCGTCGCTGCCCGGTTGTGGATAACCCGACGGGGACACGGCGTCGGTGGTTGACGTCACGCATTTCTTCGACTAGAAAATAATCGCTATGCATCAGTCCGGCCGCGCCGCGGCGGCCGGGCCCACGGGCAACAGTCCGCAATCCCAGCCGCAGATCCCACATAAGTCGAAGGAGACCCCGTGTCCCACTCTCGTATCGTCCACCTGCGCCGGGCCGGCACCTCACTGGTCCTGGACCTGATGCCCGACCGGCACCCGGTCGTGCGGCACTGGGGCGAGGACCTGGGTGAGCTCGATGGTGCGGCCCTCGCCGACGTCGGCATCGCCCAGAACACGGCTACCGGCTCCAACCAGACCTGGACCACCCCGGATCTGCCTGTGCTGCCGCTGCCACACTTGGGCTGGTCCGCCCGCCCCGCCGTTCTGCTGCACCGCGCCGACGGCTCGGCCTTCTCCATCCACCCCGAGAACGTCACCCACACGGTCGAGGCGGTCGACGCCCCCGGCGGCCAGGCCGATCAGGTCACCTCCACCGCCACCGACCCGGTCCACGGCATCGTCCTGACCACAGTGTTGCGTCTGGAGCCCTCCGGACTAGTGCGTCTGCGCGCCGAGGTCGCCGACGCGGCCGGCCCCGACGCCGCACCCCTCGAGGTCGACGAACTCACCCCGCTCCTGCCGGTGCCCGCCGACGCCACCGAGCTGCTCGACTTCACCGGCCACCACGCCTTCGAACGGCAGCCGGTGCGCACACCCTTCACCCCTGGCACCCGCCTGCGCGAGTCCTGGGAGGGCCGCACCGGTCACGACGCCGTCACCTGGCTGGTCGCCGGCACCGCCGGCTTCGGATGGCGCCGCGGCCGCGTCCACGCCGTACACCTCGCCTGGTCCGGCAACACCCGTGCCCTGGCCGCCCACCCCGCCCAGGGCTATCGGCTACTGGGGGCCGGGGAGCTGCTCCACCCCGGTGAGATCGTGCTCGGCCCCGGCCAGAGCTACACCAGCCCGTGGGTGGTCGGCTCCTGGGGGGAGGGCCTGGATGCACTCGCCGCCCGGGCGCACGCCCACGTGCGGGCCCTGCCCTCCTACCCCGCCCGCCCGCGACCCGTGCTGCTGAACATCTGGGAGGCCGTCTACTTCAACCACGATCTGGACAAGCTCAAGGCCCTGGCCGACGAGGCCGCCGCCATCGGCATCGAGCGCTTCGTCGTCGACGACGGCTGGTTCGGCTCGCGCCGCGACGACACCTCCGGCCTGGGCGACTGGCAGGTCTCCCCGGAGGTCTGGCCCACCGGGCTGGAACCGCTGGCGCAGCACGTGCGCGAGTTGGGCATGGAGCTGGGACTGTGGTTCGAGCCGGAGATGATCAACCGCGACTCCGAGCTGGCGCGCACCCACCCCGACTGGATCCTGTCCGACGGGGCCGGCGGCGCCGTCGAGCACCGCCACCAGCGGGTGCTGGACCTGACCGCCCCGGGCGCCTGGGACTACCTGTTCGGTGCCATCAGCGACCTGGTGGAGCGCCTGGACCTGGCCTACATCAAGTGGGACCACAACTCCACGGTGCTTGCCGCCGGGCACATGGCCCCCAACGCCGCACTCGGCACCCGCTACGGCGCCCCGGCCATCCACGACCAGACCCTCGCCCTCTACCGGCTACTGGACGCCCTCCACGAGCGCTTCCCGAACCTGGAGATCGAGTCCTGCTGCGGCGGCGGCGGCCGCATCGACCTGGGGATCATCGAGCACACCCAGCGCGTGTGGACCTCCGACTGCAACGACGCCCACGACCGGGCCAACATCAACCGCGGCACCATGCTGCTACTTCCGCCCGAACTGATCGGCACCCACGTCGGCTCCGGGCGCGACCACACCACGCTGCGCAGCCTGGACATCTCCTTCCGTGCGGCCACCGCCCTGTGGGGGCACATGGGCGTGGAGTGGGACCTGCTGAGCGCCAGCGACGCCGACAAGCAGGGCCTGGCGGAGCTGATCGGCATGCACAAGCAGTTGCGCCCCCTGCTGCACTCCGGCACCGTCGTCCACGCCGACGTCGACGAGGACGACGTCGTACGCATTCAGGGCGTCGTCGCCCCGGACCGCTCCGACGCCCTGTTCGGACTGACCAGCCTGGGACAGGCGCTCACCTGGCCCGGTGCTCCCCGGCCCCTGCCCGGCCTTGACCCGCAGCGCACCTACCGGGTGCAACTGGCTGCGCCCCTGTACGCGGGCCACGTCTACCAGGCCGCCTGGACCCGCCCCGAGGGGGTGGTCCTGCCGGGCTCGTACCTGGTGAACAACGGCCTGTCATTGCCCGTCATCCACCCCGACCACATGCTGCTCGTGCGCGTCACCGCCGTCTGAGCCGCCCCGCGCCCAAGGGCGCGCCGCCTGACCCTGGCTGCGTCGTCGCACCGGAGCGATTGACCACCAACCCGTATTTCCCGATCCAAATCCCGCCAGGAACGGAGTATCGCCCATGTCCACAGCGACCGCCGCCGCCGGACCGGCGCTGCGCAGGAAACCGAAGGATGACCGCCTACTCGGCATCGCCTTCATCATTCCCGCCGGCATCGGCCTGGTCGCCTTCTACATCTGGCCCCTGATCCGGGGCATCTGGCTGTCCTTCACCGAGTACAACCTGCTGACCCCGGAGCAGTTCATTGGCCTGAGCAACTACCAGCGCATGATCGGCGACTCCATCTTCTGGAACGCCGTCAAGGTGACGCTGGAGTACGTGCTGATCAACATTGGCCTCCAGACCATCCTCGCGCTGGTGATCGCCGTGCTCATGCAGCGGCTGACCCAGTCGACGCTGGTGCGCTCGATCGTGCTGACCCCCTACCTGGTGTCCAACGTCGTCGTCGCCATGCTCTGGCTGTGGATCCTGGACAACACGCTGGGCATCTCCAACGAGATCATCTCCGCCATCACCGGGGAGAGCGTCAACTTCTTCTCCTCCGCCCTGGCCATCCCCACCATCGCCCTGATCAACGTGTGGCGCCACGTGGGCTACACCGCCCTGCTGATCTTCGCGGGGCTCCAGTCCATTCCGGAGACGGTCTACGAGGCCGGCAAGATGGATGGCGCCAGCGAGTGGACCATGTTCTGGAAGATCACGGTGCCGCTGCTGCGCCCCATCCTGGCGCTGGTGCTGATCATGACGATGATCGGCTCCTTCCAGGTCTTCGACACCGTCTCGGTGACCACCCAGGGCGGCCCGGTCAACGCCAGCCGCGTGCTGCAGTACTACATCTACGACATGGCCTTCAGCCGCTTCCAGTTCGGCTACGCCTCCGCCATGGCGGTGGGGCTGCTCATCGTGTTGGCGGCCATCACCATTCTCCAGTACCGCATGACCCGTGCGGGCGAGACGGACCTGGACTGAGAGGAGACGAGCAAGCATGAGCGCTTTGACCACCACCGCCCCCGATGCGAGCCCCGCAGCCGAGAGCCGCCGCACCCGCAAGAACGGCATCTCCGTGGGGCGGGTGATCGCCTGGATCTTCATGGCCCTGATCATCGTCATTACGATCCTGCCCTTCTATTGGGTGCTGCGCACCGCCCTGTCCTCCAACGCCGGGATCACCTCCGACCCCACCTCGGTCCTGCCGGTTGACTTCAACCTGCGCGGCTTCGCCCGTGTGTTCGGCATGCAGTCCACCGAGGAGGCCCTGGCCGACGGCGGCTCCGGCGCCTCCATGAACTTCTGGATCTACCTGCGCAACTCGGTGATCGTGGCAACGCTGGTCACCGCCGGCCAGGTGTTCTTCTCCGCCATGGCCGCATACTCCTTCGCCCGCCTGCGCTGGCGCGGCCGGGACGCGGTGTTCACCCTGTTCCTGGCAGCCCTGATGGTGCCCTCGATCTTCACGCTGCTGCCCAACTTCGTGCTGGTCAAGCAGATCGGACTCATCGACAACCTGCTGGGCGTGGCGTTGCCGACCATGTTCATGACGCCGTTCGCGGTGTTCTTCCTGCGCCAGTTCTTCATGAACATCCCGCGCGAGCTGGAGGAGGCCGCCCTGCTCGACGGCGCCTCCAAGATCCGGGTGTTCTTCCAGCTGATCCTGCCGATGGCCAGCGCACCGATCTCCACCCTGGCGATCATCACCTACATCACCGCCTGGAACGACTACTTCTGGCCCCTGCTGGTGTCCTACACGGACTCCTCCCGCGTGCTGACGGTGGCCGTGGCTGTCTTCCGGTCCCAGGCGCCCACCTCCGGCACCGACTGGTCCGGACTCATGGCGGCCACGCTCGTGGCGGCCCTCCCGATGCTGCTGCTGTTCATGGTGGCGGCCAAGCGCATCGTCAACTCCATCGGCTTCACCGGAATCAAGTGAGGAACGCGAGATGAACAACAAGCTCATGCTCACTCGCCGGAGCCTGCTGACCGGCGCGCTCGCCGGCGCCACGGCGCTGACGCTCGCGGCCTGCTCCGGCGGTGACAATCAGACGAAGTCCAACACGATCGACTACTGGCTGTGGGACGCGAGCCAGGAGCCCGCGTATCAGGCCTGCGCGGACCGCTTCAAGGAGAAGACGGGGATCACCGTCAACATCACCCAGATCGGCTGGAACGACTACTGGACCAAGCTGACCGCCGGCTTCATCGCCGGCACCGGCCCGGACGCGTTCGTCGACCACATCGCCAGATTCGCCCAGTTTGTAGACCTGGACGTGCTCGTGCCGCTGGACGAGCAACCCGCCTGGTCCGGTGTCGACGAGTCCGCCTTCCAGGACGGACTGCTGGACCTGTGGAAGGGCGACGACGGCCACCAGTACGGCTGCCCCAAGGACTGGGACACCGTGGCGCTGTTCTACAACCAGGACATGCTCGCCGAGGCCGGTATCTCCGAGGAAGAGATCCAGACCTGCGACTGGAACCCGGAGGACGGCGGCAGCTTCGAGCGGATCCTGGCGCGGCTCACCGTGGACCAGAATAATGTGCGCGGTGATCAGGAAGGCTTCGACCCTAAGCACGTGAAGGTCTATGGGCTCGGCATCCAGAACTCGGGCTCCAACGACGGCCAGACCTCGTGGAGCCCCTTCACCGCCACCGTGGGGGACTGGTACTACACGGACAAGGAGACCTGGGGCACCCACTACCGCTACGACGATCCTGACTTCCAGCGCACCCTGGACTGGTACTTCGGGCTGGTGGACAAGGGCTATCTGAACCCCAACGGGGCCTTCTCCGACGCCACTAGCACCGATATCCAACTCGGTTCGGGGTCCATCGCCATGGCGATTCACGGGGCGTGGATGTTCAACACCTTCGCGGGGCTCGACATCAACGTGGGCATCGCCCCCACCCCGATCGGTCCCAACGGTAACCGCGCCTCCCTGTTCAACGGACTGGGAGACTCGATCGTCAAGGACTCGGACAAGGTGGACCTGGCCGCCCAGTGGGTGGCCTTCCTGGGTACCGCCGAGGCGCAGGACATCGTCGCCTCCTACGGGATCGTCTTCCCGGCCATCTCCTCCTCCACCGAGAAGGCCATTGAGGTGTTCGAGGAGACCGGGTTGTCGACCGATGCCTTCACGGTGTACCTGGAGGAGGGCGGGCAGACCTTCTTCTTCCCGCTGACCTACTTCGGCGCCGACGTCAACGCGATCATTACGCCGGCGGTGGACGCGGTCTGGGTGGATCGGGTTCCCGCGTCAACGCTCACCGACTACAACGAGCAGGTCAACCTGCTGTTCGAGACCTCCGCGCACAGCGAGTGAAGGTCCAAACCGTATTCGTGGCGTTGTTCGCAGCCGCGCAGCGGTGAAGTCGGGTAGTGTGAGCCTGACATCAGCCGTCGTGCTGGTTCGCATCGGCGCAAAGGTGCAATCCCTGCATCCCGCGCGCTGATCCCGGTTCTCTCAAAGGAGTACACATGGCCCAGGTCACCGCCACAATCGCCTCCAAGGTCGGCCTCCACGCCCGCCCCGCCGCGACCTTCGTCAAGGCCGTCGCCGAGAAGGGCGTCCCCGTCACCATCGCCAAGGAGGGCGGCGCCCCCGTTGACGCCTCCTCCATCCTGGGCGTCATGACGCTCGGAGCCGGCTTCGGCGACGTAGTCACCCTCGCCTCCGACGCCGATGGCGCCGACGGCGCCCTGGAGGAGCTCAAGGCCCTCCTCGAGACCGACCTCGACGCCTGACGCACTAACCGCACAAGACGCGCCACCTGCGCCCGCCTCCCTGAGACGGGTTCGCAGGTGGCGCGTCCTTTGCAGCGGGACGGCGCCGGTCGGAGCCACGGCGATGGCCCTCGGGACCCACAAGGTCCCGGGGGCTTCGCTCATTTCGCCGGTCCCGTACCGCCGGCAGGGGATTGTCAGTGTGAGTGTGGGTTATCGGCGCGAATGCGGTGCTGTAGGCCGGCGTGTCGTGGGGAGGCCGGGTTATCGGCGCGGATGTGTGTGGTTGGGGCGTGTTGTGGTCTGCCTGCTGGTTCGTTCGGCCGGGGTTTTGTGTGGGTGGTGGTGTCCGGCGCCGGGGCCGGGGTGGCTTTCCACGACCCCGGGCGACACTGCACGACCCTGGTGCGCTTTCCACGACCCCGGGGTGGTCGTGCAACAGGCACCAAGGTCGTGGAACGCGCACCAGGGTCGTGCAAAACACGGCCTGTGTTAGTGCGAGGCGTGCTGAATCATGCCCCACTGTTAATTGGCTCCGACTTTCCCCGCCAAGTCAACGAAGAACCCTGATCCTGCACACATGTTTGCGCCGATAACTCGCCATATCGATGTACCTCGGCATTCGGCCGACCTGCAGCCAGGTGAGATAGGTCGGTGAGTCGAGCCGGTAGGGTGCGCCCATGACGATCATTGCTGCGGCGGACGGCTCCGCCCTGGGAAATCCCGGCCCGGCCGGCTGGGCCTGGTATGTGGATGAGGACTGCTGGGCCGCGGGCGGCTGGGAGAACTCCACCAACAATCGCGGCGAGCTGACCGCCGTGCTAGAGCTGCTGCATGCGACGGCGCAGGCAGGCCTGGCAGGCGAGGAACTGCTCATCCAGGCCGACTCCCAGTACGTCATCAACTCCCTGACCAAGTGGATTCATGGCTGGAAGAAACGTGGATGGCGCAAGGGCGACGGTAAGCCGGTCCTCAACGACGACCTCATGAAGCAGTTGGACGCGGCCATGCGCGGACGCAAGGTGCGCTTCGAGTGGGTACGCGGGCATGTCGGCCACCCCCTGAACGAGGCCGCCGACCAGCGCGCCCGCGCCGCCGCCACCGCCTATCAGCGGGGCGCCAGTGTGCCGACGGGCCCCGGCTGGACCCGTCCCGGCGGGAGCGCAGCGGTGGGCGGGGACGCGTCGGCGCCTGACTCCGCAGAGCCGGGCGCCGAACCGCGGCGACGGGCGTCGACCGGGGCCGACACGCTCTTCTAATGCTCCCGTCACCGCCCTTACGTGGAACTCAGATGAGCGTCATGGCCTGGCGGGCGATGGCCAGCTCCTCGTTGGTGGGGTAGACCAGCACGGCGATGGCCGAGTCCGGGGTGGAGACAATGCGCCCGTCGCCGGAGCGGACGGAGTTCTTGTCGGCGTCGATCCGCATCCCCATGAATCCCAGGCGCTCCACCAGCTCGGCGCGCAGCCGGTCGTCGTTCTCGCCGATGCCGGCGGTGAAGGTCAGGGCGTCCAGGCCGCCCATGACGGCCGTGTAGGCGCCCACGTACTTGACCAGACGATGCAGGTAGATGTCCATGGCGTCGCGGGCGTCCTGCTCGCCGGCGTCGATGCGCTTCCACACCTCGCGCATGTCGTTGTCCCCGGCCAGGCCCTTCATGCCGGACTCGCGGTTGAACAGGTAGTCGATCTCGTCCACGCTCATGCCGGCCACGCGGCCCAGGTGGAACACCGCCGCCGGGTCGATGTCACCGGTGCGCCCGCCCATGACCAGGCCCTCCAGGGGGGTCAGCCCCATGGAGGTGTCCACGGCGTGTCCGGCCACGACGGCGGAGGCGGAGGCGCCGTTGCCCAGGTGCAGCACGATCTGCTTGAGGTCGTCGCGCCCCAGCATGCGTGATACCTCACCGGAGACGTACTGGTGGCTGGTGCCGTGCGCGCCGTAGCGGCGGATGGAGTACTTGTCGGCGACCTCGCGCTTAAGGGCGTAGCGGGCGGCCTCCTCCGGCAGGTCCTGGAAGAAGGCGGTGTCGAATACGGCCACGTGTGGCACGTCGGACAGCAGCTCCAGGCCCACCTCGATGCCCTTGAGGTGGGCGGGGTTGTGCAGCGGGCCCAGCGGCACCAGTTCGCTGATCTTGGCGATCACGTCCTCGTCCACCAGGGCCGGGCCGGAGAAGTAGCGGCCGCCCTGAACCACGCGGTGGCCCACGGCCACGATGTTCGCCTCGGACAGGGTCGGGCCCTTCTCGTCGAACAGGCGCAGCACCTCGGACAGGCCGTAGCCGTGGTCGGGCACCGGCTCGTCCAACTGGGTCTTCTCCCCGGCGTGCCGGTGAATGATCGTGCCGGTCTCCTCACCGATGCGCTCCACCAGGCCCGAGGCCAGGGACTGGCCGGAGTCCGGGTCGACGAGCTGGTACTTGATGGAGGAGGAGCCGGAGTTGATGACGAGGACGGTCCGGGTGGTCACAATGAGCCTTTCATACGGTCGGGTTCTTACGGACGGGGAAACGGGATGGGATCCGGCCGAAGCCGGCAGTGCCCCGGCGGGGTCGCCGGGGCACTGGGTCAGGCCTGCGCCTGGACGGCGGTGATGGCCACGGTGTTGACGATGTCCTCCACCAGCGCGCCGCGGGACAGGTCATTGACCGGCTTGTTCAGGCCCTGCAGCACCGGGCCGATGGCGACGGCGCCGGAGGAGCGCTGCACGGCCTTGTAGCCGATGTTGCCGCTGGACAGGTCGGGGAAGATGAACACGTTGGCGCGGCCGGCCACCTCCGAACCGGGGGCCTTCTTGGCGGCCACGGTCGGGTCGATGGCGGCGTCGTACTGGATGGGGCCCTCCACGGCGAGCTCGGGGGCCTTCGCCCGCACGATCTCGGTGGCCTCGCGCACCTTGTCCACATCGGCGCCCTTGCCGGAGGTACCGGTGGAGAAGGACAGCATGGCCACCCGGGGCTCCACCCCGAACTGGCGGGCGGTCTCCGCGGAGGAGATGGCGATATCGGCCAGCTGCTCGGCGGTCGGGTCGGGGTTGACGGCGCAGTCGCCGTACACCAGCACCCGGTCCTCCAGCAGCATCAGGAACACCGAGGACACGATTGACGTGCCCGGCTTGGTCTTGATGATCTGGAAGGACGGCACGATCGTGTGGGCGGTGGTGTGGGCCGCCCCGGAGACCATGCCGTCGGCGTCGCCCATGTGCACCATCATGGTGCCGAAGTAGGACACGTCCTGCACCCGGTCGCGCGCCTGCTCCAGGGTGACGCCCTTCTTGGCGCGCAGGCGGGCGAACTCGACGGCGTACTTCTCCAGCAGCTCGGGGTCGGTGGTGGATACGACGCGGGCCGCGGAGATGTCCAGACCCAGTTCGGCGGCGCGTTCCCGCACCGTGGCCTCGTCACCCAGCAGGATCAGGTCGGCGATGCCGCGGCGGGCGATGACGTCCGCGGCACGCAGGATGCGGTCGTCGTCGGGCTCGGGCAGCACGATGGTCTTGCGGTCGCCGCGGGAGCGTTCGATCAGCTCCGCCTGGAACATGATGGGGGTGACCACCTCGCTGGGCTCCACCTCCAGGGCGGCCAGCAGGCCGTCAACGTCGGCCTCCTGCTCGAAGGTGGTCACGGCGACGTCGAGCTTGCGGGACGATGCCTGGCCCAGCCCGCCCTGCAGGGGGCCGGCAACGGAGGCGGCCGCGAAGGTGTCCAGCGGCGAGGTCATAACCGGCAGCGGCAGGCGCAGGCCCTTGATCAGGCGCAGCGCGTGCGGAGCCACCTCGAAGCCGCCGTTGAGGACCAGGCCGGAAAGGTTCGGGAAGCCGGCGGAGGCCTGCGCGGCCGCCAGCGAGATCAGGGCGGCGGAGCGGTCGGCGGGGACGATCACCACCTGCCCCTCATCCAGGCGCTCCAGCACGTGGGAGACATCCATGGCGGCGATCAGTACACCCTCCGCCTCGCGGTCGAGCAGGGCCTCGTCACCACTGATGAGAGTGCCGTCGATCGCGTTCATCACCTCGCGTACGGAGGGGGCGCTCAGCAGGGGCACCTCGGGCAGGGTCGTGGTGGTTACGCCCTCCAGGTCGGCCAGGGCGGCGGCCACATCGGCGCGCGTGTCCGCCGGGCACTTGTTGGCCACGACGGCGACGGTGCGGGCGTGGTTGTCGGCGATCTCGGCCATGGAGACCTCCACGCTGCCGCGCACATCCTCGGGGTCGCCCTGCCCGGAGACCACCAGCAGCACGGGCACGCCGATGTTCGCGGCTACGCGGGCGTTGAGCTCCAGCTCGGGATTCCCGACGACGTCGGAGAAGTCCGAGCCGTCGATGATGACGACGTCGTGGTCGCGCGCGACGGCCCGGTAGGCGTCCACGATGCGGGACAAGGACTCGTCGGGGTCGGCGTGGAACTCGTCCCAGGTGACGCCGATGCACTGTGCGGCCGGGGTGGTGGAGCCGCAGCGGCGCAGCAGCAGGTCGAGGAAGGGCTCGTTGTCACGGGAGGCGACGAAGGGGCGGAACACACCCACCTTCGCCACGACTTTCGTCAGGGAGGCGACCAGGCCCAGGGCCACGGTCGACTTGCCGGTACCGGCATTGGGGGAGGCGATGTAAATGCTGCGCGCCACGGTTCAGCTGTCCTTCTTGCGTCTCGACGTCGAGTGTGGGTGCGCCGCGGGCGGCCGTAGCGCATCGGACCTAAGTCTGCCCCAACCGACGCGGTCTTGGGGGCCGCAGAGACGGCCAGCGGGTGTTTATGACCGACTTTTTGGTCACCTTGGGGCTCGCGGCTGCCTGGAGTGACCCTCGTCGTCCGCCCCGATCCGGCTGGGGGTGGAGCAGGGTCTAGCCGGTGAAGAGGGAGGTTTCGAAGGAGTAGCGCGAAGCGCGATAGAGGTGGTCGCCGTACTCGATGACGCGCCCCGCGGCGTCGTAGGTGGTGCGTTGGGCCGTCAGTAGTGCGGCGCGGCGGCGCTCATGCAGGGTGTCCGCCTCCTTGGCGGTGGCATTGCGGGCGCCGATCACCTGCTTGGCGGTGGCGGGCATGACTCCGCGTGAACGCAGCAGGTCATATAGACCCTTCTGCTCCAGTTCCTGGCGGGAAGGGGCGATGGCGGCGGGGAGGAGGTTGTGCATGAGGGCGATCGGTTCGCCGTCGGCGCTGCGCAGACGGCGCAGTCGGGTTACTTGGGTGCCGGGGTCTACCTCCAGGTGCTCGGCCTCCTTCGCGTCGGCTGGGTGGGTGTCGTATTCCAGCAGCCGGGTGGAGACTTGGTAGCCGGCGGCGGTCAGGTCGGCCAACAGGCTGGATAGTTCCATGGGGCGGCGCACATGCGGGGAGGCGACCACCGTGCCGGCACCGCGGCGCCGGGAGACCAGGCCTCGATCCGCCAGGGACTGTAGTGCCTGGCGTGTGGTGGGGCGGGAGACTTGCAGGCGCCGCGCCATGGAGACCTCGTCCTCGATGCGGGTCCCGGGCGTAAGGGTGCCGTCCAGTATGAGCGCGCCGAGTGTCTCCGCGATCTGTGTGTACAGCGGGAGGTCACTGGTGCGGTCAATGACAATCTCTGGCTGGTAGGGGGTGTCCGGCATGCAGGCTCTCTGGGCGGGTGATCATTGAACACATAGCGTGTCAATGAACAACATGGTACGGCGCTGCGGCGTCCGCGGGTAGGTTTGGGGACGCCAATTTCGGCTCGTGTTCTAGCCTGCTCAAGGCTGCAGGATCTTCAAGGAGATAACTATGTCCCCATCCCGGGTTGCCGTTGGCGACTACAGTCTTGAGACAATCCAGGATCTGGTCGAAGCGACTCCGCCGTCGGGTAAGAAGCGTTCGCTGGGAGTCATAGCCCTGGTAGCCACGCTTGGTTCACTGCTTTTCGGCTACGACACCGGCGTGATCTCCGGTGCCCTCCCTTACATGTATCTGCCCGCCGACGCCGACGGCCTCGCCCTGAAGACCTGGGAGGAGGGCCTGGTCGGTACCTTCCTGTGCATCGGCGCCGCGGTGGGCGCCTCCGTTGGTGGCAAGCTCTCCGACAGGTACGGGCGGCGCCACAACATCACCATGTTGGCGATCATCTTCCTGATCGGCGCCCTGGGCTGCGCCGCCTCGCCGAGTTTCTGGATCCTGTGCCTGTTCCGGGTCATCCTTGGCTTCGCCGTCGGCGGGGCCTCCGTCACGGTCCCGGTCTTCCTCGGCGAGACCGCCCCAAAACGCATCCGCGGCACCCTGGTGGCCGTGGACCAGATGATGATCGTCTTCGGGCAATTCCTCGCCTACTCCATGAATGCCATCCTCGCCCACGCGCGCGGTGGGCCCCGGGTCACGGTCGCGAACGACGTCGTCAATTCCGCCGGTGAGACGGTCGCTCGCGCGGGCGAGACCGTCACCTGGGAGAGTGTGCAGAACCTGGCCAATGTCGTGGCGGTGTCCGGCAACGGGGTGACCTGGCGCTACATGCTGGTGCTGGCCTCGATCCCGGCCGTCGCACTGTGGATCGGTATCCGCCTCATGCCCGAGTCATCGCGCTGGTACGTGGCCAACTTGCGTATTCCAGAGGCGATCGGCTCCCTCAAGCGCGTGCGCAACGAGGAAAAGGACGGCCCCATCGCCGACGAGATCGATGAGATGCTTCAAGTCCAGCGCAAGGAGGCCAATCAGGAGAAGTGGCGGCTGTCCCAGATCTGGCACACCAAGTGGACGCGCCACCTGCTCATTATCGGCATCATCCTGGGGCTGGCCGACCAGATGACGGGCATCAACACCGCCATGTACTACACGCCGAAGGTGCTCGCCGCCGCCGGTCTGCCCATGAGTGACGCCATCTCGCTCAACGTGATTTCCGGAGGCGTGTCCTTCATCGGCTCGGCGGTCGGCCTGTGGCTGGTTACCAAGTTCGCCCGCCGCCACGTCGGCATCTATCAGGAGACCAGCATCGTGATCTCGTTGACCCTGCTGGCCGCGGTGTTCTTCTTTCTCATTCAGCCCTACCAGAATGAGGACGGCGACATCATTGGCGCCCCGACCTTCGCACCCTTCCTGGTGCTGATCATTGTGAGCCTGTTCGTATTCGCCAAGCAGTCGGGCACGGTCAGTTGGGTTATCGTCGCCGAGATCTTCCCCAGCAAGATCCGCGGCACGGCCGTCGGACTCGCCATCGGTGCGCTGTGGATCGCCAACGCCATCGTTGCCGCCGTGTTTCCGATCATGATGGAGGGGCTGGGCGGGGCGCTGACCTACCTCATCTTCGCTGCGGTCAATGTCGTATCGCTCATCTTCTACATCAAGTTCGTGCCCGAGACGAAGTACGACTCCCTGGAGGAGCTGGAGGAGCGCTTCGAGCGGGAATACAGCTGACCTCCCGTCGCCGAAGTCAGTTGAAGTGACGCGCCGAGGTCGGTCGACGGTAACGTGCACCGACCTCGACGACGTCGGGCGGGGGCGCCGGGTTGAACGTCAGCCGGTGGAGGAGGCGCGGACAACCAGGTGCCCCTCGGCACCGACGTCCTGAGGCGGGGGAGGGTTGTTTGGCCGTCGCAGTAGGGCATCGGCCCGCTCGACGACGAGGCGCACGGCGTCGCGGGCCATCTGCTGATCCGGTTGATTCAAGCTGGTGAGTGCGAACTCCGCCCGCCGTGCCAGATAGGTGTTGTCGTAAGAGGCCAGTGGCACGCGCCCCGTGCCCTCGGGCCCCAGCTCCCGCAGCACGGCGACGGCGTCGATGGCGAGCATGTCGTTGTGGGTGATCAGCCCCATTCGCGGTGTGCCGGCGTCCAGCAGTCGGCGTATGGCGGTGCCGGCGTCGTCGTCGCCCGCTTCCGCGGTGTTCAGAACCAGTCCGGCGCTGTGGGCGGCCCGGGCCAGGGACTTCCCGCGGGTCAGGCGAGAGGCGTCGTCGTCCATTCTGGGCGTCACGTATCCCAAGGAGTTGACTCCCCGCGAGAGAAGGTGGGAGACGATCTGCTCGGCGGCGTGCCGCTCGTCGATGTGGACGGCGTCGACATGTCCGCCCGGGGAGCGTCGACTAATCACGCAGGTGGGCGTCTCCTCGCCCAATGCGACCAGCTGTGCGTTCGTCAGCCACGGGGACACCAGGATTAATCCGAGTACGCGCACGCCCAGGAGGGAGTCGATGGCCCGCCGCAGACGCTCCTGATCTTCGGCGCCGACGGTGACGAAGACCGTGAGCCCCGCCTGGGCGGCGGCGGCGTCCAGGGAACGGGAGACCTGCTCGAAGAAGGCGTTGCGGAGGTTGGGCAGTACCAGGCCGATCGTGGTGGAGCGCTGGCGCGCCAGCGCCGAGGCCGCCGTGTTGATCCGGTAACCGAGCGAATCGGCCACCTGCATGATGTGTGCGCGCGTGTCCTCGGCGACCCGCGGGGAGCCGCTCAGCGCCAGGGAGACCAGGCTGCGGGATACCCCGGCGGCAGCGGCGACGTCGGACTGGGTGACGTCGTGACCGTTGGCGGCCATTAGGTACTCCATCCTGCCCGCTTCGGCGAGGATGCGGACAAGGAGACTCTAGCCGATAGCAAAGCGTGCGGAGGGAGCGGGACGCGCGGACGCCGTCGAGAGCCCGGGAGATTGTGGCGCTCAGCTGTGGCGCTCGCGGACGCCGGCGTCGTCGCACCGGCGGATCCCGCTATCCTGTGCCGGTGACGACATCTCCCCATGGTGCCACCGGGGAGGAGGGCCGGATCGGCCCCGTCCTCGTGGTGGACTTCGGTGCCCAGTACGCCCAGCTGATCGCCCGCCGTGTGCGCGAGGCGAGCGTGTACTCCGAGATCGTGCCCCACAGCATGCCGGTGGCGGACATGCTCGCCAAGCAGCCGGCCGCCATCATCCTGTCCGGCGGGCCCGCCTCCGTGTACGCCGACGGCGCCCCGAGCGTGGACCCGGCCATGTTCGACGCGGGTGTGCCGGTGCTGGGCATCTGCTACGGCTTCCAGACGATGGCCCAGGCGCTCGGCGGCACCGTCGGGCGCACCGGCACCCGCGAGTACGGGCACACCGACGCCGACGTCGACCCCGACTCCTGCCTGTTCGCCGGCACCCCCGTCCGGCAGGCGGTGTGGATGAGCCACGGCGACGCCGTGCAGGCCGCCCCGGCCGGATTCACCGTCACCGCCTCCACCTCGCAGACGCCCGTGGCCGCCTTCGAGGACTCCGCCCGGCGCCTGTACGGGCTGCAGTGGCACCCCGAGGTCATGCACTCGCAGTTCGGCCAGCGGGCGCTGGCCAACTTCCTCCGCGACGGCGCCGGCATCCCCGCCACCTGGACGCCGGGCAATATCATCGACGAGCAGGTCGAGCGCATCCGCGAGCGGGTGGGCGACGCCCACGTCATCTGCGGCCTGTCCGGCGGCGTCGACTCCTCCGTGGCGGCGGCCCTGGTGCACCGGGCCATCGGGGACCAGTTGACCTGCATCTTCGTGGACCACGGCCTGCTGCGCGCCGGCGAGCGCGAGCAGGTGGAGCGCGACTACGCCCGGGGCATGGGCATCCGCGTGATCACCGTGGACGAGTCCGAGCGCTTCCTGACCGCACTCGCGGGCGTCACCGAGCCGGAGGCCAAGCGCAAGATCATCGGCCGGGAGTTCATCCGCTCCTTCGAGGCCGCCCAGCGGCGCGTGATCGCGGAGGTCGGCGCCGCCGGCGGCGAGATCAAGTTCCTGGTGCAGGGCACGCTGTACCCGGACGTGGTGGAGTCCGGCGGCGGTGAGGGCGCCGCCAACATCAAGAGCCACCACAATGTGGGTGGGCTGCCCGAGGATCTGGACTTCGAGCTGATCGAGCCGCTGCGGGCGCTGTTCAAGGACGAGGTGCGCGCGATCGGGCGGGAGTTGGGCGTGCCCGAGGGGATCGTGGCCCGCCAGCCCTTCCCCGGGCCGGGCCTGGGCATTCGCGTCATTGGTGAGGTGACGGCGGAGAACCTGCGGATCCTGCGGGCCGCGGACGGCATCGCCCGCGAGGAGTTGACGGCGGCCGGGCTGGATGAGGAGATCTGGCAGTGCCCGGTGGTGCTGCTGGCCGGTGTGCGGTCCGTGGGCGTGCAGGGCGACGGGCGCACCTACGGGCATCCGGTGGTGCTGCGGCCGGTGAGCAGTGAGGACGCGATGACGGCGGACTGGACGCGTCTGCCCTACGACGTGCTGGCCCGTATCTCCACGCGCATCACCAACGCCGTCCCCGAGGTCAACCGCGTGGTGCTGGACGTGACCAGCAAGCCCCCCGCCACCATCGAGTGGGAGTAGTCGTCGGAGTCTCCCTGACCGCCAGGCATAGCTAGCAAATAGGTATATTTTGCACCGCATAGCTGGTATGATTTGTCTTGACGGAAAGAGGCATGTCATGGCAATGAGACAGATCGCCACGAGGGTCGACGCGGAGCAGGCGGAGCTCTTCAAGGAGACCACGAGAAAGCTCGGCACTACCCCGGCGGACGTGCTGCGCATGTTCGTGACCGCCTTCAACAGTCACCGTGGCTTCCCCTACGACGTGCGCCTCTCGGAGGACGTCGAGCCGTTCGCCACCGAGGAGGACGCCACCAGGTTTGCGACAGACCTCTCCCTGAGGGCGATCAATGAGACGCGGTGAGGTTTGGACGCTGCGCGACGATGCCTACGCTAGCAAGGCGCGACCGGTCGTTGTCGTACAGAACGATGAGCTGACAGGCTTCGGATCGGTTGTCCTGTGCCTATTCACGAGCTTCGACTCGCGCGACATCCCCACGAGGGTCCCTATCGAGCCGAGTGAAGGCAATGGGCTTGCGAAGCCGAGCTACGTGATGACCGAGAAGATCGTCACTGTGGACAAACAACTTCTCGGAAAGCGAGTTGGCATCCTGGACAAAGATGACATGGCCGAGGTCTCGCGGCAGTTGGTCGTCGTCTTGGGCCTGGAATAGGCGCAGCCTGAAGGGGCTCTTCCGGTTTGGGGCGGGGGAGCTTACGCGAGGGGCTGCGTGTCCGGGGTGGAAGTGTCAATATCGATGACAAACACTCTCGATGCCGGCGAGAGCCGACCCAGCACCCGCATGATTCCAACGTTTTGTTCGCTGCCGCCAACGCCCCCGGACTCGTTTGTCATCGATTTTGACATCTTGGGTGCCCGCTCGTCGGGAGGGGCGGCTTCTTCCGCGCCATCTCGGGGAATGGCAGTAGAGTCGGGCGCGAACCCGCGCACGCGACGATGAAGGAGACCGCCGTGGACTTCACCTCCAACCAACGCCCCGCCGACATGGAGCGCATCACCACCCCCGAGCTGGCGGACGCCTTCATCGCCGAGGCCGTCGACGCCGTGCGCGCGCAGGTCGGCTACGGCAAGGTGCTGCTCGCCCTGTCCGGCGGCGTCGACTCCTCCGTCGTCGCCGCCCTGCTCATCAAGGCGATCGGCAAGCAGCTGATCAGCGTCCACGTCAACCACGGCCTGATGCGCAAGGGAGAATCCGAGCAGGTGATTGAGGTCTTCCGGGACGGGCTGGACGCCAACCTCGTGTACGTCGACGCCACGGACCGGTTCCTGAACCTGCTGGCGGGCGTGGCCGAGCCCGAGGCCAAGCGCAAGCTCATCGGCGCCGAGTTCATCAACGTGTTCGCCGAGGAGGCGGCGAAGCTGGAGGGTGTCGGCTTCCTGGGGCAGGGCACCATCTACCCCGACATCCTCGAGTCCGCCGACGGCGTCAAGGCCCACCACAACGTCGGCGGCCTGCCCGAGGACATGGACTTCGAACTCGTTGAGCCCGTCAAGCTCCTGTACAAGGACGAGGTGCGCGTCGTCGGCCGCCGGCTCGGCCTGCCGGAGTCCATGGTGGAGCGCCAGCCCTTCCCCGGCCCGGGGCTGGGGGTGCGCTGCCTGGGCGCCATCACCCGCGACCGCCTGGAGGCGCTGCGCGAGGCCGACGCCGTCGTCCGCGAGGAGATCGAGGCCGCCGGCCAGGACATCTGGCAGTACTTCTGCGTGGTGCCGGACATGCGCGCCACCGGCGTGCGCGACGGCAAGCGAGCCTTCGACTGGCCCGTCATCATCCGCTGCGTCAACACCGTCGACGCCATGACCGCCGAGGTGCCCGAGCTCGACTGGGCGCTGCTGCGGCGGATCACCGCCCGTATCCTGGCGGAGGTCCCCGGCGTGTGCCGTGTGGCCTACGACCTCACCCCCAAGCCCGTCGGCACCATCGAGTGGGAGTAGTCGGCAGCTGCTATTCCTTGCCGAAGTTCTCGGGCTTTATCTCAGCGAGGCGGCGATCGATGTCGGCCAGCTCCGCGGCGGTGAGCACAATGTCCGCGGCGGCGAGGTTCTCGCGCATGCGGTCGGGGTTGGTGGTGCCGGCCACGGGGATGAGGTTGGGGCCCTTGGCCAGCAGCCACGCCAGGCAGATCTGAGCCCAGGTGGCGTCATGGGCATTCGCGTACTCGTCGAGCAGCGCATACAGGGGCGCCGCCTGCGCCACGCCCTTGGCGGAGAACTGCGTCATCATGCGACGGTAGTCGTCGCCCTCGCGGAAGAGGCGGTTGGGGTCGGTGCGCGCGGACAGGAATCCCTTCATCAAGGGGGTGAACACGGTGAAGGCGATGCCCAGTTCCTGCGTCACGGGAATCATGGCCTCGTGCTCGCGGCGGGACATGTTGATCACGTTCTGGATGGCGACGACGGGCGTTACGGCGTGTGCGCGGCGCAGGTACTCCTCGCCGGTCTCGGAGATTCCCCAGTTGAGCACCTTCCCCTCGGCCATGAGCTCGGCCATGGTCTGGGCCACGGCCTCCGGCTCGGTGTTGGGATCGATGCGGGCCTGATACACCAGGTCGAGGTGGTCGAATCCCAGCTGGCGGAGCGATTTCTCCACCGTGGCGCGAATGGCCGCCGCGGAGGAGTCGAGGGTGAGGCTGTGATCGGCGTTGATGGTCACTCCGAACTTGGTGGCCGCAACCACCTGCTCGCGATACGGGGCCAAGGCCGTGCCCACGACCTCCTCGTTGATCGAGGACTTGCCCGACCGGGTGATGCCGGTATAGGTGGTGGCCGTGTCGAAGTAGGTGTACCCGGCCTCGACCGCTTCGCGTACGGTGCGCACGCCGTCGTCGAACTCCATCGCGTACCCGTGCGCATGGCTGATGCCCATACAGCCGTAGCCGATCGGTGCGACATCGAACCCGCTTCCGCCGAGACTGCGCTTGCTCGTCATGCCTCTCCTCCGTGTCGGCCGGGTGCGCGTCAGATATCGACGTCCTCGGCGTCCTGCAATACGTGTATAACTCGGATCTTTGACCCGTGTCCAACGCCTATATCTTATAGTTATGCATGTATGACATGTATGGAAGGCTCGGTTGTGAGCTCCTGAGGGCGTGCGAACAGGACTCGCCGCAGGTGCCTTGCAATGGCGGTATTTCGCCCTAAAATCTCCCGTCATGACGATCGACGACGATGCTGTACTGATTCGGCCGCTGCGCCCCGAGGAGGCGCTTCTGCTGGAGGACTTCCTGCTGGAGGCCGTATACGTGCCCGAGGACTTCACCGGGCAGGTGCCGCGCAGCGTCATCTACGACGACCCCATGTGCCGCGCCCACTTCGAGGGCTTCGGGACGCTGCCGGATGACCGGGCGCTGGTTGCGGAAGTGGACGGTCGCGTCGTCGGTGCCTGCTGGGTGCGCACCACCGACTGCTATGGCCGTTTGGACGACTCGACGCCGGCATTCGCGATCTCCCTTTACCGGGAGTACCGGGGCCGGGGAATCGGCACCCGGATGCTGCGGTGCATGCTCGAACAGCTGCGGGAGGCCGGCTACGCGCGTGCCTCGCTCGGCGTCGCCAAGGCCAATCGGGCCGTGCACCTGTATGAGCGGTTGGGCTTCCGGATCGTGGGCGACGGCTTCGACGAGACCGAATGGCTGATGGTGCGTGAGCTCCAAGATGCGCCCGCCGCGGCAGGCTGATCCCTTACAGTCGGCGCGCAACCCCGGAGCTACCCGCGCACGGGCAGCCGGAGGAGGACCGGCATGAGACAAGATGATCTCAGCAGAGACCTCATCAAGGTCTCCGAGATGGCGGCGCTGCACGGCGTCTCCCGGCAGACGCTCATCCTGTACGACCGCAACGGGCTGCTCAAGCCTGCCCACGTGAGCGATACCGGCTACCGCTACTACTCGATCGACCAGGTGCCGCGGCTGCGCCTGATCTGCCTGCTCAAGGCGATGGGTGTGCCGCTCGCCCGGATCAAGGCATATCTGGATGACCGCTCTGTGGAGGGCATACGCGGTCTACTGCGTGAGCGCGCCGCGCAGATCGAGGAGGAGATCGTCCGCCTGCGGCTTCAGTGGGAGGATATCGCCCGGCTTGACGATATCTTCGCGACCGCGACCGCCAGCGAGAAGAATGTGGACACCCCGCATGTGCGCACACTCCCGCAGCGGCGGGCGTTGTTCGCACCGTACCCCGCGGAGGGGGACGCGGATCTCAAACGACTGCACCTGGCGCTCATGGACGCCTGGGGGCGGCTCCTGGACGCCGGCGCCATCCCCTCACGCGGCTTCGGCTTCCTGCTGGACGCCGCAGCACTGGCGGGCGACCGCCCGCTCGCGGGCGCCGGAAGTCTTATCATCCTGCCTCGCGAAATTCCCCTCGACGACGCCGAGTTCGTCACTTTGCCGGCGGGGGAGTACGCCTGCATGTACAAGTACTCAATGCCCTACGACGTGGAGCCCGCCCGCGAGCTCCTGTCCTGGATGTCCGACCGGGGTATGCAAGCGGCGGGGCCGGTGGTGGACCGCTGCCTGCTGGATACCGTCTTCCACACCGAGGAGCACGACGCCGACTTCTGTCGCTTGGAGATCCTGCTCGCCTGAACGCCGTCGGCAATTGCCTCGGGAAAGCCGCTTGACCCGATACCAACTACACAGTTGCAGGCTGGTTCCGTCCCCGGGGCGACGGCGGCCCCGCACCGTCCCGTATGGGCACAAAGGAGGCCTCCAATGACGCAGATCCACCAGACCAGCCAGAACATCAACGACACCATCCACGACCTGCGCAGTGCACTCGACTACCTGCGGGACATGCCCGGACAGCTGCTCGAGACCGACACCGAAGTCGACTGCGACGCCGAGGTCTCGGGCGTCTACCGGCACGTGGGCGCGGGCGGCACCGTCGCCCGCCCCACCAAGGAGGGTCCGGCCATGGTCTTCAACAACGTCAAGGGCTTCGACGACGCCAAGGTCGCCATTGGCCTGCTCTCCAGCCGCAAGCGCGTCGCCGCCCTGCTGGGCATGGACGAACAGTACCTGGGCCTGCAGATCGGTCAGAAACTCGCCGAGACCATCCCGCCCGCACCCATCGCGGAGGGCAAGCACATCGACTGCCAGGAGGTGGTGCACCTGGCGACCGATCCGGACTTCGATCTGCGTCGGCTCGTGCCCGCCCCCACCAACACGCCCGAGGACGCCGGCCCCTACGTCACCATGGGCCTGATCGCCGGGCACAGCCCCTTCAACTCGGACACCGACGTCACCATTCACCGCCTGTGCATCGAGTCCAAGGACACGATGGGCATGTGGATAACGCCGGGCAGTCGGCACCTGGGCGCCTTCTTCGAGCAGTGGAAGGAGAAGGGAGAGGACATGCCCGTGACCGTGTCCATCGGTCTGGACCCGGCCGTGTACATGTGCGCCGGCTTCGAGGCGCCCACCACCCCGCTGGGGTATAACGAGTTGCAGATCGCCGGCGGTATCCGCGGCCGCGCCGTCGAGCTGGCCCCCGCCCTGACCGTGCCCGAGACCTGCATCGCCCACGCCGAGTATGTGATCGAGGGCTACCTGTCCATCACCGACACGGTGCGTGAGGACGTCAACACCAACACCGGCAAGGCCATGCCGGAGTTCCCCGGCTACACCGGCGAGGCCAAACCCGAACTGCCCGTCATCCACGTCACCGCCGTCACCCACCGCGAGCACCCGATCATGCAGTCCTGCATCGGGCCCTCTCACGAGCATGTGTCCATGGCCGGCATTCCCACCGAGGCCTCCATCTACAAGATGGTCGAGACCGCCATCCCCGGACGCCTGCTCAATGTGCACGCCGCCCCCTGCGGCGGCGGTAAGTTCGTGGCCGTCCTCCAGTTCAAGAAGAGCTCCATCAACGATGAGGGGCGCCAGCGCAACGCGGCCATGCTTGCCTTCTCCGCCTTCTCCGAGCTCAAGCACGTGTTCTTGGTGGATGAGGACGTGGACATCTTCGACATGAGCGACGTCATGTGGGCGATGACCACACGCTTCCAGGCCGACACCGGCCTGATCACCATTCCCGGCGCCCACTGCCATGTGCTGGACCCGTCCAACGACCCGGCCTTCGCCCCCTCCATCCGCGTGCACGGCATCGCCTGCAAGGCCATCTTCGACTGCACCGTCCCCTATGACCTGAAGGACGAGTTCCAGCGGTGCCGGTTCCTGGACATCGACCAGGACAAGTGGGCCGCCGAGCTCGCCCACTGAGGGAGCGAGACGCCCATGAAGCTCGACAAGCGCGTCGTCGGCCTGCTCGCGGGCATCCTCGCCTGCGCCCTGGTGTGGGTCGTCCCGCTGGACGGCCTCGCGCCCATCTCCGCCGCCGGCCAGCACTGCCTGGCCCTCACCCTCATGACCGTGGTGTGGTGGGCGACGGGCGTGGCCCAGCCCGCCTACGTGTCGGCCGTCTACCTGGCCCTGCTCATCCTCACCGGCACGGCCGATACGGGCACGGTGTTCGCGTCATGGACCAAGATGCAGATGTGGATGGTGATCGGTGCCTACCTGATTGCCGCCGCCGTGAAGGACTCCGGCCTGGGCGAGCGCATCGCCTACTGGTTCGCGCTGAAGTTCGTGCGCGGCTGGACCTCACTCGTGGTCAGCATCTTCGCGCTCACCTTCATCCTGTCGCTGCTCATCCCGCACCCCTTCCCGCGCGCCTTCATGATCCTGGCGGTCATGCTCGTCATCTGCGACGCCGCCAAGATGTCCCGAGCGGACAAGATCAAGGTGGGTTTCCTCGTGTTCGCGGCGGCCGCGCCCGGCTCCATGTTCTTCCTCACCGGGGACGCGACCCTCAATCCACTGGTGGCCTCCTACGCCGCAGACGGCTGCTCCTTCATCCAGTGGTTTGTCTACATGTCGGTACCCATGCTGGTCGCGACCCTGTGCACGCTGGGCCTGGGTCTGGTGCTGTTCCGGCCCGAGACACAGATGCGCATCGACTTCGACGAGGTGCGCACCAAACAGGCCGCCCTCGGCCGAGTCGGCAGCAAGGAGAAGCGCACGGTTGTCTGGCTGGTCATCGCCATCGCCCTGTGGCTGACCGAATCCATGACCGGGCTCAACATCGGCTTCGTCACCCTGCTGGTGGGCGCCGTTCTGGCGTTGCCCGTAATCGGCGAGGTGATCACCCCGGCGACGTGGAACTCCGTACCCATCAACACCCTGGTGTTTCTCACCGCCGCCATGGGCATCGGCACGGTTGGCGAGGCCACCGGCATGAACGCCTGGATCGCGAGCGTGGTACTACCCGACTCCGTACCCGGTAACGCGCTGGTGCTGGCTCTGCTGATCGCCGGCATCACGGTGATCATCCACATGTTCATGGGTTCGGTCATGGCCGTGCTCGGCATCTGCGTGCCGGCGTTCATCGCCTTCACCGCCGGTTCGGGCGTAAGTGACATCGCGGTGGCCATGATGGTCTTCTCCGCGATCAACATCCACTACATCCTGCCGTTCCACAACCTGGCCATCCTGGTGGGTGAGGGCGAGGACAACGCCGGCTACAGCTCAAAGGAGGCCGTGCGGATGGGAACGCCGCTCACGGCGGTCGTGTTCGTCGTCGTACTCGTGGAGGCGGTCTGGTTCCGCCTGTTGGGGCTCATGTGAGGGCGAGTGCCGAGCTCGGAGCCGCACGGCCGCAATCGAGAGGAGAATCAGTGAAACGCATCATTGTGGGGATTACGGGCGCCTCGGGCGTGCAGATCGGCCACCGGCTGTTGCAGGCACTGCGTGCACGGGCGGACGTCGAGGTGCATCTGGTGATAACCGACGGTGCCCGGCTCACCCTCGCGCGCGAGACCGACCTGACCGTGGAGCAGCTTGTAGCCAGCGCCGACGTCGTGTGGGACGACCACGACCAGGCGGCCGCCATCTCCTCCGGCTCCTTCATGACGGAGGGGATGGTGGTGGCGCCCTGCTCCATGCGGAGCCTGTCCGCCATTGTCAACGCCTACGACGACGACCTGCTCGTGCGCGCCGCCGACGTCTGCGCCAAGGAGGGGCGCAAGGTGGTGCTCGTGCCCCGGGAGACGCCGCTCAACCGCGCCCACTGCCGCAACCTGCTGCGCGCCGCGGAGGACGGCTACGTGCTGCTGCCGCCCATGCTCACCTTTTACAACGGCTGCGAGACAACGGCGGACCAGGTGGATCACCTGGTGGGACGCATCCTGATGCAGTTCGGGATCGCCTACGAGGGCCTGCGCCCCTGGGAGGGATGAGCATGAGGACAATCACGGTGCACGCGGGCGACGGCGACCTGAAGGTGACGCTGCACGTGACCCACACCGACGGTCAGGGCCTGGCCTGCTTCCTGTACGGCGGCACGCTGCCGCATGTGGGCGGGCAGGCCCTGGCCAGCCCCGGGCCGAAGCTGCATGGGGAGCAATTGTCGCGTGTGGACCTGTGGGTGGCCACCGTCCCCGGACACAAGGACGCCGAGGCGGCCGCCGCCGTCGCCCGGCGCCTGTGCCTCGGCACCGGCGAGCCGGTGTCCGTGGCGGCCGGTATCCACGTCGACGACGCCACGCCCGAGCAGATCCAGGCTCTGACCGACGCCTGCCTGGAGGTCGCCGACGCCGCCTTGCTCTCCTACCCCCAAGAAGGGGTGGCAAGACAGGGCGGCGTCGGGCCACGTGCCTCGGCACGGTGCTGAACTTCGGCGTCAGCCGCCCAGCGTGAAGCGGCCGGCGTTGATGGCGGCGATCACGCCGCCGTCGATCAGTAGGTCCGTGCCGGTGATGAAGGCCGCCTGCTCACCGAGCAGGAAGGAGCCGGCCGCGGCGATCTCATCGGAGGTGCCCACACGGCGGGCCGGGGAGGCGTCGATCATCGCCTGGTAGTTCTCTCCGGCGGCCCGGAACTCGTCGTAGGCCAGCGGGGTGACGATGATGCCGGGGCTGATCGTGTTGATGCGGGCGCCCCGATCGCCCCAGGAGGTGGCGGCCGCCGTGCGCACCCGCAGATGGTTGGCACGCTTGGAGACCATGTAGGCGACGCCGGAGCTGGCCACGGCGTCGTGCTTGAGGAAGTCGAGCTCGGCAAGTTCCTCGGTGGGAGTCAGTGCCAGCTGACGCTCGACCTCGTCACTCAGCCGCATCATGTAACCGGTCTGGCTGGAGATGACCAGGCCGGCGCCGCCGCGCGCAATGACGTTGGCGAAGACGTCGATCGCCATGGCGGTGGCAACCAGGTCGAGGGCCACGATGTGCTCGGGCGAGGACTGGTTGGGGGAGGCGCCGGCCGTGTCGATGAAGTACCGGACTTCGCCCAGGGAGGCGGCCTTGGTGGCGAAGGCCTCGACGCTGGCCCGGTCCAGAGCGTCCACCTGCTGGGTGGCCACCTCGTATCCGGAGGCGGCCAGGTCATGGGCGACGGTCTGAAGGTTCTCGGTGGAGATGTCGCCGAGCAGAATCTGCTTGCCGTTGGCGATGCGGCGAACGATGGCGGTGCCCATGGCACCGGCACCGAGCAGCGCGATGACGGGGCGGTTCTCATTGCGGTCGAAGATCATTGTGGGGTTCCTTTCAAGAAGTTGGTGGGAGGGGAGCGGAATGCGGAACGCGTCGGCGTAGGTGTTGACCGGAGTTGGCCGGCCTGGAGCCACACCGTCGCAGCCGGGGCGACCGCGGTAAGCGCAGGACTCAGTCGGCGGGGGCCCAGGCGCCGAGGTTCTTCTCCTGGTCGGCCAGGGAGACGTTGTAGAAGCGCCTGCCGTTGGCGAGTGCGGCCACGCGCTCCATCTCCGCCTCGGTCAGGGCGAAGTCGAAGATGTCCATGTTGGCGGCAATGTGCTCGGGGTTGGTGGACTTGGGGAAGATGATGTTCCCCTTCTGGATGTGCCAGCGCAGGATCACCTGGGCGGGCGTCTTGCCATACTTGGTGCCGAGCTCGGCGAAGAGCGGCTCGTCGAGCAGGCCGGCGTCGCCGTGGCCGAGCGGGTACCAGCTCTCGATGAGCGTGCCATAGGGGGCCATGCGCTCGCGCAGCTCGTCCTGCGGGTAGTAGGGGTGGCACTCCACCTGGTTGACCGACGGCTTGATGGTGGCTGCGGCCATGAGGTCCTCCAGGTTGGCGGACTCGAAGTTGGAGATGCCAATGGACCGCACCTTGCCGGCCGCGACGGCGCGCTCCATGTCCTTCCAGGCGCCCTTGTAGTCGCCGAACTGCTGGTGGAGCAGCAGCAGGTCGATGTAGTCGGTGTCCAGGCGCTCCAGCATCTTGTCTATGGCGGCCGCGGTGGCGCCCTCGCCGTACTCGCTGGGCCACAGCTTGGTGGTGATCCAGATGTCTGAGCGGTCGATGCCGCTGGCCTTGACCGCGCGGCCCACGGAGCGCTCGTTCTGGTAGGCGTGCGCGGTGTCGATGTGGCGGTAGCCCAGTCGCAGGGCCTCGGCGACGGCGGTCTCGGTGGGTTCGCCGTCGGGCACGAGGTACACGCCCATGCCGAACTGGGGGATGCGGTTGCCGTCGTTGAGGGTGAGATAGGTCTGGTGCTTCAGGCTCGATGCGGGGGCCATGCGGGAGTCCTCTCTGCTTGTTGGTTCGTTCGTACTCAACCTAGGAGCGCGCGGGCACGGCGTCGATGGTCTCTTTCGGTACGAATGGGTGGATAAGCAACTCGGAAGGCAACTTGGTGCCCTTAACTGCCGCGGCCCGGTCTCGGGGCGAACAGGGACATGCGGCCGAGGAGGAGAGCATCCGCTCTGGCGATGCGGCTCGACTGGCCCTACGTGCTCGTCGTGACGCCAGAACACCGACTGTAATGACGCCATGTGCCTGGTTGAAGCGACGCCAACTGCCCGGTTAGAATGAAGCCAACTCCAGGATTGGGGTGGGTTTCGCTCTGGATCGCAGGAGGAAGTCGATGGCCGACGTGAGCTACCGGCATCGTGTCGTTGACCCGCCTATCAGCGAGATCCTGGGCTACTCAGGTGGTCTTCTCATCGAAGGCGTGCGTGCCTGCGGCAAGACCATGACCGGACGGCAGCATGCCGCATCCGAGGTCGCTCTGGACTCGGGCCTGCCGCAGATACGCGCTGCGCTTGACCTTGATCCCGCGCTGCTGCTGGAAGGGAAAACTCCCAGGCTGATCGACGAATGGCAGCTTGCGCCAGACCTGTGGAACGCGGTACGGCGGGAGGTTGACGCCAGGCAACGCCCCGGACAGTTCATACTCACCGGTTCCTCGGTTCCCGCCGAGGATGCTACGCGGCACTCTGGTGCCCACCGGATCTCCAGGGTGCGTCTGCGTCCGATGACTCTGTTCGAGCGCGGCCTGGGTACAGGGAACGTTTCGTTGACGGCACTGTTCGACGGCGAGGAGCCGTCACCCGCGCTTGACTCCGGCACGAGCGTCCGGGAGGCGCTGGATGCGCTGGTTCACGGCGGCTGGCCGGGCGACGTCGATGCCACCACCGCGCAGGCACAGCGGTATCTGCGCGACTATGTGGAGGACGTCGTCAGCATCGACATGGGGCGGCTCGATGGGGAGCCGCGTCGCGATCCGATCAGGTTGCGAGCGCTTCTGCGCTCGCTTGCGCGCCATATCGCCACCGAGGCTTCATTCACCACCATCGCGAAGGACGTGACGACTCAGGCGCTCAGCGCGGAGACGGCAGCGAGCTACATCAATGCCCTTAGGCGGCTCTTCATTGTCGAGGAGCAGCCTGCGTGGGCCCCGCACTTGCGCTCACGCTACGCCGTACGTACCTCCTCCAAGCTCCATTTCGTGGATCCTGCCCTGGCCGCAGCCGTCACCGGGACCTCGGCGGAGCGCCTGATGCAGGACTTGGAGACCGCCGGGTTGTGGTTCGAGTCGCAAGTTGTGCAGCATCTGCGCACCTTCGCCGAGTTGCGGGGCGGGCATGTCTACCACTATCGGGACAAGTCGGGAAAGGAGGCCGACGCCGTCGTCGAGTTCGACGACGGACGTTGGGCTGCTTTTGAAGTCAAATTGGGGCAACGGCAGATAGCGAAGGCCCAGAACTCCCTAGCCGCGTTCGTGGCGGACATCGACACGCGACGTACGCCCGCGCCGGTCTTCACCGCCGTCGTGACCGCCGACGGGCCCACCATGAAGCTGGCCGACGGCGTCCTCACCTTTCCCCTGAGCGCCCTGCGCCCGTGAGCAGCGATTGGGGAAGCGGGGGGATGCAACAACCCGTTGCTCGACGGCGTGTGCCAACTGTGCTGTTCTTGTGTGGCGGCATCACCGGGGGTCGCGGAAGAGGAGGCCGACATGGCAATCGGAGAAGTCATCGCTGAGGTTCGGGCGTTGCGGGGGATGACGCAGGATGAACTGGCGCAGCGGGTTATGGTGACCCGGCAGGCGGTCTCACGCTGGGAGACCGGCGCCACCACGCCTGGCATCGACATGTGCAAGCTGCTGGCCACCGCGCTGGAGGTGCCGGTCACCCGCCTTCTTGAGGCGCCGCCCGGGCCGCACTGCCAGAGCTGCGGCATGCCCATTCCGAAGGAGGAGCAGCACGGCAGCGAGATCGACGGGACCAAGTCTGAGGACTACTGTGCCTGGTGCTACCAGGACGGCGCCTTCGTCGGCCCGGAGACCCTGGAAGAACTGATCGAGTACAGCGCCCCGTACATGTCCGAAGGCGTGCACATCACCGAGGACGAGGCCATCTCCTACATGAGCGCCGTGCTGCCGCATCTGCGGCGTTGGCAGGAGTAACACGGCGCGAAACTGCACATTTGGGGTGCGGTGGCAGCGGCAGGCTCGTTCGTCAGGGCCTGCTGGGGCGCACGCCCCAGGGCGGAGGCAGAAATGTCCAGATTCGGCAGAAACGCCGTCGATGCCAATGCAGCCTGATGCGGCATCCGCATGATTTCAACGTTTTGCTTGCGGTTGCTGACGTGCCTGGCGCGGTTCGTGCCGTTTTTGGACATTCCGCTACGGCCTGCGCCGGGATCGGTCCGTCGGAACTGGCTGCCGCGATGCGCTCGCACCTGAACACCGTCAGCCTTTCCCGGCCGACGCACTCTTGAACCGGAAGAGCCGGACCGCCGCCAACTGACGCAACGGACCCGGTCCAACTGACGCAACGAACTCCGTCCAAGTCACGCAGTCGGGTAGGGTGATGGCGGAAACATGCGGGTTTCGGAAGCCGGAGGAACGAGCTATGCGCTACCTGCCACGACTCGCAGATGACCTGCTTGCCGAGGCGCTAACGATCAGCGGTGCGGTGCAGGTCAGGGGGCCGAAGTGGTGCGGCAAAACCGCGACCTCGTTACAACAGGCCGGCAGCGTCATCTACCTCCAGGATCCTGACCGCAGTCGGTCCTACCTCGCGCTCGCGGATGCGAAACCCTCAGTGCTGCTGGAGGGGGAGACCCCGCGACTCATTGACGAGTGGCAGATGGCGCCGCAGCTGTGGGATGCGATCCGCTTCGCCGTCGACCGCCGCGGCGAGCCGGGGCAGTTCATACTCACCGGCTCATCTACGCCGACTGTGCAGGGGATGCATTCCGGTGTTGGGAGGATTGCCTCCCTAGTTATGCGGACCATGACGCTCTTCGAGTCGGAGGAGTCCACTGGGCGGGTGTCTCTGAAGGCGCTTTTTGACGGAGAAACGGAGATTGCCGGTGTCGCCACGCTCGACGTGGAAGACATGGCGCGGGTGCTCTGCCGCGGCGGTTGGCCTGCCGCCGTCACCGCAGGCGCGAAGACGCCGGCCGGGCGCCTGGCAAGGAACTACGTTGAGGGATTGATCTACTCCGACGTAGCGCGTATGGATGGTGTTGCCCGGAACGCCACCCGCATGCGCGCACTCATGCGCGCCTATGCGCGTCATATCTCCACCCAGGCCTCACAGGCCACGATCGCGGCCGATCTCGCGGTTGATGAAGCCTCTATGGCGCCCAACACGGTAAGCGACTATCTCGATGCGTTGTCTCGCGCCTACGTGATCGAGGATCTGCCCGCATGGAATCCCGCGCTGCGCTCGAAGACCGCGATAAGAACCAGTCCGACACGTCACTTCGTGGACCCATCGATCGGTGCTGCCGTCATGCGCTGGACTCCGGCTGACTTGTTGCGTGACTTCGAGGCCTTCGGACTGCAGTTCGAGTCGCTGTGTGTGCGTGACCTGAGGGTCTACGCCGAAGCCAACGACGGGGCGCTCTTCCACTACCGCGACAAGACCGGTCTGGAAGCGGACGCCGTCGTCGTCCTCGCCGACGGACGGTGGGCGCCGGTCGAGGTGAAGCTCGGCTCCGCGCAGCTTGACGATGCTGCTGCCCACCTGCGTCGCTTGCGGGATCGTGTGGACTGGGACCGAATGGGCGAGCCGTCCTTCCTCGCGGTGATCACCGCTGGAGCTACCGCTTACCGCCGCGATGACGGCGTCTTCGTCATCCCCCTGGCCTGCCTGCGCAACTGACACCGCGGCGCCGGCGTGGTCGCGTAGCGGCCATCCCGACGACGCGCCTCCAGCGACCATCCTTCGCACGTCTGATTTCTAGGGGCCGTGGACGGTGCCATGGACCACAACCGCTAGATCGCCCAGACGGGTACCGCCTGTATGTCGCGCGTAATGGGGTAGGGCTCCCTCGTCTGGCAGATCACGTGCCCGAATCCAAGCTCGTAGCCCGCAATGCGCTCAAGGCGCAAGAAGCTCTTGGTTGCTTCCACGCCGATCTGGACGCCCATCTTGACCTCCACCGGGTGCAGGACGCGGACGACTCCCGACGCCTGCGGCACGGACAGCCACGCTCTTGCGGTCTTGCGGTCGACCTCGACCAGTCCGGCGACATCGGACGCATTCGGGAACGCTATTCCCGGATTTCGCCGCTCGTCGCTGCCGTCCGGCGTACGGCGCGTTGGTCTGGCCCGGTCGGGCCGTGATTGACTCCGCGCGTTTGACGGTGTGGTGCCATGCGGTCGTGGGCTGGAGTCTGTCCGAGCCGCCGGGGTCTGCGATGTCGGGCCGCCGCGAGGGGCACTGTCAGAACCTGGCGGTGCGGGCACCGCTCGGGGCACGCTAAGGCCAGGGCAACGGCGCCGCCGCCCCCGCGCCCGAACGCGCAACCGACTCACGTACCCAAGGAGACTCTGACATGGAGTACACCAAGCTCGGAACCACGGACATCACCATCCCCCGCCTGTGCATCGGCGGCATGAGCTTCGGGGAGGTCTTCCCCGACTCTCACCAGTGGTCCATCGACCAGAGCGCCACCCAGGAGGTGATCGCCCGGGCACTGGAGCTGGGCGTGAACTTCATCGACACCGCCAACGCCTACGCTCGCGGCACCAGCGAGGAGTTCATCGGACAGTCGCTGAAGAACCTCGGCGTCAAGCGGGAGGACGTGGTGCTGGCCTCGAAGGTGTACTTCAACGAGGGGCACCTGTCCCGGGAGGCGATCAACCGGGAGATCGAGGGCAGCCTCAAGCGCCTGGGCACCGACTACCTGGATCTGTACATCATCCACCGCTTCGACTACGGCACCCCGATCGAGGAGACGATGGAGGCGCTGGACGCCCTGGTGAAGGCGGGCAAGGTCCGGGCACTGGGCGCCTCGGCCATGTTCGGCTACCAGCTGCACAACCTACAGCTGGCCGCGGATGCGAACGGCTGGACCCGCTTCGCCTCCATGCAGAACCACTACAACCTGCTCTACCGCGAGGATGAGCGTGAGCTGATTCCCGTGTGCCAGCAGTACGGCATGTCCCTGACCCCCTACAGCCCGCTGGCCTCCGGTCACCTGACCCGACGCACCTGGGACTCCGACTCCGTGCGCTCGACCACCGACAAGGTCATGAGCAGCAAGTACGACCGCGACCGTGAGATCGACATGCCCATCATCGAGCGCGTGGCCGAGACTGCGGACAAGCACGGCGTGCCCATGGCGGATGTGGCGCTCGCCTGGCACTGGGCGCGGGGCGTGGCCGCGCCGCTGGTCGGCTGCTCGCGGCCCAGCCGGGTCGACGACGCCGTGCGCGCCCTGGACCTGAAGCTGACCCCCGAGGAGATCGCCTACCTGGAGGAGCCCTACCAGCCCCACGAGTTGGTCGGCCCGCTCGCCCGCCCCGGTGACAAGCCGCTCGCCGGCACCAGCGTGAGCAAGTAACCGAATCACGATCAGAATCGCTCCGCCCCGGCAGTAGCTAATGCTCTCGCCGGGGCGGAGTCGTGTCTTGCGCACCGAGCGCGAAAGTGCGGCGGCGTACGACCGCCGAAGATGGAGAAAGAGGCGGCGGGGCTGGACGGGCGCGCACCTGCCCAGTAACGTCGGGCCCATGAGGAAGTAGCGATGCCCCACGGGCACACGGAAACAGACTCAACCCATGAGGCCGTGCCCGGGGTGCAGCATCGCTGACCTCCATACCGACCAGCCGCATCCCCGATCCCCACGATGGTGGCGGATGTAGACGCCGCCCCCGCGTCGCACTACCCGGTGGTTGCCCATGAAGACGGCCCAGTCGGAACGCAGCTCGAGACCAGCCTGCACCGCCGCACGGCCTCCTACCCCAGGAGGCCCGCATGCAGCTCACCCTGTCCGATATCCACCACACCTACCCCGGCACCGCCTCTCCGGCGCTGTCCGGCGTAACCGCCACCTTCCCGGCCGGCTGGACCGGCGTCGTCGGCGACAACGGGTGCGGCAAGACCACCCTCGCCCGCATCGCCTGCGGGGAACTGAAGCCCGACGCCGGCGCAGTGGCTCCGCGCCTGGTGGCCTACTACTGTGCCCAGGACGCCGCCGCGCCACCGCCGACGCTGATGGACTTCGCCTGCGCCTATGACGAGGTCGCTATGCGGTTGCGCCGCGACCTCGGCGTCGCCGACGAGTGGGCCTGGCGCTACGACACGCTCTCGGGCGGACAGCGCAAGCTGGTCCAGGTCGCCTGTGCGCTTTGGGATCAGCCGGACCTGCTGGTGGTTGACGAGCCGACCAACCATGCCGACGCCGCGGCCCGCGCGGCCATCCGTGCCGCCCTGGCGCGTTTCAACGGCGTCGGCATCCTCATCTCCCACGACCGGGCCCTGCTGGACGCCCTGTGCACTCAGTGCCTGTTCATGAACGCCGGTACCGGCGTCATGCGGCCGGGCGGTTACACGCAGGGCTTCGCCCAGGCCGAGCTGGAGCGGGAGGGCGCCGTCCAGCGCCGTGAGGCGGCCAAGCGGGAGCAGCGGCGCCTGGCTCGAGAGACCCAACGACGCCGCGAGGAGGCTTCCCGCACCGCCTCCCGCCGCTCCGCCCGCAACATCGCCAAGCACGACAACGACGCACGCTTCCGTCGACGCTTAGCGGTGGTGACCGGACAGGACGGCAAGACGGGCCGGCTCGCCTCCCGCATGGAGGCCCGGCTCGCCCGCGCGAACGCCCAGGTGGAGGCCATGCACATCGACAAGCGCTACGACGCCGACCTGTGGGTCGACTCCGCCCCGAGCCGTCGTCCAGTACTGCTGCGCACACAGCCGCTCGCCCTGCTCCTGGGAGAGGCCACAACCCTGCGCACGCCGGCGCTGCACCTGAACAGTCGCGACCACGTGGCACTGGTGGGCGACAACGGCACCGGCAAGACCACGCTCGTCCGAGCGCTGCTGGCGCGGCTGCCGGAGGACACGGCGCGGCTGTATGTGCCGCAAGAACCCGACCGGGCGGCGCGGGAAGCGACACGGGCGCGCCTGGCCGGGCTGGACGCCGAGCGCCGCGGCCGCGTGCTGTCGATCGTGGCCAGGCTCAACTCCTCGCCGGAGCGGGTTCTGGCGGGGGAGGAGGTCAGCCCCGGCGAGATGCGCAAACTCATGCTCGCCCTCGGCGTCCTCGACCGGCCGGAGCTCATCGTCATGGACGAGCCCACCAACCACCTGGACATCGGGTCCATTAGGGCGCTGGAGAGGATGCTGGCGCCATTCCCGGGGGCGCTGCTGCTCGTCTCCCACGACGCCGCCCTGGTGGAGGCGACCACCACCATAACCTGGCGGATCGGCAGGGAGCGCGCGGAAGAACTGCGGCTGGCCTTGGAGTAGTCGGCGACTCGCCGGGGAAACGGGAGAGTCATTGGGACGCAGTCGCGAAGCCAACCCGGCTCAGTGAATCGGCGACCCTGGGTGATACGCTGCACGTGGCGGAGCTGAAGCACTTGCGCGGTGCCGGGAAAGAGGAGAATAAGCTTGTCTGAGGCAGTGTTGGCCGTAATCTTTTTTGTGGTTCCGGTAATCCTGTTGCTGGCGGTCGCTGTTTTTGCTTCACGCAACTCTGTGTTGACAAAGAAAGACATGCAGAGGCTGCACTTTCGGTACATGTACGGAGCCTCGGTGGATCGTATGCTTGCGGAGTGCCCGCTCGATCTTGATTACATCAGGCGCACACGCGACTCGGGGAAAAGAGGCCGTGTGTCTGCCATCCAGTACGTGAGGAAATGGGATCCGGTCCCTCTCGAGGTTGCTGCGGAGTTCGTCGACAGGCTTTGAAATCGGTCCCTCTGCTTCTAATCATTCAGGCCGCACATGTTCGGTGCGGGCTGTCCGCAGGCACAGAACAGACCCGGGCGCCACGGCAAGACCACGCTGCCGGGGGAGTGCCCCACCCGACCGCCGTGGAGACAAGTGGTGGCCGGACGGTAACGCGCCGCCCGGCCACCACGTCGTTCGGTTCTCTCAGTCGTACAGGAGCACCGAGATGTCCTCATCATCGATGTTGGAGGAGTCATACCAGTGTGAACCGGTGTCCACGTCCGCAACGCTCTCACCATTCGCCGCCTGCACGGCGAGGGTGACCGCCTGGTATCCCATCTGGTAGGGGTCCTGGGTCACCGAGCCGAGGAAGGCCCCGGAGCGCACGGCGTCCTTTTGTGAAGTGCCGGCGTCGAAGCCCACCACCAGCAGGTCCTTGTAGCGGCCGGAGTCACGGTCCAACTGGGAGGCGTCAGCGGTGGCGCTGATGACGCCGTTGACGGCGTCCTGGTTGGCGGCGAACAAGGCCACCAGGCCGTCCGTGGACAGGATCGAGGTGGCCGCGGACTGAATGTCCGCCTGGCTGGTGGTGGGCGGTACGGTGACGACGATCTTCACCTTGGCGGGGTTGGTCGAAGGCGTGGTCCAACGCTGCTGTCCGGACACGTCGACCGCACCGGCGAGGCCGTCGAGCTTCTCCAACTCGGTCACGAGGGTGGCGGTGAAGCCGTCCACACGCTGGACGATCGAGCCGGAGGTCGAGTCCTGGGCAAGTACCCCGATGACGGCGGGGGAGTCCGCGCTCGCGGAGGCCAGAGCGGATTGCAGATCGGCGTTCGCGGCGAGGTTGGTGGCGACGTTTCCGCCGGCCGCCTCATTGTCGGTGGTCGCGGTGGCCAGCACCGCGCCGGAGGCGTCGTCGGGCACGCCAGAGTCGAAGCCGATCACCGGGATGTTCTGGTTCTTGGCGTTCACCAGGGCATCCTGCACGGCGTCGGGCTGGCAGGCCGCCAGGGCGATTGCGGCCGGGCGCTGGTTGACCGCAGAGGCCAGCTGCTCCACCTGCTGGGAGACGTTGCTCTCGGCGTCGGGACCGTTGGTCTCCAAGTCGACGCCAAGCTCGTCGGCGGCGTCCTGCGCACCCTTGAAGGCGGCCTGGTAGAACTGGTTCTGGTAGCTCTTGGAGATGATGATGACCTTCATCTTCCCGTCCGAGCCGGCGGAGCCTCCGTCATCGCTGCAGGCGGCCAGCAAGGACAGGGAGCAGGCGGAGGCGAGCGCCGCTGTCAGCGCGGTCCTCCGGGTGAGCATGGGGGTCATGGTGATGGTTCCTTTCGTGGATGGGGTGGGGCTTGATGAGCTCTTGGGATTACGCGCGTCCGGCACGGCGGGTGCGGATGACGTCCAGTAGGACCGCCAGCACCACGACGACGCCGATAAGGACCTGCTGCCACTGCACGGGCAGGCCCATCGACAGCAGGCCGGTCTTGAGTACGGAGATGACGAAGACGCCGATGATGGTTCCCCACAGGGAGCCGACGCCCCCGGCCAGTGAGGTACCGCCGATCACGCATGCGGCGATCGCGTACATCTCCTGACCGTTGCCGGTCTGGGGTGTAATGGAGGAGAAGGTGGCCGCGTAGATGACCCCGGCCAGTCCGCAGAAGAAGCCGTTGAGCACGTAGACCCAGAACTTCCAGCGGGAGACCACCACGCCGGACAGCTCGACCGCCTCCTCGTTGGAGCCGATGGCGTAGGTGTAGCGGCCGAGCTTGGTGCGGGTGAGGATGAACCAGGCGATCACGAAGAACGCGGCCAGCCAGAGGATGCCCACGGGCAGGTTCCCCGCCTTGTACAGGACCGTCTTGAACCAGCCGTCGTCGGAGGTCAGGCTCGGGTAGGTCTGTGTCTGCACCTGGGCGATCACCGCGCACAGGCCGAGGGAGGCGAACTGCATGCCCAGGGTGGCGATGAATGGCGGGATATGCAGGAAGCCGACCAGGATTCCGTTGCCGATGCCGAAGGCGACCCCGGTTGCGAGTACCACCAGCAGCGCGAGGCCGATCGGAAGGTGCCATACGTTGTATGCCACGCCGCCGACCAGCGCGGAGCCGACCATCACCGTCCCGGAGGACAGGTCGATGCCCGCGGTGATGATGACGAAGGTCATCCCGATGGCCAGGAAACCGATGTAGTAGGACGAGTCGAGGATCGACACGAAGGTGCTGGGGGACAGGAAGTGATTGCCGAATACGGCGAAGAACGCATACAGGATGACCAGTGCCGCCAGCGCCATCAGCTGCTGCATGGGCAGCGCGCGCACCGGGTTCTTCTTGATGATGTTTGCGCTCATGCTGCGCGACCTTCTTCCTGCTTGGTGGCCAATTCCATGATCTTGATCTGCGTTGCCTCGGAGGCGTCCAGCTCTCCGGTCTTGCGTCCCTCGCGCATGACAACTACGCGATCGGACAGGTGCAAGACCTCATCGAGGTCTGAGGAGACGAGGATGATCGACTTGCCCTGCGCCACCAGGTCGCGCATGAGCTGGTAAATCTCAGCGCGCGCACCGATGTCGATGCCGCGTGTGGGCTCATCGAAGATGAGGATGTCGACGTCGCGCAGCAGCCACTTGGCCAGCACCACCTTCTGCTGGTTGCCGCCGGAGAGGTTGCGTACGCGCTGGCGTGTGGACGGGGTCTTGATGCGCAGCATGTCCACGTACTTGCGGGTTGCGCGTTGTACCGCACGTTCGTGTACGACCGTGGCGGTGGTGAAGGCGTCGTAGGAGGCCAGGACTGTGTTGTCGCTGACGGACAGGCCCGTGACCAGGCCGAAGCGCTTGCGATCCTCGGACAGATAGGCGATTCCCGCATGAATAGCGTCTTTGGGACGGTGGAAGGACACCTCGGCGCCGTTGACCTCCAGCCGCCCGGATGTGGGACGGTCCGCACCTGCGACAATCCGCATGGCCTCCGTGCGGCCGGCGCCGACCAGACCCGCGAATCCGAGGATCTCCCCGCGATGGAGGGTGAAGGACACGTCCTTGACGTCGGCGGAGGCGAGATGCTCGGCCCGCATGACGACGGGCGCGTCGGGTGCTACGTCGGAGTGGGTTTTCGGGGTGTTGACGACCTGCCTGCCCACCATCATCTCGATGATCTCGTCGAGGTCGGTGTCGGCCGTCTTGAGCGTGCCCACATGCGCGCCGTCGCGCAGGACCGTAATGCGGTCGGCGATCGCCATGACCTCGTGCATGCGGTGAGAGATGTAGACGACCGAGACACCGCGGTCCCGTAACCGTCGCACTCGCTGAAGCAACTCGGCGCTCTCGGCCTCCGACAGCGCCGCCGTCGGCTCGTCCAGAATCAGCACCTTGGTCGCCTCGAAGGACATGGCGCGCACGATCTCCACCAGCTGTGCCTTGGAGACCGACAGGTCCCGCAACAGGGTTTGCGGGGCTACGTCGACCTCGTGCTCGGCGAGCAGCTCCTGGGCACGGCGGTTCAGCGCGCGATCGGAGACCAACAGAGAGGAGGACTCCCTGCCGATGAAGATGTTCTGCGCCACGCTCAGGTCGGCCATCATGTTGAGTTCCTGGTGGACGATGGCGATTCCGGCGCGTTGAGCATCGCGGATGGAGTGGAAGGCGGCTGGGGCGCCGCCGTACTCGTAACTGCCCTCGAAGTCGGGGTGAATGCCGGTGAGGATTTTGACGAGTGTGGACTTGCCGGCCCCGTTTTCACCGACGAGCGCATGCACCTCCCCGGGCTGCAGATCGAAGGAGACGCCGCTGAGGGCCTGCACGCCGGGAAAGGACTTGGAGACGTCCGTCAGTTTCAGCAGGGGTGGTTGTGGTGGTGCCATATCTGCTCCATTGCTTCTAGGTGCCCGATCCCGGGAGTGCCGGGGCGGTTGGGAGAGCCGCCGAAGCGGCTGTGGGGAGTGGGGTACTGGAACGCTTCCAACCGCGGCGTTCCAGTGCTGACAACGATGTCAACAGCAGTAACGATGGTACGGTTGGTCACCACGTGGGTCAAGTGCGTCTCAAGAATCGGGGAGGAGACAGTGACGTCATACTCGTCCGTCGGTGCGGCGTCGGGGGCGCGGCGGCGCCCCACCATGAAGCAGGTCGCCCGCCTGGCGGGGGTGGGCGTAAAGACGGTTTCCCGTGTTGTAAACGGTGAGCCCAATGTCTCCGATCGGACCGCCGAGCGCGTCTGGGCGGCGGTACGTGAACTCGACTACCACGTCGACCTGCGTGCTGGCAGCCTGCGCCGCCCCGGCGGAGCCACGCGCACGATTGCCCTGCTGGTCGGCAGCGTCGACAATCCCTTCGCCGGTGAGCTCCACCGTGGTGTAGAGGATGTGGCCCGGGAGCACGACGTGGCGGTGCTTGCCTCCAGTCTGGACGAGCAGCCGGATCGGGAGGTGGCGGCGGTGGAGGATTCCATCAAGCGCCACGTGGACGGCATCATCGTCAACACCACCACGGTGGACGGCGCCGCATTGGAGCGGGTTCTGCATCTGGGGGTGCCGATCGTCTTCGTGGATCGGGCGCCGCATGGCATCGGGGCCGACTGTGTAACCAGTGATACCCGGTCTGCGGCCGAGCGGGCCACCCTGCATCTGCTTGAGCGTGGGCACCGGCGAATCGCGCTGCTCACCGAGCGTCTGAATGTAGCCACGGCCGTGGAGCGCCGGGAGGGATTCACAGCCGCCTTTGCGGGTTATGGGGTCGATCTCGGCGGGGCGGTTGTCGTCTCCGGGCTGGTAGGGGCGGGGGCGGCCGAGTGCGCCGTCACTGGGCTCTTCAATGAGCCGTGCCCGCCGACGGCGATCTTCAGTGGGCAGAACCTCCTCACCGAGGGGGCGCTGCACGCGTTGCACAATCTGGAACTGCGCAACCGGATAGCGCACGTCGGCTTCGACGACCTGCCGCTGGCGGACATGCTTCAGCCGGCGCTCACGGTAGTGCGGCAGGACCCCCGGCGCATGGGAAGGGTGGCGGCGCAGCGCCTGTTCCGCCGCCTGGAGGGTGAGGTTCTCCGGCCGGAGCACATTGTGATCCCCACGCAGTTCATTACTCGCGGCAGTGGGGAGATCGAGCCGGATGATCGACTCGATCTCCCCACATCCTGAGGTGCCCGGAATACGCGCCCGCCTACTGCGGATCTTTCAGGAAGATGCGCACCTTGGCCGAGAAGCGACTGCTCAGGAAGGCGAAGTAGCCGGCCTGCAGGGCGAGCAGCGGGATGAGGATGATCAGAAAGCGCCCGTACAGGAGCCGGGAGGCGATCCGTGCCATCACCAGGTAGTTCATGGCGAAGCCCGTGTTGACGACCGCCAGCAGCACCGGAACGGTGAACAGTACCAGCAGTTGCCTGCGCTGCACGCGCAGAATCTCCCGCAGCGACATGCCCATGCGGTGCAGGTTCCGTGTGATCGGCAGGTTGTCCCGCACGCTGGAAACCAGCCGGAAGTAGATCAGGCTGGCCGAGGCGGCCATGAAGACCGCGGAGAACAGCACGCCCACGTAGGTGAAGATCTGGTGGCTGAACTCGTCGGCGTCGATCTCATCAATGCGCGGGATGAACAGGAAGCTCTCGCCATCAGCCATCCCGACGCCGATCGTATTGCGCACGGTGGTGGAGAAGGCGCGGGCGCCGGAGTCATGCAGCGCGTCGTCGAAGTCGAACAGGTGGGCACGCATGGAGGTCGTGCGCGGCTGCTGGGAGATCTCCTGCAGCGTCTGGTCGGCGACCACGTAACAGTCAATGTTGCGCGGATTGTCGAGCAGCCGGGTGCCGGCGCCTACCACCTCGAGCTCGCCGACGCCATCCACGCCGACCGTACTCCCGGTTGTTTCGCTCGCCCCACTGATGTCGAGCGCCTGGCCGGCCGCCAGGTCGGGGTGCTCTCCGGTCACCCGGCCGTACTCCTCCTCGGATACGAACTTGGTGTCCACCAGACCCACATCGTCTCCTTCTCCCAGGAGGATGAAGTCCAGCGTGTACTGCTGATGATCGATGCCGTTGCCGTCCAGCTCCCGCTCAATGAGCGCGAGGTCCCCTGCCTCCCGATCGCTGTCGCCAAAGGCGTAGTAGGTGGCGGCGAAGGGGATGCTGGCCGTGATATCGGCGCGGACGGACATGGCCAGGGAGATGGATGCGGTGACGGCGCAGAAGGCCGCGGTGAGCAGCATGGTGGAGATGAACATGGAGGTCACCCCGCTCTTCAGGCGGTACAGCAGTGCCGAGACCCACAGCGCGTTGCCGCCGCGAAGGTAGCGGCGTGAGTGCTTCTGGATGCCGGTGATGGCCAGGAAGACGAACTGGCTCAGAACCAGGAATGTGCCCACCATGAAGCACCCGATCAGCACGTAGTTCAGCGTCTTCTCCAGTACGTGGTCGATCAGCGCCGGGGCGGTTCCTGCACAACGCGGGTAGAAGGTGAGCGCATAGCCGAGTAGCAGCACCACCGCCCCGACAACGGCCAGCGGGACGGAGAAGCGCACGCCCTTGGCCTCATGCCCCGGGGAGGAGAGCAGCTCGAGTATGGGGCGCCGGGACAGGCCGCGAACCAGGAGCAGGGTGACCAGCACGAACACCACCGCGAATCCGATCGCCGTATCGCGAATCGGTGCCAGGGGCGTCTTCCAGGTTATGTTGGACAGGCGGACGATGCGCGCCATGATCAGCACCGACAGATGGCCGAAGGCCGTCCCCACGAGCATGCCGACCACAATGGCGCTGGCCCCGATCAGGGAGTTCTCCGCCAGCAGCATGCGCCGCAACTGGCGGCGCGACATGCCCATTGCCCGCAGCGTGCCGAAGGTGCGTCGGCGCCGATCCACGAAGGAGTAGATCGAAAGCGACAGGAACATGACCGCGAACACGAGCACGATCACCGAGGCCATCCGCATGAACAACTGGATGCTACTGTCGTCCTGATCCAGCTCGGGGTGATCGGCGTTGACGGCGAAGATGAAGAAGATCGTGACGGTGAAGACGCTGCTCAACCAGTAGGCGATGTAGGTCTCCGTATCGCGCAGAACATTGTGCTTCGCGAACTGCCAGAGGGTCATCGTCCCTCACCGCCGATGAGCTTGAGGACGTTCAGGATCTCATCGTAGAAGGCCAGTCGGTCGTCTTCCCGATACAGCTCGGAGTGCACGGCGCCGTCCTTGATGAACACCACCCGTTTGCACCAGCTCGCGGTGCGTGCATCATGGGTGACCACGATGGTGGATACCCCTCGGCGCTCGTTGAGATCGGAGAAGATACGCATGACGTCCTGCGCGGCCGCGGAGTCGAGATTCCCGGTCGGCTCGTCCGCGAGCAGCAGCTGCGGTCCGTGAATGATCGCCCGTCCGATGGCTGCCCGCTGCGCCTGACCGCCCGAAACCTCATGCACCCGGTGGGCCAGGACATCCCCGATGCCGAGCTGCTCTGCCACCGCCCGGGAGCGGCGTCGCATGCGGGCGGGGCTCTCATTCGCCGCCAGCATGAGCGGCAGCATGATGTTCTCCTGAATGGTCAGCGTGTCCACCAGGTTGAAGTCTTGAAACACGAACCCCAGTCGTGTCCGCCGGAAGACTGCGGCCTCCTCCTCGCTCAGGTCGGCCGGATTCTGACCTCCTACGCGTACGGTGCCCGAGGTGACCGGCAGGATTCCCGCCACCAGATTCAGGACCGTGGACTTGCCACTACCCGAGGGCCCCATGATTGCCACCAGTTCGCCCGCGCCTATGCGCAGCGAGAGCTGATTGACGGCCTTGACCCTGACCGTGTCCCCGTAAATCTTGCTCACGCCCTCCAGCGACACCACGGCCGGTCCGGGCTCGTGTGTCACGGTGTTTCGCATTGCCGTTTCAGTCATTGCTTGCCCCTTCCGTGTGTTCGGCAACTGCCGTTAAAGCTATTGCCCGTACGGGGCGCGAACCATCGAAGCGGGTGACCGCGGGTGACAATCGCTGTCACCTGCGGTGTGGTCAGGCAACCGCGGCTGTGCTTGTGCCGAAGCGCACGGTGACGGTGGTTCCCTCATCGACGGCCGAGGTGATCTGCAGCGAGTGTCCGAGGCGTTCGAGCACCTGCTTGACCAGGTACAGGCCCACCCCGGAGGACTGCGAGCCCGCTCGGCCATTTGAACCGGTGTAGTACAGGTCGCATACGCGTGGCAGGTCGCGGGGACGTATGCCGCAGCCGGTATCAATGACACTCAGCTGCGCTCCCTCCGGTCGGGCGCCGATGCGTACCTCCACCGAGGATCCCGGTTCGGAGAACTTAACGGCGTTGTGGATCAGCTGGTCCGCGACGAAGCCGATCCACTTGCGATCCGTGTTCACCACGATGTCCTCACCGGTACAGGCGACGCTCACTTCGCTCTGCAGGAACAGCCGCTGATTCTGTTGCATGACCCCACGTGCCAGATCACTCAGGTGCACCTGCTCGGTCACCAGATCGTTCTCGAAGCGCTCGATCCGGGCCAGACTCAGCACCAGATCCAACTGCCGCTGCAACCGGTCGAGCTCACAAAGAACAGGGAAGGGATCACGGCTCCCCTCGCCGTCCTGCACCAGCAGGCGGATGACACTGAGCGGCGTCTTCATCTGGTGCACCCACTGGACGATGTGGGTGCGCCACTGCTCGGTCGCCGCCTGCTGCTCCGTGAGCAGCCCCAGGTAGCGCTGGTAACTGGCGTTGCCGTGTTGGATGAAGGCATTGACGAGCGGATCGGTGGACTCCTGTCCGAGCAGCTCCTCCAGGACCCGGCCCGGGGAGCCGAGCCAGCGATACAGCCGCCGACGTCGGAAATACCGCACCGTAAGGGTCGCTACCAGCAGAAAACCGGACAGGCACAAGAAGTAGGTCATGCCGCCGGTGGTGTTGAATCCGCCGACACCTTGGTAAAGCGGTAGCAGCCCTCCCACAACCAGGACGAATAGCATCACGATGCCCAGGTGCTCGCGCAGAAATAGTCTCACGTGGTGCCTCCGCCACGCTCATCCGCGCCGACGACGAGCCGGTATCCGTATCCGCGCACGGCTCTGAGTTCAACTCCAACACGGTGTCCTGAGAGGCGGCCGCGTAGCCGGCGAATATTGACGGTGAGGGTGTTGTCCTCCACGTAGGCGGCGTCCTCCCAGGCGGAGGCGAGTAGCCGATCGCGTGAGGCCGCATCGGGATGCGCCTGCATCAGGGCCTGCAGCAGTTTCGTCTCCGTGAGTGACAGCTCGACCTCCTGGCCGCCGATGGCCGCCAGCTGCCGCCCGGGGAACAGAATTAAATCCCGCACCGTGAGCGCGTCCTCGGCATCCGCGGAACTCAAATCCCCGTAGGCGCGTCGAATCACACCACCGACCTTGGCCAGCAGCAGCTCCGGGTCGAAGGGTTTGGTCAGATAGTCGTCTGCGCCCGCTTCGATGCCTCGGACCTGGTCGCCGGTGGCGTCCCGGGCGGACACGATGATGATAGGGATTTTGGAGACCTCCCTGATGCGGCGACACCAGTAGAAACCGTCGTAGCGCGGCAGATTCACGTCCAACAGGACGACGTCCGGATCAACGCGCTCGACCTCGTGCAGCAGGTTTCCGAAGTCGGATGCCGCGGTGCAGTCGTACTGGTAGCGCTCTAACAGGCCGATGATGCCGCGTGCCAGCGCCGCATCATCCTCCACCACCAGAACTCTGTACACGTGCTCAGCTCCTTCTCGGTGTTCTCGAGGTCGACCGCGGTCGCACCGACAGGCTAGTGGATGGTGCGGGCGTGTCGTCGTCGGCCAGCGAGGCGCGTAGCCGTTCCAGGAAGCGCTCCGCCATGGGGGAGTGAGCCTGCTGCCGCCGCCAGATGAGGTACATCCGCGACTCGAGTGCCGGCTCCAGCGGGCGGAAGGCCAGTCCGCTGGAGGGGCTGGTGTCCACCAGGTGGTCGAAGGTGAGCAGGTAGCCCAGGCCCTCGCGGGCGAAGACCGCGCCGTTGTAGGGCAGGCGGAAGGTGCCCTCAAGTTGCAGTTCGCCCATGCGGCTGCCGGCCCAGGCCGGGATGTCCCGTGCCCAGGACTGCTCCGAGCAGAAGAGCGGTAGTCCCGCCAGGTCGTCCACGGTGACGGCCTCCTTGCCGGCCAGGGCGTCGTCGTGCCGCAACACCACGCCCCACCTGTCCGCCACTGGCAGGGGCAGCGTCTCGTACCGGCTGAAGCGCTCGCCGTCGGGCTCCTCGACGATCGCCGCGAAGTCGAGCAGGCCCCGGTCCAGCTTCTCGGTGACCTGCTCGGTGTCGCCGCTGGTGACGTGGTAGCGCAGCCCGGGGCACTCCTGCTTGAGCAGCTTGAGCTGGCGGGCGAGCAGACCCACCTGGTAGGACTCGGCCAGCCCCAGGTACAGATCGCCTCCGGTGATGTCACCCAGGGTAAGGAAGTCGGCCTCGATACGGTCTGCCAGGCCGATTAGATCCTCGGCCCGTTCGCGCAGCAGTCGGCCCTCCTCGGTGAGCTCGATGCTGAAGGAGTGCCTGACGAACAGCTTGTGCCCCAACTCCCGCTCCAGCGCCTTCATCTGCTTCGAAAGCGTAGGCTGCGAGACGTTCAGCTGTGCGGCGGCTCGGGTCATGTTCTCCTCCCGGGCCACGGCGGCGAAGTACCGCAGTGTGCGTATCTCCATGTCCAACAAGATATGCCAAGACGGCATGTCAGGCATGACAAATGGTCATTAGCGTCATGTTGCCCGAGTGGTTAATTTAGATGCCGGAGGCGCTCCGCACCGTAACGGGGCGCCACGCACAGCCACAGATACAGAGAATGGAGCATCAGGAAATGAGCACCGAAAACCTCGAACTGACCCAGGAGTGGGACAAGGTCTTCCCCCAGTCCGACGCCGTGGACCATGAGAAGGTCACCTTCCACACGCGCTTCGGCATCACCCTGGCCGCCGACCTGTACAAGCCGAAGGACGCCGACGGCAAGCTGCCCGCGCTGGCCGTGAGCGGGCCCTTCGGCGCCGTCAAGGAGCAGTCCAGTGGCCTGTACGCCCAGACCATGGCCGAGCGCGGCTTCCTCACGATCGCCTTCGACCCCAGCTTCACCGGCGAGTCCGGCGGCACGCCCCGCTACATGAACTCCCCGGACATCAACATCGAGGACTTCCAGGCCGCCGTCGACTTCCTGTCCGTGCGCGACGACGTCGACCCCGAACGCGTCGGCATCATCGGCGTCTGCGGCTGGGGCGGCATGGCGCTGGCCGCCGCGGCCGCCGACCCGCGGATCAAGGCCACCGTGGTCTCCACCATGTACGACATGAGCCGGGTGGCCGCGAACGGCTACTTCGACTCCGCCGACTCCGCCGAGGCCCGCAATCAGACGCGCGCATCCGTGGCCGCCCAGCGCACCGCCGACTACCGCTCCGGCACCTACGCCCTGGCCGGCGGGGTAGTAGACCCGCTGCCCGAGGATGCTCCCGGCTTCGTCAAGGACTACTACGCCTACTACAAGACGCCCCGCGGCTACCACCCCCGCTCCCTGAACTCCAACGACGGGTGGACGGTCATCGGTGGCTCCTCGCTGATGAACGCGACCCTGCTCGGCTACATCGAGGAGATCGAGAACGCCGTCATGATCGTCCACGGGGAGGCGGCCCACTCCTACTACATGGGTAAGGACGCCTTCGCCCGCCTGCAGGGCGACAACAAGGAATTCGTCTCCATCCCCGGCGCCTCCCACACCGACCTGTACGACGGCGGCGAGAACGGCGCCATCCCGTGGGAGAGGATCACCGAGTTCCTGCGCACCAACCTCGGCTGAGTCGCATCTTCGCGCAGCTCTGAGCACTCCGGGGTGGGCCGCCACACGGCGGCCCACCCCGCTGGCTTGGCCTCGGCCTCCGACGGCTTTGAGGAGCTTGTCCCGGGTGACGTGCCGAGAGGAAAAGTGGTTCTTCCGGTTTGGGGGTGTGGTGGTTGTCTCGGGCTGCGGCAGGAGTGCTGCCGATGTCCTGGGACATGGCATGGGGTGGGGTGGGTGGCGTGGGGTGTCTGGTGCGCCGGCTGGGCGTTAACAACGCTACTTAACGCTCTGCTGTATACCTCTGGGGCCTTCAGCAGACGGTTAACTGGCGTTGTTAACCCCGAAGTGGCGTAGCAGACGGCGACGCGGCGCAGTAGACGGCCCCGCTCCCGGGCGCCGGAGCTATCGGCAGCCAAGTGCAGCCAGGCCTGGAATGACGAGCCGGCGCCGTGGAGGTTTAACCCGCGTCCTCGAGCACTCCGCCCGGCCGCGGCGAGAGCGTCCCTACCGGGCCGAGGACGTCCTCGCCAGCCCGAACACGACCCCGCCGGCCACATGTCCTCGTCAGCCTCAGAACGTCCGCGCAGACCCCACGCCGACCTCGTGCGCCCGACCACGACCACCCGCGGGCCCGAACCACCACACCCACAATCCGCAGAGCCCGTGAACATTCGATAGTGCTCTCAGCTGTCACAGATTGCACCACTTTGCTGGGACATGCCGGAATCTTGGTCGACAGAACCGCATGATTTCAACGATGTGCGCTAGGTGGCTCGTGTCCGGGCAGGTAAAGTGGTGCAATCAGTGACAGCTGGGCGGCGGTCACCGTGGTGAACCGGCAGGCCCACCGGTTTCCTCGCCCGGAGACACGCCGGCCGCCACATCCACAAGCACGACGAGCCGGTCCGGATGCCCTGGCGGGGTTGCTAGAGGACACGCCCCGGCCCTCGAGGACGCCTCCCGGGAGAGCGTCCTCGGCGGCCCGACGACGTCCCCGCCGACCCGAGCACGACCGCATCACCCCGACCACCACCCCCGCACCGCAGCCCCGGCCGGACCTCACACCCGCAAACCGGAAGCGCCTGTTTACTACGCCGGTTGGGTGTCTGCTGAAGGGGTCTGGGGAGGTCAAATTGGCGTAGCAGAGGCCGAAGGGGCGTACCCAACGACCGCGCCCTGGCCTCGATCCCACTCGCTCTACGCCCGTGGCACCGCCCCGAGGACATCCCCGCCGCCGGTGACGTCGTCGTCAGCCTCAGAACGTCCGCGCAGGACCCACGACCTCGTTTCCCGCACGCCCGAGCACGACCTCATCGTCCCGAACACGACCACCAAGTCGGACCCGTCCGCGCCGAACACGACCACCCGCGAGCCCGAACCACCACACCCACAAACGCGAAGAGCCGTGAAACTATGGGCTGGCTGCGGTGAAAGTGGGCACCGATGGACATTTCTGCCGATGACTCGATGTCTGGTTAGACCGCCGCACGTGCCCGTGAGCGGCCGACACCCAGCCCGATCGCTCCGATGGCGACGGCGAACAGGGCGCATATCCCGCAGTACCCGAGCAGCGGCGTGAGCACCTGGGCGGAGGTCGAGCCGGCGTTGAAGGCGCCACCGGTGGCCAGGGTAGCCCAATATCCGGGTGTGAGCCGCGCGACCGCGATCACGGCGTCGGGCAGCATGTCCAGGGGGGCCCACGCGCCCGCTAGGACGGAGAATGCCATGCCGCCGATGACTGCGATGGCGTTCGCGGCGTTCTCCCCCAGTCGCAGTTGCCCCACGAGGAAGCCCATGGCTACTCCATTCAGGGTATACGCGGCCAGCGCGAGACCGATCACCCCCAGCCGTGGTGCCGCATCCACGATGCGATCGGCGGCGAAAACCGCAGTGCCCAGGCAGAAGAACCACAACCATGCCACCAGACCCACTAGAAGACATGCGCCCAGCAGCCCCAGGCCGCGTGAGCGGCCGGTCACGGGCGCGGAAGACACGCGGGAGTGCACGGGAGGTCGGTTGAGGGAGGCCATGAGCACCGCAATCGCTACCACGCAGAAGGCCGTCAGCGGGAACAGTGAGAACAGCGTATACAGCTTCAAGGACTCCGGCAGAGGGAGTGCGTCTTGGGTGATGAGCCGAGCGGCGGAGCCGCCGCGCATTGAACCTTTTGCCAGGGTCACGGCCCGCTCCACGGACTGTTCGGCGGACTGGGTGCCGGTGGCATCCGTGTTCAGGGCATGCAGATAGTCGTAGACCTGGTTCAGGTACGAGTCGGTGTGCACGTTCATGAGTGAGCCCATGTAGGACCGGTAGCTGACGACGGTCTCCACGGCGGGCGGCTGGGTTCCGTCCTGGGCCGCGGCCTGTAGCTCCTCGCCGAAGCCGGCGGGGATGATCAGGATGTACTGGATGCGGTCCTTGGCGGTGGCGTCCTGGAGTGCCTGTTTGGTGTCTTCCAGCGGCCGGGTGTTGCCGACGGAGCCCACGTATTCGGCCAGTGCCCGGGATACCGCGGAGTCGTCGCGGTCGATCACGGCAACATCCGCCGTCACCTGGGTGACGCCGGCGTCGGTCGCGTTGCCGGAGCCGGTCCCGACGAAGACAGCGCCCGCGCTCATGAGCACCAGGTAGATCAGGATGTAGAGGCGGTGGGCCACCAGAATCCGCAGCGAGGTCTTAAAGGTACTCATGGTTCGTCCTCCGCATGCGCATTAGGGCGATCAGCAGGAATATGACGCTCATACCCGCCAGCACGGCGCAGCTGCGAGCGAATGGCTCCAGGGAGTCGTAGTAGAGCAGCCCGTAGAAGCATCGGGTCGCCTGCCATAGGGGATTGAGCTGGGACGCCAGCGGGGCGCTGAGTTCGATGGCATTGGCCAGTCGCTGTGAGGCGGTGCCGTACAGCCCGCAGAACAGGGACAGTAGGCAACTGATTGCCGAGACTCCGCCCAGCGGCATCCGCGGGAAGGTTCCCAGGACCGAGCCGGCGGCGCAGGCCATGAGGCTGGAGATCCCGATTGCCAACAGGCATAGCGCCGTGTAGGGGCCGAAGTCCACACCCACCACGAATCGCATGAATATGAATGCCAGTACCAGGCAGGCCCAGGTGCATGCCCAGGCCGCGGAAAGCGTCCCCAGGAGCAGTCTCCAGCGCGGCAGTGCCCCCAGGTTGCGGCGCGCCGCCAGAGGCCCTGAAGGGGCGGTGATCTCCCGGATGGCGACTACCGCGATCGTCATACCCATGCCGCTGGTGAAGGCGAGCAGCGCGAAGTAATACGGCACCTCGGGCTTTCCGGGCACGCGGGTGACCTGGACCTCGGTGGTGAATGCGTGGCGGTCCTGTACTGCGGCGGCGGCATCCGCAGGCGGTGCTCCCGCGGCGATCAGCGAGGTGATCTCGTCGCGGCTATGCACGTAGGTGTCCAGCATGGCGCGCAGTACCGGGGTGGTGGACAGGTCATTGCCTTCCGGGGACAGGTGCAGCACGGGCGTGCCACTCTGGACCGCGATGTAGCCGACCACCGCGCCGTCGCGAACGGCCGCCTCGGCCTGCTCCGCGGTGTCGTAGGCCACGGGATCGAGCAGCCGCAGTTCGGCGTCGTCGGCGGAGACAGTGTCAAGGGCGCCGCCCAATCCCGCCGCGGCCGCGTAGGCATCATCATGAACGATCCCGACCCGGATGGGGTCGACGGCGTAACCCGCCTCCAGCCCGGAGAACATCATCATGAACATCAGGGACAGTGCGATCGGCATACCGAGTGTCCACAACAGCAGGATCCTGTCGCGCAGGAGTCGGAGCACCTGGTAACGGAAGACGGTGGGCATATCAGGCCGCCTCGTCGCGCAGCGCCCGGCCGGTGATCTCCAGGAACACGTCGTTCAGGGTCGGCGGCTCGGAGGTCACCCGGCCACAAGTCACGTCCACCGCCGCCAGTGCCGCCAGCACGTCGGCTAGGTTGTGCGCCCCCGGCGCGCACTCGACGACCAGCTCGGGCGGCTCGTAGGTGACGGTGCGGACGTGCTCCGCTCGACGCACCTGCTCCAGCTCGCGCTCGCCGAGCTCGGCGGGGGAGACGACCTCCACGCGGATGCGCTCACCGGTGCCGATCATCGCCTTGAGCTCGCTGGCGGTGCCGCCGGCGATCTGCCTGCCCCGGTCCATGATGATGATCCGCGTGCAAAGCTGCTCCACCTCCTCCATGTAGTGACTGGTGTAGACGATGGTGGCGCCGCGGGTGTTGAGGTGTTTGATCCCGTCGAGGATGGCGCTGCGGCTCTGCGGGTCGACGGCCACGGTGGGTTCATCCAGGATGATTAGATCGGGGCGGTGCACGATGCCGCAGGCGATGTTCAGGCGGCGCAGCAGCCCGCCGGAGAGCTTCTTGGGGCGGAACCTGGCGAACCGCCCCAGGTCCACGAAGTCGATCGCCTCCTGCACCAGCTCGCGACGGCGGGCGCGATCGGAGACGTACAGGGCGCAGAAGGCGTCGATGTTCTCCCGGACTGTGAGCTCCTCGAAGACGGCCACCTCCTGCGGCACCACCCCGATTCGCCGCTTGAGCTCGTAGGCGGTGGCCGACATCGGCTCGCCGAATACGCGGATCTCGCCCCGGTTGTAGGTAAGCAGCTGCAGTATGCAATTGATCGCCGTGGTCTTACCCGAGCCGTTCGGGCCGAGCAGCCCGAGGATCTCGCCCGAGGCGACCTCCAGCGACAGCCCATCCACGGCTACCAGCTCCCCGTAGCGCTTGACCAGGTCATCAACGACCACCGCCATGTCGGACACGTCGTCTCCTTTCGCCCGTCGATCGGGTTCGGGGCCATGGTTGCGCGAGGCGGCACGGTGCCGGAAGTGCCTGCTGTCATGAGGTGGCGGCCCGGTCGTGACAAATGTCAGGGGCTGTCACCGTCCGCGCACTCGCCGCGCTGCCGTGGCTGATAATCGGTGCGTGAGGGAGCTGACGGACAGGACCGTGGTGCTGGCGGCCTGCGTCCCCCTGGTGCTGGTGTTCGGGATGCCCACGCCGACGACGATCGTGTGGTTCCTGGTTGCCGTCACCTGCAGTGGGACCTGTGCCGCCTGGGGGCGGTGGCCGGCCGTGGGTGCCCTGCCGGCCGCCTACCTGCTGGCGGGATGCGCGGACTCTGCGGCCGCCGTGGGAGTGCCACTGGCCGTCTATGAGCTGGTGGGGGCGGTCTCGGATCGGGGCCGTTGGGCATGGGGCGGCGCGGTGATCTGTGTGGCACCCCTGGTGTTGGCGCTGCGGCGCGATTCTGGGGCCGTTGTGTCGGTGGCGGCGGCCCTGGCGGCGGTGGCCGCCCTGCTGGCGGTGCGCACCGGGCAGGTGGACCGTGCCCGCAGCGCCTTGCACGCCGTTCGGGACGATCTACAGCATCGGGTTACCGCGCTGCAGGAGACGCAGGCTCGGCTGGAGCAGGCTCAGGAGTACGAGACGCGTGCCGCGGCCTTGTCGGAGCGCACTCGGATTGCCCGGGAGATTCACGACGGCGTCGGGCACCTGCTCACTCGTCTGCTGTTCCAGGTGCACGCCGCCCAAGCCGCCCACCGGGATGACTCGGCTGCGGTGGCCGAACTGAGGCAGATTGCGCAGACAGCTGACGAGGCGCTGTCGGCCATGCGCGCAGGGGTTCATGCCCTGGATGACACGGGCGAGGACCTGGCCGTGGCTCTCAACCGGCTCGCTGTGGGCTGTGGCGTCGCGCAGGTGAGGGTCGATTGTGCTCCCGACGCGTCTCCACCGGCACTGGTGACGCGCTGCCTGGTCGCGGTGACACGCGAGGCCCTGACCAACGCCGCCCGCCACGGCGAGGCGAGGACCGCCTGGGTGACGGTCGCGGACTTCCCCGGATTCTGGCGGCTGACGATCGCCAACGACGGCTCCGTCCCGGCGTGGGCCGAGTCCCCACAGCCGCTGCTGAGCGCACGTCCGGACGCCGACGGCATGGGGCTCGGCACACGTTCCATGACCGATCGGGTCGAGTCCCTGGGGGGAACGCTCCGTATCCTGACTTCTCCGAGGTTCACGGTGCTCGCCACCATCCCGAAGGAGACCGCGTGAAGGTACTAATCGTCGACGACGATCGTCTGCTCGCCCATTCCCTGGCGACGATCCTGGGGGCCGAGGCGGATATCGACGTGGTCGGTGTGGGCGCCAGCGGCCTGGAGGCGGTAGCCGGTTTCCGGGACGCGCACCCCGACGTGGTGTTGTTGGACATACAGATGCCCGGAGCCGACGGCCTGGATGCGGCCGAGCAGATCCTCGCCCTGGATCCGGGCGCGAAGGTGGTCTTTCTGACCACCTTCGCCGACGATGAGTACATTGCACGGGCGCTGCAACTGGGGGCCCGCGGCTACCTGATCAAGCAGGACGTGGCGCAGATAGCCCCCGCGCTGCGGAGTGTCATGACCGGGATGAGCGTCCTGGAGGGGCGGGTACTCGAGCGAACCGCCGCCATGGGGATGGCGACGGGTGCGGCGACGCCCGGAGACGTACGCCCTCCGGCCTTTGCCGCGCTGACCGAGCGTGAGTACGAGGTGGTTCAGGCCATCAGCGGGGGGCTCGACAACGCCGAGACGGCGGACCGGCTGCACCTGAGCGAGGGCACGGTGCGCAATCACATCAGCGCCATCCTGGCCAAGCTCGGCCTACGCAACCGCACCCAGATCGCGGTGCTCTACTACCGCGGCTCCAAGCTTCCCTGACCGCCGATGCCCGCTATGAAACGGGGCGCGCTCACACCCGCTCGATGAACCAGCCTCGTGGTGCCTGAAGGAGCCGGGCACGGCCGGTGTCGAGGAGGGGAGTGGCCAAGTCGCGTGCCTGATCCGGCCCACTCAGGTCCAGGGCTGCGCCGATCTCGACGTCGGACAGCAGCGGGTGGGCCGCCAACAGCTCATCAACCGCCGTCGTCGTCGGGCTGACGGCGGCCGGCTGCATCCGGCCGCCGGAGACGCGCTCGAGCGCAGCGGCGAGGGCGTCGTAGTCGCAGACCCCGCCCAGCAGCATCCTGACATCGCCGTAGCTGATCATGAATGCGGGCAGGCCCCTGATGCCCAGGGCCGCTCGGCGTTCGAGGCTCGCCCGCAGGGCCGCCCTGGCCGCCGGCCCGTCGAAGGCCGCCAGGAAGGTGCCGATGTCCAGGCCGCAGGCGCGCACCACCTCCACCAGCTCCTCGGTCGCGGTGGTGGGCCGGCATTCGACGACCGTCGCGAAGCGCAGCCGGTAGAGGAAACGCTCCGCCTGGCCGGGGGCGATCAACCGGACTGCCTCATAGGCGAGGTTGAGCGGGAGCGATGAGCGCCGGGCCGGGGAGAACAGGGAGAAGCCCTCCATGTTGATGGGCATACCCGCGAGCGGCTCCTCCTCGCGGTAGATATCCGCCAGCCTGGCGTTGTAGGCGCGGATGCCGGCGGCCGCATCCAGAGTGCGCTCGGCCGGCGTCATGAAGTCGGACACGTCGCGCACCAGCAGGCCCATCGCGGTGTCGAACTCGACCGCACCCGGGAAGTGCGTCTCCACCCTGCGCAGAGCCGGTTCGCACTCCCATGACAGCCCCATCATGGGATCGGTGAACTGGGTGATCAGCGCCTTGGGGCCAACCTGTTCGGGCGCCCCGTGCCCGCTTGCAGCCACAGACATGTCCACTCCTAGGCGAAACGACGCCGGTCGAAGGTCATCCCGCCCACTGCCCAGACGGGTACGAGAGCCCTGCGCAGCCTCCTCGGCCGCGGGGGCTCCACGGCCGAGGAGAGTGGACTTACTCGAAGTCGCCGAGCGCGGGCACCTCGCCGGTCAGCCATGCCGTGTAGGCGTCGGCCTGAGCCTCCAGGTCGGCATCGGAGATGGCCATGGCGCCGGTGGTGACGAAGGGCCGCAGGAAACGGGTGCCGATCAGGTTGCTGGTCGCCTGCAGGGGACGCAGCAGGTCGGTGACCGTGTAGTGGAAGGCGCCCTCGTGGTCGTAGCGCTCGGTGGGGGCGCCGGGGGAGACGGCCACGCCGAGCTCCTTGCCGTGCAGGGCGGTGCCGGTGGAGCCGTAGGCCCAGCCGTGCTCCAGGACGTCGTCCTCCCACTGCTTGAGCAGCGAGGGGGTTGAGTACCAGTACATGGGGAACTGCCAGACGATGCGGTCGGCGGCGGTCAGCACGGCCTTCTCGGCCTCGACGTCGATGCGGAAGTCCGGGTAGAGGGCGTACAGGTCCCGGACCTCGACGGGCGTGTCGGGGGTGCCGGCGGCCCGGGCGGCCTGCGCCAGGCGCGCGTTGACGCGCGAGCCTGCGTTCAGGCGGGGGTGGAAGACAAGGACGGTGGTCTTCAAGAGAACTCCTTCGAAGAGCGGATGCGACTGGTTGGTTTGGAGGGGAGCTCCCCGGGCGAAGTATGGCCTGCCGGGGAGACCGGCTCGGACTTCCCGGCCACGAACCTAAGTGTTCGCGGGTACCGGCTGCCAGGTACTGGCAGAGCCCGGCGCGGCCTCAGGACTCCAGCAGGTCGGCCAGGGCCGGTGCCCCCATGGTCGCCTTGAACTCGGCGACCTCGTAGGTGGCGCCTTCCGGGTGGTAGATGTCGCCGGCGAGGATCTCCTCGAGCGCCGCCCGGGACTCGGCGCGGGCGAGGATGATCCCGGCGCCCGAGCGGTCCCGGCGGGGTCCGAGCAGGAGGAAGTCCCCGGACTCGACGTGGGAGGCGAACCAACGCCGGTGGGCGGCCAGGTGCTCGGCCGCTACGGCGTCGTCGACCTCTTCGGTGATGGTCAGATCGATGACGAACACGAGTACTCCTTGAACAACATGAGTCGGCAGTCCCGCTGTGACGGGACTGCGCAAGAGCGGCGGTCGTGCTCGGCCCGGCGGAGCCGCAGCCGCGCACCTCGCCGATGGGGATAGTCTTCAAGTTGAAGTGAGCTTCAGGTCAAGCGGCCGTCGGGCGGCCATCGTCACATTCGAAGGGTATGAGCCTAAATGAGCACTCCAGCCGCAGTCGCGGAACGCACCTACACGATCGGGGAGGCCGCCCGGGAGACCGGCCTGACGACGTCGGCGCTGCGCTTCTACGACCGGGAGGGCCTCATTCCGGGCGTCGCCCGCACGGGCGGGGGAACGCGGCGTTTCACCGAGGACGACCTGGAGTGGATCCGGTACGTGGAGCGATTGAAGAAGTCCGGCATGCCCATCAAGGAGATCCGCGAATATGTGCGGCTCTACTTCGAGGGGGACTCCACGATCGAAGCGCGTCGTCGCATGGTCCAGGCGCGTCGCCGCGAGGTCGTGCGCGAGCTGGAGGAACTGCAGACCACCCTCGACTTCATCGACTACAAATGTTGGTTTTACGAGGTTGCCGCGGCGACGGGATCCTGCGACGCCCCGCGAAACATGCCGCTGGACCAGCTCCCGCCGCGGATACGACGCATCAAGGAGAGCTGCGGCATTCACCGCTACTGACCTCGAGGCGCCTGCAGCCACGGCGCCGCAACGCCATGCCCCTACCCGCGGCGCCGTGGCGAAACGCGGACCGGCGGTGCGACTCAGCCGTCAACCACCACGAGCCCGGGATCATCCTGGTATGCGCCCGCGCAGATTCTCAAGACAAGCTCGACAACACGCGCGCCGCAACAATCGATTTCGGACTCACAATCCAGCAGATACGCCGAGACCGGAGCCCCGCCCTCGGCAGCCTCGAGGTTCACGGTCTCGACCAGCGACCTAATGGCAGAACGCGACGCGTTATACAGCGCCAGACCGGGGCGCGGCCGCATTCCGTAGAACGCCGTGTTGATGATAGTGCCACCGCTATCCTGCTCACGCATGATCTTGAGCGCTACGGCCGTGCTATTGATGACGCCCTGCAAGGCGGTGCCCATATAGGACCTCCAATCCGATGGTTCGAGGTTGGCGACAGTCTTGCGGGGGTAAGTCGGGGCGTCGGGCATGAGTCCCATATTCGTGAAAACGATATCTATGCCGGAGTCAAAATGCCTCCGTGCCGCATTGAATGCGGCATACGATTGCGCGTCCTCCTCCACCATGCATGAAAGAGCCCAGGCATGGCCTCCCGAATCCTCTACTTGGTTGACGAGCCGGCCGGCTTCGGCGAGATTGTGAGTGAGCAGGCAAATACTCGCTCCGTGCCGCGCCAGGGTCAAGGCGACTTGAGCTCCCACTCCTGCTGTCGCGCCGGAGAGCACAGCCGTCTTCCCCTGCAACTCCAACCCGGCCGACTTCGGAATACAGGTCATCTAGAATCTCTCCTCCAGCCATGATGCTACATAATCGAAGCAATTCTTGGTGGTGTCTCCGAACTCCCCTGGAAACTCTTCTGCGGACGTTTCGGGGGTGAAATTATGCCCAGCGCCCTCGACGAAGATCATGGACTTGTCGTCGGCCGTCATGTTCACATAGATCTGTTCAGCGGCCATGAACTCGTAGCTGCCGGTGTTACCCATGATCAGAGTGGGAGAACTAATATATTGAACGTTGCCCGGGGTATTGCAGTAGGCGCTATCCCATTCGATGCCGTACACGTGCGAGGAGTCGTAGTGGAAATTCTGGGTGCGCACAGCGCAGTTTGTTAGGAAGTTGCGTACGGTGGTCTGCTTCGTGGACAACCCATTGTTGGCGGCGGGATTGGGGAAGCTTCTGACCTTCCTCCTCGAGTGTACGACCTGCTCGGTTATGCTTCCATCGGAGTGAATCACTGGCCAAGGATGCTCCGTATGGCACAGATAGTGCAAGTCTTGTGGGAATAGTCGGTTGCAAGGCGCGAATTGGTTCCCGCCGACGATGGTCATGGGCTCGTCGTCCAGAAATCTGCCTCTGCCGGCTTCAATCAGCGACAGGCGCTCGAGTGCGTAATCTATAAGCTCGTCGTTTCGCTCTGCCTGAGCGCGCAGGTATTCACGTACAAAACCGGGAGCATAGTTTGCGCCTCCGGCAGACCAGCCGTTGCCGGGAGCAAACAGATCGTAGCGGGGATCGATCTCCGTGCCCGATGATGCGTCTACCAGTCCCGGCTCAAGGCTGAGCAATGTCATGACGCCGTTTCCGAAGTTCGAGTCCAGCAGCAAAACGCCTTGGGCTGGCTCCAATTCGCCGACAGGCGCCAGCTTGATGATGCGTGAATCATCCCGAAATACGTCCTCGCTGTTTTCGGCTACGGCCTGATAGGCGCTGATCAAGCTCGCTCCGCCCGAATGTCCGAGCAGGACTATAGGGTTGGCTGGATATGTTCTTCTGGCGTACTCTACTGCCTTTCCGAGATCGCGAATCTTCTGGTCAAGAGTCTCTTCTGAATGATGAACTGCCCCTGCAACCACTGTGTAGCCGCGCTTCGCCAACTCAGGTCCCGGAATGAAACCGTAGTAGACGTCGTCGGAGTGCATTAGCACCACGGTCACGGGTTTCAGCAGCTTGGGGTCAATCGGTCGGTGTACAACAACGCCGGCGAATCCGTCGAAAGGCACATATTCGCTACTTGTTGGGCAGTATTTGTTCGTCGTCATCTGTTCCTCTCCTTGTGTTCAGGGGCGCACGTCCTCTGACTGACTCAGATTCTCTGTTCTAGTCGGTTTGCACCGCTGTCTGTCGGGAGGCATGGCGTTCGTTGAGAACCTTGGTGACTTCAGGAAGCTTTGAATCTAGGTTGTAGAACGCGAGCGCGATCAGCATGATTGCGCAGCATGCGATAGGTATGTACAGGAATATCGAGTTGATCGAGATCATGGCGGACGCTGTTTGAGCCTCGGCGTCAGCCACGTACCCTCCCCAGTTGAGTACGTAGCCGACGAGCGCGCCTCCTACACCGGTTGCAATGCCTTCGAGCATGCTGCTAAGCGAGTAGGTGACTCCTTGTGCGCGGGTCCCGTTGCGGCATTCTCCGTAATCGATGCAGTCGGCGGCCATGGTGTACATGAGTGCAAGGCCGCAGCCGGTGCTCAGGCCGTTGATAATCATTCCTGCGTACAGAACCACGACGTTACTCGGCACGGCCATGATGATTACGCGTGCGATGATTGCCGCGATCAGTCCGGCTGCGAATATCGACCTCTTACTGTACCGCTTGTTCAGTCTTGGTACTAGTGCGATTACGATGACTGATAGATAGGTGAGTACGGAGAGCGTGGGCATGAGGTTCGTGTTGTGTACCTGGTATTTGAGGTAGTACATCATGCCCGCGCTGTGGATCGTTGTGTACAGTGAGTTGAAGAAGTCCGCAACTAGCAGGGCGAACAGTGGGAAGTTGTTCCGGAGCGCACCCAGGTTCGCGAATGGGTTCTCCCGCTTCTTGCCGTGTCGCTCGGCGCGGTCTTCGGGATTGACGTTCTCATGGATGACGAAGTAGCAGAAGAGGCAGCATACAATCGCGAATATTCCATAAAGAATGGTCGTGCTGCTGTAGCCGAGCCGTTCGTTCCCCTGGCCGAAGAAGGTAACGAGCGGCACGGTGATGAGCGAGGCCATGGCGCCTGCAATCTGTCCGATGGTCATGCGCCACGAGTTGGCGGACTGGCGCTCGTTGGAGTCGGTGCTCATGTTGGGGAGAATGGCGCCGAGTGGAATATGTAGCGCGTTGTTGCAGATATTGTAGCCGTTGTACGATATGTATGCGAACGCGAGTCGCCAGGCGGGGCTCAGGTCGGGTGTGAAGAAACACAGGGCTCCAAATAGTCCCAGAGGAACCGCTACGCCCGCGAACCAGGGGCGGGCCTTGCCTTTTCTGGTGTGTGTCGCGTCAACCATGAGGCCGATTACCGGCGCGGAAATCAGGTTGATGATTTGGGTGACCAGCATCATGGTTCCGACGGCGAGTGGGTTCAATTTTGCGACGTCGGTGTAGAAGTACGCGAGGTATGTCATGATGACGATGCGCAGCAGTGTAGTCGATGCGTCGCCGAGGCCATAGGCGAGTTTCGACACGACTGGAATTCTCCCAGTGATGATGTCGGAGTCTTTTGTGCGTTTCATCTGGTGTGCACTTCCTGGTTCGGTATTGTTGATTGCTGTTCGGCTTGGTCGACGCGGTAGGTCGTCGGGTTGTTATGAGTCGAGGCGATATAGTGCGTTGGCGTTGCCGGCCAGAATGAGGTCCTTGTCCTCGTCGGTGATGTCGAGGCTGCGTACGAAGGCGGGGCCGTCGAGCAGCCACTCCTTCCGTACGGGGTATGAGGTGCCCCAGACGATGTGGTCGGCGCCGAGCACCTTGACCGCGCATTCGAGTGCCGCCGTGCCCCATGGCTGTGCGTGGCTCATCTCGAAGTAGACGTGGTCACGCAGGCGCTGGGCGAGCGAGCCGTCGTCGGCCTGGAAGCGCTGGACGGCCTCCTGGCGCATGCTCGGCCGGGGCAGTAGCATCTCTTGGATGGCGAAGAAGCCGCCGCCGAGCATCGAGTGCACCATCTTGAGTCTCGGGTAGCGCATGAAGAAGTCTGAGAAGAGCTCTCGGCCGACGGCTGTGATCTGATCCTGGCAGCGCCCGTAGGAGCGGCGCAGGTTGTTGTAGCCGAGGAGCGAGCGCGCTTCTACAGGAACGGGGACGTGGTGCACATACACGGTGGCGCCGGCGTCGTTGAGGGTTTCGAAGAGGGGAGCGAACATCGTGTCGTCGAGGTAGTGGTTGCCGTAGTGGGCGCACAGCTGCACGCCCGCGAATCCCAAATCGTCTAGGCAACGGTGTATTTCGGCATCCACGCGCGGACCTCCGATGGCCGGCACCACGGCTAAGGGCGCCATGCGGCTGCCCGTGGATTCGGCGTAGGCCGCCATGCCGTCGTTGAAGCGCCTGCACATCTCCAACGACATCCACTCGTTGCAGCCGGGGACCTTGAGTACCGCCTTGTCGACGCCCGCGGCGTCCATATCGGCGAGCATCGTCTGGAGCACGTAGTCGCCTTGGACGTAGTTAAGGGCGGGGAAACCGGCGGGTTTCTCGACAATGAGCTGGTTGATACCGTCCTTGCAAGTGCGATAGACATTGATGTCGAAAGCTCGCGGCACCTCGGAGATGAACCGGTCGAGTGCTTCCGCGTCTGTGAACAGCTCCTCCGGGAACCAGTACATGTTTGCGTCGATGATCATGTGACCTCCTAAGCGCGCCGTCGCATCCTTGCCCTTCGGATCGGCTCCGAGGATCGTCTTCTTTGACTGCGTCGGTTAGAGTTTAGGAAGCCAGTTATTCTGCAACAATTCGATTTTCCGGCGGATTTATTCCAAATCAGAATTGCCTGGTCATGGGGTGGAGGTCATCGGCGCGAAGCCGCGTCGTCGCCGTATATCGGCAGGTAGGCGAGGAACTTCTGCGCCGCGGGGGACAGTTCCCCATCCCTCCTGAAGTAGACCTTCACTCGGGTGGTGACGGTTGGATCCACGTCGACGATGGAGACGTCGTCGCGCGCGAGGTAGAGTACGGGCTTGCGCATGAGTAGCGAGACGCCCATGCCGCGTGACACCAGGTCGAGGATGTTCTCGGCGCGACTGCCCTGGTAGCGCACCTGGGGTACGAACCCCTCGGCCGCGCAGGCGTCGGCAATCAGGGAGTACATCACCGTGCCCTTGGGTAGCAGTAGGAATTCTTCGCCGTCCAGATCTCCGAGGCGGATGCGGCCGGTGTCCGCCAATGGATGAGAACGCGGCAGCACCGCCACGAGGTGGTCATCAGTGAAGGGGACCGTGCTGAACTCCTCGCGGTCTCCGTCGCCGACGCCACTACCCGATTCCCGAATGAACGCCAGCTCGAGCTTGTGCTTGAGGAGCAGGCGTTTGAGTTCGTCGGCGTCGCCCTCAACGAGTCGTAGGCGTTCGCTGATGTTGTCCTGCTCGAAGCGGGCGAGCAGTTGTGTGATGCCGTAGGGAGCCATCACGGGGATGCTGCCTATGTCCAGGACCTCCCGCTCATTCTCGGAGCTGTTGAAGATCGCCCGACGCAACTCGTAGTCCAGGTGGGCGATCTTTTTGGCATAGGGCAGGAAGAGTTTGCCCGCCGGACTCAGTTCGACGTGGCGCGTGGAACGGTTGAATAGGGTGACGCCCAGCTCCTTCTCCAACGACTTGATGTGCTTTGACAGCGATGACTGAGCGATGAACAGCTGGTTGCTCGCCTCCAGAAAGTTCCGTGTCTGGGCGAGCACGACAAATTCCTTACAGCGTTCGGTGTCCATGGGCGCTCCCTCGTCGTGCTTCGAGCTGTAGCTGGATCATAAGGGCGAGTGGCCTAGGCCTCGCTATCCTGAAGGCTGTCCCGGCCGACAAGTATGGTTAGGCGGCCAGTAGGCAGGCGTAGAGGAGGTGCACGCTCATGTCCGCGGTAACCATGGCACTGGCGCTGCGGCGCCTGCGAGAGGAGTCCCCGATCCTGGGGCTCATGCGCCAGGAAACCATGCCCTTCGTCGCTGCGGAGCTCGCCGAACACCTGGGAGGTGACGACCGCAGCCTGCCCGCCGCCGAACTCTACGAGCTCATAGACGCCGACCTGGACGAGCTGCGCCGCCAGGGCTTCGAACTTGATCGCACAGCCCGTGCCTACTGCGCCGATTGGCTGCGTTCCGGCCTGCTGGTGCGGCATCCGGCACCGGCGGGGCGTGGGGAGGTCTTCGAACTATCGCCTGCCGGACACGACGCCATCCGCTTCCTGGAGAAGCTGGCCGAGCCGCGCACCACCGTCACCGAGTCGCGCCTGACCATGATCATGGACGAGCTGGAGCGCCTGGCGCACGACACCGACGACTCCCTCGGCTCCCGCCTGGCCGCCCTGGAGGCGGAGCGCGAGCGCCTCGACGAGCGCATCGCCCGCACCCGGGCCGGTGACTTCGAACCGGCCGACCCGCAGGTCGCCGCCGCCCGACTGATGGATGTCATGCGCGATGCCCGCGATGTTCCGGCCGATTTCGCACGTGTGCGTCAGTCCATGGCCTCCCTCAACCGGCGTCTGCGTCAGAACCTCATCGAGGACGACTCCCCACAAGGCGACGTGCTCGAGGACGTCTTCCTGGGGGTGGACCGCATCCATGACAGCCCCGAGGGCCGTTCCTTCGATGCCTTCCACGCCCTGGTCATGGACGCCGAGTCCGGCAGCCGCTTCACCGACGCCGTCGACGCCCTAGCGACGCGTCCGCTCACCGAGCACGTGCCCGCAGGCACCATGGCCTACCTGGGCGACTACCTGCTGCGGCTGCAGGAGGAGTCCCTGGACGTGTCCCGCACCATGGGTGACTTCTCTCGCTCCCTGCGCCAGTTCGTCCAGTCCCGTCAATTCGAGGCCTACCGGGAGCTGGGGGAGAGGCTGCGCGCCGCCCAGCACGCCGGCGTGGAGGCGGCCGGCTCCCTGCGGCTGCTGGACCGCATGGAATGGCAGATGGAGCTCACGACGGCGAGCCTGCGCTCCGTGGGGCGTCTGGCCCTGCACGTGCCCTCCGAGGTGGAGGCGCCCCGGCAGGTCACCACCCGCCGCGGGACCGCCGTGGACTGGCAGACGCTGCACGCCCTGGTACGCGAGTCCGAGATCGACTTCGAGGAGCTGCGCACCAACGTGGCCCGGACCCTGCGCGACCTGGGCCCGGCAACCATCGCCCAGGTGCTGGAGCATCGTCCCGCCACCCAAGGGCTCGCCTCCGTCGTCGGCCTGTATGTGCTCGGCACCCGCTACGGGCGGCCGACCGGGCAGTCCGAGCACGTTTCTTGGAAGCAGGGGGACGTGACGGTTGCGGCCCGGGTAACCAGCACCTACCGTTTCGAGCAGCCCGAACCCTTCGAGGAGCCGCGATGACCACGTCCCCGGACGACGTCGAAACCCCGACAGTCGCGTCCGCCTTCACGGGGCCCGAAGCCGCCGCCCCGGACGGGCTCGCTGCGGCCGACTCCCAGGCTGCCGATGCCCTGTGGCCTGGGGACACGGGCACTCTTCCGGCCGAGGTTCGTGCCGTGCTGGTGCGCCTGGTGCAAGGACCCTACGTCTCCCAGACTACGGCCCCGAACCTGTGGGCCACCCTGGTGGCCCATGAGCGCATTGTCCGCTCCCGTCTGGCCGACCTCTTCCTGGACCTCGCCGTGGATCTGGATGAGGAGATCGCCTTTGCCCGCAATGCCGACACCGACGGCACCGGACCCGGGCTCATGCGCAAGGTGACGCTCAGTTTTGCCGACACCGCCCTGCTGTTGCACCTGCGTCACTTGCTGCTTCGCGCCGCGGCCGCGGGGGAGCGCGCCTACGTCGGCCTGGAGGAGATGGTCGACAACCTGTCCCAGTACCGCGACCCGGGCGACACCGACCTGGCCCTGGTGGCCAGGCGCGCCCGTGCCGCCGTCAAACGCATGGTCGACTACAAGATCCTCACCCCGCTGGAGGCGGACGACCGCTACGAGATCATGCCCATCCTCGCCCTGATCGTCACCTCGGACGTCGTGGCCGGCCTGGAGGCCGAGTACAGGGCGGCCCGCGGCCAGCAGACAAACGGCGTCGAAGACTTCGAAGGCGGCGGGGACTCGACCGGATCCGGGGAGGCAGAGGCCACCGGGACCCTGAACGGGCTCGGCGCGACCGTGAAGACTGACTCTGATACTGGTTCTGATGAGGAGCAGCTCGATGCCTGACCTCTTCGACGCCCTCGAGACCATGGACTCCGGCACCGCCGCCGCCGATCCGGCGCCCGGCCAGTTCCGACTCGCTGAAATACAGCTGGTCAATTGGGGCACCTTCACCGAACGTCACCCGATCACCGTGCCACGCCGCGGCCTGCTGCTGACCGGCGAGTCCGGATCGGGCAAGTCCTCCGTCCTCGACGCCATGACCGCGATCATGGTGCCGCCCGGCGAGGCCCGCTTCAACGCCGCCGCTTCCGGCACCACCGCCGGTGACCGCGAACGCAGCCTCATGTCCTACGTGCGCGGCGCCTACCGCAAGCAGTCCGACGACGAGACCCAGGAGATCCGCACCGCCCACCTGCGCACGGGCCCCACCAGCTCGGCCATCTCAATGACCTGGACCAACGGTGTACCGGGCCGCGATGCCGACGGCGGCGTGCGTGCGCCCGTCACCGCCGTCAGCGCCGTACGCGTCTTCCATGTAAAGGGCAACTCCCTGGCCGCCCAGGACTTATCCAGCGCCTTCGTGCTGTTGGACGGCCCGGTAGACCTGACCGAGTGGGTGCCGCTGATTCACCGGGGCATCAACGCCCGGCGCATCACCGGTGCCTTCCCCGGCGCCCAGGTGTACGGCCGCTACCCCAACTTCGGCAACGCACTGCGCCGCCGGCTGGGCATCGGCACGCTCACCGCCCAGCGTCTCCTTCACCGCACCCTGGCCGCCAAGTCCTTGAATTCACTGGATGCGCTGCTGCGCACCTTCATGTTGGACGAGCCCGATACCTTCCGGCTCGCCGACACCGCCGTAGAACAGTTCGTACAGCTGCGGGCGGCGCACGCCGCCGTCGTCGATGCTCGCGAGCAGGTGGAGGTGCTCGACCCGCTGCGCCAGGACTGGAAGCGTCGCGAGATCGCACAGCGCACCCGTGACCAGGCCCGCCGTCACCAGGACCTGCTGCCCGTCTACGAGGCCCGCGTCAACCGTGATGAGGCCCAGCGCGAACTTGGCCGCATCCGTACCCGGCTCACCGAACTGGACACCCAGCAGATGCAGCTGCGCGCCGACATCGAGGCTAACGAGGCGGATCAGCAGACCACCCGTGACGCCATCGTCCAGGGAGGCGGCGGTCGGCTCACCGAAGCGGAGAACGCCCTGGCGGAGGCAGAGACCGCCGTCGAACACACTCGGCGCGCCCGGAGCGACTACTTCGATCAGCTGGCGGCGCTCAACGTCGACGCGCCTGCCGGTCGCACCGAGCATGCCCGCGTCACCCGCGCCCTGCAGGAGGAGGCCGACCGCCTTGCCGCCGTCCAGGACGCGGACCGCCTGGCCGAACCCATTGCCCGGCGCACCGAGGCCGACGCCAGGCTGACCGCACTCAGGCAGGAACTCGTCTCTCTGGCCCGCCGCCGCTCCCGAATCGACTCCCGCCGCAGCGAACTGCGCGACCGCCTCGCCGACGCCGTCGGGCAGCCGCCCGCTGCCCTGCCTTATGCCGGTGAGCTAGCCGACATCACCGCGCCGGAATGGGCCGGAGCCCTGGAACGCCTCATGGGCGGCTTCGCCCGCACCCTGGTGGTGCCCGAAGCACTCTTCGCACAGGTCGCGCGGCTCATCAACGACCAGCACCTGGGGCTGCGCCTGGAGTTCCTGCGCGCCGACCTGACCGATACTCGTGTGGAGGCGACCGACCCGCGGGCGGCGGCACGCAAGCTCGCCGTCGCCCCGGGACGCTTCGAGGACTGGATGCGTGCCGAGCTGTCTCGGCGCTTCCCGCACGTATGTGTAGACGACGTCGCCGAGCTCTCCGAGCATGGCCGGGCCCTGACCATGCAGGGGCTCGTGAAGGGCGGCGCCCGGCACATCAAGGATGACCGTTTCCGCATTGATGACACCTCCCGCTGGGTCATCGGCACCCGTAACGAGGAGTTGGTGGAGGAACTGCGCGCGCGCCTGGACCGGGCTGAGCGAGACCGGGAGCACGCCCAACGGCAGATCGAGACGCTGGAAGATGAGCGCCGCGAGCGGGTGCGGCGTGCCAACGCCTACACACGCGTGGCTGCGGTCGGCTGGGAGGAGATCGACGTCACCGCCCGCCAGGAGCGTGCCGCCCGCCTGCGCGCCGAGCTGGACGCGCTCAGGCGGGCCCTCGAATCGGCGGACAAGGACCTGGCGCCCCTGCGTCGTCGCCATGAGCAGTTGCGTGAGCAGGGGCGCCGCATGCGTGCGGAACTCGAGGAGAGCCAGGCCACGCGAGGTAGCCTGGAAGAGGCAGCCCGCCGCTGTGAGCAGACCATCGCTGACGCCGAGCAGCTGCTGGCCGGGCGCGAGCTGACCGAGACGGAGGCGCAGGAGCTGCAGGAGCGACTGCGCGCGCACGGACGCACCCTGAACCGGGCGAGCATCGGTAGGCTCGTCGGCCTCGTCCGCCAGGAGCTGCAAACCGAGGAGAGGCGCGCGCAAGGCGCCCTCGGAAGCGCCGAGAATCGGCTGTTGCGCCAGCAGCGTCTGTACGCCCAGCAGTGGCCCGGCCGTGCCGTCAACCTGGTGCCCGACGACGTGGCTTCGGCGCCTGACTTTCTACTGCTGCTTGACCAGCTGCGCTCCGACCGGCTGCCGGAGTTCGAGGAGCGCTTCCACAAGCTGCTGGCGGAGCAGTCGCAAAACAACCTGGGGCAGCTGGCCTTCCGAATCCAGGGGGCCGACCGGCAGGTGCGCAAGCGCATCATGGCGGTCAACGAGTCGCTGGCCGCCACACCCTTCGACCGCGAGAAGCAGCACTGGCTGCGCATCGAGACGCGCTCGTGCCGGTCCGGAGAGGTGACGGACTTCCTGACCGACCTCAAGGCCATCACCGAGGGCGCCTTCAACCGGGATGACGCCGCCGGAGCCGAGGCGCGCTTCGAAAGGATGAACACCCTGCTTGAGCGGCTCGGCTCCGCCGAGACCACGGACCGCAGCTGGCGGCGCCGCGTACTGGACACGCGCCTGCACATCACCTTCGTGGCCGTCGAGTACGACGCCTCCGACGCCATGATCGACGTCTACGAGGGCAGCGGCGGCCGCTCCGGCGGGCAGGGGCAGAAGCTCGTCACCTTCTGCCTGGCGGCGGCGCTGCGCTACCAGCTCGCTGACGCCGGCACCGAGGTGCCCCGCTACGGGACCGTCGCCCTGGATGAGGCGTTTGACAAGACCGACGTGAACTTCACCCGGGCGAGCCTGGAGGTCTTCGACTCCTTCCGCTTCCAGCTGGTGCTGGCCACCCCGCTGAAGATGCTGCAGGTGATCGGCCCGTATGTGGGTGGCGCGGCCACCGTCTCCAACCCGACGGGGCAGGATTCACAGATCGGGCAGATCCTCATTGAGGACGGGCGCGGAGTCGCCGACGACGGCGCCGCGGTGCCCGCGGACGCCGCGTCGGATGCAGGGGACGCGGGCTCCAGCGAGTCGGCCGGGATTGCCGACGGCGAGGCGGGCTGAGGTGGCTCGCACAGCCGGCTCAGCCGGGACGACCGGCAGCCGTATGCGCTCCCCGCAGCGGGTGCGCGAGTTGCTCGCCGTGCGCTACCGGCGCGGCGTCGTGAACTGGCTGGCCGGGGCCGACTCCGAGTGGCCGTTGACGCTGCCGCTGCACCCGCCCACCGCGGCGCAGGCCCGCAGGGCCCCGGCCGACGTCGCCGACTGGATCGCCGCCTGGGAGAGGGCCGCCTCCGGCGCCCTGCCGTGGCGCGTGAGCATCGAGGAGCGCGCCTGGTCCGGCTTCGGTCGGCAGCGCGTGCCGGTGCGGGTGGTGGTCGACGGCCCCAGCGCGGTGGCCCGGTTGACCGGGAACCTGGAGGACTGGAACCTGCTCGACGGCCGTGTGGACCACCTGACTCGCCGCTGGGGCGCGGGCGCCGACGCTGTGCGGCAAGTCTGTGCCAGCGCCATTGGCCGGGTACTGGCCGCGGTGCGCCAGTGCGACGCGGAGGATTTCGATCGGGCCCTGCGCGTCATCGACTGGCTGACCGCCCACCCCGATTCCGGCCTGTTGCTGCGGCAGGTGCCGGTGGAGGGTATGGACACCAAATGGCTGGAGCATCACCGCGCCCTGGTGCAGACGCTCCTGGAGGCGCGCCGGCATCTGGGCGACCTGCCCGGCGGGCGGGAGCTGGGCCTGCGCCGGGAGGAACGGCCACGTGACGTGGTTGTCCTCGACCCGGTGTTGCGTCCGCGCGCCCCAGGCGCGCTCGTCACCGCTGGCATCCGGCATTTGCGCCTGGACACCAAGCAGCTGACCACCATGTGGACGGCGGGCACCCGCCCGGCCCCCGGCGTGGTCGTCGTGTGCGAGAACCGGCAATCACTGCTGTCGCTGCCGGACCTGGACGGTGTGATCGCCGTCCACGGCGGCGGCTACGCCGTCGACGTCCTGGGCATGCTGCCCTGGGCGACCGGACTGCCACTGGTGTACTGGGGCGACCTGGACCAGGACGGCTTCGCCATCCTCGACCGGCTGCGCCACCACCACGGCAATGTGACCTCCGTGCTCATGGATACCGCCACCCTGGAGCACCACCGCACCCTGTGTGTTCCCGATCCGCACCCGCAGGTCGGGCGGGCGACCAGACTCACGCCCGCTGAGGAGGAGACGCGAACGGCGCTACTAGATGCCGGGGGAGTGCGCCTGGAGCAGGAACGCATCGCCTGGGACTGGGCCGAGCCGCGCCTGCGCGCCGCCGTCGCCCGTGCTCGCGGCCGGAGAAGGACGTCGGGGCCGCCCGGCGTATAGTCCCGGAGAGTCATGACAGCTTCGAACGTATTCGAGCGGCGTCTGGACGCCCGCCTCGTCATCGCCGTGGTCGCCATCGGCGTCATGTCCTTCGCCGGTGTGGTGGTGGAGACCGCCATGAACATCGCCTTTCCGGCCCTCATGGCGGAGTTCGGGATCGCCACCTCCACCGTCCAGTGGATCACCACCGGCTACTTGCTGGTGCTCGCCGTGATCATGCCGATCTCCTCCCTGCTGAACCGTCGCTTCCGCACCCGCGGCCTGTTTGTGGCCGCAGGACTGGCGTTCCTGGCTGGCACCCTGCTGTGCGCACTCGCTCCCGGCTTCGCCCCGCTCGTCCTCGGCCGCCTCATTCAGGGCGTCGGCGCGGGCATCGCCCTGCCACTTATGTTCAACCTGGTCCTGGAACAGGCGCCCCTGGAGCGGCTCGGCATGATGATGGGCATCGCCACACTAATCACCGCGATCGCTCCGGCGGTGGGGCCATCGCTGGGAGGCTTCCTCATCGGAGCCTACGGTTGGCGCTCGGTGTTCTGGGTGCTCGTCCCCTTCCTACTGGTCTCACTCCTCCTGGGCGTGGCCACGATCCGACAGTCCCATCCGACGGCGCCCGCGCCCTTCTCGCCGGTTCAGTTCCTGCTCCTGGCCACCGGTTTCACGGCCCTGGTGATCGCCACCAGCTCCGCCTCCACCGCCGGGTTCGCCAGCCCGCGCGTGCTGGGGCTGCTGGTACTCGCCGTCGTCCTCGTAGCGGCGTTCTGCCTGGTATCGGCGCGCTCGCAGGCCCCGTTGCTGCGCGTCGGGGTCTTCCGCCGCCCCGTGTTCACCCTCTCGATCCTGTACGTGGTGCTCGTCCAGGCGACCGTGCTCGCCCTGGGCTATCTGATCCCCTACTACGCGCAAGTCGCCGACGCCATGGGTGCCTTCGCGGCCGGCTGCCTGCTGTTACCCGGCTGCATCGTGGGTGCCTGCCTGACACCGTTCGGCGGGCGTGTGCTCGACGCCCTCGGCCCCGCTCGCCCGATCCGCACCGGCGCTGCCTTCGGCGTGGCAACGCTGGTTCTCTTCGCTCTGATCGGCACCTCTGGCTCGGCCACGCGCATGGCCTGGATCTATGTCCTCATGCCCATCTGCCAGGGCCTGTCCGTCTCCAACTCCATGACCAACGGGCTGCGCACGCTCCCTGACGACCTTCAGCCCGACGGCAACGCCGCTTTCAACACCATTCAGCAGCTCGGCGGCGCGATCGGCACCGCCGTGGCGGCCACGATCGTCGCCACCGCCCAGGTCGCCCGCCCCGACGACGTCGCCGCGGCCACCACCGCCGGCACCCGTATCGTCTTCTGGACGCTGCTGGGCGTCATGCTTGTCGCCGCACTGCTCGCCGTCGTCGCCACCGGGCGCCAAAACCGGCCCCTCGCCGATGCCGTCCGGTAGCCCCGGGCGCCGGCGTGATATCGGCGGGCGATTACCGGGCGGATTATTACGACAATCCTTCCCGGAGGGCGACCTGGGCACATAGGCTCGCGTCGCGTCCGGAGCGGTCGTTGTCGATCGAGCCCGGCGCCGCCTAGATCGTTCACCGTCCCTCCGAACCTCCCCGCCACTCGGCAACTCCCGATAGAAAGGCCTCTTGGACACATGGACCGCAACTACTTCGACCTGACCGGGCAAGTCGCCCTCGTCACCGGCTGCTCCTCCGGCCTGGGCGTGCAGATGGCCAAGGCGCTGGCGTCCGCCGGCGCCGGCATCGTCGCCGTCGCCCGCCGCGTGCCCCGCATCGAGGCGGTCGCCGCCGAGATCGCGGAGGAATACGGCGTACCTACCCTGGCCCTGCGCTGCGACATCACGGACACGGCCAACGTCGAGGCGGTTGTGGATGCGGTACTGGAGAAGTTCGGGCGGCTCGACATCGTGGTGAACAACGCGGGCACCGGTGCAGTTGGGCCGGCGGAGACCATCACCGACGAGCAGTTCGTCAGCGAGGTCGACATCGACCTGCTCGGCTCCTTCCGCGTGGCCCGCGCCGCCGCCAACAAGGCCATGATCCCCTCCAGCTACGGGCGCATCATCAACATCTCCTCCATGTACGGGTTGGTAGGCAATATGGTGGCCGGGTCCGCCCCCTACCACGCCGCGAAGGGCGGGATGGTCAACCTGACCCGGGCGCTGGCGGCCGAGTGGGGCAAGTACGGCATCACCGTCAACGCGATCTGCCCCGGCTACTTCTACACCGAGCTGACCGCCGATACGCTCGAATCCGAGTTCTTCCAGGAGCACGCCAAGCGCACGATCCCGCTTGGCCGCTACGGCGCGGAGGGTGAGCTCGACACCGCGACCCTGTTCCTGGCCTCGCCCGCCTCCGCCTACGTCACCGGCACGGCCATCCCCGTGGACGGCGGTTACACAGCCATTTGACAGCCGGGCGGCAGCGCATTGTCACAGATGGAGACAAACGCGCCCCGGGCCTCGAATCGCGTTTTGCGAATCGTTGGAATCACGCGGTTTCCGAACCGGCTCGAGCGGATGGTTCCGGTGTTTGTCACCGATTTTGACAGTCGGCCACTGAAAGGTCAGAGGAAGGCGCCGTTGCACACCTGGATCACCTGGCCGCGCACGGCCCGTCCCATCTTCGAGGCCAGATACAGGCAGGCGTAGGCCTGGTCCATGGGGTCGCACTCCGGCCCGGGGAAGTAGACGTAGTGCTGGGAATGCTCCAGCATCTTCTGTCCCCCAGGCTGCTCGCCGGCCTTGTTGGCCAGGTGCGCCGGAGTGACGGTGGAACCGGGCGCGACGGCGTTGCAACGAATATCCGTGTCGTTGAGCAGCATCGCCACGTTCTTCGTCAGCGTGTTCAGCCCGCCCTTGGTGGAGGTGTAGGCGGCGCCGCAGAAGGGACGCTCCCCGTTGACCGAGGAGATGTTGATGATGCAGCCCGCGTTCTTTGGTCTGAAGATCTTCAGCGCCTCGCGGATGTAGCGCATGGGGCCGGCGAGGTTGGTGTTCATGACGTAGAGCATCCAGTCGTCGTCGGTGTCATCAATCGTCTTCTGCTCACCGATGCCGGCGTTGTTTATCAGGATATCCAGGTCTCCGAACTCTTCCAGCACGCGGGCGAAGACCCGCTCGGTGTCCTCCAGGCTGGTGACGTCGGCGACGACGCCGATCGCCCGTCCGCCCTTGGCGCGGATGGCCTCGACGACCTCATCGAGCTGCTCGGCGTGGCGGGCGGTGACCGCGACGGCGGCCCCCTCCTCGGCGAACAGCTCGGCCATCGTGCGTCCCATGCCGTAACTGGCTCCAGTTATTAGGGCGACCTGGCCCTTGAGCATCTGTGCTTCCATGATCGGATGGTCTCCTTCGAGCTGGGTGTGGCGGCGGTCGTTTTCGCCGGCTGATGCGCCGAATGCCGGCATGCGCCTTCATGTTAGGTGGTGCGGCGTGGGGCAGCGTGGTCCTGAGAGTGCTCCCCAGCGGGGGAGTGGTGGACGAGTCGGGCTTGCCTCGGCGGATACTTTCGGAGTGTGTTGTGCCACCCTGTAACTTAGATGTGAGGCGAGGCTAAACTAGCTCGCATGACCGATGAGGGATCTGCCGCCGAGACCACTGCTTCTGACGCCACCGAACCCGTGACCGCTGGGCCGGGTTCCCCCGAACCGCCCCTGCCCTACGCCGACCGCCCCGTCGCGACCGCACCCGGCCACTGGGTGCTCGCCCGCGCGGGCAAACGCGTCCTGCGTCCAGGTGGCGCCGCCCTGTCCGCCGCCATGCTCGAGCACGCCCACCTGGCCGGCGCCGACGTCGTCGAACTCGCCCCAGGGCTGGGCCGCACCGCCGCCGAGGTCATCGCCGCCGACCCGGCCTCCTACATCGCCATCGACCGGGACCCCGACGCCGCCCGCAGGGTTGCCGCGGTGGTCGGCGATCGCGGACGTGTCCGCCGGGGCGAGGCCGCCAATACCGGCCTGCCCGATGCCAGTGCCGACGTGGTGATCGGCGAGGCCATGCTGACCATGCAGGGCGACAAGGCCAAGGCGACAATCGCCGCGGAGGCGGCCCGGGTGCTGCGTCCCGGAGGTCGCTACGCCATCCACGAGTTGGGCGTGGTTCCGGACGACATCAATGAGGCCCGCTACACCGAGCTGCGCAAGGACCTGGCGCGCGCCATCCACGTCAACGCCCGCCCCATGACGGCGGCCGCCTGGCGGCAGCTGCTACAGGAGGCCGGCCTCGTGGTCGACTGGGTGGACACCGCCCCCATGGCGCTGATGAAGCTCGGCCGCAACCTGCGCGACGAGGGCCTGGGCGGTTTTGCGCGCATCGCCCGCAACGTCATCGCCGACCGGGAGCTACGGCAGCGCATGCTAACGATGCGCCGCACCTTCAAGCGCTACGAGCAGGACATGGTGGGCATCGCCCTGGTTGCCCATAAGCCCGCGTAAAGCCGACGACGGCGGCGCCTGCAACGGTCTGCCGAACAAGACTTGGGCGGTCGGCAGGCCGGCCAAGAGGGGATGTGTCAGCCCGGCGGTCTCAGTTGTCGCGGCTGTGCCCGCGCAGGCCGGCCCGCAGCGCCTCCCGGTTCAGGGCTGCGATAGCCGTCAGCGGGATGCCCGCCGGGCAGGCCGGCACGCACTCCCCGTACAGCGAGCAGGGGCCGAACAGCTCGCCCACCGCCTGCGTCATGCGCCGGGCCCGCCGGGAGCGCTCGTGGCGCCCTTGCGGCATCAGCGACAGATGCGCCAGCTTCGCCCCGGCGAACAACATGGCCGCACCGTTGGGGCAGGCGGCCACGCACGCACCACAGCCGATGCAGGCGGCGAAGTCGAGCGCCTGCTCGGCCTGCTGATAGGGCTGCGGCACGGAGTCGGCGTCGGGCGCCGTGCCCGCGGCCACGTCCACCGTTCCACCGGCGCGGATCAATTCGTCCAGGGCGGTGCGGTCCACCACCAGGTCGCGGATGACCGGGAAGGCCGCCGAGCGCCAGGGCTCCAGGCGGAAGCGCGTCACTCCGGGGAAGGCCCGCAGGTGCTGGCGGCAGGCGGGGGTGTTGTCCTGCGGTCCGTGCGGCTTGCCGTTGACGAGGAAGCCGCACATGCCGCATACGCCCTCGCGGCAGTCGGACTCGAACACGACCGGTTCGCCGCCGCCCTCAATGATCTGGTCGTTGAGGCGGTCCAGCAGCTCGAGCAGGCTCATCTCCGGCTCGGCGTCGTCCACGGTGTAGGACTCGAAGCGGCCGCGGGCGCGTGGCCCGTCCTGCCGCCAGATCTCCAGTTCCACTCTCATCGGTAATCCCTCACCTGCATCGGTACCAGCGAGAAGGTCAGCGGCTCGCTGCGGCGCGTGTGCCGACCGGAGGCGTCGGTCAGCCAGGCGGACACGGTGCACCAGTCGGCGTCGTCGCGCTTGGCCTCGCCCTCGGCGGTGGCGTACTCCTCCCGGAAGTGCGCCCCGGCGGACTCGCGTCGATCCAGTGCGTCCAGGATCATCACCTCGGCCAGCTCCAGGAAGTCGGCCACCCGCAGCGCCTTCTCCAGCTCCTGATTGAGCCGCTCTGCGCCGCCGACGATCTTCACATCCGCCCAGAACTCCTCGCGCAGTGCCCGCACCTGCTCCAGCCCGTGGCGCAGTCCCGCCTCCGAGCGGCTCACGCCGCAGTCGGCGTACAGGATCTCGCCCAGGCGCCGGTGGAACCAGACGGGTCGGTGCGTGCCGCCCACCGCCAGCAGCCGCTCCACCCGGCTGCGGGCGTCGGCGAGGGTGGCGGTCACCTCCGGGGCATCGTCGGCGAGCACGCCGGTGCCCACCAGCCCGGCCAGGTAGTTCGGCACCGACAGCGGCAGCGTGAACCAGCCGTCCACGGAGGCGCTCAGCAGGGAGTTGGCGCCCAGCCGGTTGGCGCCGTGGTAGTTGTTGGACGCCTCCCCGCCCACGAACAGGCCCGGGACGGTGGACATCTGGTCGAAGTCCACCCACAGGCCGCCCATGGTGAAGTGGGCACCCGGGGCGATGCGCATGGGCACCTCGTAGGGGTCCTCGCCGGTGGCGTCCAGGTACATGTCGAACAGGTTGCCGTAGCGGGCGGCGATCACCGGCTTGCCCAGGCGCTGTAGGGCGTCGCGGAAGTCCAGGTACACGGAGTTGTGCAGCGGGCCGACGCCGTGCCCGGACTCGATCTGCTCGCGGGCGTTGCGGGAGGCGACGTCGCGCGGGGTGAGGTTGCCGAAGGCCGGATACTTGCGCTCCAGGTAGTAATCGCGCTCGTCCTCGGGGATGTCGTTCGGGGGTCGGTCGTCCCCGGGCCGCTTGGGCACCCAGATCCGCCCGTCGTTGCGCAGGGACTCGCTCATCAGCGTGGTCTTGGACTGCCAGTGCGAACTGACCGGCAAGGCGGTGGGGTGGAACTGCACCATGCAGGCGGAGGCGAAGGCCGCGCCGCGGCGGTGGGCCCGCCAGGTGGCCGAGGCGTTGGAGGCCATCGCCAGAGTGGAGTAGTGGAAGACGGAGCCGTAGCCGCCGGTTGCCAGCACGACGGCGTGCGCCGTCCAGGCCCGGATCTGGCCGGTGAGCAGGTCGCGGGTGACGATTCCCTGGGCGCGGCCGTCGGCGACGATCAGATCCAGCATCTCGGTGCGGGCGTGCATGTGCACGCTTCCGGCGGCGATCTGCTCCTGGAGCGCCTGGGCGCAGGCGACCTCCAACTGCTGGCCGGTCTGCCCGCGCGTGTAGTAGGTGCGGGACACCTGCACGCCGCCGAAGGAGCGGGTGGCCAGCTGGCCGCCGTACTCGCGGGCGAAGGGGGCGCCGATGGCGTACATGTGGTCGATGACCCGCACCGACTCCATCCCCAGGCGCACCACGTCGGCCTCGCGGCCGCGGTAGTCGCCGCCCTTGACGGAGTCCTTCACGAACCGGTTCAGGGAGTCGCCGTCGACCTTGCGGGCGCGGGCGGCGTTGATCCCGCCCTGCGCGGCCACGGAGTGGGCCCGCCGGGGCAGGTCGTGCAGGCTGAAGCACTCCACCCGGTAGCCCAGGCGGCCCAGGGTGGCGGCGGCCCCGCTGCCGGCCAGGCCCGTGCCGACGACGATCACGGTCAGGCGCCGTCGGTTGGCGGGGTTGACCAGCCGGTACTCGTCGCGCCGGCGCGTCCAGGCCTGCTCGGGCGGGCAGTCGGGCAGGTGCGGGTCCAGATCGGGGCCGACGTCGTAGAGGTTGTCGACCGGGGGTGGTACAGGGCTCATGCGATCACTCCGCTCAGCACCAGCAGGGGCAGCATGCCGTTGCAGATGGCGATGGCCAGGGCGACGGCGATGGCGATTACCAGGCAGACGCGGCGCAGCCGGGTGCCGGTGCCGCCAAGATCGTTGACGACCGACCACAGTCCCTGCGCCAGGTGCACGCCGATGAGCAGCATGATCAGGCTGTAGAAGATCGCCATGGGCGGGCGCGACAGGCTGGCGATCAGGTTCTCGTACGCATAGGCGGTCATTTGCCCGTCGGAGTGGGTGGCGGCCGTGAAGCCGCCGGAGGCCACCAGGCGGCCGATGGTCAGGTCGAGCAGGTGCACCGCGATAAACACCAGCATCAGGCCGCCGGTGATGATCATGCTGCGGGCTCCGAGCGTGCGCGGGCGCATGTTCTGCCTGCGGAAGGAGCCGCGGGCCTTCCGGCCCCGCCACCAAAGGGTGATGCCTCCCGTCACGTGCAGGATCAGGCAGGTGCCCAACACCAGCCGCAGAATCCACAGCACGCCCTCGTGGGGGACGAGCGGGTAGCCGATCTCCCGCAGCCAGGCGGCGTAGTTGTTGTAGGACTCGGCGCCCTGGAAGGCCTTGAGGTTGCCGATCATGTGGACGAGCACGAACAGCGCCATGATGGTGCCGGTGATCGCCATGGTCGTCTTCAGCGCGGTGTAGGACACGCGGTGCCGGTGTTGCGGACGCGGTGTGGGCAGATCGCCGCGCGGGGGCGCCTGTGATGCGCCAGCCGGTGCAGCGGTGCCGGCGTCCGGGGTGTGGGAGCGGGTTTGTGCGGGCATCAGAGCTCCCCTCGACGACGATGTCCTGCGGGCGTCACCCATGGGTGTTCAGGTACACGCTTATCGTAACGCGTGTCACAAAATGCTGGGCGCCGGTGGGCGTATGTCTTGTATGGCGACCGGCGACGTATCGCAGAATGGTCGTTTAGGGGGTACGGGCGTGAACGCCGCGGTGCCCGGCCCCGGTTCACGGCGAGGCCTGCGAGTCCCTACCGGGAGGCGGTCTGCGGATCGAATTCGATGCCCTTGCCGCCGCGGGACAGAGCCTCCACCGCCCCGGACTGGGAGTTGCGGCGGAACAGCACATTCGACGCGCCCGCCAGCGCACTGGCCGCCACCACGCGCGGCTCCTTGAACAGCCCGTGCGAGCCGGGCACCACCCCGCCCTGCGGCATCAGTGACACGCGGGTGCCCGCGGTGACGAACAGGCCGGCTTCAACCACGCAGTCATTGCCGAGCGGAATCCCCAGGCCCGAGTTGGCGCCCAACAGGCAGCGCTCGCCCAGCGCCACCCGGCGTCCGTCCCCGCCCGAGGGCAGGCCCATGGTGGAGGCGCCGCCACCGATGTCGGAGCCGTCGCCGACGACCACGCCCTGGGCGACGTTGCCCTCCACCATGGAGCGTCCGAGCGTGCCCGCGTTGTAGTTGACGAAGCCGCCGTGCATCACGGTGGTGCCTTCGGACAGGTAGGCGCCCAGACGCACGTTCGCGGCGTCACCGATGCGTACCCCGGAGGGCAGCACGTAGTCGGTCATGCGTGGGAACTTGTCCACGGACAGCACCTGCGCGGGCCGCCCCAGGGAGGCTTGCAGGCGGATGCGCGTGGCTTCGAAGTTCTCCACCGCGCAGGGGCCGGCCGACGTCCACACCACGTTGGGCAGGCGGGAGAAGAGGCCGTCAAGATTGATCGTGTTCGGGCGCACCAGCCGGTGCGAGAGCATGTGCAGGCGCAGGTAGGCGCCGGCCACCGTCTGCGGGGCGTCGTCCAGGTCGGCGGAGGTGCGCACCACCGTGGTGTGCACGCCGCGGGCCGGGTCGCGGCGCTCCATGGAACTGAGCGTGGCCAGCAGGTCGGCGTCGCCGTCGTCGGGCGCCTCGCCCAGGACCGGCCGCGGATACCAGACATCCAGGGTGTTGCCGTCGTCGGTCACGGTCGCCAGGCCGAGACCCCATGCGCTGCGAGTCGTCATGGATGCACCATACGGGACGGCGGGCGGTGGTGCACGGTGCGCACTGGGTGGTGGCGTCGTCGGGGCGCGCAGGCCGCGGTGGCGGGCCCGTCGGCGGAGTGTGCCGGGCCGACGTCGCCAGCGTCGATCGGGGCGTGCAAGAATCGCGACATGGCGCGTACCACCATTCACCTCATGCGGCACGGCGAGGTCCACAACCCCGAGGGCGTGCTCTACGGGCGCCTGCCGGGATACCACCTCTCCGAGCTCGGCCGGCAGATGGCCGACCAGGTAGCCGACGTCCTATCCGCCTCCGGTCACGACATCGCCGCCGTGATCACCTCCCCGCTGGAGCGGGCGCGCGAATCCGGCGCCCCCACCGCGGCCGCCTTCGGCCTGACCCCAACCAGCGACCCGCGTCTGATCGAGGCCGACAACCACTTCGAGGGCGTGCCCGTGAACCGGGACCGGAAGATTCTGGCGCGCCCCGAGAACTGGCGCTACTACGTAAACCCGCTGCGCCCCAGTTGGGGGGAGCCGTACACGCAGCTGGTGGCCCGCATGAGCGATGCCGTCCGCGCGGCGATCCCGCAGGTCGAGGGGCGTGAGGCCCTGCTGGTGTCCCATCAACTGCCCGTTTGGGCGCTGCGCCTGTACCTGGAGGGGCGACCGCTGGCCCACGACCCGCGGCGGCGCCAGTGCGCGCTCGCCTCACTGACGTCGCTCACCTTCGACGGGCGCACCCTGGTGGGGCTGTCCTACTGGGAGCCCGCCGGCGACCTGCTGCGCCGCGCCGAGGACATGGTGCCGGGAACCTCCGCCGCCGCCGAGAACATCGGGTCCGGCGAGGCCGAGACGCCCAACGCCGACGACGCCGAGCGCGTCACGCGGGACGCATGACCGGCACCCCTATGCCACCGGGGTCGTTCCGACCCGAAGACGATCACTCCTCGCGTGCGGCCGCCCATGGGTCGGGCGCGGGCGAGTTGGTGCCCGCCCGGGCCGCCGACCTCGTTCCCGCCGCCCCGTCACGTCCGGCCCCGCAGCGGCCCTGGACCGGGCAGGACTTCGTGTGGTGGAACACCGCCGGCGTGCTCACCGCACTGCGGGCGGGACGCCGCCCCAACCCCGTCTCCCCGATGGTCGACCCCATTCGCGCCGCCTTCTCCGGTGAGGAGGTCATGCTGGCCACCTGCGATGCGGAGATGCTGGTGTGGCGGCGTGGCGACGCTACCTACAACCCCTCCCGGGGCTTCTTCCTGGCCGGCGGGCCGGTGGGGTTGGCGCTGACCGCCGCCTTCTTCGGCGGGCAGGCCTACCTGAATTCCCGGCGCAAGCGGGCCGCCGAGGCCGACGCCGTGGAGAAGTGGCGGCACCTGGCCTACGCCCGGCTGACGGTGTCCACTCACGGCATCTACCTGGGTACGGGTGAGGGCGTCATGCCGATCGCCTTCGCCGACGTGCAGGAGGTGCAGCTGACCGGCGTGGGTGAGGTGGTGATGGCGGCGGCCAATGCCTCCGGCTCGGCGCGGTGGAAGCTGCGCGGCCAGTGGGCGGAGCTGGTGCTGGTCATGTGGGCGACCCGGTACATGCCCGGGCACCCTCAGCTGGTGGGCCGCACCTGGCTGCCGGCCGACTGGTTCGCGCACGCCGCCGCGTGGGGCTACACCGTGGACACCTCCAACTGGCCCCGCTACCAGCCGCGCGCCCTGGACTGAGCCAGGCTGGGTGTGGGATCATGACAGGGATCCGAGCGGCGGCAACCGCCCGACTCCCCGGGAAACCGGGCGTCGCTCAGTGCCTTAAGACACTGAGAAGAGCTGTCAGGGCCCAGATCAATGGCGGAGTTGTTTGGACTACGGTCCGCCAAATCTGGGCCCTTTGCTCACCCGTCATCCCCTTCCGCTTCTGCGCCTTGCGGCGGTGCTTCCGCTTCTTGGATGACATGCCCAGTCTCACCTCCTTACGGTGCGCTCCCCGGCTGAGCTGTGCTGAGTCGTTCCGGGGACGCGCCGTGGAGGCAGGTCAATCATCGCAGAAGTACTGCCTATGCGGGTTCTATGGCCTGTCGGCAGACCGGTTTGTGCACGCCGCCGCCTAGGGCTACACCGTGGACACCTCCAACTGGCCCCGCTACCAGCCACGTGCCCTGGGCTGACGCGCCCGCGCGGGTGAAGCCGTGGCGGCGCCGGCCTCGGCGGGAGCCGTCGAGCTATTCGGTCTGCCGGGTGGCGACGGCGCGGCCGCGAGCGGCGCTGACGGCGAAGGCAGCCACGCCGATCGCCAGGCTTGCCGCCGCGATCGCGGCCCAGCGCCCCGGGTAGGTGCCCGCCGCCTGAATCCAGCCCCATGGCGCCAGCTGCCAAAGCGGCGTCGCCACCAGCACCTCGTTGCCGTCGATGATCAGGCCCATCAGGAACAGGCCCACGCCCACGCCGACCGTCACCGCCGTACCGGCCACCTCCGCCACCGCATGCGCGAGCGCCGCCAGCATGAAGACTACGAACGGCATCACCATGAACGTGTACACGGGGGCGCCCAGTCCGCCCAGTTCGGAGTCGGTAGGGAACAGCGGCGCCCCCAGGCGGGCGATGGCCCACGCCGGAATCAGCGCCGCGGCCAGTAGCGCCATCGCCCAGGTCAGCGTCGACGCCGTCAGAGCAGCCGGTCGGGCCCGCAGCACCAGGCCCCGCCAGGCGTCGGCCTGCGCCCGCCACGCCGTCGCCCCCGCCACCCAGGCGGCAATCGGCGCGCCCGCCAGGGTGAACAGCGGCAGCGCGTACGCGGCGGAGTAGACCGCCTGCGTCAGTCCCAGGAGCCCCAGCAGCACGGCCGTCAGCATCAGCCACAGCCGCCAGGGCAGGCCGAGGGCCACCGCGCGGAAGGCACTGCGCGAGCCCGGCGATGTCAGTCCGGCCAGAACCGCAGGGGACAGGCTGTGTTGTGGTGCGTGCGCAATTCGGCCGGCTACGACCGTCCTCCCGGCGGGAACAGCATGGCCCTGGGTGAGCGCCGGCCCGACGGGCCCGGACGGCGCAGAGATCGAGGCGTCCGGTGCAGAGACCGGCGTGGGCATCGTGTCCAGCGGACCGGTCGAGGCGGGTTCGGCGGCTTGTGTCCGCGCCCAGAAACGTGGGCGAAGAGTGAAAAGGCGCTGAACGGCGAGAGCCCCCGCCGCCCGGCGCGCGCCCGTGAGCGCACTAGCCCGCCGAGCCCCCAGTAGTACGGCGCCGACGCCGAGCAGGCACAACCCGGCGCTGCCCAGCGCGCCCGGCGCCACCGGATAGTTCCACACCGGTGAGCCCGCCTCCAGGGAGATGCCGTTGGCATGCACCTCCAACAGCGGCAGGGTCGGGCGCATCGCCCAGGTCCACGGCCGCGCCCACCAGGTCGGTGTCTCCGCCTGCAACGCGCCCGCGGCCGACCACACCAGTGCCAGCGCCGGGGCCAGGCCGACGGCGATGCCGCCAAGCCACTGGCCCAGGGCCAGCCCCCACACGCTCGCACCAGTGACCGATACCCACATCACCAAGGCGAACAACAGGTACTGGGACCACGGCCCCCAGCCGGCGCCGCGAATGAGTGCGTCGATGACGATCGGGGCCAGGAGGAGCGCCTGAGATACCAGTGCGGAGACGGCGAGCACGGACACCCTCGCCGTCGCCGAAAGCGCCGGAGATACGCCCCGCCAGGCGGTCCCTCCCGCCCGGTGGCGCCGTTCGCGCCAGGCGGCCATGACACCGGTCAACGCCCCCATGGGCAGGGCGAAGGCGGCGGGGTAGGGGTTCAGCCACGGCAACACGCCGTCGTTCCAGCCGTCGGCGGTAAGGGCGGCATGCGCCACCAGCAGGGCATGCAGGGAGAAGACCACAACCGCCACCGGAATGCCCCAGGTAGCGGTGCGGCGGCTGCGCCCCAGCTCGGCGCGCAGCACGGCTCCGAGCCCCGGCAGGCGTCGCGGACGGGCACCCGGCAGGGAATCCGCTCGGGTGGTGATGGGAACTGAGGTTGCAGTGCTCATCGCCGCACCTCCTGCCCACGGCGGTCCGCGGCCCCGGTGACGGCGGCGAGGAAGACGTCCTCCAGGTCCTGGCCGGCCACCGCGAACTCGGTCAGCGGCCCCTCATAGACCATGCGCCCACCCGCGAGCACCCCGACGTCGTCGCAAGTGCGCGCCATCTCCCCGAGCACATGGCTGGACACGATGACGGTGCGTCCACCCGCGGCCAGTTCACGCAGCAGGTCGCGCAGCCAGATGATGCCCTGCGGGTCCAGGCCGCTCTGCGGCTCGTCCAGCACCAGCACCTCCGGGTCGCCCAGCAGCGCCATCGCCAGGGCGAGGCGCACTTTCATGCCGGTGGAGAAGCTCCCGGCCCGTTTGCGACCGGCCCGCCCCAGGCCGACCTGTTCCAGCAGCGGGTCGATCACCTCGACGGTGGTGCCGGTCAGCAGACAGTGGATGTGCAGGTTGCGGCGGGCGGACAACTGCGGGTAGAACGCCGGGCCGTTTATGCTCGCCCCCACGTGGCTGAGACTCTCGCGGGTCAAGGGCCTGCCCAGCACCTCGATCGAGCCGGCGTCGGGTCGCAACAGCCCCAGCGCGGTGTTGAAGGTGGTGGACTTGCCGGCGCCGTTGAGCCCCAACAAACCGTAGACCCGCCCCGGGCGCGCGGTCAGGTTGAGTCCCATCAGTACTTTCTGCCTGCCGTAGCTCACCTCCACATTACGCAGTGCCAGCCCGGGCGGGGCGGTGAGGTCCGCGGCCGGCCGGGACGAGTCGGCGGTGGAAGCGGGAGATGACGTGGGCGGTGACAATGGTGCTGTAGCCATGAGGCCAGAATCCGCTCGGGCGCCTGCCGGCGGATCCCCACAAGGGACACGAGCACAGCCACCGGCCGCGTAAAGGCCTCCTCCGAAAGGGGGAGAGAGGTTGCCGTCTACAGGCCTGGGTCGACCATCCCGGACCTGAGCGCGTGGATCACCAGCTCCACCCGGTTGCGGCAGCCGGTGTGTCCGAGCAGCGCCTTGACATGGGTCTTCACGGTCGACTCGGCGATGTATAGGCGCGCGGCAATCTCCGGGTTGGTCATTCCCCGGCAGACCAGCTCGAGCACGTCGCGCTCGCGGCCGGTCAGCGTCTCGCCGGGCAGGAGCCCGACCTCGGTCCTGGGACGTTCGGCGGGCTCCGCGTCGACCGGGGAAGAGACGGGCGTGGCAGCCGAATCGACCGCTGCCGCAGCCGGACCGGCTGCGGCCTGCTCGGGTTCTCCCTCCAGCGCGCGCAGTACGTAGGGGGTGATCACCGGGTCCAGCCAGGCCTGTCCGGCGGCGACGGCGTGAACGGCCGCCAGTAGGTCGGTCGGGCCGGAGTCCTTCAGCAGGAAGCCGACGGCCCCGGCCCGCAGCGCTCCCAGCACCAGCTCCTCCTCCTGGAACGTGGTGAGCATGAGTACCCGTGTGGGGCTGTCGCCGTCGCGGCCGCTCAGGGCGGTATCGGATAGCAGCCGCCGCGTGGCGGCGATGCCGTCCAGTCCCGGCATGCGGATGTCCATCAGCACCACGTCTGCCGGCTCGCCACGGCCCCTGGCGCGGCGCAGCGACTCCAGCGCCGCCCGGCCGTCATGAGCGGTGGCCACTACGGTCATGTCCGCCTGGGCGTCCAGCAGGGAACGGAAGGCCGCGACCAGGAGTTGCTGATCGTCGACGACGGCGATACGCAGCCGGTCCTGGTTCATCGATGCTCCTCGGGGTCGTGGCTGAAGTCAGCCGGGAAGACGGCGTCGAGCAGGAAGTACGCCCCGGCGTCGTCGCTCGGGCCGGCCTCCAACCGGCCCTCGACCAGACGCAGCCGCTCGGCCATACCGGTCAGTCCATATCCGTGTTCGTGGCCGTTATCCCCGTCCGCGGCCAAAGTGGATACGCCGCCGGGCAACGGGTTGGTTATACGCACCCGGCAGCTGTCGTCGTGCCGGGCAATGGTGATCCGGGCGGTGCCGTCGCCGTGCCTGGCCGCATTGGTCAGGCCCTCGGTGACCACCCGAATCAATGTCAGCCGCTGCAACGCCGTCCAGGAGTCGTTCCAGGCGGCGAGTTCGGCCGCAGTGGGCAGCGCGGCTTCGACCTCCACGCCGGTGGCGCGCGCCTGTGCCACCAGTTCCGGCAGCGCGGTCAGGTCCGCCACCGGGGCCGGCGGCCCCTGAGTCGTTGAGCTGCGCAACAGGGCCACCAGTTCGCGGGTGGAGGCGAGCGCGGCCGCGGAGGCATCGCGCACCGCCGTAAGGGAATCGCGGGCGGCCTCGGGGGTACCCAGGGCGAGCCCGGTATCCGCCTGCACCTTGACCACGGTCAGGCCGTGGCCGACCAGATCGTGCAGCTCCCGCGCAACGGCCAGGCGCTCCGCAGACACCGCTTGGGCGGCGGCCAGCCGGGATGCTGCGGCGACGGTACGGTCCATGGACTCCGCGCCGGCACGTCGACTGAGCGCCCACAGGTAGGTGACGGTCACTACGAGCACGCAGGCCAGGGCGAACCCGAAGGGCGGATAGTTGAACATGTCGGCGGTATGGGGGTTGACCGCGTACACCGTCTGCGGGTTGATCACCGCCCCGACCAGTGCGGCCAGCAGCCCCGCCACGCCCCAGCGCCGGTCCGCGGCCCAGCGGGTGAGTGCATGCAACGCCGTCGGCACCGCCACGATGATCGGGGAGAGGCCGAGGTTGACCGGGGTGACGCGCAGCAGCGCCACGTAGGCCACCATCGCCAGGTAGACGACCACGCCCGAAACCGTGGGGGAGCGGTGGCGGAAGGGCTGAGCCGCGGTCACCGTCAGGGCTACGAGCATGTTCGCCACATAGGCCGGGTGCGGGCCCCAGGTGTACACCAGTGTGAAGTCGGCCAGCACCACGACCGCCAACAGAATCGTGAGCACCGCGTCGCTGAGCGGAATCCGGTAGCGGGTGGGGCCGATCAGACGGCAGTGCCGACGCCAGTCCAGGGCGGTCGGTGCCGGGAACCCTGTAGGAGTCGCGGTGGTGACCGGAGCGTCCGCGGCGGGGACATCGCCGTCGGAGGAGCTGCCGCGAGCGGTGTCGGCGAGAGGAGTCACGATGCCGGGGAGTTGTCGGAGGGAATGACGGACGCGCACAACCCGCCGTGTTCCTCAAGCGTCAGCGCGAGGATGTAGGGAACGACATGCACGTATCCACCCTAACCGGAACCGGTCTTGCGAGTGCGGCTCCGTTGGGTAGGTTGCGGAGGGCGGCCGGTGACGGCGGTCCTGCTGGACGGGCAGCGGCTCAGGATGGCGTTGCGGTCGCCGTTGCTATCCCGTCTGTCGGGGCCGGCCCCGGGTCTGTTCTAGACTCGGGCCCGTGGCCACAGACTTTCCCGCCGAGATTGAGCAGCTCCGACACACCTACGCCTCCGTCGTCGCCGTGACGGACCCGGAGGCGCTGCGCGGACGCATCGCCGAGCTGTCCGAGCAGGCCGCCGCCCCCAACCTGTGGGACGACGCCGACGCCGCCCAGGCCGTCACGTCCGCTCTGGCGCACGCACAGGCCGACCTCAAGCGGGTGGAAGCACTGGGCGGGCGCATCGACGACCTGGAGACCATGGTCGAGATGGCGGGGGAGGAGTCCGGCGATGATGCGGCGGAGCTGCTCGCCGAGGCCGAGCGCGACCTGGTCGGCGTGCGCAAGGACCTGTCCGACCTGGAGATCCGCACCCTGCTGTCCGGCGAGTACGACCAGCGCGACGCCGTGGTAACCATCCGCTCCGGGGCGGGCGGCGTTGACGCCGCCGACTTCGCGGAAATGCTGCTGCGCATGTACACCCGCTGGGCGGAGCGTCACGAATACCCGATCAAGATCCTCAACACCTCCTACGCCGAGGAGGCGGGGCTGAAGTCCGTCACCTTCGAGGTGCACGCCCCCTACGCCTACGGCACGCTCAGCGTGGAGGGCGGCACCCACCGCCTGGTGCGCATCAGCCCCTTCGACAACCAGGGGCGCCGTCAGACCTCCTTCGCCGCCGTCGAAGTCATCCCACTGATCGAGTCCACCGACCACATCGACATCCCCGAGACGGATATCCGCATCGACGTGTTCCGCTCCTCCGGGCCCGGCGGCCAGTCCGTGAACACCACCGACTCGGCCGTGCGCATCACGCACCTGCCCACCGGGCTGGTGGTGTCCATGCAGGATGAGAAGTCCCAAATCCAGAACCGCGCCGCCGCCATGCGCGTGCTCCAGTCGCGCCTGCTGCTGCTCAAGCAGCAGGAGGAGGACGCCAAGAAGAAGGAGCTTGCCGGCGACGTCAAGGCCTCCTGGGGCGACCAGATGCGCTCCTACGTGCTCAACCCCTACCAGATGGTCAAGGACCTGCGCACCGGCTACGAGGTCGGCAACCCCGACTCCGTGTTCGACGGCGACATCGACGGCTTCATCGACGCCGGCATCCGCTGGCGCAAGCAGCAGGAGCAGGCCGCCGACTGAGCCGCAATTGGCTGGCGACGCAATCGCCTGCGTGAGCCGGCCGTACTTCGCCTAGACCGGCCTGCCGGTCGATCGGTATCACACTCGCCAACTCGTCAGCGTCGGGAATGCCCCGGCCGTGCAGCTGTCGCCCGGCACGTCACGCTCCGCCTCGCTTGGATGAGGCGACCCGGATATCGCAGGCGTCAATCGCGTCGGCCAGCCTGGCCTCGACCGCAGGCTCGTCATCGGCGCACGCCAAGACTGCGGCGGGACGCGCGCGAAACTCATTGACGGCGTGGACCGTGTCTCCGGGGCGGCATTCCCAAAAGACGTCGGTCCCGGCCGGGAGTTCTCTACTGAGGCTGGTGCCGACGACGGTTCCGGCGGCGGTCTCGACGAAGCGCACGCCTGCGTGGCGACTGATCTCCGGGGTCGGCGGCAGCGGCTCTCCGCGCAGGGAGTCGACCAACTCGCCGTAAAAGTCCAATCCCGGGCACACCGCAGACACCAGGTCGGGGGCGATGAAGTCTCCGCCCTGCCGGACGTGGAACTCACCCCATACGATTTCATTCTCAGGTGTCACCCAGAACTCGACGTGCAGGTGCCCGCACCGAATCCCCAGCGCATCGATGCACGTCTGGAGCTGCTCCCGCAGGTGACATGACGGCGGGATCCTGTCGGGCCCGGCCGGCTGAAGATGGCCAGTCTCGACAAAGCTCTCGTTGGTCGTCTTGGCGGTCGTCGTGTAGACGCGGACCTGCCCGTCAACGGTGAGGCCCTCGACAGAGAACTCCGTACCTGTCACGAACTCCTCCAGACAGTAACCTCCTGCGACGACATCGGGACCAAGATCGGGCAACTCGTCCAGCGAAGCGATGTGGTGGACCCCTACGCTGCCCATCCCGGTAGCCGGCTTGACGATCCAGCCGCCGGGGGCTGGAGGCGGTGTCTTCACTCCCTCTCCGGCCGCATTGCCGAACAGCGGTGTTCCGTCCGCCGCGGCCCCTATGATCCGCAGACTCTGCGGCTGACGCACACCGGCCTGACGCAGAGCCTCGCGGCAGGCAGGCTTGTCCTGGATCAGCCTGATGCAGGCCTCGTCGTTGGCCATGGTCCCCAGCGCGCGGGCAAGCTGACTGTTTTGCAGCTGATAGTTCTCTCGGAGCGCGGCGGACAGCACCACTTCGCCCGGGCAGCGCGCTCGAATATCCTGCACCGCCGCAGTGGTCTGCTCCGCGTCGAGTCCGCTCGCGTAGGGGCCGGGCACCGTGACCAGGCAGTCGATCGGGATGGGTGGGTTCTGGTGTTGTAGGGGCTCATGGAAATCCACGCCGCAGATGCGCAGCTTCCGCTCCCGGCAGGACTTCAGAAAGCCTTGAAACCAGTGCGCCGACGCGTGCGACCCGGAGGTGGTGACGCCGACAAGCACCGCCCAGGCGGATGTGTCGTCAGGCAAGGACACTTAACCATCCCTCTCTTCCAAAACCGGCGTGCGCGTAGTGGACACCGGTCGCCTCAATGAGCTTATAGGTTGTGCCGGTGGCATGGCGCCTGCGGGCGTCTTCAGCCCGGTCAGCGGTAAACGTCGCGGCGGTGTCCGAGCGTGACCACAACGACGACGAGTCGGCCGTCGTCGATCGTGTAGATGATGCTGTATCTGCCCAAATCGCCCACGCGTACGCGCCAGGCGGGGCGGCCTTTGAGAGGACGGCATCCGGGACGGCACGGGTTGGTGGCAAGCAGAGCGATCGCCCCCTGGAGTCGGCGCTGATCCCGCTTGTCGATGCGTCGTAGGGCTTTGAGCGGTCTGATGTCGAATCACGACCTTGGGGTGCGTTTCACGACCCCGGGGAGGTCGCGAAACGCACCCCAAGGTCGTAAACCGTCAACCGTCATCGGAGACTTGGAAGGCGGCGGCACATACGCCGGCGGCACTTGCGGCGGCGGCCGGACGGGCACCGCCGGCGACGGCGACAGTGCCGCGATCTTGTCGCCCGCCTTGGCCATACTTGGCCTGACCATTCGGCTCATGTCCTTGAACCATAGCCGGAGCCCCGCGCGGATCCGGAATGGATAGGGGCTCTCGGGGAGGTCCCTGACGGGTCCCTGAATCCGCGGCGTGTCGTCCCTGGTTATCGTCGCAGCCCCTGGAGTCGGTGACTTGCGCCACTTAGCGTGACCTATATGAGCCTACGCGAGATCACCGGGACGGAAGCCAATACGGAACCGAAGTTGGAGGCGCGAACGAGCCGACCGGGCCCGGGCGGCGCCGCGGCACGGGTGGCGATCGCCATCGTGGTCATGGTGCTGAGTGCCACGGTACCAACGCTAATCATGGCCATACCGGGAGTGCAGGCACTGCTGGACGGAAAAGTCTTCGGCCGGAGCAGCGCAGGGTTGCTGGTGGTTTGTCTGGCGGTGCTCGTGATCATGTCCTTGGCGACGGCGTGCGCCTACCAGTGCACTAGGCTGCTGATCACTCGCCTGGACCACGCGCGTCTCTCAGATCTGGCAATGCGCCCGAGTCCGCGTGCACTGGCCTGGTGCCTGGGCATGATCGCCGTCGCCTTCGCGATCATGCCGATGGCCGGAGCCGTAGGCGAAGCGCTCGGCATCCCCCGAGTGGAGCCCGCCATGCCGGGCGACACGTGGTGGTCCGCGATCCTGATCCAGATCGCTCTGGGGTTCTTCCTGCAGGGGATCCCTGAGGAACTGGTGTGGCGTGGTTGGTTGTTCCGCTCACTCGGCTCCACCCGGACGGCGGCGGCCGTATCGCTACTCGCCTTCACCGTCATGCACTTGATCTCTCAGGGCGGTCAGGAGGGGTGGGGCGAGCGCGTCATTTACCTGGCCATGCCCTTCGGCTTTGGAGCGGCAGCGATGGCGGCACGCTGGGTCTCGGGCTCGACCTGGGCGGCCGTAGGCGCGCACGGCGGATTTCACCTGTCGAATCTTTTGGCGGTGAGTACCGGCGTTCCCGTTGACGAGCCAGTCACCTGGATTGTCGTCGGCTGTCTGTGGTTGGTCGCAGGGGTGATCGTGCTGCTACTTCACAAGGCTCGCGCCGGTCGGCCCCGCGCGTATGCCCGGAACACCTACGACGTCAATCAACCACAGAATCTCTGAGCCGGGAGCGCTGTCAACGGGCTTGTTTGGTTTGTTGGAGTGGGGGTGGGGTGTTGTGGGCTTGGTTGGGTTGGGTGCTGGCGGGGGTGGGGTGTGCCCGGGTGCCGCGCCGTGGGGCGGAATGTCCAGATTCGGCACTAAGGCCGTCGACGACCGCTGGGGCCGTTTCTGAAACCGCATGATTCCAACGTTCTGCCCACGGCCGTCGGCAGCGTCGGAGTCGTTTATGCCGATCCTGGACACTTTGGGCAGCCACGCGCGGGAACGAGCGCCGACGGCGGGCCGTGGGCGGACAGGCCGCGGTGAGGCCGGGCGGTCCCGGCGGCCGCGCCTGTCTCGGCCCCCTACTTGGACCGAGTCCCTCCAGTTGGACCGCGAATCTGCGGTTGGACCGCCTGAGAGCGCGTCTGGGGCCGTCCAAGCGCAGCCAGACAGTCCGAGTACAGCCGGACGGTCCAAGCAGGCGCGGGTTAGCCGGTCGAACCGCAAACAGCCACACACCCGAGACACCACCCCAACCCCCGTCTCTACACCCTTAAACGCGAAGAGCCCGTAAGTCCGGTGCGCACACGGGTTCCTTGCGGGGCGGTCGGCTCATTGGCGGTTCGCCCGGTATGTCGGCACCCACGCGGGTTCCTTACCGACAGTCGTGGGCGTGGCGGAGGTGAGTGTACGGCGTCACTGGCCCGCGCCGTCGTCGTCGGCCCGCGGCTCCCGTAGGCTGGGTGATGGTGTGCGCCGACGACGCGATCCGCACCCCGGCGCGGCCGGGGAGCGTCGTCGTCGGGGCACGAGCGAATCCGAGAAACCCCTTTTGAAAGGCGTATCAGACCTGTGGCTGAATTCATCTACCAGATGATCAAGGCGCGCAAGGCGCACGGTGACAAGGTCATCCTGGATGATGTCACCATGGCTTTCCTCCCGGGAGCCAAGATCGGCATGGTTGGCCCCAACGGTGCCGGCAAGTCCTCGATCCTGAAGATCATGGCCGGCATCGACCAGCCCTCCAACGGCGAGGCCCGGTTGTCGCCGGGCTACAGCGTCGGCATCCTGCTGCAGGAGCCGCCGCTGAACGAGGACAAGACCGTGCTCGGCAACGTGGAGGAGGGCGTGGCCGAGCTCAAGGGCAAGCTCGACCGGTTCAACGAGATCTCCGCCGCCATGGCCGACCCCGACGCCGACTTCGACGCGCTCATGGCCGAGATGGGGACCCTGCAGGACGAGCTCGACGCCGCCAATGCCTGGGACCTCGACTCGCAGCTGGAGCAGGCGATGGACGCCCTGCGCTGCCCGCCGCCGGACGCCGAGGTGAAGAACCTGTCCGGTGGTGAGCGCCGCCGCGTCGCCCTGTGCAAGCTGCTGCTGGAGGCGCCCGACCTGCTGCTGCTGGACGAGCCCACGAACCACCTCGACGCCGAGTCCGTGCTCTGGCTCGAGCAGCACCTGAAGACCTACAAGGGCGCCGTCATCGCCGTCACCCACGACCGGTACTTCCTGGACCACGTGGCCGAGTGGATCGCCGAGGTCGACCGCGGGCACCTCTACCCCTACGAGGGCAACTACTCCACCTACCTGGAGACCAAGGAGAAGCGCCTGGAAATCCAGGGCAAGAAGGACGCCAAGCTCGCCAAGCGTCTGAAGGACGAGCTGGAGTGGGTGCGCTCCTCCGCGCGCGGTCGCCAGGCCAAGTCCAAGGCGCGTCTGGCCCGCTATGAGGAGATGGCCGCGGAGGCCGAGCGCACCCGCAAGCTCGACTTCGAGGAGATTCAGATTCCGCCGGGCCCGCGCCTGGGTAACCAGGTTCTGGAGGCCACCAACCTCAAGAAGGGTTTCGATGGTCGTACGCTGATCGACAACCTGTCCTTCACGCTGCCGCGCAACGGCATCGTCGGCATCGTGGGCCCGAACGGGGTCGGCAAGACCACCCTGTTCAAGACGATTGTGGGCCTGGAGCCGCTCGACGGCGGGGAGCTCAAGATCGGCAAGACGGTCAAGCTGTCCTACGTGGACCAGAACCGCGCCGGAATCGACCCGAAGAAGACCCTGTGGGAGGTCGTCTCCGACGGGCTGGATTACATCCAGGTCGGCCAGGTGGAGATGCCCTCGCGCGCCTACGTGGCCTCCTTCGGCTTCAAGGGCGCCGACCAGCAGAAGCCGGCCGGGGTGCTGTCCGGTGGTGAGCGCAACCGTCTGAACCTGGCGCTCACGCTGAAGCAGGCCGGCAATCTGATCCTGCTGGACGAGCCCACCAACGACCTCGACGTCGAGACGCTGTCCTCGCTGGAGAACGCGTTGCTGAACTTCGCGGGCTGCTCGGTGGTCATCACCCACGACCGCTGGTTCCTGGACCGCGTGGCCACCCATATCCTGGCCTGGGAGGGCACCGAGGAGAACCCGGCCTCCTGGTACTGGTTCGAGGGGAACTTCGCCTCCTATGAGGAGAACAAGGTCCAGCGCCTGGGCGCCGAGGCCGCCCGCCCCCACCGCGTCACCTACAGGAAGCTCACGCGCGACTGAGCCGAGTCAAGCCGAGCTTGCTCGAGCTTGCGAGGCGATGGAGTCGCGTTGGTTGCGGGGCGAACACGCGCGACTGAGCCGAGTCAAGCCGAGCTTGCTCGAGCTTGCGAGGCGATGGAGTCGCGTTGGTTGCGGGGCGAACACGCGCGACTGAGCCGATGCGACACTTTGTGCCCTGTTACGACGTTTTGCACCCTGGTGTGCGGCGTTTTGCTGCACACCAGGGTGCAAAAGCTCGTAGTAGACGCTCGCGAGGGAATAACGCGGGAAGGGGAAGGCGGCCTGAGCCCGTCTCCGTCTCCCCGCACGCGTTGGCGTCGACAACCCGATAAAACGGGTGGGGCCCCGGATCGTTGAGATCCGGGGCCCCACCCGTTTCGCTGCCGGGCCGAAGCTCAGCTGGGCAGGCGGACGATCGGCGTCACTCGCGAGCCCGGGCGCGCTGGAGTGCGACCGCGCCGGCGATCAGCAGTGAGCCTGCGCCGAGTACGAGCACCAGGCTGTTGGCGCCGGTGCGGGCCAGTGAGCGGTGCGGCGACGGCGTAGAGGAGGTGGTGACGACCACGCGGCTTGTGCTGGGGGTCGCCGAGGCGGTTGCAGCCGGGCTCTCCGACTCGCTCGGGGTCGCGGAGGGCGACTCGGAAGGAGTGGCGGACTCGGTCGGCGTGGGCGACTCGCTCGGGGTCGTGGAGGGAGCAGGAGACTCGCTCGGAGTCGGGACGACCGGCACGTTGCCGCTGGCGGAGCCGCCGCCGTTGCGGAGGATCACTTCGGTCTCACGCTCCAAGGTGTTGCTGCCGAAGACCAGCGAGGCGGTGTCCGTCCACGGGCCGGCGCCGCGGAAGTTCATGGGCAGGGTGATTCGGGCGAACTGTCCCGCGGGAATTACGACCGTTCCACTGATGGTCTTGTCGGTGCAGCTGGTGACGTTCACCTGCGCGGCGGTGCCGCCGGTGGGGTCCCCCCACTCGTTGCGTCCCGTGTACGAGTGGGCGGTGGCGCTGCAGGTGAAGGTCTGGTCGGGTGAGGTGAGCTCATCACTCCAATTCAGCGTCACCGAGTCGGCTCCGGCGGCCATCTCCGGGGTGACAGTGGGTGTCTGGATGGTCACGCTGCCCGCACTGACGCCATCAGCGTCAGGTGCAGGGGCGGAGCCGAACTTGGCGAGATAACTGGGCATCTCGGTGCAGTTGCCCTCGCACACGCCGACGGGCACCTCGACGGTGGTGACCTCGCCATTGATGTTGAACGTGAGGGTCTCGGTGCTGGAAGGAGTGATCGCGCTGGTCAGCCGGGTGTCGACCCAGCCGGACAGGGACACGTCCTGGTGAGACTCGACGTAGTCGGTCAGTGTGATGACCAGGCGGCCATTCGTGCCGTCCTCATCGGCCCGGTAGGTCATGGTGGCGGCGGTTTCGCCGCTCTCGGTGTTGAGGTTCCAGGTGGTTCCGGAATCGAACCGCAGCTCGGCGGGAGTACCGATCTCATAGGTCTGACCGGCGCAGTGGCCGTTATTGAGCGTGAGGTCGAACTGTAGCTTCAGCATTTCCCAGGCGACCGCCGTGTTTTCGGCGGACACCGGTTGATCGTTTTTGAGAAGCGAGACGTCGGGGGTCTCGGTGGTGGTGGTGCACGTGTCTTCGGCGGCGCTTGCCGAGCTGATGAAAGTAGCGGGGACGATCATCACCAGGGCCAATGCCCCGAGAGCAAGTACCGCCAGAAGGTGAGAGGCGGTGCGGGAGCGCATGGGACTCCTTTCTCATGCCGTTATCGGGAGAGTGTTTTGTATCCAGGACCGTCGCGACGACTGCGCGCTCCCGCCTTCTCGTGGTGACAACCGACGTGTCAGGCAGGAGCGCGTAGGTTCGCGGCGCTAGGTCTCAATTCGGCAGCATACCCTTAACTGTGCGTCTCTAAGCGCGTTTGTGCGGCATCGCATGTAATAAGCTGTTGCGTTTATCACCAAGTCGCTAGCAACGATGTTGCGAGCAATCTCGTGTGATGTCGTTCGTGCGCACGCCCCTTGCTGCGACGTCGGCCGGCGGTCCGAGACGGTGTCGGGCGAAGATGGTGTCGGCCCCGGCCGGCGTCGGCCCGGACCGGTGCCAGGCCGAGATTGAGCCGGCCCGGACCGGTGTTGCGTCGAGACGGTGTCAGGCCGAGGGCTGCGGATCCGCGGCCTCCGGAATCGGCCCGCCGTCGTCGCCCTCGGCCACCCGAATCGCCCAGTCGCCGCTCCCGTGCGAAGTAGCCGTCGGAGTGCGGATCATGCCCTCCTGCGCGATCGTGGAGACCAGGCGCCCGGCGGAGTCGAACACCTCCGCCCGGGCCATGGAGCGCCCGCCCTGGGAAGTGGGGGAGTCCTGCACGAACAGCAGCCAATCCCCCGCGTCGACGTCGCGGTGGAACCACTGGGCGTGGTCCAGGGTGGCCAGGCTCATGCCCTCGCTGCGCCAGGACAACCCCTGACTGCGCAGCGCGGGCTCCAGCATGACCTGGTCGCACATGTAGGTCAGCAGTGCCCGATGCACCGTCTGGGTGGTGTCCGGTGGAAGCGCCCCGCGCGAGCGCACCCACAGGTGCTGGCGGCCCTCCGTCTGCTTGCCGGGGCGCAGGTAGATGTTGCCCTCCACGTGGCGGATGTCGAAGGCGGTGGTGCGTCCCAGGAACTTGGCCACCGGGTGATCGATGGAGCGGAAGATCTCCAGCGCACTGGTCAGCTCCTCCGGCGGCGGCACGTCGGGCGCCTCTAGCTGCACCTCGGTGCCCTCCTGCTGCTCCTGGAAGGAGGAGACCATCGTCAGGATCGGCGCCCCGCCCTGGGTCGTGGTGGTGCGGCGCTGGGAGAAGGAGCGGCCATCATGCATCCGCTCCACCTCGAAGCGCAGCGGTTCGCCCGGCTTGCCGCCGCGCATGAAGAAGGCGTGCACCGAGTGCGGCTGCCGGGGGCCGTCGCCGTCGTCAACCATCGTGGCGGCGGCCGCCAATAGGCCCTGTGCAACTACCTGTCCGCCGTAGATGCGTCCGGAGATCTGGGGAAGCGAGGAACCCGTGAACGCCTCCGTCCCGTCCCCCGCGCCGACCACCTCCTCAAGAGCGAGGATCCGTGTGACGGACCCGAGCGGTTCGGTGGTGGCGGGGGGAACGGGATACGGATGCGTCAAAGACCGAGCTCCTCCAGGATGGGCAGTTCGGCGCGCACCGCCTGCCGGGCCTCCTCGGCGGTCGCCGAGCTGGTCGCGATACCGGCAAGCCGCTGGCACTCGGCCAGGTCCACCGACTTCAGCACGGCGTCGACGTCGGGCAGGGCGCGGGCGGTCATGGACAGGCTGGCCACGCCCAGGCCCACCAGCACCGTCGCCAGTGCCGGGTCGGCGGCGGCCTCACCGCACACGCCCACCGGGCGCCCGTGCGGGGCGGCGCCGTCGCAGGCCTCCTTGATCAGGCGCAGCACGGCCGGCTGCCAGGCGGTGGAGAGGTCCGCCAGTGAGGACAGCAGCCGGTCGGCGGCCATCACGTACTGGGTCAGATCGTTGGTGCCGATGGAGGCGAAGTCGGCGTACTCGAACATCTTGTCCGCCATGATCGCCGCCGACGGCACCTCGATCATCATGCCGGCCGTCTGCAGGCCGTAGGAGCGGGCCTTCTCGGTGAAGGCCTTGGCCTCCTCCGCCGTGGAGATCATGGGGGCCATCACCCAAACCTTGGCGTTGGTCTCGGCCTCGGCCTTGGCCAGGGCCTCCAGCTGATGGTCAAGAACCTCCGGGTCGCGGCGGGTGGTGCGGTAGGCGCGCACGCCCAGGGCCGGGTTGGCCTCGGTGGCGTCGGTGAGGAAGGGCAGTGGCTTGTCGGCGCCGGCGTCCAGCGTGCGCACCACCACCTTCTTGCCGGGGAAGGCCGCCAGGACCGCCTTGTAAGCCTCGACCTGGTCGTCGACGCTGGGCTCCTCGGGCTGGTCCAGGAAGCAGAACTCGGTGCGGAACAGGCCCACGCCCATGGCGTTGGCCTCTGCGGCCGAGCGGGCGGCGGCGCCGTCGCCCACGTTGGCGAGCAGCTGCACCTCGTGGCCGTCCTTGGTGGCGCCGTCCCCGTTGAATACGCGCACGCGGCTGGCCAGCTCGCGGGCGCGCCGCAGCTGATCCTCGCTGGGGTCGACGACGATGGTGCCCTTGGTACCGTCCACCAGGACGATGTCACCGTCGGACAGCTGGTCGGTGACGGCGGAGCCGGTGCCGACGATAGCGGGGATGCCCAGGGCGCGGGCGAGGATCGCGGTGTGGGAGGTCGGGCCGCCCTCGGAGGTCACGAAGGCGACGACCTTCTCCGGGTCCAGCAGGGCCGTGTCGGCGGGGGCGAGGTCCTCGGCTACGAGCACGAAGGGCTCGGGCAGGCGGGGAATGCCGGGCATGGGGGAGTCGGTCAGCACTGCGACGATGCGGTCGCGCACGTCCTGAACGTCGCGCGTGCGCTCGGCCATGTAGCCGCCGAGCGACTCCAACATGGAGGCGAGCGTCCCCGCCGCTTCCCACACGGCCCGCTCGGGCACCAGGCGGCGCTCGCGGATCATGGCTTGCGCCGAGGAAGTCAGGGTCGGGTCGGCGGCCATCTGTGCGGTGGTCTCCAGCAGGGTGCGGCCGTCGCCCTTGGCCTCGGCGGCGGACAGCTCGAGGCCCTTCTTCACGGTCTGTGCGGCCGCGGCAACGCGGTCGCACTCCTTCTCGGTGTCACGGCTCGGATCCAACGTGGCGATCTCGGGTTCGGAAATGCCGGGGGCCATGCGGGCGACGGGGCCGGCGATGAGCCCGGGGCTCACGCCAATACCGGCTAGAGAGTTGGGGTTTGCGGCGGACGGGGCCATGCGGTTCTCCTCAACGGCGATGGAGATGAGTGTCACGGCTCATTGTGCACCGACTTGGGCGCTTGGGGAACGATTTTGCCATCGGATGAATGACGATTGACAGATAAGCGGCCCGCGGACCCGTCCCCTGAGCGCCCCGAACTGCGATAAAGTGACGGCGAGCACGAGGAACCCCGAGGAGCACGCATGAGTACTGCAGCTGAGATCGTCGCCGGCCTGGGTGGGCGCGAGAACATTTCCGACTTGGAGCCCTGCATCACCCGTCTGCGGGTGGAGGTAGTCGACCAGGACAAGGTCGACGAGGAGGCCCTGCGCGCCACCGGCGCCTTCGGCGTGGTCCGCTCCGGCCGCGTGGTGCAGGTGGTTGTCGGCCCGACCGCGGACACCCTCGCACAGGAGATCGCCGAACTCGACTGATTCGGCCGGTCGGCCGCCGCTTCCTTCCCGGCGGCCGACCCGCTCGGCCGCCGCATTGGGCCGCCGGGACCCGCCCAGCGTCAGCGGTGGGTGGGGATGAGAAGGAGCCCGGCCCGCCGTCGTCGGCGTGGGCGACTGGCGTTGGCACGGATCGTGTGAAACGCTTGCTGCAAGAGATGTTCTCGTCTGCCGTGCCGACCGCGCGGTCGCATCGGTGCAGCCGGCGGATCATCCCTTGAAATCACCTTCCCGCGCCCCATGCAACCGGGGACGCCCTCGCGCGCACGCGCGACCGAGCACGAGGCAACCGCCATGACCGACTCCAACGCCGCATCCGACATCCCCGACGAGCGCCTGAAGCAGCTTGCCGAGGCCCACGGGGTCTCCACCGAGTACTGGGACTACCACGGCAACCTCGCCGCGCCTTCCCGCACCACGCTGGTCGCCGTCCTGGGCGCCCTGGGCGTCAAGGCGAGTGACCCGCAGGAGGTCGAGGAGTCCCTGCGTGAGGTCGACATCGCCCCCTGGCGGCGCACCCTTCCCCCCACCGTGGTGGTGCGGGTCGGCACGCAGTCGACCATCCCCGTACACCTGCCCGACGGCGCTCACGTCCGGGTGCACATCAAGCTGGAGGAGGGCGACACCCTGCAGCTGCTGCAGGCCGACGACTGGACCGCCCCCCGCGAGGTCGACGGCGTGCTCACTGGCCAGGCCTCCTTCGTCATCCCCGACGATCTGCCGCTGGGCTGGCACACGATCATCGCCGACGTCGACGCCGGTCCGGACGGCGGCAGCTCCTCGGCGAGCGCCGCGCTGGCCGTCACCCCCGACCACCTCGACCTGCCCTCCTCCTTGGGAGGCCGCGGCTGGGGCGTCATGGCCCAGCTGTACTCCATACGCTCCCACGGCTCCTGGGGCATCGGCGACGCCGATGATCTCACCGAGCTGGTCGGCTTCCTGGGTGACGAGGGCGCCGACTTCCTGCTCATCAACCCGATGCACGCCGCCGAGCCCGTCGGCGAGATGACGCCCTCGCCCTATCTGCCGGTCACCCGCCGCTTCGTCAACCCCATCTACATCCGTCCCGAGAACATCCTGGAGGTCTCGCGCCTGTCCGGGCCGCGCCGCTCCCTGGTGCAGTGGGCGCATGAGGAGGTGGCCGAGGCCAACCTCAGCGCCGACGCCATCGACCGTGACACCGCCTGGAAGGCCAAGCGTGAGGCCCTGGAGGTCATCTTCGCCGCCGGCCGCTCCCGCTCCCGTCAGCGCGACTTCGAGCGCTTCCGCGACGCCCAGGGCGTGGGGCTGGAGCGCTTCGCCCTGTGGTGCGCGCTGATGGAGAAGTACGGCAGCTTCGCGGACTGGCCCGACAACCTCAAGGACGCCTCCAGCGCCTTCGTTGCGAACGAGGCCCGCACGCTGGCGGACCGCATCGACTTCTACGCCTGGTTGCAGTGGATCGTCGATGAGCAGCTGGGGCGGGCCCAGGCCCAGGCCAAGGCCTCCGGTATGAGCCTGGGGCTGATGGACGACCTTGCTGTCGGCGTGCACCCGCAGGGTGCGGACGTGTGGGCCGAGCCGGACGCCTTCGCCTCCGGCGTCGGGGTTGGCGCCCCGCCGGACATGTACAACCAGCTGGGCCAGAACTGGTCCCAGCCGCCGTGGGACCCCAACCGGTTGGCGGAGACGGCCTATGCCCCGCTGCGGGAGATGGTCGGCACGGTGCTGCGGCACGCGGGGGCACTGCGCATCGACCACGTGATCGGCCTGTTCCGCCTGTGGTGGATTCCCGACGGCCTGCGCGCCGATCAGGGCGCTTACGTGCGCTATGACCACGAGGCGATGATCGGCGTCGTCCTGTTGGAGGCGCACCGTGCCGGCGCCGTCATCATTGGCGAGGACCTGGGCACCGTGGAGCCGTGGGTCCGCGAGTACCTGGCCAGCCGCGGCGTGCTGGGTACCTCCGTGCTCTGGTTCGAGAAGGACGAGGACGACTGGCCGCTGGAGCCGGGCGCCTATCGGCACCTGGCCCTGTCCACCGTGAACACTCACGACCTGCCGCCCACCGCCGGCTATCTGGCCGACGAGCACGTGGCGCTGCGCGAGCGGCTCGGGCTGCTCACCGAGCCCGTCGAGCAGGTGCGCACCGAGGCCCGCATCGAGCGCGAGCGCATGCTGACGCGCCTGCGCGAGCACAACCTGCTGGCGGACAATCCCTCCGAGCGTGAGACCGTGGAGGCGCTGTACCGCTATGTGGTGCGCACCCCCTCGGCGCTGGTCGGCGTGTCACTGGTAGACGGTGTCGGCGAGCGCCGCGCCCAGAACCAGCCCGGCACCGACAAGGAGTACCCGAACTGGAAGATGCCGCTGGCGGACGGGTCGGGTGAAGTGGTGCTGATGGAGGACCTGCCGGAAAACGTGCGCCTGGCCAGCCTGCTGGGGGCCGTGCGCAACGAGTTCAATCGCTGAGGGCGGGTGGCTGCCGGTCAGATCCAGGTGAACAGGGGCGCGCCGGCCTCCACGTGTCCGCCCGCGGCACCGGTGGTGACCTGCGCGCCCTCGGCCTGGAGGGCGATGACCGGCACGATCGGGTTGCGGCCACCGGCCTCGACGGCGGCCGGGCACCAGGTGACCACGGGGTCGCCGACGGCGACGGCGTCGCCCTCGGCGACGTGCAGCGTGAAGCCGGCGCCTTCGAGTTGAACCGTGTCCAGCCCCAGGTGCACCAGGACACTGCGTCCCGCAGTGCCGGTCACGATGAAGGCGTGGGGGTGAATCTTGGCGACCGTCCCGGCGACGGGGGCGACCGCGCTGACCTCGCCTCCGCCCGCGCGGTCGGGGTCGATCGCCGCTCCTGGGCCGAGCATGCCGGTGGCGAAGACCGGGTCGGGAACATCGCCGACGGCGATCACGCGCCCGGCCAGGGGCGAGCGGACGACGGCGCTCTCCGCGTCCTCGGCGCCGGCGGCGAAGGTGCCTGCCGCATCCCCGTCCGATCCGGTCGGGATGCCAACGCCGCTCGATGCCTGAAACATGTGTGTCCTCCTTGGTTCGCCGCATGTCTGCCGTGACGGTGCGGGTCGGTCGACGGCATGCATATGGCGCCATCACCCAGTCGGCCGGAAGTGACCGGCGCTCCCGGCCATGGTAGCGGCAGGGTCACCCGCCCCGTCCTTGACAATCAGCGGCGCAGGGCTTGCACTGGAAGCGCCGGTTCGAACGCGTTCAAGGACGAGCCTCAATCTGGCCCTGATTTTCGCGGTCGGCGTGGCCATCGGCTTCGCGAGGAAGTCGGACGGCTCCACCGCCATTGCGGGCCTGTTCGGCTACCTGGTGCTCCAGGGCGTGTTCGGCGCACTGGCACCCTACTGGGGTGCGGGCGGCGAGACGCCGGCGGAGAACACCATTAACTACGGCGTGCTCGGCGGCATTGTCATCGGCATCGTGGCGGCGAGGCTGTGGCAGCGGTACTACCGCATCAAATTGCCCGACTGGCTTGCCTTCTTCGGCGGTCGCCGCTTCGTCCCGATCATCACCTCGGTGGCGGCGATCGGCGTCGCCCTGGTCATGGGGCCCTGTATCCCGCCTTCAACTGGCTCATCAACGAGCAACTGGGCGGCTGGCTGATGACGGCCGGCACGGAGGGAGGTGTTGCTGCGGCCCTGGCGATTTGGCGCAGCGCCCTGCCCGCCAAGCGCAAGGCCACCGGTGCGCTGATGATCTCCGTGGCCCTGACCGCCTTTGTCACCGGCATCACCAAGCTGCTGGAGTACGCCTTCGCCTATGTCGCCTTCCCGCTGTACGCGGTCCACGCCGTGCTCACCGGTATTCAAGACCCCCGGCCGCGAGGCGGACGACGCCGACGCCTTTGCGGCCGCCCAGGACGCCGCGGCGAAGAGCTCCGGTAAGTCCGCGGCCCATTGACCGGTGCGCGTCGCAGCCCACGTGTTTCGGGCAATCCGCTCCCCAGAGCCGCAGAGGGTCCGAGGGCGTGGAACCCGAGTCTCCGGGTTCCACGCCCTCGGCGGCACGCGCAATTGGGCCGGTGAGTATCAGCCCTCGGCGGGGCGGGCGCAGGCCTGCACGCTCATCACGCGGCGCGTGTCGTCCAGGTTCTCGCTGACGATGCGGCGGAAGGCCGCGGGCGCATCCGCGTGGGCGGCCAGCCAGCTCTCCAGCGCCGCGGCCGGGGCGACGTCGGGCAGTCCCACGGTGGCGGACGACCACAGGCGCTCCAGCAGGTTCTCGGCCATGTGGAAGGTGCGCGAGTTCCAGATGCCGTCGGCCTCCTTGACGTACTCGGAGACGTAGGGGGCCAGCAGCTCGGGGTTGCGCTCCACCATGTTGAAGCCGGCGAGCATCTTCACCTGCGTTTCATTGGGCAGGCCGGCGTTGTCCACCAGCTCGCGCCAGGCGGCGGCCTTTGCCTCCGCGGTGGGGACGGCGGCGCGTGCTTGGGCGGCGCGCTCGCGGCCCGTGGTGGTGCGGTCGCGCGCCTCCTCCGCGGCGATCTCCGCCTCGCCACACCGGCCGGCGGCGACCAGCCCCACCCGCAGCTCCCAGCGCAGGTCCTGATCCACAACCAGGCCCGGCAGGGTGGCGGATCCGTCCAGCCAGGCGGCGACGACGTCGAGCTGGGGGGTGGTGACGGCGTGGGCGGCGACGGCGCGCACCAGCTGCAGCTGGGTGTCGCTGCCAGCCTCGGCCGCGCGCGCCAGGTCCAGCAGCGTGTCGGTAGTCGATACGGCCGCATCCCGACGTGTGGCCGGGGGCAGATAGGCCGACAGGCAGGTCGCCACCCGCGCCAGCAGCCCCTGCACCACGCTCGAGTGCGTCTCGGTGCGCAGCGCGCGCAGTGCAGCAGCCAGGAAGTCCGCGGCCGGCAGCTCGCCGTCGCGCACCATGTCCCAGGCGCTGGCCACCAGCACCGAACGCGGCAGTGAGGCGGTGAAGGCGTCCACGTGCGCCAGCCCGGTGGCGAGCGAGGCGGCGTCCAGACGCACCTTGGCGTAGGTGAGATCGTCGTCGTTCAGCAGCAGGACGTCGGGGCGGACGGTGCCGACCAGCTCGGGCACCTCGGTGCGCGCGCCGGCGACATCGAGCTCAATGCGGCCGGTGCGCTCAAGGGTGGCCGGGGCCTGGGCGCCGAGCGCATAGGCGCCCAGCACCACCCGGTGGGGGCGCAGCGACGCCGGGGAGGCCGCCGGGATCTCCTGCACGATCCCCGCGGAGGTGATCACGCCGTCGGCGTTCGTGTCCAGCTCCAGGCGCAGCGTGGTCACACCCGCCTCCTGCAGCCACACGCGGGTCCAGGCGGACAGGTCGCGGCCGGAGACCCGCTCCAGCTCACCGAGCAGGTCGGCCAGGGTGGCGTTGGCGTAGGCGTGGGCCGCCAGGTAGTTCTTGATGCCGGCGAAGAAGGACTCGCGTCCCACATAGGCCACCAGCGCGGACAGCACGGAGGCGCCCTTGGCGTAGGTGATGCCGTCGAAGTTGACCTCCACATCGTGCAGGTCGTTGATGTCCGCGGCGATCGGGTGGGTGGAGGAGAGCTGGTCCTGGTTGTAGGCCCAGTTCTTCTCAAGCACCTGGAAGGTGGTCCAGGCGTCGGTCCAGCGGGTGGTCTCGGCAACGGCGAGCGTGGAGCAGTACTCGGCGAAGGACTCGTTCAGCCACAGGTCGTCCCACCACTTCATGGTGACCAGGTCCCCGAACCACATGTGTGCCAGCTCGTGGAGGATGGTCTCGGCGCGGCGCTCGACGCGTGCCTGCACCGGCCGGGAACGGAAGATGTAGTCGTCGCGGTGGGTGACGATGCCGGCGTTCTCCATGGCCCCGGCGTTGAACTCGGGCACGAAGGCCTGGTCGTACTTGGTGAAGGCGTACGGGGTGCCGAACAGCTCTTCGTAGTAGGCGAAGCCGTTCTTGGTGATCGACAGGATCTCCTCGGCGTCCATGAACTCCGCCAGGCTCTTGCGGCAGTACACGCCCAGGGGGACGGTGCGGCCATCGGCGGCCGTGTAGACGTCGGTGGCCCCGACATAGGGGCCGGCCACGATCGCCGTGATGTAGGAGCTGATGCGCTCGCAGGGCTCAAAGGCGAAGGTGTGCGTGCCTGCGGCGGCCGGCGTGGGCGCGGGGGTGGGGGAGTTGGACAACACCGTCCAGCCCTCGGGCACGGTGACGGTGAAGCGGAAGGTGGCCTTCAGGTCGGGCTGCTCGAACACGGTGTACATGCGACGGGCGTCGGGCACCTCGAACTGCGTGTACAGGTAGGTCTCGCCGTCGGCCGGGTCGGTGAAGCGGTGCAGGCCCTCGCCGGTGTGCATGTAGGCGCAGTCGGCAACCACGGTCAGCTCATTGTCCGCGCGCAGGTCCGCCAGCGCGATGCGGGAGTCAGCGAACACCCGCTCCGGGTCCAGGGCGGTGCCGTTGAGCGTCACTGCGTGGACGGCCGGGGCGATCAGGTCGATGAAGGTGGAGGCCCCCGGGGTGGCGGTGAAGCGGACCGTCGTGGTGGAGCGGAAGGTGGCGTTGGCGGGATCCGCGGCGCCGGACAGATCCAGGACGACGTCGTAGCTGTCGGTGGAGACGACGGCGGCGCGTGCCGCCGCCTCCTCGCGGGTGAGGTTCTGACCGGGCACAAAAGCTCCTTCAGTCGTAGTGGCAGATGCTCTGGGAACCGCGGTGTGGGCCGCGACGCCCCGGGCGATTGTCCCACCGCGCGCCGGGGGCCAGAAATCGTGGCAGGCGTCGTGGGCCTGAGCCGCGCTCAAGCCGACCAGAGCGATCGGTGTGATCGAATCTGGCGGGCAAAAAGATCGAAAATTGCGTCTTGCGCGAACTAGATGATCGATGCGATCATTTACGTACCCGCGCAGACCGCATCGGAGCGGAGCGCCTTCAATGAGGAAGTTGTGGTGACATGAACAATCTTCGATCCAAACCGCTAGCCGCTCTGTGTGCGGCGGCCGTGTCGATGGGCCTGCTCGCGGCCTGCACCCCCGCTGACGAGGGCGGATCCGGAGCCTCCGGTGGTGGAGCTGGTGTGGATGTCGTCTCGCTGGTGGACGCGGAGGGCAAGACGCCTATCGAGGACATCGAGGGTGAACTCGGCGAACCGACGGGCAGCTCAGACATCCGCCTGTGCTACATCACCAGGACGCTGTCCAACGAGTACTGGAGTTACGAACGCGATGGCTTCGAACAGACGGCGCAGGAGTACGGCGTCGAGTACCAGACCTATGCAGTCAACGACGAAGCATCGATCACTGAGCAGCTGGACAAGGCCCAGTCGGCGATGAAGTCAGGGTGCTCGGCAATCTTGGCGTCACCGATCTCCGCTACGGCTCTGGACTCGGTATTCGAGAGCGCTATCTCCCAGGGAATCCCGGTCATCATCCTCAACGATGCAGCCAGCAGCGTCGCGGGTACGGTTTACGTCGGGCCCGATGCGACGACCATCGGCGCCACCGCTGCGCAGTACATCGCGGAGAAGCTGCCGGATGGCGGGAAGGTCGCGATGATCGAGGGTGATCCGGGATCCTCGAATGCCCAGAATCGAGGAACTGGCTTCCGGGAGACGCTCAAGACGGACTACCCGAACATCGAACTCGTCGCATCGACCACGGCCAAGTGGGATACCGCTCTTGCCAAGGACACCGCGGCAGGCATGTTGACGGCCAACGAGGATCTGACGGCTATCTACTGTCAAAACGACACCATGGCACTGGGCGCCATGTCAGCGATCCAGGAGAAGGGTAAGCAGGGTGAAGTCATCCTCGTAGGCACCGACGGCATCCCGCAGGCGAAGACCGAGATCGCGAATGACAACGGATACACGGCGACCGTCTCCGAGCGTCCCACCACCGAGGGAACGAGTGGTGTCAAGGTGGCGCTGTGGCTGCTTGCCGGCAACAAGGTGCCGGCGTTCGTCGACGTTCCGGCGTTCGTTGTGGACAAATCGAACGTGAACGACTACCTGACCGGTATGCCGTGAGCCACCGTATCCGGAGCAGAGATCATGCGTTCTTCTGAACCGCTCCTAAAGGTTGAGGGAATCCGAAAACAGTTCCCGGGAGTGCTCGCACTCGCTGACGTATCCTTCGAGCTGCATCACGGGGAGGTCCTCACTCTGGCTGGCGAGAATGGCGCCGGTAAAAGCACCTTCCTACGTATCCTCGGTGGTTCGCTACGGCCAGACAGTGGACAACTCGCCATTGAAGGACGGGTCCGCAGCGAGTACACGCCCGAGTCTGCGCGGCATGACGGCATCGTCATCGCGCACCAGGAACCTGCCATCGTCCCTCAGCTTACCGTGGAGCAGAACATACTCATCGGGCTCGGGCGTGCCGCCCGCGTAGCCGCGGCGGGCGCCGTATCGGGAGCGATGGAAGACGTGCGGCGTATGGGGTTCGACTTCGACCGGAACCGCCTGATGCGGACATTGAGCCCGGCCGAACGTCACGCACTCACGATCGCGCGGGCCTTCGCCTTCGGGGCCAAGATTGTCGCTCTGGACGAGCCCACCACCGCCATGGTGGAACAGAATGCCGCCGCCGTCATTGATAGGGTTAGACAGCTTGCCCACGAAAAGCAGATCGGCATCCTGTTCGTCTCTCACAAGATGAACGAGGTCATGAAGATCTCCGATCGTGTGGTGGTACTCCGTGATGGGCGGGCGAGCTTCGACGAGAAGATCTCGGACACGACCTCACGTGACATCGTGCGAGCCATGGTCGGGCGCGAGCTGCTCGACTACCAGCGCCCCAAGCGGGACCTACGCGGCAACCCGATCCTGCTATCCGTCGACGCCGCCACCCATCCGAGGGGGGTCGGCCCGGTGTCCTTCACCGTGCGCGGTGGAGAAGTACTGGGCATCTCCGGACTCGTCGGCTCCGGTCGTACCGAGCTACTGCGGGCCATCATCCGTGCTGATCCCCGCACGGAGGCTAACGTGGCGATCGCCGGGCAGCCTCTGCGCATTCGTAATCCACAGGATGCGAAACGGGCGGGAATCGCGTTCATCCCGGAGGATAGGAAGAACCAGGGCCTGGTCCTGTTGACGGCCGCTTACGAGAACTTTGCACTTCCCAACGGACCGATTATGGGCTCCCGCATGGGAGTGGTCTCTCCGCGTAAGCAGACGAAGGTAGCGGAACAGCTGTCCGCGTCCGTTGGCCTGAGACCTAAGAATGTGCGGGCCAAGGCGCGGGACTTCTCCGGCGGCAACCAGCAGAAGATCGTGCTCGGGAAGTGGCTGACCACGAACGCCCGCGTCTTCCTGTTCGACGAGCCCACAAAAGGCGTCGACGTCGGAGGACGTGCCGAGATCTACACACTCATTGACGAGCTGACGCTTCAGGGTTGCGCAGTGGTCATTGTCTCCTCCGATATGCCCGAGATCATCGCCCTGAGTGACCGCGCCCTCGTCATGAAGGAGGGGCATGCGGTCGCGGAGTTCTCGGGAGAGAACATCAATGAGCAGAACCTCGTCGCGGCTGCGGTGGGCGTCGATGACGCTGCCGCCTGACGTGACCGACCGGATGGACGATGGAACGAGAACGGACATGAATAACATAAGAAGTAGAGCCACGGCGTGGCGCTCCCGCATCAACGCGCAGACCTTCACCATCGCGATCGCCGCTCTGGTGATCTATCTGGGATTCGGCATACTGAATCCCAGGTTCCTCGGGCTCGACAATCTACGCGATGTCGCGATCTCAGCGTGTGTCAACGGCCTTATCGGGCTCGGCATGACGTTCGTGATCATTACCGGCGGCATCGACCTGTCGGTCGGATCGATCGCGAGCCTGTCGGGCATGGTCAGTGCGGCCCTGATGGTTAACCAGGGGTTAAACCCATATCTGGGTTTCGTGGTAGGGCTCGTTGTTGGGGCTCTGTGCGGCTTGGTGAATGGCGTATTGGTCGCCCTCGTTCGACTGCCTCCGTTCATCGCTACATTGGGGACCATGTCGATATTTCAGGGTTTGGCGTACGTCGTTACCGACGGTCTTCCCGTGTACAACATTCCCAAGCCGTTCGTCATGATCTTGAACTCTCGGGTGATGGGAATACCGACCTCGGTCGCGGCTGTTGCCATTTGTGCGATCCTTTGCTGGTTCCTGTTGCGGCGCACCGTGTTCGGCCAGAATGTCATTGCCACGGGCGGCAGCGAGGAGACTGCCTGGCTCTCCGGAGTCAATGTAGCGCGGGTCAAGATCTGGGTTTACGTCCTGGCCGGCACACTGTCTGGACTGGGGGGAATGGTAGTTGTCGCCCGCATCTCGGCGGCGCAGTCCGAGGCCGGTGCCCCCTACCAGATGACGGCGATCGCCTCCTCAGTGATCGGCGGTGCAAACCTCATGGGTGGCGAGGGCTCGATCGGTGGAACGATCATCGGTGCCCTGATTCTCGGGGCGCTGACGAACGGCCTAGTGCTGCTGAGCGTGCCGAGCTTCTACGAACAGATCGTAACCGGACTGGTAGTCGTAATCGCGGTCACCTTCGACCAGGTCGGAAAGAACTGGCCGGCTATGAGACGCGGCACCAAGCGACCCAAGCGGTCCAGCCCGGTGCCGAGTGAACCCCAGGAGTCGGAGATGCACGGCAGTCAAACGGCGACGACGTCCGGAGCCGGTCATGATTGACGTGCCCGTGGTGGATGCGCACCACCACCTGTGTCGATTGGCCGACGGCTATCCCTGGTTGAGTGGACCGCCGATGCCGCGATATCACGGCGATGATACGCCGCTGCGCCGTGACTACCTCATCGAGGACTATCAAGCGGACTGCGCCGGAATCCCGGTGGTCGCCTCCGTGGTGATAGAGAACGGCGCCGCTTCGCCGCTGCGTGAAGCGGAGTGGATCAACGATGTGCTGTCGGGCAGTCGGAGCGTGCAGGTGGCCAAGGCCGACCTGTTGGATCCCGCTGCCCCGGCGCTTCTGGAACGGTATGCGAGCTTGTCGACTATCCGAGGGGTACGCGACATCCTCAACTGGGATCCTGACCCCTACTACACCCACCGTACCCGCGACGGCATCATGGACGAGCCGGTGTGGCGGGATAACTTCGCACAGCTCGAACCGTTGTGCATGTCGTTCGACTTGCAGGTATTCCCCGGGCAGCTGTCCGATGCCGCACGACTGGCGGACGCCTTCCCCTCCACACGGATAGTCCTTGACCACCTCGGCATGCCGATCCGTCGGGATGCGGACTACTTGAGGTGGTGGGGCGGTGGACTGCGTGATCTGGCTCGGCGCGAAAACGTGTTGGTCAAGCTCTCCGGCCTAGGAACTACCGACCACCACTGGACGAAGACGTCCATAAGGGAGCCGATTCTGACCGCGATCGATGCATTCGGAGTGGAGCGTTCCATGTTCGCCAGCAATTCCCCCGTCGACTCGCTCTACTCCGACATGTCGACTCTGTACGCGGCTTTTGATGCGACGGTGGCGGACTTCACCCGAGAAGAGCGAGGCCGGTTGTTCGCCGGCACGGCGACCGATTTCTACCGCATATAGGTGAGAGACGTCGCGGATCAACACTACACGTGTCTTACAGCACCAACAGTTTCGGCGTTTGGCGCCGACGGAATAGGAGGGGTCGAATGCAGTACTCGGCCAGAATCAATTCATACATCAAACAGGGAATGAGTGTGCCGGAGGCGCTCGCTGCGATCGCCGGCGTGGACGGCGTCGGCTATGTGGATCTCAATTATCCCGAGCACTTGGTGGGCGGAGGCGTCGGGGCCGTCAAAGAGGCGCTTTCTGCCAACGGACTGCGGCTGAACTCGATCGCTGTGAGATTCCGCAGCAAGTACCGATCCGGAGAGTTCACCGGGCCGGAGACGAATATATCCGACGACGCCTATGAGCTGGTAGGTGCCGGTGTACGGGCCGCCAGAGACCTCGGCAGTGACCTGGTCACCCTGTGGCTCGGATATGACGGCTATGACTACGCCTTCCAAAAGGACTTCGTGACGGCTACCAAGCGCCTTGTTTCCGTCTATCAGCGCTTGGCGGACGAGCACCCGGACATGCGCTTCAGCATCGAGTACAAGCCGTATGAGGAGCGCGTTCACACGATGATTCCAAGTAGCGGCTTCGTCCTCTACCTGCTTCAGTGTATTGATCGGCCCAATGTGGGTGCGACTCTGGACTTCTGTCACATGATCATGGCACGCGACTATCCCGCACACGCTGCTGCGCTCCTGCTCGCGGACGGAAGGCTGTATGGAATCCATCTAAACGACGGGTATGGGGGCAGTGACGACGGGATGATCGTGGGTTCCGTCCACCCATGGGAGACCCTATAACTTCTGCACTGGCTCAGGCGTGGCGGCTATCAGGCCCCGATCTACTTTGACACCTTCCCCGTGCGGGAGGACGCTGCTGGCGAGTTGCAGGCGAATGTCGCCGCGACTGATGCCCTCTTGGAGGTGCTTGATAGGCAGGAGCCTGATCGTTTCCAGGAGGTCGCTGAGTCCCAGGATGCGCTGCAGGTCGCCGCGCTGCGCTTGGAACTGCTGGGCAGGGGTGGGGGATCATGACCGACGCAATTCCCATGGAAGGTGGCGTGTTGGTTGTTGGAAGCCTTAACACGGACTTCACCGTATACGTGGACGAGTTGCCCAGACCCGGGCAGACGCTCTGTGTAACTGACGCTGTTACGAGTTTTGGCGGTAAGGGCGCCAACCAAGCGATCCAGGCACGTCGGCTGGGAGTACCGGTGACATTCGTCGGCGCGGTAGGCGCCGACGACCGGGGGCGCGATTACCTCTCTCGGATGGAGTCGGAAGGAGTTGCCCTGCGTGTCACGCAGATCAACGGCTGTGCAACCGGCTTGGGATTCGTCCACTGCACTCCAGACGGGACCGTCTCATCCACGGTGATCTCCGGTGCCAACGCGCGGCTCACACCAGCGGACGTGGACGCTGCGTTCGCCGCCATTCCCCGACCTGGGCTGGTTCTCACCCAGAACGAGGTCCCGGCGGACTCCGTCGTCTCCGTCGGTCGAAGAGCGCGTGACATGCACATTCCGGCGGTTCTGAATGCCGCCCCCTACGTGCCGTACGGGGACGAGCTGCATGGTCTGTTCCAGTACCTCATCGTGAACGAGGAGGAGGCACTCGCATACGCGGGATGTGAGCATGCACCGGGGGACATCGCCGGGTGGCAGCGGCTGGCCGTCGGGCTTCGGCGGATCTCGCCTGAGGTGATCGTGACCCTCGGCGGGGCGGGCTCCGTGTATGCGGGGGCGAAGGGACAAAAGGTGGTTCCGGCGCACCATGTGAATGCTGTGGACACCACGGGTGCCGGCGACTCGTTCGTAGGGACCATGTGTGCCGCGCTGGTGCGAGGACAGAACATCGACTCCGCCCTGAAGTACGCCACCATAGCGGGCGCACTCACGACCATGGGTGCTGGTGCGCAGGAGAGCATGCCTGCAGGGTCCGAGCTGTTTGAAGCGTCTAGTACTTAGGTCCCAAGCAACTCGGTGTGTGATGATCGAATCGATCGAAAAGGTGGTCGAATCGATCGATCTGACTTGACCGGGTGGCGGGGCTGGGCGACGATGGTGCCGTCGGAATGATCGAACCGATCGTCGACGGTTCCTTATGTGAGTGAACCGCTCATTTTTGAGGTACAAGGAGGTATCCATGACGACTTCAACTGGAGTACCGGTACGCCGGTCTGGCAAGACCAACTGGCGGTGGGTGGTCGCCGTCGTCTGTGCTATCGGGCTCGCCATCAACTACATCGATCGCTCTGCGATCTCGGTGTCGCTGCCCTATATGACCAAGGACTTCCACATCACGCCCGGTGAACAGGGCCTGATCCTGTCCGCCTTCTCCTGGTCGTACGCGATCATGCAGATCCCCGCGGGCTCACTGATCGACAAGTTCGGCGAGCGCGTCATGTTCGGCGCGTCGGTGTTCGTGTGGTCGGTGTGCACCGGTGCCACCTTCCTGGTCAGCAGCTTCGCCATGCTGTTCGGGCTGAGACTCGGCCTCGGTATCGGTGAGTCGGGTGCCTACCCGGCATCTGCAAAGACCGTCTCCCGTTGGTTCCCCCAGCGGGAGCGTGCTCGCGCCACCTCCGTCTATGACTCAGGCGCGCGTATCGGCTCGGCCATCGCGACTCCTGTGATCGCCGGGATCATCGGCCTGTGGGGCTGGCGGTGGGTCTTCTTGATCGCAGGCGTGCTCGGGATCCTGTGGTCGCTCGGCTGGTGGGCGCTCTATCGCCGCCCGGAGCTTGTCGGCTCAATCGGTGAGGAGGAGATGGCGATCATCAACGAGGGGCGCGATGAGGAGGAGCGCGAAGCGGCTGCGGCCGGTACCGAGAAGGCCGTCCCGGTACTCATCCTGCTGCGCAAGCGCGCCGTGTGGGCCATGATGATCGGCTTCTTCTGCGTGAACTTCGCGGTGACCTTCTTCCTCACCTGGTTCCCCACCTACCTTGTGGACGAGCGTGGCTTCGACCTGCTCAAGCTTGGAGCCTTCGGCGCGATTCCCCCGATCTGCTCCATCATCGGCTCTTGGAGCGGTGGTCTGATCAACGACGCATTGCTCAAGCGCGGCTGGGGTGTCACCAGGGTCCGCAAGACCTGCCTGGTCGTCGGCATGCTGCTGTGTGCCGTGATCGGTGGAGCGGCCTTCGTCCCCACAGCGGGACTGGCGCTTGCGCTCATGTCCGTGTCCTACTTCGGTTCGGCCTTCACCATCGTGACCATCTGGTGCCTGCCCGCGGACTTCGTCCCCGCCTCCACCGTCGGCGTGCTGGGCGGCACCCAGAACTTCTTCTCCAACATCGGCTCCGCGCTCAACCCGATCGTCATCGGCTTCCTGTATGGGGCTACCGGAGCCTTCGGCCTGCCGCTGCTGTTGTCCGGGGCGGTATCCGTCCTCGGCGCCCTGGTCTTCGCCTTCATGCTTCCCAAGGTCGAACAGATCGACTTCTCCAGGGACTTGGTCACCGTGTAAGCGCAGCAACAGACGAGTACCGGAGGCAGAAGGGCCTCGGCCCCGCAGTTGAGAGATGCGCTCCACACGAGTCCATTGCGGCACACGACACGAACGAACGACAACGACGAAGGGAGGTGGGACGATGCGCCTAGAGACCGTCTTAAACGACCAGGGAGACACCATGGCCATCACCGTTCGTTCGAATGCGACTGCCGAGCCCCGCACCAAGGGGGATCGGCGGCGAGCCCGGCTCGTTGAAATGCTCGGCGAGGGTACGGACAAGCGCGCGTCGGTGAACGAGCTCGCCGAGGCGTTGGACGTCTCCGTAGTCACGATCCGTCGGGACTTGGCCCTACTGGAGAAGGACGAGGTCATTTCCCGCACCTATGGGGGTGCCTCGCTGGCCCCGGGGCGGCGGGAAATGACGATGGCGCAGCGGGAGGTCTCCAACGTCGTCGAGAAGGAGGCGATCGCTCAAGTCGCGGTGTCTCTGCTGCACGACGGCGACCTGGTGATCCTCGATGCCGGCTCCACCGCGGAACGCATTGCCGCCGCCATCGACAACCGCTTCGAACTCACCGTGGTCACCAACGGGTTGCGCTGTATCAACCGGTTGGTAGGTCAGGAGCGCGTTCACGTGCTGGTCCTCGGCGGCAATCTGCGCGGCATCAACGAGACGATCTGCGGCGGTGACGCCGAGATGACACTGTCCCGTATTTACGGAAACATCGCCTTCGTCGGCGCCGACGCCGTCAACACCGAACGCGGCATCGCCTCGCGCACCTACGACCAGTCACGGCTGAAGTCAATGATGCTCCGGCAGGCCGCCCAGGTCTATGTCATCGCCGATTCCTCCAAGCTCGACGACGCGAACGATTACCCCTACTGGTCGCCTCTGCCCCATGAATGGGCGCTGATCACCGACGCCGGTGCGACTCAGGAACAGCTCGACGCGCTCGAGGAACACGGCGCCACCACCATTCTGCTCGCCGGCGAGCAGATCCCCAAAGACTCACGTAATCCTAAGGAACAATCATGACTGTCAACACGACCGTCGACTTGAACGCCACCATGAGGAAGGCGGTACTGCACGCCCCCAACGACATGCGGATTGAGCAGGTGCCGATCCCCGAACTTGCGCCGGGGGACGTCCTGCTCAAGGTCACCGGGGCCCTTCTATGCGGCACGGATGTCCGCATCTACACCGGTCGAAAGACCCGCAACGTGACTCTGCCCTCCACACTCGGGCACGAGTTCGCCGGAGAAGTGGTAGCCGTGAACGGCGAGCTGCCTGAGGGCGTGTCCATGGGCGACCAGGTCTGTGTCTACCCGCTCGTCCCGTGCGGGACCTGCTCGGCCTGCTCCAAGGGGCACCCCAACATTTGCCGCAACCGCGTCGCCTTCGGCTACCAGCTCGACGGCGGGCTCTCCCAGTATGTGCGGGTCCCCGCCCAGGCGCGCGAGAACCTGATCCCGATCAACAACGTCTCCCCCAGGGAGGCTGCCATCGTCGAGCCCGTCTCGTGCGCCTTGAACGGCCAGAACCTGGCCAAGGTGGCCGGGGCCGACACGGTGCTGGTGGCCGGGGCGGGGCCGCTCGGCCTGATCCACATCCGCCTGGCCAAGGCGCAGGGCGTGCGCCAGGTCATCTCCGTCGAGCCCAACCAGGCCCGCCACGACATCGCCCGCGCCTCCGGGGCGGACCTGGTGCTCGCGCCGTCGGACGACATCGCCGACCGCATCCGGGACTTCGCCCCCGACGGCATCGACGTGGTGATCATGGCCATCGGCCGTCCCGAGGCCATGACCCCCTACCTCGGATTACTGGCTCCGGGAGCTCGCATCTCGGTGTTCGCCGGCTTCAACTCCGAGGCCAAGCTCGAGTTCGTCGCCAACGACATCCACTACAACGAGTACGAGATCGTGGGCGCATCCTCCTGCCGTCTGGAGAACTTCCAGCAGGTCGCCCCAATGATCAATGACGGTCGGCTGAAGGTGGCCGATCTGATCGGCACTCAGCTGCCGCTCGATCGGGCCACGGAGGCCATTGATCTGGCCGCCTCCGGTGCCGACATGCGCGTCGGCGTCGACGTCTGGGCCTAACGCCCGGCGACTCTTCTCAACCACCCCTCCGACTCGCGTTCACGACGCGAGTCCCGGTCAACGCACCCTTTTTCGACTCACTACTCAACTTCACCCAAGTGGCCCGGCGCAGGGCCGGGTCACATGACAACAAGGAGAAAACCATGTCCGTCTACTCCATCAACCCCGTCGGCACCACTCCCGCCCTGGGACGCCAGCTGCGTATGCGCCGCCTGCTCGGCACGGACGGCCGGATGATGTCGGTGGCCCTGGACCAGGCGGTCCCGCGCGGCGTTGCACCCCGCCTGGCCGATATCAAGAACACCTTCAACCGGATCATCGAGGGCGGACCCGACGCCTTCACCGTCTTCAAGGGCATCGCCGGCCACCTGCTGTGGGACACCGACATCACCGTCCCGCTGATCATCAAGGGATCGACCTTCTGCGTCGACTTCCACCCCACCTACGACGCCACCGTCGCGTCCGTTCACGATGCCATCCGCCTGGGCGCTGACGCCCTGGCCATCGGTATCTCCGCGGGCTCGGAGAACCAGGTCGCCATGCTGGAGATGATGTCCGCCACCACCGAGGAGGCTCACAAGTGGGGCATGCCGGTCATCTGCCACGCCTACCCCTCCGGTGAGCTCTGGGGCGATCGCAAGGGCTCCACCGAGTCAGTGGTATACGCGGCCCGGGCCGCCGCCGAATGCGGCACCGACATCGTCAAGACCTGGTACACCGGCTCCGCCGCGGAGTTCAAGCAGGTCGTCGACGCCGTCCCCACACCCGTGGTCGCCGCCGGTGGCGCCCCCGCCCCCAAGCCCATCAACGTCCTCGAGCAGGCCGCCGCGGTGATGGAGGCCGGCGGCGTGGGCATGACCTGCGGGCGCAACATCTGGCAGGCCGAGGACCCCGCCAAGATGGTCCGGGCCCTGCGGGCCGTGGTGCACGACGGCGTCGCCCCGTCCGAGGCCGTCAAGCTGCTGGACTGACGGCGGTCGACGTCAGCCAAGACGACAGGAAGACGGAGGTTCAATGATGAGCACATTCGTCGGAATCGATTTGGGGACCTCGGCCACCAAGGCCGTCGTCGTCGACGCCGGCGGGGAGGTGATCGCGCGCGCCCGCTGCGCCCACCCGCGCTCCCGCTCCGTGCAGGGCCGCGTTGACCCCCGGGCCTGGGAGGAGTCCATCCGCGGCGCGCTGGCCGATCTGGGACCCGCCCTTGCCGGCGCCGCCGGCGTCGGTATCGACGTCCACTGCCCGGTCGCCGTTCCGTTGGATGCCGCCGGCAAGGCCTGCGGGCTGGGGGTGGTGTGGGACAACAACATTCTGCGCTACTACTTCAACCAGTATTCAGATCAGCGTTCGCCGCAGGCGTTGGCGGCTACCGGGAACCACCCCTCGCAGTCGACCTTCATGGCGCTGGCATACCCCTATCTGCGCAACCATGACACCGACGCCTTCGCGGGCATGGCCACCTTCGGGATGGCCGGCACGTGGCTCGGCGCGCTGCTCACCGGGAAGACCGCTCTGGACCCCACGCAGGCCTCCTACTCCGGCATCTTCAACACGTTGGACCCGGCCCAGGGGTGGATCCAGGAGACGGTCGACCTGCTGGAGGTTGATCCGGGCACGCTGCCGCCGGTCAAGCACGCGGTGGAGATCCTCGGCACGGTCACGCCGGAGGCGGCCGCCGACTTCGGCCTGCCCGCCGGCATCCCCGTGTCGGTCGGCTCGGCGGACACCCCGGCTGCCTCCTATGCCCTGGGGACCAGGCCGGGCACGAAGCCGTTCTTCATCATGGGCACCACTCACGTGATCAACTCCTGCCTGGCCGCTCCGGACACCCGCGCCACCGCCCTGCAACGCTGCGGCAACCGGCCGGGCGAGTGGCTGATCAACGGGGTTACCAACGGTGGGGACGCCCTGGCCACCGGTGCGCTGGTGGCCGGCTTCGGCGAGGCCGACGGCGGCGTGGCCGGCATGATCCGCACCGCCTACGACATCTCCCGCGAGGACGCGGTCACCGCCCCGTTCTTCATTCCGCATGTCATGCGGGAGCGGGGGCCGCTGTGGTTCGAGGCGCCCTGTGCCCGGCTGGTGGACATCACCCGCGAGACCAGCCGCGCACAGGTGGCTCGCGGCATCGTCGACGGCGTGCTGCTGGTGGACCGCATGGTGCTCGGATCCTGCGTGCCCAAGGGCTCGGGCTCCATCTACGTCACCGGGGCCTTCGGGGCGGACGAGGCCTTTCCCCAGATGCTCGCCGACATCCTGGATGCCGACCTGGACCTGGTGGACGAGTCCTACCTGCCGGCCATCGGCGCGGCGGGCATGTGCGGTGCGACGGTTGCCGACGCGGTGCTGCCGGAGGTCGTCTCCCGGCGAGTGAGTCCCCGGCCGGACTGGGTGGCCATCAACGACGACCGCTGGGAGGCCTTCCGCGCCTCCTGGACCGACGCGACCGGACGCGAACCCCTGCCGGAGATCTGACCGCTCCGACCACCCAACTCCATTTGTCATTCCCTCACGAAAGGCAGTTCCATGACCACTTCGACAAATAGTGTGGAGGCTGTGAAGCCGACCAAGTCCGTGTACGTCGCCCGGCTCCTGACCGATGCCGTCACCCGCGAGCTCGACTCCCACGCCGGGCTCGGCTTCGACATCGGCCAGGAGGCGCCGCCCGCCCGGGCGGAGCTCTTGGAACGGGTGACCGGGAAGGACGCCGCCATTGTCACGCTCACCGAGCGCATCGACGAGGAGTTCTTCACCGCGGCCGGCCCGAGCCTGAAGGTGGTGGCCAACGTGGCCGTCGGCTTCGACAACATCGACCTGGACGCCGCCGCCCGTCACGGGGTCACGGTCACCAACACGCCCGGTGTCCTGGACGGCGCCACCGCCGACCACACCTTCGCCCTCATCCTGGCACTCGGCAGGCGCATCGTCGAGGCCGACCGGTTCATCCGCGAGGGCAATGACTGGGTGTGGGGGCCGCGCATGTTCGTCGGCCTGGACATCTCCGCCGGCGCGACCCTGGGCATCATCGGCCTGGGCCGCATCGGCCGCGCGGTGGCCCGGCGTGCGCGTGCCTTCGACATGCGCGTCATCGCCACCGACGCCACCCGCCCTCTGGGCAGCAGCGTGGACGGGGTGGAGATCGTCACCCAGGAGGAGCTGCTGGCCACCGCCGACGTGGTCACCCTGCACGTGCCGCTGCTGCCCTCAACCCGGCACCTGATCAACGCCGAGACGCTCGCTCTCATGAAGCCGGGCGCCTACCTGGTCAACTGCGCCCGCGGCGGCATCGTCGACGAGCAGGCGCTGATCGAGGCGATCGACTCCGGACACCTGCGCGGCGCCGCCATCGACACCTTCGAGGGTGAGCCCCGCGTCAACCCCGAACTGATCGCCCGTCCACAGGTCGTGCTCACCCCGCACACCGCCAGCGCCGGTGAGGCGACCCGCGACCGCATGTGCCGCCTCGCCGTCGACAATGTCCTCGCCGTGCTGGACGGGCGTGAGCCGCTCACCCCGGTCAAAGCGTCCTGACCGGGCGGCGGGCACCGCGTACACGAGACCGAAAGGGCAGCCCAATGAAACTGGTTCTGGCACCCGACTCCTTCAAGGAGAACATGACGGCACGCGAGGCCGCACAGGCGATGCGTCGCGGCGTCCTCGACGTGTATCCCGACGCCGAGACGGTCATGGTGCCGATGTCCGACGGCGGGGAGGGCTTCGTGGACGCGGTCACCGCCGCCTGGGGCGCCGAGCTCGTGGAGGTGTCCACCGTCGACGCCCTGGGCCGGCCCATCCGCGCCACCTACGGGCTCGACGGTGATCGCGCCGTCATGGACGTGGCCAGCTGCGCCGGCCTGGAGCTCATCGCCCCCGCCGACCGCGACGTCCTGCACTCCAACACCGCCGGCCTGGGAGTGCTCATCAGGGACGCCGTGGGCCGCGGGGCGCGACGCATCATCCTGGGCATCGGCGGTTCGGCCACCAACGACGCCGGCCTGGGCATGCTCACCACCCTCGGAGCCGGGCTGCGGGACGAACACGGAGCGCAGATCGCTCCTTATCCGGGGCGGTTCGAGCGGATCGCCGAGATCGACACCTCCGGGCTCGTCCCGCAGCTTGCCGAGACCCGCTTCCAGGTCGCCTGCGACGTGACCAACCCACTCACCGGCCCTACCGGCGCCACCGCCGTGTTCGGGCCGCAGAAGGGCGTCACCTCCGAGATGGTGCCGATTCTGGACCATGCCCTGGCCCACGTCGCCCGGGTATCCGGCCACGAGCCGGAGGCGGACACGCCCGGGGCGGGAGCCGCAGGCGGGCTCGGCTTCGCCCTGCGGGTCTTCCTCGGCGCGGAGCTCGAGCCCGGAGTTGAGCTGGTGGCCCAGGCGGTCGGCCTCGCCGACGCCGTCGTCGGGGCGGACCTGGTGCTTACGGGGGAGGGGTCCGTGGACGCCCAGACCCTGGCGGGCAAGACGCCCGCCGGGGTCGCCCGCCTCGCCGCAGGGGCGGGCGTGCCCTGCGTCGTCTTAGCCGGGCGCATCAAGGCCGGGGCCGAAAACCTGCTCGAACACGGGGTGCGCGACTTGGTGAAGGTCGGTTCCCCCGACGAGCCGCTGGAACAGGCCCTGCGCCACGGCCCGGACAACCTGCGCCGCGCCGTCGGCGACTACCTGCGGCGTTGACCCCAGTAGGTGCGGGGACAGCGACCCGTCGTCGATTTACGATCTTGGGGTCCGTTTCACGACCACCCCGGGGTCGTAAATCAGCCCCGGGGGTCGTAAAGCGGCGGTACGTAACTTCTAGTGATCGCGGCGAGTCAGTCGGCGGGAGTGCATGCCCCCGGCGTGTATCCGTATTCCGCCAGGGTCGCATAGGTCTCGTCGGTCGGGGGCGCGGTGAAGCCGTCCCCGACCGGCCCCGCGGGGACGGTCACCAGGTTCACCCCGTCGGCCGCATCCGTACCCGTGCTGCTGCGCACGGTGCGGGCCAGGCGCGCCAGGTCGAGCAGCCCGGTGCCGGAATCGGCCCCGAGGTCTCCGGTCAGGGTCCAGGCGAGTGACTGCATCGCCAGGGGATTGTGCGCCCGCTCCAATATCCCCGACAGTACGGCGCGCATGACGACGCCGGTGAAGCGGCTGCGCCGCTCGGCACCCTCCTGCTCGGACAGCGCCACCCACCGCCCATCGCGAAGGACCTCGGGGTGGCGCGACCGCACCAGCGCCAGGGCGTCCACACCGTTGAGGCGCTGCGTGCCCGCGGCATCTATCTGGAGCCCGGAGTAGGCGTCGCGTACGGGCTCATCGACCTCGACCTCAACCCCGCCCAGGGCGTCGACGATGTCCGCGAACTGGGCCATGTCGACCGTGACCACGTGGTCGGCTGCCACACCGTAGGCGGTGCACAGGGCATCGACCGTGTATTGGGCGCCCTGCAGGAAGGACGTAGTCAGGCGCTCGTCGAACAACTGCCCCTGCGCCACGGTCAGGTCACGCGGCAGCACCAGCACGTTCAAGCCGGAGGCGGTCGGCTGCACCAGCGCGACGACGTCGGCGCGCGCCCCGTCGCCCACCTCCTCGACGCCGCCGTAGCGGGCGGGTCCGTCGGGCAGATCGGTGCGCGAGTCGGTGCCGATCACCAGCCAGGTCTCCGCCGTATCCCCCGCAGCGGTGGCACCGCCGGGCAGATCGACGTCGAAGCGGTCCAGGCGGGTCCACAGCAGACCGAGGTCTCCCACTCCGAGAACCAGCAGCACGGCGAGAACGGCGCAGATGGCGGCGCGCAGCGGGTGCCTGCGTCCCCATGCACGCGCCCGCGCCCACCAGGCGGAAAGTGCCTGGTGGGCGCGGGCGAGGAAGCCGACCGTTGTGGGCGAGTTCTCCGAGGAGGTCATCACCCGGGCAGACTAGTCAGCAATCAGGCGTGACGGCGGGCGCGCAGCAGCACGGCGCCGGAGGCGAGCAGGCCGGCCGCGAGAATGGCCGGGACCAGGCCCTCACCACCGGTCTTGGCCAGCTGCTTGCCGGAGGCCTTGGCCGGAACGGCGACCGCCACGGTCGCGGAGGTGTTGTCCGCCGTCGTCGTGGTGGGGTCGTTCTGGGTGATGGCGGTGTCGTCGGAGTTGTTGTCGCGGGCGGCGAGGTTGTACGCGCCGTTCGTGACGGTGATCAGGGAGGTGGAGTCGCCGCCCTCGCCGTAGCGGGAGCCGGTCAGGCGCATCACATAGGTTCCGTCGGGGACGGAGGGGGCGGGGAAGGTGCCGTTGAAGTTGCCATCGGCGTCAACGGTGCCGGAGCCGATGGTGGCCACGGGGGTGGCGTCGGCCGACTCGGCGTCGGCCTGGCGGATCAGGGTGGCGGTGGCGGTCTCGCCCGGGGTCAGGCCCGAGGCCGTGATCTCGAAGGTCTGGGATCCGGCCGCACCACTGATCGTGTAATTGCCGGAGAAGTCGGTGCCGTCCAGGATGATCCGCTCGCCGGCCGTGTCGCTCTCGTCACCGTTGTAGCTGAGGCACTGAGCGGCCACGTACCAGGGGTCTTCGTTGGGGTCGCCACCGACCTCGGCGACGGCGGTGGACAGGTCCACGGTGGCGGTCCAGGTGCCGTCGGTGCCGGGGTCAACCGTGACGGGCGTGGAGTAGGTGGAGCCGTTCACGTCGTTGGTGAGGGCGACGGCCACCTTCCCGGGGTTCTCCGAGTTGCCGCAGCCGGAGCCGGTCACGGTGATGGACGAGTTGGGGTCGACGACGCGGCTGTCGGGGGCGTCGAGCGTGAAGCCGTCATCGGTGGTGTAGGCGAATGCCGGGGTCGATACGACGACGCCGGCGGCAACGAGCGCGGCGGCACCGATGGCGGTGATGGGGCGTCCGAGACGCATGAATCCTCCAGATGGGATAGACGAGGTGCGGCGCGGGGAGCGCCGGACTCAGCCAAGCCTTCCTTGATCGCGGTTTGAAGACAAGTCCCTTTCGTGTGATCTCTTTGTGATCCCGGTTCCATGTGGCGCCCCAGGTGTCACATCAGTCTCATAACTGGGACCTAAGGCCCGGTGAGTCTGGCGTTTCGCGTCTGGGCGTTGGACCGTCTGCCCCTACTTGGACCGTCTGCCCCTACTTGGACCGCCCACGCCCCGTTGGACCGCTGTAACCGGCGGATACGGCGGTCCAACGGGGGGACAGGGGTCCAACTGGAAGAGCGCGGTACCCCCTGCGCCTGCGGGGTCGGCCCGCCCCAATGCGCGGAGAGCCGCCCATCCGGGCCCCGCGCCTGTGTACCCCGCCCCATCAGGCCGGCTGACTTCGCCTCACGCCGCCTCGCCCGGCCCGGCGCCTCACCAGATGCTCACGCGCTCCTCCGGCGGGAGCCACAGCGCATCGTGATCGGTGACGTTGAAGGCCTCGTAGAAGGCGTCCACGTTGCGCACAATCCCGTTGCAGCGGAACTCCGCGGGGGAGTGCGGGTCGATCGTCAGCAGCAGCTCGGCGTAGTCGTCCCGGCTTTTGTTACGCCAAATGCGAGCCCAGGAGTAGAAGAAGCGCTCCAGGCCGGTGAGACCGTCGATCACCGGCGCCTCGGCCACCGAACCGATACCGGCATCTGCCAGGGCCAGCGCATAGGCCTTCAGAGCGATACCCAAGCCGCCCAGGTCGCCGATGTTCTCCCCGATCGTGAGTTCCCCGTTGACATGGGGGACGGCATCGCCGTCCTTGCCCTCAGCCTGCGCCCGCGCCACCAGCGCCGCCGGACGGTAGGCGTCGTACTGGGCAATCAGCGCATGGGTGCGGGCCTCGAAGGCCTCCCGGTCGGCCTGGGTCCACCAGTCGGTCACCTTGCCGTGCCCGTCGAAGGTGGAGCCCTGGTCGTCGAAGCCGTGGCCGATCTCGTGACCGATCACGGCGCCGATGCCGGCGTAGTTGATGGCGTCGTCGGCGTCCGGGTCGAAGAAGGGCGGCTGCAGGATCGCCGCCGGGAAGACGATCTCATTCATGGTCGGGTTGTAGTAGGCGTTGACCGTCTGCGGGGTCATGTGCCATTCGTCCCGGTCCACCGGGCCGCCCAGTTTGCGCAGGGCGCGGGCCAGCTCGAAGGCCTCAACCGAGCGCACCGAGCCGACGACGTCGCCGGGCGTGACCGTGACGGCGGTGTAGTCGCGCCACTTGCTCGGGTAGCCGATCTTCGGCGTGAACAGGGACAGCTTCTCCAGGGCGCGCTCGCGCGTGGCCGGGCTCATCCAGTCCAGGGCGGAGATCGACTGGCGGTAGGCCTCGATGAGGCGGGCGACCAGCTGCTCCATGCGCGCCTTGTGGGCGGGCGGGAAGTGCCGGGCCACGTACAGCTCGCCCAGCGCCTCCCCCAACGTTCCCTCGATCAGGCCCACTCCGCGCTTCCAGCGGGCCCGCAGCTCGTCCACGCCCTGCAGCCTGTGGGAGTAGAAGTCGAAGTTCTCCTCCACGAAGTCCTTCGACAGCAGGGTGGCGCGGCCATGCACCACATGCCAGGCCGCCCAGGCGCGCAGGTCCGCCAGTGGCGTGTCCTGCCACACCTGCGCCAGGTGCGCCAGGTAGTCGGGCTGCTCGACGATCGTGTGCTCCAGCAGGGTCCCCAGCGGCGCATCCGCGGCCGCGACGGCCTCGGCCACGCCCTCGCGCCAGATCCGCCAGGGGAAGGCGGGTGCGGAAGCCGTCAGGTCATCCCAGGTCGTAGGGTTGTTGATCTTCTCAATGTCGCGGCAGGCCACCACATCCCAGTGCCCCTTGGCCAACGCCGTCTCCAACGCCATGATGCGTCCGGCGAGCGCGTCCGCGCCGGCCCCCAACTGCTCCGGCAGACCCGCCAGTTCCAGCATGCGCGCCACGTGGGCGACGTACGCCTGGCGGATCTCGGCGCGGTTCTCCTCCCGGTAGTAGGACTCGTCCGGCAGGCCCAGGCCCGACTGAGCCATCCAGGTGGTGTAGCGGTCCGGGTCGTTCAGGTCGACCTCGACGTCGATGGCTACCGGCCCGACAAAACCTGCGGCCAGGTGCGCGCCCAGGGCACGGGCAAGCGCCTCCTTGTCCGCCGCCGCAAGGACCGGTTCCAACTCGGGGGACAACGGGCCGGCACCGAGCTGCTCGACGTGCTCCTCATCGAGGAAGGCGGCGTACAGGGCGCCGAGCTTGCCCGCGGAGGTGGTGGGAACGTCGTCGTGCGGGGCGTCTGCCAACTCCTGGAGAATGTCGCGGCAGGCGGCCTCGGCGGCGTCGCGCAGCACCAGGAAGGAGCCGGTGGCCGGGCGGTCGGCGGGGATCTGCGTGCCGCTCAGCCAGCTCCCGTTGACGTGGCGGTACAGGTCGTCCTGCGGCCGCACGGAGGCGTCGGCGGCGGCGATCTCGTACACGCCCGCCAGCACGGCGGCATCGGAGTCGGCGGGCGCCGCCGGGGCGTCGGCGCCGGCGGGGGAAGCAGTCGGTTCAGTCATGGCGCAACGCTAGCCCGCGGTTGCACATCCGCCCGTATTCGCAGGTGGAGGGCGTCGGAGCTGTTCGCGTGGGGCACAATCTGCTTATGCGCATTCACATCGGTACCGACCACGCCGGATTCGAGCTCAAGGGCATTCTCGTGGACCACTGGCGACAGGCCGGACACGAGGTCATCGACCACGGCTGCTACGTCTACGACCGCATGGACGACTACCCGGAGTTCTGCATCGCCTGCGCCGAGGCGGTGGTGGCCGACCCGGGCAGCCTGGGCGTGGTACTCGGTGGCTCCGGCAATGGCGAGCAGATCGCCGCCAACCTCGTCGACGGCGTGCGCGCCGCGCTCGTGTGGAACGAGGAGGTCGCGCGGCTCGCCCGTCAGCACAACGACGCCAATGTGGCCGGGCTGGGCGCCCGCATGCACAGCACCGACGAGGCGGTGCGGATCCTGGACGCCTTCATCGCCGAGCCCTTCAGCGGCGACCAGCGCCACCAGAACCGCATCGACCAGATGGCCGCCTACGAGGCGCGCCGCAGCCATCCCCAGGATTGAGACCAACCGCTGCGGCGCCTTAACCAGCGTGTAGCGTTCCCGGTATGCCCGAAGGTCACACCGTCCACCGCCTCGCCGACGCACTCACCGAGTTGTACGGCGGCCAGCGCCTGGAGGTGTCCTCGCCGCAGGGGCGCTTCGCCGCCGGAGCCGCCCGCCTGAACGGGCAGATACTCCTGGGCGCGCAGGCGCACGGCAAGCAGTTGTTCCTGCCCTTCGCCCCGGCTCCCGACCTGCCCCAGGACGCCCCGGACGTGACCTGGGTGCGCATCCATCTGGGCCTGTACGGCTCGTGGACCTTCGCCGGCGACAGCGCCTTCACCGCGCCCCATTCCATTGGCGCGCCCCGCCGCAGAGTGGGGGAGCGGGGCGAGCACGCCCTCGCCCACGGCGGCGGTTCCGCGTTGTCCGGCCTAGACGGGCGGGAGCCGGCTCCCGCCGCGCCCGGGCAGTGGGCCCCGCCCGAGCCCCGCGGTGCCGTCCGGCTGCGGCTCGCCGGGGAGCATGGGGTGGCGGACCTGACCGGCCCGACCGCCTGCGAGTTGCTGGATGCCGACGGCGTGGCCGCGGTGCGCCGTCGCCTGGGGCCGGACCCGCTGCGCCCGGATGCCGACCCCAAGGACTTCATCACCGGTGTTCGCCGCCGCAAGCGCACCATCGGCGAGCTACTCATGGATCAATCGATTCTGGCCGGGGTTGGCAATATCTACCGCGCCGAGGTCCTGTTCCGGGTGGGGCTGTCCCCATTCCGACAGGGCAAGCGGATCAGCGCCAAGCGGCTGCAGGAGATTTGGGACGACCTGGTGCCGCTCATGGAATACGGGGTCGCCACAGGTTTCATCACCACGGTCGACGCCGCGGAGGCGCCCGAGCCGTTGCCCGAGGGCGACGCGGAGGCCGGGCGCTGGTACGTCTACCACCGCGCGCTGCGGCCCTGCCTGCGCTGCGGCACTCGCATCGCCGAGCGGGAGGTTGGCGGGCGGCGCCTGTTCTGGTGCCCCACCTGCCAGGCCTACTGACCGTGACTGACCGTTACTGCCGTCCGTCCGCCTTGCGGTGTGGCAGCAGCGCGATGATGAGCAGCGCGACGCCGATTCCTGCCAGCAGCACAATCAGCGCGGTGACCGGATCGACTTTCACGCCCACGGCGACGGCGAGCAACAGCCCGCCCAGCACCAGCAGAATCAGTCCCCACACCAGGGTGCTGGCCCGCACGCCCCGCGGGGCGGCCGGGGCCGAGGCGGTGTTCGCGCCGTTCTTCTGCGCCTCGGCGCCCTGGTTGAGCGTGCCCTTGCGCGGCGCGCTCCAGACATCGCGTTCCGGGGTGAGCGGCGGCAGGTCGTGAGGCGGCCGCGCGGCGGGGGACTCGGGCGGTTTACCGGCCGGCAGTTGCCAGGTGGTCGCCGGGTCGGGCGAGTCCGGCGCCGTCAGGGGCAGCGGGGCGGTATGGGGATCGTCGGGGGTGGTGGCGTCCAGCTTGCGGGTCTCCTCCTCCGGGCTCGCGTCCGGGGCGACGCCGGACTCGTTACGCCCAGCGTCGGTGGTGTCCGCGACCTCCGCGGGCCGGTCATCCGGGTCTGTGGTGATCTCATTCGTGTTCTCGTTCATGGTCTTCTCCTTAAACATCCGGCCGCAGGTCAGTGAGTCGGGGTAGGTGTGGGCTCCGCGGTCGACGACGAGGTCGAGGGCCCGGCCGACGGCTCATCGGAAGGCTGCGCCGAGGCCGGGGCCGACGGCTCGGCCTGCCCGTCGGCGGCGGCCCCGGCCTCCAGGGCCTCACTCACGCAGTTGTCCCAGGCCTCGCGGCCGGCACCCGTCAAGTTGGAGACGTCATACCAGCTGCCGTCCCAGTAGTCGTCCTCGTAGGGATCCGCATCCTCTGAACCGTCCTCCGCGGCGGTCTCGGCATTCCGGGCCTCCTCCGCGGCTTCTGCGCAGATATCGGCGGTGTCGCTGTCGATGGCGTCATGCGTCATGCCGGGAACCGGGAGCCCGTCGTGGGAGTTGCCGTTGGCGTCCACCCAGTACCAGACGATCCACACCTCGTTGTTCTGGTTCCCGTACCAGGTCACTTCGCTGGGCTGCTCGGCTACGCGCACCTCTCCCGTGCCCATCTCAATGTCGAGCATCAGGGCGGTTCCGGAGGTCCGGGCCGCCGGTGAGACGACCGAACTGGTCTCGTCCATGCTCAGGCGCGCGACGGCGTAGTTGTTGACGCTGCTCCCGTCGACCCGAAAGCGGTCCTCCTGCCAGTAGCCGCCGTCGCTGACCGGCTGGCCGTCGACGAGCCAGTCGTCCTTGAAGTCGGCGGTGAACTCACCCATGCCCACCTCCGCGTCAACGGCCAGGTTCTGGCCCGTGATGGTGCGCACCGTGACCTCGCCGACGCCGACGCTGAGCCGCGCCCGCGTGTGCGGTTCGGCGCCGGCCGGCATGTCGCGCAGGTCAAGCACGATGCTTCCTACCGCGTAGTCGCCCAGGCTTACCACGTTCGCGTTGCCATCGGCGGCGGTCAGCTGCGGCTCCAGGTCGGCCCAGGTCAACGTGACGGTGTTGGTGGTGCCACCGCGGGTGGTGCTGCGTGCGCTCAGGGCACCCTCTGGCATGCTGGTGCCGATCGCCAGTACGGGCACGGCCACCATCACGGCGAGCCAGCCCGTGGCGGTCATCCAGCCGCCGCGGCGCCCACGCAGGGCACTGATGATGACGCCCGCTCCCAGCAGCGCGGTGACGGTGCCGACCATGGCGAAGCCCGCCGCCAGCGGACCCATGCCGCCGGTCGAACAGGTCAGCACGATCACGGCGATGCAGCAGCAGGCAATGCCCATAATCGCCAGCCCCAGGCGTCGACCCGGCCCGGGACGACGGGGCCGCACCGGCCGGACGGGACGGGGAGCGACGTAAGTCGGCCGGCGCACCGCCGACGCCGGTGAGCCGGGCGCGGCCGTCGGCCTGGTCGCGGCGCGGCCGGCACCGGCCTGTGCGGGCATGGGGCGAGTGGGGCCCGACGCCGTCGGGCCGGGCATGCCCGCGGGTGCGTTGTGCGCCGCGTCTGCGCGCACGGCGCCGTCTGCCCCACCGGCTGCCCGCGCGGCAGCGGCGTAAGGGGTGGCGTGTGCCGCGGGGGCCCCGGGGGGCGGCGTCCTCACCTGCGGCCCCGCCGCCGGTGGAGCGGCGTAGGGCATGCCGGCGCCCGGCGTCGGTGAGCCCGGGGAGCCCGGAGCCGGCGGCTTTTGACGCTGCCGTCGCTGGAAGACGCGGTAGGCCCAATACACCAGCCCCACCATCAGGCAGGTCCACACCACGGGCCAGAACCCGTTGTACAGGTCCGATTCGGCCAGGCCGGTGATGTACCAGGAGGGGACCAGGCCGTGGTCGAGCAGCACCCAGCCGGCGATGAAGGTGGCCAGCGCTCCGGCGAGTCCGGCGTCGAAGTCACCGCCGACAGCCTGCTCCAAGTGGATACGGTCGTCGGACTCCTCGGGCATGAGCGCCCAGCCCAGGCCGTACAGCACCAGCCCGATGCCGCTGAAGATGGTCAACACCAGCCAGATGCAACGCACCAGGGTGGGATCCAGGCCGAGGCGGCGGGCGACCCCGCCGGCAACGCCACCGATCCAGCGCTCATTGGTGCGCACCAGGCCGGTGCGGCGCAGAGACTCGAAGAACCCCGCCGATGCCGGCCGGTGCGGGGGCACGGGCGCGCCGGCGTCGGGCGGGAAGGCGCCCTGCGGCGGCACGCCCCCAGGTGGCACAGCACCCGGCGGCATGTCGTCCGCGGGGACCGTGCCCGGCGGAGGCACCGGCCCACCGGAGGACTCGGGTTGTCCGGCACCGGGGCTGGGCGCCCGGTCTTGCGGCTGGTCGGCGGGCGGCTCGGTAGGGGGCACTTCACTCATGGCCCCATCCTCGGCGCCCCGGCGGCTCCAACGCGATGGGGGGCTCCCCTGAGTCGCCCCCGATTCTCCCGCCCGAGTCCCTGAATTCCGTTTACGGACCTGCCTGGAGGACGGTTCCGCGTGCCAACATGGGGGCATGACCCAGACCGCCTCCGGCGCGCCCTCCGCATTCGGGGACCGGTCTGCGTCCGCGTCCTCGCAGCAGCTGCCGACGCCGACCGCCGCTCCGGTGGGCGCCGGCGCGGGGGCGCCGTCGCCCGGTCGTCCCCCGCTGCTGCGCCCGCCCTACCGGGCCGCAGCGCCGTGCCCGTCGCGGGTCGTCGCCGGCGTATGCGCGGGGATGGCCGTTCACCTGGGGCTGCCGGTCGGCGTCGTGCGGCTGGCCATGGTGCTGGCGGCGACCATGAGCGGCGCCGGCGTCCTGCTGTACCTACTGCTGTGGGCATTCGTGCCCACTGGCAACCCGCTCAGCCCGGCACCGCTGCCGCCCGCGCGAGCCCGACTGGCCGCCCGGTTGGCGGGCCGCACCGCCGATCGGCCGCTGCTGACGCCCAGGCTGCGCGGCCTGGTCGGCGGCGGCTCCCTGCTGCTGGCCGCCGCCATGATTGCCGCCTGGCGGGAGGGCGTGTTCACCGGTGGCGCCGGCCTGCTGCTACCGCTGATCCTGATCGCCTCCGGCGCCGCCCTGGCCTGGTCCCAGGCCGACGCCGTCACCGGCCCGGAACGGGACTCCGGCACCATCGTGCGCCTGGCCGGGGGCGTGCTGCTGGCGGCCGCCGGCGTCCTGCTGCTGATCGGCGACGACGTCCCGCCGCGTGAGCTGGTCAAAGGCGCCCTGACCGGTGGCGCCCTGGTGGCGGGCATCGGCCTGGTCCTGGCGCCCCTGTGGCTGCGCACCAATCGCGCCCTGTCGGACACCCGTGCCGCCGAGGCCCGCGAGGCCGAGCGCGCCGACATCGCCGCCCACCTGCACGACTCCGTGCTGCAAACCCTCACCCTGATCCGCAAGCGCGCCGACGATCCCGAGACGGTGGCGCGTCTGGCCCGCTCCCAGGAGCGCGAACTGCGCGCCTGGCTGTACACCGACCGCCCCGAGGCCGCCACCTCCACCGCCGACGTCCTGCGCGAGCTGGCGGCCGAGATCGAGGATCGCCACGGCGTCGAGGTTGAGCTCGTGATCGTGGGGGACCGGCCCCCGGACGCGGCAACGGAGGTCGTGGTCGCCGCCGCCCGGGAGGCGCTGTCCAACGCCGTGCGCCACGGCACCCCGCCGGTGAGCGCCTACGCCGAGATCGCCGCCGCCCACCTGGACGTGTTCGTCCGCGACCATGGTGCCGGCTTCGACCTGGCGGAGGTCGCCCCCGACCGACACGGCGTGAAGGAGTCGATCATCGGGCGCATGGAACGCCATGGCGGCCGTGCCACCGTGCGCTGCCGCGAGAGCGGCACCGAGGTACACCTGTCCCTGGCCACACCGGTCGGCCCGGCCACGCCTGCCTCGCCGTCGCCCGCGTCCGGAGCCTCGGCCGGGCCGGCCTCCCCGCACTGACGGCCCACGTCGTCGCCCGCCCTCGTCCAGAACGCAGCCGCCCACTCCCATCCAGAACCAGGAGTTCCCCGTGACCCAGCCGCCCGCCTCCGATCAGCCCGAACAGCCCCCGCTGCGCATCCTCGTCGTCGACGACCACGCCCTGGTGCGCGCCGGCGTGCGCGCCGAGCTTGCCGCCGACGCCCCCGACCTGGAGGTGATCGCCGAGGCCGACGACGTCGAGGGCGCCATCGCCGCCGTTCACGCCCTGACCCCCGACGTGGTCCTGCTGGACGTGCACCTGCCCGGCGGCAACGGCGGGGGAGGGGCCGAGGTCGTCACCGCCTGCCGGGACGTGCCCGCCACCCGCTTCTTGGCCCTGTCGGTATCCGACGCCTCAGAGGACGTCGTGGGCGTGATCCGTGCCGGCGCTCGCGGCTACGTCACCAAGGCCATCTCCTCAACCGACCTGGCGCAGGCGGTGCGGCGCGTCGCTGTGGGGGACGCCGCCTTCTCCCCACGGCTCGCCGGCTTCGTGCTGGACGCCTTCGGTGCCGGGGCGGGGGAGGTCGCGGTGGCCGACTCCGAACTGGATCGGCTCTCCGCCCGCGAGCGCGAGGTCATGCGCCTGATCGCCCGCGGCTACACCTACAAGGAGTGCGCCGCGGAGCTGTTCATCTCCGTCAAGACGGTGGAGACCCACGTGTCCGCCGTGTTGCGCAAGCTGCAGCTGTCCAACCGCAACGAGCTCACCCGCTGGGCCGCCGCCCGCCGCATCGTGTAGCCGACGAGCCGTCGTCGACCACGCCCCGTGACGCGCATCCGTGCTCGGGGAAGGCAGCCGGGTCCTGCCGCCCTGGAACCGGTCATCCGGAAACGGTAGGCTGCTGGTACGCCCGGAGCGGCGGCTTCCTGGGCAGGCGGAGCGAGGTGGGAGGTATGGAGGACTTCCTGGCGGGCATGCTGATGACCGTGGTCTTCGCCGCCAGCGGTGTTCTAGTCACCGTCATCGGTGTCAAGATGAAACGCGGGACCCTCAAACCGAACTCCTTTGCGGGGGTACGCATCCCCCGTGCCTACCGCTCCGAGGAGGACTGGTATCAAATCCAGTCGGCCTGTGCGAACGCCGTACTGCTGCTGGGCTTCATATGCTTCGACTCCGCCGTGCTGTTCGTGATTCAGGCGTTCCTGCCTGAAATCATCCCGTTCGTAGTTCCGGTAGTCATAATGCTGATACAAATGGTTCTCGGCATTGCCCTGATTTGGTACGCAGCCTTGACCGCGGGCAAGGAATCGCCCAAGCGCTGAGCCGGTGACCGCGGCGCGTGCGCGCGTGACGGGGTGAATCGTGCGAAGATGACGGCCGTGACCCAGCAGGCCCCTTCGGACTCGATGCCCGAGCAGATCGCCAGGGCCGCCGCACACGTCGCCGCCGGCGGACTACTGGCACTGCCCACCGACACCGTCTACGGCCTGGGCGTGCGCGCCGACGACGCGGACGCCGTCTCCCGCCTGCTGGCCGCCAAGGGTCGTGGCCGCAGCATGCCGCCGCCCGTGCTGATCGCCGGCCTGTCCCAGCTCGACGGCGTCGTCGCCCACGTCCCGGAGGCGGCCCGTGCCCTCATGGAGACCTTCTGGCCCGGAGCGCTCACCCTCGTACTCGACGCCGCGCCGAGCCTCGGCTGGGACCTTGGGGAGACCGGCGGCACGATCGCCGTGCGCATGCCCGACCACCCTCTGGCCCTGGCCCTGCTGCACGCCACCGGCCCCATGGCCGTCACCAGCGCCAATGCCACGGGACGGCCCCCGGCCACCGACGCCGCCGGAGTGCGCGCCGCCTTCCCGGGGCGCGTCGTCGACGCCGGGGACGCTGCCGCAGGCCGGCCCGCAACCGCGGACATACTCCTGCTCGACGGCGGCCCCACCCCAGGCTCGGTACCCTCCACCATCGTCTCCCTGGCCGGGACGGCCGCGCAGGCCCCCGCGGTGCTGCGGGAGGGTGTCATCACCCGCGCGCGATTGGAGGGCGTGGACGCATGAGGGTCTATCTGCTCGTGCTGCTGGTCGCCGCGGTCGTCACCTATGTGGCCGTGCCGATCGTGCGTCACCTCGCCCTGGTCAGCGGTGCCCTCACCCCGGTACGGGCGCGGGACGTGCACTCCAAGCCGATCCCGCGGCTGGGGGGTGTGGCCATGTTCGCCGGCTTCGCCACCGCGATGGTGGTCGCCTCCCAGGTGCCCTACCTGTCCCGCGTCATCGACTCCTCGGCCTGGGCGGTGGTGCTGGGGGCGGGCCTGGTGTGCGTCCTCGGGGTTATCGACGACCTGTGGGAGCTTGACTGGATGACGAAGCTCGTGGGGCAGGTGCTGGCGGCCGGCGTCATGGCGTGGCAGGGCGTGCAGCTGATCACCTTCCCCGTCGGCGGGCTGACCATCGGCTCCTCGCGGCTGTCCCTGTTCTCGACCATCATCGTGGTCCTAGCGGTCATCAACGCCGTCAACTTCGTCGACGGCCTGGACGGGCTGGCCGCCGGCATCATCGGCATCGGCGCCTCCGCCTTCTTCCTGTACGTCTACGTGCTGACCCGCCACACCTCCCCGGAGTCCTACACCTCCCTGGCGGCCACCGTGATGGCGGCCCTGATCGGCATCTGCTTGGGATTCCTGCCCCACAACTTTCATCCCGCCACCATCTTCATGGGCGACTCCGGCTCCATGCAGCTGGGGCTGATCAGTGCCGCCGGCACCATCATCGTCACCGGGCAGATCGACCCGGGCACGCTCGGGGGGCCGACGGCGGTGCCCGTGTTCCTGCCGGTGCTCATCCCCCTGGCGGTGCTGCTGCTGCCGCTGATGGACATGATCATGGCGATCGTGCGCCGCACCCGCGCCGGCCACAGCCCCTTCCACCCCGACCGCATGCACATGCACCATCGTCTGCTCGCCGCCGGCCACTCCCACCGCCGTGCCGTGCTGGTGATGTACGTGTGGGCCGCCGTCGCCGCGTACTCCGTGGCGGCCATGGCCTTCTTCCCCCTGCGCTGGGTCCTGGCGGGCGCCGCCGTCGGTGTGGTCCTCGCCCTGGTGGTGACGGCGGACCTGATGCCCGGCGTCCGCGTCGCCTGGACGCGTCACCTGGGCGCCCGCCACGCCCGCCCCCGACGCGTCAGGGGGGAGCGGCGTTGAAGCAGAGGCGGGGGCCGAGCCAGAAGCGGTCCTTATCGCAGCGGATGTCGCAGCAGTCCCTGTTCCGCCGCACCGCGGTGCGCGTCGCCTGGGCGGGCGGTGTGATTGCCGCGGTCGCGTTGATTGCCGGCGCCCTGGCGGGCGGTGGCGCCTGGGCCGGGGCGGCGTGGGGTGCCCTGACCGGGGTTCTGCTGACCGTCGTCACCGTCATCGCCCTGCTCATCCCCTGGGACCGCTTCCCCATGCTCGCGTCGGCCGGGGTAATGGTCTCCTTCGCCGCGAAGATCCTCGTGGTGATCGGCGTGGTGCTGGTGCTCGGAGCGCACCGCGGTGCGCTGGCGCCGGGCTGGTTCTTCTGTGCCTTCGCCGCGGTGCTGCTGGGGGTGACCGTCGTCGAGGTCGTCTCGCTCGGCTCCGGCAGCCATGCGCCCTCAGGGCGTCCCGCGGGCAACGACTCGGATGATGAGACCTAAAGACTTAGGCGCGTCGGCGTGCCGAAGCGTGCCCGGCACCGTCACCTGCATCCGGGAGGCGCAATCCTCGACCGCCATGCAACGGAATCCGGGGGCACGGGCGTGCGACCGGCGCCGAAGCGGGGTAGGGTCACTGCACCATGAGGGGAGTACCATGACCGCCAGGTGCCGGCGCTGGAGGCGGTGGCAGATGCCATCGGGCACCGCCGCTGCGGCGCGCCGCGGTAACATCCCGCAGTCCGCAATCATTCCTGAGGAGGTCCGGTGACAACGAGCGCGATCCTCGCATCCGGTCTGGCCGCGATCGTCCCGGCAGCGGACGAGGGCGGCTTCGAACCCCCCTCGATCGACGACTTCTATCCCGAGCCCTTCGCCTTCCTGGGCACGCCCTTCGAGCTCAACCGGGTCATGCTGGTGCGCATCATCATGACGCTGGTGCTGGTGGCTCTGTTCGGCATCGGCGCGTCCCGCGCCAAGGTGGTGCCGGGGCGGATGCAGAACGCGCTGGAGATGCTGCTGGAGTTCGTCCGCAAGAACATTGCGGTGGAGATCCTCGGCGAGAAATACGGCAAGCGCTACACCCCGATCATCACCACGATCTTCCTGGGCGTGTTCTTCCTGAACCTCTCCGGCGTGATACCCGGCCTGCAGATCGCCTCCACCGGCGTGGTGGGCATGCCGCTGGTCTTCGCCATCGTCTCCTACATCGCCTTCATTTACGCGGGTGTACGCACGAACGGGGTCGGGAAGTTCACCCTGCGCTCGCTGGTGCCGGCGGGCGTGCCCGGCTTCCTGTATCCCCTGATCGTCCCGGTCGAGTTCCTGTCGACCTTCGTGATGCGCCCGTTCACGCTGACCGTCCGACTCATGGCGAACATGATCTCCGGGCACCTGCTGCTGTCGCTGTGGTTCCTGGCCACCAACGCACTTTTCGTGTACGCGTCGGCGCAGCTGAAGGCCGTTGGCGTGGTCACTCTGGCGGCGGGTATCGTCTTCATCCTGTTCGAGACGTTCATCGCCGCGCTGCAGGCCTACATCTTCGCGCTGCTGTCCGCCGTCTACATCGAATCGTCGGTGCACCTGCACTGACCCGCCCCCGAACAACCCACCCACCTACCAACACTGAGGAGAAACCCCATGGGAATCACCGGTTCTATCGCGACGATCGGCTACGCCCTGGCGACCGTCGGTCCCGCCCTCGGCATCGGCATGGTCGTGGCCAAGACCCAGGAGTCCACCGCCCGGCAGCCCGAGGTCGCCGGCGTGCTGCGCACCAACATGTTCATCGGTGCCGCCCTGATCGAGGCCCTCGGCCTGCTCGGCTTCGTCGCCGGCTTCATCTTCCACTGATCGTTACGGAGTGACCAGCATGTCTGTCGGTACCGTCGTGCTGCCGGCGGCCGGGACCCAGGAGGGAATTGGTCTGTTCATCCCCGACCTGGCCGACCTGGTTTGGGGCACGATCTGCTTCCTGATCATCGCCGTCGTCCTGATCAAGTACGCCCTGCCGCGATTCAACGCGGTGCTCGACGAGCGCACCGCGAAGATCGAGGAGGGCCTGGCCCTGACGGAGAAGGCCAAGGAGGAGCAGTCCGGGGCCGAGGCCCGTGCGGCCCGGCTTGTGGAGGACGCCCGCCTGGAGGCCGCCAAGATCCGCGAGAACGCCCAGGCGGAGGCGGACAAGATCATTGCCGACGCCCGTGCCGAGGCCGCCGGCGAGGCCGGCCGCGCCATGGAGGCCGCCGAGCGGCAGATCCAGGCGGACAAGCAGGCCGCCCAGATCTCGCTGCGTTCCGACGTCGGCCTGCTGGCCACGGACCTGGCGGAGAAGCTCGTCGGTGAGCACCTGTCAGACACGGAGCTGTCCGGTCGCGTCATCGACCGCTTCCTTGACGAACTCGAGAACGCGCCGGTGAGCCCGGCCTGGTCCGCCAGAGCGGGGTCGGTCCGGTGAAAGCCGGAACCGCCACCACCCGCGCCCAAGCCGAGGAGGCCTGGGCGCCGGTCCTGGCCGCCGCCGGTGCGCAGGGGCAGGAACTCGGCGAACAGATCCTCACCGTGGCCCACGCGATCGCCTCCAACCCGCTGCGCGGCCCCCTGACGGACCCCAATCGCGAGCCGGAGCACAAGGCCGCGCTGGCCGCCCGCCTGTTCACGGGACGCGTGGACGCGCGCGTGGTGGAGCTGCTGCAGGGCATGGCGCGGGGCCGCTGGTCCCGGCCCGTAGACCTGATCAGTGCGCTGCACGACCTGGGCATCCAGTCGATTCTGGCCGGCGCCCGGGCGGGTGGCACCCTCGACGACGTCGAGCAGGAGGTCTTCGCCGTCTCCCGCCAGGTAGCCGCCAACCGGGAGATCCGGCAGGCGCTCGAGCCGGCCCGCCGCACCAGTACCGAGGCTCGTGTGCGCCTGGCCCAGCGGCTGTTCGCCTCACGCATCTCCCACCCCGCCATGACCCTGGTGGTCTGGTGTGTGCGACACCAGCCGGAGGTCGCCGTCGGCGGGGTGCCCTACAACCTGCGCCGCGTCACCGAGCTGGCCGCCGCCATGCAGAACCGGGTGATCGCCGACGTCGTCACGGCCGTGCCGCTGACCACCCGGCAGCAGACCCGGCTGCGCGACATCCTGGCCCGGCGGCTGGGATACGACGTCGAACTCAACCTGCAGGTCGATCCGGAGGTCATCGGCGGCGTGCGGGTCATGGTGCGCGACCTCGTCATGGACTCCACCGTGCGCCACTCGCTCGCCGGGCTGCGCACCGCACTGACCGGATGACCCGCCTCCCGGCGCCGACGCCACATACAAGCCAAACGAACCGCTGCGATAACGCAGCCAGCCACAGCGAAGGAGACGACAGATGGCTGATATGACCATCGCCGCGGAGGACGTTCGCTCCGCCCTGGACGAGTTCGTCGATTCCTACCGGCCGGCGGAAGTCGCCGCCGACGAGATCGGGCACGTGGTCTTCGCCGCCGACGGCATCGCCCACGTGGAGGGCCTGCCCGGGGCCATGGCCAACGAGCTGCTCACCTTCGAGGACGGCACCGCCGGACTGGCCATGAACCTGGACGAGCGCCAGATCGGCGTGGTGATCCTGGGCGACTACTCCGACATCGACGAGGGACAGGTCGTGCACCGCACCGGTGAGGTGCTCTCGGTACCGGTGGGGGACGGCTTCCTCGGGCGCGTCGTCGACCCGCTGGGCCGCCCCATCGACGGGCTCGGTGAGATCGCCGCCGAGGGGCGCCGCGCCCTGGAGCTGCAGGCCCCCGGCGTGATGGCCCGCAAGTCCGTGCACGAGCCGCTGCAGACCGGCCTGAAGGCCATCGACTCCATGATTCCGATCGGTCGCGGACAGCGACAGCTGATCATCGGCGACCGCAAGACGGGCAAGACCGCCATCGCCCTGGACACGATCCTGAACCAGAAGGCCGCCTGGGAGACGGGCGACCCGAACCAGCAGGTGCGCTGCATCTACGTGGCCACCGGCCAGAAGGGCTCCACCATCGCCTCGGTGCGTGCCACCCTGGAGGAGCGCGGCGCCCTGGAGTACACCACCATCGTCGCCTCCCCGGCCTCCGATCCGGCCGGATTCAAGTACCTGTCGCCCTACACCGGCTCGGCGATCGGACAGCACTGGATGTACGGCGGCAAGCACGTGCTGATCGTCTTCGACGACCTGTCCAAGCAGGCGGAGGCCTACCGCGCCGTATCGCTGCTGCTGCGCCGTCCGCCGGGCCGCGAGGCCTACCCCGGTGACGTCTTCTACCTCCACTCCCGGCTGCTGGAGCGCTGCGCCAAGCTGTCCGACGAGCTGGGGGGCGGCTCCATGACCGGCCTGCCGATCATCGAGACGAAGGCCAACGACGTCTCCGCCTACATCCCCACCAACGTCATCTCCATCACCGACGGGCAGATCTTCCTGCAGTCCGACCTGTTCAACGCCGACCAGCGCCCCGCCGTCGACGTGGGCATCTCGGTGTCCCGCGTCGGTGGTGACGCGCAGATCAAGGCGATGAAGAAGGTCGCCGGCACGCTCAAGATCACGCTGGCCCAGTACCGCTCCATGCAGGCCTTCGCCATGTTCGCCTCCGACCTGGACTCGGCCACTCGTCAGCAGCTGACCCGCGGCGAGCGGCTCATGGAGCTGCTCAAGCAGCCCCAGTTCACCCCCTACCCGGTGCAGGAGCAGGTCGCCAGCGTGTGGGCGGGCACCAACGGTTACCTCGACGACCTCCCCGTCGCCGACGTGCTGCCCTTCGAGCGCGCGTTGCTGGACTACCTGCGCCGCAACACCTCCATCCTGGACACCATCCGGGACACCGGCCAGCTCGACGACGACACCGAGGCGGCGTTGCGCCAGGCCGTGGAGTCCTTCCGCACCACCTACCTGTCCGGCGGGCGCATGCTGTCCGGCGAGGTTGAGGCGCCCGAGGAAGAGGTGCCCGCGGAGCACACCGCCGAGCAGATCGTGGTCAAGAGGAGCTGACCGCCGTGGCAGGGAACCAGCGCATCTACAAGCAGCGCATCCGGTCCACCGAGACGCTGCAGAAGGTCTTCCGGGCCATGGAGCTGATCGCCTCCTCCCGGATCGGTTCCGCACGCCACAACGCCCAGGAGGCCGGCCCCTACGACCACGCCCTGAGTCAGGCGGTTGCCGCCGTCGGCACCCACGCCGTCTTGGACCACCCGCTGACCCGGGAGCGGGAGGACACCAATCGGGTGGCCGTCCTGGTGCTCACCTCCGACCGCGGCATGGCCGGCGCCTACTCCGCCACCATCCTGCGTGAGACCGAGCGGCTGATCGAGCAGCTGGTGGAGGACGGCAAGGAGCCCGTCCTGTTCACCTACGGGCGCCGCGCGAGCGCCTACTTCGCCTTCCGCGGCCGGCCCGTGGAGTTCTCCTGGACCGGCGAGTCCGACCGTCCCAGCGACGCCTCCATCGAGGAGGTGGCCACCGTCATGCTGGACTACTTCCTGTCCAGCGTGGAGGCCGGGGGCGTGGCCGAGGTGCACATCGTCTTCACCCGCTTCGTGTCGATGGTCTCCCAGGTGCCCGAGGTGCGCCGCATGCTGCCGCTGACCGTCGTCGACGTCGACGGGCCCGGCGAACTCAGCCGCGAGGACCTGGCCGCCGACGTCGAGCGGGTGCGGGCCGAGCGGACCGGCGCCCAGCCCCTGTATGAGTTCTCGCCCAGCGCCGACGCCGTGCTGGACGCCCTGCTCACCCGCTACGTGCGCAGCCGCATCCGCAACGCCCTGCTGCAGGCGGCCGCCTCCGAGCTGGCCAGCCGGCAACAGGCCATGCACACGGCCACCTCGAACGCCGAGGACCTCATCGCGACCTACACCCGCCTGGCCAATGCCGCCCGTCAGGGCGACATCACCCAGGAGATCACCGAGATCGTCTCGGGCGCCGACGCCCTCGGCTCGCAATAACGGCCGCCCCACTCGATCACAGCCAACCAACCCAGTAGCTTCTGGCAGAACGGACACGGAAGAACGCATCATGACCGACACGACCCCCCAAGGGACCATCCCCGCCATCGGGCACGTCACCCGGATCATCGGCGCCGTCGTCGACGTCGAGTTCCCGCCGGACGCGATCCCCGCGATGTACAACGCCCTGAAGGTGACCGTGAACTCCACCGGTGAGGGCGACGAGACCCACGAGATCACCCTCGAGGTGGCCCAGCACCTGGGCGACAACATCGTGCGCACCGTCTCGCTCAAGCCCACCGACGGCCTGGTGCGCGGCACCGAGGTGCGCGACACCGGCGCCCCCATCTCCGTGCCCGTCGGGGACGTCACCCTCGGGCACGTCTTCAACGTCACCGGCGAGGTGCTCAACCTTGAACCGGGCGAGCACCTGGAGATCAAGGAGCGCTGGCCCATCCACCGCCAGCCGCCGGCCTTCGAGCAGCTCGAGGCCAAGGAGCAGATGTTCGAGACCGGCATCAAGGTCATCGACCTGCTGACCCCCTACGTGCAGGGCGGCAAGATCGGCCTGTTCGGCGGCGCCGGCGTCGGCAAGACGGTCCTGATCCAGGAGATGATTCAGCGCGTCGCCCAGAACCACGGTGGCGTGTCCGTGTTCGCCGGTGTCGGCGAGCGCACCCGTGAGGGCAACGACCTGATCGGGGAGATGGACGAGGCCGGCGTGTTCGACAAGACCGCGCTGGTGTTCGGACAGATGGACGAGCCGCCGGGCACGCGTCTGCGCGTGGCCCTGAGCGCGCTGACCATGGCGGAGTACTTCCGCGACGTGCAGCACCAGGACGTGCTGCTGTTCATCGACAACATCTTCCGCTTCACCCAGGCCGGCTCCGAGGTCTCCACCCTGCTGGGCCGCATGCCGTCGGCCGTGGGCTACCAGCCGAACCTGGCCGATGAGATGGGACAGCTGCAGGAGCGCATCACCTCCGCCGGCGGCCACTCCATTACCTCCCTGCAGGCGATTTACGTGCCCGCCGACGACTACACCGACCCCGCCCCGGCCACCACCTTCGCCCACCTGGACGCCACCACGGAGCTGTCGCGCGACATCGCCTCCCGCGGCATCTACCCGGCGGTGGACCCGCTGGCCTCCACCTCCCGGCTGCTCGCCCCCCAGTACGTGGGGCAGGAGCACTACGACGTCGCCACCCGCGTGAAGTCGATTCTGCAGAAGAACCGGGAGCTGCAGGACATCATCGCCATCCTCGGTGTGGACGAGCTCAGCGAGGAGGACCGGGTGACGGTGGGCCGGGCCCGGCGCATCGAGCAGTTCCTGTCCCAGAACACCTACATGGCGGAGAAGTTCACGGGTGTGCCCGGCTCCACGGTGCCGCTGGCGGAGACCATCGAGGCCTTCCGCCGCATCACCGAGGGCGAGTACGACCACCTGCCCGAACAGGCCTTCTTCAACATCGGCGGCATCGACGACCTCGAGCGCCGCGCGGCCGAAATGGCGGACGCCTGACATGCCCGGCGAGCACAGCCTGAGTGTGGAGGTGGTCTCCCGGTTCGGGGGCGAGGCCTGGGTCGGCGCAGCCACTCGGGTCTCGGTCCCGCTGCCCGACGGCGAACTCGGCATCCTGCCCGGGCGCCAGCCGATCCTGGCGGTGCTCGGACGCGGCAACGTGCGCATCACGCCGGTCGACGGCGAGCCGGTCGCGGTGCCGGTGGCCGGCGGATTCTGTTCGGTCGACGGCGATGTGGTCACCGTGGCGGCCGACGTGGCCGGGGCGGGGGCCTCCGAGTCCAGCGCCCAGGTCACGGACGTGATCGCCGAGACCATCGTCATCCCCGGCGTGGGTATACGGGACTGATCATGAGCATGCCGGTGTGGGGGATTGTCGGTGCGATAGCGCTGGTGGTGATCATCCTCGCCGGCCTGTTCCTCACGCGGCTGCGTCATCTGGCGGGGCGCGTCGGCGCCTTCGAGTGCGCACTGCGTCCCACCGGCGGGCGGCACTGGATCAGCGGTATCGCCATCTTCGGCGACGACGACCTGGAGTGGCACCGGCTGGTGTCGTTATCGCTGCGGCCGCGTCAGCGGCTGCTGCGCGAAGACCTCGAGCTGGGCCCGGTGCACCACCGCGGTGAGGGCGGGCACGTCGTGGACGTGCCCTGCCGCTACCGCGGTGAGCGCTTCGAGCTGGCCATGGTGGAGGACTCCCATTCCGCGCTGGTCGCCTGGATCGAATCGGCGGCCCCCTCCCAGCCCACCCTCTTCTAGCTCAAGGGGGTAAGCCCCGACTTGTCCCTGTTTGGAGCGCTTGCGTCGGTTTGGACCGTCCCAGTGGCGCATGACGGCGGTCCAAACAGAAAGAAGCGCCGAATGGACTTGCGCGGTCCAAACAGGTGTTGATGGTCCGAGCCCGGGGACGGCAACACCCTTTGACTGACCAGTTGACATGTTTTGGTCAGTTAGTCAGGATGGGTTGCGGCGTACCCCGCGCCCCGGCCGCTGAATGGAGGCGCCATGATTCTCTGGCTCGACGACGCCGAAGCCTCCGATCGCTCACTGACGGGCGGCAAGGGCGCCTCCCTGGCGCAGTGTCGTCAGCTGGGTCTGCCCGTCCCCGACGGCTTCTGCATCACCACCAGGGCATTCCTCGCCGCCAGCCGGTCGGGTGCAGTTGATGGGCAGACGAATGGCACGCACCCGCTCCCACTTCCTCCCGGGTTTGAGTCCGCCCTGCTTGACGCCTATGACCGGCTGGGACGGCCCGCAGTCGCGGTGCGCTCCTCGGGCGCCGATGAGGACGGCCGCGAAACCAGCCTGGCCGGGCAGCACGACACTGTCCTGGGCGTGTCGGGCGCGGCCGCACTGCTAGACGCCGTACGCACCTGCTGGGCATCCGCCTTCAACGAGCGGGCCGCCGAGTACCGCCGCCGCCGGGAGATCACGGAGGCGGCGCCCATCGCCGTCGTCGTCCAAAGGATGGTGGATCCCGCAGTCTCCGGCGTGCTATTCACCCGCGACCCGCTCTCCGCGGCAGCGGATGCGGCGGTGGTGAGCGCCTCCTACGGGCTCGGGGAGAGCGTGGTCTCCGGTCACGTGGTGCCCGATGTCTTCAAGCTGAGTGCCAGCCCGCCGCGAACCCTCAGCCGAACCATGGGCTCCAAGGAGACTCGGATGGACCTGGGCCCGCGGGGCGTTGTCACCACACAGGTCCCCTCGGCCGAGCGCAACCGACTGTGCCTCGACGACGATCAGCTGCTCCGCCTGCTCGATATCGGAATGCGCCTGGAGGAGTACTACGGATGCGCGCAGGACGTCGAGTGGGCGCTGTGCGACGGAGAGGTCGTGCTCCTCCAGGCCAGGCCGGTCACCGCCTTTGCCGGCCGGGCCGGCTCCGCCGCACCGCCTGCCGGACCGCGATCCATGCGCGCCCGAGCGGAGGAGTTGATCCGGGCGGACGTGGCTGAGCACCTGCCCTGCCCCTACCCCCTCGACTTGAGTGCCGCGCATCGGCTCGTCGAGGCCGTGGGGGCGCTGCTGTCCCGCGCCGGTTTCAATCCTCCCGCCCCGGAGGCACTGCTTCAAGGCGACGCCGACGGCGTCATACGCCTGCATGCGTCCCTGCCGCCGCAGAGTCTGTGGGGGCTCACGCGCCTGCCCGCCGTCGTGGGGCGCAGCCTGCGTCACGATCCCGGGTGTTGGCCCCAGGAGGAGGCCGCTATCCGCAGACGCCTTGGTCGTCTCACCCGGTGCATCGATCGACGCGCGGAAGCCGATTCGGCAACGCTCCTGCGACTTCTGGATCAAGCGGTCGACGCCGCCGCCCACGTCCTGCACGACCGCTACCGCAACTATCTCGTGCCTCTCGCCGTGAACCGGGCGGTCACCATGCGGCTGGCGGCAATGGCGGGTCTGGGAGACGGTGTGCAGGAGGAGGACCTCTACCGGGATCTGTCCTATGCGACCGCTGCGGCTAACGCGGGAATCTCCCGCCTCGGCGAGCGGATGCGTTCACTCGGACTGGAGCGGAGGCTGCTTCAGGACGGGCCGCGACCTTTCCTGAACGGGCTCGACGCCACGCCTGCGGGACGCAAACTTCTCGCCGAACTGCACCAGTTCCTCGATGACTACGGTGCGCGAGCCGGCTCGCCCTACCTGGCGTTCTCCGCCAGATCATGGCGTGAGTGTCCCGAGGACCTGATCGGGCTCATCGCGGTGCAACTGCGCGGAATGAACGCCTCGGCCCGCGAGCGGACGGAGAATGAGCCTCCGTCCCGGCCCGCCGTGATGCAGGACGTGACGGCTCGGTTGTCTGCGCCGCTGCGTGGCTGCTGGCACCGATCCGTGGCGCGGCAGCGCGCCCTGCACGTCGGACGGGAGGGGACCCTCTACCTGATCGAGGAGTTCTTCCTCCAGGCCCGCCGGGTCATGGCTGAGATCGCCGGCAGGCTGGTGGCCGGCGGTGTGCTGGAGGAGGCGGAGGACGTGGTCCTGCTCTACGACGCCGAGGTGCGTCGGGCGTTGACCCGTCCCGCGGAGGTGGGGCTGACAAGCCTGATCACTCGACGCAAGAACGCCCGTGCGCGGGCTCGGGAGACCTGGCTGCGCAGTTGCGGCGCAACAGACGCGGCTGAGCCGGCCGACTACCGACCCGCAGAAGGACTGGCACTGCGCGGGTTTCCGTCCGCGGCGGGCAGGGTACGCGGGCGCGCGCGGGTGATCCTCGAGCCGCGGGACTTCGGGCGCCTGCACGCCGGGGAGGTGCTGGTGTGCCCGTTCACCGACCCGTCGTGGACACCGCTGTTCTCCCTGGCCGCCGGCGTCGTCGCGGACGCGGGAGGGCCTCTGTCACACGCCGCGATCATCGCCCGGGAGTACGGCATACCCACCGTGCTCGGTGCCACCGGCGCCACCGCGCGGATTAGCGACGGCGAACTGATCGAGGTGGACGGTTCGGTCGGCGTCGTCACCCGGATGTCGGCGACGCCCGAACCATCAATCCCACAACCCGCACCGGCGGAGGGTGCCAACGGCAACCTTGGCTGACAGCGAATTGGGCTTGCTGGGCGGCGCCGGGCGCCCGAAGGCTCAACTTCACCGGACCGGTCCTGGGGGCCGGACAGTCAAGGCACCCAGCGGCAATATGATCGCCCCATGCGCAATACCCGGCACGCATCCGACGTCGGGGTGCCGACCGTCGCTTCTGCCCTCCCCGAGCGGATCCTCACGGCCGCCGCGGAACTCGTCGGTCAGCACGGTCCCCAGAAGACCACCGTCGCCGAGATCGCCCGAGCGGCCGGCGTCGGCAAGGGGACGGCATACCTGTACTGGCCCAGCAAGGAGAAGTTGCTGCTGGCGCTGCTCGCCCACGAGCTGGTGGTGTGGATCCGATCCGTGCGCGCCGAGGTGGTGCACGATCCCGAGCGGTTGCGCCCGTCCCGTCTGGCGGTGCTGCTGCTGGACTCGTGGCGCCATGAAGTGGTTGAACTCATTGCCTCCGACTTATACCTGCGTCGAGTCCTCGCCGCGCACCGGGATTCTCGAGAGCTCCTGGAACGATCCATGCCGATGGAACTGTGTGTGCGTGTGTTGCCTCTGATGCGCCGGGAGGGACTTGTGCGCAGTGATACCGATGCGCACGAACAGGCCTACGTCTTCAACGCCGTGATGACCGGTTTCGTCGTCGGCAAGGTGACGGAGCGGGCGGACTCTGCGGTGATCGACCCGGCCGCCGCGTTGGCCCGCACAATCCGTCAACTGCTGGAGCCCGACACTGCCCCAACCAGATCCCAGTGTGAACGACTGCTGCCCGAGGTACTCGAAGTGGTCGATCAGGCTGTGGCCAATCTGGAAGAGATGACGTACGGCGCAGCGGCGCCCGAGCGGACGGTCCGCACACGAGGATAGGGAGGGTCCCTCGGACCCCCTGTGACACGGCCTGCCTCGAGGGCGCGCCGAGGCGGACAATCGCTTTCATGAGCACAAAACGTCCCGTTACCGTCCTGCTCGGCGCCGGAGCCATCGGCACCGCCATCGCCCGGCGCGTCACGAACGGCGGCCACATCGTCGTCGCCGACCTGCGGCTCGAGAACGCGCAAAAGGTCCGCGAGCAACTCCTCGACGCCGGTTACAGCGCCGAGGCGACGACGACGGACCTGGCCGACCCCGCCTCCATCCGGGCCCTGGCGGAGCACGCCGCCTCGCTCGGGCCGGTCAGCCGCGTGATCCTCGCCGGAGGAGTCTCGCCGTCGCAGGCCGACATCCCCACCATCCTGCGGGTGGACCTGTACGGCTTCGCCGTCGCCCTGGAGGAGTTCGGCAAGGTGATTGCCCCGGCCGGCTCCGGCGTCGTCATCTCCAGCCAGTCCGGCTACCGCATGCCCGCGCTCACCCGTGAGCAGGACGCCCTGCTGGCGACCACCCCCGTCGACAAGCTGCTAGACCTGCCGCTGCTCGCCGACGGCGCCATCACCTCCACGCTGCACGCCTACCAGATGTCCAAGCGGGCCAATGGCCTGCGGGTGCGGGCGAACGCCGTCACCTGGGGGGAGCGCGGTGCTCGTATCAATGCGATCAGTCCCGGCATCGTCATCACGCCGCTGGCGCGCGACGAGCTCGAGGGGCCGCGTGGCGCCGGCTACCGCAAGCAGCTCGAGCTCTCCCCGGCCGGGCGCGCCGGCACGCCCGATGAGATCGCCGCGCTGGCCGGTTTCCTCATGGGGCCGGAGGCCGGCTACATCAACGGCACGGACGTGCTGGCCGACGGCGGCGTCACCGCCTCCTGGTACTACGGGCCGCTGTCCGCGGGCGGGGCGAACTGAGTGGGGTGAGCCGCGTCATACCTACCGAGCTCGGTACGTGACGTCAACCGACCTCGGCGGGTAAGTGCAGTCGACCTTGGCGGGTAAGTGCAGTCGACCTCGGTGAGGGGGAAGCGGGTAGGCTGCCGGGGTGCGCGTCGTCATCGCTTCCTGCTCCGTGGACTACTCCGGCCGTCTGGACGCCCACCTGCCCCGGGCCACCCGCCTGATCATGGTCAAGGCCGACGGCTCGGTGCTGGTTCACTCCGACGGCGGCTCCTACAAGCCACTGAACTGGATGAGTCCGCCCGCCCGCCTGGCGGAGGTCGCCCCGGACGAGGAGGACGCCGAGGCCGGCGTCACCGCTCGCTGGGAGGTGACCGCCGCCAAGACCGACGACCGCCTGGTCATCCGCCTGTTCGAGATCGTCTCAGATACCAGTGTGGAGCTCGGCGTCGACCCCGGGCTGACCAAGGACGGGGTCGAGGCCCACCTGCAGGAGCTGCTCGCAGAGCAGGTGGAGTTGCTCGGCCCCGGCTTCCGCCTGGTGCGCCGCGAGTACCCCACCCCCATCGGCCCGGTCGACCTGCTCGTGCGTGACGGGGCCGGCGCCGCCGTCGCCGTGGAGGTCAAGCGCGTGGGCGGCATTGACGGCGTCGAGCAGCTGACCCGCTACCTGGACATGCTCGACCGCGACCCGTTGCTGACCCCGGTGCGCGGGGTGTTCGCCGCCCAGCAGATCAAGCCGCAGGCGCGCGTGCTGGCCGAGGACCGCGGTATCCGCTGCGTGGTGCTGGACTACGACGCCATGCGCGGCCTGGACGATCCCTCCTCCCGGCTGTTCTGACGGGTCGGCGTAGCCCGGCGGCGCGGGACCGGGCCCGAGTCACGGCGCGTGCGCCGTTCCCTCCCCGTCGTGCCGCACCCTCGCCGGGCGTTTAGCATCTGTCCATGCCCGCCGCCCGCTCCGCAGCCCCGCGCGAGATGTCCTACCTGCGCATCCTCGCCCAGGGGCTCGTCCCCGCCACCACCGCCCCCGACGTCGTCGAGGCGGTGCGCCGTCAACTCGCCGTGCAGGGGCAGCAGCCCTCCGCCGTACCGCACGCGCTGATTCTGCGGGCCGACGGCGCCACGGGCTCGGCAGTCGACGCCGCCTTCGCCTCCGGGCACCTGGTGCGCTCCTGGCCGATGCGCGGCACGATCCACATCACCACCGCCGCCGACCACCACTGGCTGCGCGAGGCACTCATGCACCGTTCGGACGCCTGGACGCGACAGACCGAGGCGCGCCTGGGGATTGACGACGCCGTCCTGGGGCGCGCCGCCGATGCCGCGTTGGGGCTCATCGGCCGGGAGGGGCCGGTGGCCCGCGCCCGGCTGATCAGGGCCTGGCAGGATGCCGGCCTGCTCGATTCCGACCCGGCCGCCAGCGGTTCCTGGCGGCGGCGACACCTGCTGGTGCGGTTGCAGCGTGAGGGGCTGCTGGTACAGGGGCCCCGGCGCGGCAACGAGCACCTGATCATGGACGCCCGTGACCTGCCCGGCGCAGACACCGGCCCCGGCGGCAGCGGGGGAGCCGCCCACGGCGCCGCCGGACACCGCGCCGCCTTGGCGGAGATCGCCCGCCGCTACGCCACCAGCCACGGGCCGGTGAGCGCCGCCGACCTCGCCCGCTGGACCACCCTGCCGCAGGCCGAGGCTGCCCGAGCCCTGGAGGACGCCGTCGAGATCACGAACGCCGCCGCCTACCCGGTGGACCCGGCTACGGCCCGTGTGCCGCTGGTGCGGGCTCGGGCCGAGGGCGGTCTGCGGGGGAGCGTACGGCTGCTCGAAGCGGGTGCCGGGGTGACGCCTGGGCGCGACGTGCTCTACCTGCGCGCCGACCTGCCGGAGCTGCTGGAGGCGAATCGGCGCGCCGTCGCCCGCACGCTGTTCCTGCCCTCCTTCGATGAGCTGCATGTGGGCTACAAGGACCGGTTGTGCCTGACCGACGCCGCCGGGGAGCGGCTGATCTGCCCGGCGAGCAACGGCATGTTCCGCCCGCTGCTGGTGGACCGCGGACGGGTGGTGGCCGTGCGGCCCGTGGGGGAGGGGCTGCTGTGGGCCGACGGTGCCCGCCGCTCGGCCCGGCTGGAGGCCGCGGTGGACCGGGCGGTGCGGCGTGTGGAGCGGCGTCTGAGCCACTGAGTGGCCCGGATGTGGCCGTCTCATCCGCACCAACCCCGCGAGACAGCAGACGTCTGATGTCTGCGTGGTTCATGCGATAGACTCGCGGGCATGAGCAACGCCGCCATGCCCGCCGACTCCGCGTCGGCCTCCTCCAATCCGTGCTCCACCTCGGCCTCCGCGGGCTCCGCCGCGGCACCGGTTGCCCCCTCGGCGCTGCGCGGCCGGGTCGTCACCCCGATGCAGATCATCGACGACGGCATCGTCGTCCTCGCCGAACGCCACATCGCCTGGGTGGGGCCGGCCACGGAGGCCGCGCGGGCGGGCTGGGCGGACCTGCTCGCCACCGCCCGCAGCGCACCGGCGGGCGGCTACCTGCTGCCCGGCCTGGTGGACGTGCACTGCCACGGCGGCGGCGGCGAGTCCTTCCCCAATGCGGAAACCCCTGCCCAGGCCATGACCGCCGTCCGCGAGCACCGCCGGCACGGCACCACCAGCCTGGTCGCCTCCTGCGTCACCGCCGCCCCGGAGGTGCTCAAGGCGCGCACGCGAGTACTTGCCGACCTGTGCGACGCCGGGGAGCTCGCCGGGATCCACTTCGAGGGACCATTCGTGTCCGTCGAGCGCTGCGGCGCCCAGGACCCCACCTACATCACGGACCCCGATGCCGCCCTCACCCGCGAGCTGATCGCACTCGGCCGCGGACACGTGGCCACCATGACGATCGCCCCCGAGAAGCCGCACATCACCGGCGACGACGGCGTGGTCGCCGCGCTGATCGACGGCGGTGCGTTGCCCTCCTTCGGTCACACCGATGCTGAGGCCGCCCCGGTGCGCGCCGCCCTGGCCGATGCCTCCGCCCGCATCGCCGCGCGCGCTGAGGCCGGACAGCCGGTCCGCTCTGCCCGCGCCACCGCCACGCACCTGTTCAACGGCATGCGCCCCATGCACCACCGCAAGCCCGGTCCCGTGCCGGAGTTCCTCGCCGCCGCCGCGGGCGGGGAGTGCATCGTGGAGCTGATCGGTGACGGCGTCCACCTGGACCCCGCCATCGTGCGCGACATGTTCGAGACGCTGGGGCGGGAGAACGTCGTGCTGATCACCGACGCGCTCGCCGCCGCCGGCGTGCCCGACGGCGACTACGTGCTCGGCTCCCAGGCCGTCACGGTTTCCGGCGGGGTGGCCCGCCTGACCGAGGGCGGGGCGCTGGCCGGCAGCACGGCGCACCTGCTCGACGTCGTGCGCACCACTTGGCGCGGCGGGGTCGACCTGGTCGACGCGGTCTTCGCCGCCTCCTGCCAGGGCGCCGAGATCGTCGGTGACGACTCCATCGGCGCACTGGAACCCGGCCTATGGGCCGACGTCGTGGTCACCGACGCGGACCTGCGCCCGGTGACCGTGATCCGCCGCGGTGAGGTCGTGGACTGACCCGGGTGGGACCGGGCGGCGCGTGGCTAGTGCCGGTTCGGGCCGCCCCCATCGGGGCCGCGGGAACTGGTCAGCCGGGCAGGCCCAGGAGCCTGTGGGTGTAGACGGCCTGCCCGGAGTGCTGGGCGGCGTCGTCGATGATCGAGGCCAGCCGCACCCCGCGAGTGACCGGCGGCGTCCAGGCCCGGTCAATGACCTCTTCAAGCGCCTGCGGCGACAGAGAACGCAGGTAGTGGCGCGCCAGGGCGTAGGCGGCGTCGAGGTAGTCGGTCAGCACCGTCAGGTCGGCCACGCGCACGAGCGCGGCCTGAGCCGGTGTGTGGCGCCAGTCCTCGGTGTCGTCCGGCAGCGGCAGAGCGAACCGCTCCTTGAAGCCGGCGGCGGTCCACAGCATTTCGGTGCCCGCCAGGGCGGAGATCTGCATGTCGATCTCGCGGGCGGTGTGCCAGGCCAGCCAGCTGAGGGAGTCGATGCGCGGAGCGAGCTCCGGGGTGGGTTGAGTGTTCGCCTGTTCCACGGTGACCCCGTTCAGGGCGCGGTCGAAGCGCTCGCGGGAGCGATCCAGTGAGGCCTCCAGCAGGCCGAGATAGGGATTGGCGTTCGTGGGGGAGTCGGTGTGCTCGCTCATGCCCCCACCGTAGGGGCGGGCCGGGATTATGGCCAGTGACTCGGTGCCACGGAATCAGGCCGGGCTCTGACTCGTAGCGGGCGCGGCCGGACCGGACGGTGTGCTTGCGGGCAGAGTTGCGGGCCGACCCCGAGCGATCTCAGATCGGTTGGCCGCACTGGGAGCAGAAGGTGGCGTCCTCGGTCTCCAGGTATCCGCAGGAGCGGCAGCGCAGCCGGACCACCTCGGCCGGGGCGCCCGCCGGCTTAGAAGAGCCGCCGAGTGCGGTCTGCAGGGTAGGAACCTCCTCTAGCCGCATCTGATCCTGGGCGCCTTCCGACCGCTTCCACGGTTCGGCGTCGCGGGCCTCTCCCTGGGGCGACAGCACGACGCCGGAGCCGGCCAGTCCCTCCTTGCCGACGCGTCGGATCCACTGGCCGATCCCGATCAGGATGAAACCGACGAGTGAGACGGGGAAGGACCGGAACATGCGGCCGATGTCCTGGCCCGTGTCCGAAGTACCGATCCCGGAGAAGGCGCTGAAGCCGATAAAGAAGACGCTGAAGAACATGACCAGTCCCACGCCCTGGAGCACGGCCCCGCCGTAGTAGGCGACCTTGCGCCAGGTCGGCACGTCATAGCTGCGCGGCCGTCCGCCGTTGTTCGTGTACGGGGACTGCTGGTCGGGTTTCGGGCTGTTGGTCATGCGAGGACCTCCGTTTGGGGAAGGACGCCCCACCCTAACCGACCGCCCACAAAATCACGAATCGGGAACGGGAGGTAATGCGAGTCTCTCAGAGGTCCGCATCCTAGGGCGAGATCGATGCGGCGGTGCCGGATACTGACCACTCGTGCCGGTGGACGCAGCGTCAGCGACGATCTGCCGCATTGACCGTTGGATCCTGCGGCTGATCAAGAGACGTATAGACCTCCCGGGCGGCGAAGGTGGCGTTGAGAGCTTTCGGGAAGCCGCAGTAGACGGCGGCGTGCAGCATCACTTCGGCGATCTCTTCGCGGGTGATCCCGACGTTTAGGGCGGCGCCGACGTGTACTTTGAGCTGGGGCTCGCAGCCGCCCAGAGCCGTCAGCACCCCGAGGGTTACCAGCTGCCGGCTACGCGCATCCAAGCCCGGCCGGTCGTAGACGTCTCCGAAGGCGAATGCGGCAATGTGGTGGCCCATCGCCGGGTTGATGTCGGCGAGCGAGTCGATGACGGCTCCGCCTTGGTCTCCATCGATCCGGTACAAGACGTCTTGACCATGCTGCCGCCGAGCTAGGTTCTCGGTGGATGAGATGTCGTGCTGGGTAGAGTTCATGGCTGAGGTCCTTCCGAGTAGGTGGCGAGTTTGAATTCGGTGGCCGCTAGCGCGAGTTGCAGTTGAGCGATTCGGTGGCGCAGCGCGTCGCGGTGCCCGGTGAGCAGAGCGACGCGGGCGGGAATCGTCTCGGGGCCCGCGTCGACCAGCTTGATGTATCGCTGGAGATCGGCAATCGACAGGCCCGAGGCCCGCATGCGAGCGAGAAAAACTAAGCGACGAATAGTCGCCGGGGTGTAACGCCGGTGACCGACCGAGTCGCGCGTGACGGTGACCAGTCCAACACGCTCGTAGTAGCGGAGCGTGTGCGGGCTGAGCTGCAGGTGCCGGGCGGTCGTACCGATATCCCAGTCCGCCGCTTGATCATCGCGGACCAGGCCTTGCAGCGCTTCGATACCGACTCCGCCGGGTGGGTCGACCGCAAGACGCAGGGCTTGTGCTAGGGCTTCCGCATCCATACTTCGAACGCTAGGACTTCGAGTGCGCTCTAAGACAAGGCGGTGCCTCGGATCGGCCGACGCGGTGACACGAAATGCACCACTTTCCCCGTCCCTGTAGGTGCAGGTCACCGCTTGACCCGCGTGATTACGGGGTTTTCCTAGTGTGGCGCGAGCGGTCCGCGTGGGAAAGTGGTGCAGATTGTGACACCTTGCTCTGCGAGTAGGCTCTGCCCGTACCGGAGAAAGGAAACCATGAGCGAGCGGCAGGCATCGGAAGGCAACCGATCCACACGGCGCGGCGGTCAGAGCCCCACGGGCCCGGCCGCCACCAGTTGGATGGAGGTCGTGCGCCTGCGCACACTGCCCGCTGCCGTCGCCCCGGTCATTCTCGGCGCCGGCGCCGCCGCGGCCCTGGGCGGTTTCTCGCTGGTGCGCACCCTGCTGGCCGCGGGCGTGGCCCTGGCGCTGCAGATCGGCTCCAACCTGGCCAACGACTACTCCGATGGCGTGCGCGGCACCGATGACGACCGTACCGGTCCGCCCCGGCTCACCGCCTCCGGCCAGGTCGCTCCGCGCCGCGTGAAGTACGCGGCCTTCGGGTGTTTCGGCATCGGCGCGTTGTTCGGACTGGCCCTCGTGGCGCTCTCCGGCCAGTGGTGGTTGGTGGCAGCCGGCGCCGCCGCGGTCGCGGCCGCCTGGTTCTACACCGGCGGCTCCCACCCATACGGCTACATGGGACTCGGCGAGGTCTTCGTATTCATCTTCTTCGGGCTCATGGCCACCGGCGGCACCGTGTACGTGCAGGCCGTGAGCGTGCCCGGGTGGGTGTGGCTGGCCGCGAGCGGGATCGGCCTGATCGCCTGCTCCCTGCTGATGGTCAACAATCTGCGGGACATCGACACCGATCCGCAGCACGGCAAGCGCACACTGGCGGTGCGCCTGGGGGAGCGCGGCGCGCGGCGGGCCTTCGTCGTCATGGTGTGTACCCCGGTGGTGATGGCCGTCCTCGTGCCGGTCTGGGCGCGCGCCGACCTGACTGCGGGGGCCGCGGAGCCGGGCTCGGTGTGGAGGCTGCTCGCCCTCGTCGCGGTGCTGCTCGTGGTGCTCACCGCTGCTGCCGTGCGCACGCTGCGGCCGGTGCTGGCCGGGGCCACCGGCCGGGCGCTGATCCCCGCGCTGCGCGACGCCGGTCTGTACGAGCTGGCCTACGGCGTCGTCCTGGCCGTCGTCCTGGTCGCGCTGGTGTGAGATCCGCCGGAGTTCGGCCCGACAGTTTGCACGGCTCGGATCGCGAGGGCTAGCGTCCGGGACATGGCTGACACTCACCTGATGACCCGGACCGCTGGCAGCGCCCAGGCGCTCGCGGTCATGTGTCAGGTGTGCATGTGTCGGTGCTGTCAGGCACGCTGACCCTGTCCGTGAGGCGCGACGCCCGCCGCTAGCCCGACTCAACCCCAACTCAACTCCGCGCGACTTCTGCATCATTCGGAGGCCCCGCCGGGGCGCAAACCCGACCTGGATCGAGCGCCGCGGAAACCTTGGGACGAGCCATTGCTGCCGCCGTCCGCCTGTGCCTGACAGCGATCCTCCCTTTCGGACAACGCCATTTCCGTCCGCAGCCGCGCAACGATCACGTCGATGCGCCTTGAGGAGAACCCCCATGTCCACTCCCTCCAACCCCGTCAACAGCCCCGAGCACACGCCCGACTCGACCCCCGAACCCCAGGCCGGCGGCACCCCTGATCCCCAGGCCGGCGACGTCACCGCCGAGAACGCCGCCGACATCCTCGCCGCAGACGACACCGACGCTGCGGAGTCCTCCAAAACCTCGCGCCTTACCCGGCGGCGCTTGCTCACCGTCGGCGGACTCGCCGCCGCGGCCGTGGCCGGCGGCGCCGCATGGCTCACGCTGCGGCGCACCAACTCCGGCGTCGTCGGCGCCGCCGAGGAGCTGCCGCTGGTCATCGGCGGCGACATCTGCGCCGCCCCGCTGTACGCCGCCTACCACCAGGGCTACTTCGACGACGCCGGCCTGAACGTCACCCTCGCCCGCACCCAGCGAACCGAGGACACCAAGGACGCCCTCAGCGCCGGGAAGTACATCGGCGCCCCCGGCATCTTCTTCTCCTGGCTGGAGCCCATCTACAACGGCATCAACGCCAAGCTGACCGCGGGCTTCCACTCCGGCTGCCTGGAACTCGTGGTCAACAACGACTCCCCGATCTCCTCCTACGCGGACCTGAGGGGCGCCACCATCGGCGTTCCCTCACTGTCCTCCTCGGCCTTCGCCTACTTCTCGATCGGCCTGGCCAAGGCCGGCATCGACGTGGACCCCGAGCACGGCGACATCACCTGGACCACCATCGACGAGGACTCCCTGGGCACACGCCTGACCAACGGTGACGTCGACGCCATCATGGGCTCCGACCCGGCCCCGCTGCTGCCTGTATTCAACGGCACCGCCCACGTGGTCGAGTCCAACGAGTCCGAGCCCTTCTGCTGCTCGGTGGCCCTGAACGGCGACTTCGTCGCCAACCGGACCGACGACGCCAAGGCACTGACCGAGGCGTGGCTGAAGGGCTCGGACTACCTGGCCGCCTCCGAGGCCAACCGCAAGGAGATCGCCAAGATCGAGGTCGACAACAACTACGTGGCCGCTGACCAGTCCCTGGTGGAGCAGGTGCTGGAGACCTACGGCTGGGAGGCCTCGGCCACCGCCTTCCGCGAGGCCATCGAGCCGGGCATCGAGGACTTCAAGCTCACCGGCTACATCGACTCCAGCATCTCCGCCGCCGAGCTCGCCGACACCGTCTACGCGGACCTGGGGATCAGCCGGTGAGCGCCGCACCCCGGACGAGCGTCGCGGCGGGGCAGCCCGTTCCCGCCGACGACTTGGCCCCGGCCGGCACTGCTGCGACGCCGCCCGACCGCCCCTCTGCGACCGCGGGCCGACGTGCCCGCCTGACCCGTCTCGCCGGAGCGGCGCTTGCCGTCTGGATCCTGTATGCCGCCGTCGTCGTGGCGGTGCCCGACGCCGCCGACGCGCGCACGGCCAGCACGACGCCGCTGCTCGCCGGGGTCGGCGCCTGGATCGTGGCGCTGGGCCTGTGGACGGCGGTGGCCCTGGCGCGCCCGGGCACACCCGCCGCGGGGGCACTGGCCCACCGGCTGCCCTGGATCGTGTTCTTCGGGGCGTGGTTCATCGTCTGGCAGCTGACCACGGTCAAGTCCGGGCTGCTGGACCCGCCCTACTTCGTCGCCCCGGAGGTGCTCATCGAGGCCTTCCGCGGTGACTGGACGCTGCTGGCGAGGTGCCTGGGGTCCTCCGCGCTGCTGTTCCTGACCGGCTATGCCGTCGGGTCTGTACTGGGCTTCATCACGGGCCTGCTCATGGGCTGGTCGCGGCGGGCCGACTACTGGCTGCACCCGCTGCTGCAGACGATTGGGCCGGTGCCCGCGGCCTCGCTGCTGCCGCTGGCGGTGCTCATCCTGCCGACGACGTACGCCTCGGCCGCCTTCATCGTCGCCTTCGGGGCCTGGTTCCCCATGGCGACCATGACCCGCGCCGGCGTGCGGGCGGTGCCCCGCTCCTACATAGACGTGGCCCGCACGCTGGGTGCCAGCGAGTCCTTCCTGGTGCGCCGCATCGCCATCCCGGCGGCCCTGCCGGACATGCTCACCGGACTGTTCACGGGCCTGGGCACGAGCCTGGCGGCGCTGATGACCGCGGAGCTGGTGGGCGTCGACCAGGGACTCGCCTGGTACATCAACTGGGTCAAGGGGTGGGCCGACTACCCGCGCATGTACGTGGGCCTGGCGGTGCTCATCATCTTCTGCCGCGCGTTGATGATTCTGCTGTTCAAACTGCGCTCCTCGCTGCTGGCCTGGCAGCAGGACCTGGTGAGGTGGTAAACGATGACTGCTTCGACGCCCTCAACCGCTTCTACGACTTCTGCGCCGGCGCAGGCGGACGCAGCGGCCACCTCCACCACCGGCGCCGCGTCGCGCGGAGCGCGGGTGCGCCTGGCCGGCATCAGCCACCACTACCCGCTGCGGCACGACGTCGACCACGGCTGGGTGCCGGCCCTCATGCGACTGGTTTCCCCCGCCGCCCGGGCCCGGTATGAGGCCGAGTCCGCCAAACCGGACCAGTTGCCGGTGCTGGACGGCATTGACCTGGACATCGCCCCGGGCGAGTTCGTCTCCCTGGTGGGCCAGTCCGGCTGCGGCAAGTCCACGATCCTGCGGCTGCTGTCGGGGCTGGAGACTCCCAGCCAGGGCAGCGTCGTCGTCGACGGCGAGGCCGTGACCGGCACCGCCCCCGAGCGGGCCCTGGCCTTCCAGGACGCCACGCTCCTGCCCTGGCGCACGGTGCGCGAGAACGTCGCCCTGGGGCCGCAGGCACGCGGACGCCTGGAGCCGCGGCGGGTCGAGGCGGCGCTGCAGGTGGTGGGGCTGCGCGACTTCGCCGACGCCTACCCGACCACCCTGTCCGGCGGCATGGCGCAGCGCGCGGCCCTGGCCCGGGCCCTGGTCAACCGGCCGCGCCTATTCCTGCTGGATGAGCCTTTCGGCAAGCTCGACGCGCTCACCCGCCTGACCCTGCAGGACGAGATCGCCTCCCTGTGGGCCTCGCAGGGCTTCACCGCGGTGCTGGTCACCCACGACGTGGAGGAGGCACTGCGCCTGTCCAACCGCGTCATCGTGCTCTCCGAGCGGCCCGCGCACGTGGTGGAGGACATTCGCGTGCCCGAGGGGCTGGGGCGTGACGAGGCCGCCCCCGAGTTCCAGCGGTTGCGGCGCCACATTCTGACGCTCCTGGGCCGCTGACCGGGGTAGCACAGACGACGCCCGCCCCGGCAGGAGAGTTGGGGCGGGCGCCGTCGTCGGGAAGCGAAGGGGCTCAGCGGGTGGCGGCCTCCAGGGCGACCTCCGCGTCGGGCTCGTGGGTGATACGGTTGCGCAGGTCGCGGCGCACGATTTCAATGGACCACATCCACACGATGTGGCCGAAGAACTCCGAGAAGTGCTCCGACCAGGTCTGGGCGCCGTCGATCCAGGGGAAGGGGTTGGGCGCCCAGCCCAGCAGCGGCATGACGATAACGTGCGCGCCCACGTACACGAAGACGCCGAAGACGGCGCCCTGCCACAGCTTGATCCGCGGGAAGTATTCGGCGGCGATGCAGTAGATCAGGCCGAAGACGATCGCGAAGCTGAAGTGCACGATGAAGGACATGATCGGCAGCTCGTTGTTGGAGAACGTCACCGTCAGGTGCGAGGTCTCCGGGGACATGCCGAACCACTCCAGCATGGCCTGCGGCGGGTTCGTGTCCGAGCGGATGCCGGGTGTGCGCGGCGGGAAGGGCACCTCCCAGCCGAACTTGACCAGGGCGGAGAAGGCGCCGCCGATGAGGCCGACGAGGGTGGACACGCCGACGCGGCGGCGGGACGGCTCGGTCGAGCCGAGCAGGCGGGTGATCCAGGCGGGCATGTGGGAACCTCCGGGTATTGCGGCGGGGTCGCCGCGGCGATGATGAGCAGGCGCTCGCGGCGCGCGCTCATCGGGGTCGACCAACGATTTCACGGCGTAGCGTCGGTGTCCAAGCGACCCGGCGGCGAAGGCGGGCGTCGAACTCGTCAACACAACTCCAGCAAGCGCATAGGGTAAGGCTGTGATCTACTACCAAAGGGACGATGAACACGGCGGAACGGCGCTGGGTGTTGTCAGTGCCATCCTGGCGGTCGTTCTGGTGTGTGGTCTGCGGCTGGCAGTGATGTTCTCCGCGCTCTTTGTCATTGTGGACCAGGCGGCTACGGGGGCCTTCGTACTGTTGTGCTACTTCGCGGCGCTTGGAGCCGCCTGGTACGGCGCCCACCGTTTTTTGTTGTCGCCCCGGACCGTGCAGGTGACTGAACGCGGCATGCACGTCGCCAGGGACTACCTGCCCTGGCCGCGGCGGCGCGAGGAACTGCTAGTTGTCGAGGAGCGGCGTCTGGCCAGACGCCCTCACCATCGTGCCGTTTACTACACCTCGTCTGGGCGTGTGCGCATGCGCGGACTGGAGAACATGAAGCAGTACGACAACCCCGCCGTCGCACGTCAGGCGGTGGAGGACCGACTGGACCAGGTATGGGCGGCCTGTGAGTGGGCGCGTGCGGACGCGGCCAAGAGACGCCGCCAGGTGGCTGCGGAGCAAGGCGCAGACGCTCAGAAGTAGTAGGGGAACGGCGACCAGTCCGGCTCGCGGCGCTCAAGGAAGGCATCGCGGCCCTCGGCGGCCTCGTCGGTCATATAGGCCAGGCGGGTGGCCTCCCCGGCAAATACCTGCTGGCCGGCCAGGCCGTCATCGGCCAGGTTGAAGGCGTACTTGAGCATGCGGATGGCCTGCGGCGACTTGCCGGCCACGATGCGCGCGTACTCCAGGGCCCGCTCCTCCAGCTCGGCGTGGGGGACGGCCTCGTTGACCACGCCCCAGCGCTCGGCCGTGGCGGCGTCGTAGGTGCGGGCCAGGAAGAAGATCTCGCGGGCCCGCTTGTCCCCGACCTGCCGGGCGAGCAGGGCGGAGCCGTAGCCGGCGTCGAAGGAGCCCACATCGGCGTCGGTCTGCTTGAAGCGGGCGTGCTCGGCGGAGGCGAGCGAGAGGTCGCAGACCACGTTCAGGGAGTGTCCGCCGCCGGCCGCCCAGCCGGATACGGCCGCGATGACGACCTTCGGCATGGTGCGGATGAGTCGCTGCACCTCCAGGATGTGCAATCGCCCGGCCCGGGCGGCGTCCAGGCGCTCGCGCTGGGCGGCGACGGCGGCGTCGTGGTCGTCGGTGGGCGCGGCCGCGGCGGCCTCGTCTACGGCGTCGGGGCGTGACGTCCCGGCGTCCGCCCAGGCAGTGGAGGTGGCCCCGGCGTCGTCGCTCTTTTCATACAGGTAGCCGTCCCGTCCGCGCACCCGCTGGTCGCCGCCGGAGCAGAAGCCCCAGCCGCCGTCCTTGGGGGAGGGACCGTTGCCGGTGAGGATGACGGCGCCGACGTCGCCGCTCATGCGTGCGTGGTCGAGCACCCGGTACAGCTCGTCGACGGTGTGGGGGCGGAAGGCGTTGCGCAGCTCGGGACGATCCAGGGCCACCCGCACCACCGGCAGGTCGCGCACCCACGCGCCGTTGGCGTCGCGCTCGCAGCCGCGGTGGTAGGTGACGTCGGTGAGTGCGCCCGGGCCGTCGCCGCGGTTGGCGAAGCCGGCGACGTCGCGCCAGCGGAGAGGATCGAAGATCTCCGAGACCCGCTGCGGCAGCGGGTGGGGCGACGGCTCGGCAGTTGACGACTGGCTCATGCGCACAGGGTAAGGGGAGGAGACGGCGTCTTGGTCAGCCGGTGATGTAGGCGGCCATGAGTTCGGTGCGTGAGTTGTAGCCGAGCTCGTGGAGCACATCGGACACGTAGAGGCGGACCGTGTTCTGTGAGAGGTTCAGGCGAGTCGCAATCCGTTTGTTGGTCAACCCCTTCAGCAGGCAGGCGTGGACCTCTTGGAGGTGCGGCGGCAGCTTCTCGACGGCGGCCTGCGCCTGCCGCACGGCATCGCTCCGGTCCTGCTGCACCCGGTAGGCCTCTACGAGCAGCTCGGTGGGGCGGGTGGACATGACGGGCTCGCCCCGGGCGGCACGAACCAGGGCATAGGCGACCGCCTCCGGTGGCTCGTCCTTGGTGATGAACCCGCTGACTCCCTCGGCTAGGGCATCTCTGAGGGAGTCCTCCCGCCGAAATACGGTGAACATGACGACGGCGATGCCGGGATGGTTCTGAATGATGGCGCGCGCGGTGTGGGGGCCGCTCAGCCCGGGCATGTCGATGTCGACGAGGGCCACGTCGATCTCCAGATTGCCGCGGCTGAGCAGGTCCAGCGCGGTCATTCCATCCGCGGCGGTGGCGACGACGGCGACGGGCGGCTGCGCATCGATCTGCTCGGCGAATACGGTGCGGATGAGCGGATCGTCGTCCACGATCAGGATCCGCAGCGGTGGGGTTACCTCAGACATGGGACGCTCCAGTGCGTTCCGTTAGTTCCGGTAGTTCGGTGGAGTGGGTAGTTCCTGGGCGATCAGGTGCCGGGGCGATCGGGATGGTTGCCAGGACAGTCCAGGAGTCACCTACCCTACTGGCGACGAGCCCGCCGCCGGCCTTCTCGAAGCGGCTCGCCAGGGTGGACAGGCCGTGTCCGCCGTGTAGCTCGGTGGGGACCTCGCGGTCACGCCAGGGCGCGGTGAAGGTGATCGCCAGGTGTTCTTCGGTCGGCTCGACGACCAGCGAGAGCAGATCGCCGTCGTCACTGTACTTCAGGGCATTGACGGTGCACTCCCGAATGAGTGCTGCGAGCAATCGAACCGCCTGCGGACCGTACCGCGGGAGAAGACGTTCAACGTCGTCGAGGTCCGTGTCCAGGGATAGGGAGCGTTGGGCTAGCGCCTTCCTGCTGGTGTCGATGAGTTCGGGGATGGCGGGTTCTTCGGCCTGGGAATGCGGGGATGTCGCGAGGTTGTCGATGAGCCCGCGCAGGTGACCGAGGGACTTCCGCGCGTTCGCCTCGACGGCGGCTGCTTCGGACTCGTGCTCCGGGACCGCCTCCCGCAGCTGGCGGGTCAGGATCAGGAGATGAGTCAGGTCCGCGGCGAGGTCGTCGTGCAGTGTGTCGGCGATGTCACGGCGCAGTTGGCGGTTGAGCGCATCGGCCGCCTCGCGAGACGCCTTGGCCTCCCGCTCCAGCGTATGCATGCGGCCTCCTACCCATTGAAGTAACAGCCCCACACCGGCGCAGATGACGGCCCAGAGAGCCATTGGGATAAGAACGTCTGCGGGTGTATCTGCCCAGGGGAGTTGGGCGATGTGGACGGTGAGGAAGACCGCGACGGCGACAAGTACTCGTCGCCGCGCAATGAGGTCAATTATCACCACGTAGGCGAGAAGTGGTGTCCAAACGAGGTATGCGTCAGGGAGTAAAAGCGCTGTGGCGAGAGTGGCCGTGAATACTAGTACGCCAATACGCTCGTTCCCTATGTAGACGATGAAAGTGGCAACCTGGAGTACCTCCCACCACGCGGAGATAGGGTCACGTGATGTGATAAGCGTATGCAAGTCTAACGCCAGTATGATGGCTGAGACCAAAGCTAGGGATAGGGGTCTGACCTGTGTCGGTGCCAGTGGGTGAAATGCTCGAGTCATTGTCGTTGACACAACCAGGATGACGGTAAAAGCGTGCACCAGGGAGGTGGAGTCCGGTTTTCTGGGCCAGTGCTCACTGGTGCAACCACGAGGGCTGCTATCAATGCAAGGCAGGTGAATATAACTCTGTTTCTACTTGGCTCAGTCGTCTTCTTCGATCCGGTTGCCATCTTCGTCAATGTAGTAGCCTTCATCGTCGACTTCCTGGAAACTCAAACGTCCGTCCTGAATCTCCTCGGCGAAGTGTTCGCGTGTCATCAGCCGCACTTGACGGGTGCGCCTCATCATTTCCTCGTGGTTGAGGGTAGTGTCCCAGGGCTTCTCAAGCGTGATGATGATGACCATGTAGAAGATCCAGGTCACCAGGGTGAGGGTGAGTATTGAGGTGGACGCCAACAGCTTAGCAGCCGCGAAGCCTGCTAGGGCTGGGCAGATGAGCGATATGACAGCCAGGATCGCCCCTTCGGGGTCCTGAGAGCGCTTGGCACGCATGATCAGCCGCGAAGCCGTCGCATCGAGAACCTCCCGTATGACTGCGGCCACGATCGCGAACGCGACCACGCGGTCGATGGTCATGCCCGTCCGAGTTAGTGCCGACAAGATCCCTGTGACGATGCCAAGACCGAGTCCATCAAGCAGAGCCATGAAGGCCCTCCCGGAAGCCAGTGCCCACAGCGGGATCGCCGGGCGCCAGCGGGAGCCGGATTCCTGTGTTGTGGTCGCCATGGGTTCTCCTGATTGGATTTCGTCCGTCGATCTGCGATCGGCCGATACCTATCAGAGTGAGTGTAGGGAAAGTATGAGCCGAATCATAGACTGATCTTTGTCAGGGTTGTCGTGCGAGGCCACTGCACGAGCCGGATGTTCCGCATGGTGTCACTGCGGCCGACCGGGGTGCTATCGGTCGTCTCCCTCTGGTGCGGGGATCTTCCCGTACAGCCAGTAGAGCAGTAGGAAGGAGACCAGCGCCGTCGTGCCGAATACCAGGATCGCGGGCAGGGGCTCCACCAGCAGGACGCCGATCAGCGCCATGGCAGATACCTGCACGACGAGTTCCAGCGCCTCGCCGAGGAACTGGCCCACGTGTGACTTGGAAACGAAGTCGCCCCAGAGGATCGCCACTGCCAGCCAGGTCAGCATCAGAAGCGGCGGCAGCCAAACCAGCGTGAGACCACCGTACTTGAGACTGCCGACGGGTAGAAGAGCGACTGCTGCCAGGGCGAGGTACATCGGCGCCGTGACCATGACAACCATCACCGCGAGCACGGCGTACCCGCGTAATTCCTGCAGCGACCTTTTCATGCGGGACTCCTTCGGAACTAGGCGAGAAGCATCGGTTCAGAAGGTCGGTCTAGTTACTGCCTTCTCGAAGTCGCAGCCACTGAATGAATGTGCCCAAGACCGCGGTTATCCACGGCGTTGGTGTCAGTGTGACCGCGCGTAGGCTGGCGCCATCGAGAATGGCGAGCGCGATGACTGAGAGCATTAATACGAGGCAAAAGCTCCCAACCAGTATCGTTATCGTTCTCCCTGAAGCGCGGTAGGTGGTTTTCATTTCCGGCTCCTCGTTGATCCTTCGGGCGTGCGCGTGGGTCTGCCTCGATGCTCCGGTCGGGGCGGCACCTGTACCGACGCCTCCTCCACCCCATTTTATGCCGCGCGGGTGTGCCCGAACAGTTGACCTTCGTCAGGTTGTTCAGCTGCCTGTTCCAGTGTCCGTCGGCGCACGCTCGAGCGGAGCGCCGTGCACGGCTCGCCGCGCTGGCCGGGCCGTACCGGCTTCGGAGGGCGAGTTGAATATCGTCCGGGGGCGCGTGCCATACTTGCAAGGTCTTATGGGGTTCTTCGTGTTTGTGGGTGTGGATGGAGCCGGGATCGGTTCGCCTGCGTGCTTGGCGCTGACGTCGTCTACTACGCCGGTTCGGGGTTTACTACGCCGGTTAGGTGTCTGCTGAAGGGTTCTGGGCCCTTCAGCGGAGGTCTAACTGGCGTAGCAGACGCCGAAAAGGCGCAGCAAAGGCCGAAGGGGCGTACCCAATGATCGGGCCCTGGCCTTGATTCCACTGGCTCTACGCCCGCGACGCCGCCCCACCCCGGATGCTCGCACCACCAACCTCCACACCCCCTACGAAGAAGCGGTTCGCCGTCGGGCATACAGGCTCCTCGCGCTCGGAGACGTGGCGGGCCAGGAGCGGCGGCTGACCAGGTGGTGGTGGTGGACGCGCGCCCCAGTGGCGCACCACGCGCCGCGGTCGACGGTTCGCCACCTCTTGCAACGGTTCGTGGGGCAGACGCACGGCGCCGGAAGTGGCGAGTCGTTGGAGCTACCTGACGAACCCCCACCCAAACACACGAACCGCTCACCCCGACGCCGACCCGAGGACATCCCCGCCAGCCCGACAATGTCCTATGACCGGCCAAAACGACCTCGCCAGCCCGAAAATGAGGGTTATAGGCGCGAACGTGTTGCTTTAGACCGGCGTGTCGGGGTGTTCTAGCTGGTTCGTCCGGCCCAGCCTTTGCGTTTCCAGAGGCCTTCTTCGGGGTTGTCGGCGCGAACGTGTGTGTGGTTCGGGCGCCCCCCGGGCTCACTAGGTCCTGTTGTGTAAGTGCTTGGGTGGCGATGCGCGGTTGGGTGGCGGTGTGTGGTTTTTGCGCCTGTTAGTTGGACCGCTGTTCCCCGGTTGGACCGCTGTTCCCCGGTTGGACCGCTGTTCCCCGGTTGGACCGCCGTAGCCGCCGGTTACAGCGGTCCAACGGGGCGTGGGCGGTCCAACGGGGCGTGGGCGGTCCAACCGGGGTGGTGCACTTCCACCGTTGGGTGCCTGCGGCGGTGCGGCCGGGCTTCTTCATAGGGGTCTGACAGATCGGGCAGAGCCTTGCTCGTGGGGACCGTGTTCTCACGGCCCGCACATCTACCCCCGAAAGTCAACCACCGCCCCGGGTTAACCTCCCAGGCCATAATCACCCCGACTT
>NZ_FQTT01000009.1:309126-518706 GCF_900098745.1 Actinomyces glycerinitolerans
GCGGTCCAACGGGGCGTGGGCGGTCCAACCGGGGCGGTGCACTTCCACCGTTGGGTGCCTGCGGCGGTGCGGCCGGGCTTCTTCATAGGGGTCTGACAGATCGGGCAGAGCCTTGCTCGTGGGGACCGTGTTCTCACGGCCCGCACATCTACCCCCGAAAGTCAACCACCGCCCCGGGTTAACCTCCCAGGCCATAATCACCCCGACTTTCCCGCACCACAGCAACCAAAATCCCGATCTTTAGCAACACGTTCACGCCGATAACTCGTCGGTTCATCAGGTGAAGACACGTCTGTCGCCGCTGCTGGCGGAGGTGGAAGGTGGCGCCACGGTGAACATCGCCCGCGGGTCGCGAACTGTTGCACGACTGGTCCCAATCGCTAACGGAGAGCGCGAGCTCGGCTTCGGCGGCGAGCACCGGGGCTGTTCACCAAGTGCCGTATTGGCAAGCCGCCCGGCGCGGGACCCTGGCTTGACGTGCTTGCAGGATACACCGCGCGGCTCAGGAGGCTGCGCGCGGGCGCGGGAGGGTCCTCGGGTGCGGCAGGCCGCCTTCGGGCGCGGGCGAGGCCGTTCTCGGACGCGGCAGGCCGTTGCCGGTAGGTGCCGGCCTGCCGAACACGACCTCTTCGGCCCCAAACCCTCCACATTCGGGAGGGTTTCGGGCTGACGAGGACGTTCTGGCCGAACCAAGGTCGTTCTCAGGCCGACCAGAACACACCACCAGCCACACCCCCCAAACACGAAGAGCCTCAAACCCTCTGGTGAGGCGGCCGGGCAGCGGTTCCAGTCCGGTTGAGTCGGGCTCCTGGCCGACGGCATATTGACTCCCTGGTTGAAGCCCATATGCGCGGTCGGAACGCTTGGCCTCGGTTGAATCGAATCACCTTCAGGGTCGTTGGCGAACGCGTGCTTCGGAAGTTTGTCGTGGCACAGGCGGTGGGGCCCGTGGTCGGCTGGGAGTCCACACCGGGCAACGTGAACCATGCGTCTAGAGGGCGATCGGTGCATCGTTTTCTAGATGAGGCCCCGTGTATTTCTAATTGGGGGCAGATTGCGACCGGAACGTTGCATTGTATGCAGATTGTTAAGATCGTGCTTGAAATGTTGCAGCAAAGACGGTCAAACGAGAGTCAGATGACGAGAAGAGGCGGTACCGTTAATGCTCCGCGAGTAGTCGATGTCGCTCGCGAGCCCGCTTTCTACGGGGGCGGTTTTAGTTGTTCTGACATATGTGGGGAAGTCGTCAATGCATCACGCCGATTCATCGCGCCGGAAGCGCTTGCCTTCTCGGTCCAGGCTGACGGCGGTCGTCACCGTGCTTGCGCTGTTCGCCAGCGCCTTCATCGGTGGCATGGTGCTGCCGATCCAGCCGACTGCAGCCGCGGCCGAAGTTGTGGTCAACCTGGGTGAGGCCACCGCAATTCAGCATGATGTGACGACCAGTTCATACCCCTCTGTCTGGGCTGCTTACCAGCAGGGCTGCGTGCGTTACTCCCCTCAGGGCAGCCCTTACTACAGCACGACCTCGTTGGTGAGTTCCACAAGTGGAGACTTCGCCTCATTCGGCTACGGCTATAACGTCGTCAATCGTTGTCCCTCCAATTACACCGAGTCCACCCAGAGTACGGTGGGGCTACGCCCGGAGCGCACTGACAGGGTGACCGCAGGTACCCCATTCCTGGTAGCCACCATGCGTCATGGAAACAACCCCATTGTCGGGACCGGTGGAACCGAGACGGTCAACGGCACCATGGACCTCACGTTGGGCAGCGCCATCAGCTCCTCCTTCCCCTGGACGCTGACCGAGACCACCAACACCTGCCGCTCCACCTTTGACGCCGAGGGCAACTACGCCTCCGACGGCAGCGGCCAGTACGCCTTTGATGCGAATGGCAACATAGGGCCCCGCTCCACGGGAACGTGGCGTTGGAACGGATGGGAATACGTCGGGTACTGGCACACAGAGTTCCACTACGCCTACAACCGTAGTGGCAATCTAGTGTCTCTTCCTAACGGCGACGGCGAGGCTGCCGGTGCCGATGGTGGCGCCATCTACGACAAGTCCGGCCGGTCCTGCGAGGACGACATCCTCGAGGTGGCCTCCGCGACCGAATCAACCGCCTGGACCGACACCACCACCGGCATCCAGTACAAGCTGAAGCTGTGGGGCTTCGTCAACAACGGTACCAGCGGCACCTGTTCCACGGACCTGTCCGACGAGGACAACCTGGAGGACACCTTCATCACCAAGGAGAACGCCGAGACCTACGGCTGCTTGTACGGCTCCCTGGAACAGGTCCGCGCCGTCACCTTCGCCAAGGACGTCACCACCGACCCCTCGCTCGAAGACTCGACCGCCATCCCCGCCTTCGACTATGAGAACGTCTCCGCCGAAGGCTCCACGGCGCTTGCCGACTGGGGGCATATCAACTCCCTGACCCCCACCGACTGGGGCGAGTCGGGCACCGCGCACGACCTCAAGCACTACGAACTGCTGGCCCCGGACGACCAGGCCATTATCAAGGAGAGCAACGCCAACACGGCAACGGACACCACCTCCGGCTGGCGCCTGACCGGAGTCACCTGCGTCACCGACGGCAACGGCGAGGAGCTCCTGAACCGCAGGGGTGAGGTGCTCACCGACTCCGCCGTCAACCTCTCCGAGGGCACGCTAGACCTGTCCAGCTCCGAGCTGGCGGACACGGCCGAGAACACCGCCATCACTTGCACCTGGCACAACGAGTACGTCGGCCGTTCCCAGCTCACCCTCGTCAAGGAAATCGATGGGCTCACCTTCCCCGCCGTCAGCGAGAAGAACTGGACCCTGACGGCCACCCCCACCCAGACCTCCCCCGAGGGCACCGCCTTCCCCTACCGGACCATCTCCGGCCTGTCCGGCGAGGAGTCCGTCACCGGCCAGTGGACCCGCTCGGGCACCTACACCCTGTCGGAGGCCACCACCGGCAGCGTTGAGGGCTTCTCCCAGCAGGGCGACTGGAGCTGCGTGAACCAGGACGGCGATGCCGTCGCCGTCACCGACTCCCAGGTCACCCTTGGTGTCGACGAGCAGGTCACCTGCACCGTCACCAACACCTTCAAGACCGGCTCCATCCAGATCAACAAGACCGTCTCGGATCCCGACGGCGGCCTGACCGATCAGAACAAGACCTACACGGGTACCTACGACTGCGGCAGCGCCAACGGCCGCGACTTCGCCGGCACGTGGTCCGCCACCACCGCCACGCCCGCCGTCATCTCCGGCCTGCCCGTGGGCGCCGAGTGCACCGTCACCGAGGACGCCCCCAGCGGCGACCTCAAGGACTCCTCCTACGAGTGGACCACCCCCAGCATCGACAACCCGACGGTCCAGGTGCCCACCGCCCCGGCCGCCGGCCAGGTGAACGTCACCAACACCATCGTCCGCAACACCGGCACCATCGACGTCAACAAGGCCGTCGAGCCGGCCGACGAGACCGCCGCGGGCGGCTGGACCGGCGGAGCGGACCGCACCTTCGAGGTCTCCTACACCTGCGACGGCGACGGCGGCTCCGGCACGCTGGACGTCTCCACCGGAACCCCCGCAACGCTCACCGTCCCCGCGGGCACCACCTGCTCCTTCACCGAGACCGCCCCCGAGACCGCGGACGGCGACTTCAAGGACTCCTCCTACGAGTGGACCGGCGCGGGCAGCTTCGATAACTCCAGCGTCACCGTCGGCAAGGACACCTCCGAGACCATCACCGTCACCAACACCTACAAGCGCGTGCTGGTGGACCTGAACGTCGCCAAGCAGGTCGACGGCGAGGGCTACAACGGCGGCGACGCCACCTTCGCCATCGACTACGACTGCGGAGCCGACTACGCCGGCACCGTCGACGTCGCCAATGGTGCCTCCACGACCGTGCAGGTACCCCGCGGCGCCCTGTGCACCGTCTCCGAGCCCGCCTCCTCCCTGAACGAGGGCCTGCTCGCCGACGCCTACGACTGGGGCACCCCCAGCTACGAGGGCCTCGACGCCGCCGAGGGCACCATGGTGAACGCGGCCGACGGCGGCAAGACCGTCACCGTCGTCAACCCCACCGAGGCCGCCTGGGGCAAGGTGGCTGTCACCAAGAACGTCAGCCCCGACGCCGGCCCCGTGACCGCCGGCACCACCTTCCCCGTAACCGTCACCTGTGACGCGCCCGCCCAGGGTGAGACCGAGAACTACACCGGCGCCTTCGACCTGGCGGCCACCGGCTCGGAAGCCACCGCCACCACCCCGTACATCGCCGCCGGCGCCAACTGCACCGTCAGCGAGACCGCACCCACCGGCACCACGGGCCTAACCGATGCCTCCTACAGTTGGCAGACTGGCCCCGCCGACCAGACCGTCACCGTCCAGGGCGACCACACCGAGCAGGTCACCGTCACCAACACCTGGCAGCGCGACTACGGCGACTTCACCATCACCAAGCAGCTGACCGACCTGGACGGCCAGGGCGCCGACAACACCTACACCGGCACCTGGACCTGCACCCACCCCGGCGACGACGACGCCACCGGCACCTGGTCGGTGACCGGCTCCGGCGCCGCCACGCTGAGCGTCACCTCCGGTCCCGCCACCGCGGGCGGCACCAGCGCCGCCGTGCTGCTCGGCTCCACCTGCACGGTCACCGAGGATGACCCCGGCGCGCCCAACGCCGCCGACTCCTCCTACGTGTTCTCCACCGCCGGCACCACCTCCGGCCCGGTCACCATCGACCCTAACACCCGCACCGGCAACGTGGACGTCACCAACGTCGTCGCCCGCACCACCGGCGGGCTGACCATCACCAAGAGCGTGGAGGGCGCCGAGGCCGGCACCGGCTTCGCCGACACCGACTTCACCTTCACCTACACCTGCACCCCGCTCAGCGGCGAGGCCATCACCGGCACCGCCACCGTGCGCGCCGGCCAGGTCACCGAGCCCATCACCGGCATCCCGGAGGGCTCATCCTGCACGGTCACCGAGAGCACGGACGCCCTGCCCGCCGCCATCGACCCCTACCGCTGGGACGCCGACGGCACCTCCATGACGGCCACGCCGTCGAGCGGTGCGGCCGTGTCCGCGGACGGCGCGAGCATCTCCTTCACCATGCCCGGCGGGGACGAGCCGGGTGTGGCCGTGGCCGCCACCAACACCATGAGTGAGCGCTTCGGCTCCATCCAGGTCACCAAGACCGTGGCTGACAACAACAAGGCGAACGGCTTCACCGGCGCCGGGGAGAAGCTCTTCCCCGTCACCGTCACCTGCGACGGCGCCCAGGCCTACTCCGGGACCCTCGCCGACGGCGAGACCGTCACGGTCGGCGACATCCCGCTCGGCCAGACCTGCACGGTCACCGAGGGCACCATCAGCGGCGGCCTGGCCGACGGCTCCTACGCCTGGGGTGCACCCACCATCACCGACCCGGTTCGGATCACCAGCGAGGACGCCTCCTCCGGCACCGTCACCGTCACCAACACCATTGAGCGCGTGCGCGCCGACGTGAACCTGAACAAGGTGCTCTCCGGCGAACTGGCCACCCAGTTCGGCGCCGACAACACCTACTCCGGCGCCTTCACCTGCACCCACGACGGCGACGCCGACGTGACCGGCACCTGGAGCGTGGACGGCGCCGGCAACGCCGCCATCACCTACGACGACGGCGAGGCCCCCTACGTCGACTCCACCTGCACGCCCACCGAGAACCTGGACGCCTCCGGCGCCCCCGACACCGACCCCTCCTTCTCCTGGGGCGAGCCCAGCTACGACGCCGCCACCGTGACGGCGGACGGCACCGCCGCGATGACCGTCACCAACACCGTGAACCGGGACATGGGCTCCCTGACCGCCGCGAAGACGGTCATCGGGGAGACGGACGGCCTCAAGGACGGCCAGACCTTCACCTTGAACGCCACCTGCACCGCCCCCGGCGTGGACGGCGAGCTCACCGCCACCGCCACCGTCGCGGACGGCGAGAGCGGCGTCGCCTTCGACCGGGAGATCCCGGCCGGCTGGACCTGCGCCATCAGCGAGACCAGCCCCACCCAGGACCAGCTCAAGGACTCCTCCTACGCGTGGGAGATGGCCACCGTCTTCCCCGACGAGGTCACCATCACCAAGGATGAGACCGTGGCCGTGTCCGCCACCAACACGATCCGCCGCGTCACCTCCGACCTGAGCCTGACCAAGGCCTACGGGGACGGGCTGTCCGAGGGCGTCGTCGTCGACGAGTCCTTCTCCGGCGACATCGCCTGCCACTACGACGACGGCCAGGGCATCACCCAGGACTGGAGCCTGACCTGGACGGCCGACGGCGCCGGCGCGGCCACCATCGACGGCCTGCCCACCGGCGGCCTGCCGCTGGGCACCGTCTGCACCGCCGCCGAGGACGCCCCCACTCAGGACCAGTTGAAGGACATCTCCTACCGCTGGGCCGAGCCGACCGTCTCCGACCCGGTCACCATCGGTGCGGACGCCGCCGCCAACACGCTCACCGTCACCAACGACGCCGAGCGCGCCGCCCAGCCGCTCACCATCACCAAGGCCTACACCGGCATCGACGGCGCCCTGAACGACGGCGCCACCGTGCGCGGCGGCTGGTCCTGCACCCAGGCGGACGGCAGCGAGGTCGGCGGACGCTGGGAGCTGCCCGCCTCCGGCGGCTCCGCCACCGTCAGTGAGGGCGCCGCCGGCGCCACCATCTACGCCGGCGCCGACTGCACCCTCACCGAGGACACGCCCATCGACACCTCCGGGCTGACGGACGTCTCCTACGCGTGGAACAACCCCGCCTACGACGTCGCCGCCGACGGGCAGACCTTCACCGACGGCAACACGCTGACGGGCATCGCCCAGGACTCCGACCCGGTGCTGCGGGTCACCAACTCCACCCAGCGCATCTACGGCGCCCTGGCCATCAACAAGCTCGTGAACGGGCTCGACGGCGTCACCGCCGCCGAATCCAACACCTACGCCGGCACCTGGGCCTGCACCGCCCCTGACGGCACCGGCAACGAGGGCACCTGGCGAGTCACCGGCGCCGGCGCCGCCACCCTGACCGGCGACTACACGCAGATCCTGGTCGGCTCCGACTGCACGGTCACCGAGACCGGCCGTCCGACCGCCCCGGTCAGTGGCGACCCGTCCTACCAGTGGACGGACCCGGAGCTCGACGGCGACTACGGCGCCGTCACCCAGGCGCAGACCATCGCCCGGGACGCCACCTCCACCGCCGAGGTCACCAACGCCGCCGACGAGCGCACCCTGGCCACCGGCTTCACCGTCAACAAGGCCATCTCCGGGGCCACCGACGGCGCCACCGGCGAAAGCTACACGGTGGACTACACCTGCACCGCCGGGCAGGACACCTTCACCGGCACGCTCACCCTGCCCGCCGACGGCACCGCCGTCGCCGTGGCGGACGTGCCCGTGGGCGCCACCTGCACCCTGACCGAGGCGGCGCCCGGGGATGACGCCCTCGCCGCGCCCGCGGACGGCTCCTTCACATGGACCGACCCCATGACCTACGAGGTCGAGGGCGCCGACGCCGACACCTCCACCCCCGGAGCGGTCACCTTCACCCTGCCCGCACAGGCCGACGCCGCCGTGACCGCCACGGTCACCAACGACGTCGCCCCGCACGCCGGCGTGAACAAGACCTTCACGGGCACCAGCAAGCACCTGGACGCCGACGGCAACTGGACCGGCGAGACCTGGGACGTCACCTACGAGGTGACCGTCACCAACCCCTCGCAGGTGCAGGACCTCACCTACGACCTGGTGGACACCCCGACCGTGCCCGAGGGCACCACGCTGAACTACATCACCGTCACCGGCGCCGCCCTGGCAGACGCGCTCACGCAGGCCTCCGGGCCCGTGACCGTGGTCGACGGCGCAACCCTGCCGGCCGGCGCCACCCACACCTACACCGTGGTGCTGAACGTGACCGCCCCCGACACCGGAATCCCCGGCGTCGGTGACGGCGAGTGCAGCGCGCAGGCCGCCACCGACGGCACCGCCATCCACAACACCGCCGCCGTCACCTCCGGCGAGGTCACGGACACCGCCGAGGACTGCGGCGACGTCCCAACCAACCCGAAGTTCTCGGTGCGCAAGGACGGCGTCGACGTGACCCGCAACGGGGACACCTACACCGCGACCTACACGGTGACCGTGGAGAACACCTCCCGCGCCGCCAGCCAGATCATCGCCGACGTCACCGACACCCCCGCCCTGCCGGAGACCGCGAAGATCACCGGCGTCGCCGTCCTCGAGAACGGTGAGGCGGCCACGGATGCCGAGATTCCCGGCATCACCGACGGCGTGCTGGACGGGCCCATCACCCTGGCCCGGGCCGACTCCGGTCCCGTGCTGGCCGGCGGCACCGCCGGGGAGGACGGCACCGTCACCGGCGGCGGCACGCGCGTGATCACCGTCCAGGTGAGCTTCACCGTCGACTCCGCCGCGGACTTCGAGGACACCGACTACCAGTGCGGGCACGAGCGCGCCGACGGCGCCCCCTCCGGTCTGGTCAACACCACCGCCATGGTGGGCGATACCGACGGCGATGAGAACAACACCGCCTGCCTGGACCTCACACCCCGGCTGACCGTGTCCAAGTCCGTCGCCACCACCGGCGTGGGAACCAGTTCCAGCTTCGACGTCGCCTACACCATCACGGTGACCAACGAGGGCGAGCTGGCCCAGTCCACCGGGCTGCTGCGCGACAAGCCCGACTTCGCTCCCGGCCTGGACATCGACCAGGTGACCGTCACCGCCCCCGGCGGGGACCCGGTGGCCGCCGCGGCCGACGCCGAGGGCTACTACACCCTCACCGCCGGCGACGTGATCGCCCCCGGCCAGACGGCCCAGTACACGATCACCTTCACGGTGACCGTCGACCCGGGCAACACCGACTACTCGGAGGAGCTGCTGGAGTGCTCCGTCGAGGCGGACGGCACCCGCACCCCCGGCCACGGCCTGTTCAACGAGGTCTACCCGACCGACGGGCGCGACGCCTCCGGCCGCAGCGACAACACCGCCTGCGAGCCGGTCACTCCGGACGCCGGCAAGCGCATCATCACGCTGCGCAAGACCGGCACCCAGGTGCAGGCGGACGGCACCACCAACCTGCCCGGCGCCGAGTTCGACATCTACGACGTCGACCCGGCCACGGACGGCGCCACCCCGATTGAGAACGGCGTGAGCGTGGATCCGGTGGACGGCTCCCTGTTCACCTCCGCGGGATTGCCCATCAACCACGACTACTGGGTGGTTGAGACCAAGGCGCCCGCCGGGCACAGCCTGCTGCCGCGGCCCATCCAGTTCCACCTGGGTGTGGACGCCGACGGCAACACCACCATCACGCTCGCCGAAACCAACCTGACGGCGGACACCATCGCGGTGATCCCCGCCGTCACCGACGCCGACGGCAACGTCGTCACCGCCATCGGCATCAACATCCACGACGTCGAAACCGGCACGCTGCCCCTATCGGGCGGCCGCGGCATAGGCGTGTACGTGGCCTGGGCCGGGCTGCTGCTCACCGCGGCACTGGTCCTGACCATCACCCAGACTTCCCGCCGCCGGGGCCGTAGGGCCTGAGCGACCGGGAACAGCCAGGGGCCAACCGGGCAGCCGGGTAACCCACAACCACATCAACGAGGAGAACCCATGACATCCCTCACCAGGCGCCGTTGCGCCGGCCTCGCCGCGGCGGTGGCCCTTGCAATCGGTGGTGCGGTCGCGGCGCCCGTCGCCACGGCTGCCCCAGTCCCCGCGATCCTTGCCGCAGTGGACGCCACCGACGCGGACGTCGCTCTGATCGACGCTGCCGCCACGCCGGATCTGACCATCCACAAGCTCGCCCAGACCGACTCCAACGGCACCAGTGCCGGCAACGGCCTGGTGGACCCCAGCGCCACCGGCGACCCGGTCTCCGACGTCACCTTCACCATCACCAAGCTGGACTTCGACCTGACCACCCAGGCCGGCTGGCAGGCCCTCGCGGCCCTGGACGGTGACGTCTCCGCGGCCCGCAGCCACGCCACCGGCACCACTTACACCGCGGTGACCGGCGGCGACGGCCTGGCCGTGTTCAACGACGTGGAGTTGGGCGCCTACATCGTCTCCGAGACGAGGACCCCCGCCAACGTCACCCCGGCGGAGGATTTCATCGTCACCCTGCCGATGACCAACGCCGGCACCCAGACGTCCTGGAACTACGACGTGCACGTCTACCCGAAGAACGCGATCGTGGACGCCAGCAAGGAGGTCAGCGACTCCTCCGCCCCGTCGGTCGGCGACACACTGACCTACACGATCAAGGCGGACGTGCCCAAGCTTGACGTCGCCGGCGGCGCCACGATCAAGAACTACCAGATCGTCGACCCGCTCGACTCCCGCCTGTCCTACTCCAACGCCACCGTGTCCATGATCGGCACCGGCGCCGTGTCCCTCACCGAGGGCACCGACTACAACGTCGTGACCGCCACCGGTGAGGACGGTAGGACCTACGTGACCGTCACCTTCACCGCGGACGGCCGGGCCAAGATTGCGCAGGCCCGCGTCGACGGTGACTCCAGCACCCAGGTGCAGGTGGTCATCAACGCCGTCGTCGAGGAGATCGGCTCCGGCCAGGGCGCCATCAGCAACGAGGCCTCCCTCATCCCCAACGACTCCCAGACCACCTGGGACCCCGAGAACCCGACCCCGGACGTTCCCGGTACGCCCACCGAGGAGGTCAAGTCTTACTACGGCAAGGTGACCATCACCAAGACCGGTACCGACAGTAAGGCCGCGTCCACTTACGCGGGCGCCGAGTTCCAGGTCTACCAGTGCAGCCCGACCGGTGCCTCCCAGGGACAGACCATTGACCGCGCCGCCGCCAACATCACCGGCGACGCGCTGACCGCCAACGAGGTCGCGAACGGTATCACCACCGAGGACACCGCGAAGTTCACCACCGGCGAGGACGGTACCGTCACCATCGACGCCCTCCAGACGAACGACTTCATCAACAACGCCGACGTCACCAACCCCGGATGGTACTGCCTGGTGGAGACCAGGGCTCCTGCGGGCTACGAGCTCCAGAGCGACCCCATCGCCTTCCAGGTGCTCAAGTCCCAGGTTGAGGCCTCCCCCTACACCATCGAGTTCACGGTAACCGACGTGCCCTCCAACGCCGGCTTCCGCCTGCCGCTGACCGGTGCCAACGGAATTCTGTTCCTCACCATCGCCGGCATCCTGCTGGTCGGCGGTGCGGTCCTCCTCGCGGTGCACAACAAGCGCCGCGGCGCCGAGGACTGACAACCACAGGGCTGGGGCGGCATGATGGCCGCCCCAGCCGGTGACACGACGGCGTGCGCCGGCCGGATACTCCGGACGCGCACGCCGTCGTCGTCACCGGTACCGCCCCAGGCGCTCTACCGTGGTGTCACCGGCACCGTCAGCGCGCAGCCACACTCACATCCGCCACGAGCCACACAGAAGGAAGCCAATGGGCCAGACTCCGTCAATCGCCGACGTCCTGGATGAACCCGGTCGCGACCTGGGCGACGCTTCCGCGGACAGGCCCGCGCAGCCCGATGATGCGCACGGCAGCGCCGAGCCCCCCAAGCCACCGAGTAAGAAGTCCGGCGGAAGACCCAATCGGAGCAGCCGCCTGCTGGGGGTGCTGCCCTTCATCCTGGCCTTGGCCGGTGCACTCGTGCTGGCCTACCCGGTGCTGGCCACCCAGCACAACAACGCCCGCCAGCAGGAGATCGCCGACCAGTACCAGGCGCAGATGGACGCCGTCAGCCCCGACGTGCTCGCCGCCGAGCTCGCCAGCGCCGACGAGTACAACCAGGAGCTCGCCTCCTCCCCGATCCTCGACCCCTGGCTGGACCAGCAGCGTCCCGACACCCCCCAGTACCAGGCCTACCTGGCCGAGCTGGATCTGGACGAGGTCATGGCTCGGATCGTCATCCCCAAGATCCATGTGGACCTGCCGGTCTACCACGGCACCGAGGCCGAGACTCTCTCCCGGGGCGTCGGCCACCTGTTCGGCACCGCCCTGCCCGTGGGCGGGACCTCCACCCACTCCGTTCTGACGGGCCACACCGGCCTGGGGTCGGCCACGCTCTTCGACGACCTGACCGAGTTGGAGGAGGGCGACGTCTTCTACATCACCGCCGCCGGTCGCACACTCAAATACGAGGTCAACGACGTCCGCGTGGTCCTGCCCACCGAGACGGAATCGCTGAACAAGGTGCCGGGGGAGGACCTGGTCACCCTGATCACCTGCACCCCCTACGGCGTCAACACCCACCGCCTGCTGGTCACCGGGACGCGCGTGGCCATGGACCCGGTACAGGCCGAGGCGGAGCAGGCCGCGGCTACTCCCGCGCCCATGCGTCCGTGGATGCTGTGGCTGATCGGCGCCGTCGTCGTGATCCTGACCGTGCTCACCGTCGCAGCCGGGCGGCGGGTGGTGCGTCGGGTGCGTTACGCGCGCCGCTCCTGAGTCGCGGAATATCTCTGGTATCTGACGTTTTAAATGCGTGATTCAACTCAATAGGGTTACTTTGATAACCGGATTGCCGCGACGCCGGCACGGGTATGCCACAGGTTTAGCACAGCTCAGTTCGCTTACCCTAAGCGCCTCCAAAGGGCGCTAAGGTCGGACCAGCAATCAATCAGATCCTGCGTCTTGTGCGTTACGCAGGCGGCTCTCAGCCGTCCCGAACCCATGGAGTTTTGTGGCTCTTCCCTCGCCACCTAGTGTTTTCAAGGAGCTGTCAGTGAAGCACATGCTGCGCCATGCTCAACGTGACGGTACCCGCTGCGCGCGGCGCTATCGTCCCGCGCTATCGGGGCTTACTGCGCTCTTCCTTGCAGCTTCCCTCGCTGTGTGTTACCTAGTAGTTCCTGCTGCGCAGGCGGTCTATGCCGCGCCTGATGGAGGGTCTGGCCGCTTCGAGTCCGTCATCGACTGGATCGATTGGACCGAGGCTTCAAATGTCACCGTTGACAATGAAGGCCGGATGATCCTTCCTGATGGAGCGAACTCTACTGTATGGTCCACTCCATCGCGGGTTGGTGACGGCCTGTGGCGATCAAGCCAGTGCAGCATTAGTGAGGTCGAGACTCATTACGAGGTCACCCATGAGGGTGTGACCGAGACCTACGATGCCGGCCTTGTGATCGGTTACGATACGGGGTCCTGGATCGGCGACGGCATGGCTCGTCTTTACAACGACTCGACACGATACGACAGTGGTGTCGAGATCGACCCGAATTATGGTGTTCCCGGGATCTCGTACAGGGATGTCAATGTGCGTTCCGGCCTTCCTGTTGGCATTGCCAACGCTCAGGGTGGACGTTACAACGAGTCTGCGAACGCATACTTCAAGGTTCAGTGCAAAACCTATCTCGTGGAGTCCGCCGTCCAGCCGACAAAGTCGGAGATCTCGGACCTGCCCAAAACGGAGCTTCCCATGGAGGGATTCGTCTATGCCGACGCAGAGGGGTCGAACTGGAGGGACGGGCAGTACGAGTCGGAGACAGTCGCCCCGATCCCGATGGACGGCTATGGGACCTCTGATGTGAAGTGGCGCTACCTTGAAACCGCTCGCTCCGAGGGATGCACGGTGCACTCCTGGGTCGGTCAGCGTGACTTCCCTTATCCGACCGGCGTGAAGAACGGTTTCCAGCTGCGTCCTGCCACCGCCTCTGGTGGTGAGGCCTCCGAGTGTGCGACACGGACCGCGGGCGGCAGGCCGTACAATTACGAGGGCTACGGCCCCTCGTCTATCCTCTTCATGGAGAAGGCCAATGGTGGCTATGTCGAGCTCAAAGGCGGAGGGGTCTCCGCCATCGCCTTCGGCGTCGTCACTTACTTGGACTACGGAGACGCGCCCGAGAGCTACGGAAGCGCCGCCTCTCTTTTCCAGCCCAACTGGGATCGAGGCGAGCTGGGAGGGGATATTGCCTCCAGTCCTGCCCCTGTTGGGGCTGAGGGGACCTGGTATGACCTCAGCGCCGCTCAGGAAGCCGGACAGGCCGCTCGGGTGAGTGCGCCTGACATCCGCTTGGGCTATTTCACCGACCCGGATATCTTCCAGTACTACTCGGAGAATGCGGACCTTGATGACCGCTATGACTCGAACGTCGACTTCAGTCCGCCCGATGACGAGGATGCGTTGTCAATTGACCCGACGGCTCCGGTGGGCCCTGACAACTGGGACGGTATCATCCGCACCGCCCCAGGTCGTGAGTGGACGAAGCACGACATCATCTGCCATGGCGAGGGCAATATCGTCGGATGGATCGATTGGAACCACAACGGTACTTTCGACGACGCCGAGGCGTCCGCACCCACGGTGTGCCCAGCTTCCGGACGGGCTTCTCTGACATGGACTGTGCCCTCAGACGTTGTCCGAAGCGTCGATGGAGAAACGGGGAGTGCGTCCTCCACCTTCATGCGCCTGCGTATCACGGGAGACAGGAATCCGGATGGTTCCCTCGTTGTCCCGCGGGCCACCGGTGTGACCCTATCCGGTGAGGTTGAGGATTACGGGAAGATCACCGTGATGGTTCCCACCCTCGAACTTATCAAAACGGTGGATAACGCTTATGCCTCAGAGCAGGTGCCCGGCTTGTCAGCCGAGCAGTGGACTGTTGGCGCGAACGGAACGGTCGCCCTGTCCGGGCAGGGGAGTACGGGCGGGCCGCGGGCCGTCGACCAGGGGTCGATGACCCTGTATGAGAGCTCGGATGACCCCCAGGCCGTCGGATACCAGGCGGGTCAGTGGGAATGCATCGAGACACCGGGAACCGACTCGGAGACGTACTCCTCGACTGTCAGTGAATCGACCGACGGAGAGGCGACACTGACTGTCAGGAACCAAGACCGCGTCACCTGTACGATTGCCAACACCACCAAGCCCGGTACCTTGACGTGGAACAAGGTGGAAGTCGATGGTTCCACCGCCATCGGCGGGTCGCAGTGGACCCTGTCCGGGCCGGGCGTTCCGGACGGCACAGTGATCACGGACTGCGTCGGTGCTTGTGCGGCCGGTGCTTATACGGATCAGGATCCAGCGGCCGGGGCTTTCAGCCTTACCGGACTTCGCTGGGGCGACTATGCGATTGAGGAGGCGGTTGCGCCTGCGGGGTACAGACCCGTTACCGGCTCCTTCGCCTTCACTAGGATCGAGGGTTCGTCCGTGGAAGGAGCCTTGATCGAGGCGGAAGGCGTTGTGAACGGTGGCGTGGTCAATGAGCGTCTAACCGGCTCGGTGAGTTGGACGAAGACCGATGCGGACAATGGCGAGCCTCTGGCAGGAGCCGCCTGGGGGCTGACCGGACCGGAGGTGCCCGAGGGCACGGTGGTCGACGACTGTGTCGCCGAACCCTGCACACCCGGTGCCTACAGGGACGAGGACCCGGCTGCGGGTTCCTTCAAAGTAGGCGGCCTGGTCTGGAGCGAAGAGAGCTACGTCCTGACCGAGGTGGCTGCGCCGGCCGGATACCAGATGGATGCCACTCCACACGCCTTCGTCATTACGACCGACAGCCTCGACTACGCGTTCGCCGAGCCCTTTGAGAACTCCAAGACTTCCGTTCCGTCCCTCCCCCTTACCGGTGGCCTCGGCTCCGACTGGTTCCTGATCGGTGGCGGGGTCCTGGCCCTGGTCGCTCTGATTGTAGGAATTGTGAGGAGGCGGCGCGCGCAAGCCTGACCAGTAATCACATCATCCAATCGCATCCGCGCGGCCCGCCGCGCACGAACAAAGGACACTCGACCCCATGAGAACCACTTCCCACGGTCTCGGCAGCCGCGCGGCCGCGGCCCTCGGCATGATGGCGCTTGCCGCAACCGGCTTGAGCCTTGCCGCGACGGCGCAGGCCGCCGACCTGGCCAACATCGATACCGGGGCGACCGGATCGATCCTGATCCACAAGCACGAGGCAGGCTCGCAGAGCGCTAACGGAACGCCTGATGGTCAGACCACAACCGGTGGCGACCCCGTTGAGGGAGTCGTCTTCACGGCCTATCGGATTACCAACCTGGACCTGACCACTCAGGCCGCCTGGGACGGCCTGGCCGACGTCGCGGTTCCCGCAGACGCTTGCGGCTCCGATAACCGTTCGCCGCAGCTGGGTAGCTACACCTTCGATACGGGTACGGCGAGCGCCGCGACCGATGCGAGCGGCGAGACCAGCATCAACCCGTTGCCGGTGGCGGCATATCTGGTGTGCGAGACCAGTGCGCCCAGCACAGTGAAGACCGCTGCCGCGCCGTTCCTCGTGACCATTCCCTTCCCGAACAACGCGGCCAACACCGCCAGCGCGGACGGGAACTGGTTGTATGACGTGAACGTCTATCCGAAGAACGTCGTCGTCGAGGCTCCCACCAAGGGTGTGAACGTGACCGCAAATGGTCTGAACACCGATGATCAGGTCTCCTTCCCGGTGACTGCGAAGGTTCCGAGCATTGCCGACACTGACTCGTTCAAGTACTTCGTGGTCTCCGATCCGCTGGACTCCAGCCTGTCCGATGGGAACGTGGCGTCGGTGAAGCTCAACGGCTCGGACGTTGACGCGTCCTACTACACGGTGACAACGGGGCAGACGGTGTCGGTCGGCTTCAACCGGGCCGGTCTGGCCTATCTGAAGACCCAGCCGAACGCGCAGATTGAGGTTGTTTTTACGGCCAAGACCGGGACCGTGCCCTCTGGCGGGATCATTGAGAACACGGCGACGCTGTACGTAGACACCACTCCGGGTGACACTCCGGATGAACCGCCGGTGACTCCCCCGGACGAGCCGGGCACGCCTACCAACAAGGTGGTCACCTCGTGGGGCGACGCGCGCGTGTCCAAGGTCGACGCGGACAACAGCAAGGCCCTCCAGGGCGCTACATTCCAGGTCTACAACGCCGCAGACCCCTACGCGACCTCATGCGACAATGCCGTCAAGGTCGGCGATCCGATCGCGGTCAACGGGGCGACTGAGTTCACCTCCGACGGGGATGGGCTGGTGTTCATCGCGGGTCTGTTCGTTGACCAGAAGGCCGGTGCTGCCACGGATGAGTCGGTTGCGCCCGAGCACACCCAGCGCTGCTATGTGCTGGTCGAGACCGCTGCTCCCGCCGGATACGTACTGCCCTCCGACGCGGACACACCGCTGACTGTCACGGCCGGGGTCACCGCGGCCGCTGACTACGACCTGTCTGTGCCCAACACCAAGCAGAATGTGCCTCAGTTGCCGCTTACGGGTGCCAACGGTGCGCTGTTGATGATGCTGCTCGGCGTGGCCTTCGTGATGATCGGCGTCGGCAGGGCATTCGTGTCACGCTCGAAGAACCCGGCAGCATCGCAGGACTGAACCCGCTGATGTTGACATCGCGCATTAGGCCCGGACGACCGATCGTCTGAGCCGTGCGGCGTGGCGGGGAGGACATACGGCCTCCCCGCCACGCCGCGTGCCTGTCACTGACTTCGGGAGAGGAGGATCCTTGTCAACCAGACCCCGGCGCTCCCACCAGGTCGGTGATGGTGGCGACCGATGGCGCTTGTCGTGTCCGGCTTTGGTGTCTGCCCTGTTGGCGCTGGCCGGCATGTTGCTGTTCGCCTACCCGACCGTCGCCGCCTGGGTTACCCAGTACAACCAGTCCAAGATCATCACCACCTACGCCTCCGACGTCGACTCCGCCGACCCGGACGCCGCCACCCAGCTAGCCCAGGCGCATGCTTACAACGACGCCCTTTCCGTCGGCGCGGTGCTGGAGGCCAACACCAACGTCCCCACCGGCGTCGGCGAGGGCGGGGACGACACCCTCGACTACGACTCGATCCTGGACGCCAACGGCGCCGGGCTCATGGCCCGGCTGCGCATCCCCGCTATCAACCTGGACCTGCCCGTCTACCACGGAACCTCGGATGAAACCCTACTTGAGGGGCTGGGGCACCTCGAGGGCACCTCCCTGCCCGTCGGGGGAGAGGGCACCCGCGCGGTGCTCACCGGTCACCGCGGTCTGGCGGACGCCCGCATGTTCACCGACCTGAACCAGGTGGAGGTCGGTGACACCTTCGTCATCGAGGTGTTCGGGGAAGTACTCACCTATCGGGTGTTCGACACCAAGGTCGTCGAGCCCGACGAGACCGAGGCGCTGCGCGCCGAGCAGGGGCGCGACCTGGTCACCCTGGTCACCTGCACACCACTGGGCATCAACACCCACCGCATCCTGGTCACCGGGGAGCGCGTCTACCCCACCCCGCAGGAGGACCTGGACGCCGCCGGCGATCCCCCCACGGTGCCCTCGTTCCCCTGGTGGGCGGTGGGCCTGGCGGCAGGCTTCGTCCTGGTGGGTCTGTACGTGTGGCGCTCCGGCTACCCGCCCCGCAAGCGCGGCACACGCACCCGCACCGCCACGCCGGCCGCGACGCCGGACTCCGACTCCACCCAGCCGCAGGTCGTATCATCCGGGCCCAATGACGTCTCGCAACAATTCCCTGACGCAACTTCCTGACCCCGGGCGGCGCGCACAGCGGCGCTCGCGCCTGCTGGCGGGCGTGCTCGCCGTCGTCTGTATGGTCGGCGTGGCGCTCACCTGGTGGCTGCTGGTGGTGCACCTGACCGGGCAGGCCATGGAGCAGGCGGCTCTGGACGGCTCCCGCATCGGCGCCCACATCGTGTCCGACCACGCCCGCAACCTGCTGCACGTGGTGTCCCTGCCGGCCGCAATCGGCCTGGTGCTCGTGGTGCTGGTCGGTGCCCGGTGGCGCGGCAGCCGCCGGCGGGCACTGTGGGCTGCGGGCGCCGTCGTCGCCATCAACATCTCCACCCAGGTGTTGAAGTACTTGATCCTGTGGCGCCCGGACTACGGGCTGTTCCGAAAATTCGGCGGCATGAACACCCTGCCCTCGGGGCATACCGCGGTGGCCGCATCCGCTGCCGTCGCCCTCATCCTGGTCACCGGCCCACGGTGGCGCGGGGCTGCGGCCTGGGCGGGAGCGGTGCTGGCCGCCGCCATGGGCTACTCCACTCTGGTGTGCCAGTGGCATCGTCCCGGTGACGTTATCGCCGCCCTGCTGCTGGCCACCTCCTGGGGCGCGGTGGCGATCGCCTGCGGCGCCTGGGCGGATGAGACGGGGCCCGCCGACTCCGAGCCTGCCGGCCCAGCGCCTGCGACGCCGCCAACGCCCGCCGAGGCGGAGGGCGGCGCCGCAGCGGGTGAGCTGCCGCCGGCGCGCTTGTCGTCCGCCGCCGTGCTGGGCGGGCTCGGGATCCTTGCGGGTGCAGCGGCCCTGATGCTGGAGGTGCTCACCTGGCGGGGCGTCGTCGACGCCGGTGGAGCCGGTGCGGTCGCCGCCGCGCAGCTCAGCCGCACCGCTGTCTTCATCGCCTATGCGGCGGGTGCCGTGGGCACGGTTGCGGTGGCCGGCATGGGCATGGCGGCGCTGGCCCTGCTCACGCCGCGCGGCGTCCGCCAGGCGGGGCCAGCTGCCCGCGCATGAGCCGGCGATGCCGGCAATGCGGCGCGAGCTCTAGCCGGGTGGCACACTGGGGGCATGGCTCTACCCCAGAAGCTGCTCAGCAAGGACGAGATCGTCGTGCGCCATATGCGCACCCACCCCAAGATCCTGCTGTGGCGCTCCCTCGTGGTGATCGCGCTACTGGCCGTAGGCGTGGTCGCCTCCATTCTGTTCCCGGATGCCAACTGGCGCACCGGTGCCGTCATCGCCGTGTGGGTGTTGGTCGTCATTGCGGTCATGCCGGCCTTCGTGGTGCCCTGGCTGCGCTGGATGACCACGACGTACACGGTCACCTCCAAGCGTGTGATCACCCGCTCCGGCATTATCAACAAGACCGGCCACGACCTGCCGCTGTCACGCATCTCCGACGTCCAGCAGGAGCGGACCATCACCGACCGCATGTTCGGCTGCGGCAGCCTCTCCCTGCAGACCAGCGCGGATGAGCCCCTGGTGCTGGTCGATGTGCCCGACGTGGAGATGGTGCAGGTGGAGATCTCCAACCTGCTCTTCCACGACGTCGAGGGCGCCGTCAACGCCGACCCCGACGACTGAGCGGTCGCCGACCTTTCGATGCGCGGCGCCGACGGGGCGGCTGGGACGTGTCTTGTACACGAGTTTCCCGCAAGGACACGAGTTTTGGAGGTTTGCGGGTGCGGGGCACGTGCAAAGCTCTAAAACTCGTGTTCGTGACGCGAACGCGTGTTCGTGGCTAATCGTCGCCGAGAACGCATGAACCGTTAGCGCACCTGACGAACCGTTGTTCTGCCTGATGAGCCGTCGGCGCGCAGGTCGCCACGAGCATGGACCACGCGGGAAACGCGCCTCATCGCGAGGAGGGTCTCTGGGACTGCAAGGGCTGGGCTGGACGATCCAGCTAGAGGACCGAGGCGCGCCGGTCTAAGGCACCTCATCCACGCCGATAGCCCCGGTCGAAAACGCCTCATCCACGCCGATAGCCCCGGGGTGGCAGTGGCGCTCACCCCGCCCCTATGTACTGCACGACCTCGGGCCGCGTTCCACGACCTTGGTGTGTGTTGCACGACCACCCCGGGGTCGTGCAATGCCCACGAGGGTCGTGCAGTGTCACCCAGGGTCGTGCAAAACACCGGCCCGAACGTCGCCGGGCTAAACACGAGCTCTCGGCGTGAACGCGGTGTTTGAGACTGGACTTTTGGCCGGTGTGGTGTTGGAAAGTCGGCGTGGTGTGCTTTTCGGTGCTTATCGGTGCCGAACTTTCCGCCGGATTTGGGTCGTCCGCGTCAGGCGGCGTCCGCGGATGCCGGGGCCGCCGGCAGGATCACGGTGAAGGTGGTGCCGTGGTCGTCGGTGCCGGTGCGGGAGTCCACGCTGAGGGTCCCGTGGTGGGACTGCACGATCGCCAGGGCAATGCTCATGCCCAGACCGGTGGAGCCGGTGCGCCGCTCGCGCGAGGCGTCCCCGCGGGCGAAGCGTTCGAACAGACGGTCGCGCACCGCGGGGTCGATGCCCGGGCCGTCGTCGGCGACGGCGATTGCCAGCGTCCCGTCCTCGCCCCGGGACAGGGTCGTGGTCACCCGACTGCCCGCCGGAGTGTGCACGCGGGCATTGGCCAGCAGATTGACCATCACCTGCCGCAGCCGCGCCTCGTCGCCCACCACCAGTGTCGGCTCGGGCACGAACTCGTCCGCCGCCTCGTCGCTCAGCCCGGCGGGAGGCTCGAGCACCGCCAAATTCAACTCCCAGGTGTGGTCGGGGCCCGCGGCCCGGGCGTCCGCGACCGCATCCACGACGATCTCCACCAGGTCGACCTCCCCGTGCTCCAACTCGCGGCCCGCGTCCAGGCGTGCCAGCAGCAGCAGGTCCTCCACCAGCGCCGTCATCCGCACCGACTCCGAGTGCACCCGCTCCAGGGCGTGCACGGCATCCTCCGGCAGTACGGCGTCGGCGCCGCTGCGCTTGATCAACTCGGTGTAGCCCCGGATGGAGGCCAGCGGTGTACGCAGCTCGTGGGAGGCGTCGGCGACGAACTGGCGCACCTGCGTCTCGCTGCGCTGCCGGGCGGTGAGGGCGTCGTCGACGTGCCCGAGCAGGGTGTTCAGGGCATTGCCGACCTGGCCGATTTCCTGCGAGGAGGCGATGTCGGCGGCGGAGACTCGCTCCCGGATGCTCACCTCCCCGCGGGACAGCGGCTGGGAGGCGACCTGTTCGGCCGTGTCCGCCACGCGCTCCAGCGGTGCCAGCGAGGTGCGCACCATGGCCCGGCCCGTGACGGCGGCGATCAGGGCTCCGGCCAGCGCTATCCCCAGTTGAGCCAGCAGCTGGGTGCGGATGAGTTTCTCATCGGCGGCGGTCGACAGGCCGGTGATCACCACGTCTCCGCTGGCGGAGTCCTCGGTGGCGAGCACCCGGTAGTTGCCCAGGGAATCAATCGACACCGTCACCGGCTCGCCGGTGACCTCCAGCGCGAGCAGGGCCTCGCACTCCGCGTCGGTCAGGGTGCGGTAGTTGCCGTCGTCGTCGATGTATCCGGCCTTCACCGTGGAGACGGCCGATCCGGAGTCATCGGCGCCATCGCGCGCTCCGGAGGCGATAACCGTCAGGGTGCCGGTGGACTGTCCGACGGCGTCCAGGCCGATGGGCACATCGCCCTTCGGTGCGGCGGGCGGGGCGGCGCCGTCAGTGGGCGGTGCCACGTCGGCCCCGGGCCGGGTGGTGTCCTGGCCCGAGTCCGAGCTCTGGCTCCCGGCCAGGCCGACGCCGGCGGGGTTGGCGTCCTGACGCCGGGCGGCGGCGCGATCGGAGGCGGCCGTCAGCTGTTCATCGAGCCGGTCCACCAGCGACTGGCGCAGCATCAGTGTGGACAGGGCCCCGATGCCGGCCGCCATGACCAGCACGATGCCGATCACGCCGACGACGAGCCGAGTTCGCAGGCTGCGTGGTGTTGGACGCACGCGCCCGAGGCTAGCCGAGCGCCTTGTGGGGCCGCGAGCCGTGCCGCCGGGTTCCCGCCGCCGGCGGACGCCGGCCATGAGCCGCATCGGTGCCTGCCGGGGCTACTGGGCGACGGCGGGTTTGAGCACGTAGCCGACCCCGCGCATGGTGTGGATCATGGGCTCGCGGCCCTTGTCGATCTTGCGGCGCAGGTAGGAGATGTACAGCTCCACGATGTTGGCCTGCCCCCCGAAGTCGTAGTTCCACACGCGATCCAGGATCTGCGGCTTGGACAGCACTCGGCGGGGGTTGCGCATCAGGTAGCGCAGCAGTTCGAACTCGGTGGCGGTCAGGTGGATCTCGTCCTCGCCGCGCCACACCTCGTGGGAGTCCTCGTCCATGCGCAGGTCGCCCACCTCCAGCACGTTCGCGGGCTTCTCCGCGCTGGCGCCGGAGCGCCGCAGTAGGGCGCGCAGCCGGGCGACGACCTCCTCCAGGGAGAAGGGCTTGGTCACGTAGTCGTCGCCGCCGGCGGTGAGCCCCGCAACCCGGTCCTCGACGGCGTCCTTGGCGGTGAGGAACAGCACGGGGACGTTGGGCTGGTGACCGTGAATGCGGTGCATGACCTCCATGCCGTCGAAGTCGGGCAGCATGATGTCCAGCACGATGACGTCGGGGGTGAGCTCCTGGGCGAGGCGCACCGCGGCCCGGCCGGTGCCGGCGGTGGTCACTTCCCAGCCCTCGTAGCGCAGTGCAGAGGCGAGCAGATCGGCGAGGGTCTGCTCGTCGTCGACCACCAGAACGCGTATGGGGGAGCCGTCAGGTCGGGTGAGAGATTCGGCGGGGGTGCTCATGCGGCTCATTGAACACGTCTAGTCTGTGGTGCAGCTGTGAATCCAGGGCTGGATGGCGGCGGGGCGGGGCGGAATCCTGTCGGACAGGTGCGCTACAGTCACGCTCGCAGCCTCAAGCCGCCGTCTTCACCCCTCCGGCGCGCCCGGGCGGCACCGCACCGGTCTACCGCGGTCCGCTGGGGCCACGCCGCTGAAACGCCGTAAAACCGAAGCACTCGAAGAAGGTCTCCGTGTCCAAGAAACTCGTCATCGTCGAGTCCCCCAACAAGGTCCGCTCCATCGCCGGCTACCTGGGCAAGGACTTCGACGTCGAGGCCTCGGTCGGCCATATCCGCGACCTCGCCCAGCCCTCCGAGTTGCCGGCCGCCGAGAAGAAGGGCCCCTACGGCAAGTTCGCCGTCGACGTGACCGACGGCTTCAAGCCCTACTACGTGGTCAACCCGGACAAGAAGAAGACCGTCACGCAGCTGCGCAAGGCGCTCAAGGACGCCGATGAGCTCTACCTGGCCACCGATGACGACCGCGAGGGGGAGGCCATCGCCTGGCACCTGCTGGAGGTGCTCAAGCCCAAGGTACCGGTGAGGCGCATGACCTTCACCGAGATCACCAAGGAGGCGGTCACCCGCGCTCTGGACCACACCCGCGACCTGGACACCCACCGGGTGGACGCGCAGGAGACCCGCCGCATCCTGGACCGGCTGGTCGGCTACGAGGTCAGCCCGGTGCTGTGGCGCAAGGTTCGCGCGGGGCTGTCCGCCGGGCGCGTGCAGTCCGTGGCCACCCGGCTGGTGGTGGAGCGTGAGCGTGAGCGCATGGCCTTCAAGGCGGCCGGTTACTGGGGTGTGGAGGCGCAGCTGTCCACCGACCTCGCCGCCGGCAGCTCGCTGCGCCCCGCGGCCGCGGCGGACACCGCCTTCACCGCCCGCCTGACCGCACTGGACGGGCGGCGCGTGGCCACCGGACGTGACTTCACCGACGCCGGGGCGCTGCGTCCCGCCGCCGTGAAGGCCGGCACCGTGCACCTGCACGAGGGGGCCGCGCGCGCCGTCGCCGAGGCCGTTACCCGGGCGGTGCCGCGCGTGGCCGAGGTGGAGGAGAAGCCCTACCGGCGGCGCCCGGCCGCGCCCTTCACCACCTCCACGCTGCAGCAGGAGGCGAGCCGCAAGCTTCGCATGAACCCGCGCGAGACCATGCGGGTGGCGCAGGCCCTGTACGAGAACGGCTTCATCACCTACATGCGTACCGACTCCACGGTGCTGTCCGGGCAGGCGGTCGCCGCCGCTCGCGGCCAGGTGGCCGAGCTGTACGGTGCGGAGTATGTGGCGCCCAAGCCGCGCGTGTACGCCACCAAGACCAAGGGCGCCCAGGAGGCGCACGAGGCGATCCGCCCCGCCGGCGACCACTTCCGCACCCCCGCGCAGGTGTCCGGGCGGCTCACCGGCGCTCAGTTCCGCCTCTACGAGCTGATCTGGCGGCGCACCGTCGCCTCCCAGATGGCCGACGCCACCGGTTCCACGGCCACGGTGCGGGTGGACGTGCCCCTGCGTCCCGCCGACGGCGGCTCCCGTGACTCGGGCATCACCTTCAACACGGCCGGGTTCACCGCCTCGGGCACCGTCATCACCTTCCGCGGCTTCCTGGCCGCCTACGAGGAGGGGCGCGACGCCGAGCGCTACGAGTCCGAGACCGCCCCCGCGGTGACGGACGGGGCTGCGCCGACGGCCTCGGGCAGCGGCTCCGCCTCGGGTGCCGGCGCGGGCGCCGCCGCCGGCCGGGACCGGGATGTGCGTCTGCCCGCCATGATCGCCGGCCAGGAGCTGGTGGCGCTCACGGCCGAGGCCGCCGGGCATGAGACCACGCCGCCGCCCCGCTACACGGAGGCCTCTCTGGTTAAGGCGCTGGAGGAGCGGGAGATCGGCCGCCCCTCCACCTATGCCTCCATCATGTCCACCATCTCCGACCGCGGCTATGTGGAACACCGCGGCCAGGCGCTGGTGCCCACCTGGCTGGCCTTCGCCGTCACCCGCCTGCTGGAGGAGAACTTCAGCGAGCTGGTCGACTACGACTTCACCGCCTCCATGGAGGCAGACCTGGACCGCATCGCCGCCGGCGAGGAGGACCGGGTCGACTGGCTCACCCACTTCTACTACGGCCCCCAGGGGCAGGCGGGTGTGGCGGGAACCGCCCCCACCGCCGAGGACGGGCTGGGCCTGAAGGCCATGGTGGACGGCCTGGGGGAGATCGACGCCCGCGCCGTCAACTCCATAGACATCGGCGAGGGCATCACCCTGCGCGTGGGCCGCTACGGCCCCTACCTGGAGAACGCCGAGGGTAAGCGCGCGAACGTCCCCGGTGACCTGGCGCCCGACGAGCTGACGGTGGCCAAGGCGCGCGAGTTGTTCACCCGTGCCGCCGACGACGGCCGCGAGCTGGGCACGGACCCGTCCACCGGCCACACCATCGTCGTCAAGGACGGCCGCTACGGCCCCTACGTCACCGAGATCCTGCCCGAGCCGGAGCCGGCCGCGGACGAGACCGCGGAGGCGGGGCAGGGCGCCGCGGCGTCGAAGTCGGCCGGGAAGGGCTCGGCACGCCGGTCCCGGAAGGGCCCCAAGCCGCGCACCGCCTCGCTGCTGAAGTCAATGGACCTGGCCACCGTGACCCTGGAGCAGGCCCTCGACCTGCTGAGCCTGCCACGGGTGGTGGGGCAAGACGCCGACGGCGTGGACATCACCGCGCAGAACGGCCGCTACGGGCCCTACCTGAAGCGGGGCACGGACTCGCGCTCCCTGGAGAGCGAGGAGCAGTTGTTCACGGTGACGTTGGAGCAGGCGCTGGAGCTGTTCGCCCAGCCCAAGCGGCGCCGCGGCCAGGCGGCCTCCCGGGCGCCGCTGCGCGAGCTCGGCACCGACCCAGCCACCGGCCGGCCCGTGGTGATCAAGGACGGCCGCTTCGGCCCCTACTTCACCGATGGGGAGACGAATGTGACGCTGCGCCGCGACGATGATCCGGCCACCGTCACCCCCGAGCGCGCCTACGAGCTGCTGGCGGAGAAGCGCGCCAAGGGTCCCGCCAAGAAGCGCACCACCCGCAAGACCACGGCGAAGAAGACCACCGCCAAGAAGTCCCGCTGATGTCCGTCCTCCGTCGTCTAGGAGCGTGGTGTCGTGGAGGGGCAACCGCGCCCTCGAGCAGAGTTTTGCCGGTGTGTGGACGGCCGCGGCCAGCGAGACGTCATCATGCGTTCTGAGCGGATGAGAGCCTCTCTTGCTGCCATCGTTTGGTGAGGAGTACGACTACGATGACGAACTCTGCAATGTTCAGTACCGTGATGACGCCGCTGAACACTGGAATCTTCGTAACTGCTCCACTGAAGATAAGGTAGTCCCACAGGAAGTGTGAGGCGATCATGAGGCCGATGCTCTTGGTGTAGTCATACATCAGGGCATAGAACAGTCCGGCGATGAAGGTGGTCACCAGCTGCAGCAGCATGTTCGGGAAGGGCAGTCCGGCGAGCACGTTCACCGAGTGAAGCAGGCTGAACACCACCGCGGAGCCGAGTAGCGCGCCTCGAATCTGCGTTCCCTGGGGCTCCTGGAGCAGGCCGACGTACAGCACCCGGCGGAACATCATCTCTTCGGCAAGCCCTATGAGCACAGTGGCGACCAATGGGGTTGCAAATGCGGGTGTCAGTTCGCCGTGAGTTGCCCAGTAGTACAGGGCCATGCCTACGAGTGGAATGAATATGACTAGGAACGCAGGGTAGCGTCTCGGGCCGTCGGGAGGTGTGAGCCGATTCCGCAGGGCTAGGAAGCTGCCCAGCGCCCATAGCGCCAGCAGGGAGATGAACGGCAGCAGCGTCTTCACGAAGGTGGCATCGTTGTAGCTCACGTTGAAGACGCGGTAGATCAAGAGGTTTGAGACCCCCATCCCCGCGATGTAGATGATGGTGCATGCGAGCGCGAGTCGCGCCGTCTTGGTTGTTGGCATGTCGTCTCCTCGTCGGAACTGGTGCTTCCGACTAGATCGGATGGAGCCCTTTTGGGGCGTGATGTACTCCGAGCACAATTCGGTTTGTGCATCTGTGCGAACTGTATAGTTACAAGCGCGTAGGCTATCGCGAATCTAGGGCTCTCGCGGCTCTTCCGGTTTGTGGGTGTGGTGGGTGGTGGGTGTTGCCGGCCTGGTGGGCTGGGTGCTGGCGGGGTGGGGTGTGCCCGGGTGCCGCGCCGTGGGGCGGAATGTCCGAATTCGGCACTAAGGCCGTCCACGACCGCTGGAGCCGATTTGGAATCCGCATGATTCCAACGTTATGTCCACGGCCGCGGGCCGCGTCGGAGTCGTTTGTGCCGATCCTGGACACTTTGTGCCGCCACGCGCGGGACTCGACGCCGACGGCGGTTCGTGGGCGGACAGGCTCCCCGCGTGCCCGAGGCCGCCCCGGAATCCGACACCACGACCCCCTGGGAGCCGGAAGAGCCGGCTTGGGTCCGCTTGGACTCTCAAGGCGTTGCCGTACTCGGCGGAGACCAGCACAGCTGGTCTGGGCGGCCCCGGGGGGTTTGGGTCCTGCTCGCGCCCGGTGCGCTGGTTGGCGGCGGTGCGGCCGGTCGGGACCGGCGCCCGCACCTTTCCCGGGTCTCTACTTGGACCGCGTTCCTCCAGTTGGACCGCGTAATCGCAGTTGGACCGCCTGAGACAGCGTCTAGGGCGGTCCAAGTGCAGCCCGGCGGTCCAAGTGCAGCCTGGCGGTCCAAGTGCAGCCCGGCGGTCCAAGCAGACACGGGTCAGTCGACCCAACCGCAAGCAACCACACACCGCAGACGCCGCCGCAGTCCCCACCACACACCCTCAAACCCGGAGTGCTCCAAGTCTCCGTGGGCGCGGCTGTGCCCGGCGTTGTCCGGAGCTCGCATGTGACCTGCGTCCAGATCGCAGGATTGCGACAGTGCAGCGACACGGCTGTCTTATGCGGGCCTGTAATCTTCCGACACACGAATTGTTGTACGCCGGAAGGAACCCCCAATGCGTATCCCCAACCAGCTCCTCGTCCCCGCCACCGTCATGGCCCTGGGCGTCTCCCTGGCCGCCTGCTCCATCAGCGTCGGCGGCTCGGAAGGCGACTCCGCCTCGGAGGAGACCACCGCCGCCGTGGCCACCGAGGAGGCCACACAGACAACCGAGAGCGCGGACGACACCGACACCGACGCCGACGACAGCGAGGACGCCGATACGGACGACGCAGATGCCGCCGCAGACGCCGATACGGACGACACCGACGCGGACACCGCCGTCGGCGCCTCCACCGTTGACATCACCGACTCCGACTGGCTCGGCGTGATTGCGAACGGTACCCAGGAGAACGTGTCCGGCGATTACGCGATCCAGAGCTCCGGGGGCACCTACAACCTCGTCGGAGAGCTCAATAGCCTGACGATTCAGGGCTCGGAGGTCACCGTCTCCGCGGAGACCATCGGGACGCTGACCGTGCAGGGCTCGGACGTGACCGTCTACGTCCGCCAGGCCGACACGATCCAGGTGTTCGGCTCCGACGTCACCGTCTACTACCTGGACGGCGCCCCGAGCATTCAAGACATCGGCGCCGACAACACCGTCGAGCAGCTGACCGACTGACCGGCCCGGACAACCCGACCGTGCCGCCCATGCCCCGGCCCGTACCCGCCCCGCCCCCCGCCGCCCCGGCGGCCGGCCAGCCTGCCGCCTCCCCGGCGGCCGGCCAACCCGCCGCTACCGTCCTGCTCGTCGACGACGAAGCCCCCATCCGCGCCTCGCTCGGCTCCTACCTGGAACGCAGCGGCTACCGGGTGCTGCGCGCGAGCGACGGTGTGGAGGCGCTCGACCTGCTTGGCGCCTACAGCATCGACATCATCGTCAGTGACGTGCTCATGCCCCGCATGGACGGGCGTGAACTCGTGCGGCGGGTACGGGCCGGCGGCACCTGGACCCCGATCATCCTGCTCACCCAGGTCGACGCCTCCTATGAGCGCGTCTCCGCCCTGGATGACGGCGCCGACGACTACCTGTCCAAGCCCTTCGACCCCGCCGAGCTCGCCTCCCGAATCCGCGCCGTCCTGCGCCGCACCCGCGGCGTCGGCCAACCCCTGACGGCGGCGTCCCGGCTGATGGCGGGTGAGCTGACCCTGGACCGCGCCGCCCGCCGCGTCACCCTGGCCGGCCGGGAGGTGTCCCTCACCCCGAAGGCGGTCACCCTGCTGGACTACCTGATGAGCCACCCCGGCGAGTTGCACACTCGCGAGGCGCTGCTGTCCGCCCTGTGGGGCATCGACTTCGTGTCCTCCACCCGCGCCGTAGACCACCGCATCCGCGAGATCCGCCGCGCCCTGGGCGACGACGCCACCCACCCGATCTTCATTGAGACCGTGCCGCAGGGCGGCTACCGTTTCTGCGCCGAGGTGCACACGTGAGCGCGCCGGTGGGATCGGACGTATCCGGCGCGCTCCGTTCGATCGGTGACGGTGGACGCCTGAGAGCGGAAAACGGGGGCGGGCCCGTCGACGCCGACTCCGGCACTCACACCCGGTCCGGCCGCCGGTTCTGGCTGTGGTGGGGCTGCGGCGTCATCGCCGTGTCGGCGCTTACCGCCCTCGCCCAAGCGGCCTGGGGCGGGCTGACCCTGTCGGTTACGACCGCCGTCCCGGTGGCCGTTGCCATGGCCGGCGGGGGCGCGTTGACGGCGGTGGCGCTGGTCGTCGTCGCCCGGCGACGCCACCGGGCCGAACAGCAGCGGCTGCGCGCGCAGGCGCAGGCACAGGCACGCACCCGCCACCGGCAGTTCCTACGTCGCCTGGACCACGAGTTGAAGAACCCGCTGACGGCGGTGCGCGCCGCCGTCGCCGACGCCTCCCGCACCGCCACTCCGGTCGTAGCCGCGGATCTGGAGGTGGTGGATGCCCAGTCGCGGCGGATGAGTCGTCTGCTGACCGACCTGCGCAAGCTCGCCGAGCTGGAGACCGCCCCGCTGGCGGTGGAGGACGTGGACCTGGCCGAGACGGTCCAGGACGCGGTCTCCGCCGTCATCGAGGAGGCTGCCGGACGCGGCGCGGCGGTGCGGGTACGTCTGGACCTGCCGGCGGTGCCCTGGCCGTTGCCGCACGTACGCGGTGACGGCGACCTGCTGTATTCGGCCGTGTACAACGTGCTCACCAACGCCGCCAAGTACACCCCGGACGGCGGGGCCGTGGAAGTGCGCGGCAGGGAGGAGGCCGGTGCCGTCACCATTGAGGTGGCCGACACCGGAATCGGCGTGCCCGAGGCGGAGCTGGACGGCGTCTTCCGCGAGTTGGAGCGCGCCTCCAACGCCCGCGCCCTGCCCGGCTCCGGACTGGGGCTGGCGCTGGTGCGCACCATCGTCGGCCGGCATGGCGGGCAGGTGCGCATGGCCTCCCGTGAGGGGGTGGGCACCCGGGTGTGGCTGACCCTGCCGGTGGCCGGCCCGCCCGCCGCCGCACCCCCTGGACCACCCCGCGCATCCCGATAGACGTACACACCCGACACCCACAGAGAACCAGCGACAAGGGCCCACGTCGTGAATCCCCGAACCGCCCCCACCCGGTGCCGCCGCTTCTTCCCCCAGACCCCGCGGCCTGCATCGCCGTCGGCGCCCTGGCACTCGCGCTGCCCGACCTCGGCCTGTTGACCGCCTCCACCGGGAGCCTCACCCCGGACCTGACCGGGGACATCCAGTCCCGCCCGGGCATCACCGTCTCCCCGGCGCGCTGTGACGAGGCGGGGGTCCTGAACGGCGGCATGACCGTCGTCGGCGGGTACGGTTCGGTCATCACCTCGGACGGCGACTCCTCCCTGGTCAACGACGGTGAGGGCGGCGCGGTTTATGAGGACGGCTCGGTGAGCATCGTCAACGAGGGCGACGGTACCGCGCTGGTCAGTCGAGGCGTGCAGAGCATCGAGGTCGACGCCGAGCAGCGGGCCCAGGCGGTGCTCGACGCCCTGGAGCAGGACGGAGTGACCGCGCCGTTGGAGGCCGAGGGCTTCGGCGAGACCCGGCCGGTGGCGCCCAACGAGAACGAGGACGGCTCAGACAATCCTGCCGGGCGCCAACTCAACCGTCGCGTAGAGATCTACGTTCCGGCCTTCTGAGGCGGGTACGGCGCCGGGCGGCGCGGTGGTGTCATGGAATGCACCACTTTAGGACTTGCTGCCGCAGCTTATGCCGACTGTGACCGCGGAATCCTACGGTTTGTCGGCTCTAGAACACGGCCAGTCCTTGGAAAGTGGTGCATTTTGTGACAGGGGCGGTCCGGTGAACGGGGATCCGCCCCGACTCGGCGTGGTCTCCGGCTACCCTGGCGCCGTGAACTTGTCCGTTTTCGCCCCGGTGCCCCCTGTGCACGCCTATCCCGGCCTGTTCATCTCCTTCGAGGGCGGCGACGGTGTCGGCAAGACCACCCAGATCGACCGCCTGAGCGCGCTGCTGACCGCGGCAAGGATCGCCTACCGGCGCACGCGCGAGCCCGGCGGCACCGAGCTGGGCGACCGGATCCGCGACCTGCTGCTGCACGGCGGCCACGTGAGTCCGCACGCCGAGGCCCTGTTGTATGCGGCCGACCGGGCCCACCACGTCGCCACGGTGGTGCGTCCCGCGCTCGCCCGCGGCGAGGTGGTACTGACCGACCGCTACCTGGACTCCTCCGTCGCCTACCAGGGCGCCGCCCGTGCGCTCGGCCCGCAGGAGGTGCGTGACCTGTCCCTGTGGGCCACCGACGGTCTGCTGCCCGACCTGACCATCCTGCTCGACGCCGATCCCGCCGTCGGCTCCGCCCGTACCGACGCCCGCGGTCGGCGCGACCGCCTGGAGCGCGAGCCCGACGCCTTCCACGCCGCCCTGCGTGAGGAGTTCCGGGTGCTGGCGCGCCAGGAGCCCGAACGCATCAAGCTCGTCGACGCCGAGCGGCCCGTCGAGGTGGTGGCTGCGGAGGTGACCGGGCTGGTCGAGCAGCTCATTGCCGCCCGCGGGGCGGGACTGCGTCTGGAGAGCGGGGGTGCCCGAGCCAGCGCCGCCGCGGGAGCCAACTCCGCGGGCCATGCCGCCCATGCTGCCTTGAAGGCCTTCCGCGCCGTCCTTCCCCGCCGAGGCCTGCAACAGTAACGTGCCGAGGAAGTCCTGTTGACAACTAGCCCTTGACGCCGCCCTCCTGAACTCCGCTGAAGAATTGTTTCTGCGCCAGCGCGAACAGGATGATGATGGGGACGAGCGCGATGATGGTGCCGGCGGCGACGACGCGCGGGTTGGAACCGAAGTTTGACTGCAGGTACTGCATTCCGACCGTGAGCGTGTACTTCTCGGGATCCGACAGGACTACGAGGGGCCACAGGAAGTCATCCCAGGCGCCTATGAAGGAGAACAGGGCGACGACGCTGACCATACCGCGGATGTTCGGCCACACCACATGCCGGATACGCTGCCAGGTGGACGCGCCGTCAATCTCTGCGGCTTCGAGGATGTCCTTGGGGATCATCGCGCACGCAGTCGTGATCAATAGGACGTTGACGGCGCCGATCGCCCCGGGCAGGAAGACGCCGACAAGAGAGTTGGCGAAGCCGAGCGATCTGACGGTCAGATACTGGCTGGTCAGCGTGACTTCGCCCGGAAGGAGCAGCGTCGACAGGAAGATCGCCATGAAGAGGTACTTGCCGCGGAACTTCAAGATGCCCATGGCGTAGCCGGCGCAGGTGCAGAAGAAGACCTGACTGACCACTGTGGCCACACCTACGAGCAGGGAGTGCCAGGCGTACTTCAGAATCGGTATGGTGCGCGAGACCGTCGCGTAGTGCTCCAGTGTCGGATGCTCCGGAACCAGATGCGGCGGGAATGCGTAGATATTCTCGGATGCGCCCTTCAACGAGGTGGACAGCTGCCACAGGAAGGGGAAGATGGCGATTACCGCCATGAGAATGAGCAGGACATAGCGCACGACGGCGCCGGCGACAGTGGGCTTCAGAAAGTCCGACTCCCCCTTGCGCCGCCAGAAACGATCCTTGTAAGGCTTGGCGAGGGTGTGAGCGGGGGCCTCCGCGTGCTTGGCTGCTGTCGATGTCATCGCGAGGCCCTCTCACTAGCCCGTTTGGCGTTCTCGCGCAGTGCCGCCCGGTGCGCGCGGCGCTTGCGCAACCTGCTGCGCATGGCGGCTATGTCGGTGCCGTTGTTGATGAAAGCGGTTAGGAGTAGAGGCCCGATCGTTAGCAGGAAGAGCACCACGGAGAGCGCGGAGGCATAGCCGAGTTGGCCATCCAGTCCCGCTCCCTTGCGCTGAATGAGCATGACGAGGCTCATGGCCTGCCCACCGGGCCCGCCGGAACCGTTGGTGAGGATGTAGATCTCGGAGAATATGCGCATCGCGGAGGTCGTGATCAGGGCGGAGACCAGAAGCATGGCTCCTCGTACGCCGGGGACCGTGATGGACCAGAAGCGGCGAATCGGGCCGGCGCCGTCCAATGCGGCCGCCTCGTGCAGTTCGCGACCCACGTTGCCCAAGGCGGCCAAGTACACCACCATGTAGTATCCCAGCCCTTTCCAGGTGGTCAGGAGTATGGAGCACATGAGGATCCACCAGCGATCGGTCAAGAAGGAGATGCCTGTTCCGCCCAGGAACTCGATCGCCTGGTTGACGACCCCGCGTGAGTCGAACATCCATGACCAGATGATGCCCACGACAACTACCGAGGCTATGACCGGGAAGTAGTAGACGGTTCTGAAGAACGACATTCCGGGCATGTACTTCGATATCAACAGTGCCAGAAGCAGGGGGATGATTGTCAGTAGTGGAACGCACACGAGTACGTAGACGAAACAGGTGGTCAGGGCGTAGCCGACCTGTGGATCGTCCAGAATCCTCTTGAAGTTGTCCAGGCCTATGAACTGGGCGGGACGTAGCGGTCTCGCATCGGTGAAGGCCAGCATGACGGTATTGAGGAACGGCCACAGGGCGAATACCAGGACCCAGATCGTCGCCGGTGCGACCAAGATGTAGGGGGTAAGGCGTTGACGCAGACGCATGCGGTTGGCCTCCGGTGGGTGAGTGGCTGCGTGAAGCGCAGGCCCGGACGTGGGAACGGGGAGACGGGGCGGGCATGCGCCCGCCCCGTCATGGAGTGTTAAACGTTGAGATTCTCGTTGCAGTACTGAACGGCGGCATCCAGCGCTTCCTTGGCGGAGATGTCTCCCTTCATTGCGAGCGCGATCTGCTGCTGTGTGTAGGTGTCCATATCGTCGGTGTACTGGATCGGCTTGACCGTCTCGGCGCTGGACATCGCGGCCGCCGCCAGTTCCACTGCCTTTTTCATCAGGGGGTCGGAGATGTCTTCAGTGAGGGCATCCGGATCCTCATTGCCTTCGAGGGTGCCGGGCATGAAGCCCTGGGCGATCTTGACGAACTCCACCTGGTTGTCGTTATTCGTCACGTATTGGGCGAACGCGAGCGCCAAGTCGGGATTCGCCGAGTTCGCGGCAACACTGATGCCCTGGATGTACAGCGGCGGCGTGGTGAAGCGTGCTGAGCAGTCCGTCTTGTCGAGGAGGGTCGGGGCGTCGTTTGTCAGCTGGGTGACGAACGAGCCGGTGGCCGTGGTGTATCCCACCTTTTCCTGGGTGTACATGGTGGCATTGCCGGCATAGTCGTCGTTGAGCACCTCGGCCGGCATGGCTCCGATCTCGTATAACTCGGCGTACCGGCTGACGATTTCGGCTGCCTGGTCGGTGTTGAAGGCGAACTCCTCGCCATTGAAGATGTCGACTCCGTAGTCGCTGATCTCGGTGAGGCCGGGCATGGTGGAGGCCAGGTAGACCCCCTTCTGTGCGGCGGTGGTGCACCAATCGATGTACGAGTCGAGATCGGTGGGGGCGTCGTCAATGGACAGGCCGGCCTGCTCCAGCATTTCGGTGTTCCACCAGCACACGTCCGTGCCCAGGTACCACGGGTAGCCGTAGACGCCCTCGATGCCGTCGTAGGTGTAGGCGTCCAGACCGCCTTGAACGTAGGAACTCAGGAGGTCTGCGTCCGCCGCCTTCAGATCCAGCACTTGCGAGACCTGAGCGAGTTTGTAGGCGAAGCCCTCGGGAAGGTTTATGACGTCGGGTAATTCGCCGGAGTTTGCTTGCTGGAGGACCTTCTCCTCGTAGCCGTCTCCGGGCTGATCGATCCAGTTGATGGTGGTGCCGGGATTGTCGTCCTGGAAGGACTTGATGAGGTTTTCGAAGTACGGTGTGAAGCGGTCGTCCTTGAGTGACCAGGTCTGAAAGGTGATCTCGCCGGACAGCTCTCCGGACCCGGATGCGGCCCCGGTGTTCGAACCCGAGCTGTTGGAGCCGGTGGACCCGGTGCAGGCGGACAGAGTCGCTGCCGTTGTGACGGACAGGCCCATGAGTAGAGAGCGGCGGGTGAGCTTCATGGTGGACTCCCTTCGTCTTTGAAGCGGTGGCGTCCGTGCCACTGGATAGAGACTACACCGGTTTAGTACGGATTGAGTACCTCAGGGCAGCCGGAGTTCGGGGATGGTGCCCTGCAAAGCCATTCGCAGCCATTGGTCGAACAACTCCGAGTTCGGGCCGGTCGTGGAACGGCGCGCGGGATCCGCTGTGGGAAGGACGAACCGCGGCTGGTCTCCCGGTGATGCTGCGTGCGTGGATGCTGAGTCGCGCGCGGCATCGACGACTTCGCGGAAGGCGCGTCCTGCGGGCTTGATCGCTCCAGTGGAGTCGATGAGGCCGAGGGAGTACTCAAGCTCCGGGAAATCAGTCAGGTCGCGCGAGACGTCATGGGAGCACCACCAGGTGATCGCCTCCAGGTTCCGCGCTGACGGCATGCCGTCCAACCCCGTGAGGTGCGCGATGGTGTCGGTGATGAAAGCGGGCGCGTCGTTGTTGGGCACGTATGTAACCGGGGCGCCGACCTCCTGCAACCAAATGGATCGGCGCGGTCCTCCCCAGGCGCGGGCCAGCTCGACGAGATAGCGTGCGAACAGCGGCAGAGCGGGATGTCCGCTGCCGTACCGCGGGCCTACTTGCATGAACACCCACGAGTGCACCGTCGTAGTGTCTCCCAGAAGTGCATGGGCAGGCGTGAAGGGGTGGGAATCGTCGAACCACAGGTCGTCGTCGAAGGAGTGTGTGAGCTCGCCGGTGGGCCACGCCTCTCGTGCGGCCCCCAAAAGCGTGGTCAGCCAGCGTTCGGCCTCGTCGGCGCTCAGCTGTGAACGGTGCGGGTGTCGGGCGGAGGCGAACTGTATGAACTCGTTGCCCAGGCTCAAGCCGTCGGCGTGCGGGCGCGAAGAGAGCTCTCGGGCAAGAGTTCGCACCAGCCTGATTTGGCCCGACACTGCCTTCGGATCGGTGAAGAGATTCCGATCGTGCCAGCTGGTCACCCACGATGGCAGGAAGTCGAAGGAGGACAAGTGCCCCTGCAGTGCGTCGACGGTAACCGTGAGACCGGCCTGGCCCGCGATATCTACTACACGCAGAACATCGTCGACGGCCGCTGGTCGGATGAGAGAGCGATTGGGCTGCAGCAGTGGCCACAACGGGAAGATCCGCACATGGTCCGCCCCGATCGACCGTATCGTGGCCATGTCTTCGGAGACGAGTGCGGGGTCCAGATCCAGCCAGGAGTGGAACCACCCCACACGGGGCGTGTAGTTGACGCCGAACCTCATTGTCAGTGGCCTCCTGCGTGCTTCGGCTTCTGACTCATCCGCACGGTTGCGATTCCGAAGGGGTGCAATTCGAAGCCCCAGGCCCCCGTCTCACCCGTGACGGGGGCTATATCAACGCCCAGCGTGGAGTCGGGATGCCCGTGCAGGTCTGTGCCGACGGCTCCGACCAGGTCTTCGGAACGCAGCGTTACGCGGGTGCGTACGCCCTCCGCCTCATACAGGCGCACGAGCACATCCCCGGAGTCGTCATCGGCCGGGTGGAGCGACTCGATGACGGCGCCGGTCGCGGTAACCAGTGGGACGACGCCGACGGCGTCACCTGGAGCGGCGCACTCCCACACCGGTAGATCCAGACGGTACGCCGCCTCTCGGGTCTGTCGTGTTCCGGCTGAGGGGAGCACTGAGAAACGGAACAGGTGGTCGCCCTGGTCCTGGTTCGGATCTGGGAAGCGGGCGGACCGTAGCAGCGATGCCCGTACCAGTGACCAGGTGCCACCGCCTTTACGGGGGTGGCGGGTTATGTCCCAGCCGTAGGTGGCGTCGTTGTCGATGCCTACGCCGCGGCCGGGTTCGCCCAATTGAATCCACTTGTGAGCGCACACCTCGAAGCGGTAAGCGTCCCAGGAGGTGTTCTCATGGGTGGGACGGCGTACGTGGCCGAACTGCGCCCCATAGGTTGCGGAGTCGGTGTGCACGTCGACGGGGAATGCCAGCTTCAGCAGTTTTTCCTTCTCGTGCCAGGAGACGTCGGCTCTGAGGTCGATCCTGTCGCCTGTCAGGGTCCATGTCAGTCGGGCGTGCGAGTTCCCGAAGGGCACCTCGACGACGGCTTGCGCCGCCCCGTTCTCCGCGCGCGTCTCGACCAACCGGCCCGGGAGTTCATGTATGGAGGCGCGGTAGAAGGGATCCAGGTCCCAGGCGTCCCACTCGTTGGGAAAGTCGTTGGCGATCTGGAGGCAGCCGAGTCGTTGCCCGGGCGGAATGATCTCCTGGCGACTGCCGTCAACATTAAATGACAGTGAGACGACCGCTCCCGACGCATCGAGCTCCGCATGTGCGTCGTCGACTGTGAGGATCGCGCCGCCGTCCTCCAATCGCGTGATCACGACGTCGGTTTGCTCGGCCTTGGCGCTGGCGTCTGCGGCCGTCACCAATGCGGCTCCCAGAGGCGGAATCTCCACGCCGTCCACAAACTGCGATGCCGGCGCCGTGTTGAAGACCAGCCGGCATGGAGCATCGCCGGGCGCAGCGTTGTGCTCCGGGGGAGGAAGCGTCCCGCGGGGAGCGGCGGGGGCGGGCTCGGAAAGAAGAGCGGTCGGAGTCTGGTCGGCCAGAGCACGACGCGCGCTTGTGGCCAGGGCGCGCGCGGTGGCTATGACCCGCTGAAGCGCGGTTTCGGCCTCTTCGTAAACCCAGGCGATTGATGATCCCGGCAAGATGTCGTGGAATTGGCACAGCAGGGTGGCGCGCCACAGCCGGCGGAGGAGGGCGGCGGGGTAGACGTCTTCGGCGAGTAGACCACGTACCCAGGCGGTCGTGCACCAGGTCTCGGCTTCGCGCAGCGCCGCCTCGGCCTCGCGATTGCCGCGCTTGATGGCGGCGTGGCTGGTGAGTGTTCCGCGATGCTTCTCCAGGTACAACTCCCCGACCCATACCGGAGCCGTCGAATACTCCGTGCGAGCGCGATTGAAGAACTCCTCGGAGGTCATGTGCTCCATCCGGGGCGAACCGGCGAGATCCTGACTGCGTTCTATGCGGTCGAGCATCTCGCGGACCGGGCCACCCCCGCCGTCGCCGTAGCCATAGAGGAAGAGCTCGGTGGTGGCCCGCCCCTTCTCCTTGAAGTTGCGCTGGGCGTGCTGTATCTGTTCCGCGCTAGCCTCGGCGCCATAGGTGTCCGCAGGAGGGAAATGGGTGAATATCCGTGTGCCATCGATCCCCTCCCACCACAGCGTGTGATGGGGAAACACGTCAACCTGGTTCCAGGAGATCTTCTGCGTGAGGAAGTTGTCGTAACCGGCGAGGTGGGCGATCTGCGGCAGCGCTCCGGTGTAGCCGAATGAGTCGGGAAGCCAGATCTCATGGCATACGGCTCCTAACTCGTCACGGAAGAAGGCCGTTCCCTCGGTCAGTTGGCGCACCAGGGACTCGCCCGAGGGCAGGACCGCGTCGGGCTCGACCCAGGAACCGCCGACCGGAACAATGCGACCAGCCTCAACCTGGGTCTTGAGGCGTTCGAACAGCGCCGGATCTTCCTCTTTGACCCATGCGGCGTGCTGAGCGGCGGGGAGGGCGAAGATCATGGGTGATCCGTCCTCGAGCAGGCGTATCACATTGGCCAGAGTGCGGACCGCCTTGCGCCGTGACTCCCGGACGGGCCAGAGCCAGGCGGAGTCGATGTGTGCGTGCCCGATCACCCCGAGAGTCACCGCGTCATGATCGGCGGGTGTGGCCAGGAGCGGCCTCAACAGCTCACGCACTTCAGCGGCCGCGGCGCGAACATTTGCGGGGTCGAGCCGGTCGATCGCCTCCGAGGTGCCGATCAGGACCTTCCACATGCGCGGAGAATCCTCTGGCAGTGTCCGTGCGAGACCCAACAGGGTGTCGACATCCGCGGCGAGGGCGCGCACCTGGTCGTGAACTCGGACAAGACGAGCCGTGCGGAACGTGTATAGCGGTGCACAGGACTGGGTGAACCGGGATCCCGCGGCCGTGGGCTGAAACGGAGGAACCCCGAGAAGCAGCGGGTTGGATGCGGCCTCGATGTACAACGTGAGGCGTCCTGCATCGTCCAGTAGCGTCGGTGACACGGGAACCCATTGATTCCGCGGATTGATGGCCTTGAGGATGCTTCCGTCAGGGGTTCGCACCAGTCCTTCGGCTTGGAAGCCGGGGGAATGGGAGGCCCAGCCGAGGTCGATGTCCAGCTCAAGGTGCTCGCCGCGCAGCTCGGCGGGGATCTGAACACTCACCCGGAACCAGGTAGTGCCCCACGCGGGTCCCCAGTCTCCGGGGACCGTGAAGGTGCGGTAGGGGGTGTGGGAAGACATAGCAACCGAGAAGGGGACTGGAGCGCCTGCCCCTGGGACGCCAGCCACAGGTCCGGCGTCATCGGTGACCTCCCAGGCCTCGACGTGCAAGGGGGCGATTGTCTCGAGGCCGGCCGGGCGGACCTTCTCATTGAGAATGCGGTCAATGTGCTTAAGGAGCATCGGGCGGTTGTCGTGCACGGCGGCCTCCATCGGCGCGGGCGGATGAGACGGCGAGTGTCCGTCGTCGGTGGCGGACTGCCTGATGGCAGCCCAGGCTAAACCGTGTTATGTAGGGGGTCAAGCGTTTTCGACGGAACTTCATAAGACGATCAGCTATGGCATACTGCCATCATGGAACGTCCCACCATCCGTGATATTGCGGAGGTAGCCGGTGTATCCCCATCGGCTGTGTCTTTCGCCCTCAACGGCCGTCCGGGCGTCTCGGAGAGCACCCGCAGCAGGGTGGTTGCCGTTGCGAATCAGATGGGTTGGACGCCGAATGCCGCCGCGCGGGCCCTATCTGCCTCCCGGGCGGGTGCTGTGGGCCTGGTCATTGCGAAGCCGAGCCATGCTGTCGCCGCCGAACGCTTCTTCTTCGAATTCATCGTTGGTATGCAGGGGGAGTTGGCGGCAGACGGACTCGCCCTCGTGCTGCAGATTGTCGAGACAACGGCGGAGGAGATCACTACTTACCGCTCGTGGTGGGCGCAGCGCCGTGTCGACGGGGTTGTTGTGGTCGACCCGCGCAGCGAGGATCCGCGCTTGGCAGTTCTTGGTGAACTCGGCCTTCCGTATGTGTTGGTCGGTGAGCCGGATGTGTCCGGTATGCCCGCCGTCGTCGGGGACGACGAGGGCATGATGGACATGGTCCTGATGCACCTGATCGAACAGGGATGCGCTCGTATCGCCTACGTCTCCGGTGCCGCCGGCGTCATGCACAATGCGCGGCGCACCAACGCCCTATCCGCGTCCGGCAGGCGTGAGGGAGTCGAGATCATGGTCGTGCAGGCTCCCGACTACTCGGAGCGCTCCGGCGGTCAGGCCACTGCCGAACTCATCGGGAGCAGGCGCGTCCCCGACGCAATCATCTACGACAACGAAGTGCTCGCGGTTGGTGGTCTGTCCGTGCTGAAGCAGGATCAGAGCGACATCGGGCCCGGCGTCGCCGTCGTGTCCCTGGAGGACTCTGCCGTTCTGCGTGTACTGACTCCCGATGTTACGGCCGTTCATCGAGAACCGGGCGAGATGGGACAAACCGCTGCCAGGCTCTTACGGACGTATTTGAGTGAACAGACGTCTCAGACCGTTCGCCTGATGACTCCCACCCTCGTGGTGCGCGCCTCCTCGCGGCGCCGAGTCTCATAGTTTGTGCTGCCGCGGCCCAGTCGCTGGCGTTTGGCGGCACGGTTATGTGTCGGCGCGCCCAAGGTTGGGTGGCTAAGAGTCAAAAATGATGACAAACGGGGGCGTCGACGTCCACGACGCTCTTGAAAATGGCGGAATCATGCGGATGTCGAGCCGGTGCGCGTGGCCACGCGAGCCGTTTGTCATCGTTTTTGACACTCGGGCCGCTCGGCGGGACCTGAAGCTCGGTCGAGCTGTCCGCCGGCACGGGCGAGCAAGGCGGATCGGCGGGCTGAACGCGTCGGCGGTTGCCGCTAGCCTGGTGGGGTGAATCAGTCCATCCCGACGCCGGTGATCAACGGCTCATTCCCTCGCCTCCGGGTACCCGTATGAGCGTGTGGGAAGACGTCGTCGGGCAGGAGCGGGTCGTCGCCGCCTTCAGGGCGGCTGCCGAGGCCGCCCGCGTGGTCGTAGCCGCGCGCGGGGGAGGCGATTCCGGTGCCGGTGAGGCCATAGTCGCCGGTGAGGCCGGCGCCGTCGACGCCTCCGCCATGACCCACGCCTGGTTGGTGACCGGTCCGCCCGGCTCCGGCCGGTCCGTCGCCGCCCGCGCCTTCGCCGCCGCCCTGCAGTGCACCGGCGAAGTTCCCGGCTGCGGGGTGTGCAAGGCCTGTCGCGACGTGCTCAGCGGCAGCCACCCCGATGTGGTGCGCATGGCCACCGAGAAGCTCCTGATCACCATGGATGAGGTCAAGACGCTGATCGGTGAGGCGCAGCGCCGTCCCTGGACCGGCAACTGGCGGGTGATCCTGGTGGAGGACGCCGACCGCATGGCCGAGCGCACCACCAACGTGCTGCTGAAGTCCATCGAGGAGCCGCCCCCGCAGACCGTGTGGATCCTGTGTACGCCCAGCGCCGACGACGTACTGCCCACCATCCGCTCGCGCTGCCGGCTGGTGACGCTGCGCGTCCCGCCCGCCGACGCCGTAGCCGAACTGCTGGTGCGCCGCGACGGCGCCGAGCCGGAGCTGGCCGCCCGCGCCGCCCGCGCCAGCCAGTCCCACATCGGGCTCGCCCGCCACCTGGCCACCGACCCCGGCGCCTGGGAGCGGCGCCGTCGCCTGCTGCTGGCGCCCATCTCCCTGCGCAGTGTGGGGGACGCCGTGTTGGCCGCCGCCGATCTGGTCGACGCGGCCGAGGCGGAGGCCGCGCAGGCCACCACCGAACGCGACGCCGTGGAGAAGGCCGCTCTGCTGCGAGCCCTCGGGCTGGAGGAGGGCGGGCGGGTTCCGCCGTCGCTGCGCGCCCAGGTCCGGCAACTGGAAGAGGATCAGAAGCGGCGCGCCCGGCGTGCTCGCACCGACGTGCTCGACCGGGCGATGATCGACCTGTTGTCCTTCTACCGGGACGTGCTGGTGGTCCAGCTCGGCAGCGACGTCGAACAGGTCAACATCGACCTCTCCGATGCGGTGACACAGGTGGCCGCCTCCACCGGGCCGCGCCAGTCGCTGGCGCGCATCGCCGCCATCGAGGAGTGCCGTGAGCGGTTGCGGTCCAATGCCGCTCCGCTGCTGGCGGTCGAATCCCTCATGGTGCAGCTGCGTCCCCAGGCCTAGGCGCTGCCAAGGAAGCCCGCCGGCTCCGCCTAACGCGGCTCGGCCGGCTGTGCCGCGGCGGTGTCCTCCGGCGCGAGCTCGGTGGCCGCCCAGGACGACAGCAGCCGCAGCGCCTCCTCGCTCGGGCTGCCCGGCTCCACGCCGTAGACGAGCATGGTCATTCCGGGGGTGGTCGCCATCGCGGCCGGCTCGTAGCACAGGTGAATCTGGCCGACGATCGGGTGATTAACCACCTTCTCACTGCGGCACACGTAGCGGACGTCGTGGCGCGCCCACAGGTCGGCGAACTCCCGGCTGCGCGTGGACAACTCACCGATGAGCGCCTGCAGGCACGGGTCGGTCGGGTCCTCGCCGGCGCTCAGCCGCAGCATCGCCACCAGGTCCTCCGCACCCATCTGCCAGTTGGGGAAGAAGTCCCGCGAACGCGGGTCCAGGAACATGAAGCGGGCCATGCTCGGGTGCTCCGCGGCCACCTCCGGGATCGGGTCCACGAACATGTGGTAGTACAGCGCCCGCGCCATGGTGTTGGTCGCCACGTAGTCGCCCGAGCCGTTGCGCACCGCGGCCGGCATGGGCGTCGCGTCCAGCAGCCACTGGGTGTCCTGCCGTACGGCGCAGCTCTTGGCCCGCCCGCGACGGCGCCGCATCCGGCCCGTGGGGGTGACGGCGCGGGCGAGGTCGATCAGGTGCTGCCGCTCGGCGTCGTCCAGCAGCAGCGCGGAGGCGAGGGCCTCCAGTACCTCGTCGGAGGCGCCGGCCGCATTCCCCCGCTCCAGGCGCGTGTAGTAGTCCACACTCACCCCGGCGAGCATGGCGACCTCCTCGCGGCGCAGCCCCGGCACCCGGCGGTGCCCGGCGACGACGGGCAGCCCCACCATCTGCGGGGTCACCTTTGCCCTGCGGGTGGTCAGGAAGTCCTTGATCTCGGCGCGGGCGTCGGCGGATACGGGCGGCTGCTGGCTCATGGGATCAGCGTAGGCGCCGCCCGGCCGCCGTGGGAGGCCCGCCCAGTCCCCGTCAAGGTTCAGGTGGGACCAGAGGGGGCGGGATAGGCCCTGGGACGTGGTGACAGAGCCTAACGGCTGCGTCGCAATGGGGAGAGCTCCACGGCCGCGCGTCCGCCTGGGGGAGGGGCCACCCCGTAAGCTGCACGGGTGAAGCCGTTCAAGTTACCTGGCCGCCGCGCGCTTGCGGCACTGACCGCCGTATTCGCCGCCGCCGGCCTCGTGGCGTGTGACAGTCCGCTATCCGGTTCGGGCCCCAGTCCCTCTCCCGCCGCCCGGGCGACGGCGTCGACCAGCGCCGTGCCCGCGGGCCTGGAGGACTTCTACGCGCAGGAGGTCGACTGGTATCCGTGCGCCAACGTGGGCATGGACGAGACTGACGGCGACGCGGACTACTCCTGCGCCTACGTCACCGCCCCGCTGGACTACGACGACCCCGATGGCCAGACGATCGACCTCGCCATGAAACGGCGCGCCGCAACCGATGACGCGATCGGCACCCTGTTCATCAACCCGGGCGGCCCGGGCGGCTCGGGCGTCGACCTCGTGGAAACCGCCAAGGGCTATTTCTCCGACGAGCTGATCGCCTCCTACGACGTGATCGGATTCGACCCGCGCGGTGTCGGCAACTCGACGGCCATCGACTGCTTGACCGACGCCGAACTGGACGAGGACCGTGCCTCCTCCGAGATTGCGGAGTCCACCGCGGATGCGGACGGTGCGGACAACGAGGCCGCCGCCCAGGAGGCGGTAGTGGAGTACGTCCAGTGGTATGAGGGCAAGTGCGAGACCAATACCCCCGCCGACCTGCTCGACCACGTGGACACCATCTCCACCGCCCGCGACCTGGACATGCTGCGCGCCGTCGTCGGCGAAGACGTGCTGACCTACCTCGGCTACTCCTACGGCACCTACCTGGGGGCCACCTATGCCGAACTGTTCCCCGGCAACGTCGGGCGGATGGTGCTGGATGGCGCCATCGAGCCGACGCTCAGCGCCGGTGAGACGACCCTCGCCCAGGCGGCCGGCTTCGAGAACGCCCTGCGCACCTATGTTGAGGACTGCCAAAGCGGTGACAAGTGCCCGCTGCACGGCGACGTCGACGCCGGTGTCGCCCAGATTCAGGACTTCCTCAAGGTCACCAAGGGCGCCCCGATTCCCACCTCCGACCCCGACCGGCCTCTGACCTACTCCCTGGCCGAGTCCGCGATCCTCGGGATCATGTACCAGTCGGAGTCCTGGAGCGTGCTCACCGAGGCATTGGACCAGGCCATGAACCAGGACGACGGCACGCTGCTGCTGTTCATCTCCGACCTGTTCGCCTCCCGGGAGGATGACGGCTCCTACTCCGGCAACGGCGATGAGGCCATCAACGCCATCAACTGTCTGGACCACCCGGTGGAGGGCGACGCCGACAGCTGGGCGGCGGAACACGCGCAGCTGGAGGAGGCCTCCCCGACCTTCGGCGCCGACTTGGGCTACTCCGACCTGTTCTGCCAGACCTGGGGGCACGAGTCCACGCGCGAGCGGGCCGCGATCCACGCCACCGGCGCCGCTCCGATCCTGGTGGTCGGCACCACCGGGGACCCGGCAACCCCCTACGCCTGGTCGCAGTCACTGGCCGAGCAGCTCGACGACGGCCACCTGCTCACCTGGGAGGGCAATGGGCACACCGCCTACGGGCGCGCCGGCGACTGTGTGACCACCGCCGTCGACGACTACCTGCTGGCCGGCGTTCTGCCCGAGGCGGGGCTCACCTGCCGCGGCTGACTATTCGACCGTGAGCTCACCGGCCAGATTGCGCCCCATCCAGGCACCGAGCTCCGCCCCGCGCAGCCCCTGGGAGGCCAGGAACTGCAGTTTGGCGTAGGTGGCCTCCAGGGTCATGTCGCCGCTGCCCACCGCGCCGGCCGCGGCCAGCCCGTCGCCGGCGGCATACCGGCCGAGTTCCACCTCGCCCTGCAGGCACTGGGACGAGACCACCACCGCCACGCCCTCGGCCACCGCCTGGGCAATCACGGCGGTCAGCTCCGGCGGCAGGTTGCCGACGCCGAAGGCCCGCAGTACCACCGCCACGGGGGGCGGCGTCAGCAGCTGCGCCAGGCGCGCGGCGCTCAACCCGGGGACGGCGTCGACGACGATCACGTCGTGCCGGCCGAAGGGGGCCGGTTCCTTCCAGACGACGCCGGGCACGGTTGCTGCCGCACCGGCCGCGGTGCTGGCCGTCCAGTGCCAGGGGGCGCCGGCCAGGGCCAGCGGCGCGGCACTGGGGGAGTCGAAACCCGTCAGGCTCCAGGTGGAGATCTTGGTGGCGCGGTTGCCGGCGAGCAGGCGCCCGCCGAAGAACAGGTGCACACCGCGGGGTGCGCCCTGGGTGAGCGCCTGCAAGGCGCCGACGACGTTTGCGACGGCGTCGGAGTCGGATACTCCCAGCGGCAGCTGGGAGCCGGTGACGATGACCGGCTGCTTCAGTTCCGTGAGGGCGTAGGACAGGGCGGAGGCCGTGTAGGCCATGGTGTCGGTTCCGTGCAGAACCACAAAGGCGTCGGCAACGCCGGCATGGGCATACAGGTCATTGACGATCGATTGCCAGGTTTGTGGTGCCGCCTGGGCAGAATCAAGCAAAGGGTGCAGCGTTGTCAGAGAGGTGTTTCGGCCTTGCGCGTCAGTGCGGTCCGGGGCGATCCGCCCGGCACTGCGTGGGGGCACCGGCATGTGCTTCGGTGCGGGGAATGCGGCTAGTAGGTCGGCCAGCCAGGCTTCCAAGTCGGCACCTGGCTGCAGCCCGTGGGGGGAGTCAACCATGCCAATGGTCCCACCGGCGTAGGTGAAGTGGACGTGCATATGGACAGCCTACGCAGGCGGCGCCGCTGTGCTGTAAACCACCCGGTGTGATTGGGGTGCTGGATTGCGTGGCGGCGCCGGCAGGCGGTAGCCTGCGTTTCGCCGCTTTGGCGGCAGGCCACCTTAGCTCAGTCGGCAGAGCGATTCACTCGTAATGAATAGGTCGTGGGTTCGATTCCCACAGGTGGCTCCATTGGCTCTTGCGTGCCGAGGGCTCGTGCGCGTCCACCGGCCGGCGTGCCGTATTCGGCGAGTTTCTTGCTTTAATTGCGCAGATATGCGTATCCTGTTTCGCGGGTGATTCCGTAGTAGAGGCGGAACCCGCAAATCTGTGGCAAGGAGGACCAATATGGCGCAGAAGACGCAGATTGTTCTAGTTGATGACATCGATGGGTCCGAGGCGACTCAGACCATCACTTTCGCCCTCGATGGTGTCACGTACGAGATCGACCTAAACGAGGAGCACGCAGCCGCGCTGCGTGAGTCGATCGAGGAGTGGACCATTAAGGCCCGTCGCCGCGGTGGCCGCCGCACGCTTCGCCGTCGCCCGGCAGCCGGTGTCACGCAGAAGATCCGCGAGTGGGCGCGCGCTAATGGCTACGAGGTTTCCGACCGCGGGCGCATCCCCGCTCCGGTACGCGAGGCCTACATGGCGGCCAACAACCCGAGCAACAACAACGCCTGAGCCGCGCCGTCGTCGGGCGCCAACGCCCCCCGACGCCGCCGCGCGCATTGCGCGCTCTCGTAGGCACCAGGTCCCGGGCCCTTTTCGGACTCGGGACCTGGTGGCATCTGCTTGGGCCTGGCACAATGGGCCACATGGCTTACACCCTTGTGCTGCTCCGCCACGGCGAGAGCGAATGGAATGCAAAGAACCTGTTCACCGGCTGGGTTGACGTCCCGCTGTCCGAGAAGGGGCGCGCCGAGGCCGTCCACGGCGGTGAGCTCCTCAAGGAGGCCGGCGTCCTGCCCGACAAGCTGTTCACCTCGGTGCTGCGTCGCGCCATCATGACCGCGAACCTGGCCCTGGACGCGGCCGACCGGCACTGGATTCCGGTGGAGCGGCACTGGCGGCTCAACGAGCGCCACTACGGCGCCCTGCAGGGTAAGAACAAGAAGGAAATTCGCGAGCAGTACGGCGATGAGCAGTTCATGCTCTGGCGCCGCTCCTACGACGTGCCGCCGCCGGCCATCGAGCTCGGTTCGGAGTTCTCCCAGGACACCGACCCGCGCTATGCCGGCGAGCCCATTCCAACCACCGAGTGCCTGAAGGACGTGCTTGCCCGTCTGCTGCCCTACTGGGAGGAGACGATTGTCCCCGAGATCAAGACCGGCAAGACGATCATGATCGCGGCCCACGGCAACTCGCTGCGCGCGATCGTCAAGCACCTGGACGACATCTCGGACGCGGACATCGCCGGCGTGAACATTCCCACCGGGATTCCGCTCGTTTACGAGCTCGATGAGGAGACCCTCAAGCCCATTAAGAAGGGTGGGCGCTACCTGGACCCCGAGGCCGAGGCGAAGATCGCCGCCGTCGCCAACCAGGGCAAGTGATCCGCGGCCACCCGCGTAATCGCCGGCCCACAGGGGCTTTCGCGCGGGGCGGCCAAGGTCGAACTAATCGGGCGGGGCTGAACGACGTTCATGACGTCGTTCAGCCCCGCCCGATGCTCATCTTCGGCTGCCGGCATCGGGCAACCACCGCGGGTTATCGGCGCGAACGTGGTGTTTTAGCTCGGCGGCGTGCGGGGTGGCGGTGCTTTTGCACGACCCTGGGCGACACTGCACGACCTTGGTGTGCGTTGCACGACCACCCCGGGGTCGTGAAACACACACCAAGGTCGTGGAACGCGGCCCGGGGTCGTGCAGTACATACATAGGGGCGGGATGAGTATCACCGCCACCCCGCACATAACGGGCCCCTATGTGGTTCGGCGCCGATGAGCGTCCGGAGTACGCCTCGCCGGTTACGGACCGGGCGTGCCTGGTATGAGGCGAGGCCGGGCGGGGCGCGGAAGTCGGGCAGGTGGTTCGCTTTTCACCGTCGGCTGCCTGCGGCGGTGCGGCCGGACTTCTTCATCGGGGTCTGGCAGATCGGGCATGGCCCTGCGCGGGGGCCGCGGTCTCACGGCTTGCGCGTTTACCCACGAGTGTCGAGCACCGCCCCGGAATCACCCGCCAGGCCATATTCACCCAGTTTTCCCGCACCACAGCAGCCAAAACCCCGATCGTCGACACCACACCCACGCCGATAACTCACCACCCCAGCCCTTGAGCGGAAAGGCATATTTCAGGACTCGCTGGGACTGGGCGGGGTGATACCCGAGACGAGGTAAGCCATGCGGCGGGCCACCGACGTGGAGTGATCACCGAAGCGCTCCAGGAAGCGCCCCATGAGCACCGCGTCGACCACCTGCTGGCGGGTCAATTCGTTTTCCGGGTCGAGGATCATCTGGAAGGACTTCCGGTGCAGCGCGTCCAGCTCGGCGTCGCGCTCCTGGATCTGCGCGGCCAGCTGCAGGTCCTGGGTCTGAATCAGACGACTGACATCATGACCGGCGCGCACGGCGGCGTCGGCCATCTGCACCATCAGCCCGAAAACCGGCTCGGGCACCGCGGGCAGCGGGTAGCGGCCGCGCGCGATCGCGGCGACGTGGCGGGCAAGGTCACCCTGCCGCTCCAGGGTCTGCGCCATGCGCAGGGCGGAGATGACGTTGCGCAGATCCCGGTCCACGGGCTGCTGGCGGGCCAGCAGCATTACGCACATGTCATCGATGTCGCGCTGGAGGTCGTTGATGCGCTCGTCGGCGTCGATGACCTGCTCGGCCACCACGATGTCGCCACTGCGCAGCGACTCCGCGGCGCGCTCGATGGCCGTGGCGACCTGTTCCGCCATGGACGCCAGATCGGTTCCCAGCTGCTTGAGCTCCTGGTTGAAGATGTCGCGCACGGCTGCCTCCCACGTGTCGGCGCTCGGGGCTCGCGAACGGCCCGCCCACCCCTCTACCCTAGGGGGCGTGGGAACCGTTTGGCTGATCATCGCCGTTGCCGTGGCCGGTGTCGCCGCGGGCGCGGCGGCAGGACTCGCGCTCGGGCACGCCACGCGCGACGCACAGGGCAACGGGATCACCTCTGGCTCGACCCTTGAGCGGGACGGCTTGATCCCGGTGCTGGCCGCGCTCAGCTCCACCGTGGTCCTGCTCGACGACGACGGCGAGGTCCTGCGCGCCTCGGCCGCTGCCTACACCTACAACCTGGTGCGCGACGACGAGGTCTGCGAGCCGCAGGTCGCCCAGATGGTCGAGCGCGTGCGCTCCTCCGGTCAGGCCGAGGAGGCCGAGATCACGGTGGCGCGCGGTCGACTGCCGGGCGCGGGCAACTTTCACCTGCAGGTGCGCGTCGCCGGAATCGGGCGGGGCCGGGTGCTGGTACTCATCGAGGACCGCACCGCCGCACGGCGCGTGGAGGAGATGCGGCGCGACTTCGTGGTCAACGCCTCCCACGAACTCAAGACCCCCGTCGGTGCCATCTCCCTGCTGGCCGAAACCGTGCGCGAGAACGCCGACGATCCCACGCTCGTCGTCGACTACGCCGCACGCATGAACCGCGAGTCGCACCGCCTGGAACTGCTGGTGGGGGACATTATCGAGCTGTCCCGCCTGCAGGACGGTGACGCCCTGGTCGAGCCCGAGGACGTGAGCCTGGATGACGTCGTCGTCGACGCCCTGGACCGCGTGCGGGTGGAGGCCGAGGCGAAGGAGGTCGCCCTGGTCGCGGGCGGTGCCGAGAACCTCCACGTCCTGGGTGACGCCTCCCTGCTGGTTACGGCCGTCAGCAACCTGCTGGACAACGCCATCCGCTACTCCGACCCGCGCACCCGCGTCAGCGTGGGGCTGAGCGTGGACGCCCACGACCCGGAGCTGGTGCGCATCGCCGTCGTCGACCAGGGGATCGGCATCCCCAAGCAGGCGCAGGAGCGCGTCTTCGAACGCTTCTACCGGGTGGACAAGGCGCGCTCGCGGGCCACCGGCGGCACCGGGCTGGGCCTGTCGATCGTCAAGCATGTGGCCGCCGACCACGGCGGCACGGTGGAGCTGTGGTCGGCGCCCGGGCGCGGCAGCACCTTCACCCTGGTGCTGCCCCGCCACCGCACCGAGGCGGACCGGCCCGGGCCGGACCCCGAGGCGGTCCAGGCGGTGGCCAGCGGGGCCGCCGGCGCCTCGTTCGCCGCCATCGCCGCCATCTCCGACGAGCCCGCCCGGGGGAAGGAGCAGTCGTGACCCGCATCCTGCTGGTGGAGGACGAGGAGAACTACCGCGAGCCACTGGCGCTGAACCTGCGCCGCGACGGCTTCGAGGTGGTTGAGGCGCAGGACGGCGCCGCCGCCATGGAGCGCTTTGAGCGCGCGGGGGCGCCCGGCGGCAGCGGGCCCATCGACCTGGTTCTGCTGGACCTGATGCTGCCGCGCATGTCCGGGGCGGAGGTGTGCCGCCGTATCCGCCGCAGCTCGCGTGTGCCGGTCATCATGCTCACCGCCCGGGATGCGGAGATGGACAAGATCGCCGGACTGGAACTCGGCGCCGACGACTACATCACCAAGCCATACTCCTACCGGGAACTCGTGGCCCGCGTGCACGCGGTGCTGCGCCGCACCGCGGACGATGCACCCGAGGAGCCGGTGCTGACGGCGGGGCGGGTCGCCATGGACGTGGGCCGCCACGAGGTGCGCGTGGATGGGCAGGTGGTGCCCATGCCCAAGCGCGAGTTCGAACTGCTGGAACTGTTCCTGCGCCACCCCGACCGGGTGCTGACCCGCGCCCAGATCATTGAGCGTCTGTGGGGCGCCAACTACGTCGGGGACACCAAGACGCTGGATGTGCACGTCAAGCGGATTCGCGCCAAGATCGAGGCGGACCCCAGCTCCCCGACGCTGCTTACCACCGTGCGCGGCGTGGGCTATCGGCTGGTCGCTGCCGACTGACCCCGGGCTCGTGTGAGCTAGCTCCCCGATCTTCCGGCGTTATTTCCTGATAAAATGGAGTCCCGCGACAAATTCTGGAGTGACCTCACACATGACATTTGAAGTCGGCGAGACCGTCGTCTACCCCCACCACGGAGCCGCCCGGATCATTGACATCCGTCAGCGCAAGGTCAGGGGCGAGGAGAAGACCTACCTGCAGCTCGAGGTCGCTCAGGGCGACCTGACCATTCTGGTCCCGGCCGAAAGCGTCGACCTCATCGGCGTGCGCGACGTCGTCGACGAGTCCGGACTCGAGCGCGTCTTCGAGGTGCTGCGGGCGCCGCTGACGGAGGAACCCACCAACTGGTCGCGGCGCTTCAAGGCCAACCAGGAGAAGATCGCCTCCGGTGACGTCATCAAGGTCGCCGAGGTGGTGCGCGACCTGTCCCGTCGGGACACCGACCGCGGTCTGTCCGCCGGGGAGAAGCGCATGCTGGCCAAGGCCCGGCAGATCCTCGTCTCCGAGCTCGCGCTCGCGCAGAAGACCCCCGAGGAAGAGGCCGAGAACACGCTCGACGAGGTGCTCGCCTCGGGCACGGCGGCCTGAAGGCATCCACCCCCGGTTCGTGTTGTCTTGACACTCGTCGCGGTCTGAAACCCGGCTGCGGCCACGCGGTCCCGCGACACTGGTAAGGTCCCGCGCATGTCGGATAAGACCGCTGGGATCGCCGTCGCCGTACTCACCGCCGCCGGCTCCGGCACCAGGCTCGGCGCCCGGGGGCCCAAGGCGCTGGTGGAGGTTGGCGGCGAGTCCCTGCTGCACCGGGCCGCCCGCGGCCTGCTCGCCTCCGGCGTCATCGACCACATCACCATCACCGCTCCCGGCGCCGAGATCGACCGTTTCACCGCGGAGGTTGTCGACCTTGCGGGTGAAGGGGCTGTCGTCGTGGTTGCCGGCTCGCCGGACTCCCGACAGGCCTCGGTCGCCCTGGGACTGGACGCCGCGCTGAAGGCGCGCCCCGAGGCTGAAGTGGTGTTGGTGCACGACGCCGCGCGCGCCCTGACCCCGCCCGACCTGATCCGGCGCATCGTCGCCGCCGTGCGCGCGGGGCACGACGCCGTCGTCCCCGGGCTGCCCGTGGTCGACACCGTTAAGGAGGTGACCGACGCGGGGGAGCGGGTGGAGCGAGTGGTGGGCACCCCGGACCGGGCACGGCTGCGGGCGATCCAGACCCCGCAGGGCTTCGCCCGCGCCACTCTCGAGGCCGCGCACCAGCTGGGGGCGCTCCGCGCCGCCGATGAGACCCACGCCGCCAGGGACGACGCCGCTCTTGTGGAAGCGATGGGCGGCCGGGTCGTCGTCGTCGCCGGGGACCCGCTCGCCCTGAAGGTGACTACGCCACTGGACCTGGCCTTGGCCGACGTACTCGCCCGCCGGGAGGGTATTCGGTCTTAGGCTCTAGGCCATGAGGCCACATATTCCTGGACGGGATGCCGAATTCACCCCGGCCGGCGCGGCGGACGGTGAGCGCGCCGCGTCTGCGCGCGGCAAGCTGCTGACCTGGCCGGTCCTCGCCTGGGGGTTGTGGGACTGGGGCTCGGCGGCCTTCAACGCGGTGATCACCACCTTCGTCTTCTCGGTATACCTCACCAGCTCAGCGTTTGGTGATCCCGCCGCCAACGAGTCGGCCCTCTCGGTGGGTCTGGCCATCGCGGGGGCGTGTATCGCCCTGCTCGCGCCCGTCACCGGGCAGCGCGCCGATCGTTCCGGCAGCACCGTGTTTTGGCTGGGGGCGTACACGGCGATCGTGGTCGCCGTCAGCGCGGCCATGTACTTCGTGCTGCCCGAGCCCGGCTATCTGTGGCTGGGCATCACGCTGCTCGGGGTCGGCAACGTGTTCTTCGAGCTGGCCTCCGTCAATTACAACGGGCTGCTGTCCCGCCTGGCAACCCAGGACCGGGTGGGCGCCGTCTCCGGGCTCGGCTGGGGCATGGGGTACCTCGGCGGCATTGTGCTGCTGCTGATCCTGTACGTCGGTTTCATCAACCCGGAGGTCGGCTGGTTCGGGGTGACGGACGAGAACCGCATGGATATCCGTGTTTCCATGCTGGTGTCCGCCGGCTGGTTCGGTCTGTGCGCGATCCCCGTGCTGGTCACCCAGTCCGGCAAGCACGCCTGGCGGCGGTGGGCCGCGATCGAGGCCGCCGCCGGTGGGGACGAGCGCGCCCTGGCCGGGTTGGAGAGCGAGCCCGTGGATCCGGTTGAGGCGCCGGCGCGGATCATGCGCCACGAGCCCCTGGCCGCCTCCTACAAGCACCTGTGGCGCACGCTCGTGGGACTGTATCGCACCCATCCAGAGGTGCTGTGGTTCCTGCTGGCGGCGGCGGTATTCCGCGACGGGCTGGCCGGGGTGTTCACCTACGGCGGGATCATCGCCCAGAACACCTTCGGCTTCACCTCCGGCGAGGTGATCGTCTTCGCCGTTGCCGCCAATGTTGTCGCCGGCGTCGCCACCATTGCCGCCGGGCGGCTGGACGACCTGCTCGGCCCCCGTCGAGTCATCCTGGGCGCGCTGACGGTGCTGGTAGCGGCCGGCCTACTCGTGTTCGTCCTGCACACGGCGGGCGCACGGGTCTTCTGGATACTGGGCCTGGTGCTGTCCGGCTGTGTGGGGCCCGCCCAGTCCGCGGCCCGCTCCTATCTGGCCCGGCTGGCACCGCAGGGGCGTGAGGGCGAGATCTTCGGCCTGTACGCCACGACCGGGCGGGCCGTGTCATTCATGGCGCCCATGATGTATGGCGCATCCATTTGGGTGGGCACGCACGTGGTAGGCGCCGGTGCCGGCTACTGGGGCATTCTCGGGATCGTGACGGTGCTCGCCGTCGGCCTGCTGCTCATGCTGCGGGTCCAGGACCCCGCCGGCCACATCACCGTTGGCGAGTAATGGCGCCGTCCTCGTCTTCGCCGAGATCGGTCAAAGTTACGTGCCGAGATCGGTTGATATTGCTCGCCCGCGGCCGGCCTCAGTCGTCGGAGACGGTGATGGTCACCGGGATGTTGCCGCGAGTGGCATTGGAGTAGGGGCACATCTGGTGGGCGGCCTCTGCCAGCGCCTGCGCCGCATCATGCGGCTGCGCGGGAATGACAACCTCCAACTCGACGGCCAGGCCGAAACCACCCTCGCCGTTGGAGCCGATGGAGACCCGGGCGCCGACGCTGGAGTCACCCAGATCAGCCTTCTGGGACCGGGCGACCGCTTGCAGGGCGGAGTGGAAGCAGGCGGCGTAACCGGCGGCGAACAGCTCCTCCGGGTTGGGCAGGTTCGCACCGGAGCCACCCATCTCCTTCGGCACGGCCAGGTCGGTGTCGATGCGGCCGGTGGTTGAGGTGACGTGGCCGTTGCGGCCGTCACCGGAGGCCAGGGCCTCGATGGTGTAAATGGGGGTGATGGCGTCGGGCATGGTGAGCCTTCCTGTGCGGTGCGCTTACGTGGCGCTGATGTCTTACCGCGTCGGGCTGGGAGTCGACTGGATGCGGACTCGATGCGCATGTTCGACGGGACAGACGGGACAGAGCGTGAGTATCACGGAAGCTATGTCAGCCGCGCAGGTCCGGGAAGTCCTCGGCGGCGTCGGACTCGCCCTCGCGGGCCGCGCGAGCCTTGTACTCGGCGCGCAGGCGGTCCAGGTCCTCCTTGGTCAGCGGGCCCTGCGTGGTGCCGGCGGAACCGTCGTCGCGCGTCCAGGAGACGACCAAGCCATCCTCATAGCCGAAGCGCGCCAGGTGCCGACCGGCGACCTCCTCCAGACGCGCCAGTTCCTGCGCGGAGGCGGACAGCGTCAGTACGAGCGCGCCCTCCTCGCTTGCCAACTCCGCGACGCCGGTCACGACCCCATCGCGGTTGAAGACCAGATGCCCGGTGGAGTCGGCGCCGTTCCACTCGCCGTCGATCTTGCGGCTCATGTGGCTGACGAGGCGGCGACCGTAGTCGGCCGGCCTGTCGGTCGCCACGCGGGCCACCGAGCGGGAGTCGAAGTCGGGAGTGGCATTTGCGTTCGCTGAATCAGTGGTCATGAGACGAGGCTATCCTCGCGTATTGAGGTCCGCCTAGCCTTATCGCCCACGGCAAAGTGCCCGGGTTGGTGGCCCATACTGGGAATACGGCAAGTGCCTCAGGCGGGTCGCCCCATGGGCGCCGCCTGCCGGTTGCTGAGCCCGACGACGACGGTTTCAGTACTTCCGGAATTCCCGGCTCCGGAGGAGGCCCGGGTGGAGCCATCCGGGTCTTCGGCCGTGGCCGAGCGCGAGCACACCAGGGCGATGATGCCGGGCGCCGGCACCAGGTAACCGTCGTCGAGGTAGCGCTGGTCGGCCGCGGAGACCGCGGTGTGGCCCTCAATAGCGTCGCGGTCCAGGTGTACGGCGGTGGCGCCGCCCGGGGCGACGATGTCGAAGCCGACGTCATCCGGCGAAGAAGTGCTTCCGGAGCGCCCGGTCGTGAGCGTGTCGAGGTACCCGCGGCCGGAGGCCCGCTCGGTCAGCGCCTGGACGGTGCCGACCTGCCCGGTAGCGGGATCGAAGACGGCGTCAGTGGAGTCGGCCGAGGAACCGGCTTGGACGCGCAGCGTCCTGGCGGCGTGGTTCTGTACCGGGGCCGCGAGGTCACCCAGGGGTACGACGGATGTGGGCGCGGCGCCGGATAGGGCGTCGAGGTTGACGGCATCCAGGGGATGGGTGGTTGTCTCGGCGGTGTCCTGGCTCTGGTCCGCGAGCTTCTGGTAGACGGTGTCGGGGGCGCGGTAGCGCACGGTCCACCCGTCGACCACGACCGGGCCGCCATGGTGTCCGGCGGGGACGATGCCGTCGACGGTGGTGATGGCGGTGGGGTCATCGTCGGGCGCGAGGGTCAGCTCGCACCATCCCTCCCGGTCGCTCGGGCAGTAGGTGCCCAGGATGAGGGTCGAATGCCCGCCCTGGAAGAACGAGGCGGGCTCCCAGCCGGAGATGGCGCAGCCCCAGTCGTCCTCGCAGACCGGGAGACGTGTCTCCGGCATTGTGGTCAGGAGGGAACCATCCGTCAGCGACAACACGTCGTCGTCGACCATGAGCACGTGGTCGGTGATCTGTAGGCGGTTCTCGGTGCCTGACCAATCAGGATTGGAGTGGTGGTGCATGTGTTCGAAGGCGATGCGCCCGGTGGCGGTGTCGATGCCCACGAGCAGGGTGCGGGTCGGGCCGGCGCCGTAGGCGACGACCAGGTGTGCGCGGTTCGGGCTGAGGGCTGCGTAGCAGGACGCCTCCCGCTGGTCGCCGTCGCAGTCGGCGATCGCAATGGTTGACGCCGCGCGGGTTTGGATCCAATCGGTGTAGCCGCTGTTGGGATCGAGTCCGAGAACGCCGTGGTCGGTGATGACCATGGGGGTGAACGCTCCCGCCACGACGCCTCGGACGGGCTCGGTCTCGTCGAACACCCGCTGCCAAGCGACGTCGTCGTCGATCGTGTCGGGGACCGTCACCGGGCGCACGGCGGTCAGCCACACGGACCGGGCGCGGTCCGGGAAGGACAGGTACGGGACGATGACCGTGGAGGCGGCGATGACCAGCGTGAGAACTGCGGCGGCCAGCGCTGTCGGCGTGGGGCGCAGGCGGCGTCGGAGCGGTCGGGGTGCCGCTGGGTGCCGCTGTCGGGTCAAACGCAGCAGGACGTCGGCGGTGACGGTCAGGGCCAGCCCCGCGGCGGTGATGGTGAGTGGGAACAGCCCCGGATAATCCATGCCGATCTCCCCGGACTGTTGCAGCCACAGTCTGCCGAGGAGGACCGTCACAGCGAATGCCGGCACGATGACCAGGAGCAGCACGAGCAGAGTGACGATCCGGGTGCGGTGATGACGGGGGCGTACGCCGACCAGGTGCGCATAGTACGCCCAGACCAGTAGGGCCACGGGCGTCAGTAGGGCGAGACCGGGGATGAGCACGTCGGCCGCGGCTTCCAGCATGCCGGGGTTGCGTGATGCCTGGATCATGGCCCGGGCTGCGGCCACGACGGCGGTGATCGCTCCGCCGGCGCGCAGACCGCATAGGACCTCGAAGGTGCTCCGGGGCTCGGCGGCGGCTTCACGCATGGACGACGGCGGAGGGGGCGGGAACTCCGGGGCGGGGCGGGTGCCGTAATCGGCGGATCGAGCGCCTGAGGACGGTGCTGCGTCGTGGGAGGTGGAGCCGTGGGAGGGACACATGATCCAAGGATGGCAGCTGACGGCGGACTAGGGGGCGCGGTGCGCGATTCACGACCTTGGGGTGTGTTTCACGACCCCGGGGTGGTCGTGGAACGTACCCCAAGGTCGTGGAACGTCCCCAAGGTCGTTCAGAGTGCACTCCGGGCGGTCCCGTCCGCAGCTGACCGCGGCGGTTTCCTAGCCGAGGCCGACCACCACGGTTTGGCGGGCGGTGAAATTGTTGGCGCCGTCGTCGTTGTCCTGGAGCACGGCGCGGTCATAGACCAGAGCCACGACGCCGGGCGCGGGCACGAGGTAGCCGTCGTGGTAGTAGGCCAGGGTTCCGTCGGCGGCGGCGATATCGGCCGGATCGGTGATGTCCTCATAGTCCAGATGCAGGGCCACGGAGCCGTCTGGGTTGAGGACATCAAGGCTCTTCCATCCACTTAGGCCTGTTCCGCGGACGTCATTCGGCTGTGTCACGGCGAGGGTGTCGAGGTAGCCGAGGCCCGTGGCCTGCTCGGTCAACTCCTCAATGGGATACACCTGGGCGTCGACGGGATTGAAGACGTCCGATAGCACGGGATGCTGGTACCTCTCACCTACGTTTTCGGTGCCACTGATGCCGAGGGTGCGAGTGGCGCGATTGGCCATGGGACGGCCAGGGTATGCGAGGGGGACCGGCTGCTGGTCCGTGTCGGTGCCCGAGAGAGCATCGAGGCTCACTACCTCAATGGGCAGATCGAGGTTGGCGAGGGCGTCTTCCTTCAAACGACCTTGTTTCTGCTCCCGGTCTAGCTCTTGCCCAGCCACTTCAGGATCGCGATAGCGCACAGTCCAGCCATCGACGACGGTCGGCCCGCGGGTCGCGATTGAGCTGTCAGAGGGGACAATGCCGCTTACATTCATCGTCGCTGCGGGGTCACTATCGGGAGCGAGGATGAGTTCGCACCACGTTTCAAATCCGGAGGCGTCATAGTACCGGCATGTCGCTCCGAGGATGAGGGTTGAGTGTCCGCCCTGGAAGAATGGGGAGAACACCCACTCGGAATCCAGGTCGTAGTTCGAACAGCTCGAGTCGCCCGGGCAGTCGGGCAGGTCGGTTCTGGGCAGGCTCCCCATGTGGCTGCCATCGGTGATGGACAGGATCTCCTGATCGATTACGAGCACGTTGTCGGTCACCTGTACGTTCGGTCCCCGATCCCACGAGAACCGGTTGTCCCCAACAAAGTGATACATGTGTTCGAAGCGCACTTCACCCGTCATTGTGTCCAGCGCGACGAGCAGTGCGTTTGACGGTCCGGCGTCGTAACGGACGATGAGGGTGCTGCGGTCGGGGGTCAGGACCGCGTGACATGCCGCCTGCTCCGCACCCTGGCAGGATGTGTCGTACATACGGTTAAACACCGAGGTGTGTGCGGGGCGGGTGTAGGACCAGGTGGTTTCGCCGGTGTGGGGGTCCAGGCCCTGGGCGCCGTGGTTGGTGATGGCGATGGGGCCTGCTGTTCCGGAGATGATGCCGCGGACGTCAGTTTCGTCGCCGTTAAAGACGTGCTGCCAAAGGACATGGTTGCCGAGTATCTCGGGGATTGGCTCGGCTTCGGTGGCGGTGACTTGCGTGGATCGGGGTTGGAAGGTGTTGGCGGGCAGGGCGAGTGCGGCGGTGGCGACGGCGATGGTGAGGACGGCGACCGCCGTCGTGGTTCGGGTGGGGCGGCGGCGTAGGAGCTGTTTGGAAGGTGTACGACTGCCGCGTTCCAGGTGCAGCAGGAGGCCGGCGGTGACTGTGACGCCGATCCCGGCGGAGACGACGGCGAGTTGGGAGAGCACTGGGTAGGGCAGACCAATGGCCTGGGAGCGCTGCCACCAGTACCTGCCGAGCAGAACTACAGCGATGGTTGAGGGAATCAGTACAAGCAGCGCGGCGAGCAGGAGCGTACGTCGGGGGCGGGGACTGTCTGCCGGTTCGACTATGCAGGCGTAAAAGGCCCAGACCGTCGCAGCTGCGAGGAGCAGGATGAAGGAGAGCGAGAGCGGATCCAAGCCGCTGCCGTGTGGGCCTAACATGCCCGGGTTCCGCCAGGCCTGCCACCAGGCCCAGGCTCCTGCCATGGCGGTGGCCAGTAGTCCGCCGGCGCGCAGGCCGCGCAGGATGCTGTCGCGCCGGGTTTGGTTCCGGACCCGGTTCCGTCGCGGGGACTGCGATTCGGGCGTGGGCTGGGAGAGCGGGGCGTCGTCGTTGGCCATGGCAAGAGGGTGGCAGGCGGCCCCGCGTCCGGCCATGGGGCGGGCTGCCCACTGAGCGCGCCGTCCCTTGGCGGTATCCGCCTCTATGCCAGACCGCAGACGACGATCTGTTCCTTGGTTGGGTGCTTGGCGCTGTCCACGGCGAGGCGCTCATAGACGAGTGCCACGGTTCCGGGCGCTGGCACGAGGTATCCGTTGCTGACAAGCGGGGTGTCGTTCGCAGTGGCGAAGTCTTCCGGGGAAGCGATCTGGCTGAGGCTCAGATGCAGTACCACCTTTTCGTTCAGGTCGAGGACGTCCAGGCCCGAGTAGTCAACGCTCTTCTCCACGACCAGGGTGTCGAGGTAGCCGCGGCCCGTGGCCTGCTCGGTCAGATCCCCGGCGGAGTGCACCTGCTCCGTCATGGGATCGAATACGGCCGAAAGGGCCGGGCGGTAAAAGCGGTAGGCGTACGCTTCCGGATCGCGGATGCCGAGCGTGCTTGCAGCGTTGGGGGGAATAGGGCGGTCCGAGTCTCCCAGCGTTACCGGCTGTGCATCGGCATCGACGCCGGAAAGGGCATCGAGGTTGACTGCTTCAATAGAGTATCCGAGCGAGTCGGTTCCGAATCGAGTGCCAAGACTCTCATGGACGGCTGCGGGATCGCTGTAGCGCACGGTCCAACCATCGGCAATGGCGATCCCGGTGTAATCCCAGTCCTCAAATACAGGAACGATGCCTTCCACAGTCCTGGTCGCTTCGGGGTCGGTGTCCGGGGCCACGGTTATCTCGCACCACGTGGCATATTCGGAACCAATGCCGAGGTCTGAGCAGTTGACTCCAAGAATGAGGGTCGAGTGCCCACCCTGAAGGAAGGGCGAATAGACTCGGGGCGCCTCAGGATCTGAACTGTGCACGTATTTTGGCCACTGTGCCTCACTCTGATCGCTGCCGGTGTCATGGTCCGGTAGCTCGGCCACGACGCTCCCGTCCGTCAAAGACAGAAGCTCGGTGCCCGCCGTGACGATGTGATCGGTGATCTGGATTGGAACCTCTCTGTCCCGCCAATCCGTGACGGTGCGCTCAAAGGCGACTTCGCCGGTGGTCGTGTTCAACGAGACGAACAGGTCTCCGCCGGCGCCGGCGTAGACGATTACCAGGTGGGTGCGGTCCGGCGACAGCGCCGCGTGGCAGTGCGCCTGCTCTTCTTCGTCGCAGGGCGCACTATTGAAGGCGAGAAGTGTGGTTTGAGCTTCGCGGTGGTAAGACCATGTGGTTTCGCCGGTGCTGGGGTCAAGGCCCTGGGCGCCGTGTTCGGTGATGACAATTGGCCCGACCGAACCCGGGATGACACCATGGACCCGGCCCTCGTCTTGACGGTCGAAAACGCGTTGCCAAGCGAAATGGTTGCCGAGTGTTTCGGGTACGGGCTGTCCGTCTGTGACGGGGACTTGGACTGATTGCGACACGTATACTTGGGACGGTGCCATCAGGGCTATGACCGCTATGCCGACAGTGAGGCTCATGGTGATTGTCGATGTCCGGCCTGTGTGCGGGAGCCTCAGCATGTGACGCCGTTCCTTGTAGGTTCCAGCAGTGGTTGCGTGCAGAAGAACTCCGGCCACCGCGCCGACTCCTAGTCCGGCGACGGCGACGGCGTATTGCCATAGCACCGGATAGGGAAGCCCGATATCTTGCGACTGCTGCCACCACGATCTGCCGAGCAGGTAGGTGCCGGTGCTGGGCAGTGCTCCCAGCAGAATCGTTATGACTGCAATGGTTGTGTGCCTCCCGCGAGGACTCGTGCGAAGATCTTCCGTCATAGAAACGGCCGCTGCCCAGAAGATCGGGGCGAGAATAGCCAGGATCAGGATGAGGGATATGTCATTGACAGACATCAGCCCGATCAACGACCAGCATGCGGCGACGACAAGCAGCATGCCCAACAACAGTACAGCCAGGATGCTGCGTCCGGGGAATAACCTTCGCTTGCGTTCTGGGAGCATACTCGTCGCTATCCAAATGGCTGAGGCGAGAAGAATTAGGACCGGGATGAGTCTGGCGTCCGGACGCAGCCATTCCGGGAGTTCCGTGTCGACGGTGATTCCACGGCGCGCCCAGGCGCCGGCAATCCCTGCCATGGCGGTGGCCAGTAGTCCGCCGGTGCGCAGGCCGCGCAGGATGCTGTCGCGCCGGGTTTGGTTCCGGATCCGGTTCCGTCGTAGGGGCCGCGAGCCGGGCGTGGGCTGGGAGGGCGGGGCGTCGTCGTCGGTGGCCATGAGACGAGGGTGACAGAAGGCCCCGCGTCCGGCCATGGGGCGGGCTGCCCGCGCCAACCGAGTCAGCGCAGCGCGGTAATTATGAGTTCGTAGGAGGCGTCCCCGGTGCTCTCTACGATCGCGTGTTGATCGACGACGGCGGTCACGCCGGGAGCCCGGAGGATGTAGCCGACCCCGGAGGTCGGGAGCCAATTGGCGGCGGCGGGGTAGTCGTTCAGGTGCAGGACGACCTCACCATCCGGGCGCATCACGCTTACGCCTTCGCCTTTTGACCTGTGTACCTGGAGCGTCTCCAACCAGGCGGCTCCGGACGTCTGCCCCGCAAGCTCGGCAGCGGTATACACCCCGTCTGCGGAAGGGACGATGAAGGCCTCAACCGCCGTGTCAGGTGCCGCGTCCCCGGCCGACCGCTCCGCCTTTTCGGGCCCGCCCTCGGCTGTGAGCACCCGGTACGGATGCCGGATGCGGTAGGAATGGACCGCACCGACACCGTCCAGCGGCACCGTCTCCGCGGGCTCGGAACCGGAGACAGAGTCCAGATTCACGGCCTCAAGGGGGAGGCCGCGCCCGGCCGCCCCCTCACTGGCGTCGACGTCCTCTCGAGAGCTTTGGGACAGCTCCGCGTAGGCGGCATCGGGGTCGGCATAACGCACGACCCACCCCTCGATGACCTCCGGGCCGCCGCTCTCTGCGGGGACAACACCGGCGACGGTCTGGATGGCAGTGAGATCGTCATCCGGGGCGATCCGCGCCTCGCACCAGGTCGAGTTCTTGTCGTAGTCGTGGTCCGGCCGCCAGCAGGTCAGATCGAGGATGAGCGTCGCATGACCGCCGCGTGAAGGCCCCTCCAACCTCTCGCACAGCTCCACGTCGTCGCGGGGACAGTCATTGGTGAAGCCGACGTCGGGAAGCGCTCTTCCGGGAACTGTGGCAAGTCGGCTCCCGTCCTCGAGTGACACCACCTCCTCTCCCACCATGAGCACCCGGTCGGTGACGTGGACGTCAACGTGTCTCCCAGCACTGGTGCGGCTGTCCTCGCCACCGCGGTATGCATACATGTGCTCGAAGGCGACCTCGCCGGTGGTGGTGTCGAGCACGACCAGCAGAACTCCGAGCGGGCCGGCGTCGTAGCCCAAGACAAGTCTGCTTCTATCCGGGGTGAGCACCGCGTAGCACGAGGCGTCGGTATGCGGCTCGGGCACCCCATCACGTTCGCAGGGATTTCCGATTCTGCGGAGTGAGGCGGGGCGGGTATAAGACCAGGTCTGCTCGCCGGTCGCGGGGTCCACGCCCGCGGCGCCATGAGCGGTAACGATGACGGGGCCTGCCGCTCCGGCGGTAACCCCGGTTACGGCGTCGCGGTCGTCGTAGCGGATGACCCGCTGCCAGGCGACCTCCTCACCGAGGGTATCGGGCCTGAGGGCGACGGCGGCGGGCGGCACCCGCACGGACTCCGGTGCGTACATCCTCTGCGGGATGGCCAGCGCTGCGGCGCCGATGGCGAGCGTGAGGACGGTGGCGAGGAACGCCGGTCGGCTGAGGCGCCCGCGGCGCCGGGCACCGTCACCGCGGGCGGGCGCGGAGCCGCTATCCGACGCCGAAGATGACGACTTCGGACTCATCGGTCTTCCCGTCCTCTGTGGTAGTGCGGTGATGCTCTACAGCGACGATCACACCGGGTGCCGGAACCAGGTAGGCGTCGGTGTGCTCGATGCGAGCGTCGTATTCGGTCAGGTGCAGGGCAACGGAGCCGTCGGGGCGAGTGATGTCCAGGTCGCTGCCAGATCTGGTGACGGTCAGCGCATCCAGATAAATCGCCCCGGTTCCCTGCTCTAGCGCCTGGTCGACGCCCTGTACCTGCCGCGTGGCCGGGTCGAAGACCACCGCGTCGCCGGGTTTCCCGTCCGCGCCTGCCACGGCCAGAGTGCGGGCGCCGTAGTCACGCACGGTCTGCCCCGAGGTGCCCAGCGGCACCGGTGCGGCGTCGTTGGTGCTCACGAGGGCGTCCAGGCTCATGGCCTCCAGAGGAAGGGAGAGCGGGTCCGCGTCCTCATCGCGCATGGAGGCGTAGGCGGCGTCGGCGTCGCTATAGCGGATGGCCCAACCGTCGAGTACGGGCGGTGTCAGAACGGGATAGACGTCGTCAAGGTTATCCCCGGCGACATTGCTCTGCCCCTCGGCGTCGCCCGTGCTCCGGTCGATGGGTACGAAGCCGCCGACTTGTCGCGATACCGTGGGGTCGTCATCGGGCGCCAGGGTCAACTCGCACCAACTGGTCGCGGTTTGGCCGGGGCTCCAGCAGGTCGAGTCCAGAATGAGGGTGGAGTGCCCGCCCTGGGAGCCGGGCCAAAAGCTCTCGCAGGAGCCGACGTCGGTGCGCAGGCATTGCCGGTCGCCGTCGACGACGGCCGGGTCCGGGGGCAGGGTGGCCAGGACGGAGCCGTCTTCGAGCGAGATCACTTCCCGCTCGGCCATGACCACATGATCGGTGACCTGGATATGCAGGTCAACGGCCCGCTCGCTGACGATCGCGTAGCCGGTCACCTCATGGTCGAACAGCACCTCTCCGGTGCCGGTGTTGAGCCCGACCAGCCGGGTGGCGAAGTTGCTGGTGCTCGAGCTCAGCCCGAGAACCAGGCGGGTGCCGTCCGGACTCAGTACCGCCTGGCCGTGGGCCCGTTCGGCAGAGACGACGCCGTATCCGGTTACCGGCATGGTGCCTTCGGGATCGCGGTAGGACCAGGTGGTCTCACCGGTTTCGGGATCGAGGCCCATCGCGCCGTGGCCGGTGACGACAATGGGTCCAGAGGCCCCGGCCAGCACGCCCTCGACGTGGTAGATCTCGGCGTCGTCATCGTCAATGACGCGTTGCCAGCGCACCTGTTGCCCCAGGGCCTCCGGGATGTCTGCGGCCATGCCTGCGGGGGCGGTGGTGGAGACGGCCGCCGTCGTGGGGGTAGGGGAGGCCGTCGACGGCGTGGACGTCGGGACCGAGTCGGTGCAGCCCGCCAGCATGGGCGATACCAGGCCGATGGCGACGGCGGTAGTCAGAGCTGCTTCACGGATCGCCCGTGCCGGGCGAGGCGGGCGGAGGCGTGTGTCGTCGGCGGGGGAGGTGCGCATGTTCCCAGGGTGGCAGGAGGCGCCGCACCCGGCCATGGGGCGCACTGCCCGTGGGCGGGCTGGGGGCGAGGAGAATGGGCCGGTCAACCACAAAAACCGACAATGACTGTAGTCGTGCGGTCGAGGTCGCCGTTCACGGTGTAGGTGTATTGCCGGGCCACTACGGCGATAACGCCGGGTGCCTGTAAGAGATTGGTGTCGAGGTCATCGCCAGGTAGGGCGCTGCGATTCAGGTCCAGGTTCCTGAGGAGCAGGGCGATGGAGTCGTCGGTGCGGATGACATTGGTGCTTGCGCCGTTGCTGCTAAAGCGCAGGGAGTCGAGGTAGGTGTAGCCGGAGGTCTGCTCGGCCAGTTCGTCATAGGTGTAGATGTGACCGCTGGTGGTGTCGAACACGGATCTGGAACCGGTTTCGTCAGGGTTTGCCTGGGCTTGAAATAGGGTGATGGTGCGGGGATGCATCCAGTAGTCGTCGATGGGGCCGTTGAACTCACCCAAAGGTATGGACGGTGCGGATTCGGTGCCGCTGAGAGCGTCAATGCTGACGGCCTCCAGGGGGAAGTTCAGTTTCTCGGTCTGTTCCCTTGAGGTCTGCTCGGACAGAGTTGCGTAGGCTGCCTCGGGGTCGGCGTAGCGCACGGTCCAACCGTCCGCGAAGACTAGGCGCGGCCATGCAGCAGACTTGGGTACGACGGCGTCTACCGTGATGATGCCCGTGGGGTCGTCGTCCGGTGCGATGGCCACCTCGCACCAAACGCTTTGGTCGTTCTCCTCATAGACATAGTTCGGGTTCCAGCAGGTTGATCCAAGAACCAGGGTGGAGTGGCCGCCGTGCTCCGGGGGAAACAGTTGCCTGCAAGACTGCACATCGTCACGGGGACAGTCCTCACTGCCGTAGCGCGCGTCATAGTCGTCGGACAGCGTCGCCTGGAGGGAGCCGTCCGTCAGCGAGAGGATCTCCTGCCCCACCCAGAGCACGTTATCGGTGACCTGGATGCTGGGCCCCTCGCGTCTGTCGAATTCAGTCCCCCGGTTCTTGCCCCTCCAGGTGCGGTCGCTGTAATAGTGCTCGAAGGCGACCTCGCCGTTGGCGGTGTTGAGCACGACGAGCGGCGTTCCGAGCCTGCCGGCGTCGTAGCCCAGCACGAGGTGGTTCCGGTCCGGGGACAGAACGCCGTAGCACCAGATGCTGGCCTCCCAACACCCCGCGCCGAAGTGCACGGTCTTGGCGGGGCGGGTGTAGGACCAGGTGGTTTCGCCCGTGTGGGGGTCGAGTCCCATGGCGCCGTGATCGGTGACGAGAATCGGTCCTGCCGCGCCGGCAACGACACCCTCCACGCGAGTGTCCTCGTAGTCCAAAGTCAACTGCCAGGCGGCGGTGTCGCTGAGGGACTCGGGTATTGCTGGTGCAGGGGCGGCGGCAACCTGTACGGACTCGGCGGCATACAGGCGGGCGGGTGCGGCCAGCACCGTTCCACCGATGGTGAGGGTGAAGATGACAGTCAGCACCAGTGGCAGCGTGGGACGGGGGAGATGGAGCCGTCGAGTGCGCGGCCTGGTCCGATATGCGTTGCGCCCCCCGGATGAGAATGTCGCTGATAGCGACGATGCCCAGAGCGGCCGCGGCGACGGCGAACTGCGCCAGTGCAGGGTAGCTCATCTGGATGTCCTGCGACTCGCGCCACCACAGGCGGCCGAACACGACAGCTCCCGCCAAGGCCGCAGCCGCCACCAGAAGCAGTATGAGTGTCGTCTGTAGGCGGCCAGGGCGTTCGTGTCGCGCCAAAAGCGCGAAGTAGCCCCAGAACAGCACGGGCATGAGCGACCCGATGGCGACCCACGAAATGGCATCCAGATCCTCACCGGATAGTCGGAATGTACCGTTGTAGTGTGCGGTCTGCCACCAGGCCCAGGCTGCTGCGGTCAGGGCGGTGAGTAGTCCGCCGGCGCGCAGGCCGCGGAGTACTTCCGTACCGCGGCGCCGGGGTGCGGCGGTTGGGGCGGAGGCGGCAACGTCGTCGCGGGAGGGAGTGCGCATGTTCCCAGGGTGGCAGGAGATACCGCACCCGGCCATGGGGCGGACTGCCCGTTGGCGGGCCCGGACGCGGCTTTTGCCCGGTCAGCCGACGCCGTAAATCACCGTTTCGTAACCGATGGGTGTGGGGTCGTAGTTGCCTCGCTGGTGGATCTGGCGCGTGTCAACGACCACGACCGCCCCGGGTGCTTGCACCAGGTAAGGGGAGAATCTGGTCTGGTACTCGAGGTTCGGCTGCGGGTCGGGGTAGTTCACGTGCATGGCGATGGTGCCGTCGGTTCCAACCAGGTCGGTGCCGTCATCCGTCCGTGATTCGGAGGGGCGCAGAGAATCGAGATAGCCGGGGCCAACGAACGGAGCGTCCGCGTCGGCGTAAACCTGCTTGGTAACGGGGTCGAAGTGCGTGCGAGCCGTCAGCTTGTATGGTTCGGGGGTGCCTAGGATGGTGAGGGTGTGGGCAGTCTCATTGCGTTCGGGGCGGTTGAGGTCGCCGAGGGCAACCGGTTCCGCGTCAGTGAATCCGGCCATCGCATCCAGGCTGACGGCTTCAAGTGGGAAGCTGAGGGAATCCGGGTCTTCCGACTGGTTGGACCGGATCAACTCCTCGTAAGCGGCGTCGGGGTCGGCGTAGCGCACCGTCCACCCGCCCACCACCGGGCCGACATCCGAGTCCGCTTCGTCAGAGGGAACAACGGCGCGGACCGTGGTCACCGCCGTTAGGTCGCTGTCCGGCGCTACGCCCATCTCGCACCAGGTGTAATCGACATCGTTAAAGTCGTTGTCCGGATAATCGTCGCGGCCCCAGCAGACGGTCTTCAATACAAGGGTAGAGTGCCCGGCGCTCGCAGGCGGACGACGGCGCCGGCAGCCGACCGAGTCGTCAGCTGGACACTTCGGGACATCGCCGCGTAGAGCCTGCGCATCCGGCATAGTGTCAAGCAGACTGCCGTCGGTCAGCGACAGCACCTCCTGCTCGACCACGAGCACGTGATCGGTTACCTGTACAACTGGGTGGTTGTATTCCCAAAGCTCGTCTATGTCTTCATCGCGGTCGAACTTGCTCTTGTAGGTGTGCTCGAAGACGACCTCTCCGTTGGTGGTGTTGAGGACGACGAACACTATTTCCAGTGGATAGTGACCGTAGCCGATGACCAGGTGGGTCCCGTCGGGGCTCAAAACCGTGTCGCAGTGCGCCTGTGTGCTCGGGGAGCAGTCGTGGGCGATCTCGTGGAGCCTGGCGGGGCGGCTGTAGGACCAGGTGGTCTCTCCGGTGCTGGAATCCAGCCCCATGGCGCCGTGGTCGGTGATGAGGATGGGGCCGACCGCGCCTGCGATCACGCCCGCGATGTCATCGTCGTAGTCGTGATCGATTACCCGTTGCCAGCGCACCCCGTCTGACAAGGTTTCGGGGATCGGTTCTGGTTCGGCTGCGGTGACCTGTACCGACGTAGCTACGAATACTGCCGAGGGTACGGACAGTGCGACGGCGGCGGCGGCGAGGGTCGCCGCCGCGGCGCGGGTAGGCGCGCCGGTCATGCGGGGACTGCGTGCGGTCCGGGTCGGTGTTTTGGCGGTCTTGGCGGCGCGCGACATGGCGCGACGCAGACCTATGTCTGAGCCGGCGGCGATTCCGATTCCTGCTGCGGTGACGGCGAGTTGGGCAAGTACGGGGTAGGTCGCCTGGATGCGCTGCGACTCGTGCCACCACAGCCGGGCGAATAAGAACGAGGCCGCAATTGCGGGTGATGCGGCCAGTAGCGAGGGTATCGCCGGCCGGGTCCGCTTCGGTGGCGGTCCTGGGGTATCGAAGAAGAGCAGTAACCAGACAAGGCACGTGCTTGCAAGCACGATGAAAGCGAACCACAGGATGTCGTTTAGATAGCTATCGTGCAGCCGGAATGCGCCGTTGGGGAGGGGCGGGTGCGGCGGGGGCGTCGTCATCGGCAGGGGAAGCAGGCATGACTCTAGGGTGACAGATGGCACCACGCCTGGTCGTGGGACGGACTACCCATGGCCAGGCGTGGCAAGCCTTGCTGGGTCAGCCGACGCCGTAAATCACCGTTTCGTAGCCCGTGGGGGCGGGGTCATTCGTGTCTGTGCGCCAGATGCTGCAGTGGTCGACGATCGCAACTGTTCCGGGCGCCTGTACGAGGTACGGAGGGTACTCGGACTCGTAGTCGAGAATCTCCTGCTGATTGGGGTAGTCCACGTGCATGGCGATGGTGTCATCGGGGTGAAGCAGATCGATACTGTCGTTCGTCCGTGACTTGGTGGGGCGCAGGGAGTCGAGATAGCCAGGACCAGAGGGGTGGGCGTCGATGTCGTCGCGGGTGAAGGCCTGCCGAGTGACAGGGTCGAACCAGGTCTGGACCGTGGCCGTCTCATTCGGCCCCGCGGCGCCCAGGAGGGCAAGGGTGTGTGCGCCCTCGTAGTGTTCGGGGCGGTTCAGGCTACCGAGGGCGACGGGCTCGGCATCATCGACTCCGGCTAGGGCGTCCAGGCTAACGGCCTCCAGAGGGAAACTGAGAGAGGTCGCCTCCTCCATCAGGTTGTGCCGACTCAGTTCCTCATAGGCGGCGTCCGGGTCGGCGTAGCGCACGGTCCACCCGTCCACGACTACAGAGTCGGATTCCCAGCGGTCAGGGTCTGGCGGGACGATTCCGCTGGCCGTGCTCACTGCCGAGGGGTCGCTGTCCGGCGCCACTTCCATTTCGCACCAGGGATAATCGACATAATTCTCTGGATCATTGTCCGGGCTCCAGCAGGTGATTCCCAGGATGAGGGTCGAGTGGCCGGCACGGGACGGGGGCAGATATCCCCCACACCGGGGAGAATCGTCACGGGGGCATTCGGAGCGGTTGCCTAGGTTGAGCTTCGGTGCACGTTCGTCTGGCAGCGTTCTCAGCAGACTGCCGTCGGTCAGAGACAGTACCTCCTGCTCGACCACGAGCACGTGATCGGTGACTTGCACGCTGGGGTACCAATAGATCCAGGGCCTACCGCGGTTCTCTTCAAGTTTGGAGAGATCCCTGTACACGTGCTCGAAGACGACCTCTCCGGTAAAGGTATTGAGTACAACGAATTCCGTTTCCAAAGGGTGGTACCCGTAACCCATGATCAGCCGGGTGCGATCCGGGGTCAATACCGCGGTGCAGTATGCCTGCTCGCGTGTGTTGCAATCGCGGCCTATGGAATCTAGGTCGGCGGGGCGGGTGTAGGACCAGGTGGTCTCGCCGGTGTCGGGGGCCAGCCCCATGGCGCCGTGCTTGGTGACGACGATGGGCCCCGCTGCTCCGGCGATCACGCCCTTGATGTCATCGTCGCGGTCGTACTCAATGACTCGTTCCCAGCGCACCTCATCGGTCAAGGTTTCGGGGATCGGCGCCGGTTCGGTTGCGGCGACCTGTACCGATGTGGGGGCGTACATCAGTGAGGGGATGGTCAACGCGATGACGGCCGCGGCGAGCGGCGCCGCAGCGGCGCCGGTCGCGATAGTCGTCGTGTGTGGGTGTTGCTCGGCGCGTGCCGGCGCTTTAGGGGTGTGCGGTCCGGTACGACGCAGTTGCAGGTCGGAGCCGGCGGCGACCGCGAGTCCGGCGGCCGCGACGGCGAGTTGCGCGAGTACCGGGTAGCTCATCTGGATGTCCTGCGACTCGCGCCACCATGTCCAGCAGAATAGGAGCGAAGCGGCGGCGAACAATACTGCGGGTACGAGCGCGCGTACCAGTGCACGACGCCGTTTTGTCTGCGATGTCGCGGGAGCAAGCAGTAACCAGACGCAACATGCGGCCGCCACCAGGATAAGGCCGCCACCGAGAGCGAGGTTTCGGACGTCCTCGGAGAGTTGGAATGTGCCGTTGTAGTGTGCGGTCTGCCACCAGGCCCAGGCTGCTGCGGTCAGGGCGGTGAGTAGTCCGCCGGCGCGCAGGCCGCGGAGTATTTCGGTGCTGCGGCGTCGGGGTGGGGTGGCTGTGGCGGCGACGTCGTCGCGGGAGGGAGTGCGCATGTTCCCAGGGTGGCAGGAGGTACCGCACCCGGCCATGGGGCGGACTGCCCGTTGGCGGGCTCGGACGCGGCTGTAGCCCGGTTAGCCGACGCCGTAGATGACGAGTTCGTGTCTATAGCCGTCGCCACTGCTGTCCCGGGCGCTGTGGAGGTCCACGACGGTGATAACTCCGGGGGCCTGGACGATGTATGGGGCGTCATTGCTCGTGTAATACGGCTCCTGGGCGGGGTCTTCGGAGTAGTAGTCCAGGTGCAGGGCGAGGCTGCCGTCGCTGCGCACCAGGTCTATTCCTTCCTGGGCCTGTGGTGCGGTGAGCCGCAGGTCGTCGAGGTATCCGGGCCCGGTGGGATCGGAGTCGGCGTCGTCGACGTGGTAAACCGTGCGGGTGACTGGGTCGAAGCGTGCCTGTACGGTTGCCTCCTCCGCCGTGGGGGCGGCTCCGAGTACGGCGAGGGTGCGGGTGCTGCGGTTGTATTCGGGGCGGTTCAGGCTGCCGAGGGCAACGGGCTCGGCATCATCGACTCCGGCAAGGGTGTCTAGGCTGACGGCTTCGAGGGGGAAGCTGAGAGTGTCCACTTCCTTGGGATCCTGGTGTCGGCTTAGTTCGGTGTAGGCGGCGTCTGGGTCCGCGTAGCGCACGGTCCAGCCGCCGACGTATTCCGGTGCGTCCCGGGACGTCGGGACTACGGCGTCGGCCAGGGTGAGCGCGGTCGGATCGTCGTCCGGTGCGGTGATCAACTCGCACCAGCGGTTGCGGTCGTCCTTCGGTTCTATGTTCTCGGGGTGGCTGGGGTTTCCGCAGATGGTGCCGTAAACCAGGGTGGAGTGCCCGCCCTGCGTCGGCCCGGGGTATTTCCAGCAGCGCTTTATGTTTCTATCGCCGCAGTAATGCGGATTCTCGTATTCATAGAATGTGCTGTAGGGAAGAGTTGATTGAATGCTGCCGTCCCTGAGTGATAGGATGTTGCGTCCCGCCCTGAGTACCTGGTCGGTGACCTGGATGTTTGGTCCTAAACGGGCAATGGAATCATAATTGTTGATGTACTCGAAGACGACCTCCCCGGTGGTGGTGTCGAGTACGACCAGCGGTGTGCCAACCCTGCCGGCGTCGTAGCCGAGCACGAGTCGGCTCCGGTCCGGGCTGATGGCCGCGTAGCACCAGGCATTGCCCTCTTTCCAACAGTAGTCGTCCCCGAATGTCACGAGCTTGCCGCCGCGGGTGTAGGACCAGGTGGTCTCCCCGGTGCTCGGGTCGAGGCCCATGGCGCCGTGGTCGGTTATGACGATGGGGCCGGCTGCCCCGGCGATCACACCGCCGATGGGCTGCAGGTCTCCCGCATTAGGAATCTGAATGGCCCGTCGCCAGGTGACGGAATCGCTCAGGGACTCGGGTACCGGCTGGGCCGGGGCGGCGGGTACCTGCACGGACTTGGCCGCGTAGTGCTCGGCGGGCAGGGCTAGAGTCACAGCGCCAACAGCGAGTGTCAGTGCCGTCGCGACGGCGGCCGGCCGGGTGGGGCGGAGTAGACGGATTCGGCGGGAACGGGGCTTTGCGTGGTGGTTGCGTCGGTCGCGGATGAGTATGTCCGCGACCCCTGCGGCGCCGAGGGCGAGTGCTGCGACCGCGAGCTGGGCGAGCGCCGGATAGGACATCTGGATCTCCTGCGACTCGCCCCACCACAGACAAGCGAAAACGGCGCAGTCCAGCGAGCCTACTGCTGCCGTCGTAAACAGTGAAAGGCCCCTGTGAAAGCCGCTGGGGCGTTCTAACCGGGCAACACAGACGAATGATCCCCACAACAGGAATGCAACTACCGGCATGGACCGCGTCAGCGAAAGCGCATTCTCTTCTTCGGGGAACCAGAATACGTGGTAGTAGCGGCCGGCCTGTCGCCATGCCCAGACGCCGGCTATCACTGCGACGGCCAGGGCGCCGAAGCGCAGACCGCGCAGCATCTCTGTGCTGCGACGCTGAGCCGGGGTGACCGGGGCGGAGGCGGGAGAGGCGTCATCATCGACGGGGGAAGCATCCACGATCCCCAGGGTGCCACAAGGCGCCACGGTCCGGCCATGGGGATACCCGCATGAGACGCCGGTGCCCCACACCTTCCTGCCGGAAGCTGTGGGGCGCCGGTGCGGTGCGTCGGGGAGCTCGATTCTGGGCTCCGCCTTAACGGTTTAGCGGTTGTCGAAGTGGGAGTCGAAGGCGGCGTCGGGCAGGTCGTAGACGTGCTCGCGCGCGAACTTCAGGGCCATGGGGGCGCCGTGCAGGCGGTCCATGCCGGAGTCCTCCCATTCGATCGAGATCGGACCGTCGTAGCCGATCTGGTTCAGCGTGCGGAAGTAGCCGTCCAGGTCGGCCTCGCCCAGGCCGGCGGAGACGAAGGTCCAGCCGCGGTGCGGGTCGTCCCAGGGCAGGTGACTGGACAGGCGGCCGTTGCGCCCGTCGAAGTGGGTCTTGGTGTCCTTGCAGTGGACGTGGTAGATGCGGTCGGCGAAGTCGGTGAGGAAGACGGCCGGGTCGATCTGCTGCCAGATCATGTGGGAGGGGTCCCAGTTGATGCCGAAGGCCTCGCGGTTGCCGATGGCGTCCAGGGTCGCCTTGGTAGTCCAGTAGTCGTAGGCGATCTCGCTGGGGTGGACCTCGAGGGCGAACTTGACCCCCTCGGAGTCGAAGACGTCGATAATCGGGTTCCAGCGGCGGGCGAAGTCCTCGTATCCGTCGGCGATGACCTCGGCGCCCACCGGCGGGTACATGGCCACGTACTTCCAGATCTTGGAGCCGGTGAATCCGGTGACGACCTTGGCGCCGAGCTTGGCGGCCACCTTGGCGGTGAGCTTGAGCTCCTCGGCGGCGCGCTCGCGCACGCCCTCCGCCTCGCCGTCGCCCCAGACGCGATCGGACAGCAGGCCACGGTGGCGGAAGTCGATGGGGTCATCGCAGATGCACTGGCCCGTGGAGTGGTTGGAGATGGCGTACACGCTCAGGTTGTGACGGGCCAGGGTGTCCTTCCACTGCTGACAGTAGGAATCGTCCTCGGCGGCGCGGTAGACGTCCAGGTGGTCGCCGGCCACCGGTACCTCCAGGCCATCGAAGCCCCACTGCTCCGCCAGCGTGCACACCTCCTCGAACGGCAGATCCACCCACTGGCCGGTGAACAGATTGATGGGACGCGGCATGACAAAGCTCCTTCGCAGACAAACGGCCGTCCGGAGGCTGATGCGGCGGCATCGCCCGATCCGAGCCCCCCGACAAATGCGAAGCTACCGATGCAGGTTCGGCCGTGGACAGGCCCAGACGCCCGCCTTCTGCGCGCATGGTGCAGAAGGCCTAGAGTGAACGCGCCTTCAGGCGTCGTGCTCGCGCAGCCAGGTCAGTGAGGCCGCGATGCCCTCGAAGATGTCGCCCGCATAGTCGTCGAACTCGACCACGCGCAGCGCCTGCGGCGCCGCACGCAGCGAGGCTTCGATGTCTACCGCGCCACGGCCGGCCGGCTGCTGTTGGGCCGTGTACTGCGCCATGACGGCGGTGATCCCCTCAATGCTTTCAGGAAGTCGCGGGGGAGTGGAGGGCAGGACGCCGTCCTTGACGTGGATTGCCCTGACCCGGTCGCCCAGGCGCCGCAGCAGTGCCGGGGCATCCGCACCGCCGAAGGTTGCCCAGAACGTATCCACCTCCAGGGCCACACCCGGCTCAAGCGCATCGGCGAACACCTCCAGCGCATGCTTGCCGCCGATCAGGGTCGCTGTCTCCCAGGCGTGGTTGTGGTAGCCGAGTGTCATCCCCGCCTGTGCTGCAAGTGCTGCCGCCGTATTCGTCTTCTCCGCCAGGCGGGCGACGTCGTCGGCGGTCCGCCAGCGATCCGGTGGCAGGTACGGGTCGATGAGCAGCCGGGTACCGATCTCCGTGGCCGCGGCCAGGACCTGCTCGGGATCCTCGGCCTCGATGATCGAGGCATGCGCGGTTGGTGCGGTTAGGCCAGCGGCGTCCAGGGCGCGGCGCAGCCGCTCCGCCTGCTCGACGAAGGCGAAGGCCTCGACGCGGGTGTAGCCGATCTCGGCGATGCGGGCGAGGGTGCCCTCCAGGTCTGCGGCGAGGGCGTCGCGGACGGCGTAGAGCTGGACGCTGGGAACTGACATGGCGGGATCCTCCTTGACCGGTCCCGCCATCCTCGCGCGGGGGAGGGCGCCACAGACAGTGCGGGTGCGCGCGGAACTGCACGCCCCGGGCGGAAGGGTTCCTGCAAATCCCTACCTTCGGGTCCTGCAAATCCCTACCTTCGGCTCCTGCAAATCCCTACCTTCAGCTATGCTGCGGGCATGGATACGGCACAGGAAGTGGGTATTGCCTACCTCCCGCGCGCCGTGGATGCGGCGGTCAGCAAAACCCTCGAGTCCGTCGGTGCCATCGTGTTGGAGGGGCCGCGGGGATGCGGAAAGACCATGACCGGCCTACATCACGCCGGATCGTACGTTCTGCTCGACACCCCCGAGGCGCAGGCCGCCGCCGACGTCGACCCGCGCATATTGCTCGAGGGCGAGACGCCACGGCTGCTCGATGAGTGGCAGACCGTCCCGCAGGTCTGGAACCTTGCTCGCCGGGCAGTCGACTTCTCGAATCAACCTGGGCGTTTCATCCTCACCGGTTCGGCCGTGCCTACCGCCGACTCGGTGAGGCACACCGGAGCGAGCCGATTCATCCGCATCCGTCAGCGCACCATGACCTGGGCGGAGAAGGCCGGTGAACTGACAACGCCGGGTATCGGGCTGCAAGACCTCTTTTCCGGCTCGCAGCCGACACCATCAATGCGCACCAGCCCGCTCGCCGATGTAGTCAACAATGTGCTTACTCCGGGCTTCCCGGCCTTGCGCACAGCCGACGCGCAGGTGCGTACCCGTGCGTTGAACGGCTACCTTCAGGACACCGCTACCACGGACCTCGGGAGACTCGCCACGCTGCGCTCTGAGCCCGTCCTCGTAGAACAGATGCTGGTGGCGTTAGCACGATCCACGGCTAGCGAGGTCTCGCAGGCAACGCTGCGCCGAGATATCGCCCGCGTGCTCCCGGCGCCGTCTGAGGCCACCGTCGCGAAACTGCTCGAGTTGCTGCAACGTGTGTTTGTGGTTGAGGCCGTGACGCCGTGGGCGACTGCGCTGCGCTCGAAGGCGAAGCTGCGCCGAAGCAATGCCTACCACCTCGCCGATCCGGCCTTGGCCGCTGCCGCCCTGGGGGCCGACGCTGCGCGCCTGACGCGCGACCTTGAGACGCTCGGCTTCCTGTTCGAGTCCGCCGTTGTCCACGATCTACTCGTTTACGCCGAGGCGGTGGGCGGCCGCGTGCATCGCTACCGTGACTCGAACGGGCATGAGATCGATGCCGTGATTACCATGCCGGACGGTTCGTGGGCCGCGGTGGAGGTCAAGCTCGGGGGAGGTCAGGTTTCCGCCGGGGCAGCGCGGCTTTCGCAGGCGGTGGCGCAGATCGACGCACCGCCGCCGGCGTTCCGGGCCGTCATCACCGGAACCGGATTCACGGCCACGCTGCCCGACGGCACGCTGACCTTCCCGCTGGATGCGCTGCGTCCCTGATCGAATGGCCGTTTGCGCGAACCGGCCGGTCAAGGTATCTCGGAGGCAGTGGTCACGGATGGACACTTCTGGCCGCTGATTCGCTATGGGGCGGTGCCGTCGTAACTCTTGCGACTGCCGCTCTCACTTTCTTGCTGATCGTGCGAAAGCCCGTCTCCGGTGCCTGGCCCGGAAGCGGCGCGGACCGTAGCGTCGTGGGCGTTCGGCGTCGACGGCGTAGGGGCACGTCCGCTCTGGACCGGAGATGACCGGGCTGGCCGGGAGCCGACGCAGACTCCCGGGTACCGGGGTTGAAAGGGCTATTCCCCCGGAACTGTGCGGTCGTCCGCGCTCGCAGTTCCGCGTGCCCGGCCTCGGCCGCCTTCCTTCCCACATGCAGAAGAAAGGACGGAAACATGACTCTCAAACGTGGAGTAACCCTGTATGCGCTGCAGGACGCCTACGGGCGTGGCGGTCTCGGACTGGAGGGGTGCATCAGTCTGGTTGAGGACATGGGCGCTCAGGGTATCGAGTTCCTCAGCGACCAGATGCTCGAAGGCGCCCAGAATGCGAGCGACGCAGTTATTGATGAGTTCAACGCGATCATGGCACGGCATCCGTTGGAGCGCGTCGCGAACGACATCTTCATCAACTCCTCGCTGTACAAGAATCGTTGGCTGACCCTGGAGGAGCAGGTCGCCTCCCTTCAGGCGGACTTGCGGCTGGCGAAGCGCCTCGGCTTCCCGCTCGTGCGCCTGGTCTCCCGAACCGACCCTGCCGTGGTCCCGCCCGCACTGCCGCTGGCGGAGAAGCTGGGCATCACCATGGCGGTCGAGGTGCACGCAGGCATGAGCTTCGACCACCCCCTCACCGCCGCCTGGATCGAGCAGATGCGGGATCTGGACAACCCGCACGTCGGACTCGTGGTCGACTTCGGCATCTACTGCCACCGCTACCCCGAAATCGCTACGAACTACTTCCGTGCACAAGGGCTCAACGAAGATGTGGTCGAGTACATCGCCGACATCTACGCCTCCGGATCCGACGGTCGCCGAGCCTTCCCCCGTGCCACCGGGGAGGAGAACCGGGACGCCTACGAGTTCCCCGAGGAGCTCACGCGCCTGTTCAAGTCGCCTGTGGATGAGGTGTACGCGACCAACGCCTCCGGTTACGAGAACACGTCCCTAGACACCTTGGACGAGTACCTGCCGTGGATCAAGTCCTTCCACGCCAAGTTCTGGGAAATGGTTCCCGACGGCGTCGGCGGCTACCAGGAGGCCTCCATAGACTACCCGGCCGTCGTCGCTCGCCTGAAGCAGCTCGACTATGACGGCTACCTGTGCAGTGAGTACGAGGGGCAGCGCTTCATCATCCCCGGGGACCCGATTCCCGACGTCGAGCAGCTGACCCGCCACCAGCAGATGCTCCAGGCACTGATCAACGGAGAATGAGGCAGCCGGAACCATCGCGCCCTCAAGCCGGAAGAGCCGCATTTCCTGGGGCGATGGAAATCAGGCCGGCTCGTATTGGACGATCGTCGGATCGCCGGTGGACAGGGCGATCAGCTGGGGAATGATCGTTGTGAAGTGCGCCGAGGCGTTGTGCGTCTCAATGGCGGCGTCGTCGGCCCATGCCTCCAGGAAGGTGAGGGTCGTGGCGTCGTCGCGGGCGCGCAGCAACTCGTAGGAGATATTGCCGGGCTCCGCGCGCGAACCCTCCACCAACTCGTGCGCCTTGGCCGTGAACTCTCCGACGGCGTCGGGCCGGACCGTGAACGTGGCGATGATGCGGATCATGGGAACTCCTTCGTGCAGGGGCAGCGGCTGCCGACGGTGCGGCTGCGACATTACTACCGACCTCGGCGCGTAACTTCAACCGACCTCGGGGAGAGAGGGAGGGGAGCGGGTCAGGCGGTGGCGGCGGTGAAGACCGAGTTGACGGCGAGCAGGGCACAGCCGCGCAGCTCGTCGTCGAGTCCGCTGCCCGCGGGCAGGATCTCCAGGTCGGTGGTGGCCAAGGACAGTGCGCGCTCGTACACGATGCGCCGGATGACGTCCAGGAACATGGGGCATCCCTGCGGCATCGGCCCGGCCAATACCACCCGTCCGGGGTTGAAGAAGCTGACCACCATGGCCAGGGCATCGCCGACGGCGGTCGCGGAGCGCACCATCAGGGTGACGCATTCGGTATCGCCGGCGTTCACGCCGGTGACGATGTCCTCGACGGTCAGCTCGCCACGCCGATCCAGACATTCCTTCAGGTGCGGGCTCAACCCCTCCACCGCGGCTCGGTGGGCGTCACGCAGCAGCGCCCACCCGCCAGCCACGGCCTCCAGGCATCCGGTACGGCCACAGCGGCAGATCACCGAGTCAGTTCCGGAGACCTGCACGTGCCCGATGTCGCCGGCGGCGCCTGCAGCACCCAGGTGCAGGTGTCCGTTGGACATGATTCCGACGCCGATTCCGGTGCCGACTTGCAGGTAGAGGATGTTTGCCGACTCCCGCCTGCCCTGGTCGGGCAGGGTGGAGGCGTAACCCAGCAGCATGATGTTGACGTCGTTTCCCGTGGCGACCGGCACGCCCAGGGCGGGCTCGAGGGTGCCGACGACGTCGAAGTCGTCCCAGCCGGGCATGATCGGCGGGCTCGACGGGCGTCCGGTCTCCTGGTTGATCGGGCCGGGGAGTGAGACTCCGGCCGCCCACACCGGTGGCTCGTGGCGGCGCGTCATGTCCTGCAGCTCTTCGGCGGCCCGGGTCAGGGTCGCTTCCGGGCCGCGGGTTATGGGCCAGTCCAGGGTGCGTCGCTCCACCGGCTGCCCGGCGAGGTCTGTGACGGCGAGGCGCAGCGTCGAGGTGTGCACGCCCACTGCGAGCACGAGCCCGGCCTCCTGACGGAATCTCCACGTGGCGGGCGCTCGGCCCCCGGTCGAGGGAGCCGAGCCGTCCGGGGCGATGAGCCCGGCGTCGATCGCCGTGTTTATCAGCGAGGAGATCGTGTTGCGGCTCATTCCAGTCATACGCGCCAGCTGCTGCCGGGTAATCGCACGGCCCGTGCGGATGAGGTTGACGGTCAGGAGCACATCGGTGTCAATTGCGGCGATGGGACTGGACACGGCTGCCTCCCGGTGTGAATGACCGCGGCGCCGCACGGGGATGGGCGTCGACGTGCCCTCAGCCTAATTCAGGCTGAGAGACCGCGGGCCGGACGACATCGGCGAAGCTAATGCGGCTCTTCCGGTTTGAGGGTGTGGTGGTGGGGTTGTCGCGGGTGCGTGTGTCGGGGTGGTGGTGATGTTCACCCCGCCCCTATGTACTTGCACGACCTCGGGCCGCGTTCCACGACCTTGGTGTGTGTTGCACGACCACCCCGGGGTCGTGCAACACACACGAGGGTCGTGCAGCGTCGCCCTCGCACGCCGCCGGGGGCCCCGGCGCCGGCATGTTCCCCACCCCTGCCTGCTTGGCGTAGGCAAGGCGTGCTCCCAGGCGCTCGTCGGCGCCCCCTTCGTCCAGGGATTGGACTGCCCGCATCCACTTGGACCGCCCGCCTGCGGATGGACCGCCTCAGACGCACTCTCAGACGGACCAACTGAAGAAACCGGTCCGAGTGCGGGGGTCCCGGTGCGAACCGGCGGGCCTCCCCGCGACACGCCGGACCGAGGCGCCACGCTCGTGCCGGTATCCCGTGATGGTTCGGCGCGGGGCTACGCTGCGAGGGTCGCGTTCGGGCGCAGGAGGTCGTACTCGGCCGGTCGGGGTCGTCTTCGGGTTGAAGAGGACGTGTTCGCCCGGCCGGGACGGGTCGTTCTGAGGCTCACGAGGACGTCTTCGGGCTCGCAAGGTCGTCGTCGGGCCGACGAGGACGTCTTCGACTTCACAGGGTCGTGTTCGGACCGACGACAATGTCGTCAGGCTGACGAGAACGTCGTCGGGCCGACGAGGACGGTATCAGTGCTGCGCGTTGCTGTTTGCCCGGGCGGGTCGGTGGGGACTCATCGAGGACGTGGGTTAACCCGCGACGACGTGACCCGGAAGCCACAATGATCCGGCCGGACCGACAACGACCCCACACACCCGAACCACCACACCCTCAAACCCGAAGAACCGCTAATGCCGTGATCGTGCAGAAGCGGTGTCCGGGTGCCTGGCCGCCCCCAACCGTCGCGCCATAACCTCGGTGCATCCGGGGCATCCCGAGACAGCTGCGGCTATCGCCCGCGGGCAATCCCGCCCGCGGCGCCTGCCGGCCGCAACGAACTCAGCACCCTCGAGGAACCCTCCAAGGACGGAGAGAGGACGGATACATGACTATCAAGAAGGGCGTCTCCCTGTACTCGCTGCAGGACGCCTATGGACGCGGCGGCCTCGGGCTTGAGGGCACCGTCGCCGCCGTCGAGGAAATGGGCACACAGGGCATCGAGATCCTCTCTGACGAGATGATCCGCGGTGCCGCGCGTGCCAGCGAGGAGACCCTCGCCGAGTGGGACGCGATAATGGAGCGGCACCCGCTCGAGCGAGTCTCCAATGACATCTTCATCAATTCCTCGCTGTACAAGAACCGCTGGCTGACGCTTGAGGAGCAGGTCGAGCTGCTCAGTGCGGACCTGCGCCTGACTCACCGGCTGGGCTTCCCGCTGGTGCGCATCGTCTCCCAGACGGACCCGGCCGTGATCCGCCCGACTCTGCCGCTGGCGGAGAAGCTGGGCATCACCATGGCGGTCGAGGTGCACGCCGGTATGAGCTTCGATCACCCCATGACGGAGGCCTGGATCAAGGAGATGAAGGAGGTCGACAACCCGCACGTCGGACTCGTGGTCGACTTCGGCATCTACTGCCAGCGGCACCCGCGGGTGTCCACGAACTACTTCCGCGAGACTCTCGGGGTCAACGAGGACGTCATCAAGTACATCGACGACATCTTCGCCCGCGGCATCGACCCGCGCCAGTTCTTCCCCCGCAACCCGGACAACCCCGACGACTACGAGTTCCCGGAGGAGCTTACCCGGCACTTCCACACCTTCCAGGACCGTTTCTACGCCATGATGTCCACCGGGTATGAGAACACCTCTCTGGACACCCTGGACGAGTACCTGCCCTACATCAAGTCCTTCCACGGCAAGTTCTGGGAGGTCACCGATGAGGGCGAGGAGTACTCCATCGACTACGGCCGCATCTTCACCCGGCTCAACCAGTTGGGCTTCGACGGCTACGTGTGCAGTGAGTACGAGGGGCAGCGCTTCGTACTGCCGGGCGAGCCCATCACCGACCTCGAGCAGGTGCGCCGTCACCAGGAGCTCATGGAACGGCACTTAAGCGACGGCAAGAACGGCGGCGCCGACGCCGCCCAGAACGACGGAAAGTGAGCAGCACCCATGTTCGACGGATACATCTTTACCGAGAACTCCCTGGCAAACGTTGAGGAGAATGACAAGACCATCGGTTTCGAGATGCGCACCCGCATTCCCTACTACCGCGGCATTCCGCTGTCGATGGTGCACGACGTCGAGGTCGAGGTGGACGGTGAGGCCGTGCCCCGCGAGGACATCCGCTTCACCGCCGACGACGGCAAGCACTGGTTCACCCTGGGGGAGATGGAGACGGTCACCTTCTTCCGCTGGGAGTACGCCGACGAGGCCACCGTGCGCGTGCTGCAGGACGGCGGGCTGGCCCCCGGTGAGCACGAGGTACTGCTGCGGGTCTCGGCGCGCGTGGCCTATATCCCCGTGCCCTTCTCCGGCGAGATGAAGCGCACGGTCACCGTCTGAGCCGGCCCAGGCACATCCCGACGACGGCGGCCCGGTTGGCTCCTCGCCACCGGGCCGCCGTCGTCGGACGCCAGATTCCGCAACCGCCCACAGCCCCGACCATTCCGAAAGCCGAAGGAGACTTTCCCATGAACCGTATCGACAGCCGCCACCTGGTGGTCGGGGGACGCCCCCGGCTGCTGCTGGGCGGGCAACTGCACAACTCCACCAGCTCCGACATCGAGCTCGCCCGCGTCGCCTTCGACCGCGTGGTCGAGCTCGGCGGCAACGCCGTCACCGCCACCGCCAGCTGGCACCTGGTGGAGCCCCGCGAGGGCACCTTCGACTTCACGGGCGTGGACGCGCTGATCGACCTGGCGCGCGAGCGCGGCCTGGCGCTGACCCTGCTGTGGTTCGGCGCCTTCAAGAACGCCGCCTCCACCTACGCGCCCCGCTGGGTGCGTGCCGACACCGGGCGCTTCCCGCGCGCGGAGGCCGGCGCCGACGGCGCCACCGGTGCCTTCACCCGACCCGGCACCCCCGTGCTGTCGGTGTTCTCTCCGGCTCTGCTGGAGGCCGACCGGCGCGCCTTCACCGCCCTGGCCCGCCATATCGCCGAAGTGGACGCCGACGGCACCGTGGTCATGGTGCAGGTGGAGAACGAAACGGGCCTGCTGGGCGCCTCCCGCGATCATGCGGCGGACGCCGAGGCCGCCTGGTCCGCCCCGGTGCCGACGGCGCTGCTGGACTGGCTCGCCGCGCACCCCGAGGCCACCGGCACCGCCTCGCGGCTGTGGCGCGAGCAGGGCTCACCCGCCGCGGGCAACTGGCCCCAGGTGTTCGGGGACGGCCCGGGCGCCGACGAGGTCTTCATGGCCTGGGGCTTCGCCTCCTACTGCGAGGCGCTGGCCGCCGCCGCGGCCGAGCACCTGGACGTCGCCTACTACGCCAACGCCTGGTTGGGCCCCCAGCCGGGGCAGGAGCTGCCGGGCCAGTACCCCAGCGGTGGGCCCGTGGCCGGCGTCGTGGACGTGTGGAAGGCGGCGGCGCCGACGCTGGCCCTGCTCGGCCCCGACATCTACGTCGACGACGTCAAGGGCGCCGTGTCCGGGTACGTGCGGGAGGACAATGCGCTGCTGGTGCCCGAGTCACAGGTGGCTGTCGGCAACGTCTTCTGGGCGGTCGGTTCGGGGGCGGTCGGCTTCAACGTCTTCGGAGTGGACGACCTGCGCCCCGACGGACAGTTCGCCGCCGCCTACCACCTGCTCGCCGGGGCGGAGGACGTGATTGTGGCGGCGCAGTGCGAGGGCCGCATCCGGCCCGTGCTGCTGGAGGCGGAGGAGACCGCCGTCGTGGAGCTGGGCGGCCTGACCTGGACCGTGCGCGGCGCCGTCGACGTGCTGAGCAAGATCTTTCTGGATGCCGGTGTGCAGGTGCGCACGCAGGCGCGCGGTGAGCAGGAGAACCTGGAGGAGGCGCTCATGCCCGCGCCGGCGGACACGCGTGCCATGGGCGTGCTGATCGACCTGGGAAAGGATGAGGTGCTGGCGATCGGCCAGGGACTCATGCTGGAGGCGGCCGGTGCCCCGGGAGAGATCGTAGAGATCGACGACGCCGTCGAGGGCCGCTACGAGGCGGGGGAGTGGGTCAGTGGCCGCAACCTCAACGGCGACGAGCGCCTGAACCTGCTGCCGCTGGACCGCCTGGCCGCGGTGCGGGTGCGCGTGCTGCGGCGGTGGAGGTGACTGGGAGCAGACTAGTTTGGGTGATGGTGCAAAGACGGGAGCCGGTTGGGACTCACTCCAGGTGCCGGCTGATGTCCGCGCGCACATGGATAATCCGGACGACGGTTACGGTTGCAGACTCGTCATCGACCCAGTAGAAGGCGAGGTGCTGGTCGGCGCGTACATATCGATACTCGCGCGAGAGCGAACGAGATGGCGTATAGACGCGGTGGCGACTCGGCATGGTGCTCAACGAGTTGATGACAGTGACGATGTGTCGCACTGTCCGCACTGCGGAATCAACGTCTCCAGATACCTCGAGTACCGATAGCCCAGCATCGGCGAGTTCTTGCTGTGCTCTGGGCAGGTAGCGGACTACGTACGATCTCATGCTTCTGTATCGACGGGGTGCGACGTGCTGGTCTGTCTGGATTCGTTGGCGTTGTCGATCGCGGCGCGTGCGTACGCGAGTACTTCCTCCGAGGTGAAACGCTCCGTGGTTGTCTCCATCTCGACTTCCGCCGCGGCCAGCGCCTCGGTGATCTCCCGGTTGAGCGCAAGCGCCTCGTAGTGTTCGATGCTCATCACCACCATGTCGCCCACCCCGTTGCGGGTCAGGAAGACAGGGCGATCGTCCTCATGGACAGTTGCTGAGATCTCCGTGAACTTGTTGCGCAGGTCGGAGATCGGGCGGATGACTGGCATGGGTATCCTCAATCCCGCATCGAAGACGTTTTATCATCACCATGATAGCAGAGCTGCGAGGTGGGGGTGGCTGGGCGGATGCAACCTCAACGGTGATGAGCGCCTGACCTGACTCGTGCCACTTTTGGTGACGGTGCGTCATGATCGGGGTTTTTCGTTGGTGTGGTGTGGTTGGGTTGGTGGTTGTGGGGCACTAATCCGGTGGCGGTAGAGTGATGGTGTGTGAGCCCGTATGTTCGTAAGGTGCGTACCGCGTCGGGGGCTACGGCGGTGCAGATCGTGGCTAAGGAGCACGGTGTGCGCCGGATTGTGGAGCACCTGGGCTCGGCCCACGATGAGGCGGAGCTGGCCGCCCTGGTTCAGGCTGGGCGGGAGAAGATCACCGCCGGGTCGGGCCAGAGGGCTCTTGATCTTGAGTCCCTGGTCGCTAATTCTGCCCGGGTGGTGGCTCCGGCGGTGGTTGAGTCCAAGCGGTCGGCTCTGCTGTGGGATGTCCTGTCGGGGGGCGTATGAGGCCCTGGGGCTGGATGAAGCGGTGGGTGGGGATGAGGGGTTCAGGCAGATGGTGCTGGCCCGTCTGGTCGAGCCCACCAGTAAGGAGCAGGTACCCCGGGTGATCTCCGGGCTGGGTGTCCAGCCGGCCTCCAGGAGGACACTGTTCCGCTCACTGTCCCGCTGCGCGGGCCGCCAGTGGCGAGACCGGATAGCGGCCGCCTGCCTGTCCCACGTCACCGGCCGCGGCGACCTGTCCCTGTGCCTATACGACGTTACGACCCTGTACTTCGAGGCGGAGAAGGAAGACGACCTACGGCGGGTGGGTTACTCCAAGGAACGCAGGGTGGACCCGCAGGTCATCGTCGGGCTGCTGGTGGATAGGGCCGGCTTCCCCCTACAGATCGGCTGCTGGGAGGGCAGCAAGGCCGAAACCAGCACGCTGATCCCCATGGTCGAGGAGTTCCGGAAGGCATCCGGGATTGATCACCTGGTCGTGGTCGCAGACGCCGGCATGCTCTCCGCGGCCAACCTCGAAGCGCTCGATCAGGCCGGGTTGGGGTTCATCGTCGGGTCCCGTATGACCAAGGCGCCGGCGGACCTGGCGGCGCACTTCGCCTGGCGCGGGGACGCGTTCACCGACGGGCAGGTGATCGATACGATCACCCCACGTCGATGCACGCGCTCGACCGAGAGGGACGACAAGACGCGTGATGAGCCCGTCTGGAGCGCGGCGGAGTTTCCGAGCTCGTGGCGCGCGATCTGGGCTTACAGCGCCAGGCGGTTCGCTCGGGACAACAAGACCCTGACCGCGCAGGAGAACCGGGCTAGGGCGGTGGTCGCTGGGGAGCGGCGCCCCAAGGGCACCCGCTTCGTCACCACCCGCAAGGGCGACCAGGTCCTGGATGAGAAGGCTCTAGCCAGAGCACGCCGCTTGGCGGGGCTCAAGGGCTACGTCAGCAACATCCCCGCCACGGTGATGCCCGCCGGTGAGGTGATCGCCTCCTACCACGAGCTGTGGCACGTGGAGCAGTCCTTCCGCATGAGCAAGCACGACCTGCGGGCCAGGCCCGTCTTCCACCACACCCACGACGCCATCCAGGCCCACCTCACAGTCGTCATGGCCGCCTTGGCGGTCGCCCGCCACCTACAACAAGCCACCGGTGTGAGCATCAAGCGGCTCGTCCGCGAACTGCGGCCGCTCCAGGAAGTCACCATCACCATCAACGGCCACCACATCATCGCCCAGCCCCAGACCACCCAGACCGCACAGCAAATCCTCAACAACCTGAACGCCGCAGGGCACTAAACTGGCACGACTCAGGCCTGAACCTGCTGCCGCTGGACCGCCTGGCGCGGTGCGGGTGCGCGTGCTGCGGCGCTGAGAACGGCGATGCGCCGTCTTCACCACCGCCGACAGCTAATGCGGGCGTGACGAACGGTGGTGTCAATGCACACGCACTCACGCTTCTGCTTCGACGGGGTGCGACGTGCTGGTCTGTCTGGATTCGTTTGAGATCTCTGTGAACTTGTTGCGCAGGCCCGGGCGAAGCTACTGGGGCGTGACTTGTCTGGCGCCGACGTCCCGTCGCTTGATGGCTACCAACGCCGTGGCAATCGCGGCCAAAACCCAAGCCACCACGACAGCAGTCGCAGGGGTCGGTTCGAGGTCGGGCGGATTAGCCAGGTCTTCCGTTTGATCGCCAATGAACATCATCAGTCCCGCATTGGTCGGCAGGTACTGAAATACTTTATTGATCATTAGGAAGGCCATGCCAGCGCCGGTAAGCAGAATCATGACTGCCAGCACCGTGGTTTGAGATCGTACAACCATAGCAACAGAGGTGCTGAACAGACCAAGGAGAGTCCAGTACGCGGTCCCCATGGCCAGTGATGCGAGGTAATGGGTGCCCGCGCCCGACGCGAATACCGAAATGGAGCCGAGACCGCCTTGATAAAATGCCAATATCATAATGGACAGCAGTGCGGCCTCGGCAAAGATCAGCATGGCGGCAAGCGTCAGTTTCGCAAGGACGAGCAGGTGCCGGCGCGGTACGGCTAGGATCGAGTCGGTCAGCTGTCCGCCCACGTGCTCGCTAGATGCTATAAGAACCGCCGCGATTACGGGGAGGAATGCGAGATTCGCCAGGGCGTACACTCCTAATTCTTGTGGGCCCATGGCGTCCTGACCGGAAAGAAGCGCAGAGCGAGCACCCCTAGCATCAAGTGCGCAGTATGATGCCATGAGAAGAATGGTGAGGGTGACAGTCAGTCGTAGGGACGGCAGAGTCAATGCCTTGCGGGTCTCGCTGGCTAGCACATCGACGAAGCTCATCGCTTATCGCCTCCGGTAGGAGGAACGTCTGTATTCCTGTGGTCCGCCAAACGACTGAAGAACGCCTGTTCGAGCGAGCCATGTTCCGCGACGAGTTGCTCGACTCGGCCTTCACCGATCACGTGGCCGCGGTCCATAAGAACGACTCGGTCAGCAATAACTTCAGTCTCGCCCATCAGGTGAGAACTGAGGAGCACGGTCTTATCGGCATGTGCAAGCCGCGCAAGAAGGTCCCGCAGCCACTGAATTCCGAACGGGTCGAGTCCGTTGGCAGGCTCGTCGAATATCATCACCTGGGGATCGCCTAGAAGAGCCGTGGCGATTCCAAGACGTTGTTGCATTCCGAGCGAGAATCCGCCAACTGGCCGTCTCCAGTCGCCGGGTTGCAGGCCCACTATGCTCAAGACTTCTTCCACGCGATCGTCGGAGATGCGATTTGCGCGCGCCACCCACCGCAGATGATTTACCGCTGTGCGGGAGGGATGTGTGCCCGATCCCTCGAACTGTGCGCCGACGACTCTCATGGGGAATGGGTGCTGCCGATAATGCGACCCACAGACGGTCGCGGTACCGCCGTCAGCACGATCTAGGCCGCATATGATACGCATGACCGATGACTTTCCTGCTCCATTCGGGCCGAGCAGTCCTGTGATCATGCCGGAGGGTGCGCAAAAGCTGACCCTATCAACAGCCAGCACCTTTCCGTGCCTTTTGGATACTTCGGATACTTCAATCATTTTGGATGTCCTCATGTTGGAATGGTTCGGATTTCATGGTGTTCTGTTGTGGTGATTACCCGCAGTCCCGACGGATGAATATGACGGCCCCTATCGTCATTACGACGATCAGTTGAATTGCCGTGGCGGTGAGTTCAGACGCCGAAGGAGTGAAGCCGCTTTGGTAGGCAGTCTTGAAAACCTGATCGAAGACGATCTTTAATGACGGCAAGGCGTTGGTTAACAGGTCGGAGAGACCGATAGTCCATATTAGCAACGGCGCCACGGCTATGACCGTATTTCGCGTTGCCGCTGTAATCGCTGCAGACAGCAGCGCTATGACTACCCAGTATCCGATGAGCCAGCCAAACCGTGCCGGGCTGAGCTGGAATCCGCCTACACCATCCGCTGCGCGCTCGGATGCACCAAGGAATGGGGTAAGGGCGCCAAGCGAACACGCCAATGCCGTCGCGCTAGTAAGTAGTGTCGCCAGGAACATTTTTCCGCACGCGATCCTGATCCGTGAAGATGATGCCAGGAACATCATGCGCCGTGTTCCGGTTGCCATGTCTTGCCCGAAGATCCATGCGCCCAGGAGGACTGGGATGACCTTGCCATAGTGCAATGCCAGCAGCGGCCAGTCTGCTGCAGCTATGCCGCCGGTATCCTCAGGCCGGCCCGCCTGGGTGTAGCTGATTGTTTGCAGAACGCCGAACCAGGACACCGCTGCAATTCCTGTCAAACCTAGCAGCACACACTGACGAATGGTTGTGAGCGAGGCCGTTTTGCGTACCTCCGCTGCAATTGCGGCAGTCATTGGGGTCGCGCTTGGCCGGCCTGCGAGGCTGGCACATGAAGTGGAGTCGGGGTGCTCTTGCGGAACGCGAAGTAACGCGATCCGCAAGCGCTTTGCCAATGCCTGCATTAATACCCTCCTGTAGGTACGGTTACTATGGTGGATGCTATCGTGCGAGCGTTTCTCTGGTACATAGTCCGCGGGAAAATGTCTCCCTGAGTTGACTTCGCCGTCATTCAGGGTCTGACCGGTGACTGAGTTTCGTGGTGTTCTAACGAACAGCGGGGCACGGCACCGGCGCGCGAACTAACTACTGCAGTTTGCGAGTGTGCACGGGTGCTCGAACCAGCGTTGTAGAGGTGAGGGCGCCCCGAGGTATGGAGCGCGCTGCGGTGGGCGCCCGCCGGACTCGCCGGCGTTCTGTGAGGTGTCTTCCAAAGTAAACAAGTGCAACTGCACGGGTTGGTAGCGAAGAAGGCCGAGGATGGGGGCAGAGGCGCTGCGTATGAATAACCTAGGAGTTATTGCCCGGTTCTATGGTGGCGCCGTTGTGCGGTATTCTGCGAACGGTCTTTACGGCGTAGGTGAGCTGGAGGTCTAGGGTCGGGACGGACCGCGAGCCATGACGGGTCAAAATGAAGGTGTCGTAGCGCCCGACGTGCCAGGGTTCGCGTCCATCTAGCCGTGTACCGTGTGAACATGACGCGGCAAGGCCTCGGGTCAGTGATTCGACAACCGGCTATAGGAAGTGACAGCAGCATTGCCATGTTATGCGATGAAGAGATACGCATGCCCGAGGATGGGGGTGCATCGGCCTTCTGGTGTGGGAGTGCGTTTCTGCGGCTAGTTCGGCGGATCGACTGGTCAGATTCTTGCCGTGCGGTTGGAAGGGGGGAAGCACGATGAACTGCTCGAATCTAATGCGCTCTATCGGCGCCTGGCCGAGGAGCAGCTCATCGCATAACAGGTTTTCGGCAGTGGCGTCGCCGTGGATAACGCTGCCTCGCACGGGCGTCGCCATCGTCTGCGTGATATATGTCGGGTTCTGGCTCACGAAGGATCCGGGCACTTTGGCGATGCGTTTGCTTCAACTCGCTATGGTCTGCGGCTATGCGTTGGCCGTATTGTTTTTTTGGTCTCGGCCGTGGCTAATGGTGTTGGGCATCGCTGCGTTTACTGCAGCCGGATGGCTGCTTGAGCTTACACGTGAGCCCTTCGTCGTTGCATCATGGGCGCTGTATTGTGCGGGGCGATTGATGCGCGGTCTGCGATACGTAGTGCCAACTGCCTTGGCAGTCGCGTCCATGCTGCTGTTTTGTCTACTCAGTGTCAGGGCGCCGGCGGGAGAAGCGTTGACGCTGCAGGTTGTTATGAGTGCGGTACTGCTGTTCGGATCCTGGCTGCTTGGCGTGCAGGGTAAGGCGGAGGCGGAGGAAAAAGCGAGGGCGGAAATAGCCCGTGAACGCACGCGTGTACTTGAGGACCGGGCTAAGGTGGCGCGAGATCTTCACGATATACTGTCCCACACGTTGAGTGGAATTGGTATACGTGCGGCCGTTGCTGCGGAACTCGATGAGAGCGGCGACGAAGAGGTGCTGCGCACCTTTCACGATATCGAGGATGCTAGTCGCGATGCGCTTGAGGAAGTCCGATCTGTGTTGGGCGGAGTCCGTGCGGGCGAGGCGGATCGGTATGTGGTGACGACAGAAGATATCGGCGCGCTGGTTGATCGGAGTCGTGCGAATGGTTTCAAGGTCGACGCTGTTATGGACTTCGGGAGTCTGGCGGGCGCGCCGATTGCGTATGACTTGTACCTCGTCGTGCAGGAACTGGTCACTAATATCGGTAGGCATGCTAGTGGCAGCGCTGGTGAGTTGGAGATTGACGTCCGGCGCCCCGAACTTCGCGTGCGGGCACGTAATCACTTCGATCGCATGACGCGTGACTCCGCGCACGGGATGGGGCTGTCGGGAATTAAGGAGCGTATCTCAGCTCTGGGCGGGCGCTCTGAGATAATGGAGCGGGATGGCGTGTTCAATATAGAGATCGTGGTGCCCGTGCGCACCGCGATCGGATCGAAGGTGGATGATTCAGGGTGATCCGTGTAATGATAGTCGACGACGATCCGGTCGCACGATCAGCTTACGGTAAGTTGATCGGCGCTCAGGATGACATGCAGGTGGTCGGTGAGGCCGAGAGCGGCCTCGATGCCTTGCGTAAGCTGCCGGGGACGAGACCAAATGTGGTGCTTATGGATCTCCATATGCCGGCGATGGACGGGGTTGAGGCCACACGGAAGATGGTGGCAAAGGCGCCGGATGTTCGCGTACTCGTGGTCACGATATTCGATCAGCCTGAGGATGTCGAGGCGGCGGTTGCCGCCGGAGCCTCCGGGTTCGTCATTAAGAACAGTCCGGTGAGGGATTTGCTGAGGGCGGTGCGCCTTGTGGGTTCCGGGCAGGGAGTACTGTCCCCCGAAGTTACTGGCGGGGTCTTGGACATGCTGCGTGGCTCGGCCCAGGACTCAACGGTGAAGGAGATTGAGACAGGCCTGGGTGTACCCGTGAGTCTCACTCAACGTGAGTCTGAGGTTTTGCGCCTGATTGCCATGGGCAAGACCAACTCTGAGATTGCGGACGAGTTGTTCCTGGCTCCCACATCGGTGAAGACCTATGTCAGCCGGTTACGCGCGAAGCTGAAGGCACGCAGCCGCGCGGAATTAGTGACCCTCTACTACGTCAACTCCGCTATCTCCGATGCCCCAGGCGACGGGCGGCGACAGGTTCCCGTATTTGGCAGGCGTTCAAATTCAAATGAGAGTGGGGACGATCCCCGGGGTCAAGGGCGTAGCAGGTGGCGCGCATAATCCGATTGGTGCGGGGCCGTCGACCCGTCGCCATGTGTCGCGCGTTCGTGTTACGCATCCTGGCGGCGGTGGGTGAGCAGCTCCTGCACCCCCACCGGGGAACCGTGGGAAAGCCAGACGTGCATTACGTGAGCGGACAGCAGGCGGTCGGTGACCATACGGCAAGCACCTGCCAACGCGTCGTCCTCGTTGCCCATGCGCACGCGCAGGCGCTCGGAGGTGGCCGGCAGGACGCGACGGCGCAGAGCCTGACCGACCGCGCGGGAGAAGAACTCGCCGGCCTCGGCCACGCCGCCGCCCAACACGACCTCCCCGGGGTTGTATGTGGTGGTCAGTACCGCCAGCACCACGGAGAGTCGGTCCGCGGCCTCGGTCAGCAGTCGCATGCACACGGGGTCGCCCTCCGCCGCGCCGCGGAAGACGTGTTCGCAGCGGACGCCTCCGGATTCGTCGAGTCGGCGCAGATAGGAGGAGCGCTTCAGGGCCTGCGGGGTCACGGCAGCCTCCTCCATGGCGCCGCCGGAGAGCGTCGTCTCCAAGCACCCCTTGCGTCCGCAGCGGCAGGCGCGTCCCCCCCGATCCCGTCATCTGGATGTGGGCGATCTCCCCGGAGGCCGCAGCGGCACCCCGGTGCACCTGCCCGCGGGAGACGATGCCCATGCCGAGCCCCAGGCTGAGGCGGACATACAAAAGGTCCTGCGGGGCGCCGATGCGCTTCGCGGCGGCCAGCGCCAGGACATTGACCTCGTCGTCGACCCAGACCGGCAGGCCCAGCGCCTGCGCCAGTCGGCGGCGCAGCGGGAAGCCGGTCCAGCTCAGGGTGTCGGAGGCGCCGCCGGCCCTGGCCGTAGCCGGGGCGATCAGACTCCCATCGCGAAAGTCCACGGCCGTCGGGATGCAGGCGCCCACGCCCCAGGTAGGTGGAAGCTCGGGGTGGCGGTTGCGCAGTGCGGTCAGATGCTCCAGGGCGTGCCGGGTGACTGTCTGCGGATCGCTGAGAATGCCCTCCTCCCAGCTGATCCGATCGAGAATCGCACCGCTCAAGTCCGTCAGTGCCGCGGTGCTGGAACGGTAGGAGATCGACAGGACCAGGATTGTGGCCGCGGACGGATTGAAGCGCCACATCTCCGGGGCGCGCCCGCCGGTTGACACGCCCCGGCCGGCGGGAGCGAGCAGCCCGAGCTCGACGGCGATCTTGAGTCGCCGGTCGACGGCGTTCCGGCCCAGCGTCAGGGTCTCGGACAGGTCAGCACGGGAGACGCCTTGAGGATACTGGCGTGCCTCAGCGATGAGCTCCGCCAGTTGGGAGACGTGGGCGAAGGAGGGGGTGCGGAGCGGGACTGGTGTGCTCGTCTTTGTACCCCGGGCTGGCGCTGAGGTGTCGGGCGGCTGCACGCCTTCGTGCTGGCGGTCTCGAGGTGTCACACAGGCAGTGTCCGTCCCACTTTCGTATGCGTCAACCGGAATGATGGCAACAATGCCGCGACTTATGCCTCAATCGTGCGAAACTTGAAGGCGGTCGATGTGACCCCAATACCTGGCTGTCAATGTGCTGAGGGTTTGTTTACCGTGGGTATGGCAGCTAGTGCGTCGGGGCTGTGAGCGGGATGGTCGTGCGAGTGTCGAAGGCTCAACCTTATGCACGGGCAGTGCGGAAGGAGGGGGCGGTGTGCTTGTCGCCCACGGCTGCCCCGCGTTGACTGTAGCGCAGAACGCAACGAGGTGCGGACGTCGCAGTCCCTGGCCTCGGGAGTTCCGGGCAGAGCAGCCCGCACTTCGCATCACAGAAAGGCCCGTCATGACGACGCAGTCTGCGGCACCCGCCAAGACGGGGGCCCAGGTCCCCCTCAAGGAGAAGATCTCCTACGGCTTCGCCGAGTTCGGCTCCCAATTCATCTGGACGACCGTCGGTTCTTACCTTATGACCTTCTACACCGACGTCGCCCTCATCCCAGCGGCAGTTGCCGGCAACATCCTGCTACTAGCCCGCGTCCTGGACGGCATCCAGGACCTCGGGTTCGGCTACATAGCCGAACGCACCAAGTCCCGGTGGGGTCGCTTCCGCCCCTACGTGATCTTCGGTGCCCCGCTGCTGTCGATCTCCATGATTCTGGCCTTCTGGATGCCCTTCCATGGCGGCTCGATCAGCAAAGCCGTGTGGGCGGCGATCACTTATGTACTGCTGTGTTTCCTCTACACCGTCGCCAATATGTCCTACGGTTCGCTGGCCGGCGTCATGACCACCGACTCCGGCGAGCGCGTGACGCTCAACTGGATTCGCAACATCGGTTCCCAGGCCGCCCAGCTTATTATGAATGTGGCGACTCCCTTCCTGCTACTTGCTCTTGTCGCCTCTGAGGCAGGGAAGGAGCGTGGCTTGGACTCCCGCTCCTACTTCCTCACGATGCTGATCTATGCGCTTATTGCGCTGCCGTCCTTCCTCATCACAGGCATCAACGTCCGCGAGCGCATCACCATGACGCCGGAGCAGCAGAAGGTCCCCTTCAGTCGGACGGTCAAGGCGGTCCTCGGCAATGGCCAGCTCATGGTCGTCTTCTTCACCCTGCTGCTTATGCTCTTCGGCCTCTTCGGCCGCATCGGCGTTATGTTCTACTACTGCTCCTGGATTCTGGGGAACTCTCTCCTCATGGCCGGTGTTATGAGCTCATTCCAGGTCGGCAGCATTATTGGTGGCATTCTCCTGCCACCCTTCGCCTTGAAGCTGGGCAAGCGCAACATGATGATGATCTCGGTGCTCTCGGGAGGGATCACCCTTCTGCTCATCTTCTTCTTCGGGCAGACCAATCTCACCGTGCTACTCGTCCTCCAGTTCCTCTATGGACTGTCCGGCTTCGCCTCCCCGATCGCTCTGTCCATGGTTCCGGACGCGGTCGACTACTACGAGCACAAGACCGGCATCCGCGCCGACGGCACCTCCTACGCGACCGTCTCACTGTCCACCAAGTTCGCCAACGCGATCGGTGGCGCCGCCGCCCTGTACATCATGGGTTGGTTCGGCTATGACGGGGCGCTTAAGGTGCAGAGCGCCAGCGCGCTAACCGGCATCAACATCGCCGCTAACCTGGTGCCGGCCATCATGGCCTTCCTCGCCTTTATCCCGCTCCTGTTCTGGAAGCTGGACACGAAGACGATGGCCAAGATCTCCGCCGAGCTCGAGGTCAAGCGTGCCGCCCGGGCCGAGGCTCTCGCCGAGGGGGTAAGCCGTGAGGAGGCCGAGCGCCTCGCCGAGGCGGCCGAGCGCGCCGCCGAGGAACGCGGCGAGATCTAATTACGCCGCGGGCGGGTGCAGGCGGATGATCGGCCGCAGGGCCGGCACCCTCCTGCGCCCGCCCGACCCAGTCAACGCCGCACGACCATCCACCCGCTAACCCGCTCAACGAGGAGCCCTCCCGTGACCGCCGCCCCCGCCGCCAACCACCCAGCCACCAGCCCAAAGAGCCCCGCCGCACAGCTCACCGACGCCCAGCGCGAGCGCATCGAGTCCATCCTCGCGTCCCTTACCTGGGAGGAGAAGCTGGCGCAGGTGCAGGTCACCTTCAAGATGACCACCGAGGAGTGTCTGGAGGCGGCGCGTGCCGGTATCGGCGCCCTGTTCTGGCCCGGCAACGCGGCAGACGCCAATGCGATCCAGCGCGCCGCCGTGGAGGAGACCCCGCACGGCATCCCCCTGCTCATCGGCCTGGACGTCATCCACGGCCAACGCACCATCTTCCCCACCCCGCTGGCCATGGGCGCCTCCTTCTCCACCGCCGTCGCCCGCTCCTGCGCCACCGTCTCCGCCGCCGAGGCCCGCTCCGGCGGCGTCACCTGGACCTACTCGCCCATGGTGGACGTCGCCCGCGACCCGCGCTGGGGGCGCGTCGCCGAGGGCTTCGGCGAGGCCCCCCTGCTGACCGCCGAACTCGGCGCCGCCATGGTTGCGGGCTACCAGCATGAGCGCCTGGACGAGCCCGGCACCGTGGTGGCCACCGCCAAGCACTTCATCGGCTACGGCGCCGCGGAGGGCGGTCGCGACTACAACACCGTGGACATGTCCGACCAGCGGCTCCACTCCGTCTACCTGCCGCCCTTCGCCGCCTGCGTGGACGCCGGTGTCGGCTCCGTCATGGCCTCCTTCAACACCGTGAACGGCCGCCCGGTGCACGCCAACCGCCGCCTGCTCACCGGCCTCCTCAAGGACGAGCTCGGCTTCACCGGCGCCATCGTCGGCGACGCCTCCGGCGTGGAGAACCTCATCCCCCACGGGGTGGCCGCCGACCTGCCCGACGCCGCCCGCACGTCGCTTTCCGCCGGGCTCGACATCGAAATGGGCGGGCACCTGCACGACCCGGACGCCCACCCCGACCACCCCGCCCTCCTGGACGGCGACGACCCGGCCCTGGTGGCGCGCGTCGACGACGCCGTCCGCCGCGTCCTGGCCCTAAAGCTCGCCCTCGGCCTGTTCGACAACCCCTACGTGGACCCCGGCGCCGAGATCACCGCCCCCACCCCGCAGCACCTGGCCTCCGCCCGCGCCGCCGCCGAGAAGTGCCCCGTGCTGCTCACCAACGACGGTTCCCTACCGATCGCCCCCACCGCCCGCCGCATCCTGCTGGCCGGCCCGGCCGCCACCCACACCGACCACCTGGGCGCCTGGGTGCAGCACTTCGCCGCCCCACCCACCCGCTCACTCGCGGACGCGCTGGCCGCGGCCCTGGAGGCCCGCGCCGCCGACGCCGGCACGCCCGCCCCCGAGCTGACGGTGCTGGGTGGGCAGGACCCGCTCGGCGTCACCGGGGAGGAGGTCGACGCCGTCGCCGCGGCCGCCGCCGACGCCGACCTGGTGATCCTCGCCCTGGACGAACCCAGCCAACTCACCGGCGAGGCCACCTCCCGCGCCGACCTGCACCTGCCCGGCGACCAGGCCGCCCTCGTCCACGCCGTCGCCGCCACCGGCACGCCCCTGGCCGTGGTGCTCGTGGCCGGGCGCCCGCTGGTCGTGGAGGACTGGATCGAGGAGCCGGGTGCCGTCCTGGCCGCCTGGCACCTGGGCACCACCGGCCCGGAGGTCATCGCCGACGTCCTCACCGGCGCCGTCAACCCCTCCGGTCGCCTGCCCATCGGCTTCCCCCGTCACTCCGGGCAGCTGCCCGCCACCTACGACGCCCACGAGAACACCGGACGCCCCGCCACCCGCGGCGGGGAGATGGTCAAGCCCGTCTTCGACATGGGCCTGGACGGCCCCGCCAACCTCCAGGAGTTCTTCACCTCTAAGTACCGCGACCTGCCGCTCGGCCCCCGCTTCCACTTCGGCCACGGCCTGTCCTACACGAGCTTCGCCTACCGCGACGCCGCCCTTTCCCGCACCACCATCTCCCGGGCGGAGCTCGACGTCGGCGCCGCCGTGGAGGTCACGGCCGCCGTCGCCAACACCGGGGAGCGGGACGGTGAGGACGTGGTACTGCTGTTCACCCGCGACGTGCTCGCCTCGCTCGCCCCCGCCGTGCGCAGGCTCGCCGGCTTCCAGCGCGTCGCCGTCCCCGCCGGCGGCAGCCAAGCGGTCTCCTTCCGGCTGGACCGCAGCCACCTGGCGCTGTGGGATGACGACGGGGAGGGCTGGCGCGTCGAGCCCGGCGACTTCGAGATCCGCCTCGGGGACGACCCCGACGCCGATCCCCTACTGCTGACCGTCACCGACTGACCCCGCGCACAAGCACCTGCAAGCACGTACGAGGAGGTACGACCCATGCGCTTCAACTCACCCGACGACCCCGTCGTCGTCACCGCGGGCCCCGAGAAGGTCGGCCGCGTCGCCGGCATCCACGGCGAGCGGATTCACGTCCTGGACGGCCTGCCTCAGCGCGGCCCGGAGTGGACGCCGGCGGTGATGGCTCAGGCGGACCGCTACGACCTACCCGTCGAGCCCGTCGACCTGCCCGAGGTGGCCCGCCGGGACGCTGCCGCCCCCGGCCCGCACGGGGACGTGCCCGTGCGCGTGTACACCCCGCACGGGCTCGCCGCCCCCGACGCCGCCGGCCGCCGCGGCGCCGTCGTCTGGATCCACGGGGGCGCCTTCATCTTCGGCGACCTGGACATGCCCGAGGCCGACCACACCGCCGCCCGCCTGGCCGACGCCACCGGGCTGCCCGTGATCAGCGTCGACTACCGGCTCGCCGTCGACGGCGTCACCCATCCCATCCCGCACGACGACTGCTGGGCCGCCTACCAGTGGGTGCGCGCCGGCGGGCACGGACTGCCCACCGACCCGGCCAGGGTGGCCGTCGGCGGCGGCAGCGCCGGAGCCTGCCTGGCCGCCTCCGTCGGCCTGCACGGGCGCGACGCCGGGCAGGCCCCCGCCGGCGTCTTCCTCGCCTACCCGCTGGTGCACTACCCGCTGCCGGAGCCATCCGCGGAACTCGCCGCCGTACTCGCTACGCTCCCGCCCCTCCTGTGGGCCGGCCGTGAGGCCGCTGTCGCCCAGAACGACTACCTCATCGGGCAGCTCCTCGGACCCGAGATGACCGGCGTCGAGCACTTCGACTACGCCATGCCCGGGAACGCCGAGTCCCTGGCCGGCTACCCGCGCACCTATATCGAGAACTGCGAGGCCGACGACCTGCGCGCCTCCGGGGAGCGCTTCGCCGACCAGCTCGCACAGGCGGGCGTCGACGTGGAGCAGCACACGGTGCCGGGGGAGACCCACGGCCACCTGTCCGTGCCCGGCCTGCCCACCGCCAAGGCCACCTGCGCCCACTTCGCCGCCTTCATCGGCGACGTGCTGCGCTGAGTGCGCCCGCACCCCTCTCAACTACCCGCAAGCCGTACACAACCGCCGTCGCACCACCGGAGCAACCGCATGACCGCCACGACCCCGAATGCCGTATCGAGCACCGCCCCGTCCGCCGCCCCCGCCTGGGGGCGTGGCATCGAGAACCAGCGCCGCGCCAACCTCGGCGACGGCACCTACCGCAACCCCGTCATGGGCGGCGACTACCCCGACCCCACCGTCCTACGGGTGGGGGACCGGTACTACCTGACCTACTCCTCCTTCGAGTCCAGCCCCGGCATTGTGCTGTGGCGCTCGGAGAACCTGGTGGACTGGGAGCCGGTCGGCCCCACCTGCCCGGAGCCCTGGGGCAGCGTCTTCGCCATCGACCTGGTTGAGCACGCCGGCCGCTACTACATGTACATCCCCTTCATGCCCACCTCCTGGTCGCGCGTGGACGCCCCCACCATCGCGGTGATGTGGGCCGACGACGTCGAGGGGACCTGGCACGGCCCCATCGACCTGGGCCTGCGCGGCTACATCGACCCCGGGCACGCCGTGGGGGAGGACGGCGAACGCTACCTGTTTTTGAATGGCGTCGCCCGGGTCCGGCTCACCCCCGACGGCCTGGGAACCGTCGGCGAGGTGGAGCACGTCTATGACGGCTGGCACTACCCGGAGGACTGGGTGGTGGAGGCCTACTCCCTGGAGGGCCCCAAGCACGTGCAGCGGGACGGCTGGCACTACCTGGTCTCCGCCGTCGGCGGCACCGCCGGCCCGGCCACCGGGCACATGGTCATCGTGGCCCGCTCCCGCAGCATCGACGGCCCCTGGGAGAACATGCCCACCAACCCGCTGGTGCGCTGCACCGACGCCGCCCAGCCCTGGTGGTCCCGGGGCCACGGCACCCTGCTGGAGGGACCCGGCGGGCAGTGGTACGTCATCTACCACGCCTACGAGCGGGGCGCGCAGGGGCTGGGTCGGCAGATCCTGCTGGAACCGGTCGACTGGACCGACGACGGCTGGCCCGTCGCCCGCGGCGGCGACCTCACCGCGCCCCTGCCCCTGCCCGGCGGCGGCAGCCAGCAGCGGCCCCACGGCGTCGTCCTGTCCGACGACTTCCACGCCCCGGCCTGGGGCTGGCGCTGGACCTTCGACCGGCCGGGTGCCGACGAGACCGCCCGCGCGGCCTTCACCGAGGCGGGCCTGGTGCTGGCCGGGAAGGGCCAGGACCCGGCGTCGGCCTCACCCATGACCGTGCGCGCCCCTGACCGCTCCTACCGGGTGGAGGTCGGCATCGAACTGCTGGACGCCGCCGGCACCGGGGACGAGCCGACGGGAGCCGGGACGACGGCGGGCCTGCTGCTGTTCTTCAACCACCGGCTCTTCCTCGGACTGGAGCTGGCCGCCGGGCGCCTGCAGGCCTGGACCGGCGGTACCCGCACCTGGGGGAGTCAGCCGCTGCCGGAGGGCACCCGCGCCCTGGAACTCGCCCTGGAGAAGCACGAGCACATCGTGCAGATGTACTACCGCACCCTCGGGCAGACGGAATGGACCCACTACCCACTCACCCTGGAGTGCTCCGGCTACCACGCCAACACCGCGAACGACCTGGTCTCGCTGCGGCCCGCCGTCTTCGCCGCCGGACCCGGCAGCGCCCGCATCACCGACTTCCGCTACCGGGCCCTGTAAGGGCCGCACGTCACAGCCAGGAGCACACAATGACCGCGCCCGCCGACCTGCGCCGACCCGCCACCCGCGCCGCCCTGACCCGGGCGCGCTTCGCCACCCCGGAGATGACCGACCGGCCCGGCATCCGCTGGTGGTGGCAGCAACCGGTTCCGGTTGAGGAACTGCTGGTGGAGCTGCGGGCCATCGCCGCCGCCGGCTTCGGGGAGGTGGAGATCGCCTTCTCGCCCGGCTTCTGGGCCGACGCCGCCCAGCGTGAGGCGCTGGCCGCCGTCCTGGCCGAGGCCCGGCACCGGGGGGTGGGCGTGGCCATGACGCTCGGCGCCGCTTGGCCGCTGCAAACCCCCAACACCACCCGCGGCACCGCCTACGCCGCCCAGGAGCTCCAGTACGGGGTGAGGTGGGTTGAGGGCGAGGGCCGGGCGGATGCCCGGGGCGACGCTGGCCGGGCCGCCGCCGAGATTCATGGGCCCGGTGGTGGCCGCGGCGCGGTCACCACCCCCGTGCCCACCCCCTTCGACGACGCGGAGCTGGCGCGCGGCGGGAAGCTGGTCGCCGTCGTCTCCGCCCGGGTGGTCCGACGCGGCACACCACCGCGGGTGGTGGACTCCGGCAACCCTTGGGGCAAGCCCACCAAGATCATCGAGCCCGAGCACTCCACCCTGCTGGACGAGACCACCCTGACCGACCTGACCGGGCAGGTGCGCGGTGAGGGGACCGGCGCCGTCGTCGACTGGGAGCCCGGGCCGGGGCAGTGGGCGCTCATGGCCTTCTGGAGCCGCGACAGCGAGCAGGGGGTGACCAGCTTCCTGGACGCCGCCGCCGCCCGCGCCGCCCTGGCCTACCTGGATGAGCACCAGCTCGGGCAGGCGGGTGCGGCCGCACTGGGGGCGGAGGGGTCTACCGCCACCGAGCTGTTCGAGGACTCCCTGGAACTGAACGCCGACTGCCTGTTCTGGAGCCCGGAACTGCGTGAGCGCTTCCAGGCCCGGCGCGGCTACGACCCCACCCGCTACCTGCCGCTCCTGATCGCCCACGGCCAGTGCCGGTACTGGGTGCCCGAGACGCCGCCGCGCCCCGACTTCGACTCCGCCGATCCCGACGGCGCCCCGACCTCGCTGGGGCGGCGCGTGCGCACGGACTACGACCGCACCGTCACCGACCTGTACGTCACCGACCACCTGGCCCTCATCCAGGACTGGGCCGTCGGGCACGGCATGCGGCACAAGGCGCAGGCCGCCTACGGGCAGAACCTGGAACCGGTCCGCTCCTTCCGGGAGCTGGTGCGCTGCGGCGGGCGCGCGGAGGTGGAGTCCCTGAACTCCGGGGACCGCGCGCCCATCAACATGGACCACCCGAACTGGCGCTTCGCCCTGGACTGGCAGCGCAGCTGCGTGGCCGGCGCCCACCAGGGCGGGGCCGCGCGCGTGTCCACCGAGCTCGGCGCCCAGATGGACAAGTGCTACGACTTCTCCCTGGCCGACTACCGGCACATGCTGGACAAGGAGTGGGCCGTCGGCGTCACCAAGCCCTTCGTGCACGGCTTCGCCGCCCAGGACCCCGAGGCGCCCTGGCCCACCCGGGGCCGCTTCGGCACCATCGTCTCCGAGTCCTGGAACCACCGGCACTTCCCCCAGTGGCCGCACTGGAAGGGACTGACCGACTACTGGGCGCGCGGCACCGCGGTGCTGGAGACCGGCACGCCCCGAGCGGACGTGGCCGTCTACCGGGACGGCTTCCTGACCACCGCCGCCCGCGGCAACGCCGAGGCCGACGCGACCGCCCCCGACCGGCTCATCGACGCGGAGCCCCTGGAGCGCGCCGGCTACAACGTGCAGCTACTCGACCCGGTCGGCCTGGCCGAGGCAGGTGTCGTCGGCCTCGAAGCGGGGCGAGTTGTGCTCTTCCCGGAGGGGCCCGCCTACCGGGCACTGGTGCTGGATGCCGCGCTTCAGGGCGGCGCGATCCCGTTGGATGCGGCCCGTGGGCTGGCGTGCGCCGCCGCGGAGGGACTGGCGATTGTGCTCGTCGGCCGGCCGCCCACCGGGGATGCCGGTTGGGGCGGCGCCGACGCCGGCGCGGCCGTCCGTGAGGCGATCGCCTCCGCGCTCGCGGGACCGCGCGTGAAGCGGGTGGACGCCTGGGCGGAGGTGGCCGGCGCGCTCGCGGCACTCGGGGTGCGGCCCCGCGTGGCCTGGAACGGGCCGGTGCTGCTGACCCAGGTGCGTGACGCCGTCGAGGGCCGCTACGTGCTCGTCTACAACCCCGCCGCGCAGGCGGTGGCACTGCCGCTGGAGATCGAGGGGGCCGGGCGCGTGGAGGTCCTGGACCTGGACGCCGGCGAGATCACGCGTGTGGGTGCCGAGGTGGCCGGCGGGCGTACACGGGTGGAGGCCTGCCTGGAGCCGCTCGGCTTGGTGATGTTGCGGGTCGTGCCCGCGGGGGAGGGCGCAGTGGCGGCCGCCGCGACCGCGGGGAGTGGCGACACAGTCGATGAAGTCGGCGCCCGTGCGGTGGCCGGGGCGGTGATCGGAACCGGGGCCGTGGGCGGTGCAGCGGATGCGTATGGCGTGGACGCCGCCGCGTTGCGTGGAGGTTCGGCGGCCACCGCCCGCGTTAGTGCCGGCGGCGAGGAGTTCGTGCTGACGGACTGGAGCCTGACCGTCATCAGCGAGGAGCCCGCCGGGCCCCGCACCATCGTCCTGCCAGGGCAGGGGCCTGGCGACTGGCGCGACATCGCGGCGCTGAAGGACGTCTCCGGCACCGGCCTGTACCGGGTGCGCGCGGAAGTGGGCAGTGGCGGCGACGCTGGCCGGGCTGCGCTCGCGGATGCGGTGCTGACGCTCGGGGAGCTGGGCGGCAGCGCCGTGGTGCGGGTGGGCGACCGGGTCTTCGGGCCGGTGCTGCGCGACGCTGCGGCCATCGCGATTGGGGGCGCGCTGTCGGCGGCCGTGGCCGCGGGCCGCGAGCCGATCATTGAGATCGAGGTGCGCACGACGCTGCGCAACGCCACCCTCGCGGCCGACGCCTACATGACTGGCCCCTGGGCGGTGGAACACCCGAGCGTCCCCCACGGCCTCCTCGGCCCCGTCCACCTCCGCTAGCCCCTCCAGTCCCCTCCATCGAGTTCGGTTGATCTTACGTGCCGAGTTCGGTTGATCTTACGTGCCGAGGTCGGTGGAAGTTACGTGCCGACGTCGGTTGATGTGGCGGAGGCTATGTCCGGGTTGGGTGTGGTTGGAGTGGGCGCGTAGGGGCTGCACACTGGAGGCTTTCCATGATTCCGCGGTCGACGGGGGAAACCATGGAATCATCGCCCTGTCTATGGGATGAGCATCCAACAAAGACACTAAGCCATCCGCAGTGCAGTCGCTGCCCTGATGCTTGACCGGAACTGTCCAAGAGCGGCATAAACGCGGAAAGGGGCCGTTCGGTCGGTTGTGCAGAACGGCTTGATTTCAACGGTTTTCGAAATGCAGGGGAACCGGGGGTGAACGTTTATGCCGGATTTGGACATTCCGGGTCGTCAACCGCCGCCACCCCGCCCCGTCACTGCCAACCCCGCACCGGCGGCGGAGACCCTATCGGTGACGAGGGCTGGGGAATGGGACAGATCAACGCCTGCACCGGCTACCGGTCCCCTCTGCTGGCGGGTGCGTGGGGCCGACGCCGACTGCCACTTATGCACGCACGAGGCGCAAGTGTGCGTGTGTGGGCTTGGGTTCGGCTATGGCGGCCGAGTTGAATCGATCCTGTGAGGCGGGAACGCATCCTGCCGGGCCCAGCCACCGCCGGCGGGCTCAACCCGAACACAGGAGTTCAGACATGAGCAAGAAGCTTCGCATCGGCATCGTGGGCCTGGGATTCATCGGAACCCAGAAGCACCTGGTGGGCCTGGCGCAGCACAAGGACAAGTGCGAGATCGTCGCCTTCTGCGACTTCGACATTGAGCGCGCCGAGGCCGGCAAGGCTCAGTGGGGCAACACGGACGCCTACACCACCACCGATTACAAGGACCTCGTGAACGACGACTCGATTGACGTCATCCACGTGTGCACTTGGAACGCGAACCACTGCGAGATCACCTGTGCCGCCCTGGAGGCCGGCAAGCACGTCATGGTGGAGAAGCCCATGGCCGTCACCGGCGAGGACGCCCGCAAGATGCGCGACACCGCCAAGCGCACCGGCAAGAAGCTGACGGTCGGCTTCCAGTACCGCCAGCGCGAGGAGTACCAGTTCCTCAAGGCCCTGGCCGACGAGGGCAAGTTCGGCGAGATCTACGCCGCCAAGGCCCACGCCACCCGCCGTCGCGGCGTGCCGATCTGGGGCGTGTTCACCGACAAGACCAAGCAGGGCGGTGGCCCGCTCATCGACCTGGGCGGCCACTCCATCGACGTCGCCCTGTGGCTGATGAACAACTACGACGTCGCCTCCGTCACCGGCGTGGTCAACTACAAGCTGGCCGACAAGCCCGAGGGCAACATCGGCGGCGAATGGGACCCGGCCACCTACGAGGTCGAGGACTCCGCCTTCGGCTTCGTCACCTTCAAGAACGGCGCCTCCCTGTTCGTCGAGGCCTCCTGGGCCCTGAACATCAAGGCCGCCCGCGAGGGCTGCATCACCATCATGGGCACCGAGGCCGGTGCCGAGACCATCCAGGACCCGGCCGGCTCGGCCAACCTGATCGTCGACGTCAACTCCATCGAGGGCGGTAGGCAGGTTAACACCGGCTTCGGCGAGGGTGGCGCCTACTTCTCCGCCGGTGCCGCCGGCGAGGCCCAGACCGGCTTCGCCTACATGGGCGGCCTAGAGGCCGGCCTGTGGCTCGACGCCATCCTGAACGACACCGAGCCCTACGTGACCGCGGACCAGGCGGTCGTCGTCACCGAGATCCTCGACGGCATCTACAAGTCCGCGGCCCAGGGCGGCAAGCCCGTCTACTTCGACTGACGGCCCGACGGCGTCGCTTACCCGGCCCGACAGTTTCGCCCGCCCGCTAGACGCCGTCGCCCCTGCCGCAGTCCTAATCCATCAATACCCGCCGCACCGTCCCGGCCGCGCCCTCGGGCGCAGCCTGACGGACAGCAACAGGTTCGGCCCCGGTCCCCACCGCGGGGCCGGGGCCGAACCACACTCACCCGCAATCCGCACTCAGAGAGGAGCGCATCAATGACCTCACAGATCAAACGCGGAGTCAGCCTGTACTCGTACCAGCACGAATACGTTCACGGCACCATGGACCTCGAGGACTGCGTCGCCGCAGCCGCCAAGGAGGGCGCGCTTGGCATCGAGACCCTCGGCGAGCAGATGATCCCCGGCTTCCCCTTCCCCGGTCAGCCCGACCTGCCCGACTCCTTCTACTCCTGGTGGCAGGACCTCATGGCGAAGTACGGCACCACGCCGACCGTCCACGACATGTTCCTGGACACCAAGCGCTACCGCGGCCGCCTGCTCAACCACTCCGAGATGGTCGATTCCCTCAAACGGGACATCCGGCACACCGCCAAGCTCGGCGCCAAGGGCATCCGCATCATCGTCAACACCCCGCCCGAGGTCGTTGAGTCTGCCGCCCCCTACGCGCGCGACCACGGCGTGTGGATGGGTGTGGAGGTCCACTCGCCATACTCCTTCGAGGACGACTGGATCAAGCGGCATCTGGAGGTCGCCGCGCGCGTGGGCTCCGACGTTGTCGGCTGCGTGCCGGACATGGGCATCTTCGTCCATAAGCTGCCGCGCGTCGTCGTCGACCGGGCCCTGCGTGACGGCGCCGACCCGGAGCTGGCCCGCGAGATCGTGGACACCTACAACTCTCACGGCGACACCCAGGCCCTCTTCGACCGCCTGGAGCGGCAGGGCACGGATGGTGTCACCCTGGGCCTGGCCCGCAACGGCGTCCACATGATCGCCCAACCCGTGGACTGCCTGCGCGACCACGCCGAGTTCATCAAGCACATCCACGCCAAGTTCTACGAGATGCACCAGGTGGAGGGCTTCGACTACTGGCACGAGTACTCCATCCCCTACCACGAGATCGTCCCCGTCCTGGACGAGATCGGCTACGACGGCTACCTCTCCAGCGAGTACGAGGGAAACCGCCACATCGAGGACGCCGAGCCCGTCGACTCCGTCACGCAGGTCGCCACCCACCAGAACATGCTCAAGGCACTGATCGGGAAGGAGAACTGACATGTTCGACGAGATGATCATTCGCGAGGGAAGCGTCCGCAACGTCACCGGCCCCGACGGCGAGGTGGTGGGCTTCTCCTTCGAAGCCCACATCCCCTACTACCGCGGCCTGGGACTGTCCATGATCGAGACGCCCGACGTCGTCGTCGACGGCGAGGCGGTGCCCGCGGAGGATCTGCGCTTCACCTACGACGGCGTGACCCGCACCTTCGCCGAGCTCGCCGACGTCTCGGACGTGCGCTGGGAGCTGCGCACCTTCGCGACCATCACCGTGCTGCGGCCCGGCGGCCTGACCCCCGGCGAGCACGACGTGCACGTGAACCTGCGCCTGCGCGTGTCCTACCTGCCGTTCGTCTCCGAGAACCGCTTCACCCGCAGGGTCGCGGTGGCCTGAAACAGTGTTCACCTCACTGCTGCCTCACTAGCTACCAAACTCGAACCAACCGAAGGAATCACCCATGCCCACCAAATTCATGAAGCTCGGCTTCGACGAGCAGGTGCTGCGCCGGCTCGCCAACGACTCCGACAGCTACGTCCTCGACGTCGGCCTCAACTACTACCGCGGCACCCCGATCTCCGCCGTCGAGCGGATGGAACTGAGCATCGACGGCGAGCGGGTCGACGACGACCGCATCCTGGTGGAGATCAACGGCAAGTTCCTGCGCCTTAAGCAGGTGCCGCTGGCCTTCACCGAGTACTGGGGCGTCAAGACCCCGATCCGCCTGCACGTGACCGGCGAGCCGCTGGCGGCCGGGCCGCACGACGTCGACTTCGTGTGCGAGGCGCGCGTCGTCTACATGCAGTTCGCCCCCGGCGTCTACGGAATGTTCGACGCCTCCGCATCAGCCACCCTCACCGTGGCCGAGAACTCTGAGAACTGAGGAGCAAGACCACCATGGCAACGATCAACGGCATTGAACAGGGCATTTCCTGCTACAGCTACACCCAGGAGTTCATTGAGAACGACGACTGGAGCATTGACACGATCTTCGAGCACGTCGCCGCCAAGGGCGTCAGCAAGGTGGAGCTGGTCGGCGCCCAGACCTTCCAGCAGTACCCCACCCCGCGGCCCGAGGAGATCGACGCGGTGCTGGCCGCCGGCGCGAAGCACGGTGTGGAGGTCTTCTCCTACGGCGGTTACGTGGACCTGGGGCGCATCACGGGCTACCAGATGAGCCGGGAGGACATCCTCTCCGACATCCGCCTGGACATCATGACCGCCCGCAGCCTCGGCGCGAAGTATCTGCGCGCCACCGGCTTCGAGCCGGAGCTCGCCCCCGCCGTCAACGACCTGGCCGAGCGCTACGGCGTGCAGATCGGCTTCGAGATCCACGCTCCGCACACGCCGGCCGACGCCACCACCCGCGGATTCATGGAGACGATCGAGAAGAACCGGCTCGAGTCCTTCGGGCTGGTGCCCGACTTCGGCATGTTCATTGAGCGGCCCACCGAGATCGCCATCAACCGCTACGTGGGCCTGGGCGCCAAGCGGGAGACCCTCGACTGGATCATCGCCAACCGCCACAACGGCATGACCGAGGAGGAGATGCAGGAGCACGTCGCCAAGAACATGGGCGGCGGCGAGGGGGAGAAGGTCGCCATCTCCGAATGGTTCGGCTACCTGTCCTTCGCGCCGGCGGAACTCGACTCCTTCGCCGCGATGGTGCCCTACGTGAAGTACGTGCACGGCAAGTTCTACCACCTGGAACTCGACGCGGATGGCAAGGTCTTCGAGCCGACGATCCCGTATGAGAAGGCGCTGTCCATCCTGGCCGACGGCGGCTTCCAGGGCGCCTTCATCTCCGAGTATGAGGGCCACGCCTTCTACCTCAACGACGCCGACGAGCAGCTCGACCGCCACCTGACCCTCGGGAAGAGCATCCTCGAGAGCCTGTGACGGACGGCCCCGACAAGTGCGGGCGTCGCCTCGGTGAGAGGGGCGGGCGCCGGTTGGCAGCATTGACGCCGCCGTCGGCCCCGCCCCCTCTCGCCGAGATCGGTTGAAGTTACGTGCTGAGATCGATTGAAAAGGACGGCTGCTCTGGCGAATGGGGCGGTGAAAATGGGCTCTTCCGGTTCGAGGGCGTGGTGTTTCCAGCTCGGGTTGCGCGGTGTGGCTTGGTGGTCGGGGCGATGAGGTCGTCGTCGGGCGGCGGGGTCGTCCTTGGGCCGGCGAGGACGCTCTTGCCGCAGGCAGCACGGTCGTCGGGGGTCATCTGCAACGCCACTTCGGGGTTAACAACGCTACTTAACGGTCTGTTGAAGGGCACTGAGGTATACAGCAGACGGTTAAGTAGCGTTGTTAACGTCCAACCGGCGCAGCAGACACCCACCCTGGCACAATCACCACACCCACAAACCGGAAGGGCTGAATAGGCTCTTCCGGTTTGTGGGTGTGGGTGGGCGGGTGTGGGTGGTGTTGGCGTTGGGCGGTTGGTGGGTGGTAAGGATCCGGTCGAGCGGGTACTCCCGGGAGCGGCGCACGCTCAGTCAGCTTGTCGCTCTGACCGGACAGCGAGTTTTGCCTGGTATTTCAACGTTCTTGGTTTTGGGCCTAAGGAGGCTGGTTGTCTCCCATGTGCGCCGCGGGGGTCGGCGCACATGAGAGCCGAATGCCCCGTTCACCGCCTGACGTGTTTTCCGCATGATTCCGTCCCCACACCCCCAAACCGGAAGCGCCGGTTTTGGTCGATATGGCTCATCCCCGTAACCATATCTACCGACCTCGGTACGTAAGATCTACCGACCTCGGCGACGGGGAAGCGGGATCACTCCAGTTCGAAGGCGCCGGTGTAGAGCTGGTAGTAGGTGCCGCGCTGCTCGATCAGCTGTTCGTGGCTGCCGCGCTCGATGATGCGGCCGTGGTCCAGCACCATGATCGCGTCCGAGTTGCGCACCGTGGACAGCCGGTGGGCGATCACGAACACCGTCCGCCCCCGCATGAGGTTGTCCATGCCGGCCTGCACCAGCGCCTCGGTGCGGGTGTCGATGGAGCTGGTCGCCTCGTCCAGGATCATCACCGGTGGGTCGGCGACGGCGGCGCGCGCGATCGACAGCAGCTGCGCCTGCCCCTGGGACAGACTCGAGCTGTCGCCCGAGATCACCGTCTGATACCCGTGCGGCAGGCGCCGGATGAAGCCGTCGGCATTCGCCAGCTTCGCCGCCTCGATGCACTCCTCATCGGTGGCGTCCAGGCGCCCGTAGCGGATGTTGTCCATGACCGTGCCGGTGAACAGGCGCACGTCCTGCAGCACCACGCCCAGTGAGCGGCGCAGGTCCGCCTTGGCGATCTTGTTGATGTTGATGCCGTCGTAGCGGATCTTGCCGTCGTCGATGTCGTAGAAGCGGTTGATCAGGTTGGTGATCGTGGTCTTCCCGGCGCCGGTGGCGCCCACGAAGGCGATCTTCTGCCCCGGCTCGGCCCACAGGGAGACGTCGTGGAGAACCTCCTTGACGCCGTCGTAGGAGAAGTCGACGTGCTTCATGACGATCTCGCCGCGCAGCCGCGTGTAGGTGACGGTGCCGTCTGCCTGGTGGGGGTGGCGCCAGGCCCACACGTCGGTCTTGTGGTCCGCGGGCTGAACGCCGCCGTCGGCCGTCTCGACGGCGTCGACCAGACCCACATAACCGCCGTCCTGCTCGGGCTGCTCGTCGATCAGGGCGAAGACCCGGCCGGCGCCGGCCAGGCCCATGGCGATCAGCGCCACCTGCTGGGAGGCCTGGTTGATGGTCTGGGACAGCTGCCGCACCATCGTCAGGTAGGAGACGATGATGCCGACGGTGATGGTGCCCATGCCGGCGAAGCCGATGTTGGTCACCTGCAGCTGAATGAGCAGGCCACCCACCATGGCGATCAGCACATACAGCAGGTTGCCGAGGTTGCCCATGACGGGCCCGAGGATGTTGCCGTACTGGTTGGCCTTCTCCGAGTCGGCGAACAGCTGCCGGTTAAGGGCGTCGAAGTCGGCCTTGGCGGCCTCCTCGTGGTTGAAGACCTGGACCACCTTCTGCCCGCCCATGATCTCCTCGACGAAGCCCTCCTCGGTGGCCAGCGACTGCTGCTGGGCGACCATGTAGCGCGACGAGTTCCCACCCAGGTTGCGGGTGGCGCCGACCATGATCGCGGCAACTACCAGTACCAGGATCGTCAGCCACAGGCTGTAGTAGAGCATCATCGCCAGCATGGCGGCGAGGGTCAGGGCGGACTGGATCAGGGTGGGCACCGACTGGCCGATCAGCTGGCGCACCGCGTCGGTGTCATTGGTGTAGGTCGACATGATCGCGCCGTGGGCGTGGGTGTCGAAGTACTTGATCGGCAGGGACTGCATGCGGTCGAACATGTCGTCACGCATGTGCTTGAGCGAGCCCTGCGTGACCACCGCCATGATCCGCGAGTACAGGAAGTTGGTGAGCACGCCGAGCGCGTAGACCACGCCCATGGCGGTGATGATCCGCACCAGCGTGGGCATTACGGCGTCCAGGCCCGTGCTCAGCCCGGGGGTGATCACCTCGTCGACCACCCGCTGCATGAAGATCGAGGCGACGGTGGAGGCCACCGAGGCGATCACGATGCTGACGGCGACGACGATCAACTGCCACGGGTAGTAGTGGAAGACATAGGCCAGCAGCCGGCGGGCCGGGTGTTCGATATGCGGCAGGTCGTGCGGGTCCGGCTGGTCGGCGTCGGGACGCAGGTCCCGGGGCTGCTGATTGCGGGTGCGCGCCACGGTCACGCCACCTCCTGCGTCTGGCTGGTGCGGTTCTGGGATTCGTAGATCTGCTGGTACTCGCCGCCCAGGGCCATCAGCTCCGCATGCGTGCCGCGCTCCAGGATGCGGCCGTCGTCGAGGACGATGATCTGGTCGGCGTGCTCCACGGAACTCAGGCGCTGGGCGATGATGATCTTCGTGGTGTCCGGGATCTCCTCGGCGAAGGCGCGACGGATGAGGGCGTCGGTGCGGGTGTCGACGGCGGAGGTCGAGTCGTCCAGGATCAGGATCTGCGGCTTCTTCAGCAGGGCGCGGGCGATGCACAGCCGCTGCTTCTGCCCGCCGGAGACGTTGGTGCCTCCCTGCTCGATGCGAGTGTCGTATCCGTCGGGGAACTGACGCACGAACTCGTCGGCCTGGGCCAGCTCGCAGGCGTGGATGAGTTCCGCGTCGGTGGCGTCGGGATCGCCCCAGCGCAGGTTCTCCTTGATGGTGCCGGCGAACAAGACGTTCTTCTGCAGCACGACGGCGACCGCGTCGCGCAGGCTCTCCAGGTCGTATTCGCGCACGTCGACGCCGCCCACGCTCACCCGCCCGGAGGTGGCGTCGTACAGGCGGGAGATTAGTTGGATGAGCGTGGTCTTGGCCGAGCCGGTGCCGCCCACGATTCCGAGGGTGGAGCCCGACGGGATCGTCAGGTCGATGCCGTGCAGGACGTCGGCCTCGGCGTCGGCGGTGTAGCGGAAGGAGACCCCCTCGAAGCGGACCTCGCCGTCGGGAACCTCCTTCAGGCCGCCCGTGGGGGAGGTGAGGGTGGGGCGGTGCTCGATGACCTCGGCGATGCGGTTGGCGGACTCCACCGACATCGACACCATTACGAAGATGAACGCGAGCATCATCATTGATGCCAGGATCTGCACGCCGTAGGTCATCAGGGAGGAGAACTCGCCGGTGGTCAGCTCGGTCGCGCCGCTGGCCACGACCACCCGGGCGCCCAGGTAGTTGACCAGCATCAGTGCCACGTAGATGAAGAAGACCATGATCGGGCCGTTGAGCGCCAGTATCTTCTCGGCGTAGGTGAAGTCCTTGCGGACCTCCTGGGAGGCGGCGCGGAATTTCGTCTTCTCGTGCTCCTCGGTGACGAAGGACTTCACCACCCGGATCGCGGAGAGGTTCTCCTGCACGGAGTTGTTCAGGGCGTCGTACTTCTTGAAGATGCGCTGGAAGATCGGGAACACGTAGGCGGCGAGGCCAACCAGGGCGCCTCCGAGGAAGGGCAGCATGATGATGAAGATCAGTGCCAGGCGCGCATTGATCGTCAGCGCCATGATGATGGAGAAGATCACCATCAGGGGCACGCGCACGGCCACCCGGATGATCATCTGGTAGGCGTTCTGCACGTTGGTGACGTCGGTGGTCATGCGGGTGACCAGTGACGACGTCGAGAAGCGATCGATGTCCGCGAAGGAGAACTCCTGCACCCGGTAGAACAGGTCCTGGCGCAGGTTGCGGGCCAGGCCGGCGGCGGCGGTGGCGGCGCGCACGCCGGACAGGACGCCGCAGGCGAGCGAGATCATCGCCATCACGACGAGGGCCAGGCCGATCCTCAGGATCGGGCCCATGGAGTTGCCGGTGAGGGTGTCGATCAGCTCGGCCATCATCAGGGGCAGGATGCACTCGAGTCCGGCCTCGCCCACCATGAACAGTGGCGCCTGCAACGATGCCTTCCTGTACTCGCGCAGGCTGCGCATGAGTATGCGTACGGTCTTCACAGAGGTCTTCTACCAGCTTCTCGGTAGATTAGGTAGTGGCCTTCAGTCGTGATTTGTGCCTGGCGGGGACAACTGTGACGGACTCCGGTGAATGCGGCCGACCTCGGCGAGGGCCGCGGCACCCTCGGGACGCCCCACCGCCATTCGGCGGTGGGAGGCCCCGAAACGGAGACCACATGGCGGCGGCCGCGCAGGTCGCTCCGGAAGATGATCATCCTGTCAACGACGACCGAAGGAGTCAGACGTGAGTGCGAAGCACCTTCCTCTTATGAATCGCCGTCGCATGCTGGGTACCAGTGCCGTGGCGCTGGTTGCGGCCGCAACCGCCGCATGCTCGGCGCCGGGATCCGGCGGAGCCTCCGCCGAAGGGTCGGCGCCCGAGGCCGTCTCCACGACCTTGCCTACCGAGCCCGTGAAGATTCGCATCATGACCAGCACCGAGGCCGCTGACGCGGTGACGGCTCTCGGCGAGGCTTTCACCGCTCAGCACAATACGGTGACCTTCGAGATCACTGCTGAGGCGAATGCTACACTGGCACAGAACATATCCCGCATCCTCACCCGCAACGATCCTCCCGAGTTGTGTTTCATGCCGGCGCTGAGCGCCGCGGCGAAGGATAAGATTGTTACCAACATGGATCCCTATGCGGAGGCCTACGGCTGGGACTCCTGGTCCCAGCCGCTGCTCGCGATCGCGCGAATGGACGACAGCGGTCAGCGGGGCATCGGCTCCCTCTACGCGGTAGGAATCGGCTACAACGTCACCGGTATCTTCTACAACAAGGAGCTCGCCTCCGAATTGGGCGTTACGATGCCGCCCGCCACTGTGGACGAGTTCGACGCCGCCTGCGCCGCCGCGGTAGCCGCGGGCAAGAAGGCCATCGCCATGGCCGGAAAGGACGTGGGGACCCCCTACCTCCTCCAGATGCTCCAGAACGCCTACGGCGACTCGCAAGAGATCAACGACTGGATCTTCCAGAAGTCCGGGGCCACCTTTGTCCAGCCCGCGATGATTGAAGCCGCCACGAAGATCCAGGAATGGGTCGGCAACGGGGTCATTCCCTCCGACGCCGTTTCGGTCGACTACTCCACCTCAATGGCCGACTTCCAGGCCGGCGATGCGCTCTTCGTCCCCAACGGCGACTGGGAGGCCCAGCGACTCGCCTCGGTCATGGGGGACAAGGTCGGCTTCTTCCTCTTTCCAGGAGCCCAGGCGGGTGCCGATCTCAAGGCGATGGCGTCTCCCGCCAACTACGTCATTCCTGCCACCGCTGCGAACAAGGACGTCACGGCATACTTCCTCAACTGGATTCACACCGATGAGTCAGCGCGTCAGATGGTTGTCGACGCGATCGGCTGCTCCCCGGGCGGCCCCACCGACCTGCCCGTACCCACGAGTGATGTTCAGCTGGTCCAGGAGACCACCCAGGCATTCAACACCGTTCTCGAATCCGGAGGGGCGGTGGACTTCATCGCCAATGCAACTCCGGGAATCGGCATGGGTGTCATGACCCCCGAGTGCCAGGCTCTTCTGCTCGGAAAGACCACGCCCGAAGAGTTCGCCCAGGCCATCCAGGACGGGTACGAGCAGGAGTTGAACGGCTGATGGCACAGGCAGCCACCCGGGCGCGCCGACCCCGGTCTTGGAAACGAACTCTCATTGCCCTCGCCTTCCTCGCTCCGGCGGCGGGCCTGTACGGGTGGCTCATCCTGGGGTCCTTCGTGCGTGCCATCCAATACTCCTTCTACGACTGGAACGGGGTTGGGGAGGCCACCTTTGTGGGGACGAAGAACTACGTCGACATCTTCACTAACGCGTCCAAGCTCGTGACGCTGCTGCACTCCTTCGAGTTGATGGTGTTCTTCACCGGCGGAACCTTGGTCCTTGCGTTGGCAGCGGCGGCGCTGACCGGGCACGTCGCCCGTCGACGGGGCGGCGATTTGGTACGAACCGTACTGTTCCTCCCTCAAGTTATCCCCATGGCCGCCTCCGCCATTGGCTGGAGCTGGATCTACTCGCGCGAGGGGCTGGTCAACCAGATCCTCGACGCCGTCGGACTCAGTGGCATCACCAGGGCCTGGTTGGGCGATACAAAGACTGCCCTGGTTGCAATCGGGTTCATCGGGACTTGGGCCCTGCTGGGTATCACGACAATGATGCTGTCCTCCGGCATCACCAAGATCGACCAGGGACTCTACGAGGCCGCCCGTCTGGACGGTGCCAACGCGTGGCAGGAGTTCCGTGCGGTGACGCTTCCGGGCCTGCGCAGGGAGATCGTCGTGTGCGCCACCATGACCATCATTGCCGCGCTCGCCAGCTTCGACATCGTCTACATGACCACTCAGGGCGGTCCGGCGCGGGCCACCATGGTGCCAGGCGTCGAGGTCTACTTCCTTGCCTTCAGCCAGCAGAAGGTCGGTGCCGCCGCCGCCATGGGAATCGTCCTCATGGCCGTGGTCCTGCTCGTCATCATTCCGCTACAGAAGCTCAGCTCGAAGGATTGACGTAACCATGCGCATTTCACGCCGTGAGCGGTTCTCAGGTTCTGCCCTTCTCATTGCCCTGGCCATCTACACTCTCATGCCCTTCGTCGCGCTGCTGTCTGTAGCTTTGGCGCAACCGGGGACGTTGCCCGCCGGGATCTCCTTCACGGGCGCTCTGCACTGGGAAAACTTCGCCACCGCCTTCGAACTGGCCAAGTTTCCGACACTCATGCTCTCCAGCGCTCGGCTCGTCATCATTGTGGTGCCCCTGGTCCTACTCTTGTCGACCATGGCGGCCTACGCCCTTACCTGGCTGAAGGTGCCCGGATCCGCGATCTTCTTCCTGGTCTTCCTCGCGGGCCTGACCCTGCCCACGGAGAGCCTTGTGACGCCGCTCTACATCACCATGCGGGACCTTAATCTGACCAATACCGTGTGGAGCGTGGCGCTGCCGCTGGTGGCCATGCAGATGCCCTTCGGCGTGTTCTGGATGCGGACGCATTTCCTCGGCGTCCCTGGGGCGCTCGAGGAGTCTGCACAGGTCGACGGCGCTGGACCAGTCCGCACGTTCGTCAGCATCCAGCTGCCGATCGCCAAGGCCTCGTTGTCCACCCTGATGGTTATGAGCTTCCTGTGGACTTGGAACCATTTCATGCTCACCGTGGTGATGATCGACGATCCGTCTCAGCGAACTGTTGGGGGTGCACTCGCTGGCTTTCAAGGGGCCTATGCCACAGACGTCGTCATGCTGTGCGCCGCGGCACTGCTGATGATGATCCCCACGCTCCTGGTATTCATCGTCTTCCAGCGTCAGTTCAAGCAAGCGCTGCTGCAGGGCTCGGTGAAGGGTTGAACCATGGGTGAGTTGTTTTGCCGTCAGGTTCCGCTGCGTCCCGCCTATGACGCCGAGTTGGCCGGCGCCCTGGCCGTGCGAGGCTTTGTACCCATGCCCTTCGACGCGGACGCCCTAGAGGCTATGAGGACCGATATCCGCGGTTTCTCCGAGGAGATCCGCGAGGGCTACGAGGCCAGGGGCTACGTGGTCGAGGATCTCACGGTCCCCGCGGCTGACGGATACCCAATCGGCCTGGTACACACCCACGCCGCGGGGGCCAGGGATCTGCGCCCGTGCGTGTTCTACATTCACGGCGGCGGGATGATGGTGGGTACGCCCTGGGACGGCGTGACGGACTTTGAGGGCTGGATTGACGACTTCGGGGCCAGCGTCTTCAGTGTCGACTACCGGTTGGCGCCGGAGTTCACCGCCCCCACTCTGGTAGAGGACTGCTACACCGCCCTGTGCTACGTGGTCGAGCACGCCCAGGCGCTGGGGATCAACCCCGAGGCGATCGTCGTGGCCGGCATGAGCGCCGGCGGCGGGCTGGCTGCCGGCACCGCCCTGCTCGCCAGAGAACACTCAGGCCCTCCGCTCGCTGGTCAGTTGCTTATGGCGCCGATGCTCGACCCCGACGCAGACGGTGACTCCGTTCGGCAGGAGCCCCTGACGGGACCGTGGTCCGCGGAGGAGAACCGGAGGGCCTGGTCGATGGTCCTGGCCGGTACGGACCCAGGGGAGGTCAGGTTCAACACTCCCGGCCGGGTGAAGGACCTGGCGGGGTTGCCGCCTGCCCTGTTGGAGGTGGGCTCGGCCGAGACCTTCCGCTCCGAGGTCATCGACTATGCAGCCCGCATCTGGCGGGCAGGTGGCTCCGCCGAGCTGCACGTGTGGGACGGCGGCTACCACGGCTTCGAGAACCATTTCCACACCTCGGTGGGACGGGCGGCGTTGGAGTCCCGTAACAGCTGGCTGGGGCGGATATTCGGCTACGGGCCCCAGGATAAGGTGGTTGGGTGAGGGACCTTCTGTCCAGGCTTGCCGCCCGGGATACCGAGGCCGGCGTGGCACTGCGTGTTCTGGATTATTTCGACAGTCTGGATGGCAGCGGTGCCGGGCCGGAGGCGTACTTGCGCGGGGGTGCCGCACTGACCGGGTCGGTGACGGGGATGAGCCTGCAGGACCGCGGGATCGACATCCGCGTCGACCCCGCGGGGCGTCGTCTGCCCAGCAGGTCGACTGGTCCCGAGTCCGGTTGGCCGACGGCGTGCGTCTCGCCGGACACCGGAAGCCGAATTTGGGTGGAGAATCCCGACCCCAGCACCACTGATCGCCTGGTACTTGAACGCCTGGTTCAGGGGGTGAGTCGCTGGCGCGACCGCATGGACTCATTCGCCCCCAGCCCCGCCCAGGCTTGGTCCATCCTCCTCAATGACCCGGTAGCCGCCGACCGGCGGGTCCAGCTCATTAGCTCACTGCGGCTGGATGCCAACCGGACATATCGGGTCTTGGCGACCACGAAGATATCCGGAGCCGATCAGTTGAGTGCCACGACCGATATCGGTGCCGTCCGGGTGTATGCCGTCATTCAGCCCGCCTCGATCAGGTTGGACTCGGAATTCCCCGGTCACCGAGGTGGGGCCGGCCCGGCGGTGGCGCCGACGGATATCATGGAGTCGTGGAGCCGAGCGCGAACGGTGCTCCGTATGGCCCCCTTCGGCAAGCTGTTGGAATGGGACCGCTTCAAGGTGATCGCCCCCCTGTTCCTCCATGCCATGCCGGAGGACGTCATGACCGATCCCACGGTGCAGCTCATCACCGCTGAGCAGATCCCGTGGCTCGAGGAGACCGTGACCGCCCTGACCAGGGCCAAGTCCGTGCGGGGCGCCTGCGTCGAGCTGGGCCTGCACCACTCCACCGTGCAGAAGCGCGTCGATCGCCTTCAGGACACCTTTGACCTCGACCTGAGTAACTCTCGTCATCTGTTCTACCTGTGGCTGGGATGCGTGGCCCAGCGCTTCGCCGTCTTCGGCACGGAACTGGACCCCTGGGCGAGGAGCGGAAATCAGGCGGGGTCCTGAGCCGGGGCCTCCCGGGCGCGCCGTCGGCCGTCCCCGTCGGTGAGGTATCAGGACACTAGTACCTGGCGCCAGGGCTCGTGCCGCCGCCGTGCCTTGATGACGAAGGAGTGGTCGGAGAAGTCCGCCTCCAGTAGTACCGCGCAGGCTCCGTCATCCCATGTGACGCTGATGCGCCCCTGACCCTGCTCCGAGACGCAGCAATGACCGTTGAAAGCTGGGAAGGTGTTGCGCAGGCGCAGAGCGGCCAGGAGCGTCTGCACCGCAGGGCGGGCGACTGCCTGCGCGATCTCCGCCTCCGAGTAGTCGTGTCGGTTGGCGGCGCGGGGATCACCGACCCGGTCCAGCGCCGCGATGTCGTTTGCGCCGAAGAGTGCCCCGACGTAGTACAGCTGTGGGATCCCGGGAACGAAGAGTTGGAAGACACGGGCGAGGAGAAAAGCGGCGTCGTCCTCCCCCAGAGCCGAGTAGTAGGTTGTCATCAACTGGTAGCGGACCTTCTTCCCGTCCCGGTGTATCGCCGGGAGAGCGGGACCGTGCCCCTTGAGGTTTGCCGTGTTGGCGTCGACCCGCTGTGAGACCAGGTCGATCTCCTCGTCACTGAGCAGGCCGGCGACGTCTACCACGCCGATTCCGTCGTGTGTGTCCAGAGTGGTGAACTGGCGGCGGGGACAGACTTCGAGCCAGTGCGCGAGGCGATCGGTGCGCCCGGTGAACAGAGCATGCAGAGTAAGCATGGGCAGGGCGAAGTCGTAGACCCAGTGCCCCTTGCGGGACATCTTCATCTGCGTGCGGTAATTCTCATGAATCTCAGGGAGCATGACGGTGCCGTACGGCTTCAGGGGCTTCAGACCGATTTCGAGGACTTCCCAGACATCGGGCTCGACGAAGAAGCAGCTGGTGCCGGGGCGTTTAGTGGCATAGGCGAAGGCGTCGAACCGGATGGCCGCCACGTGCTGGGCCAGCCGGCTGAGGTTGCGCTCGTAGTACGCCTGGGTGGCGGGGTCGTAGGGGTCGATGTCAACCTGCTCGTCGAAGAAGGTGTTCCAGATCCGCACGCTCCTCCCGTCCGCTCGCGTGAACTCCTTGACCGGGCCACCCGGCTTGCGTCGGTAAAGAAGCTCCATGTCCTCGTCCGAGGGCTCCCCCTCGGGCCAGAACTCGTCCCAGTCGATGAACATCGATCGGTAGGTGGAATCGTCTCCGCGTGCCATGTAGTCGAGGAACTCCCGGGAGCGGATCGAGGCATGGTTGAGCATGAAGTCAGCCATGAGGAAGTAGTCCTTGCCGAGGGCGTCGATGTCTGACCAGTCGCCGAAGGCGGGGTCGACGTCGTCGTAATCGATGACCGCGAAACCGCGGTCCCCCGAGGAGCGGAAGAAGGGCAGGATGTGGAGCCCCCCGAACGCTCCGGGTAGGTGAGTGTCCAGGGCGGCACGCAGGCGCATCAGGTTGCCCCCCAAAGAGTCCGCGTAGGTGATAAGCATGGCCTGGTTGACGACGGGCTTCATGATGAACTCCGATCATTCGGGTTGTTGGTCTGATGGGATAGACTGCGCCGGCCATAGGCGAGGAATACGACCATACCGATGGCCACGGGGACGATTAGGGAGAGATACATGATCTGATACGCGGACGCCACCGAGGCACCTGCGTCACGGAGCCGGGAGACAATTGCACCGGCAACGACTGGCATCACGAGATAGGCGAGGTCGACGCCGATGTAGTTGGTGTTGCTTGCGATGCCCCTTCGCGTTGGCTCAACGCTAATCAGACACCATGTCTGGACTGCGGGCTGGCAGATGCCGTAACCCAGGGCCGAGAACACTCCGGCCACAAGAAACATGGCCAAGGAATGCGCCTGGCTGATGACGACGAATGCGAGACCGAAGACCACCATGCCCGGCACGATGACGACAGCCAGCCCGTGTCGGTCCGAGATACCTCCCGCCAAGGGGCGCGAGATCACGATTGTCAGGGCGTAGGCGGTGAAGAACGTGCCTATATCGGCGACTCCGACGGACTCGCCGAGCAGAACGATGAAGGCGTTGATGCCCGAGTATGCGCCGGCGAGGAAGAAGATGACGATGGCCGGGACCACCGCCTCGGGTGCGATGACGGATCTCCAGGAGAAGGACGTGCTGCCGGCGCGCGCTGGCGGAGGAGCGGGGGAGAGCGCCCAGGTCATCAGGAAGGCGATCACGATTAGAGCGCCAGAGGTCAGGAAGGTTCCCCGGTAGCCGATTACGCCCAGGAGCCAGAGCCCCGTTGACGGGCCGATGGCCGTGGCCACCGCTTGGCCCAGGGAGAAGACCCCAATGCCCTGCGCCATGCGCTCCGCCGGGAGAGCCTGGCTGGCGAGCGACAGGGTTACCGGGGCCAGGAATCCCATTCCCGTTCCGTGTAAGAGACGTGCCACGAACAGGCCCGTGACACTGTTTGCCGAGGAGTAGAGGATGAAGGCGGTCATCAGAATCAGAAGCGTGCCTGCAAGCAGCCACTGGCTGCGAAGGCGCAGGGTGGCAGGCCCGACCAGGGGGCGAACCGCCAGCGCCGTGATCGCGAAGGTCCCGGTGACCACGCCGATGACCACGGCCGAGGCGCCCAGGTACTGCGCGAACTTAGGCACGAGTGTGATCATCATGTACTGCGCGAAGTTGATGATGACATTGATGACGAAGATGATGGTGAATCCAGTCGACCAGATGCGTTGGTTGTTGACTGCGGACATACGTGACCTCGATGCCTCCCCCGGAGGCGCTCTGGTACGGACGGGAAATGCTCAGGCGCGTGGCGCAGGCGGCCGGTGTACGCCGCGCTGCGATCCGCGTCATGTGCCGAGTCAATCAGGACGCGCGTCGCGTTTGAGCCGCCATCGCGGCGCGATCATCCGGCATTTCGCCGCCGGATGGCGGCTCACGCAGGCACCGTGAGAGGCGGATAGTTGCTGCGCACCATCGGTGTGGCGGGGATGCCGTGCCGGATTCGATGACACGAGGAGAAGCTATGGCGTTGCTGACCATGAACTTCGAGAGCAGGTACCTGCGCGCGAATCAAGAGTTCACAATGATCCTTCCGGACCGGCCGCAGGCCGAGGAGTCGGCCGACTACTACGAGCGGACCCGAGACCTTAAGGTTCTGTGGCTCCTGCACGGTACCTTCGGCGACCACAGCGACTGGGTGCGCAAGACCAATATCGAGCGCTACGCCGTCGAAAAGGGCATTGCGGTGGTCATGCCGAGCGGGCAGAACTCGAACTTCTCCAACTGGAGTAGTGCGATGCTGGGATACGAGGCATACGACTACGTCATCAAGGAGCTCATGCCGTTGGTCTGGAACTGGTTCCCGGTCTCACGCAGGCGGGAGGACAACTTCATCGCGGGCTTGTCTATGGGCGGGCGAGCCACCATCAAATTCGCGGTCAACCACCCGGAACTCTTCACCGCGGCGGTGGTACTGTCCGCCACGCCGAAGAACTTCGATCTCCTCACCGAGGAGTACCTCGCCTCGGATGACATCTTCGCGCGACGTCTGGCGGGCATGGCCGATAACGCTGGTGGCTTGGAGGCTTTCAAGGCATCGGAGGAGAACGTTTGGCGGATCATCGACGAGAAGGCCGCCAGCGGGGCGCTGCCGCGGCTGCGCTTCCACACTGGCGGCGATGACGACTACATAGTCCCTGATCTGATGACCTTCAAGAAGCACGCCGAGGAGATCGGTCTTGAGGCAGAGTTCGTCATCACCGAAGGGTACGGACACGAGTGGGACTTCTGGGACCGCGCCATCCGAGAGGCCCTTGAATTCTTCGATCTTGAGGATGCATGCCGTTGAGGCATCAGGAGGCCCACAACCCGCACAGCGAAAGGTGTTTCACATGACAGGAAAATCGGCATTCATTCGCCCGGGCATCCCGGATGACGACAACCGGGACTATCTCCCAAATTCTCTGAAGAACTCCAGCATCGTCGTAAATGAGAACGGCAACAACTCCCAGCCCTTCCCTCCCCGACTGGCTGAATGCTCCGGAGAGATCGCTGACGGCGTCGTCGACCACTGGTACCTCTATGCGCCCGAGTCCTACGACCCGACGGTTCCCGTGCCACTCGTCGTTTCCCTGCACGGCGGCATGATGACCGGGTGGGCGCAGGCCGTGTACACCTCATGGACCAACGTGGCCGACCGGGAGGGCTTCATCGTGGCGTTCCCGAGCGCTGGAACCCGTAACTTCTGGACCGTGGACGTCGCTGCGGAGGACGTCGAGGCTTTCACCCGTCCGGATGCTGAGGGCATGTACTTGAACACTCCTCCCGCCAATCCGAAGGACAACCATGATCTGCGCTTCATTCTCGGTCTCATTGAGCAGTGCTGCCAGGAATACTCCATCGACCGGAGCCGGGTGTTCATGCAGGGAATGTCCATGGGGAACCTCATGACCTCCCAGTTCGCCCGCTACTTCGGGGACGTGCTGGCGGGGGCGGCCGGTTCCGGTGGCCCGGCCAAACCCAACCTTCTCTTCGATGCCGACGGACGCCCTCTGAACCGGGCCGGTCCGCTAGCCATCTGGCAGTCTCGGCTGGACCTCGACGGGCCGCCGAAGGATGCGGGGATGCCAGTTCAGGAAGTGGTCCGTCGCAACCGCGAGTACTGGCTTGCTGTCAATGGGATCACCGAGCCACCCGCGATCTCCATCCGAGGGGACGACAACTTCGCCTTCTATCGGGGCGGACATGCGGACCTGGTGTTCCGGGATGTGCGCAACCGCGATCACGGCCAGACCTTCGATGATGCCGAGCTCGTATGGGACTACTTATTCTCGGGTGTACGTCGCCATGAGAACGGATTCATCCAGGACACGGGGCCCTCATGTCCGCGGCGCGGAGACCGCTTCGCGGTCGCAGTGGCAAACGGCTGCCGTCGTGCCTGGGTCTGTGGAGGCGTCGTCGATCTCGGCGGGGAGGCTTTCACCTGGAGGAAGCTCAAGTACCACGGGCTAGGGGGTGACGCACTCGTGCGCGGGGAGTACGTCTACGTTCCCCTGAGCTTCATCGCGTCCACCTTCGACGCTGTGCTGGAGGAGTCAGAGGGAGGCGCCGTGGCGGTCTTGACGCTGTCCGATGGACAGAGCCTGCAGTTCGCGCGCGGCGGCATCGGGTGCGTGAGGAACGGACGAGTGACCTCCATGCTCGCTGAGGCCGTGCATCGTGACGGTCGCCTATGGATCTCTCTGGAGTGGTTCGCCTCCTACGTCCTCGAGTTGCGCTGCTCGACGCGTGACGGCGTGTTGTACGTGACGGACCACCACGCCAACCTGTCCACGAACATGGCGGTCCTGTTGCGTGATCTGCTCGTCTGAGTGAGCGCACTGGGAGCCCACGGAGCTGGAACCGTAACATCGACCGACCTTGGTGAGGGGCGGCTTAGCTCCCGGACATTGCGCCCAGGGGCATCTCCATCACACGGCTGGTGTCCTTGCTCTGTTTGCATGCGAACACGACGGCGTCGGCCACGTCCTGGGGCAGCAGCATGAGGCGAGCGTCGTTCTCCTCGTGCGTGCGTCCGGTCCCCACCCGGAACTCGGTGTCGGTTGCCGACGGGCACAGGACAGGCCTTCAGTTGGTCCGGGTGCTGCTAGGCGTCGCCGAGGGTGCGCACGATTCTGGCCGGTACCCCGGCGACGACGCTTCCGCTGGGGACGTCCTTGGTGACGACGGCGCCCGCGGCGACGACGACGTTGTCACCGATGGTCACGCCCGGCAGGACGGTGACGTTGCCGCCCAGCCACACGTCGTCGCCGATGTTGATCGGCCGACTGATCGCCTTTCGCTCCCTGCGGGCCGCGGCGCTCAGCGGGTGACCGGTGGTGGTGATAATGGTGTTCGGCCCCACCATGCAGTAGTCGCCGACGTGCACCGGCGCTCCGTCAAGAATGGTGACGTTGTAGTTGGCGGTGAAGCTCCTGCCGACGTGAATGTTCTTCCCGTAGTCGCAGTGGAAGCCGGGCTGGATGTCCAGTCCTTCCCCGGCGGAGCCGAGGAGATCACGGGCGGCCGCCTCGCGCGCAACTGCGTCCAGAGGGTCGCAGTCGTTGAGCCTGCGGCAGCCCGCGGAGGCGGCATCCTTGCGTCGGGCAACCTCGGGGTCGTCATAGCGGTACTCCAGGCCTGCCTCGAGCCTGTCGAGCTCGCTCATCGTCTTCGGGCCGGTCGCGGCGGCTCGGCCGGACGAGGCTGGTGGTTGTGCGGTCAAGGTGTCCTCCTGATTGCGGGGCCACACCGAATCCTGGCATCCCCGCACCACCCTGCGCAGCGCCCATTCCTCAGCACCATTGGGGTAGATCCTCAGATAGCGCGCTCAGTGGAGCAAAGGCAAGAGGTCAGCCGTGGTTCGTCCCCCGAGGGGAATGGCCGAAGTAACCCATGTAGGCCCGGTAGAAGTTGCTCGTGGAGGAGTAGCCCACATTCCTGGCGATCTCCTCAACCGGCAGCGTGGTCCGCTCCACCAGGAGAGCAGCGCGTTCCATACGCAGCTGGAGGACCAGCTGGGAGAAGGTCTTTCCTGTCTCCTTGCGGACCAACGTACTCAGATAGTTGGGGTGGTAGCCCAGACGGTCCGCCAGCGCACGCAGGCTGACTCGCCCCAGGTCTCGGGATATGGCCTTGATGATGACGGAGGAGATGGGTCTGTCTGGGCCTGTGGTGTTCTCGGGACCTACAGTTATAGCTCCGGTTCCCCCGCTGTGGTCGGACATTTCGCCTCGTCCCACCTCCGCCGTGTGCTTCGTCCGCCATTCTCGGGCCACCAGCTCGACCAGCGCCAGCGCCAGCGGCTTGAGAACCTGCTGGGAGTCACCACGGCGGTTGGCGTACTCCACCACCATGATTTCCAGCAGCCGACGCACCGGGGAGGAGTCGGGTATGGCGACATGCCTGAATTCGTCGCTGAAGGCGTCGTCGCGCGGGCCCAAGTAGAAGTCAAGCAGTTCGGCGTCGGCCATAACCGGTGGGAGAAACTCGCGGTAGAAGGTCTGGGTACGCACCAATACGCCGACGATCGTGCACTGCCTCCCCACACTGGAGTGCAGTGCGTAGCCGCTGAAGGGCTGGCCCGCGTACATCTCACCCTCGTGCACGGTCACCAAGTTGTCGGGCCTGTGGCTCAGGGCCTGGTAGTCCCCCTGATAGGCATAGTTGAGGAAGAAGAACCCGTGGCGGTGGAAGCGCTCGCCGATGCTGCTACCGCGGAAGACACAGACCATGACATCCTCGTCGTCCCCGCCGAACCATTCGAAACCGACCTCGGTGCCGCTGGTTCCGGGTACCTCCCTGTAGGTCCAGTCGTAGAGGGGAAACCGTGCGGCGAGCAGACTCAGTGCCCGAGCCAGTACTGCATCGTCGGGCGAGTCGCTGTGCACCGCATCTCCTTCACTGCGATCTGCCTGGTCCCGCGGACGGCGGTGCCGACTAACGGCAGAAGGTCGGCGGCTGTGCACTCGGCGCCGATCCTCCTCGATCACGCCGTCATGCTAGCGGTTGCTGCGGCGGGCCACCGCATTCGGGCTTAGTTCCCGCGGCGCTGCAGATAGGCGATCAGACTGACACAGATGCCGCCCAGGAGCGCCACGGTCATCGCGCGCGGCACCCAGACGGCGGCCAGCACCAGACCGAACGCCTGCAGACCCCACTCCGCCGGAGTCAGCGTGCGGCTGTCGCGGCGCAGCGGAACCAATGCCTCATTGCCCTGGTCGGCGTCTTGCAGCGAGCGGCGCACCGCCACACGGCTGATGGAGGTCAGCAGGAAGACCAGGCCGTAGGCGACCTGCGCGGTGCTGTTGCCCGGATTCTGCGCCACCAGCGTCGTGGTGTAGGGAAAGAAGGAGGCGAAGAAGAGCAGCAGCAGGCTCAGGCCCACGGTTCTGCGGGTGATGACCACGGCGGGATCCCACTCATAGTGCAGGCGCGCCCACAGCAGTCCTAACCACGCGAAGGAGACCGTGTAGGCCAGCAGCTCGTCGTGCAGCGCCCACAGTCCCTCCGGGCTGACCACCTCGGGCTGGGGCAGTTCGAGGATGAGGATGGTGATGATGATGGCGAGGACCGCGTCCATGAAGGCGGCGAGCCTCTCCTTGCCCATGGTCACGGGCGGCTTCTTGGTCATGCGGTTTCCTTCGGGGCTCTACTACGCGGGTCCGCCGTCTGCTACGCCACTTGGGGGTCTACTGAATGGCTGCGGGCCGTTCAGTAAAGCTCGAACTGGCGTACCCAACGGTGAAGTGGCGTAGCAGACGACTGGGGGCGATGCGCTCAGCTCACCGGTAGCGCCGTCGGCCGGGTGCCGACCGGGGCATGGCGGCGCACACCGGTACCGCGCTCGCCTCGCGCGGTCTGCTCTGCGGCCCGCGCCTCCAGCATGGCATTGGTCGACTCCGCAATGAAGCGAATCGTGTTGGCATCCAGTGGTGTGGTGGGGACTAGGACGAACACGCTGGTCCTTTCAGGAGGAGGAGTCCACGCCCGTCGTCGAAGTGGACGTGGACGGGGCCGGTCCTCACCGTGCGCACCCGGGAACGGTACCGGGGCACGGCTGACAGGCCACCGAGCGCACGTTAGCAGCCGTGGGAGCCGACGGCGTCGTCGGCGCGTACGCGTCATATTCGACGACGGGACCGCCCAGGTGCCCGGGTACGCCGGAGTCCGCTGTGATGAGCATGTTTGGAGCGGCTCAGCGGAAGTCCTCAAGGGCGGGCAGTCCGGCGGACGTGGGGGACAGGGTCTCCCAGGCAGACACTGCCAGCGTTATGCCGGCGGCGGCGACCAGGGCAGTCCAGCCGGGCAGCGTCGTCGCCGCCAGGGGAGCCAGCAGTGCCGCCGCCAGCATGCCCGCCAGGCGGGAGCGATACAGCCGGGAGAAGACGCGGGCGCGCACGTGCAGGAACACCGCCAGGAACGCGGCCACCCCCAGGCACAGCAGCACCGCCATCTTCCAGCCCATGGGCGCCTCAGGCTCCTCCAGCACGCTGTGGAAGCCGGCGGCAATGGCGATGATGCCCCCGATCAGCACCAGATGGCCGTAGACGAGCACCTCGCGTACGACGTCGAAGGGGGTTTGCGCGGTCTCCAGCAGGCGCAGCACCAGGCCGCTGCTGTGGTGGAAGTAGGACCACCACAGGCCGCCCACCATTACGAAGGCCGCCAGCACGGCGACGGCCTGCTGCCAGTCGATGGTCTCGGCCTCGCTCAGCGGCTCACCCATGCCCACCACGGTCTCGCCCAGGGCCACGATGACCAGCAGGCCGAAGCGCTCGACGACGTGTTCGGCGTCGTAGCGCAGGTTCCGCATGCGACGGCGCTGCAATGACGGGCTGACCAGCTCCAGCAGTGCGGCCGCGGCCCACAGCCCCAGCTGTGCGTTGCCGCCGAGCAGTGCTCCGGCCACCAGGAGTGGCCCGGTCACCACGACCCCCAGCAGGTCGGGTGTGAACACCCGCCAGGAAGTGCCCACCATGCCGACCAGCAGCACGCCGCGGGCCGCCCAGCAGGCCACGGCGAAGGCGAGGGCGTGAGCCCCGAAGGCCTGTGGGACGGTGATGGCGACGGCGAGTGTCACCAGCGCCAGGGCCAGCACCACCAGCCGGTTGCGGTTGGTGGTGACGTCGCGCATGCTCGCCTGAATGGAGGTGATACACCACAGCCAGTAGATGACCGCCAGGACGATGACGCCGTGAATCAGCCCGAGGGCGCCGTCCGCGCGCAGCAGGCCGCTGATGCCGGCCACGGCGAACACGTAGACCAGGTCGAGGAACAGCATGACGGTGTCCACCGGCCGGTGCGACGGCGCAGTTGGAGACGCGGGTGAAGGCTCGGCTGAAGACGGGGATGGGTCTGCGGAATTCGGCACGGCGCGGATTGTAGATGGGGATCAGGGTGGCTCGGGGTGCCGGGCTCGCGGGGGGCGAGCGGCTTCACGGGGTGGCACGGCCACGACAAAGGCCGGAGACCTCGCTGTCTCCGGCCCGAATGCGTTGGCCTCGTCCTGCGTTGTGCAGGGGGCGGGATTGTTCGTGATTGCTACTGACGCGGCGCGTTGACCGGGTCAGGGGCGAGTGGTCACTGCTGCTCGTCGGTGGTCTTCTCGGTGAGGCGGTCGTTGACGGCCTCGGCGATGGCGCGAGCGGTGTTGGCGTCGATGGCGCTGAAGAACATGTGTTGCTCCTTTAGAAGAGTTGAATCGGTGTTGTGTGGTCCGCCGCGCGGTCCCAGCTGGATTGCCCGGATTCCCGGGCCTTCCGAATGGGCGTCCGTGCGGTGGCCGGTGGCAACACGTTATCAACGCGGGCGGCACGCAAACGTCGCCCGGTCGCGGTGACACGCACCACCGCGACCGGGAGGTTGGCGGCGGAGGGGTTGGTATTTCAACGAAAACCGTTACCGGATCGGGGTGGCGGTGGGGCCGCGCGCTTCTGCCCGCACCGGGCATTACGGGGGACCCAGGTCACTCCGGCCAGAGCGGCGCCGGGCGGCGGGCCGGGGCGACCGGTTGCGGCGGGACCGCGCGGGCGCCGCCTCCGGAACCGGCCCGCCCCGCCGTTGTTGGCGCACCGAATCCGAGGCCGGCCCCGCATGCCCTGTGCCCGCAGGACTACAGCACCACGTCCTGGGTGGGGCGGGTCAACTCCCCGGCCGCGTGTGCACGGGTGATGTAATCGCAGGCGCGGGCGGTGACCGCCATGATCGTCAGCGCCGGCCCCTCCGTGGAGCCGGTGGGGAAGGAGGCGGCGTCGGTGACGAACAGGTTCGGCACATCCCACGACTGGGCGACGCCGTTGAGCACGCTGGTGGCCGGGTCGTGGCCCATGCGGGCCCCGCCCGCCTCGTGGATGGAGACCCCCATCATCAGGCTCATGCGGATCCCGACCCGGAACATGGCGCGCTGGGCGGGGTTGAAGTCCGGCCACACGTGCTTGGAGTGCACTCCGAAGGTCGAGGCTACGAAGTTGGTCCGGTAGCCGCCGGCCTGCATCATCTCGGTGACGTCCCGCACCGCGGCGGCAACCATGGTGCGGTCGTTGTCGTCCGGACGGCACACAATGTGCGCGGCGGGGATGCCCCACTTGTCCTTCACATGCCGTGAGAGGGCCACGTGGTTGCCGTACTGGGGCAGCATCTCCCCGCCGGCGCCGAAGCCGAACATGGCGGGGGAGTCCTCCGGCACCGGCACCCGCCCGGCCAGTCCTTGGAAGGAGTAGCCGCGCTTGTAGGCCTCGGTCTGCCCGTTCAGGTTCTGGTAGCGGGGGATCAGGAAGCCGCCGGAGTTGCCGTAGAAGGGGTCCTCCTCGCACTGGGAGGAGGGACCGAAGTAGCCGGGGCGACGGGCGTCGTCGCCGAAGCCCAGCGTCATGGACTGCTCCATGAGGTAGTGCCCCACCAGCCCGTTGGAGTTCGCCAGCCCGCCCGGGTGACGACTCGACCCGGAGTTCAGCAGCAGCCGCACCGACTCGATCGCCGAGGCGCACAGCATGACCACGTCGCCGGTCACCCGGTGCTCGCGCTTGGTGCGGGCGTCGATGAAGACGGCGCCGGTGGCCAGGCCGGTGCGGGCGTTGGTAGTGATGCGGGAGACCACGGCGTTGGTGCGGATGGTCAGGCGGCCGGTCTTGCGGGCCTCGCGGATGCCCGGGGGGACGCGGTCCAGGAAGGGGGCCTGGAAGCGCCAGGAGATCACGTGTCGGTCGGGCCACCGGGATTCCACGACCCGCTTGAACTCCTGCTCCATCTCGTTCAGGTGCCCGGGGCCCACGTACCTGCCGGCGGGCGGGTGCTCCACACCGGGATCGGCGTCGCCGTACACGCCGACGAGCTCCTCCACCCGGTCGTAGTAGGGGGCCAGGTCCGCATACTCGAAGGGCCAGTCGATGCCGACGCCGTCGAGGCTGGCGGCCTTGAAGTCCACGTCGCTCATGCGCTGCAGCACGCGGCCGTAGGCGTGCATGCGGCCACCCAGCAGCCGGGAGCGCACCCACAGGTAGGGGGCGTCGAGAGGGTAGGTGTAGGGGTTGGCCAGGTCGTCCACCAGGAACCGGGAGGAGGAGTCGGAGTAGAAGGAGCGGCGGGCCTGGTTGAACTGGCGGCTACCGAGCATGCGCTTGGCGCGGGTCATGATGTCCATGCCCATGGGCTTGGGCTTGCCATAAACCGGCGGCGTGAAGTCCTCCTCGGTCAGCTCGCGGCCGGCCTCGAGCAGGAGCACGTCCATGCCGGCGGCGGTCAGCTCGCGCACCGCCGTCGAGCCGGCAGGGCCGGAGCCGATGACGACGGCGTCGAAGTGGCGGTCAATGTTGGGGGAATCCTGCGCCTGGTGCAGGTTGCTCATGGTGTGCACGTCCTTTGTGGGGCCGGCGGAGCCCGCGGTGGCCCCGTCCGGTGATGTTTGATGCGCGTGGCGCCCGCTTGGCGTGGGCGGTCCGACCCGCGGTAGCAGCGCGTCACGGCGCTGCGAGCCGACTGAAACCACCGTATGAATCCGCCCCGATGGCGGACAACGCCGCGGCCCCGGGCTTTTGCCCCGCGCGGGCGAAAGCCGTTCTCAAGTCGACGAGAATCGGATGAAGGGCCCGGTAATGTGCGGTTTGCCGTCAGAGGCAGGACGAGGAGGTGCGACATGGACGATCAGGACGCCCGCGCCCGCGCCGGCCTGCTGTTCGACGCCGCCTGGCCTCCCTACCGCACGCTCAAGGCCCGTGCCCACGACCTGTGCCGTCGCTACAACGCGCTGGACGAACTGGACCCCGCCCGCGCCGAAATCCTGCCGCAGCTCTTCGCCGGCCTCGGCCCGGAGGCATACGTGCGCGGTCCGCTGTACGTCAACTGCGGCTTCCACACGACCATCGGCGCGCGCTTCTTCGCCAACTTCAACCTCACCCTGCTCGACGACGTGCCCGTGACCATCGGCGACGACGTCCAGCTTGGTCCCGGCGTCACCATCGCCGCCGGCACCCATCCCCTGCTCGCCTCCGAGCGCCGCCACCTGACCTACCCCGACGGTCACACCGGCGGCGCCGAGTACGGCGACCCCGTCGTCATCGAGGACCGCGTCTGGCTCGGCGCGAACGTCACCGTCATGCCGGGCGTCACCATCGGACACGACGCCGTCGTCGGCGCCGGCAGCCTGGTCACTCACGACGTGCCAGCAGGCTGGCTCGTCTTCGGCACCCCGGCCCGCCCGATCCGCGAGATCACCGAGGCCGACTCCGTACACAGTCCCACCTCCGCCGTCTACGGGCGACTGAATTCGCAGCGGCGCCCCGCGGGGGCGGACGGGCATTGACCGCCGGGACGGTTCGCCCAGCCCCGGCCCACGGCGTACCGCCCCTCAACGCGCACCGGCCGCGTTCGCCCGAAGCCCCGTGCCGCACGCTCACGCCGCCTCGCAACCGCACGCGATCGCCGCAGGCCGGGCCTCGTCGCTCCTCCTCGAAGAAAGCACACCAATGACTGCGGACTCCCGTATCCCCACTTCTCCCGCCCGTTCGGCGCCCAGCCCCTACCGGGTGGCCGCCGTCGTCATGATCGGCTCATTCATGTCGGTCCTGGACGGCACCATCATCAACGTCGCCATCCCCGCACTGCAACGCCACTTCGCAGCGCCCGACGGCGCCCTGCCCGCATACTCGACGGTGGCCTGGACCGTGACCGGCTACGCGCTCGCGGTGGCGGCAATCATCCCGTTGACCGACTGGGGCCTCAAGCGCATCGGCGCCCGCTGGATGTACATCGGCTCGATCACCCTGTTCACCATCGCCTCCGTGCTGTGCGCCCTCTCCCCGAGCCTCGCCTTCCTGATCATCATGCGCGTGGTGCAGGGCCTGTGCGGCGGCTGCATCATGCCCGTGGGCACCACGCTGGTCGCTCGCGCCGCCGGCCCGAACAATCTCGGCCGCATGATGAGCCTGATGGGCATCCCCATGTTGATCGCCCCCGTGATGGGGCCGATTCTGGGCGGCTGGCTGGTGGAGGTCGCCTCCTGGCACTGGGTGTTCCTCATTAACCTGCCCTTCGGGGCGGCGGCTGCCGGGCTCGGGCTGTTCCTGCTCCCGCGCGACGACGATCGCGGCACCGTCCGCCTGGACGTGCCCGGTGTTGTGCTCATGTCTCCCGGGCTGGCGCTGACGCTGTGGGGTGTGTCCAACGCCGGCGGCGGTGCGGCCATCACCGCGCCGGTGGTGTGGGTGCCGTTGGTGCTGGGGCTGGTGATGGTGGCGGCCTTCGTGCGCCGCAGCCTGCATGCCGAGCGCCCGTTGTTGGATCTGACGATCCTGCGGCTGCGCGGTTATCGCAATGCCATCGCGCTGGCGATCTTCTTCCAGGCCGGCTTCACGGCGGACCTGCTGCTCCTGCCCGCCTACTTCCAGCAGGTGCGCGGTCTGGGTGCCATGGCGGCCGGCTTCTTCATCGCGCCCACGGGTTTGGGGGCGCTCATCACGATGCCTATCGCCTCCAACCTCGTTGACCGGCTGCCCGCCGGGCGGGTGGTGCCCTTCGGCATGGCGGCCATGTTCGCCTCGGTGCTCGCGCTGACCCAGGTGGGAGCCGACACGAGTCTGTGGTGGCTGGGGGTCGTGCTTACGGTTCAGGGGCTCGGCATCGGCGGCACCATGATGCCGGTGTCGACGGCGGCCCTGCAGGCGGTCGATCGCGAGGAGGTAGGCAACGCCACCACCCTGTTCAACATCGGCCAGCAGGTGTTCGGCGCCGTCGGTATTGCGATCGTGTCCGTGCTGCTAGCGCTGTTCCTGGCGGGCACGGACGCGGGCGCGGCGGCGGTGGCCGGCGAGCTGAGCGGGTCGGAGCTGGCGAACGGCCTGGCCCAGGCGGCGGACGCCTTCGGGCGGGCCTTCTGGATGCCGACCGTTTCCATGGGACTGGCGCTGTTCATGGCCTTCCGCCTGCCCATGCGTCGCGAGCGCGCCACCATCCCGGCCACGTCCTGAGGATGCCGGTGTGCGGGGTACTGCAGACCGACCTCGGCACGTAAGATCTACCGACCTCGGCGGGTGTGGCGGCGGGCGAAGTCGTGCGTCAGGGCGCTCACGAAGGCCTGCTGGGCGTGGGTGGTACCGCCGCCGTGTCCGCCCGCGGCAGTCTCGAAGTAAGTCACCTTCTGTCCTAGCTGCTCCAGCCGGTGGGCCAGGGCGCGGGCGTGTGCCGGGTGCACGCGGTCGTCCGCCGCCGAGGCCAGCAGCAGCACCGGAGGATAGGCCTGTCCCGTCTGCAACAGATGCAGCGGCGAGTGCTCGCGCAGCCACGCCCACTGCTCCGGATCGTCCGGATCGCCGAACTCCGCCGTCCACGCAGCCCCGGCCGACAGCTGGGTGTACCGGCGCATGTCCGTCAGCGGCGCCTCCAGGACGGCCGCGCCAATTCGCTCCGGGCACCTGGCCAGCACCTCCCCGGTGAGCAGACCGCCGGCCGAGGAGCCATACAGGCAGATGTCCTCCGGCGTGGTTACGCCGCGTGCAACCAGCGAGTCCAGCACCGCCGTCAGGTCCTCGACTACCCGCCTTCGCCCCGCGCCGGCGCCCGCCAGATGCCAACCGGGCCCGTACTCACCGCCGCCGCGCGTATTGACCACCACGTAGGTGCCACCCCGCTCCAGCCAGGCCTTCCCGGTGACGGGCTCGTATCCCGGCACAAGCGACTTCCCGAATGCCCCGTAGGCGTGCACGAGCACCGGTGGCGACGATGGCGCCGGCCTGCCGATCTGGAAGTAGGGCACCCGGGTGCCATCCGCACTGGTGGCCTGGTGCTGACTCACCCGCACTCCCCGCGCGTCGAAGCGGGCGGGTGCCTGCCGCACCACCGCCATGCCGGTGATCTCCCCGGACGGGGTCAGCCGGGCGACGGCGAGCGTTGAGGGCGTGGTCCATCCCGACGCCGAGATCCACAGGTAGTCGGTATCCGCCGGACGCAGCGCCGCGGCGGATACCGACAGCAGCGCCCGTCCCGGACGCAACTCGGTGTCGTCGACGGCGGGGCATCCGAGCCGATCCGCCGCGCCGGTCAGATCGATCCAGTGGTGCCCCCACTTGGTCCCGCTGGCGGGGCTCGCACCGGCGCCCGCAGGCTCCGGCGACGGCGGCGTGCACACCTCCAGGCGGGAGGCGACGTCGTCGAGCACCGTGAGCACCAGGTGGCCCGCGGTCCAGGCGGCCGACAGCAGCGTGGATGAGGCGGAGGGCGCGAACAGGACCTCCAGCCGGCGACGCCCCGCCAGGAAGTCAGCCAGGCCGGCGCCCAGCAGGGTGCCGGCCGGATGGGTGACACCGCCCGCCTCCCAGGGGCTGCGCAGCTGAATGGTCAGCCAGTCCCGTCCGACACCGGCCAGGCTGTCCTCCGGGACCTCCAGCGGGATTGCGCCCGCCGGGACCGTGTCGCCGTCGGGAGTGGTTACCGTGCCGGCGGGCGCTCCGCCGGCCAACGCGGCGCGGGCGGGGCCGGTGCCCGCCGGGCAGTCGGAGTCGTCGGGCAGCAGCCAGATGCGGGTGCGCTGGAAGCTCGGCATGGTGGTCAGCCAGGTCCGCCCCCACGGGTCGCGGGAGGCGAAGGCGGCGACGGCGTCGCCTCCCGCGGTCACCAGCACCTCCGCCTCGTCCAAGGACTGCCCGCGCCGCAGACGCCGCACCTGCCGGGGGTAGCCGGCCCGCGACACCGTCCCGGGCCCGAAGTCGGCGGAGACGATGACGGACTCGCCCGCGTCGTCGCCCCAGGTCATCGTCCCCTTCGACGTCGGACGGTGGAAGCCGCCGTCGGCCGGTGCGATGAGGCGGCGCGCGTCCAGGTCGTACTCCAGGGTGAGGCTCGCGTCGCCGCCGCCGGGGGAGAGGCAGACCAGCGCGCGGCGGCCGGCGCGCGGACCGGTGGTGAGTACGTGCGCTCCGCCCCAGACCAGATGTTCGCCGCTGCCGCAACCGAGTTCTGCCGGCAGGGCACCGGGCGCGTTCAGCGCCTCGAGGTCGAGCAGGGTCTCCCAGCTTGTGGGGGCGGGGGCCCTGTCGGCACGGGATGGGGCGCCGGCGGCATATGACTCCCAACTGGTGCGGCGCCAGATGCCGTGGGGATGGTCGGCATCGGTCCAGAAGTTGTAGAGCATGCCGGCCCGGTCGGCGACGGCGGGGATCCGGTCTGGGCAGTCCAGCACCGACTTCAGGTCATTGGCCAGGCGCACGAAGTCGGGGGAGGAGGCGTACTCCTGCCGGGTTCGCTCGTTGTGGGCATCTACCCACGCTGTCGCCCGCTCCCCGCCGGCCTCGTAGAGCCAGGCGGGGGCGACGACGTCGTTGGGAGGAGACTCGCTCGCGCCGTCGGCCGGCGGGGGCGTGCTCGCGGCGCCGGGTGGGGCGAGGGTGCTCACGGGAGTGCGGCGGGAAAGCCGGTCAGGCCTGCTCGGGGTGGATCACCTCGTGTGTGCGGGAGGACTCCACGATGGCCTCCAGGACCGTCAGGCAGCGGATCACCGACTCGTTGGTGATTACCGGCTCGGCGACGCCGTCGACCACGTCGCGGGCGTTGCGGTAGAAGTCCATGACGTCCACGTCCACCTCGGGCAGCGGCAGCACCTCCACGGGCGGGGTGGTGGAGGCGAGGGCCTTGTAGTCGAGGATGCGCGGAGCCATCGTCTTGGTCAGGCCCACGCCCGCCTGCACGGGGGTGGCGTCGTCCTCCTCGGCGCCGGTGCGGCGCACCATGCGGCCGTTCATCTCCCAGTCCTCGATGACCACGGTGCCGGTGGCGGACTGCATCCAGAACTTCGCCTCCGGCAGGAAGGAGGTGGTGGACACGTCCACCATCGCCCGGAAGCCGTCGGCGAAGGTCAGGTGGGCGCGGAAGCCGTCGTCGACTTCGTGGCCGAGCGCGAAGGACAGCTCGCCGTAGACGTCCACCACGGGGGAGTCGACCATGGTCAGCAGGCGGTCGACGGTGTGCACGCCCCAGTCCAGGATCATGCCGCCGCCGTGCTCCGGCAGCTGCCGCCAGTCGCCGGGGATGCCGCGCGAGCCGTGGATGCGCTGCTCGAGGTAGGTGGGCGCGCCGATGAGCTGCTCGTCGTAGATCTTCTTGATGACGTTGAAGTCGGGGTCCCAGCGGCGGTTCTGATGCACCATGAACAGCTTGCCGGTCTCCTCGGCGACGGCGGCGACCTCGCGCATCTCGGCGGCGTTCATCATGGCGGGCTTCTCACACAGCACGTGCTTGCCGGCGCGCAGCGCGGAGACGGCGTAGTCGTGGTGGGAGTCGTTGGGGGTGCAGATGAAGACGATGTCGATGGCCTCGTCCGCGAGAACCTCCTCGGCGGAGGCGTATACGTGCAGGCCGTCGGCCTCGGCGTCCTCGTTGGCGCGCGGGTCGGTGTCGTAGATGCCGACGACGTCGATGGCGACGTCGTCCAGTGCCCGCAGGTTGCGGGTGTGGTAGACGCCCTGGGTGCCGTAGCCGATGACGGCGAGCTTGTGGGCGGGGGCGGTTTGCTCGGACACGGTGACCTCCGAAAGTGTTCGCGCAGCGCGGCTGCGGTTCGCCTGCTGCAATTGGCTGCTCGCGGCGACTTCGTTGCCGCCGCCGCGTATACGGCGACAGTAGGCGGAGCATGGGCGAGTGTGTCAGGGCGGAGCGGGGGCCTTCCGCCCGGAATGGCGATAAGGCGGACCGCCTCAGGCGCCGCCGCTCCGTTGCTTGCAGGTTCGAAGACGGCCCCGGGCACCTGATTGCCGGGCCGGATGGCCGCGCGTGGCGTTGGGCCGTCTGAGGCTCGTGGGGAGCCCTCATGTGTTGTTGTGGCCGTTACAGCGTCGGCGGGGGTAAGACGAAGGCGCGTGACGCTGACCGGTGACCGTTTGTATGCCAATCGGTGAGCGCCGTGGTCCGTCCTGAGAAGCGGCGGCCGTGGCAGGGACATGTGGAGGTTCTTGGTGGTTCTACAGGTCGTCCCTGAGGAGTCGAGCCGTGGCGGGGCGCTGCTGGAGGAGTGCCAGGCGGCGGTAGGGGGTGTTGTTGTGAATACCGGTAGTGAGGGTGCTTTCGGTGTACCGGTGCTGGCGTCTGCGGCGGCACGGTTCGCCTACCACTTCGAGGACCGGGCGACCCAGGGCGCGTCCCGCGCGGTGGAGCTGGCCGACGGGTTGGTGGCTGCTCAACGGGACTTTACGAACACCGATGAGGAGGCCGCCGACGGTGCGCGAGCCCTTGGTGAGTTGTCGCACCGGTTCGGTAGCGGTCACTCCAGCGGCACCGTGGTCGACCGTGACACCGGTCGGGTGGTCAGTTATCGCGGCCTGACCAGCTGATTCGATGACCGCGGCGCTCGTCGCTGATTGATTGGCACCGCCGGTGTTTGTTCTCATTTGACCTACTTTGAGAAAGAGTTCCCCTATGGTCCCCTTGTCCACGTCCTCCTCGCTAACTGGCGGAGTCTCAACTGCGGCTGCGATGGGCGTCGGCGGCATCCTGGTTGGGCAGGTGCCCGGCGATCCGGCGGCTGTTCGCGCGGTTGCGGAGGATTGGAAGAGCGCCGCCCGCAGTTTCTGGGGTGCGGCTGACCTGGCTGATTACGCCCGTGGTGCCACGCCGTCATTCCAGGGCGTTACGGCTGATGCTTTCAGGCGAGGAACTCGGGAGTTGACTCGGGCGTTGGAGCGTGATGCCGAGCGGCTAGAGGCGGGTGCGGGGCCTCTGGAGGCTTACGCGCGGGTCCTTGATTCTGCGATCGCGGCGGCGGATGAGCTGCGGGAGTTCGCCGGCCGGACGGTGCTGGCCGCGCTGGGCACCCCGGCGGCCGCGATCGTAGCTGCCGCGGTCGTGCCCGCGGTCGCCCAGGCGTGGGCGGGCATACTCGTAGAGGTCAGCCTCGCCGCCATACGCACCGCGGCGGCCTTGAGCACGGCCCTGGGTGCGGGGGTACCGGGTCAGGGTGCCGGGCTGTTGGATCAGGGTGGTAAGGGAAAAGCCGATGACGAGGTCGACTATACGAAAGACAAGACAAAGCTGACCGATGCCGAGATCGAGAAGATCAAACAGCAGTTGGACGGCAGCGAGGACTGGAACGACGTACACCAAAGTCTGCTCGGCGACTGTTATCTTATGGCGACGTTGCAGGCGTACTCGTGGACCGATGAGGGCAAGCAGGTTTTGCGTGAGAACATGCGGTGGGATGAATCCAAGCAGGCATTCATTGTCACGCTCTACGATGACGGTAAGAAGGTTGAGGTTGAAGTTGACGACGTCTACACCTACGGCAACAGTGGGTATGACATTATTTCGGTGTACGAGCGCGCGTACGGCAAGCATTTCGGGGACGAGGCGATCAGGGACGGCGGAAGGCCGGAGGAAGTGATGAGGCATATATCGGGGTAACGACTCGAAGGTCGTTGATACCACCGGACGGAGGTGGGGTATATTCCCTCAGCAGCAGAATGAATACACGGACGATGAGTGGCGGGAGATTGAGGAGGCTGTTGAGGCTGGAAAGCCTGTGGTAGCCAGCACCGGAAGTGGCAATTTCGATGGCGGGGACAAGGTGAAAGCCCTGGCGGACACCGACGATGATGGCGTGATTCTCTCAGAGGATGAGGATGAGGGTGTCACTGTTGGCGAGGGGAAACAAAGCTGGAAGCCGGACGTCGAACCTGGTGCGGAGCCGGACGAAGAAGGTCAATACCGCATCGTCGGCGGAGACTATGAGGGTCAAGGACAACGATCCGCTCATGCATACACCGTTGTCGCCATCGACGGTGACACCGTAACCCTGTATAACCCTTGGGGGCGCAACGACACTGCTGAGGGATACGATAGACCTCAAAATGACATAGAGGGTGGGTATATACGAATCCCCAGGGCGGACTATGAGAAATACTTCGGCAAAACAACGATAGAGGATGGCGGGGAGTAGTCGCGGCGTGTGAAGTAGTAGTTCAGAAACGCGGGCAGTCTCCGTCCTGGGGGTGACATGCTTTGACTCCGTCTTCAAATTCAAGCACGAAATAGATTGCGCTTCCGCCGCCATCCTTTCCCTCGATGCCTGGCAGCCATGAGAACTTGTTCGGATCTATGAGTGGGGCTGGTTTTACGCCGACGAGGGTCATACGTCCTAATCCGGCCACTTCGATTGACTCCCCGAGATGCAGTTCATAGATGTGCTCAGTGCGTTCCAGGTCGGTCCAGCGCAAGCCTGCGATCCACTCATGACTCTCGGAACGTATTCCAGCCGGAGCTATTGTCCCTGCAGTCGTGAATTCTCGTGGAAGGGAGGACCCGACTGCCATGTGCTCGTCCTTCTCGAGTCCGTCAGGAATGGGTGCCCAGCGTTCCGTGGGTCTGGTCCACCAGATCCACCCGCCCGTCAGTGCGGCGGCTACCAGTAACAGTGCTACCACACCTATAAGGGCGCATTCTTTGGATATTGTGGGCCTTCTTGTCATGAGGGTGCCTCTAGGTTGTTACCAGTCAGATCTGATGCCTTTATGATAGCGCATCCGGTTGTGTTTCGTTGCCTTTCAGCAACAGCCGTCCAACAAAAGCTGTTGCATGCCAGCCGCGCCTGTTCGAACATGCGCGCGAAGTAGTCATGTGAACGGTAGTTTCTGTCGACGACGGAGCCGTGGCCTTGTAGGAAATCGACCGCAGCATGGACGGCTGCACCTTGGTCCGGGAAGACCTCCCCAATGTAAGGATACGGATTTCCCGAGCGGACTATGAGAAGTAATTCGACGTCATGACCATTGAGGACGATGGAGAATAGGTGTTAGCCTCGGTGAATCGCAGGTCGTTATTGCTCTGGCCGCGGAGGGCAGTTATATTCTTCTATCTCACATTCCCGGACGCCGTCTTCAAAAATGAGTGTGAAGTAAAGTCTGTTTCCGCTTCCGAGTTTCGGTTTGATGCCCGGCAGCCATGATAATCTGTCTGAGTCAAATAGCGGGACTGGGTCCACCCTCACAAGTGTAATGCTTCCCAGACCTTCCACCTCGACAGGCTCCCCGAGTCGCAGCTCGTAAAGGTACTTGGTGTGTTGCAGGTCGGTCCAACGCAGCTTCGCTATCCACTCACGGTTCTCGGAGCGCAAGCCGGCCGAGGATATCGTTCCCGCGGTCGTAAGTATCGGTGGTATCGACCCGCCTTGTACCATGACTTGGTCTGGCTCTGTTCCTTCAGGTAAAGGCACGGATCTCAGTACGGGTCTGGTCCACCAGATCCATCCACCTGTCAGTGCGGTGGCCATGACCAGTATCGCCGCGATGCTTATAAGAATGCGTTTCTTGGACTTGGAGATCATGAGCCTCCTCGCCATCAGGACACCTCCGGTTATCGGGAGTACGCTGCCGTGCGAGCCTCGGGTGCATCGTAACTTTGCGCCGAAGCAGGGCGGCGTAGAACTTGTGTTCAATTCAATGCGCGCATCTAACAGTCGCCCATGTTGCACGGCTGTGCGGTAGGTTCCAAGTCAATACTGAGCGTCATACGGTATCCTCCGCCGGGACGTCGATGGAACACTTGATCGAGAGGAGTTGGTTCAACCGCGATTAGCGTGACCACTCCAAGTCGATCAATATGCACAGACTCGCCGAGGGGCAACTTGTAGCTCGTAGTGGCATTGTCGCTGTCAGTCCACACGACTGTTCCCACCCATTTATGTCCCTCGGATGACAATCCGCCTGGACTGATTGTTCCTGCCGTAGTCCGCTGCGGTAGCAATCCTTCCCCAAGGCGAACCTTGATCCGTTCTTCGCCGCCGGGAGGAGAAGCCACGGATCGTAGGGCGGGCCTGGTCCTCCAGATCCATCCGCCCGTCAGTGCGGCGGCGATCGTCAATATCGCTGCCATGCTTACAAGAAGGCGTTTTTTGGACTTAGAGATCGTGAGTCTTCTCGTCATCAAGACACCTCCAGTTGACAGGAGTACATCAGGTCGTACGGCGCGATTATAGCGCATCTGTCACTTTCTGTGATTTCCGCTTTTCTGGTGGCATCCTGGCGGAGACTGCCCGCGCCTGCCGCTGACCGATTCCTTTGTGAACCGCGGCTGTTCGTAATGCAAATTCGGCTGATGTTTGGCGAGGGCGTATTCTGTCGCGGAGGGAAAGCTGTTCCACCTGCTTACGGGATGATAGTGGCCGTTGGTGACGAGACCGTGGTGCTGCGTGCCCCACACTCGGATACGAACCTGCCCTATTATTCGCCGCCGGTGCGTCCCTTCTCGGATTCACGGATGCCAGTTTTCCGCATCATTCCAGGCGACACGAGGGACCTTCACCCCCATCTCACACGCCACGTGAAATACCGAGGTTAGTGCGGATCTCAGCGCGGTACTCGCACCGGTCTCGGCGGGAGGCGATGTTGACGGTCTTATTTTCCGGCGGTGTCGGCCGCGTCGGCGACGTCGGGAATCCAGGCCAGCAGGTCCAGTGCGAGAGCGACGTCGGTACGGTGTCCGTCCAGGCCCTCCGGGAGCATTTCTATTGCCTGGGTGATGCGGTAGTTGACGGTGTTGCGGTGGATGTAGAGGTGGCTGGCTGTGATGCTTGCATTCTCTCCGGACGCCAGGTAGTGGCGCAGGGTGAAGCGCAGTCGCTCGGCGTCGTCGCCGGGAGCGGCGAGTGCGCCAAGGGTGGCTCGCAGCCAGTGATTGGTTCTCCCGGGTGCCTGCAACATGAAGGTCAGCGGCGCGATCTCGCCGTAGTCGGCGGCGCTCGGACCCGCTGCCGATGCGGTTACCACCCTGAATGCGGCCATCGCCTGCTCGTAGGTGCGCACGAATCCGGCGATGCCCCGCCCCGGCTCCCCGAAGGCGCCGACCAGGGAGTCGTCCTTGCGGAGTTGCTCTGCCCAGCGGCGGCCGGTGGGCTGCGACTGGCTGGAAACCCACAGAACTACCGTGTCCTCCAGCATGTCGATGACAAGGATTTGGCTTTCCGGAACGGCCTTGGACAACCTGCGCTCCAGCCGGGAGACCGCAGCGTCCGCGTCGTACCGGGGCCGCACGACGGTGGCCAGATTCCAGGCTGACACCGGGTGGCCGAGCAGACGTGAGGCGATTGCGTCGTCAGTGATGTCTCCGGCCAGAACCGAACGGATGCGGGTCTGGAGGGTGGCATCGCTGCGTCGCTGGCGCCACCGCTCGCGATCCGTGAAAGCACTGATGAGTCTGCGGTTGCGGGAGATGAGCTGGGCGAAGACAAGATCCACCAGTGCCGGCAGCATCCGTGAAATCAGCTCCGTGGGCAGCACTTCGACTGCGTCGGCAACCACGTCCTTGACGAATACACGGCTGGCATTCAGGAACACGGTTTCGATGATGTCTGCGGCTACGTTCTGATCCGCCAGGCGGCGTACGACAGCTTCGCCCGCCGCAGCTAGGGGCCCGTCGCCTGTGGTCTCCATCAGGAGGACAGTGCTTAATGACCGATATGCCGACTTGATTGCGTCCGTGGCCAGGGCTCGGAGTTCGGCGTCGACGGCGAGCTCAGGAATCTCTCGCGTGATGCTTGTCAGGATGTCGGTCACATCGACATTCACCCTCCGTTCCAGGTGTTCTGCAAGTTCGTGACGCAGTTCTTCGGGCATGTCCAGGGGTTCCTGCGCGGCGCTCGGCTGATTCATGGCGACAACTATGTGTATCGAAGCGCATGTTGTGCAAGTTGCACGATGGTGTGGTCGCTTTTTGGTCACCGGTCCGTGGACTGAGTCAGGTGCAGTCGGTTGACTGGTACCGGTTACGCGGTGAGAGATGCCGTAGGACCTGGAAGGAGCAGATCATGACCGACCACAACTTCGCAGCCATCACCTTCGCCGAGTCGAGCAAGGCCTACGAGGCCCTGAGCGACCTGCGTCAGGCCTCCGCAGAGGGACGTATCGCTGTCCCCTCCGCAGTCATCCTGGAACGCGAGCCCGACGGTCGCCTGCACGTGGCCGAGGGGGACGACGCGATAATCGGTGCCGGTGCGGGCACGGGCGGCCTAGTGGGGATGTTTGTTGGCATCTTGGGCGGTCCTCTGGGCATATTGCTCGGATGGGGTGCCGGTGCCCTGGTGGGCTCTATCGCGGACGTCAAGCGTGCTGACCGCAGCCAGACCATCATTGGCGACTTCAGCTCCCGCCTTCCCGCGGGGACCACGGCGATCTTCGCCGAGGTTGAGGAGGTGACCCCGGAGGTGCTGGACGGGCTCGCTGCGGCTCAGGGCGGCACCGTTCTGCGTCGCCCCGCCATTGAGGTACTTGCGGAGCTGGAAGCCGCGGAGGAGGCAGCCAAGGCGGCCGACCGGGAGGCCTCCCGGGTTATGCGTGAGGAGCGCCGGCAGGAGCGCAAGGAGGCCTGGGACGAGCGCGTCGCCCGCCTCAAGGCGCGCTTCCAGCGTCAGAGCTGAGAGTTCCGGCAGCACGAGGGGACGGCCGAAGGGCTGTCCCCTCGTGCTGCCGCGCCACTTCGGCGTTTTCTACGCCAGTTAGCAAGTTAGCAGTTTGCTTATTAAGTCCCGGCAGGTATACGGCAGACCGCTAAGTCGCTTAGCGGACGCTATGGCACGGCCTCGCCGCCATGTCGACCGAACTGGGTACGTAAGATCTATCGATCTGGGTGCGTTGGTTCTACCGGTCTCGGCGATGTCGGCGGGTGGCGGCCCGCCAAGCGAAGGCGTGGATGAGGGCGGTCGTGGCGGCCCGCTGGGCGGAGATCGCCGTGCCTGCGTGCCCGCCCTCGGTCTGCTCCACATAGCCGACCGCGAGCCCCAGCGCACGCATCCGGTAGGCCATGGCGCGGGCGTGCGCCGGGTGCACGCGGTCGTCGGCGGTGGAGGTGAGTAGCAGCAGCGGCGGATACTCCCGCCCCGGCACCAGGGCATGGAAGGGAGACAGGGGTCGCATGGTCTCCCAGTCGTCGGGATCATCTGGATTCCCGAACTCGGAGCGCCACATGGCGCCGGTCAGCAGGCGCGTGTACCGCTCCAGGTCCAGCAGTGGCGCCTCCGCGATTGCCCCGCCAATCAACTCGGGGTGGCAGGTGAGCATCTCACCCGCAAGCAGCCCACCCGCGCTGGCGCCGTGCACCACCAGCTGCCCTGCCGAGGTCACCCCGCGGTGGATCAGCGAGCGCGCCACCGCAGCGAAGTCCTCCACCACCCGGTGCCGTTCCCGGGCGGTGCCCGCCAGGTGCCAACCGGGTCCATACTCGCCGCCGCCACGGGTGCACGCCACCACGTAGGTGCCGCCGCGCTCCAGCCAGGCCTTGCCGGTAAGCGGCTGGTAGCAGGGGGTCTGGCTGGTGCCGAAGGCGCCATAGCCGTACAGCAGGGTTGGTCCGGGCGACGCCCCCCGCGTCTGGGATTCCGCCCCGGGTGTGCTCGCAGCCGGAACCGACGTCGTCCCGCCGTCGCCGGTGCCTGCGTCCGCGCCGGCACGTGGCCGACCGATCTGGAAGTAGGGCACGCGGGTGCCGTCCGCGCTGACCGCCACGTGCTGGCTGACGCGCACTCCGCGGGCGTCGAAGCGGGCGGGCGCCTGCCGCAGCACCGACATTCCGGTCACCTCGCCGACCTCGGTGAGGCGGGCGAGCGTGAGCGTGGGCGGGGTGGTCCAGCCCGAGGCGGAGATGAACAGGTAGTCGGTGTCCCGTTGCCGCACCGCCTGCGCGGTCACCTCCAGCAGGGGCCGGCCCGGCCGCAGTTCGGTGGGGTCCGGGGCCGCGGCGGCCTCGGCTTCACTCGGGCGGTGGGCGGCCCCGGTCAGGTCGATCCAGTGGTGACGCCACTGCCGCCGGTCGGCGGCGTGCTCGCCCGCCTCCGACTCCCACCGTGACGGCGGGGTGCACACCTCCAGCCGGCCGGCGACGTCGTCCAGCACCGTGAGCACCAGGTGGTGGCGGGTCCACGTAGCGGCGGACAGGAAGGACGAGGACGTGGGGGCGAACAGCACCTCCAGTCCGTCGCGCTCGCCGTGCAGCCACTGGCTCAGCGGCGCCCCCAGCAGCATGCCCGGCTCGTAGCGGCGTCCCGCCACCTCCCACGGCTCGCGCAGCTGGATCGTCAGCCACTGCGCCCCCACGCCGATGGAAGCCGACGGCGGCGCCTCGATCCGGATCGCGTCCGCGGGTACGTTCTCGCCGTCGGCCGCAAGCGCCCGCCGCGCCGCCTTCTGGCCGGCGGGGACCGTGGCGTCGTCGGGCAGCCACCAGACTCGGGTGTCGCCCAGGCCACCCATGCTCATGAGCCAGGTGCGGCCCCACGCATCGCAACTGGCCCGGGTGACGATCGCATCCGAGGCTCCGGTGATCAGCACCTCGGCGTCGCGGGGCGCCTGCCCACGGCGCAGGCGACGCGCCTGGCGCGGCAGTCCGGCCGGCGACAGGGACCCGGCACCGAAGTCGTCCGAAAGCAGGCAGGTGTCGCCGTCGGCGCCCCAGGTCAGCGTGCCCTTTGAGAGCGGCTTGCGGAAGCCGCCCTCGGTCGCATCCAGGAAGCGCCGCTCCTCCAGGTCGAATTCCTCGGTGAAGGTGGCGTCCGTCCCGCCGTCGGACAGGCTCACCAGGGCGCGGCGCCCTGCCAGCGGGCCGGTTTGCAGCACCTGCGCCCCCACCCAGGCCAGGTCGCGGCCGCGCCGACGGCGCTCGGCGTCCAGGTCGAGCAGCACCTCCCACTCGGTGGCGGAGGCGTCGTCGGGGCGCGGTGGGCGGGAGGGGGCCCCGGCCGCGTACGACGCCCAGGTCGTGCGCCGCCACACTCCGCGCGGGTGGGCCGCATCGGTCCAGAAGTTGTAGACCATGTCGGCGGCCTCGGTGACTGCGGGAATGCGGTCCGGGGAGTCGAGTATCTCCTGAAGGTCCTGGGTCAGGCGCAGGTAGTCCACGTCGTCGGTGAAGGCGGACATGGTCTCGTCCGTCCGCGCCGCCGCCCAGGCCAGGGCGCGCTCGCCGGTGGGCTCGTCCAACCAGGCGGGCACCGGTGGTAGCTCGGGCGCCTCGGTGGGCTCCGGCGGCGCGGAGTCGTCTGCACGGGGCGGGGCGTCGGTGCGATCCACCGGCCCATTGCAGCACATCCCGGGCTGGTGGCGTAGCCTGCCCGCTGCCCGGGCGAGGGCCATCGACGACGCGGGGCGAACTTCCGGGGCACCGGTCAACTGTCGAGGACGTCCTGCCGGGCAGCGCTCTGGAGGGCCGGGCCGCGTCGTCACGGGCTAACCCGCGTCTTCGAACTGAGATGAGGCTCGTTTGCTTGTCAGGCGAGCGCGCGAGCGGGCACAATAGAGGGGAGTCACCCGGAGGCAACCGGATGACTCCCCGACGTAAGCGGCTCAGCCGAACCACTTACTGAGGGCATCCACAAGGACACCAATGGCCCGGATCAGTTGAGCGAGTGATTCGAGTATTTCGCTCAGCTTCCGGGCCATTCCCTTGTCCTTGCGGACTTTGGCATGTCGGCCTTTCGGCTTGGACACGGCCCCCACCTCCTCCCGTACCTCATCTTCTTCCCCGGCAAGGACGGGTTATAGGCGCGAACGTGTTGCTTTAGACCGGCGTGTCGGGGTGTTCTAGCTGGTTCGTCCGGCCCAGCCTTTGCGTTTCCAGAGGCCTTCTTCGGGGTTGTCGGCGCGAACGTGTGTGTGGTTCGGGTGCCCCCGGGCTCACTAGGTTCTGTTGTGTAAGTGCTTGGGTGGCGGTGCGCGGTTGGGTGGCGGTGTGTGGCTGTTGAGCCTGTCTGTTGGACCGCTGTTCCCCGGTTGGACCGCTGTTCCCCGGTTGGACCGCCGTAGCCGCCGGTTACAGCGGTCCAACGGGGCGTGGGCGGTCCAACCGGGGCGGTGCACTTCCACCGTTGGGTGCCTGCGGCGGTGCGGCCGGGCTTCTTCATAGGGTCTGACAGATCGGGCAGAGCCTTGCTCGTGGGGACCGTGTTCTCACGGCCCGCACATCTACCCCCGAAAGTCAACCACCGCCCCGGGTTAACCTCCCAGGCCATAATCACCCCGACTTCCCCGCACCACAGCAACCAAAATCCCGATCTTTAGCAACACGTTCACGCCGATAACTCGCAAGGACACTGGGTGTTCCGGGAGAAGGTGCCGGAGAAGGCGGGTTCAGTGTAACTTCGAGCACAGACGCATATCGGTGCCGACAACCGCCGGGCGGCCTAATGAGCCGTTCAGACGCCGTCGCGCACCATGCCCGCCCGCATGTGGCACGCTGGGGCCATGCGCAAGGAAGCCTTCCCACGGACCGACTGGCCCCGCGTCGTGGTCACCACCGACCCCGAGTTGGACGACCTGAACTCCATGATCCGCCTGCTCACCCACTCCGCCGAGATCGACCTGTGCGGCCTGGTGTATGCGGGCAGCAAGTTCCATTACACCGGCGACCCCGCCCGCGGCATCGCACCTCACCGCTGGCCCGCGCCCGGCGCCAGACTCCACATCGACGAGGCCATCGACGCCTACGCGCAGGTGGAGGACACCCTGCGCGTGCACGACCCCCGCTTCCCCACCGCCGCCTTCCTGCGCTCACTGGTGCGCATGGGCAATATCGCCGCCGAGGGGGAGATGGACGAGGTCACCCCCGGCTCCACGCTCATCGCAGACCTGCTGCGGGACATCGCGCTGACCCCGGACGGCGCCACGGGCGAGGGCGGCGCCCTCCAGGACGCCGCCCGCCCCCTGTTCATCCAGGCCTGGGGCGGCATCTCCACCTTCGCCCGCGCCCTGCGCACCCTGGAGGAGGAGCTTGGCGGGCGGGAGGACTGGCCGGAACTCAAGCAGCGGGTACTGGACCGGGTGGTGCTGTCCTCCTTCGGGGAGCAGGACTCGACCCTGGAAGGCTATATCCGCCCGCACTGGCCCGGCCTGGAGCACCGCGAGGTCGCCACCCTCACCTGGGGGTACACCACCCGGGACGTGCTGCTCCCCGCCGACCTCGAACTCGTCGGTGCGCAGTGGACGCGCGAGCACGTCAGTGCCCGGGGCCCGCTGGGGGCCGCCTACCGGGTGTGGGGCGACGGGCGGCGCATGGCCGCCGACTTCGACCCCGAGGACTACTTCGGCCAGACCGGCAAGACCGAGGCGCAGCTGCGCGAGGAGGGCTATCAGGTGTGGATCCCGGTGCAGGAGCCCGGCGCCTTCATCTCCGAGGGCGACACCTCCAACTTCACCCTGCTGATCCCCAACGGCCTGCACTCCTGGGAGAACGCCACCTTCGGCGGCTGGGGCGGCCGCCAGGTCCCGCACCCGAAGTTGCCCGACACGCTCACCTCCGACATGCGTTTCGACTTGCCGGGCCTGCCGCAGCCCGACTACCCCCAGCAGGTGGTCGACCGCGCCGCCGACGGCACCACCCCGCCCGAGTACCACATGACCCGCTGGTGGCGTGCCCTGCAGAACGAGTTCGCCGCCCGCCTGGCCTGGTCGGTGACGCCCCGCTACGAGGACGCCAACCACCCGCCGGCCGTCGTCGTCGAGCACGCCGACGGCGGCAGTGGGCTGGTGCGGCACGTGCGCCCCGGCGAGGTGGTCACCCTGACCGCCACGGCCACCGACCCCGACGACGATCACGTGCTGCTGCGCTGGTGGGCCTACCCGGAGGCCGGGCCCAACCCGTGCCCGATGCCGCCGCGCGTCCGGGACGACGGCGCTGGCACCGCCGTCGTGACCGTGCCCGCCGAGGCGCGCCCCGGCCAGGCCATCCACCTGATCGTGGAGGGCACCGACACCGGTACGCCGCCGCTGACCCGCTACCAGCGCGTGGTACTGGAGGTTGGCTGAGACGCGGGGAAGAGCGGGTCAGGCGCCGTAACGGACGACTGCGGGGTGGTCGTCCAGGCTCACGCTGGATACGACGACGGCGCTGGGGTGGGCGGCGTCGTGCAGCACCCGCATGGTCACCGGGGCCCCGCCCGCCGGGTCGGCCACGCTGTAGCGCGGCCAGTTGGAGCCCGCCAGGCGCACGCGCAGGCGGTGCCCGGCGGGCAGGTGCACGCCGGTGGACCACATGTCCACATCCACCTCCACGGGTTCTCCGGGGGTGAGCGGGTCGCGGCGCTCGGCCCCGGCGCGGGCGCTGAGCCGCAGCACGCCGTCGGTCAGCAGGGTGGAGGTGCCGTCCGGGCTCACCTCGGTCAGGGCCGCGTGCAGGTGGGCGTCGACGGCGTCCGCCGCCACCCAGGCGTGCAGCCGCACCGGGCCGAGCAGCGTCACCGGCTCGGTCAGCGGCGCGCCGGTGAAGACGGCGACGTCCCCGCGCGCCTCGATATTGCGCTGGTCGTGCGGGCCGGCGTTCTCCGGCGGACCCATGAGCATCTGGCCGCCCGCGGTGGGCACCGGCTCGGCCGGATCATGCGCCCAGGCGGTCCAGCCCGCCGCGGAACTCGCGGTCGCATGCGTGTCCGGCGCCTCGTATCCGGCGGCGCCCGGCATGTCGGTCGCGTCCGCGGTGGCGTCGGCCGCTGAGGCGTCATTCCGCTCCGCCTGGCCGTCGGGAGTGTGCAGCACCCCGCCCGCGCCCAGACGCCAGGCCTGCTCGACGGCGTCGGGGGCGGGCCAGGCGGGCAGGTCGATCCACCGATCCACCCCCATGACATAGACGCGCACGGGGTCCTCCGGCAGACGCGCCGCCGCCTGCTCATCCCCGAGTGCCGCCTTCCAGAAGTCCAGGCTCAGTTCCGCCAGGCCGACGTCGTCGGTGCCGCCGCCGGAGAAGTCACGCCCGGCCAGGTGCCCGTCGAAGGTCAGGTGCGTCCAGGGGCCGACCACCAGGCGCACGTCTCCGGGACGGCCCCGCGCAGCGGCGCCTGCGGCCATGGCCGTGAAGTTGCGCAGAGTGCCGCCTTGGAACAGGTCGTACCAGCCGGACACGTGCAGCGTCGGCACCGCCAGGTCAGCCAGCCCGTCCACCGGGTAGACGAGCCGCTCCCAGTAGGCGTCGTGCAGGGGGTGGCGCACCCAGTCGACCACGTGCCCGCCGGCCCGGTGCGCCGTAGCCAGGTCCTGCGCGGCCTGTGCGATCCCGACCCGTTCCAGGTAGGGCGTGAAGGCCTGAACCGGCTCGGGCAGTGTCTCCTGTGGGGCGTCCGGGCGCCCGTCGCGCCAAAGCCCGGTGCGCACCTGCTGGCGCGCCCACTCATACGACGGCCCCTCCAGCAGCACGCCGCCGCGCATGGCCAGGTCGTCGTCATAGGTGGAGGGAGACACCCAGGCGGTCATGGCGGCCAGGTGCTCGGTGCCGACCAGGGCGGCGGTGAACTGGGTGGTGGTCAGGTAGGAGTTGCCGAAGGTGAGCACCCGGCCGTCGCACCAGGGCAGGGCGGCCAGCGCCGCGCGCGTGGCGGTGCCGTCCGCGGCCTCGTCGAAGTAGAAGCGGAAGTCACCGTCGGAGATGTCCGTGCCGCGGCAGGCCTGGGCGACCACCGCGAAGCCCTCGGCGATGGCCCGGTCCAGGCTTACAGCGGCCTGCATGCCCAGCACGCCCGCCATGAGGCCGGGCGTGGCCGGGTCGACGCCGGACACCTCGGCCACCATGGGCCGCCAGGCCCCGAAGTAGGGGCAGCGGGTCAGCAGCACCGGGTGGGTGCCGTCGTCGGCGGGGCGTACGACGTCGGCACGCAGCACGGTCCCGTCCGGCATGGGGAGCTCCAGCACCTCATGGATGGCGTGGGAGGCGGGGCCGTCTGCCGCAGGCAGCTTCAGGGCGGCGCGCACGGAGGCGGGGATGTTGCCGGCCGGTTCGGGCGCCGGGCCACCGGGCGACGGCGATGGCCGTACCGGGGTCCGGTCCGGCTGCGCGGCGGCTTGACTGTTGTCGGACATGATGCGGGCTCCTATTGTGCGGATTCGGCGTCGGCCAGCATGGCCAGCTCCAGGGGATAAACGAGCTCGTCGACGGCGCCGGCGGGGGCGGCCGGGCCGCCGTAGCGGCGTCCGGTGCCGGCCCGTGCCCAGGGCGCCCAGCCCGGTGCGCCGTCGCGGATGAAGCGCACCCAGTCGGCGTGCATGACATCGGCCAGTGACTGCGGGCGTGGTGAACCCTGGACGCCGTCGGCGTGCGGGTGGGCCAGACAGTCGAAGACGAAGGGCACCTCCATGCAGTGGGTGGACAGGCCGCCCGCCGGCGCGGGCAGGGCCGAGCACCAGGAGAAGTCGTAAACCCAGGTGCGGTCGGCCGCGACCGGGTCGGCGCCGCGCCGCCGCACCCACTGAAGTACCGGCAGGCGGAACAGGCCGTTGGAGACCACCTGGCCCACCAGCAGCTCCTCGTCGCCGGCCAGTTCCGGGTAGGTGGCGGTCAGCTGCGTGATCCGCTCCGGGCGCATGCCGGCCTCGGCCAACAGCTCCGCGGCGCCACGCCCGGCCATCTCCCCGCTCAGGGCCCGGCCAATGGGGGTGAGTTCGTGGCGCACTCCGCCGCACAGGACCGGCACATCCGCCGCCGCGCTCGCCGCGTCCAGGGTGGCGGCGGGGATGATGTCCCCGTCTACCACCGGCATGAAGGTGCGGGAGATGGCCCGGGGCGGGCGGATGAAGCGCGACAGGTCGGCGGAGACGTCGAACAGCGGGAACTCCCGGCCGAACTGCTCCGAGACGTCCAGCACCCGTTCCTCCGACACGGAGCGCCAGCCCGCCATCTCCGGGGTGATGCCGACGATCTGGGCGGCCCGCTCCCCGATCACGCGGGCGTCGGCAGTGGTTGCCGCCGTCGTGCCGCCCGACTCGCAGATCACGCCGTGCAGCAGGCCGCGGGCGCGCGGGGACGCCAGCAGCACCAGGGCGCTGGCACCGCCGGCGCTCTGCCCGCCGACGGTGATCCGCTCCGGGTCCCCGCCGAAGGCGGCGATATTGTCCCGCACCCACTCCAGGGCGAGGATCTGGTCCAGCACGCCGCGGTTGACCGGGGCGTCGGAGTCGGGGATCCAGCCGAAGCCGTCGAAGCCCAGCCGGTAGGAGATGGACACGGTGACCACGCCGTCGCGGTTGAAGGCGGCCCCGTCGTAGAAGGGGCTGGCCGGGCTGCCCGCGTAGAAGCCGCCGCCGTGAATCCACACGAGCACCGGCAGGCGGGCGTCCGCGTCCCCGGGTGCGGGGGTGAAGACGTTCACCGCGAGGACGTCGTCCCCGGGGATGGACGGCTCGGGGATGGCGGTGGTCTCCCCGAAGGGGCGCCGCTGCGGGGTGGGGCCGGGGCGGGTGGCGTCCCGCGCGCCCTCCCAGCGTCCGCGGCGCACCGGCGCCAGGAAGCGGCGTGGGCCGGTCGGCGGCTCGGCGAAGGGAATCCCGTAGAAGACGGCGGAGCGGGTGCGGCGGTCGGCGACGGCCCCCGCCCGGTCGGCGACGGCCCGGCCGGGCCCGCCGGTGCTGTTGGCCGCGCCGTCGTCGCGGGCGGATGCGATGCTGCGCCACACCCCGCGCACCGCCCCGCAAGGCGCGTCGACGACGGGACCTGGCCCGGGCTGTGGGATTGCGATCGGCGTGGAAGCGGGGTGGGCGCCGGAGGACGTCGACTCGCCGTGCGTTCGCATGACGGCGGGACCTCAGGCGACCAGGTGGTGGCGGCCGTGGGACAGTTCGAGGGGCGGTTCCTCCTCGCGTCCCGGCAGGGTCACCCGCGCCCGTGCCCCGACGGGGACGACGACGTCGAGTTCCAGGCGGCCCTGGCCGGCGGCGGCCGCCTGCGGCGTGACCTCGCGGCCGGACTCGTCCACCAGCCGCCAGGAGGAGGCCGCCCAGCCGTAGGGGGTGCGGTGCATGGACTCGGCGTGGGTCAGGCCCCCGCCCGGTGCCGGCGCCACCTCGATCACCCGGTAGCCGGGCTCGGCCGGCGCCAGGCCCGCGACGCTGCGCTGCAGCCAGGCCGCGACCGCCCCCAGGGCGTAGTGGTTGAAGCTGGTCATGTCGCCGGGGTTGATGGTCCCGTCCGGCAGCATGGAGTCCCAACGCTCCCAGGTGGTGGTGGCCCCCATGGTGACCGTGTACAGCCAGCTCGGGCAGGAGGTCGTCAGCAGCAGCCGGTAGGCGGCGTCGGCGTGACCGGTCGCCGTCAACGCCCCGGTGAGTACGGGCGTGCCCGCGAAGCCCGTGGACACGTGCCCGCCGGAGGCCTCCACCAGCTCGGCCAGCCGGTCCCCGGCCACTTGGCGGTGCTCCTCCGAACCGGTCAGGTCGAAGGTGATCGCCAGGGCGTAGGCGGTCTGCGTGTCGGAGGTCATGTGCCCGGCGCCGTCGGTGAAGCGGGCGCGGAAGCCCTCCCCGATCGCGTCCGCCAGGGCGGTGTAGTGAGCGGCGTCGTCGTTCTTGCCGAGGACGGCCGCCCAGCGGGCGACGATCCGGGCCGACTGGGCGAAGAAGGCGGTGGCCACCAGGTAGGGGTCGGTCATCGCCTGCATGGGGTTGTCCGGCGGGGCGGAGGGGTCCAACCAGTCGCCCAGCTGCATGCCGGAGTCCCACACGTGATCGTCCGCGGACAGGGAGTCCACCAGGTCCACCCAGGCCTTGGCGGAGTCGTACTGCTGGGCCAGCAGGCCGCGGTCGCCGGTGGCCCGGAACAGCTCCCACGGCACCACGGTGGCGGCGTCGCCCCACACGGCTGCCGGCCGCGGCGGGGTCCAGAGTCCGCCCGGAATCACGGGCACGTACCAGGTGACGGTGCCGTGCGCGGCCTGCTCGATCGCCAGGTCCGCCAGCCAGGAGGACAGCAGCCCGGTGCAGCCGTAGTGGAAGGCCGCGGTGGGGGCGAAGGCCTGGATGTCGCCGGTCCAGCCCAGGCGCTCGTCGCGCTGCGGGCAGTCGGTAGGCAGGGCGACGAAGTTGTCCCGCATGGACCACCGCGAGTTCTCGTGCAGGCGGTTCACGCGCGCGTCCGAGCAGTCGAAGGCGCCCAGCCGTTCCATGGAGGTGTGCACGACGACGGCGGTGATCGCCCCGGCCTCAATGTCCCGCTTGGCGGCCGCCGCCCCACCCGGCCAGCCGGCCACGTCCGCGTAGCGGAAACCGTGGATGGTGAAGGCGGGCTCCCACTCCTCCACGCCGTCGCCGGCCAGCGTGAAGCGGTCGGTGGCGGCGGCACCGCGCAGCGGGCGCGTACCCAGTCGGCCGTCCTCCAGCACCTCGGCGTGTCGCAGGGTGATGGTGGTGCCCGCCGGGCCGGTCACGCGGATGCGCAGGCGGCCGGACAGGTTCTGCCCGAAGTCGATCAGCACGCGCTCCGGGGCGGTCTCGATCTCCGCCTCCCCGATCGACATCGCCTGCCGCTCCTGCACCGTGACCGCTACCGGAAGCAGCGTCTCCTGCGCGCGCACAGGGGCATCCAGCGGCATGATCAGCTGCTCGGCGTCCGGGGCGCCCACGGCCACCGGCGACCATTCGGCGTCGTCGAACCCGGGGGCCGACCAGCCCGGAGTGGTCAGACGAGCGTCCACCGTCTCGCCCTCGTACAGGCCGGTGAACAGGATCTCGCCGGCGCCCGCCCGCCAGTCCGGGCCGGTGGCGACCGTGGTGCGGGTGCCGTCTGCGTGGGTGAGCTCGAGCTGGATGATGGCGGCCACGTCCATCCCGTACAGGTTGCGGTAGCCGCCGTCGAAGCCGATGTGTCCGCGGTACCAGCCGTCGGCCAGCTGAGCGCCGAGCGCGTGGCGGCCGACGCCGTCGCCGGCGGGGGAGGAGTCCAGCAGTTGAGCGGTGACGTCGTAGGTGCGAGCCACCAGGCGCTGCCCGTATACGGTCCAGCCGGGCACCAGCTCGTCGACGCCGACGCGGCCGCCGTCGAGCTCGGCGCGGATCAGGCCGTGGGCACTGACATAGGCGCGGGCGGCCACCACCGGGCGGTCGACCGTGAACTCGTGGCGCACGCGCGGCGGGCGGCGGTCGCTCTCAGGGTTCTCCGGCCAGGCGGGGCCGACGGGCAGCGCCTCCCAGTCGGCGGCATCCAGCAGGCCGGCCTCGTAGACAACCGGCTCGGACCATTCGGTGGTGGCGGGCACCGCGGTCGAGGGTGCGGTGGCGGAGGCGGCGACGGCCACACTGCCGGTTACGCGTACGCGCACCGCCACGCGCTCGCGGGAGGCGAGTGCGGGGGCGGGCCAGTCCACCAGGACGCCGTCGGCGGTGGCCAGGGGAAGAGTTTCAGGGGCGGCGATCGGGACGCCGGCCGGGTCGGTGCGGGTGAGCTCGACCTCGGCGTCGGTGGGGGTCCAGCCGGCGGGGGCGGTGGGGATCTCCCAGGACAGGCGCGGTGTGGGGGAGGCGCCGCCCAGGATGTCGCCGGGGAGGTATTGATCGAACTTGAGGTGAGTTGGGGCGGCCAGTTCGCCGACGGGGTCGGGCAGGGCGGCAGCGGTGATGGCGGGCTCGGGGACGGCGGGCCGGGCAGACGGGAGGACGCCGTCGGGCTTGGAGACTGAGACCTCGGGGAGTGGACCCGGTGCCGCGGGAGACGGGGGCTGGGGCGCGGTGGCGGGCTGCTGCGGTGCGTGAGGTGCTGGTGTTGTCTGCGTTGACACGGTGTGGCTCCGTCTGCGGTGACGAGGGGCGGGCGTTGAAACGACTCAAAGGTTAATTGCGGGGAGGGTCCGAGTCAATGGGCGGCAATAGGGGGTGATGGGCGGCAATGGGGGTCGCCCCGCGGGCCTCCTGGTTGGCGACAGGCCGGCAAGCGGTGTCCGAAGCGCGCGTCGAAGGCGACCCGGCAGACCCGAGGACGACCTTGGGCGGGCGAGTCGTCCCCCTTCGCGGCTCGAGAACGCCGTCGCAAGCCTCAGAACGACCCAGCCTGGACGTTCGAGCACGTCGTCCTCATCCCGGGCGCGACCTTGAGCGGGCGAACACGTCCTTTTCGTCCCGAGATCGACCTTCACCCGTGCGGGTGTTCGCCGTGCTTGAAACTCGAGCCGCACTACTCCCACAGGCCGGGAACGCGGCGGGCGTGCAGCGTCACGCTTGGCGGCATGTGCGCCATGACTCTTGACGTCAGTCGGGCCTCGTCATTGAGGTCTGCGTACGTCACTCGCATGAACGACCAGCCCATGGCGCCGATGGCGTCCTGCCGGAGCTTCTCCTCCCAGACGTCGTCATTCACGCTGTACTTGCTGCGGCCGTCGAACTCGATCGCCAACCGCAGATCCGACCAGGCGAGGTCGAGGAAGCGCCGGCCGCCGGCTTCGAGCAGGATTTCGTATTGCAACTCCGGTGGCGGCAGCCCGAGTGCCACAACCAGCCGCCGGGTCAGGCTTTCACCGGGTGACTCCGAGAAGGGGCTCGCCATGGCGACGACGGCGCGGGCGCGCACCGCTCCCCGCCGTGGTCCTTCGGCCTCCACCGCCGCCAGCAACTGGGGGCGAACGTGCTCCCACCGGGACTGGGCCTGCTGCGGGTTGAAGCGATCGGGGTGGCACAGCGCCCGCATGGCCGAATCGACGATCGTGATCGACTCGCGCGCAGGCAGGTCGAAGGCACAGTCGACCGCTGTTCTAAGCAGGGTCGTGACCGGTAGCCCGTTGACCACCTCCACATCTTCGGGCTGCAGGCGGGAGCGGCGGCGTCTCAGACTGACGGCACGACCCGCCCCGGAAAGATGTGGAAGGCTCCCATCCGCGAAGTCGATGGGAGCCAACGGTTGTCGGGCACGCTTGGGATTCGTAGGTACCGCGATGCGAATATCGGTTTCGCCGCGACGCAGCCACAGGCCGTGTACGAGTGCCGCGGCCTCATGGGTGAGTACGACCGCGGATCTGGCTGAGTGAACGGCAGCGACACAGCGGGCCAGGCCAACCTCGCGCTGCTGCGCCCACACCGCCTGCCCGGGAGTCGGAAGCAGGGCGACGCCGGGAGAGATCTGCACGCGGGCGTCCACGGCCCGAGCTCTGCTGGGGCGCCCGGCGTAGGCGAACTCGATGGTCGGTAGCGGAGGCGGTGCGGGTGCGCTGCGACTGGATTGGCGGGTGTTCTTGCACGCAATAGTCGTTGGGGTGAACCCACCCGATACTGAGTTTTCGTTGGTATTATGCGGAATTGTCGGTTGGGTTGGAGTTGGGTGGCGTGGCTCCAGTGTGCAACGGGCGCCTCGTTGCACACTGGAGGCGGCTCATGGCTGCTGGCGGTCTCAGTAGAACCGCGGAATCGTGCGGATTGTGAGATCGGACTCTGAGGAGAAGTGTGCAATGCGGCGGGCTACGGCGCGAGCGCGCACTGTTCCCCGTCACGGCCATCACTGCATAACCAGGTCTACGCCACATCGAGAGACTTGACTCGAGGAGATCGCAGCTTGTCCACGGGCGGCCGGTCGGTCCTGTGGCGAAGAATCGATGCGGGCGGCAGATAGTAAGCAGGTGGCGTCGGAGATGAATCGGGATCGCTAGCGATGGTGCTCCCGTCACTTGCGGTTGACGCATGCCCTAGGTGTTGACAGCATCGCACGGACGGTCTACCTTCCGTATGTAGAACGGTCTACGAACAACTGAAGGGGCGCTGGTGCCTCCTCCGGGTCGACCGTTCACGGTTCGCGCCGTCGATGACGGTGTGCGCGTTTAGGGCCACCCGGCGGGGTGATTGCATGAAGGAAGGCCAATGACAGAGAAGCCAATGCCGCCCTCTCAACTACGACCGACATCGTCGCGACGGCGTCGCCCGCTCTGGGGCGGCTGGCGTAGAGGGATACGCCGCATGATTGCGCCACCGAGGCGTCTGCTGTGGCTGGGGGCATTCCTGTGTTGCGCATTGTCGTTGATGGCCGGCGGTATGCCGGTCGCCCGCGCCGCCGCGGCGCCTCTGGGGAGTGGTGAGTCGTGTGCTACTTCGACTACGGGTGCGGTTATTGTCACTGCCGAGTGCCTCGACGCTACCTACGCCGATGCCGTCATCGAATCGGAGGAGGATGTTACCTCGCCGACAACGTTGCACATTGTGCGGGGCTACTTCGAGGGGACGTCATCGCGGTTCGCCGTTTACCTGCCTCCCGCTGGGCAGTGGCAGGGCCGCTTCTTCCAATACACCTACCCGCTCACCGATGAGAACGCCGCGGATGAGACGATCCTGTTCGGTGTTAACTCCGGCGGATACACCGTCCAAGCCTCCGGCTCAAGCGGCTACAGGCACGCGGCGGCGGCCGCCAAAGTGTCCCGTGAGATCGCCGCCTCCTACTACGGCGACGATGGGCGCCATATCTACGGCTACCTGTATGGGCCCTCTGGTGGTTCCTTCCAGACCGTCGGTGCCGTCGAAAACACCACCGGCGTCTGGGACGGCTTTGTCCCCACGGTAATGGGCACGCCCGTGTCCATCCCCAATAACTTCTTCATCCGCGCGATGGGAAGATTGGTTCTCGGTGACGTGCGCCAGCAGATTTCCGGCGCCGTACTCAACGGCTCCGATCCGTACGCCGGTCTGAACGATGCGCAGACCCTGATGCTGGAGGAGATGACTGCCCTGGGCGTCCAGCTCGAGGGCTGGGAGGACCCCGACTACCTTCTTGGCTACAGCTTCGATGACGGTCTGCTCGGTTATGTCGCAATGGTGAAGAGGATGGACCCGACCTACGCCGACGATTTCTGGAATGAGTCCGGCTACCTCGGCACCGAAGACTCCCCGTTGGGTGAAGTCGTCAGAGCGGCACTGGTGGATACGACTCTTTCCGTCACTGCTGTGGAGCGCGACGGTGCCGGGTCCCCGGCCGCGCTCATGACGGAGGGTTTTCCCGCTGGTGCCTTGGATGAAGGCCTCGACATGCAGGTACTGGATAACGATGGCGCCCCCGTGGGAGAGCTTGTCGGCACGCTCGACGCTACAACCGGACGCATTCACCTGGATGAGGGGAGCGATGCGGCGGCGTTGGCGGCGCTGGCGGAAGGTACACAGATCGCTACCGACAACCGCTGGTCGATAGCGGTGCGCTCTTATTACCGCCACCAACTTCCGCCCCAGGAGGAGGGCTTCACGGTATACAACCGCTTTTACGACGACGCCGGTGAGCCGCTCTATCCGCAGCGGCAGTCGCGCATTGCAGGCATGATGGCGAGTTCGATCTCGGGTGGTGCCACCTACTCGGGCCTGTTCCAGGGGAAAGTCATTCTGGTGTCGAACTTGCAGGACGTCGACGCCTACACCTGGCACGCTCCCTGGTATGTCGAGCGCGTGCGTTCAGCCCAGGGCGATGCCGGGGTGGATGAACGGTTGCGGATCTACGTAAACGAGAACGCCGATCACCTTGAAGGCCCGGTAACCGGCGAGAAGTCGACCCGGATCGTCTCCTACGATCCCATGGTGCAACGAGCCCTGCGTGAACTGGTGGCGTGGGTGGAGGAAGACGTCGAGCCGGCGTCTTCCACCTCATACACCGTTGCCGGCGGTCAGGTCGTCCTGCCGTCCACAGCGGCGGAGCGGGCGGGTGTGCAGCCCGTGGTGACTCTTGCTGCCGACACCACCACTGCTGAAGTCGGGCAACCGGTCCGATTCGAGGTGAGTGCCGATATGCCGGCGTCCGCAGGAGAGTTGGTCCGTATCGACTGGGAGTTCACCGGAACCGGTGATTACGTCGAGGCCATGCAGACGTCCGAGGAAAACGTACGTGCGAGTGTCGAGCACGTATTTGCTGAGCCGGGTGCCTACTGGGTCACCGTGCGGGCGACGTCGGCTGCCGCAGAAAACTCCGATTCTTTCGCCCAGGTGCAGAACCTCGCCCGGGTCCGCGTGGTTGTGCGGGAAACCGGGGGCCAGTCGGACCCGACTCCGATGTCGACACCCTCGGCCACCGATGCGGCGCCTACGCCGCTCGCGACCCGCCCCGCAGTGCAGTCGGCCTCCACCATCGCGCCGAGTACCGCAGTGACTGCGAGCGCGACAGTGCCCGGCGCCGCGGTGTCGGCGACCCCGACGCCATCTGCGGCGAGTGGCTCGGCGAAGACATTGGCCCGGACCGGTGTACCGGCAGTAGCGCTGATGGCAGGTGCTGTATCCGTTCTCGCGCTCGGCGCGCTATTGGTGGCTCGACGACGCGCCTGACTGCGTCCGGTCCGGAGGCGTGCAGAGGTCGTTCGCACGCCTCCGGGCCGTGCTGTGGGAGTCACAGGTCGGGGCTGCCGCGCGCGAGAACAGGATGGCGCCGGCGAGGCGTCACCGGCGGGCAGGGGGAGGCGCGGTTGTGCTACGAGTCACCAACGTGGGCTCGATGATGCGCCGGGTCGGCTCAGCGCGCCCGTTGATCCGTTCCAACAGTAGGTCGATCGCTGCTTTGCCGGTCTGCTCCCCCGATTGGTCGATGGTGGTCAATGAGACGCGCCGCAAGGCCGTGGTGTGGACATTGTCGTAGCCACTCACGCTCATGTCCCCGGGGACGGTCAGGCCTTGTTCTTCGATATAATCAAGTACTCCGAAGGCGACGGCGTCGGTTCCGGCGAATATGGCGGTAGGGCGATGCCGTCGTGTGAGTGCACGTTCGGCGGCGTCACGTCCCCCAGCTTCCGAGTAGTAGGTCTCAATTACGTCCGGGGTGAGCCCGTGGTTTTCCATCGCTCGGACGAATCCTCGGCGCCTCATCGTTTGCGACAGTAGATAACCGTTCTCAACGCTGGAGAGCGGCATGGCGGTGTGAGCGATCCACTCATGTCCCAGCGACACCAAGTGGTCGACCATGAGCTGTGCGCCATGATACTCGTCGGTGACGACGGTATCGAAGAGTTCCGGCTCCCCGTGGAGCGCCACCGTGGTCAGGGGCATGGTCTTGGCCAGTCGATTGAGAGACGCCATGTCGAGCCTGGGGGAGATCAGAATGATGCCGTCGACTTGCAGATCCACAAGCGAATCGATGCGTCTGCGGTAGCCGTCAGGTGAAGTGCCGGCGATTGTCAGGATATCCTGGTACTGGGTCTCGTTGAGTCGAGAGGCGATGGCCTCGGCCACCTCGAATTGGAAGGGTGAGGCGAAGTCGGTCAGCACCAGACCAATCGTCTGCGAGCTGCCACGCATGGTGCGAGCTCCGGTGCGTGGGCGGTAGTCTAGTTTCTCAATCGCTGCCTCTACCCGCTGCCGCATTTGGTCGGAGACACCGTAGGCGTTCCGGAGCACTTTTGAGACAGCGGCGACCGAAACCCCGGCCTCGGCCGCAACATCCTTGATGGTGGCGCGCTTGCGGGGCTTCGACTGGCCTGATGGTAAGGGAGATGCGGACACATGGGCATTCTAGATGTAGTGCACCGTTCTACATAACGTGAGATGGTGGCGTGGCTGTCGCGGTCGTTGCGCGAGATGGCAGGTCTGGGGGCTTGAGTGGCCGACTCTCGTGTATGTTGCGTCGCGAGACCATCTCCTTGACAACCGTCTTCGGAGGTTCTATCGTCGTCGTAGAACGTTGCACAGTCCGGTTGTGCAAGGTTCCGGCCGACAGTCGACGCCGACTCGGCCAGGAGTTCGTATCCCATCCGTCCAAGGGAGGACATCATGCGACTCGTCACCCGTCGCTCCATGCTCACCGGCTCCGCTGCTGTAACTATCGGTGCGATACTCGCCGCCTGCACCGGAGGAGCCAACAATACCGGCGGCGGTGCGGCCTCCGGAGGCGCCAAGGACACTCTCACCCTTGGCATGACCGCCGATATCGAAGGCTGGGATCCCAACAATCAACCCGGTTATCAGGGCTGGCCGGGAGAGGCGATTTGGGGGCTGGTGTGCCGTCCGAACGAGTTCGGCGAGCTCGAGCCCAGCCTGGCTGAATCCTGGGAGATCAGCGACGACCGCAGGAGCTTCACGGCGCACCTGCGCCAGGGCACCACCTTCTCCGACGGTGCTACAGCTGACGCCGAGGCCGTCAGAGCGAACTTCGAGTTCGCCGCTACCAATGAGGCCACGCGCAGCCTGTACGAGGGCATCACCTTCGATGTTCCTGATGCCCAGACCATCACGCTCACCTGGCCCGAGCCGCAGCCCCTCATGAATGACCGAGTCTCCCGGGTCAAACTCACCTCGCCCGATTTGATCGACTCCGGCAACCTGAACGACAAGCCCGTGGGATTCGGCCCCTATCTGCTTGATGAGGCAGGAACCACCCGCGGATCCGTGTACTCCTTCACCAAGAACGAGGAGTACTGGGAAGCCGACGCCTACCCCTACGCCAAGCTCGTCTGCAAGGTGTACGCCTCCGAGACCGCCGCGCTGAACGCCCTCAAGACCGGTCAGATCGACGGCACCCTGGTTAACGCCCAGTCCTACGACGAGGTGACCGGCTCCGGGTTCGAGGTCAAGGAAATGAACGGTCAGACCACCCGGCTGCTGCTCACCGACCACAAGGGCGAGATCATCCCAGCTCTGGGTGATGTCCGCGTGCGCCAGGCCATCAACATGGTCTTCGACAAGCAGGCCATGGTCGACAACCTGTACGCAGGCCACGGTGAGGTCTCGCACCAGATCTTCCGCCCCGGTTCCACTGCATACCTAGATGACCTCGCCGACCCGTACCCCTTCGACGTAGACAAGGCCAAGTCCCTCATGTCCGAGGCGGGCTACGCCGAGGGTTTCGAGCTTGAGCTACCCACCATGGATGGCCAGAACCACGACGTGCTCATGCCCTACGTGACCCAGCAGCTCGCCGAACTGAACATCACCGTCAAACAGGTGCCGCTAACCGGAGCCAACGCCATCGGTGACCTGCTCTCGGGTACTTACCCGGTGGTGCTGTGGCAGTTGGGCAATATCGGCGACTCTGTCCAGGACATCGACATCGTGGTACGCGACACCGGCTACTGGAATCTTGAGCATCAGAAGGACGAGTACGTCGACGAACAGTGGGACATCATCTGCACCGGCACCGACGAGGAGGCCGAGGCCGCGCAGAAGGCCATCAACCAGTACATCATCGACCAGGCCTGGTTCGCCCCCATGGTCAACCCCACCTCCTTCTACGCCCATACCGCCAACGTCGTCATTGACAACGTCTCCGACCTTGAGGGCCTGGCCCCCAAGCTCCGCGACTTCCAGTGAATCGCCGCACAGGCTGAAAACCAGACAGGAAGTATTGATCATGCTTACCTCGGTATGGAGGAACCTGCTGCGATCGGTGGTCGTGCTCGCGGTCGTCACCTTCGTGGTCTTCTTCCTCATGTACGGCAACGGCCCGGGCATCGCCCGCGCCGTCATGGGGATGCAGGCCGAAGTCACCGAAGAGAATGTGGCCGCCAAGATGGTCGAACTAGGGCTCGACCAACCCCTCCTGGTTCAGTACGGGCATTGGGTGCAGGGGCTGTTCACCGGAGACCTCGGCCGCTCGTTCTACACCGGTCAGTCCGTGACCGAGGCCCTGGCCACGCGCGTGCCCGTCACCCTGGCCATCACCGCTGTCGCCCTCGTCCTCACGGCGCTGCTCAGCGTACTGCTGGGAGTCACCGCGGCGGTCAAGGGCGGTCGGATCGACCGGGTCCTCCAATTCCTTTCAATCCTCGGAACTGCGGTGCCCTCATTCATCACCTCGATCGTCTTGGTATTCCTGTTCGCGATCTTCTGGCGGGTGCTGCCCGCCACCGGCTATGTATCCCCGGACGTTTCTCTGGGAGGGTGGGCCGCGTCCATCACCCTGCCCGTGCTTGCCCTGCTCATCGGTGCCGTCTCCAGCGCTGCTCAGCAGTTCCGAACCGCCACCCTCGATCAGCTCGGTAAGGACTACGTGCGCACGTTGCGCGCCCGCGGCGTGAGCGAGCGAGCCGTCGTCTTCCGCCACGTGCTGCGCAACGCCGCCGCACCGGGGCTGACCGTCCTCAGCCTCACCGTCTTCTCCCTCCTGGGCGGGGCGGTATTCATCGAGCAGGTCTTCGCCCTCCCGGGTCTGGGACAGCTCGCCAACTCCTCGGCGCAGATATTCGACGTACCCATGGTCATGGGGACCGTCCTGGTCACCGCTGTCATCGTACTGGTCGTCAACTTCCTGGGCGACCTGGCGATCACCCTCCTCAACCCGAAGGCGAGAACACGATGAGCACGCCAACCACTCCCACAACCGAAACAAACGTCTCAGATACTGTTACAGGCACGTCCGGCGGCGATGGCAGAGAGAGCGCGGATAGCAGCGTATTACTCCGACTCCTGCGCAACCCCCTCGCGGACATTTGTCTACTCATTGTGGCAGCGGTCGTCCTCACCGCCGTCTTCGCCCCGCTGCTGGCTCGGTACGGTCCGAACGTCACCGACCTCGCAGCCACCAACGCCGCGCCAGGTACCCCCGGGCACCCGCTCGGCGGTGACGGCTCGGGACGTGACATCCTCTCCCGCCTCATCTGGGGGTCCCGGCAGACCGTCATCTCCTGCCTGCTGATGCTCGGCGTCTCCCTACTGGTGGGCGTGAGCAGCGGACTCGTGGCCGGCTTCTACCGCGGCCGCTTCGAAACCGTGGCCGGCTTTGTCACCGACGTGCTGATGTCGTTGCCCTCCATCATCCTGCTCATCGCCTTGTACGCGGTCACCGGCCCGAACATCCCGGTCATGATGGCCGTCTTCGGCTTACTGACCGCGCCGACCTACTACCGCCTGGTGCGCTCTGTGGTCGTCTCGGTACGCAACGAGCTCTACGTCGACGCGGCCCGCGTTGTCGGGCTGTCCGACGCCCGCATCATCGGTCGCCACATCCTGTGGGCCGTGCGCGCCCCCATCGTCATCCAGGGCGCCTTCATCCTCGCCTCCGGCATCGGCACCGAGGCGGGAATGTCGTTCCTCGGGCTCGGCGATCCGGCCGGCGTCTCCTGGGGCGTCATGCTCCAGGTCTCCTTCAACGGCATCTACAACAACCCCGTCGCCGTCCTCTGGCCGGCTCTGGTCATTTCGGTGACCATCCTCGCCCTCATCCTCCTGGGTAATGCCCTGTCCGATGCGCTTCAGGCCTCCGCCCGGGCGCGCGTCGTCACCCGCCGCCAGCGCCGCGATGCGCTGGAGGTCACCATCGCCGCTCACCGGGACGACGTCGTCGCCGCCCCGGACCCGCAGGCCGCCGTTTCCATCCGCGGTCTGCGCGTCGGCTACACCACCGACAGTGGTTTCCGGGAGGTCGTCCACGGTATCGATTTGGATGTGCACAAGGGAGAGATTCACGGGCTCGTCGGGGAATCTGGATCCGGCAAGTCGCAGATCGCCTTCTCTGTGCTGGGCATCCTCCCCAAGGAGGCGCTCAAACTGGGCGGCACGATCATGATCGACGGCGTCGACGTACTTGCCGACGAGGGCGCCATGCAGGCCACCCGCGGACACAAGGTCGCCTACGTGCCTCAGGAGCCCATGAGCAACCTCGACCCGTCCTTCACCATCGGGAAGCAACTCGCCTACGGCATGCGTGCCGTTACCGACCTGTCGAAGGATCAGATACGGGAGCGGACCATCTCCCTGCTGCACTCCGTCGGCATCGACGATGCCGAACGCGTCATGGGCCTGTATCCGCACGAGATCTCCGGCGGTATGGCCCAGCGGGTGCTCATCTGTGGCGCACTCGCATGCGAGCCGGATGTCATCGTCGCCGACGAGCCGACCACCGCCCTGGACGTCACCGTACAGGCCGAGGTCCTGGATCTGCTGCGTGAACTGGCTCGTCAGCGTGGCCTCGCCCTCATCTTCGTCACCCACAACCTCGGCGTCGTCGCCGACCTGTGCGACACCGTCTCGGTCATGAAGGACGGCGAGATCATCGAGACTCAGGACGTCGAATCCCTGTTCGCCCACCCCCGCGAGGAGTACACGCGCGACCTGCTGTCCTCCTCCCTCAGCGTCGAACTCATGGAGGTCGAGTCATGACCAGCACGAACGCCCAACCGCCGTCCACCGGTACTCCGCTCCTGGAAGTCGATGAACTCGTCGTCACCTTCCCGGGTGCCAAGCGGGGCGCGGGGACCACCGTCATTCACGGCGTCAGCCTTGACCTGCACGCAGGCGAGACCCTTTCCGTGGTCGGCGAATCCGGTTCCGGCAAGACCACGATCGGCCGTGCCATTCTGGGCCTGGCCCCCGTCTCCGCTGGGGAAATCCGCTTCCGCGGCAGACGCATCTCCAATGTCTCCCGTGCCGAGCGCCGCGCCATCGCCCGAGACATCCAGGTCGTCTTCCAGGACCCGTACACCTCACTGAACCCCGCCATGCGAATCGGCGACATTCTCACTGAGCCCCTGCAGGCCGCCGGCATTGAGAACTCCCGAAAACGGGTCCTGGAGCTGCTCGACGCCGTCAACATGCCTGCGGACACCGCGGGCCGTTACCCCCGCGAGTTCTCCGGTGGTCAGCGCCAACGTATCGCCATCGCTCGGGCGCTCGCACTGGACCCCGCCGTGATCATCTGTGACGAGCCCACCTCCGCCCTGGACGTCACCACTCAGGCGCGCGTGCTCACGCTCTTCGAGGACATACAGCAGGCCACTGGCGTCGCCTACCTGTTCATCAGCCATGACCTCGGCGTGGTCAATCGCGTGAGCGACCGCATCGCCGTCCTGTACCAGGGACGGATAGTCGAACTCGGCGATGCGCACCAGGTAGCCACGGCACCGGCGCACGAGTACACGCGTCGGCTACAGATGGCGGCGCCCGTCGCCGACCCCGTCAAACAGCGGTCCCGCCGCCGGGCGCGCCTAGCCCTGGCACACACCGCCTGACCCCGACGTTCCACCCGGTGGTCGTTCCTCCTCACGACCACCGGGTAGGACGTTGCCGCCCACAGCCCATTCATCCACCAAACCCTCCGGAGACTCCGCAATGTCCGCTCACACCGCCCCGTCCGTCGTCGACCTGCGCTTCGAGCATCATCGCGCCGCCGCACGACTGCTAGCCGTCGAAACCGCTACGCCGCGCCTGTCATGGCGGATCAGCAGTGCTCCCGACGGGTGGCGTCAGGAGGAATACGAGGTGGAGGTCACCCGCGGAGGGGAGGAGGGACACGAAACCGAAGTGGTGACGGTCAAATCTGCGAAGCAGATCCTCGTGCCCTGGCCGACGACGCCGCTTGCCTCCCGCCAAACCGCCACCGTCCGCATCCGCGTGCGCGGGAGAACGGAGGACGTCGGTCATGCCGCTGTTCCCATCGGCGCGGAAGCCGCCTCGCAACCCGGGGCAGACGCAACGCCCGTGAGCGCCGACGGTTCAGCGTGGTCACCGTGGTCCGCCCGGGTCGAGGTCGAGGCCGCCCTCCTCGATGCGGCTGACTGGGAGGCCGCCTTCATCGCCCCGGTCGACATCGGCGGCGTCGGCGAGCGGGCGCCCGTAATCTCCCGGACGGTCGAGGTACCGGAAGGTCTGCTCGCAGCCCGTCTACGGGCCACTGCCCACGGCGTCTGTGAGCCCCGTATCAATGACGTACGTGTGGACGACTCCGTCCTCAACCCCGGCTGGACCTCATACACCCACAGGCTCCAAGTGGTCACCTGGGACGTCACCGAATTGCTGCACCCCGGCACCAACCGGGTCGATGTGCTCCTCGGCAACGGCTGGTGGCGCGGACACCTCGGCTACCTGGGTGACACGGCGGTATACGGCGACCGGCTCGCTCTGGCCGCCCAGCTCGAGCTCACCACGGCCGACGGCACCCACACCGTCATCGCCACCGACGAGTCCTGGACCGCCGCCGAGTCCGCCGTCGTCGCCGACGACCTCTACGACGGGCAGAGTACGGACCTGCGCCTGGCCGGCCCCAGCGCATCCGCCCACCGTGTTGAGATCGTGTCCGCCGCCCCGTCCGGCGCCGCCCGTGGCGCCACATCTCCAAAGCTCGTTCCCCAGGTCGCGCCCCGCATCCGTCCCACCGGCGCTCTGCCCGCCCAGCGGGTCTGGAACTCGCCGAGCGGCAAGACTCTGGTCGACTTCGGACAGAACGCCGTCGGCGTCGTCCGCCTGACCGTACGCGGACTGGAATCCGGCACCGAGATCACCATCCGCCATGCTGAGGTCCTCGAGGACGGTGAACTCGGTATCCGCCCCCTGCGAGCGGCACGCGCCACCGACACCTGGATCCTGTCCGACGCTGGAGAACATGTTCTCCAGCCCACGCTCACCCTCCACGGTCTGCGCTACGCCGAGGTCTCCGGTATTCCGGACTTGGCCGCCCAGGATGTCGAACTGGTAATCATCGGCTCCGACCTGGAGCCGGCCGGCGCCTTCCGCTGCTCCCATCCGCTCCTGAACCAACTGCATGACAACGTCGTGTGGTCGACACGGGGCAACTTCGTCTCCATCCCCACCGACTGCCCCCAGCGCGACGAACGGCTCGGCTGGACCGGAGACATTCAGGCTTTCGCGCCCACCGCCGCCTACCTGTTCGACACCACCTCGTTCCTGCAGTCCTGGCTGATCGACCTTGCCGCCGAGCAGTACGCGGACGGAGGTGTGCGGCACTTCACCCCCACCTTCGAGCCGACCGTGAAGCATGCTCCCGCTGCCGCCTGGGGAGACGCCGCCACCCTGGTGCCCTGGGCCGTCTACGAGGCCACGGGCGACCCTGAGGTGCTGCGTGCCCAGCTGCCCTCTATGCGCGCCTGGGTGGACCGCGTTGCCGCGCTGGCCGGGGAGGACCGCATCTGGTCTGGTGGTTTCCAGTTCGGCGACTGGTTGGATCCGACCGCCCCGCCGGACCGTCCGGCTGACGCGAAGGCCGACCCCGACGTGGTCGCCACCGCCTATTTCGCCCGCTCAGCCCGCGTCGTCGCCGACACGGCAGACAGCCTTAACGAGGCCGTCGTCGCAGCGCATTACCGGCGTCTGGCCGATGAAGCACGTGCCGCCTTCAACCGCGCCTTCGTCACCCCCGTCGGCCGGATCCACTCCGACGCCCAGACCGTCTACGCGCTCGCCATCTGCTGGGGCCTGCTTCCGACCGCGCAGCAGTGGGCATTCGCTGGGGAACGCCTGGCCGATCTGGTGCGCCTGTCAGGATTCCACATCGCCACCGGCTTCGTCGGCACCCCGCTGGTCATCCCGGCCCTGGTCGCCACCGGGCACGCCGACGTAGCCGGCCGTCTGCTGCTCCAGACCGAGTGCCCATCATGGCTGTACCCGGTGACCATGGGGGCCACCACTATCTGGGAGCGTTGGGACTCCATGCTTCCCAACGGGGACATCAACCCCGGGGAGATGACCAGCTTCAACCACTACGCGCTGGGCGCCGTCGCCGACTGGCTGCACCGGGGCCTGGCGGGACTGTCGCCCGCAGTACCGGGGTGGGGGCACGTTGAGATCGCGCCTGCGCCCATCGACGGCGTCACCTCCGCCGCCACCAGCCACCTGAGTCCCTACGGTCGGATCGCCGTGAGTTGGGAGGTTCACAACGGCGTCCTGGAGCTCACGGCGGACCTGCCCGTTGGCGTGACCGGTACGGTCCGCCTGCCCGACGACTCACCGGACACTGCGGCCGTGGACATCGGCCCCGGCCATCATGCCTTCGCGGCGCCGCTGCCCGCCCGCGAGCGGCCGCGCCCCCGGACCGTGCGCGAACTCATGGACGACCCCGCCGCCTGGGAGGCGCTCATCGCAGTAATGGCGGACGCCGGGGACCTCACCGTCGACTCCGCCGGTCTGGCTCGTCGCATGCGACCGCTGCTCGACCGGCCGCCGTCGACTATCGCCCCCGAGTTGACGCCTGACCCCCGTTTCGCCCCACCTGGCCTGCGGGAGCGGATCGAGACTGTGATAGGTGCTGCCATCAAGGAGCTGCGATGAGCATGAACGTTCCGAACCCCCCGCCAGTGGCCGGCACGAATGATGCGGATGCGTCACCTTTCCACCTCGCAGCATTTCCGCCCATTCACCCGGAGTCCCTACCGGATGCGGGGCGTGTGTGTCGCCGCACCTGCTTCACTCCCGGACGTCCCTGGTACGACACCGAGGGCAAACGCATCCAGGCCCATGGCGGATCAATCATCGTCGTCGACGGCGTCTACTACTGGTACGGCGAGAACAAGGAGCGCACCACCCCCGACGGTTCCACCTGGCACTGGGGTGTGCGCGCCTACCGCTCCACCGATCTGTACAACTGGGAGGACTGTGGGCTGATCATCCCGCCGGAGCCGGACGATCCCTCCTCCCCGCTCCACCCGGCCGCGAAGCTGGACCGTCCACACATCGTCTTCAATGCGGAGACGGGATTGTTCGTATGCTGGGTCAAGGTCATGAGTCGACGCGGGCAGCGCTCCAGCGTGCTGGTTGCGGACAATCTGCTCGGCCCCTACCGGATGGCACACCGAGACTTCAAGCCGTTGGGCATGAACGCCGGCGACTTCGACCTGGTCGTGGACCCCACCGACGCCAAGGGCTACTACTACTACGAACGGGTCCACTCCGAACTGATCTGCGCCGACCTCACCACCGACTACACCGACGTCACCGGCTACTACTCCACCCACTTCCCCCGGCTGCAACCTCCCTACGTGCGTGAGGCCCCCGCATACTTCGAGCGGGGAGGGCACCACTATTTGATCACCTCTGGGACCACCGGCTACCTGCCCAACCCATCCATGGTCGCAACCGCTCCCAGCTACCACGGGCCGTGGAGTGAGCAGGGCGATCCACACGCCGGTGATGTCACCGGAACCTCTTACCGTTCGCAGATCTCGTCGGTCTTCCGGCATCCGGGCAAACAGGACCTGTACATCGCGTTGGCCGACCGTTGGCTGCCCGCCTGGAACGGTGACGCCCGCCTGGTGCAGCAGGGCTTCGCCGAGCGGTTCAGGCCCATGGGCGGGCAGCGCGCCGACGCCGAGACAATCCTGGACCCCGCGCCCAGCCCCGCCGTCGAGGCCTCTCTCTATGAACTGAATGGCGCCGACACCGCCGTGGCCGACTATGTCTGGCTCCCGATTCGCTTTGACGACGACCGCGTCCGGATCGACTGGCACGACGAGTGGCGCGTCGAGGACTTCGACTGACCGCCGACTGCGGCCGCAACAGATTGCCTGCAAATGCACGACCCGATAAGGAGACCCCGAATGCACAGCGCACCCTGGTTGGACACCAGCCTCAGTCCGGCGCAACGCGCCGACCGTCTACTCGCAGACATGCCCACGGCCGAGAAGCTCAGTCAGCTGCAATGCGTGTTCCCCCGCAGCTGCGACGCCGACACGGACATCCAGGCCGTTGTCGCGGGGACGCCGCTCGGAGTCGGTCACGTCACCACCCTGGAAATGCGACGAGTCACCGATCTTGCCGAGGTGGCGGCGTTCCAGCGCCGTCTCCAGGCCGAGATCATTGCCCGTCAGCCCCACGGCATCCCCGCGGCCTTCCACATGGAGGCCGTTTGCGGCGCGTATCTGCCCGGTGCCGTCTCCCTCCCCAACGGAATCGGTCGCGGCGCCTCCTTCGACCCGGAGCTGGAGAAGGAACTCGGACGGATCGTCGGCGCTCAGGAACGGGCTGTCGGCATCACTTATTCCCTTGCCCCAGTACTCGACATCGCCCGAGACCCCCGCATGGGACGTTTCGGCGAGGCCTACGGCGAGGACCCCACGTTGGCCGGTGCCCTGGGTGCCGCCTTCACCCGTGGCCTTCAGGCCGACGACGGCACCGGCCGGCGCACCGAGGCGGTTGCCAAGCACTTCGTCGGCTTCCACGGCTCAGAGGGGGGTATCCATGGTGCTCACGCACCCGTGACCGCCCGCCTCCTGCGCGAGGTCTACGCCAAGCCCTTCCAGGCTGCTATTAATGCCGGGCTCGGGGGCGTCATGCCCTGCTACAACTCGATCAATGGCGAAGTCGCATCCGGCTCCCGCAGCCTGCTCACCGGCCTGCTCCGCGAGGAGATGGGATTCACGGGTGTGGTCGTCTCCGACTACGGCGCCATCGGCAACATGCACGCATTCCAGAAGGTCGCCGCGACCTTCGCCGACGCGGGGCAACGCGCCCTTACCGCCGGCATGGATGCCGAATGGCATGAAATCCAGGGGTTCAACGATGAGCTTGCCGCCCGCTTCGACTCCGGCCGGGCGGACATGGCCGCGCTGGATCGTGCAGTGCGCCGAGTGTTGGAGGCCAAGTTCCGCATGGGACTGTTCGAGGATCCCTACGCCCGCGAGGGGGCCGGACTGACGGTCCCCTTCACCGGAGTCGCTCGCGAGCGGGCCCGTGAGACCGCCCTGCGCAGCGCCCGCGAGTCCATCGTGCTGCTGCGCAACGACGGTATCCTGCCGCTCCCCGCGACGGGCGACCGCGCCCCCGGACGCGTGCTCGTCGTCGGCCCCCAGGCCGTGAATGCCCGCTTCCACTTCGCCGGTTACACGCACGAGTCCATGGCCGAGGGCGTGCTGGCCGCGCGTGCCTCCATGGCCGGCACCATCGATGCCGAGGCCGAGACAACCACCGGATACGACACGATTCCCGGAACGCCCGTCCAGTCCGACGAACGGGAGGAATTCGACGCCATCCTGGGCGCCTTCCACCCCGATGCCCGCTGTATCCTCGATGAGTTGCGTGAGCGCCTGGCCAACAGCGAGATCGATTGGGTACGTGGATACGAAGTCGCGGGAGACTCCGACGCCGGGTATGAGGAAGCGCTTACGGCGGCAACGGATACAGACCTCGTCATTCTCATGCTCGGCGGCAAGAACGGGACGGGTTCCATTGCCACAATGGGTGAGGGAATCGATTCGACGGAGGTGGGTCTGCCCGCCTCGCAGGAGGGGCTGCTGCGACGGATCGAAGCGCTCGGCGTTCCCGCCATCGGCATTCACATGGATGGTCGGCCCGTCTCCTCCGATGCCGCCGATGGGCTCAGCGCCCTACTTGAGGTGTGGAACCCGGCCGAGGTCGGGGGACAAGCCATCGTTGACGTCCTGACCGGCGCCGTCGACGCTACCGGGCGCCTGCCCGTGTCCGTCGCCCGCAGCGCCGGACAAGTGCCGGTCTACTACAACCACCCCAACGGTTCCCAGTGGCATCAGGGCGAGTCGGTGGGTTTTCCCGAGTACGTCGACATGCCTCACACTCCGCGTTATGCGTTCGGACACGGCCTGTCCTACACGTCTTTCGCATACTCCGAACTTGAGTTGGACGCTGAGTCCATCGCGCCCGACGGCACTGTGTCGGCACGCGTCACGGTGACCAATACCGGGGAACGGACCGGCACCGAGATAGTCCAGCTCTACGCCACCGACCGCTACGCCACGACGACTCGTCCCGTTCAGGAACTAATCGGCTTCCAACGCATCGAACTTGCGGCCGGTGAGTCCGCCATCGTCGTTTTCGAGGTGGCTCCGAGCCTGCTGGCCCTGCTGGACGGGGACATGCACTGGATGGTCGAGGCCGGAGATGTGGATCTGCGGGTGGGCTCCTCCAGCGAGAATGTGCGTGCAGAGGCATCCTTCCGAGTCACCGGGTCCGACGCCGTCGTTGGGCGCCACCGCGCTCTGCGCGCGCCCGCTCGCATCGAGCAGCCGTGACGGATGCGGCTGTCATCCTCATTCACATCGTCGGAGGCGATTGCTATGAACCACTTCAGCCCGCAATCCACCCTGGGGGCGGTCCTCAGCGTGCCGCAGGCACGCGCTCTCCTTCAACACGGCATCCCGTGGCTTACCGACCTCCAGGTCGCCGTCGAACACCCCGAGTTTCCCATCGGCGGGCTGCTGGGGATCACGCTCGGCTGGGACAACCCCGCGCGTGCCGAGCTCCTCGCCGAGCTCGCCGAACTCGAGGATCCCACTGTGCTGCCCGTGCGCCGCGCGGCCCGCCCGCTCGCCGCGCCAACGCTAGAACAGCAGGCGCGAGCACGATTGAGCGCCCCGGTGTCGGCCCGCTGCTACGAGCCCGTGGAGGTAACCGTTACCATTCCCGGCGCGGGAGCCCTACTGCGTGACGTCGAGATCGCTGGAAGTGTCACCCTCACCGCCACACTCGTTGACGTCGACGCGGCCGATGTGGAGTCCGCCGGCTCGGGCGCCGATACCGGAGATACGACCGGAGGCAGCCGTATCCGGACGTCCGTGAGAGTCTTCTATCGCCGCGGCGACGAGCTGGCCGCCCGCTTCCTGCCCGAGGTGTCCGGCCACTGGCGCTTGCGTGTCGACGGGATCGCTGCGGTCGCTCCGCTCGAGGCGGAAGTCGATGTCCACCCGGCGGGCATAGGTGAGCACGGGCCTGTGCGCGTCGTAGCCGGGCACTTCGCCCATGCCGATGGCCTGCCTTTCACGCCCCTGGGCACCACCGCCTACGCCTGGATTCATCAGGGTGCCGACATGCGCCGCCGCACCTTGGAGACGCTGGCGTCCAGCGGCTTCAACAAGCTCCGCATGTGCATCTTCCCTAAGCATTACGACTACAACCACGCCGATCCGGAATCCGTCCCCTTTCGCTCGGCCGGCCCGGGAGAGCGCGAGTGGGACTGGGACGCGTTCGATGCAGACTTCTTCGACAGGCTTGAGCAGTGCGTGCGGGAACTGGGGCACCTCGGGATCATCGCCGATCTCATCCTCTTTCACCCCTACGACCGTTGGGGCTTCGCGGAGATGACTCCGGACGTCGACGACGCCTACCTGAGGCACGTGGTCCGGCGTTTGGCCGCCTTCCCCAACGTGTGGTGGTCCATGGCCAACGAGTACGAGCTGCTGACAACTAAGCGCCTCTCGGATTGGGACCGTCTGGGGCGGATTGTGGTGGAGGAGGACCCGGTGGGGCACCCCATCGGCGTACACAACATCTTCGAGCCCTTCGACGCCTCCGCTGACTGGGTCAGTCACGTGTCCTTCCAGGGCGGAGGCTACGAGATGGGACGGAAGGTGGACGAACTGCGAAACCGCTTCGGCAAACCGGTCGTCATCGACGAATACGGTTATGAGGGCAACCTGGAGCACGAGTGGGGAAACCTCACCGCTGAGGAGGAGCTGCGTCGTTTCTGGGAGGGCATTATTCGCGGCGCCGGCATGACCCACGGTGAGACCTACTTCCATGAGGAGGGGATCTGGTGGGCCCACGGCGGTGTCCTGCGGGGTGAGAGCTGGAAACGCATTGCCTTCCTGCGCCGGCTCATCCAGGAGGCCCCGCGTGGGCGGCTGCTGCCTGCGCCTCCCGGCCTGGGCACGAAGACTGCCGTCGATGGGGATGACTACATGTTGACCTACTTCGGCGGTGCTCAGCCCTACCGGAGCGCCGTGACGGTTCCCCAGGGCCGCACCGCGGCGATCGATGTGATCGACACCTGGAACATGACAATCGAACAAGTCGCCACCGGCGCGAGCGGAAGCGTGGAGGTGGCACTGCCCAGCCGCCCCTGGATGGCCGTGCGCGTGCGCTGCGACTGATCCAGCGGTCATTCGGAGTCGCCGTGGACGTTGATGCTCTGATGATTCACCTTGCCCACCGGAAGACCGCGGACGCATAATGGTGGGGAGCCACCCGGATGCAACCCGGATGACTCCCCGAGGCAGATAGTTCAGTTGAACCACCTGCCGAGGGCGTCGGCAAGGACACCGACGGCCCGGACTAGACGAGCGACAGCACTGATCAGCTCGCTCGTCTGCCGGGCCGTTTCCTTGTCCCTGCGGACCTTGCGACGCTTGTCCTTCGACTTGGCCACAGCCCCCACCTCCTTCCTGGCTCCTACCTTCCCGGCAAGGACATGAAGCGTTCCGGGAGGAGGTGCCGAAGAAGGCATCTCAAGCGTATATGACCGGTGTGGTAGTAATCGGAGGGTTATCGGCTATGACCGCAACGTTCATAGCGCGACGAATTGGGCCGCCATCACTTATCTGGACGTCCCGGCGTGTATCAGGGGCTGCACGGGCTGTCTCTTTTTTCTTCAGTTACGCCACTTCGCTGTTGGGTACGCTGGTTAGCGGTTTGCTGAAGGCTCCGGAGGCATACAACCGACGGCGAACCCGCGTAGTAGACGTCCGATCAGCGCAGTAGACGCACTGGGGCCTTAGGCCCTGGACGGCTCGCGGCAATCGAACTCGGGCTCGGTTAGGAGGAACCGGTGATGAAGTACACGACCAAGAGCGGCAGGACGCTCACAGACGATGACATTGAGGCACTCGCGCGGGCGGCCGAACGCGGCGACTTTCCGGGCGAGCCGGGCGCCTTCGTCGTGGGCCCGCCCGGGCGCCCGCGGCTGTCTGAGGAGGAACTCGTAACGGTCGCCTTCAAGGTGCCGCGTTCCCGACGCGATGCGCTGGACCGCAGGGCGCAGGCGCGTGGGGAGACCCGAAGCCAACTGCTGCGCGAGATCCTCGAACGCGAACTCGCGTCCTGAATGGCGACGCTCCAATCCGCATCTTCCCTCCAGCGAGCAAACGGTCGAGGCGCTCCTTCCGGCCGCCTCCCGTGCACCTAAAGCGGTCGGTAGGCGAAGCGCTCCACCGTCGCGGTGCCGCTGATGGCGCGCACGCCCACGACCCGGCCGGTGAAGCCGCCGGCCACCTCGGTGGACAGGTAGCGGCCGTCGAACCGGCCCAGCTCTACGTCTCGCCCGTCCAGGCTCGCCCCGAGTGCGACCTACACGGGCCGAGTACGACCTGGTACGCCCGAAAACGTCCCGCACGCGCCGAGTACGACCTCGTGTACCCCAATCCCTACCGAATGATGAGGGGTTCGGGCTTACGAGGACGTTCTCGGCCGATGGGCGATGGTCGAATACGTCCTCACCGACCCCACAACCCCCTTCTTGCGCCCACCCCGTCCATGGTCACCGACAACGTCCCCTTACACCCGAGGACGACCCCCACCCACCGAATACGACCTTCCATGCCCGAACACGACCCCTGGCAACTCCGCGGCAGTCAGGCAGCCCGCCCCACAGCCACCTGCCGCAGTCGCGAGGCCAACCGAGGAGCGGCAAACAGTAGTGATGGCGCCGTTACGGATCATCCCGGAGCCGTGTACCACATACCGCGGCCTGTTAGTGCCAGGCGTACCTGATCACGCCCCACCCTTGACTGGCCCCGACCTTTACCTGCCACTTCAACGAAAAACCCCGATCCAACACACATCCACGCCGACAACACTTTCCTTGTCCCTGCGGACCCTGGGCTGATAATCCAGAACTGCAGGGTGTTCGCCGAGGAACCCCGAGCTCAGGTGGCGGGGTTGCACGCAACGACTGTTGGCATGACCCGGACTGACCCGTAGTATTTGTTGGTATTACGCGAAAAACGTGGTTGAGTTTGAAATGGATGATGATGCTCCAGTGTGCAACGGGCGCCTCGTTGCACACTGGAGGCGGCTCATGGCTGCTGGCGGTATCAGTAGAACCGCGGAATCGTGCGGATTGTGGGATTGGGCTCCGAGGAGAAGTGTGCAACCGGTCAATCGGGCTCATTCTGCCCGAGCCTGACGTGTTTACAGCGGCTGGTAGTCGAAGCGCCCAACGGTCGCGGTGCCGCGGATGGCGCGCACGCCCACGACCCGACCGGTGAAGCCGCCGGCCACCTCGGTGGACAGGTAGCGGCCGTCCAACCGCCCCAACTCGGCGTCCCGTCCGGCCATACTCACGCCCAGCACCAGCTCGTCGGGCACGCGCTGCCCGAAGAACCCCGACTCCGGTAGCTGCGCGCTCACCCACAGTCGCAGCGTCCGTCCCTGCGGCGCCTCCAAGTCCTCTGCCGCCAATTCGCCGAGAACCTGCTCGAACGGCGCCGAGGTCGCCACGCCCACAACGCGTCTCCCGTCCCAGCGCGCGGCGGCCCGGTGATCGGGGTCCAAATACACGCAGAGCTCGACGACGGCGCCCGGCTCCACCGTCAACTCCGCCTCGGCCCGCCAGCCGACGTCGCGGCACCGGGTCGCCAGCAGCGGACGCGGCGCGGCGTCGTCGTCGGGTGCGGTGATCGCCAGCGCCCCGGCCGCGTTGCGCGTCAGCGCGGTACGGGCGAGCCCGCCGGGGGAGACCCACCGGTCGGGCAGGTCCCAGGGGGCGTCGCCGTTCGCGACCGGGCCGGGCCGCCCGCGCAACTCATCCGTGAAGGCCTGCGTCGAGGCGGCGTCGCGCGCGGCGATCGCCTCCGCATAGCGGTCCTCGACGACGACCGGCCAGTCCCCCTCCCAGTCGACGCCGACCAGGAAGGTCTCCCGGCCATTGACGTGGTAGCCGGGGAAGGGCTCCAACTGGCGGATGCCCAGGTGCACCATGGCGAAGCGGCCCCCGTCCCAGCCGGCGTCGTCGAGCGGGACGAGGTCGGCGTGCCCGGTGGCCTGCACCGGATGGTCGGTGGAGCGGTGGGTGAGGATCGGGTTGCCGGGGTGCTGCTCCCACGGGCCGGTCAGCTCGCGGGCGCGCGCCATGGTCACGCAGTGGCCGACGCCGGTGCCGCCCTCGGCCAGCAGCAGGTACCACCAGCCTCGGCGCCGGTACAGGTGCGGCCCTTCGGCGTCGCGCATGCCCGTGCCCTGCCAGAGATCCACCACTTCGCCCAGACGCTCGCCGGTGTCCGGGTCGATCGGCACCGAGCGCAGCGTGGAGACCGCGGTGCCGGTCTCGAAGGACACCCCGCGCCAGCTCAGGTGGCAGATGCCCTCCTCGTCCCAGCACAGGTCCGGGTCGATGCCCGGGGTGTCAGGCACTTCCACCGGGTCGGACCAGCCGGCGGCCGGGTCGGTGGTGCGCACGATGCGCTGGCCCAGCGGGTCCTGACCCATATTGGTGACGATCACATAGAAGGTGCCGTCGTGGTGGCGGATGGTGGGGGCGAAGGTGCCCTGGGAGCCGGCGTCGCCGCCGGGCAGCGGCAGGGCGGTCGGACGCGTGTAGGCGTGGCCGACCTGCTCCCAGTGCACCAGGTCGGTGGAGCGGTGCACCGGCACGCCGGGCAGGTACTCGAAGCTGGAGTTGACCAGCCAGAACGTGCCCTCCACGCGGCAGATGGACGGGTCCGGGTAGTAGCCCGGCAGGATCGGGCGAGTGGAGCGGATGGACACGGTGTTCTCCTTCTGGGGGCGGGGCGGTGGTCCGGGATCGCGGGAGGGTTCCCGGACCACCGCCATATCGACCGACCTCGGTGCGTAAGATCCACCGACCTCGGCGGAGGGGGGTGGGGGTCAGCCGCGCTGGGCGGCGGGGACCTCCGGCGCGTCCGGCGCCACCTCCGCGATCACGGCATCCAGCGCCTGCTGCATCGTCTCCATCCCGGGGGCGAAGCCGTATACGGTGGCGGCCCAGGGAACGATTCGCGCGGTCGAGTCGAGCTCGTGGGTGAGGAAGCCGGTGAGGGTGGCGGCCGGGTCGGCCATGTAGGCGCCGTGCTTGCCGGCCACCGCCTCCACGACGCGCGCCCAGGCCGCGTCATCGTCCATGAGGTCCCGCACCGTGCGGATCGTTCGACCGCCGTCGCGCAGCTGCTCGGGCAAGCTCACCGTGCGCTCGTGCACGCCGTGCCCGAGCGTCTCCGGCGCGGCGCCGGGCAGCACCAGCTCGGCACTCGCCCCCACCGGCACCTGCACGCTCACGTGCAGCACATCGCCGTCGATCTCCCAGGCGGTGCGGGCGGTGCCCAGTGGCAGCCGCCGCACCACGCTCGCGGAGGTGAAGCCGTGCCCCACCTGCGGGGCCACCCGCAGCGCCCGGCCACCGGCGCCGACCACGTCCAGGCCCGCCAGGTCGGTGATCAGCCACTGGGTGACGGCACCCAGCGCGTAGTGGTTGAAGCTGGTCATCTCCCCGGGGTTGATGTCCCCGTTGGGAAGCATGGAGTCCCAGCGCTCCCAGATGGTGGTGGCCCCCATGGTCACCGGGTACAGCCAACTGGGGCACTCCCGCTCCAGCACGAGCCGGGAGGCCGTGGCGGCCTGGCCTCCCTTGACCAGCGCGGCCGGCACCAGCGGGGTGCCCACGAAGCCGGTGGAGATCCGGAAGGACCGCAGCCGCACCAGGTCGGCCAGGCGCCATCCGGCACCGTTCACGCGCCGCGGCGTGTCCAGCAGGTCCCAGGCGAGTGCCTGGGCGTAGACGGTGGCGCAGTCGGACAGGATCAGCCCGTCGGCCGTGACGTAAGCATCCAGGTACGCCTCCCGCACGCTCGCGGCCAGCCCCTCGTAGTGGGCGGCGCGCTCGGCGTCGCCAAGGATCGCCCAGGCGCGGGCGGTGATGTCGGCGCTGCGGGCGAAATAGGCGGTGGCCACCACATCCGGGTCGGCCTTGGCGGCGGCCGGCTCCTCCGGCGGCGCGTCGGGATCCAGCCAGTCACCGAACTGGAAGCCGCCCCGCCACAGGTGCGAGGCCCCGGCCACCGCGTCGACGCCGTCGACGAAGCAACTCATCGCCTCCACGCTCGCCGCCAGCACAGCCGGATTCCCGGTGGCCTCGTAGACCGCCCAGGGCACCAGGGTGATGGCGTCGCCCCAGGCGCAGGTCAGCTTGTTGCCGCCGAGCACGTCGGGGGAGACCACCGGCAGGGCGCCATCGGGCGTCTGGGCGGCGGCCAGGTCCTTCGTCCAGGAGTTCAGGAAGGCGGCGGCGTCGTACAGACTCAGGGCGGTGGGGGCGAAGGCGCCGATGTCACCGGTCCAGCCCAGCCGCTCGTCGCGCTGCGGGCAGTCGGTGGGCACGGTGATGAAGTTGTCGATCGTGGACCAGCGGGTGTTCTCCACCAGCCGGTCCACGAGCGGCTGGGAGCTGGCGAACCAGGCCGCCCGCTCCATACCTGCCGACACCACGCGGGCGGTGACGGAGGCGAGCAGGGCGTCGTCGTCGCCGGGGAAGCCCTCCACGTCCACGTAGCGGAAGCCGTGCTGGGTGAGGGTGGGGGTGAAGACCTCGGGCCGTTCGACGGTGCCGGTACCTGCCAGGGTGACACGGTCGGTGCACTCGGCGTGGCGCAGCGGGCGCGTGCCCAGCTCGCCGTGCTCGAGGACCTCGGCGTGACGCAGGGTGACCACGTCCCCCGCGCGGCCGCCGGGGACGGTCAGGCGCAGGTGCCCGGTCAGGTTCTGCCCCAGGTCCACGATGCGCCTGCCCGACGGCGTGGTGATGACCTCCACGGGCCGCACCTCGCCGACGACGGTGGGCAGCGGCAGCGTGGTCGGTTCCAGCGCCGCTTCGGGCAGGTCGAGGGTGGCGACCGGGGATTCGGCCTCCGCTTCGCCCAGCGCCGGCAGGCGCAGGTCCGTGGACTGGCCGTTGTACAGGTCGTTGGCGGTGACGTTGGAGGGGCGCCAGGTCCACCCCTCATCCGTGCCGATGACGGTGGTGTCCTGCCCGTCGCTCAGCTCCACCTGGGCCAGCAGCCATAGGTCCTCCCCATAGACGGCCTCGTGCATCGCCCAGGTCAGGTGGCCGCGGTACCAGCCATTGCCCAGGACGACGGCGAGCTCGTGCTCGCCCGGCGTCAGCGCGGTGGTGACGTCGTGCGTCTGCGCGAGGATGCGCCGGGAGTACTCCGTCCAGCCCGGGGCGAGCTCGTCCGCGCCGACCTTGACGCCGTCGATGAAGGCCTCGTAGATGCCGCCGGCGGTCAGGTGCAGGCGGGCGGTGGTGGTGCCGGCGGGGACGGTGAGGCGGCGGACCATGACTGGTGCCGGATCGGTGCGTCGGTTGCCGGGTGCGGTGATGGGGCGGGCGGTCCAGTCGTCGCGGCTCAGCAGGCCGGTCTCGACGACGGCGGGCGCCGACCAGGGCGACCAGATTCCGTCTTCCCCGGCAACGCGCACCCGCCAGGCGGCGCTCTCGCGTGAGCTCAGCGGCGGGGCGGGCCAGGGAACGAACAGTGCGTCGGCGCCCTCCAGGTTGAAGGTCTGCGGGGCGGCGGGTAGTGCGCCGACGTTCGCGCGGACGATCTCGATTTCGGCATGTGCCTGGCTCCATCCGGCGGGGGCGGTCGGCACCTCCCATGACAGCGCGGGAGTGGGGCCGGTGCCGCCGAGGACGGACAGGTCGGGGCGCTGGTGATCCACGCGCAGCCGGTGTGGGGCGGCCAGGGGGCCGACCGGATCGGTGGCGTCGGGCGCGGCGGCGGTGAGGAGGCCGGCGTTGGGTGCGCCGGCGTCGGCTGTGAGCGGAGTGCTTGAGCTCGAGCTCTTGGCGGAGGCGGCGGCGGGCTGGCTGGGTTGGTGTGTGGTCACGGGTTCCTCCGGATCATCGTTGAACCGTTTCACGAATTGGTGTGAGCGTATTCGGCCCGCGGGGGATTCGTCAACCTTTCCGCGTGCGCGGTCGGGATGGACCGCGAGAACGGCGTGCCGAAACGCGTGGAGCGAGCACTGCCCGCTCCACGCGTTTCGGGCCGGCTAGTGCTCCGCCGTGGAGTCGTCGGCAGCGCCGGCGGGACCGCCGCAGATGAGACGTGCGACGGCGACGCCCCACTGCGCGTCCGGGTTCACGCCGGCGCCGAGCCAGCTCGAGAACACCCCGACCACCAGGTCGCGCCGCTCCGGGGCGCGCTCGGCGTCGGCGCGGCCGAGAGCCCCGGGGAGCGAGTCGAGCGTCAGGTCCGTGCCGTATGCGGGCGTCCCTGGCTGCTGGCGCCACGACTCGGCCAAGGGTCCTGCGTCGTAGGCGTCGAAGCCCGTCTCCTCGACCAGTGCCCTGGCCCGCTGCATGTCGATGCTCCGGTCCGCGGCCACGGGCAGTGCGATCCGGCCTGGGGTTCCCGCGGGGGCGCCCTTGGTGGCCAGTGATGCGGAGCCGATGGCGTTCCATGCCTTGGCGACGGGACGGCCCAGCTGCTCGGACACCCACAGGCTTTCGACCGTACCGGCGGGCAGGAGGTCTTCGCCGTCTCGACCCGGGTAGTAGTTCGAGGTGTCGATGACGGTCGCGTCCTCGGGGAGATCGGACAGAAGCGGCGCCAGCGTGGGGATCGCGCTGAGCGGCACCGAGAGGATGACCGCCTCGGCGCCTTCTACCGCCTGCGCGGACGTGACGGGACGGGCGCCGTCAACGAGTAGGTCGGCCGGGATGGTCTGCGGGCCGCGGGAGTTGGCGACGGCGACGTCGTGCCCGGCGGCGCTCAATGCGCGCACGATGCTGGCGCCGATATTGCCGGTTCCGATAATTCCGATCTGCATGGGTGTTCCTCTCGTCGGTTGATTGGGGTCCGTGGCGTGGCGGTGCTGCCCGCCTGAGTACGGTATTCAGAGCCTCGTGGCACCTCAAGGTGAGTGATTCTCCGTCAGGTGTTGACGTTGGAGCGGCCGATGTTGCGGAGCCCGGACCGTCCCGTACCGCCGTCGCTGCCCCAGGAGTCCGCGGTGCTTGCGTCGTCCCGTGTACTGCACGACCCTGGGCGGCGTTTTACGACCTTGGTGCCTGTTGCGCGACCCCGGGGTGGTCGTGGAATGTACCCCAAGGTCGTGGAGTGTCACCGAGGTCGTGGAATGCACTCCAGGGTCGTGGTAGAGACCGCCGCCAGGACTGCGGAAACTCGGCAGCGGGTGACGGCTCCGGGGGCTGGGCGGCTAGGCCTTGCGCAGGTGTTCGGCGAAGTCGCGTACGACGCCGGCCATATCGACGTCGCGGTCCAGCAGCCACTCCGCCTGCACGCCCTCGATGAGTGCCGTCAGTTGCATGGCGGCCAGGTCCAGGTCGACGTCGGTGCGCAGCCGCCCCGCGTCGCGTTCGCCCTCCAGGTCGGCGCGCACCGCCGCCCGGAAACGCCGGGCCAGGCCGACGATGTAGTCGTGTGCGGGGTGCTCGGGGTTGACCGCCTCGGCGCGCATGACGGCGTCGAGCTGGATGAGGCCGGGAATCGTGGCGTTGTGCTCCATGACCAGGGGAAGCGCTTCGAGCAGGCCGTGCTCGGCGAAGAGGGTGGCTCGCCACTCGGACTCGGTCTCCTCGCGCCGCTTCAGAACCGCCTCAAGCAGTTTCTCCTTGTTGCCGAAGTGGTGGCGCAGCAGGGTGTGGCTCACCCCGACGGCGTCGGCGATCTGACGCAGCGAGAGGTTGTTGTAGCCCTGCTCGGCGAAGACCTCCATGGCGGCGTCGGTGATGGCGGCGCGGCGGCGCTCCCCGTTGGCGTAGCGCGTGCGCCCGTCCGGAGGGGCGACGGCGTCTGAAGCGGACACTGTCAACCTCGTCTCTGGCCAGTGGTGTGTGCGGGGGCCGGGCCCACGCGGGAGCGGTCGGCCCGGGCGCTAAGCCTAGTTGATCGCCGGCGGGGTCACCGGGCTCGGTGGGGTGCGGGTGAACGGGCCTGCGGATGGGCGCGGTGGATATCGACCAACTTGGAAGTGATGTAGATCTTGACCAACATGGTGCAACTTGGGTTATGGTGTGCCTGTTAGGCGCCGCGGATCGCGCGAGCGCGCCGTCGCCGGCACCGCTGCCGGCCGCATATCAAGGACGATCAATGACCACCCCACCCAGCACCAGGTACGAAGGTGCCGAAGATCCCTACGCCTCCGCCGTGGTTGCGGAGAACCACGAAGCTCCTACCGGCGAGGGCGCGTACTCCGCTCAGGCCGCGGCCATCAGCCCGGAGGACGAGGAGACCGCCCGCATCACCGCCAAGTTCGGCCGTCCGCGTAAGACCATCTGGCTGGTGATCATCGGCGCCATCGGCGGCTACATCATGATGATGGGTATGGGCACGGTGCTGCAGCTGCGCCTGTCGATCATCTCCGAGGACACCGCGACCGCCACGTACTCAACGGCGACGTCCCTGGCGGCACTCCTGATGCTGCCCCTGATTCCACTCATCGGTTCGTTGTCCGACCGCACCACCAGCCGCTGGGGCCGCCGCAAGCCCTGGATCGTCATCGGCTATCTCGTGGCGACCGCGTGCTTCTACCTCATCGGCGTGACCGAGAATCCCGCGATCATTGTGCCCGCCTACGTCGTCGGCCTCACCTTCGCCCAGGCCGGCTTCAATGCCTACGCCGTAATCCCCGTCGAGGGCATCCCCGCCAACATGCGTGGCCGGGTCATGGGGTTCATGGGCCTGTGCGGTGCGCTGGCCATGTCCGCCGCCGCCTACATCGCCTCCGCCTTCGTGGGCAACACGGTCCTACTGATGTGCATCCCGCCATTCCTCGCCATCGTGTGCATCATCCCGCTACTGGTCCTGTACAAGGACCCGCAGCACACCGCCGCGGAAGTGCCTCAGGGAGGGCTGCTGAGCATCTTCACCAACTTCTTTGTCAACCCGCTCAAGTACCCGAACTTCGGCTGGGTCTGGCTGGCCCGCTTCCTCGCCGGCATCGCCATGACCTCGTTCCTGAACTTCTTCGTCCTCTACCTGATCATCCGCCTGCACAACGACCCGGAGTCGGCCGGCAAGCTCGCCGGACACCTGTCCCTGATGAGCGCACCGATCTCGATCATCTTCTTCACCGGTTCGGGCTGGCTCTCGGACAAACTGGGTGTACGTAGACCGCTGGTGGCGCTCGCCGCGGTCATCATGGCCGGCGCCCTCGTCATGGCCGCCATGTCCAGCAACTTCACCATCTTCACCGTGGCCTGGTGCCTGTTCGCCATGGGGCAGGCCATGTACCTGACCGTCGACCTGGCCCTGTGTGCGGCCGTGCTCCCCTCGGAGGCCGATGCCGGCAAGGACATGGCGGTGTTCGGGCTGGCGCTGAACCTGCCCACGGTCATCGTCCCCGCGCTCGCCCCGACCATCCTCGGCGCCCACAACGACAACTACCCCCTCCTGTGGGGCATCGCCGCCGTGTTCTGCTTCATCGGCGCCCTGCTCATGCCCCTCATCAAGGGCGTCAAGTAACCGTGCCGACGACGACGGCCGGCCCGCGCCGCCGTCGTCGTCGGCAGGCCGGGCGGACTCGGCCCCGCCGCGCAACCCGCCGCCGCACTCGTTGCGGCTTCCCCCCAACCACCGAATACACGACGGAGATAATCGCCCCATGACCGCCCCCGCATCCTCACCCGTCCCGGCCGCCCCTACCACGCCCTTCCCCGAGGGCTTCCTGTGGGGTACTGCCACCGCCTCCCATCAGGTGGAGGGCGGCAACGTCAACAACGACGTCTGGCTGTACGAGCACGTACCGGGCACCATGTACGCCGAGTCCTCCGGCGACGCCTGCGACCACTACACGCGCTACCGGGAGGACATCGCCCTGCTCGCCTCCCTGGGGCTGAACTCCTACCGCTTCTCCCTGGAGTGGAGCCGCATCGAGCCGGCCGAGGGCGAGTTCTCCGCCGTCGCCATCGCCCACTACCGCGACATGCTGCGCGCCTGCCGCGAGCACGGGCTCACCCCGATCGTCACCTACCACCACTTCACCTCCCCGCAGTGGCTCATCGCCCGCGGCGGCTGGGAGGACGCCGGCACCCCGGCCCTGTTCGCCCGCTACTGCCGCCGCGTCACCCAGGAGCTAGGCGACCTGTTCGACATCGCCTGCACCATGAACGAGCCGAACCTCGCCATCCTGCTGGGTGAGATGGGCATGTGCGAGCGGGAGCCCGCCCAGCGGTTCGGTAATCCCACCTGGGAGGGTGCCGCCCGCGCCCTGGGGACGACGGCGGACAAGGTCGCCGGCTTCCAGCTCTCGGCCACGCCACAGGCCTACGAGATCAAGTGCGCCGCCCACAAGGCCGCCGTCCAGGCCATCAAGGCGGTCAAGCCCGACATGCAGGTCGGCTGGACGCTGGCCAACTCCGACTTCCACGCGGCCCCCGGCGGCGAGGAGCGGGTGGCGCGCATGAACGAGGAGAACAACCTGCGCTACCTGCGCGTGAGCGAGGGCGACGACTTCGTCGGGCTGCAGACCTACAACCGCACGGTGCTGGGCCCCGATGGGCCGGTGCCGCCCGAAGAGGGCGCCGTGCTCAACCAGGGCGGGGAGGAGATCTGGCCCTGGGCGATCGGCGCCGTGGTCCGGCAGGCCTGGGACGCGGTCAAGATGCCGATCTACGTCACCGAGAATGGGCTGAACACGGGGGACGACACCCAGCGGGTGGACTTCCTGCGCACCGCCATCGGCGAGGTCGGCGCCGCGATCGCCGACGGGGTGGACGTGCGCGGCTACATGTGCTGGTCGGCCATGGACAACTTCGAGTGGATCTTCGGCTACGGTCCCAAGTTCGGCATCATCGCCGTCGACCGGGACACCCAGGCGCGCACCCCCAAGCCCAGCGCCCATATACTCGGGGAGATCGCCCAGTCGAACGGGGCGGTGCTGAACCGGTAGCCGGAAACGCCGGCGGCGTCGTCGGGCCGTGAAGCCGACGGCGCCGCTCCGGCGGTCCGAATCGCGGGCGGGTCACCGGGTCGGACCCCGCCCGCGCCGCTCAAGGAGGAGCCCTCAATGGTCCGCACCCACGTCAACGCCCGCAATCCGATACTGCCGCCCGACCTGCACATTCCGGACGTCGAGGCCCACGTGATGCCCGACGGGCGTCTGTACCTGTACGGCTCCTGGGATCAGTACACGGACACCTACTGCTCCATGGACTACCGGGTGGTCTCCACCGCCGACCTGCGCACATGGACCATTCACGATCTCGGCTTCGACGGCAGGGATGTGCCCTGGGAGGACGATCCCCGTAATCCCGCCTACCCGGGCGGTTTCGACCCCGCGCATCCCACGCCCTTCCTCAGGGCGATGCTGGAGTCCGACTCCGCGGCCTCCGCCACCTGGAGCAATGATGCGGCGGCCTTCGTTCCGCCGCCGCATGGCTTCCTCTACGCCCCCGATGCCGCGCCGCACGACGGTCGCTACTACCTCTACTTCTGCGGCCCCGACCAGTCCGAGGGCGTCGCCGTTGCGGACGACCCCGCTGGCCCCTTCACGGATCCGGTCCGTCTGCCCTGTGCGGGCATCGACCCGGCCGTACTCGTCGATGACGACGGCCGCGCCTACTACTTTTGGGGGCAGTTCTCCGCCCGCGGCGCTGAACTGGACCACACGATGCGCGCCTTCGTCCCCGGCTCCGAGGTGCACGATCTGCTCACCGAGGCGGAGCACTGCTTCCACGAGGGCACCAGTGTGCGCCGCCGCGGCGACACTTACTACGCCGTCTTCGCCTCCATCTCCACCGGCCGACCGACCTCCCTGGACTATGCCACCGCCCCGCATCCACTGGGGCCTTACACCTACCGCGGCACCATCATTGACAACGCCGACTGCGACCCCGCCTCTTGGAACAACCACGGCTCCATAGAAGAGGTCGGAGGCCGCTGGTACGTCTTCTACCACCGCAGCCACGGCGGCTCCCAGTACGGGCGCCGAGCGTGCATCGAGCCGATCGAGTTCGATTCCGACGGGCTGATCGCACCCGTTGTCATGACCTCCACCGGGGCGGGACGGCCCTTCGCCCTGGGGGAGCGGATCGAGGGCTGGCGCGCCTGCGCAGTAACCGGAACCGCCTTCATAACCCGCGCCGACGATCCTCGCCCCAACACGGTCAGTGGCGGCGCCGCCGGCGGCGAGGCGGTCTTCCGCTACGTGGACTGGGAGGTGACACCGTCGCATGTGGAGGTAGAGGCCGATGACGTCGTCGAGCTGCTGGTTGACGACGCCGATGAGCCGACGGCCCGCATCGTTCCCGAAGCCGGCATCGGCCGGAGCAGGCTCGCGGGAGTGCCGACTGGAAGGCACACGCTGCGCCTGCGGCTGCCAGGGGTCGCGAGCGATGACGCGGAGCCTACGCATGTGACGGCGTTGACCGTCTTCTGACGGTAGGAGAGGCAAAGCGCCGTCGTCGTGCACATGCCTCGGCCGCCCCGCGGAGGCGTTGCGTATAGACTCGATAGTGGGGCGGAAGGAGCCAGCATGAGCGGCAAGGACTGGTCGACGACGGAGCTGTCGGTCCTGTACGACGTGTTTTACGAGTGTGGCACGCGGCTCGGCGGCGAGTACGTGTCTCTGGCGTATGCGGCCGAGGATGCGGGTGACGCGGAGGCGGTGGAGTTCTGGAACAGGCAGCGCAGGGCACTGCGGGATGAGCGTGACGCGGTGGACTCACACGACCGTGAGGCGATTGTGACCACAATGGAGCGGTGGGACAACATCCTCGAGTTGCTTCGCCATGCGCGTTCCACTACCCGATCGGTCGAAGCGGCGTAATGGATGAAGTGACTTCTCGTAGAGCCTGGGCACTCGCCCGGGCTGACCTGTTCGATGGCTGCTCTCCGTCGTCGTCACCGGTGCTGCTGTCGGTTGGGGCTCAGCCTGGTGCTGGGAAGACCCAGGCGATCGATGCGGTAATGCGCAAACTCTACCCGGGCGAGAGCTTTGTCAAGGTGATCGGCGACGATCTGCGGCAGTTCCACCCGGACTTTCCTGCTCTATCGCGTTCCGCGGACCCGGAGGCGATGCCCGCAGCGACGGCGGAGTTGTCCGGCTGGCTGGTCGGGCAGGCGCTGGCCTACGCCGCCGAGCACGGTTACTCGGCGGTGGTGGAAGGAACCCTGCGGCGTCCGGAGACCACGCTCGGAACGCTGACACAGTTCGCGAAGGCGGGTGCCCGCACGCACCTGGTAGCGCTGGGTGTGAGTGCCTTCGACTCGTGGACGGGATGCATAGACCGCTATCTGTCGGCGTTGGAGACTGGCAGGGCTGTGCGCTGGACGCCCTTGGCGGCCCACGACGCGGGCCTGATGGGAACACCGCAGACCCTGCGTGCCGCCGCTTCGAGCCCGAATGTGCACCGGCTGTCGATTGTGGATCGCGCCGGCGCCGTTCACTATGACAATCTACGGGGCGATGACGGAGAGTGGATGCAGCCGGAGCGCGCCGTTGAGGTGCTCACCGAGTTGCGCAACCGCACCGGAGACTCGGCGGAGAGGCTTGCGCGGGTCGACTCGCTCGTTGAGCGCGCGGGTGCGCTGAAGTCGGCGCCGGTTGTGCGTGAGGGCATTGCTCACGCGCTGGAATTGACTGAAACGCGTCCTGTCCGCTCGAAGGCGGATGTACTCGGGCAAATCGCAGAGCGAAGCAAACAGTTGCGTCGGGCGAATCAGTCCGGCCTCGAGCGGCCAAGTCGGCGTCCCGAGCCATTCAACCGATCGCGGTGATGGGCTCACTCAGCAAGACAGCAAGAAGGGCGAGGACCTCTTCGTCCTCGCCCTGCGTATTCCGTGGCCTTATGGCCGTCGCGGGAGCACCCGCGGGGTGAGCCGCGTCAGGCGGTCACCGTGTTGCAGTCGCTTTCAGCGCTGCTCGTTCTCGGCGGCAATCGCACGCTCGAGCTCACGCTCACGGGCGGCGGCGGCGCGGACGGCCAGATCGATGTCGAAGAACATGTTCGGTTCCTTTCGGTTGAGTTCTCCCGGCCGGTTCTTCGACCGGGGCCGGCTGGCTGTTCCTGCCGACGCCCATAAATGTACCGATCGGTCGGCACCCGATCCAGTCCTGAGAGTGTGCAGTCTGTCATGCTTTCAGTAACGCCATGAAACAAGTTGCAGCCTGCGCTCCAGGCTTGCCCGCGGCGGTTATGCGACCAGCACCGTGCGCCCACTGCTCAACTCGCGCACGTCGCCGTCGGGCGTGACCAGCTCTCCGGTGACGCCGGACGGCAGGACCACCTCGTAGCGCACGGTGGAGCCGGGGGTGGCGAGCCCTGCGGCTGTGGCGTCAGCGGCAGCCTCCGCGCTGTTCGCGTCCGGCGCCGCCCGGTCGACGCGCTCCCAGGCGACCTCCACCCGGCCGAAGGGCGTGTCCCTGTGTGAGCGCGCCCAGGACACCGGCCCGCCGGTCAGCGGCGCCACCCGCACCCGCCGGTAGCCGGGCTCGGTCGGCACGATCCCGCCCAGGCGGCGGAACAACCAGTCATCCACGCAGCCGAAGGCGTAGTGGTTGAAGCTCATCGCCCCCACGGTCCCGTCCGGGGCAACGGCGTCCCAGGACTCCCAGATCGTGGTCGCCCCCTCGGCCACCTCATACAGCCAGGACGGCACCGTGTCCTGCATGAGCACCGCCCAGGCCGCGTCCGCATGCCCGGAGTCGACCAGCACGTCCAGCAGGAACGGCACCGATAGGAAGCCGGTGTCCAAGTGGTCGCCCGCCTCATGCACCAGCCGCACCAGCCGGTCCGCCACGGCCCGACGCCGCACGCCGCCGTCCGGATCGTCGGCACCGACGATGTCGAAGGCGAGCGCCAGCACGTACATGCCCTGCAGGTCCGGGGCCATGGCGCCGTCGGCACCGATGTACTCCGCGGCCACCGCGGCCCGTACCGCCTCCCAGCGCTCCCGATAGGCGGCCGCGTCGTCCGAGTGCCCGAGGACCTGCGCCACTTGGGCGAGGGTGCGCAGCGCCTCGGCGTGGAAGGCGGCGCCGACGAACTCGCTGGTCAGGTGCGGCGCCGCCATGATCGCGTCCGGGGCGCCACTGGTCAGGGTCGACGGCGCCAGCCAGTCGCCGAAGTGCATGCGCGAGTTCCACAGCAGTCGCTGTCGGGCGGTCGTGGCCTCATCCAGGGCTTCCCAGCCGGAGGTGCGGTCCGTGTCCTCCCAGTCGGCGCCGCGCAGGCGGGGCGGCAGTTCGGTGGCGGCCTGCCGCGACTGCATCTCCACCCAGGCTCGCATGGCCGGGTAGTTGGCGCGCAGGGTGTCGACGTCTCCGTAGCGCTCCCACAGGGTAAGCGGCACACGGATGATCGCGTCGCCCCAGCCGGCCGCGGCGGTGATGCCGCCGATGCCGGGCTGTCCCTCCATGGCCGCCTGCCGCGGGGCGAAGGGGGAGATGATGACCACGCGGCCGTCGTCGAGCTGGTCGGCGCGCACGTTGCGCAGCCAGCGGGCCAGGAAGGTGTGCACCTGGGCGTTGTTGGTGGCGGCCGGGGCGAAGACCTGGATGTCGCCGGTCCAGCCGACCCGTTCCCGCTGCGGGCAGTCGGTGGGGATGGACAGGAAGTTGGCGCGCTGGGACCACACCGTGTTGGCGTGCAGCCGGTTCAGGCGCTCGTCGGAGCAGGTGAAGTCGCCCGCCGCCTCCAGGTCCGAGCCGACGACGACGGCGACCGCGTCACCCGTGCGCAGCTCGCCGGGGTAGCCGGTCACCCGCGCGTAGCGGAAGCCGTGGAAGGTGAAGGTCGGCTCGTAGGTCTCGGGCGCCTGCGGCGTGCCCGTGCCGGCCAGGACCCAGAGGTCGCGCTGGTCCTTGTTCGGGCCCTGGACGTTGGAGAAGAAGTTGCCGTCGGCGTCCAGGTGCTCGGAGTGCTCCAGGGTGATCTCGGTGCCGGCCGGGCCGACGGCGCGCAACCGCACCCGCCCGGCGATCACCTGCCCGAAGTCCAGCACCGTCTCCCCGGCCGGGGTGGTGATCACCCGGGCGGCGGGCAGCTCCAGCAGGCGGCGCACCGGTTCACCGCGGAAGGGCTCCAGGGCGGTGGCCGGGTCCAGCTCGGCGGTCGGGATGATGCGCACCGGATCCCAGCCCGAGTCGTCGAAGCCGGGGCGGTCCCAACCGGCGACGGCGGCGGCCATCCGGTCGTCGCGCTTCTCACCGATCATGATGTCGCTGTAGCGCAGTGGCCCGGACTCGGTGCAGCGGGCGGTGCGGTCCGGCCCCCAGGTCTGGTGGGTGCCGTCGGCGCGGGTGATCGACAGTTGCCACCAGCCGCGCAGCAGGGTGCCGTACTGGCCGGACTCCCCGGTGATGGTGGCTCGGCCGGCGAACCAGCCGTCGCCCAGACGCAGGCCCAACGTATGGGACCGGGGTGTCCCGGCGGGGTCGGTGAGGGCCGCGGTGACGTCGTGGACCTCGAACTCGGTGTAGGTGTGATAGCTGGTCCACCCCGGTGCGAGCACGCTGTCGCCCACCGCGGCGCCGTCGATACTCGCCTCGATCACGCCCTGAGCGCTCAAGTACAGGCGGGCACGGGTGATCGGCGCGGCGTCGGCGCCGACGCGGGGCAGGTCCTGGCGTACGAGCTTGACCGGGTGCAGCTTGTCCCCGGCCGGTACCGGTTCCTGCGGGGTGAACAGGGTGGCGAAGGTGGCCTCCGGCTCCAGTTCCACCGGCGTCTGAGACGGCTCCACCCAGTCGGCGACGACGTCGGCCCCGTCCAGCAGGGAGGTGGAGAAGGCTGCTTCAGCCCACGGGGAGGGCTCGGCGTCGGTGGCGGAGCCGGTCCAGACGCGCACCCGCCAGGTGTAGTCCGCGTCCGAGGCCAGGGGCTCGCCGCCGTAGGGCAGCCAGGGTGAGGCGGGCGGCTCGGGGATCTCCACGCGGCCGGTGGCCCACACCGGCGGCTCGATGACGGCGCCGGTGGCCGGGTCGAGGCCGCGCACCTGCAGTTCGTAGGCGCTCGCGGGTGCCTCGCCCGGCACCTGCCAGGACAGCACCGGCCGCGGCACCGCCACTCCGAGTGGGGCGTGCTGGTGGTCGACGGTCAGGTTGACGGGGGCGGGTGCGGGACCGGTTTGGGTGATCTGCATGGGGAGCTCCTTAGTCCGGGGCGGGACTTGTACGGCTGTGTTCGTCCGGGCGTGCGCGCGAACTCATGATGTCATTCGGGTGGGCTCAGGCGCAGGCTGGTCGGCGCGGGGTTCACTCGGGTCGGCCCGCTGACAGAGGTTCCTGCGCGTCGTCCTGGGCGCGCAGCGCCTCAATGTCTCGTTCGAGGCGGAATGAGAACGCCAGAGCCACGAATACGAGCAGGAACATTGTGAACGGGATCCAGTTGAACATGAGTTGGATGGCGGTGGTAACCGACTCGGGCTGGCGCAGCCCCTCCAGATCCAGGGAGCCGTCGAATCCGGAGGCGGACAGCACCCACCCGAAGACCGCGGTTCCCAGCCCCATGCCGATTTTCTGCGCCGCGGATACGCCCGCGTTGCCCATGCCCACGGCATCAATGCCGGTGCGAAGCCGGCCGTAAGTCAGCGTGTCGGCGACGATGCCCATTGCCATGCCGCCGGCCATTCCCAGGCCGAGGCCCTTGAGAATGTTGCAGACGATCATGATGGGAACGCTGAAGCCGAACAGACCGAACCCCAGATAACCCAGTGTCGAGATTCCGATGCCGGCGATGTAGATCTTCTCCTTGCCGAATCTGGCCATGAGCAATGGGGTGGCGAACATGATGGCGAACTGTGCAATGGCCATCGAGTTGGACAACCAGCTGTACTGGCTCATGTCGTAGAAGACGTACATGCAGTAGTAGATGGCGCCCACGGCGTTGAAAATGATCACGAAGAATATCGCCAGCATCGCCACGAACATCATCACCCAGTACTTGTTGGTTACTAGGGCCTTCACGCTCTCCCAGAAGCCGGCGCCGCCGGCCGAGGCGGCGGCCTTGGTGGAGCTCCCTCCGCCCTCGTGGACGCGCTCCTTCGTGGTGAAGACGGTTACGAGGGCCAGCAGGACCATCACCGCGCAGAAGCACAGCATGGTCAGGGTGTAGGCCTGCTGGGTGTTGGGGTTCGCGGCGTCGGAGGAGAATCGCGCGAGCAACCATACGAACACGGCGTTGACGATGACGTTGCCGAGGGTCTGGAAGATCTGCTGGATGTTTCCCAGTAGACCGCGCTCGTAGGAGTTCCGCGTCATCAGTGAGATCATCGAGTAGAACGGCACCAGCATCGAGGTCATGAACACCGCGTTGACCACGTTGTACATGACGAACACGTACACGTACTTCACGGCCCCGGGCCAGTTGGGCGGCACCAGGAAGAGCAGCATGACCGCCACGGCGAACGGGACGCATACTCTGAGCAGCCAGCTGCGCGCCTTGCCCAGCCTCGACTTCGTCCGGTCGACGAGCCTGCCGACAATGATGTCCGAGACGCCGTCGAATAGTTTCGATACGGCGATGATGGTGGAGATGACGGCTGCGTCCAGCAGCGCCACGTTCGTGAAGTACACGGTCAGGAACGAGCCGAGTATCCCGTTGATGGCGTTGATGCCCAGCTGGCCGGAGCCGTATCCCACGCGCTCGACCCAGCCGAGTCGGGCGTCGGGATCGTCGTGGCGTGTCGCAAGTGATGTTGACATGAGGGCGTTCTCCTTTGAACTGCTTGGTGCCGGCGCCGGACCAGGTGCGGGCCCGACGCCGATGTCGATATGGGTTGTGTTTGGGGACGGTGTGCTCGTTGAGTCAGAGGCGTTGCGGGTCGTAGACGAGGTTGGGGGCATCGTCTGCGGGCGGTCCGTCGTCGGTGGCGGGTGTGACGGCGCGGGCAATGCGGGCGTCGACGTCCTCGAAGTGGAAGGGGACGCCGTCGTCGGTTCCCGCCAGGACTCGACGGCCCAGAGCCAGTAGATCCTCTAGCACCGTCGGGGCGATCTCGCCGGCGCCGTGCGAGATGAGCACGCGGTCATAGGCGCCGGTGGTGCTGGCGTTGAGGTCCAGCAGCGCCGCGAGGTAGTCGGTGACCGTGGAACTCTCGGGCAGGAACAGGAAGGTGAACTGGTTGGCGGCGTCCCCGGTGATGAGCAGCCGCTCCTCCTCCACCAGCAGTGCCACGGAGCCGGGGGTGTGGCCCGGTGCGGCCAGCACGGCGACGCTCAGGCCGCCGAGTTCCAGGCGCTCGCCCGTTTGTAATGGGGCGATACGGGAGGGATCCACCTCCGGAGCCAGAAACACGGGGTGTCCGTGGGTGGCGGCGGCATCGGCGTGAACCTGGCGGGACTTGAGCCGATGCTCGGCGAGTACGGGCAGATCGGCGGGGTGCATGCGCACATCCGGGAACTGCGAGGCGCCGAAGGCGTGATCGACGTGTCCGTGAGTCAGCACGACCGTCAGCGGCAGGTCGGTCAGCGAGGCGACGAAGGCGGCCAGGTCGCCCACGCCGTAACCGGTGTCGATGAGCAGTGCCCGCTCATCTCCGGTCACGAGATACATGTGTGCGTCGTAGGGGCCGCGTATGCGCGTCACGTGGGGGCTGACGGGCTCAGCGACGAATGCGGGCGCGCCGACCGTGGAGGAATCATCCATTGATTCGGTCCAATCTGACTGTTGACAGCGGGTTACACGGGTAACCTCGGGGCCTACGATAGGGTGTCTGTCGCGCCGCCGCAAGTGTGATCTCCCGAACAGGGCGCCCAGGTGTACTGTCAATCCCGCGGGCGGCCACGGCATCCCGACGCGTCGGCGCGAACTCCCGCAAACAGATGGAGGCACGGATGGCCCGGGTGCTCAGCAGTGATGTGGCGAGGCGTGCCGGCGTCTCTCGCGCCACCGTCAGCTACGTCCTCAACCGCCGTGCGGACAAGAGCATCTCCGAACAGACACGGCAGCGGGTGCTCCGAGCGGCCCGCGAACTCGGCTATGTCCCGTCGGCTACAGGGGCCGCACTCGGCTCGGGGCGTTCTCGGGTGGTGCTACTGCGTGATTCGGGACGTATCCCGTCTGCGGGCCAAGAGGTGCTTCCGTTGGGCTCCCTGGCCGGACTGCTGCGCGACGCCCTGGCCCGCGAGGTTCACTCCTGGGGGATGACCCTCCTTTCTTGCGGTTCGGACACGCCCATCGCCGACGTGCTCAAACACGTGGATCCTGCACTCGTCATCGCCCCGGCGGGCCTGAACAAGGACGAGACGGACGTGGTCGCCGCGGTGGGTGCGGCCTTGGTGGATCGTGACGGGCGGGGCGATCCGCTCTCCGATCTGGTCCTCGGCCAGTTGCCGGGCTTACAGGTGCGGTATTTGGCGGCTCATGGTTTGCGTCGCCCCGCCTACCTGACCACCCGGATGCCCGGGCTGGAACCATTGGTCGCTTCCCGCAGGCGGGCCGTGTTGGCGACCTGCGAGCAGGAGGGGCTTCCCGTCCCGCGCGAGTACGCCGTCGGACCTCTAGACGAGGATGCGGTTAGCGAGTTCACGGGAGTTCTGCACGACTGGTCGCAAGCCGGGGTCGACGCCGTGGTCTGTTTCAACGATCTGCACGCGGGCCTGGCGGTGGCGGCGGCCAGGCGCGCGGGGCTGAGAGTGCCCGACGAGCTGGCGGTGATCGGTGCCGACGACGAGGTGCTGGGCAGGTTCCTCGACCCGCCGCTGACCACGGTCGCCCCCGACATGGTGGCCTTCGCGAGGTACCTGGCGGCCCGCGCACGCGCGGTGCTGGACGGAACGGAGCCGCCCGACGCGCCCGCCACGCTGGCACGGGTCGTCGAGCGCGGCACCGTTCCCGCACCCCGCTTCCCCGACCCGCCGAGATCGGTGGAAGTTACGTACCGAGATCGGTAGAAGTTACGTACCGAGATCGGTGGAAGTGGCGGCGTCGGGGAGTGTTGGTGTGTGTCGCCCCGACGTGCAGGGGGAACGCCGCGCGAGCCTCAGTTCTCGACTAGCAGGCGGACCGGGCCGGTCAGGCCGTAGTCACGCACCGGCACATGGTGCGGCCGGTACGGCAGACCACTGAGCAGCGCGGAAACGTCGGGAATCCGTTCGTAGTAGCCGCGGGCCTTGAGGCGGTTGGAAAGCGAGGAGGACACGCGCACGACGACGTCGTTGCTGCCCGTGCGCAGCAGGCCGGTCACGTCCACACGGGGCGCCGAGGTGTCGAAACCGATCGGTGCGCCGCCGTTGATACTCACCGACCCCAGGCCGCCGCAGACGTCGCCAAGATCGAGCACCAGACGCCCGTCCGGCACCACGTCAAGCCTGACTGTGGTGCGGTACTCGCCCACGCCGGAGACCTCCGGGCCGACGCCGTCCAAGTCCTTCCATGGTGCCAGGGCGGTACCGTTGGCCCGCAGACGGGTGACGGCGGTGGTGGGGAGCACCTCGCGGGTCGCGTAACCCAGGCCGCGGTCCTCCTCGATCAGCTGGGCTTCGCCGGCGTCCCAGGACTCCACCGTGATGTCCCAGTCGGAGAGCTCGGCGACGATTGCGGGTGCAGTTGCGGACTCGCCCAGGGAGTACCCGGCCGAGCTGTCGAGCGTGATGACGGCGGCCTCGCCCGGTGCCAGACGCAGCGGGACGACGGTGACCTCGGAGCGATCCGCTCCGATCTCCTCCCTGCGGGCCGCACCCAGTTCGTGGAATCGGCCGCTCCACTGGTCCAGTTGGTAGGCCGTGCCGACGCCGGGCAGGCGCAGCTCCACGTCCGTGTCCTGCCCGGTCTCGTACAGGAAGTGGTAGACGTACACATGGGTCAGGTCCCCGTCAATGCGCTCGTAGGCGAGCACGTTCTGATTCGGGACGGCGAACTCGTGGTAGCCGATCAACCCCAGCGCTCGCAGCGCCTCCACGGCGCGGGCGGGCTCATCCACCTCGGCGACGCTCGGCAGCACCTTCAGCGCCGCCATGGTCGCGGCCAGCTCCGCGTCGCGCCCGTCCAGTCCGGGCGTGCGGGCGGCCGCGGCCCCATAGTAGAAGTACTCGCCCGTCTCCAGGCGCTTGAGCTCGCTGGCCCCGTTGACGATCAGCACCCGCAGGCCCGCGCGCGCCCATTCGAGCAGCCGGGCGGCGACGTCGGCGTCGAGCGCCTCCTGGTAGACGATGAGGGCCTGGTAGCCGGGCCCGTCCGGCTGAACGACGCCGTCGGCGAAGACCACGTCGTCGCGCAGCAGCAGCGAGCCGTCGAAGAACTCGTACCCCCAGCCGGCGTCCTGCATGCCCAGGTCACGCCACCAGTGGTTCTGGCGGTTGCGCATCCACATGCGCCCGTAGGCGACCTCGTCCGGAATGCGGCGCTCGCCGTCGTAGAACATCATGCCGGAGGAGTTGTCGGTGAAGTGGTCGGTGCGCAGAATGCCCACGTCGATGCGCGGACGGCCCCGACGCAGCACCTGCTGCACGCGCCCGACGGCCCGGTTCCACAGCGGATAGAACTCGGCGGCGGGCTGGCGCGTGTCGAAGCGTTCGGAGAACATGGGCAGCATGCCCTCATGGCCGGGCCACTCGGTGCTGCCCTCGGCGCCGGCGGGACTGGACCAGCCGTGCAGGACGGTCTTGGTGATGCCGGCCGCCAGCTGCGTGTTGATGATCTGGTCGTAGAAGCGGTGGGGCAGCATGTGGTTGCGGGTGGTCGCCCCGGTCTCCGAGGAGTACTGCTTGCCCAGTAGGTGCGCCGGCCCCGCCATGAGCCGGTAGGCGTCGATCTGGGAGCCGAACTCCAGGGACTCGGTTTCAATGCCGTCCACGGCCACGCCCGGGCGGGTCAGCTCGAAGGGCAGCCCATAGGAGATCTCGGCGCGCAACGCGATGCCCTGCTCGTGCAGGAAATCGGCGAAGGGCTGGAGCATGTGCTCGATGTACAGGTCGGTAAGGGTGGCCACGTAGTCGTGGCGGACCTTGGCGACTTCGATGGCGTGCGCGGCGTCGGGTTCGAAGCGGTACCGGGTGGACACCGCCATCAGCGGTGCAGAGCGCACCAGCAGGGGCAGCCAGGGGGTGATGTCGTAGCCGCGGCGGGCACGGAACTCCTCGGCCACGCAGCGCCCCCAGAACATGCCGCCCTCGCCCCAGGTGTTCAGCTCCAAGGAGTCCATGTACATCTGAGCGCGGGGATTGCGGGCGATATCCGCCTTGAGGGCGTCGGTAAGGACGACCTCGCGCCAGTAGTCGATTACGGCGTCGACGCCGTCACGATCCAGGTAGTTGACCGTGTAGTTGACGGACGCCGACGGGCTCGCGGTCTGCCCGGTCCCGTGCATCCAGAAGACGAACAGCCGCCAGTCGCGTGCGTCCGGGGCGCTCCAGTCCAGTGCCTCGGCACCCTCGTCGCCGGTGACGAGGGGTGTCAGGTCGGTGAGGGTGCCGACGTCGATAACCGGTGTGAGTGCTTGGACGGTGGTCGTACCCGCCGCACCGTCGGCCCCGGCCAGGGTTGCGGCACCGTCGGAGGCGGGTGTGCTGAGTCCGGAGGCTGTTGGGCCGGAGTCGGTGACGGCGGCGGCGACGACGGCGACGAGGTGCTGCCGCTTCGGCGTCACCCGGGATCCCGGCAGTCCGCCCTCGCCGCGGTCGGCGCCCAGGTCGATGCGGGGCAGAAGGCCGACACGGCGCTCGCGGACGGGCTCGTACTCGACGTCGAGCTCCTGGGAGGCGGCGGGGTCGTCCGGGGTGATGGTGGGCAGGTTGGCGTTGGACCAGTTGGTGCCGGAGGTGAAGGAGAAGGACATGCCGCGGGCGGTGGTCTCGGCGACGATCGTGTGGGAGTCGTGGGTCCACTCCTCACTGCCCCAGCCGTAGCGGGCCTCGTCGATGTTCTCCTCGGGCATGGCCAGGAACTCCATGCCCCCGAAGCCGAGGCGGTGGGCTGCGGCGATCTCGCGGCGGATGGTGGCGTCGGTGTGCAGTCCCTCGGCCAGCCACCAGCGCAGCTCCGGGCGGTACTCGATGGGCGGCTCCGCGATGGCGGCGCGCAGCGCCTCCAGTGCGGCGGGGTGGGTCACGGGATTCTCCTTTGAAGTAGTTCGGATAATCTCGACGGCGGGGCGGCTAGAACAGGTCGGTGTCGACGTTGAAGGCCTCGACGACGGCGTGCAGCTCGGCGTCGGTGACGCCCTCGCCCAGGCCGCCGGCCATGATGTTGCGGACCTCGTACATGGCGCCGGTCTCGGCGTATTCGACCTTGTCGACGGCGGCCAGGGGGGCGACGTCGGAGCGCACCATGATGCCGTGCTTGGACCACAGCACGATCACGTGGTCGCGCAGGGCGCGCACATTGTTCTCCATGAGGGTGGCCGACCCGGGCACCATGAAGTCGAGCACCTCAATGCCCTGGGGCAGCTGCACGATCGTCTCCGGCTCCCAGCGCAGGATGCGGCGGTTGAAGTCCGCGGTGTTGCGGATGTCCTTGATGTGGGAGAGCTGGACCAGGTAGGGCGGCTGGGCGTGGATGACGGCCTGGAAGTCCACACCGCGCTGAGCCACCTGGTCGTTGTGGACCGCCAGGTGGGAGTTGAACTCGCTGGTGGGGCGCACGTAGGCGCGGTCGGGGTGGGTGTACCAGGTGCCGGTGACGCCGCCCTCGTCCACGACGAAGGCGGATACGTTCGCCTCCGGGGATGCGGCGACGTCGCGCAGGCGGCAGCCCGAGCCGGTCACCAGTACGGTGCGGCCGGCCAGCGCCGGGGCGGGCAGGGGCAGCTCGGTGCCGGGGGCGACCTGCGGGAAGCGGTCGGTCAGGGCCAGTTGTTCGGCCGTGGCATTGATGGACACGGAGATGTTGCCGGCGCCGGCCTCGACGGCGCCCATGTGGTCAAGGCGGCGTCCGGCGGCGCCCATCTGGGCGAGGATCTCTGACAGGGGCATGGTGGTCACGGTGGTTGTCCTTTCCGATCGGTGTTCTTGGAAGATTGTGGATGAGTGCGGCGGGGCGCTCGTACCCCGTCGGGGGTGGCCGTTTCAGACCGGGCGGGTCAGCCTTGCGGCGAAGCGGTCCAAGCTGGCGGCGGTCAGCGGCGAGCCGACGGCGTTGAGGTGCCCGTGGGGCACGCCCGCGCAGGTGAGCACCTCGACGTCGGCCCCCGCCTGCCGCAGCTGGCGGGCAAAGGCCTCACCGGAGGCGCGCAGGTCGTCGTTCTCGCAGTTCTCGATGTAGGTGGCAGGCCAGCCCGCCAGGCGGGCGGCATCGACCACGTCCCCGGGGAAGGCATAGGCGGGTGCGCCCGCGCCGGCGTCGAGTGGGGCGCCGAGGTAGTTGGTGTTCATCGCCGCCATCATGTCGGTGGGGAAGCGCAGGATCTGCGGCATCTGCTCCAGGCGGGCGGCCAGTTCCTCGCTGGGGGTGGGCCAGTGCCCGCCGTGCGCCACCGGGTAGGCGAGTAGCGCCTGCCAGGGGGCGGCGTCGTCGTCGATGCCGTGCAGCGTCACCCCGGCGGCCAGGTTCCCGCCCGCGCTCGCACCGCCGACGGCGATGCGAGCGGCGTCGATGCCGAACTCGGCGGCGTGCCCGCGCACCCACTGGTAGGCGGCGTAGGCGTCGTCGTGCGGGACCGGGTAGTGAACGCCGCCGGTGCACAGCCGGTAGAAGACCGAGACGACGCTCGCCCCGGTGCGGGTGGCCAGGCCGCGGGCGACGGCGTCGGCCTCGGGCATGTCCAGGTCGCCGCCCATGAATGCGCCGCCGTGGTACCACACCAGTCCGGCGCGCAGGGCCGCGTCCGTGGCCGGCGAGGGTGTGGGCGGGGCCCAGCCGGGTTCGGGGCGGTAGATGCGCACCGGTATCGGCCCGTGCGGGCCCGGCAGCTCGCGGTCCTCGACGAGCGTGTGAGTGGGCTCCGGCTCCCCGAAGGCCGCTTCCCACGCCTCCATGGCCGTCAGGGCCTCCGCGGCGAAGGGCGCCCCGGCGGCCGCGGCGGGGTCGGCGGCGGCCAGATCCTCGGCGCTCGGTGCCGGGAAGTCGGCGATCAGGCGCAAGCGCTCGGCGTAGGGCGGCAGGAAGCCGCCCGCCAGCGGGGCGACGGGCACGCCGTCGCGGGTGGCGGTGGGCTGCGGCGTGGGTGGGGCGACGCCGGGAGTGTCGGTCATGGGTCTTCTCCGTGAAGTTGGCGGATGGTGCGTGGGGCGCGGGCGGGGTGTGGTTTAGCCGAATAGCTGCCGCTCGGCGGCGTCCCACCCGGCGGCCGCGGCCGGGTCGGGGGCGTACTCGGTGATGTCGGAGGAGTTGCGCACCAGCTTTCGCAGTGCGGTCAGGTCGCCTTCGATCAGCCCCGCGCCGCGGGCGGCGACGACGATGTTGCCCAGGGCGGTGCCCTCGGCGGGCCCGGCCACCACCTTCAACCCGGTGGCGTCGGCGGCCAGTTGACACAACAGCCGGTTGCTGATGCCGCCGCCGACCATGTGCAGCACGCCGACGCGTTTGCCGGACAGCTCGCTCGCCTCACGCATCGCGCGCCGGTAGGCCAGAGCCAGGGAGTCGTCGATGCAGCGCACGTACTCGCCCACACTGCGCGGGCGCGGCTGGCCGGTGCGGATGGCGAAGTCGTCGATGCGGGCGGCCATATCGCCGGGATTGAAGAAGACCGGATCGTTGATGTCGACGACGGTGCGCAGCGGGTCGGCGGCCTCGGCGGCCGCATCGAGCTCCCGGTAGGACAGCTCCAGGCCCTGCTCGCGCCAGGTGCGCACGGCCTCGTTGAACACCCACAGCCCCATGACGTTCTTCAGGTAGCGCACGGTGCCGTCCACGCCGAGCTCGTTGGTGAAGTTGGCGGCCCGAGATGCCTCGGTGAGCACCGGTGCGTCCAGCTCGAGTCCGACCAGCGACCAGGTGCCGCAGGAGATGTAGGCGAAGTCGCTTCCGGCCGCGGGCACGGCGGCGACCGCGGAGGCGGTGTCGTGGGAGCCGACGGCGACCACCGGCGTCGGGCGACCGTCAGGGTCGAAGACATCGACGACGTCGCGGCGTACCGGCCCGACGACGGTGCCGGCCTCCACGACCTCCGGCAGCACGCCGTCCAGGTCCACACCGAGCTCGGTGTGCAGCCGCTCAAGCAGTGGCGCGGACCAGGCGCGCTCCCGGGCGTCGACCAGGCCGGTGGTGGAGGCGTTGGTGATCTCGGCGACCGGCCTGCCGGTGAGCCAATAGGTGAACAGGTCCGGCAGCAGCAGCATGGTGCGCTGGGCGGAGCCTGCGCCTGCGGCCGAGACGACGCCCCCGTCGGCCGGTGTGGCACGGGGCAGGCCGCCGTCGCGGGACTCGGCCACCAGCTGGAAGAGCGTGTTGAAGTCCTGCACCTGCAGGCCGTTGACCGAATACATCTCGGGGGCGGGGATGGCCGCGAAGACCTCCTCGGGCACGCCCCGCGTGCGGGGACAGCGATAGGCACTCACCTGTCCGGACAACAGGCCGCTGGGGCCGAGCAGTCCGTAGTCGACGCCCCAGGTGTCGATGCCGACGGCCGACAGCGGGCCGACGTCGCGCACGGCGGCGAGCAGACCCTGGCGGATCTCGTCCCACAGGTGCAGCACGTCCCAGTACAGGCGCTCGCCGCCGGGTCCCGGCAGGGGAATGGGCCCGTTGGCGAAGCGGCGCGTCTCGGTCAGTTCGATGCGGCCGTCGGCGATGGTGCCGACCATGACGCGCCCGGAGGAGGCGCCCAGGTCGACGGCCCCGACGTGGATGGGGTGGGCGTTGGTCATGGTCGGCACCTCTCTCAGGCTCCCCAGCCGGCGGCGGTGCCGCCGACACGCTCGGAGCGGATCTTGTCCAGGTAGCCGGACTCGAGGAAGGCCTTCATCGGGTCGGGGGCCAGTCCCTGGGACTCGCGCAGCTCAGCCAGCAGCGGGCGCACGTCGGTGTTGTATGCGTCAACCAGGATGTCGTTGGCGGCCAGGACATCGCCGGCGCGCTGCGCCTGGTCGAGGGCCTCGCGGTCCACCAGGAGCGCCTTGGCGGTCGCCTCCTGCACGTTGGTGGCCGAACGAATTTCGCCGGGAATCTTCTCCTCCAGGTTGTGGCACTGGTCGAGCATGAAGTTGACACCGGAGTCGGGGGCGAGTGCCCCGGCCGAGACGATCTCGTTCATGATGCGGAACAGCTGGTAGGGGTCGGCGGCACCCACGATCAGGTCGTCGTCGGCGTAGAAGCGCGAGTTGAAGTCGAAGGCGCCCAGGCGGCCCAGCCGCAGCAGCTGGGCGACGATGAACTCGATGTTGGTGCCGGGGGCGTGGTGGCCGGTGTCGAGCACGACCTTGGCGCGGTCTCCCAGTGCCAGGCAGTGTACGAGGCTGGTGCCCCAGTCCGGCACGTCGGTGTGGTAGAAGGCCGGCTCGAAGAACTTGTACTCCAGCACCAGTTCCTGGTCGTCGTCGAGGGCGGCGTAGATCTCCGCCAGGGAGTCCGCCAGGCGATCCTGGCGGGCGCGGATGGAGTCCTGGCCGGGGTAGTTGGTGCCGTCGGCGAGCCAGATCTTCAGGGCCGGCGAGCCGGTGGCGCGCATGATGTCGATGCACTCCAGGTGGTGGTCGATTGCCTTGCGGCGGATGCGCTCATTGGAGTTGGTCAGGGAGCCGAGCTTGTAGTCCTCGTCCTGGAAGACGTTGGAGTTGATGTTGCCGATGGTGACGCCCTGGTCCTCGGCGTGCTTGCGCAGCGCCTCGTAGTCGTCCACCTTGTCCCACGGAATGTGCAGGGAGACCCGAGGGGTGACGCCGGTGTACTTGTTGACCTGGGCGACGTCGTCGATCTTCTCGTAGGGGTCGCGGGGCACGCCGGCGGTGGTGAACACGCGGAAGCGGGTGCCGGAGTTGCCGAATGCCCAGCTGGGCAGTTCGATCGACTGGGTCTTCAGGAGGCTGCGGGCCTCATCGCTGAGGTCGGACAGCGAGGGAACCGATGCGGTCATGGTTTCTCTCCGTTTCTTGAATGTGTTGGTTCGGATGGTGATGGGTTGTTGCGGCCCCGGCCGGTGGACCGGGCCATGCGTGATCAGGCGTTGGCGTTGGTGACGCGCTCGCCGTAGCGTTCCAACTCGATCTCCTCCAGGGACTTGCCCTGGGTCTTGGGGGCGCCGATGGTGCCCACCAGGGTGGAGACGACGAGGAAGCCGATGAGGATCAGGCCGTCGACGACCAGGCCGCCCTCCCACTTGAGGATGACCGGGAAGATCAGTGAGATTAGGCCGGACGCCAGGCGAACCGCGAAGAACACGATGCCCTGAGCGGCCGAGCGGTACGGGGTGGCGAACAGCTCGGGGGACCACACCGAGTAGAAGGCCTGGGCGGACGGGCCGGCGGACAGGCCCCACACGATGGTGTAGCCGAAGGCGGTCCAGGCGGCGTCGGAGGGGCCGAAGACCAGGATGATCCAGGAGACGATGGCCGCCAGCCCGCCTACCAGGAAGTGCCACCGGTAGGGGACGCGGTCCACCAGGTTCATGAAGACGAAGGTGGAGACGATGACGAAGCCCCATGACAGCATGGAGAACAGGTCGGTCTGGAGGGTCTCGTAGCCCATGGAGCTGAGGATCGTGGGCAGGAAGATGCCGTTCTGGGAGGCGGCCTGGTTCCAGCAGGTGTAGATGACGGCCAGGAAGATGAGCGCGGTGATGTTCACGCGACGGTTGAACAGCTTGCGGAATGCGGCCCACATCGACGGCGGCTTGGCCTGGGCGCCGCCCTTGGCGTTCTGCCAGGTCTCGGACTCCTCCAGCCCCTGCCGGATGTACCAGGTGACCAGGGCGATCACGACCAGGTGGGCGAAGATGATGCGGCTGCCGAGCAGGCCCAGCGGGGCGAGGGCGGCTGCCAGGCCGTAGCCGATGAACGGGCCGAAGGACCAGGCCAGCTGCGTGGCGCCGATGTGCTTGCCGCGCTGCCCGGTGGGGGCGAACTCGGCGATGTAGGTCCAGCCGGCGGGGACGGAGGCGCCCACGGCCAGGCCGATGATGACGAAGCCGGTGAACAGCATCGGCAGGTTGGCGGTGAAGACGACGATCAGGCCGCCGAGCGCATACAGCAGCAGGTCATAGGTGTAGATGAACTTGCGCCCGTACTTGTCGCACAGCGGGCCGCCGATCAGGGCGCCGATGGCGGCGCCGAAGGCGTTGGAGCTGAAGGCGGCGAGCAGACCCGCGATGGTGCCGTCGTCGTCGGGGAAGTAGGCGGCGCTCCAGAAGCCGAGCGAGGTGGCGATGGCGATGATGGAGCCGGAGTCGATGTAGTTCGACATGGAGACGGCGGCGGTCGCCTTCCAGCCGGTTAGTGGCTTGCGTGCCACGGGTTCCTCCTTGAATCGTGGGAGACGGGAGCGTCAGGGAAGGTAGAAGTACTGGGGCAGGATCTCGTTGGTGCCGCCGTCGGGCTGGACGAAGTACTGGGCCATCTCCTTCTGCCAGCGGGTGTTGACCTCTTCGTCGCTCATGGCGGACTGGGCGGCGTCGACGTCGTCGGATTCGAAGTAGCCGACGACGAGCCCGTCCTCGGGGCGCAGGAACAGCGAGTAGTTGCGCCACCCGCAGCGAGTCAGGGCCTGGCGCATCTCCTCCCACACGTGCTGGTGGACCTCGACGTACTCGGTGAGCCGGTCCGGACGTACGTGCAGCAGGAAGCAGCAGCGGTGAGGGGAGCGGGCGGTGGTCGTGCTCAGCAGCTCGGTGAGGGCTGCCTGCGCGGAGGTGCCCGCGGTGGAGGCGTCGGCGCTGGGGGAGTCGGTCATGGAACGTCCTTGTTCGAGTCTTGCGCCGCTGGTTTCGCGGCGCCAACGGTGTGAACCGTTTCAATATCGGCAACGCTAGTCCGGTCCCGGGCGAGTGTCAAGGGTGCTGGGGCGTGTGCCTGCCGCCGTTGTTGCTTGCGTGTGATCTACGGGCGTGTGAGACTCTATAACATCCTGATGACGTTGATTGCGGGTGCGACCTGTGAGGGCCCGCGGAGGAGTTGGTCATGCTTGGTTTCCTGCCCGGTTCTCCAAGGTTGCGCCGTGCCGCTGTTGGTGCGGCGGCGCTGCTTCTGGCGTGTGCGCCTCTGGTGGCGTGTTCGTCTGAGTCGGATGACAACCCCTTGGGTATTCCTACTTATGATCCGGAGGCTGCGGCGTCGGCGGAGGCGTCTGAGTCGGCGGCGTCGGCTGAGGCGTCTGCGTCGGCTGCTGCTTCGGCGGAGGCTGCGGGTGTGGTGACGGCGGAGTCGCTGTCCACCGAGCGCTACGAAGTTACCTCCATCCCCGAGGATCTGGATGAGCAGCAGACTGAAGTCCTGAAGGCCTTCGTCAACTACGACCAGGTCACCTGGAACATCTGGTTCACCGGCACCGGCGTAGAAAACGCCGAACCACTCACCACGCAGGAAGAGTACCAAGTGATTCAGGGTAGTTATGATGCACTTGCTGGCGGAAGAATTGATGGAACCGTGCGGCTCGCGGTGACTTCTGTCGCCCTGACCGCTCCCTATGGCCCTACGTTGCAGGCCGAGATTCGACTCTGTGACGATCAGTCGGGTCTTACCGTCTACGATGCTAACGACAATGACGTCAGTGTAGCGGAAACAACTCAGGGACGCTACGACAAGCTCATCCAGATGACCTATGAGGAAGGTGTGTGGAAAACGGCCAGCGAGGAAACACTCGCAACCAACGAGTGCTGGGCGGAATGATGAAATACGGCCACCGAATCGTCAGTTCGCTTGTCGCAGTACTTACGTTCATCCCTTGGATCTTCGTTTCCTCGCCCGCATTGGCTGCGGGCGAATGGAGCACCGGCGGTTTGTCATCTGGTTCGGTGTCATCTGGCGGGGATGGTTCGGTGACGATGAGTGTGGAGGTGGAGTCTGTGTCGGCTGCTGCGGACGGGTCTGGTTCGGGTGGCGCTACGGTGTCGTCGCAGTCGGTGACGGCTGCGGTGCATCCGGTGTGCTGGTACCAGGAGGGCAGTACGGGGGCGGAGGTGGCTGAGTGGTTCGACTCCGGTGAGGCGGACGAGGATACCCGGAACTTGAACTTTGATGGGAAGAGTGTGGAGGAGCAGAAACTAGACTACCCCGACTACCGGTTGCACGCGGATGACACGGAAGGGCGCTGGTATATGCCGACGTGCTCGTCGAAGTATATGGCCAACGATGACGAGCGCAGCATTGGCGATATCGCTGAGGCGTACTATGCGGAAAATAGCCCGGTGTGGGTTCCCGCAGGCGAGTCTGCTCCCGTTCCGGAGGTGGATGGGGCGACGCTCGCGCAGGCCGCCTGGGATGCGGTGACGATCCCTACGGCGACGATCTCGTATAACCCGATGGTTGGGGATGTGGGGGCCACGATTGTGGGTATGGATACCTGGGTGTGGGCCAC
>NZ_FQTT01000009.1:518716-606401 GCF_900098745.1 Actinomyces glycerinitolerans
GAGGATACCCGGAACTTGAACTTTGATGGGAAGAGTGTGGAGGAGCAGAAACTAGACTACCCCGACTACCGGTTGCACGCGGATGACACGGAAGGGCGCTGGTATATGCCGACGTGCTCGTCGAAGTATATGGCCAACGATGACGAGCGCAGCATTGGCGATATCGCTGAGGCGTACTATGCGGAAAATAGCCCGGTGTGGGTTCCCGCAGGCGAGTCTGCTCCCGTTCCGGAGGTGGATGGGGCGACGCTCGCGCAGGCCGCCTGGGATGCGGTGACGATCCCTACGGCGACGATCTCGTATAACCCGATGGTTGGGGATGTGGGGGCCACGATTGTGGGTATGGATACCTGGGTGTGGGCCACGGGTGATACCCCCAAGGAGGTGCAGGTGACGGCTACGGCGGGGTCGACCACCGCCACGATCACGGCGACCGCGAAGTGGTTGACGCTCCAGTCCAAGGATGGCACCGCCAAGTGCACCGGCTTCGGCATCCCCTGGAGTGAGGACAATGACGCCAAGGGTACGGACTGCCTGATCGTGTTCGACCGGTCCAGTGCGCACTTCAAGGACGGTGTGACTCCGGTGGATGTGAAGGTGTCCTACGCGATCACCTACACGGCCACCGACGGTGCCGCCGGAACCATGGACACGCATACTACGTCCACGACCACCAGCATCCCGGTGGCGGAGATCCAGGCCCTGAACACCATACCCACCAAACAACCATAAGGCGCCGGCTAATCTCTACTTGTCGTACCGAAGGTAGCTGTGGATCGCTTGCGCTTGTGTCATTATGCGGACGGGGTGCTGGTGGGTTGGTCGTTGGCGGTCATCGGGGCCGCGGCAGGAGTATTGACGGCGTTAGAGGTTTCGGGGGTGCCGGGGTCTTGGCTGGGGTTGGGGTTTGGAATGGCGTGGTGTTCCTGAGCTTGGATGACGACGTACGTCAGCAGCTCGGGCATGACGGCCATGGCCTCCTGGGTGGTTTTGGGGCCGTCTAGGTTATCCTCTGGATGAGGAATGACCGCTGCTATTGTGAAGCCGTCTCCGAACCAGATACCGTGCACATAGTTTTCTGAGCCGGACTCCCTGACCCAGAGGTAGGTGTTTCCCTCGAGGTCGGGGGTGTTGAGTTTTTGGACGCCGTTTTCGGTGTCCGCGGCCATGGTCTCGTCGGTCCACTTGTAACCGTTTCCGGCGTCGTACTCGTCGTCATGCCAGTATTCGATGAACGCGATGGTGCCATACATTTCGTAGCCTCTGGCGTCCGTAGCCGGTGGCCTGCCCGACGAAACAGTGCAACGCCTATCCCAACCGCCGTAGCTCTGTATCGTGGAGCTGCCGATACTGCTGCCCAGGATTCGGTCGAGCTCGGCGGTGTTGTAGACGTCCTGGCATACGGCCTCCGGCGGTACGGGCGGCTCCTCCGGCTGGTCCCAGGGGCGCCACCAGGCCAGGGCCCCGGCGCACAGGACCGTGATGGTGAACACGATTGCCAGCCAGCGTCGTCTCGGCCTGATTTCCCGGCTTCGTGGGGCAGTGTCGGTGTGTTTCACCAGTCGTCACCACCGTAAGTATCTTTAAAATCGTCGGTGGTACGCCATCTTTCTGGATTGCCGTTAATACCGATTCGGTTCATGACGTGTTTGACGTCGAGGCTGTTTCCGGATCCGTCGGTTACCCAGGTGTAGAAGTTCCTTTGCTGTTCGTTAGTTTCCAATATAACGTGGTGGGCGCCGTTGGTGTCTGTGGTGTACCAGGTGGCGGTGTTGGGGTCTGGTGGGTTGTTAATGAGACCTGCGTTGAACGCATTGGTGTAGATGGGTGCGGGTAGGCCGGGGGTGCCTGTGGGAATGGTGGGGTTGGGTTGGGGTGTGGTTGTGGGGGTGTGGGTGATGGTGTGTTGGCCGTTGGTGTTGGTGGTGATGGTTAACAGGTCGGTGGAGGCTGCGGCTCCGGCGTTGGCCGCGTCGGTGATGTCGGTGGTGCCGCCTAGTAGGGTGAGTAGGTTCAGGGCGTCGGCGTTGCGGGCGTAGAAGTCGGCCAGGGTGTCGGTTGAGGTGCCGTGGGTGTTCATGTATTGGGAGGCTCGTGCGGCGGTGTAGGCGGTTGTGGCGCGGGCGATCTCGTAGGCCGCTTCGGTTGAGTCTGCTACTTCGTACAGTAGGTGGGCGGTAGCCGTGGTGAGGGTCTGTTCGTCGGTGCCCGCGGTTGTTATAGGGAACGCCTCGTAGTAGTTGTCGGGTCCGGTGCTGGTTATGGGGAAGCGTTGGGCCAGGGCTATGAGTTCGGTGGGGCAGTTGCCCAGGATGACGCCGGTGTTGGCCTTGGCCTGGTCGGTGAGGCGGTTGGTGTGGTTGGCTAGGAGGATGATGCCCTGGGCAGTAACCCAGGTGGCGCGCTGGCCGTCCTCGCCCGTGTCGGTTCTGAGGGATGAGGCGGCTGCGAGGGCCTGGGTGAGGGCGGTGATGCCCTTGGTGCCCCAGTGCCGTCCGGTTAGCTGGTCCCACCGGGTTCGGGCCTCATCGGACGGCACCCACCCGTCACTGAAGTCATCGTCATCGGAGTCATCGTCGTTGCCGTCTGTGGGGGCGAGGTAGTTCAGGGCGGCGGCCGGGTCGTTGGCGAGTTCGGCCAGCTGTGCCTCCAGCGGATCCTCCACCCACACCCGCCACCACGCACCACCAGCAACCCCCACCACGACGAGCGCCAAGATCAACACAACCACAACGACGCGACGCCGAGCGCCATGGGTAGGTCGGTGGTCGGACTCCGGGAGGGGAGCGCTCGGGGCGGGTGCGGGAGTGGTGGATTCCATGGGTCAGGATGCGGACGGGGTGCTGGTGGGCTGGTTTCTGATGGCTGTCGAGTCCGTGGCGGGTGTATCCGCCGTGTCGGTCGGTTCGCTTACAGGGGTCTTGCTGAGCTTAGGGTTTGGGATGGCGTTGTGTTCTTGTGCTTGGGTGACGATATACGTCAGCAGCTCAGGCATAACATCCATAGCCTCCTGGGTGGTTTTGGGGCCGTCCAAGCTGTTTTCCGGGTCGCCTAGGTTGATTACAATGGTGAAGTCGTGCCCGAACCAGAATCCATACACATAGTTTTCCGACTCTAGTTGCCTGAGCCAGAGGTAGGTGTTGCCCTCGAGCTCGGGGATGTCTAGCTTCTGGACGCCGTTCTCGGTGTCCGCCGCCATGGACTCATCGGTCCACTTAACGCCGTTGCCGGCGTCGTACTCGTCGGAGGGCCAATATCGTATGACGACGATGGCGTCGTCCAGTTCGTAGCCTCTGGCGTCCGTGGCTATGGGTTTACCTGACTGAATAGTGCAGTTGTGAATCAGGTGGCCGGAGCGGACTGCCCAGTAGTCTCCGATACTGCTGCCTAGGATTCGGTCGAGTTCGGCGGTTTCATAGAGACCGTCGCACACGGTTTCCGGCGGCGTTACCTCCTCCGGTTGGTCCCATGGGTGCCACCAGGTCAGGGCTCCGGCGCACAGGACCGTGATGGTGAGCAGGACCGCCAGCATGCGTCGTCTTGGGCGGCTCGTGCTTGTGTCAGGGGCCTGGGCGGTGGCGCCGGTGGGGCGGGTGCTGTTGTTGTTGTCTGTGGTGGTTGGGTTCATGGCTGTGTGTTACCGGTGTTGGTGGTTGTGTTATTAGTCTTCGGGCAGTTCGGTGTCTTGGGGGTCGGCCGCGGTTTGGCTGACGGTCATTAGGTCGGTGGACAGGCCGATGTCGTCGCGGTAGCTGGCCCACCACTGCTGGAACTGTTCCTTCTGGGTGTCGTCGGTGATGGTGATGGTCTTGGTTTCCGGGTCGTACCAGGACTGCGGGTTATCGGCGTCGGGGAAGTAGCTTTCGTCTACGAGCCCGTGTTGGACGGCGACCTCGGTGATGCTGGCGTTGTAGGCGGTCGCGTCGATCTGCAGGTCGGTGACGGTGTCGTTGGAGGCCGCCTCCCACAGTGACAGTCCGGTGGAGCCCCCGGCGGACACGGCTGCGGCGGCGGGGTGGGGGATCGCCCCGACGATGGCGAAGGCCGCGCCGGCCTGCGCCCGCTCCTTGTCGCGCCGAGTATCCGAGCGCTCATTGGCCTGGTCGGCTACCTCATCCACCCACGCCGCCGCGCTACGCCCATTGGTATAGGCGCCGGTCATGCCCGTCTGCGCCTGGGTCACCTGCTCGGGGGTCGGGGTCGATCCGTCTGTGGGGAGGTCTTCTGCGGCCTCGGCGTGCGCGGCACGGTGGGTGTAGTTTGCGATCCCCTGCCCGGCCGCGGACACCGCGTCGTCGGAGTCGGCGAAGGACGCGACCACATGCTTCAACGCTGCGCGTTTGGCTTTGGGGCCGTGGGCGTAGTCGTTGGCGGTGACGTAACCGTACTGAAGATCCGGGGACTTATCGGCGGTGGCTATGCCGGTGATTTCGGCGGCGTGGTTGCCGGCGAACACACCGAGGTTGACCTTGGTCCGCTCAGAAGACTTGGAGAAGTCGTGGCTGCCGAAGTACTCCAGCGCCTGGCCGCACGCCCAAGTAGCGCGTCCGTCCAGGGCGCCGTCGGTGCTCCCGCGCTGACTTGACACCGCCGCATAAGCAGCGGTTAGTGCGTCCTCATTGCCGTAGACCCAGGTCCGGGAGAACAACAGGTCGGCACGGCCCTGTGCGGTGATGGTGCGGCCATCCCGCGTGGTGAACGGCAGGTTCGGGTCGTAGTCGGTGATCGGGATGGTCGCGTTGCCATCCTCATCAATCACGATGGGCGGGTTGACCAGGGTCGGCGTGAAATACCGGTTGGCCGCCTCCAAGTTACGACTCATGGCGAAGAGCGGCCCCGCCATCGGATCGGGTGAGTAATCGTCAAGGTAGTTGCCGGTCCCGGTCGCTTGCGGGTTACCCACCTCCATCGGGTCGTAGTCGGTGGTCTCCATGTCGCTGGCCAGGTTGACCACGAAGTCTGTTCCGTACGTCGTGTCCTGCACGGACATCAGTGCGGTCACCGCCGAGGCCAGGCCCTGCTTGCCATCAGTGGTGATGACGTCGCCCACCTCCCGGCTCAGGCCGCTGGTCAGGGACTCCCCGTTCACCTCCGGCTGGGAAGCGGCCGCAAACACGTGGCCCAGCGTCGTGATCGTTCGTTCGAATGAAGCGTCATCCTCCTCACTTCTCGTCACCCAGTAACCGTACTGGTCGATGTTCTTATACGCGGTCTGAGCGTCAATGGTGAGGTTGAGAAAGGCTTCGGTGCCCAGCGCATCAACGAACGCCGCCCCATAGATCGGGATGTCGCGGTGCTTGTCGATCTGGACGAGGATTTCCTCCACGGTGCGTCCTTGGGAGGAGGTGCCGTTGGCGAGTGCTTCTTGGAGTTCGGTGGCTTCGGCCTTGGCGGTTTCTGCGGAGCCGGTGTTGTAGGCGTGGACGTTGGCGGCGGTGTCCATGTTGCGCCAGTAGGCGGCTTCGTCGGTGGTGCCTGGTGGTGGGTCGGGCAGGTAGTAGGACAGGGTGCCGTCGGGGTTGGTCATGGTGATGCCGGACTCGTTGATGTCGATGGCCTCTTGGCGGCGCGAGCGCAGCTCCTCGGCGAGATCGCGCATGGTGGATGCGTAGGCCGCCATGGTCCCCGATCCGGGCCCCGGGATCAGGAAGCCGGGCAGTACCTGGGTTGCGTCGACCACGGACTGCACCGGGTCGTGGTAGTAGGCGCTGGTCTGGCTGATGCCGTTGCGTTCGTGGTCGATCGCTTCGGCGCGGTCTTCGAGGTTGTCGATGACCGTCTGCATCTTGTCGGTGTCGATCTTGATGAAGGCCATGGGACTGCGCTTCCTTGCTTCGAGAGCGGTTCAGAGGGATACGGGGCAGGGGGTGGTTAGGTGAGGGGCCACCTGGCCAGGGCGGAGTCCTCAGGAACCATGTCCAGCCCGGCGTCGTAGAAGGCGTTTTCCGCGTCGGTCAGGTCGGAGACGATGTCGCCGATCGCCTCATAGGCGCCGGAGTCGGCGGCGTCGATGCTGGTGCGGTAGTCGTCGGCGACCGGTGAGGTCCACACCTCATCGTTCAGTCCGGCGTTGAAGGTCTCACTGTTTTGGGTGGTGGAGGCCGTGGTGGAGGCGGGCTCCCAGGCGTCCAGACGGGGCCGTGAGCCCTGTGCGTAGTGCTTGACCTCTCGAATTGCCTCCAGTTTGCGGTTGGGCACCATGCGGACGTCATCATCGTCAGCGTCGTAGGTGGGGGAGGACGGCATCAGGGCCTCAACTCTCAGATCGTATCGGGCAGGGGCAGGTGCGCGGGTAGCGGGCCGGCCTCTCGGCAACGGCCTCAACCTACCCCACACATCACGCCCCCGTCACGATACGACAAGAGCGGTCGCCAGCCGTACGCAGGCACAGACGGACGACTGCCCGATGACGCCGATAGGCGGGACGTCAGCCTTGTGGCCCGGACTTCGTCGGCTTAGACATATGCCGTCGGGGTCCATTGCCCCTACGCGTCGACCCCGAGCCGCTCCAGCCAGCGGCGCACGCCGACGGCATCAATGTTCGCCTCCAGGCGGGTGCCGGGCCTCCAGTCGCCGGTGCTGGACAGAGCGGCAAGATCGCGGGCGCTGGCGCCGACCGGGGAGGAGAACGAGGTGCAGAACGGGATCACGGTCTTACCCGTGAAGTCATTGTTCTTCACGAATTCGTTCATGACCCAGGAGGCCTCGCCCCACCAGATGGGGTAGCCGACCAGCACGACGTCGTAGCCGGCGAATCCATCCGGGGTGTCCTGTACCAGCTCCACGTGACGCAGGCTGTGGTCGACGTGCTCGCGCGAGACCCGGCTGCGCGGGTCGTTGTAGTCCAGTTCGGGCTCGGAGTAGGCCTCGGTGGGGGACAACACGAAGGCGTCGGCTCCGAGCGCATGGGTAATGGTCTCCGCCACGCGGCGGGTGTGCCCGTGGGCGGAGTAGTGCACGACGAGCGTCTTGGGTTGGGAATCAGAGGTGTTACTGGTGGGCATTCGAACTCCAATCGTCGGCAAGCGATTATACGGTCGGTTATGCGTCCTATACCGGCGTTTCGTGTTTGGGGGTGTGGCTGGTGGTGTGTTCTGGTTGGCCTGAGAACGAGCTCTGCCGAGGACGACCTCTCCCGCGCCCGCGCGCAGCCTCACGTGCCCGAAGGCCATCTCCCGTGCCCGAGGGCGGCCTGCCCGTGGACGGCCTGCCGGGCCCGTGGATGGCCTGCCGCGTGGTTGTTCCGTGCGGCCGCATCCTCGAGTGCGAAGCGCTGGTCAGCGCTGGTTTCCGACCTTGGGGTGTGGTTTACGACTCCGGGGTGGTCGTGAATCGCACCCCAAGGTCGTAAATCGACATGACGGCCGTCTCACGGGAGCACAGCCGGCCGGGGAACACGGGCCCCGCCAACCCCGGGCCACGGGGGCGGGTCCCCGTCCCTGAAGCCCAGGCCCACGCCGACGAGCCACTCAGCCGGGCGCTGGCCCACACCGCCGGGCGCGGGCCAGGCGGACTGCCGAGTGCAGCGGCAGAGGGTTCTGACTTGCGGGCCGTCATGGGGGTGGCGTCAGGGGGTGGACGGTTCGTGTGTTCCGGTGACGGTTCGTCAGGTAGCAGTAACGGTTCGGCATGAACTACGACGGTTCGTACCCCTACCCCACGAACCGTCGCCGGATGTGCCGAACCGTCGACCCGAGCGTACGAACCGTCAGGCGAAGGCGCGAACTCTCACGCAAGCACCCGAACCGTCACGCACGATCCGCCGTGATCCACCGAGATTCACCGAGATTCACCGAGATTCACGGTGAACTATCCCATCCCCGCTCATCGCACCCGCCGGAGCACACACACAAACCACCATCCAGACACCCCACCCACCACACCCACAAACACGAAGAGCCCTTATACCTGTAGCGGCAGTACGTATTCGCCCGCATCGTGTCGGCTGGTGCTGCCCGACGGCGTTATGAAGGTGAAGGGGACCGGGCTAGTCACCCGGACGGCGTCGGCGGTGCAGGACACCGTGATCGGGCCGGCCGGGGTGGGGGCACTGCCGTGCAGGCCGGGTGCCAGATCTGGCCGCGGGGCGACGACGGCGCGTGCAAAACCGGGCTGCTCCGGTCGCACTCCCAGCACGTGGCGGACCAGGTCGGACGTGGGACAGGAGCTCCAGCCGTGGCACGGCGTGCCCCAACCCCAGCACTCTCCGAAGGTGTCGTAGCCGTCGGCCAGGAACTCGCTCCACCGGCGCATATCGTCCACGACGGCGTCCGTCCTTCCGGCCGCGGCCAGAGCCTCATGCACCAGCGCGGAGGCGAAGGGCTCCGCACGCACGTGCTCGGTCTCCGTGTCCCAGGTGACCCGCTGGACGCCATGAATGTTGTCAATGATCAGTTGCTCGTCGTACACACCGTTGGCGCCGATCCAGGAGCGGACCACCAGGTGCTCGGTGTCGGTGAGCAGCCGCACCACGTCCTCAGTGCGGTCCTCCGGGACGATTCCCGCCAGCAGGGGCAGTGCGTTGGCCAACTGTGAGGCCGCCCGGGCGTCGCCGGAGCCGTCCACATGGTCCACATAGCAGCACCGCTGCGGATCCCACAGGTCCTCGAAGCCGGCCTTCACGCCGGCAAGCAGTTCGCGCGCCCAGGTGGCGTCCGCCGCGTTGCCGACGTCGGCGCTCATGCGGGCGTACTCGCCCAGCGCAAGCGCGAACAGGCCGTTGATCAGCGCCGAACGACCGTCGAGGAAGGTCGCGGACCAGTCCACGAGATTCCACTCCGAGGCGTCCGCCACCAGCCCGGAGTCGTCGACGTAGTCGGCATACCAGGTCAGGATGCGCCGCGCCGTTGGCAGGTGACGGGCCGTGACCGCAAGGTCGCCCGCGTAGTCGTGCAGCTGGGCGAGCCCGTGAATCCAGTACAGCGACCAGTCGGGGATGGTGCACCAGCCGCCGAACTCGGTCTCCCCGGAGACCGCCTTCGGCAGCAGCCCGTCGGAGCGGGGCGAGTCCGCCAGGTCCACGTAGCGTGCGGCCAGCCGCCAATCGTCGGAGCAGGTCAGGTGCACCAGCTGGTGCACCCAGCCGTCGCCCACCCAGGCGCGCTGCTCGCGGGTGGGGCAGTCGGTGAAGGCATCCTTGGAGTTCAGCGCCACGGTGCGCCGCCCCGCCGCATACAGCGCGTTCAACTCGGCGTCGTCGCAGGTGAAGGCGTGGTCTCCCGTGAACGGGTAGAGGGCCTCGGCAACGGTGATCTCCCGCAGGGTCACCTCGGTTCCCGGTGCCGCTTCAATAAGCAGCAGCAGGTAGCGGAAGCCGTTTGACTCGAATCCCCGGTAGGCGAGCTCGCCGACGGCGTGAGCGCCGAAGCCGGCCACCTGCCCGACGGTGTTCATGCGGTCCGCGAAGGAATAGGTCTCGCGCTGAGAGGCGGACAGCCGCCACTCGTCACGCTCCCCGCCGGTGCGTACGTCCAGGCGAGTGCGTCCGAAGACGATCCGGCCGAAGTCCAAGCCGACCCCGATCGTCCCCGACTCCGGCACCGTGACGGTCACGGAGCCGGACCAGTCTGCGGGAGGTGTGGACGTCAGGTCGGCCTGGGTGAAGTACTCGGCGGCACGCAGCACGGGATTGACCTCGTGCAGGGACTCGGCGGAATTCTGCACGGTGATGCGGGCGGGGAGACGCAGGGTCGTCTCAGGATTGGCGATGGGACGTGGGCGCAGCAGGTTGTAGGGGTAGACGGCCGGCGTCGAGCGGTTGACCGAGTTGTGGTGCGTGGTGATCGGGACGCTCGCGGGACGGGAAGCGGCGGGTGCCACGGTGGCGTCGTAGCGTTCGTTCGGCACGGAGATGAGCCCGCCGGCGCCGATGACGCTCGGCTCCTCCGCCAGGCTCCACCCCGTCAGCGGCGTGCAGGTCCAAGAGGCGTCGGTGGCGGTCAGCAACGTGCCGTCGCCGTCGCGCATTTCCAGGGCGAGGCAGGGGGCCTTACCGAAGTTGACCGAGCCGCGCGGCGGCATCCAGAAGGCATTGGGGGTGCCGTAGTAGGTGACGGTCGCCTCAATCGTGTTGGTGCCGCGACGCAATAGGGCCGCGACGTCGTAGGTGTCGTAGCAGAGCCGGTCGGGCTGGGATCGCACCGGGCCGGCGCCGACCTCGGTGCCGTTGATGGCGAGCACGTACCGGGAGTCTGCGGCCACATGGCACCAGGCGTGGGCGGGAACGGCGTCCAGTGCGACCTCGCGGGAGAAGACGGCCCGGCCGAAGGGGCGGATGTCGTGCTCGTAGCCGAGGTCGACGAGTTTGGCGTCGGAGATCTCCTCCAGACTGGTGATCCACACGGCCGTCCACTTGGGCGGCAGGTGGGGGACCTCAAGCGGGGTGAGGGGTGCGGGAGTGGCGGTGACGGGCATGAGCGAGGGCTTTCCGGTTGTTTGGGCGAGCGTTGGTCTCGGATTTACGGTGGGAGTGTGAAGTGGGGCCGTCGTCGCCCTCATACCTGCCCGGCAGGAGGGCGACGACGGGAACGGTTGGGATGCGAGGGTCAGTGCTTGGGCTCGGGGGAGACGCTGAAGTCCAGGCCGGCCTCTTCGGCGGCTGCGACGTCGGCTTCCGCATGGCGTTCGACGGCGAACTCATTGCGCTGCTTGCCGTGGAAGCCCCAGATGGCGAAGGCGTAACCGACGATGGCGAAGCTCGCCAGGATGATGTAGGCCAGGCGGGGGCTGAGATGCATGAGGGACGGGGTGACCGAGGCGGCGACCGCGGCCACGATGCGGGCGACGAACACGATGTCGCCCTGGGCGGTGGCGCGCACGAGCGTCGGGAAGGACTCCTGCGTCCACACCTTCATCACGCCCTCGAAGGCGAAGGCGCCGCCGAAGCCGTTGATCAGGGAGACCGCGATGTAGCTCCACACGTGGAAGCCGCCGATGATGTAGATGAAGTAGGCCCCCGCGTAGCAGACGGCACCGATGTAGAAGTAGGTCATGCGCTTGGGCGTGTCCACGATCCGCATGAACCAGATGCCCCAGATGAAGCCGAGCGGCATCATTAGCAGGCCGATCTGGTTGGAGAAGGCGACGTCCATGCCGATGATGTTGTGGTTGATCCAGGTGGTGAACTGGCCACCGGTGTTGGCCGGGATGTTGACCAGCGCGTAGAAGAAGATCAGCGCAATGAAGGGCTTGAAATAGGGAGGCTTGAGCAGCGTGCCGATGGTCACGCGCTCGGCGCGCACGGTGCCGCTGCCGGACTCGCGCTCGCGGCGTGCGGTGAGCCAGATCTCGGACTCGGGAATCGGGAGCCGCAGCAGCAGCGTGACCAGGGCGACGACCATGACCTGGCCGTACATGACCTGGGCGCCGAGACGGCCCCAGTCGCCGACGATGGCACCTGCGGCGGTGGCGCCGACGATTCCCGCGGTCCACAGGAGATTAGACAGACCAATGATCTTGCCGCGGTTGTCGTCCGTGGCGGATTCGGCGATTGTTGCCAGCGAGACCGGCAGGTCGGCGCCGGTGCCGAGACCGACGAGGATGGTGCCCGCCATCAGGGCGGTGTAGTTCGGGGCGAATACCTGACAGGCGGCACCGATGACAATCATGAGCATCGTGAAGGAGAACACGTGCTTGCGGCCGAAGCGGTCCCCGAGCGGTCCTCCCGAGAGTGCGCCGAAAGCGATGCCGATGGTGAGGGCCGACGCCGCCATGCCGACCTGCGGGTCCGAGAGGCCGAGCACCGACTGGTAGATGGTCAGTGCGGTACCGGCGGAGACAATGGCGCAGGAGTCGATGTAGGACGCCATGCCGGAGACCGCGCCTACGTACCACGGGTTAGGCGGTTTACGCGTCGAGGTTGCTGTGGACATGTGCTCTCCTTCGAGCGTGGGGTGGGGCTTGTTCGGATCGGACCGACAAGTTGGTTGTGGAGCCGATTGACTCGCGTGCGACATCGCCTTGAAACGAATCAACCGCTATCACGGTAGCAGTAAGTAAGGGTTTGCACAAGAGGTACGGCGACCAAGTTGAATCGTTTAATAGTTGGGTGTGCCGCCATTTGGGAGTGGAATGCGTGGGCGCGACGCACGGAGTGGGCGGAGGTTTGTTGCGATGATGCGCCTTACCGACGGTCCGGCTCCGGCCTTATCGCAGACCTGGAATGATGGGCCTGTGCACACGCCGCTGCCCCTGCAGTCCGGCGGTCGTACGTGAAGCAAGTGGCGGGACGGCCGCATACGTCCCCGGCAGAGCGCAAAGTCAGGAGCAAACATGGCACGGCCCTCGGTGCGTGATGTGGCCGAACGGGCGGGAGTCTCGGTCGGCACGGTCTCACACGCGCTTAACCACCCCGAACGCGTCGCCCAGCCCACCCTCGACCGCGTGCGCGCCGCCATCGACGAGCTCGGCTTCGTCCGTTCCGAGGCGGCCCGCCGCCTGCGTCACGGCGGCTCCTCTCTGGTGGGCGTACTCGTCCACGACATCTCCAACCCCTTCTTCACCGAGGCCGCCCGCGGCATTGAGGACCGCCTGCGTGAGGACGGCCGTATCCCCATGCTCGGCTCCACCGACTCAGATCCGGAGCGCGAGCGCGAACTGATGACCCTGCTGGCCGGCATGGACGTGCACGGCGTCATCGTCACCCCGTCCGCCTCCACGCTCGACAACCTCGCCGTCCTCGCCGGTCGCGGCATCCGCGTGGTGCTGATGGATCACCCCCCGATTTCCGCGGAGCTGTCCACCGTCTCCGGCGACGACGTCGCCGGTGCCCGTGCCGCCGTCGCCCACCTGATCGAACTCGGCCACCGCCGCATCGGGTTCGTCAACGGCCCGCTCACGGTGCGCCAGGCGGTGGACCGGCGCGACGGCGTCATTGCCGCGCTGACGGAGGCGGGCCTGGACCCGGAGGGGTCCCTCACGGAGATCGAGGCCGTCAGCGGTGGACAGGGCTTCACCGCGGATGCCGGCGCCGTCGGAGCGGCAGCGCTGCTGGGAGGCGACCCCAGGCCGACCGCGCTGTTCTGCGCCAACGACCAGCTCGCCATCGGTGCCATGCGGGAGATTCGCCGTCGCGGCCTGAGCATCCCGGGCGACGTCGCCCTCGTCGGCTATGACGACGTCTCCGTCGCCTCCGAACTCATCACCCCGCTGACCAGCGTGCGTCAACCCATGCGGGAGATGGGGGCGGCCGCCGCCGACCTCCTGCTGTCCGCCGACGGCGCGGTGCGCCACATCGTCTTCCCGCCCGAGCTCGTGGTCCGTGAGTCCACCGCCGGCAAGTGAGTCGTCGGCCGCGGCACCGGGGTACTAGCGGACCGCCAGCCAGCCCCGTGGCCAAGCGGCGTACCGCGTGGTCACTCGGCCGCACGGCGGCCGGCGCGGGAAATCCCGGCCAGGGCCCGGGCATAACCGGCGCCGATCTCCTGCGGGCTGACCGGCACGCCGTCGTAGGACCAGCTCAGCAGATGCTCGGCGTTGAAGCCCCGCGCGCAACGCGAACAGGAACACGGCAGCGCCGGGCGACGCATCCGGTCCACGGTGTGCCCGGCGGGGCAGGTCCCCACCCAGCGTCCCGGCACGCGCGGTGCCTCACCGCTGACCAGCCGCCTGCCGGAGGCACCGATCCGGCGGGCCTCCGCGCGCCACACGGCGTCGTGCCCATGGGCCGCACCCACGCGGGCATGAGCGATCTCGTGCAGCACGGTCTCACGTACCTCGGACTCGTCATACAGCGCCATCAGCTGCCGGGACAGAGTGATACGCCGACGGGAGTGGTCGGCCTGCCCTGCCCGGCGCCGCGCGCGGTCGAATGACACCGACCAGTCGGCGACGTCGTGCTCCTCCATCAAGAGTTGGGCCAGCGGCAGCACGTCGGGCAGGTTCACGCCCCGAGCGTAGTTGATCCATGTCGGGTCCGGACGCACTGTCGAGGCCCCCGCCGCGTCCGGCTTCGCGCAGTCGGCACCGGCGTATGGCAACATTGCTGCGATGTCACGTCCCGCCGACCGGCCGACGCGCCGCTCCCCGCAAAGCCGCACGCGCCACACCGCCGCCGACCACCGCGCGGTACGCGGAGCATCCGCCCGCAGCCGTTCAACGGCTCCACGCGGCACCCGGCTGGCCAGGGCGGCCAGAGCCGGGGCGCGCGGACATGGCTCCCGCCGGCGCCGCGGAGGGCGACGCCACCCCCGCCGACTCGGCCCGGTCGGCGTCTTCCTGACCGCCTTCCTGACCACGCTGCTGGTCGGATTGCTGGTGATGAACGCCGTTGACACCACGCCGGCCTCACCCGCTCCCACGGCGGCCACCAGGCCCACCGCCATCGCTCGCGACATGACCGGCTACGACGCCGAGCACATCATCGACGACGACGTCTTCTACGACTCCTCCGCCATGACCGCCACCGAGGTCGCCGCCTTCATCGACACCGTCAACGCGGGCTGTCAGAGCGGCGTCGACGGCACCCCCTGCCTGGCAGAGGCCACCTTCGACACCGAGGACCGCGAGGCCAGCACCGCCTGCCCCGGCGGTTACACCGCCGCCACGGGGGAGACGGCCGCCGAGGTCATCTCCCAGGTAGCCACCTCCTGCGACATCAACCCGCGCGTGCTGTTGGTCCTGCTGCAAAAAGAACAGGGACTGCTCACCGCCTCCGGGCTCACCCTGAACGAGAGCCGCTACCAGGCGGCCACCGGTTACGCCTGCCCCGACGGGCAGGAGTGCGACCCCGAATACGCCGGCTTCTTCCGCCAGCTGTATGGCGCTGCCTCCCAGTTCCAGACCTACCGGCTCGACCCGGCCGGCTTCCAGGTGGTTGCCGGCACGACCACGCAGCTGGCCTACTCGCCCGATGCGCTGTGCGGCAGCGGCGAGCTTACGCCCGCCAACCAGGCGACGGCGGGCCTGTACAACTACACGCCCTACCTGGCCAACATCGCTGCGGCCGACGGCGGCGACGACTGCACCAGTTGGGGCAACTGGAACTTCTACGGTTACTACCGCACGTTGTTCGGCGACCCCACGCCCTCGACCGCCGACTGATACGGCGCGCCGTCGAGGCGGTGCGGTGCTGGCCGCAAGCGTGTGAGGATTGCCTGCATGGATTGGCATCCGGTGCTGACGACCGTATGGGTTGTCCTGGAGTATGTGATCAAGTTCGTGGCGCTGGGGACCGTCCCGGAGAACCGTCGCCCATCGTCGTCCACCGCCTGGCTGCTGCTGATCTTCCTGCTGCCCGTGGTGGGCCTGCCCCTGTACCTCTTCCTGGGCAGCCCCTGGGTGCACGGCAAGCGCTACCAGCAGCAGCTCGAGGCCAATGCGGTCGTAAACGAGTTCGCCTCGGGTATGACCGATGTGCCCGCCGGGGCGCGGCCGTCACCGCAGCTCAGTTCGGTGCTGCGGATGAACCGTAAACTCACCGGCCTGCCCTGTGTCACCGGGGAGGTCGTCGCCCTGCACCGGGACTCCGCCCAGACCTACGCCACCATGGCTCGCATCATCGATACGGCCCAGCACCATGTGCACGTCGAGTTCTACATCCAGAGCTGGGACGAGGTCACCGACGTCTTCTACGACGCGCTCGCCCGGGCCGCCGCCCGCGGCGTCACCGTGCGCCTACTGGTGGATCACCTCGGCTCGCGCAAGTATCCCGGCTGGAAGGACTTCGGCCGACGGCTCACCGCCGCGGGTATCCAGTGGCGGCTCATGATGCCGCTGCTGCCGCACAAACGGCGTTTCCGCCGCCCCGACCTGCGCAACCACCGCAAGGTCCTCACCATCGACGGTGAGCGCGCCTTCATCGGCTCGCACAACATCATCGACCCCACCTACCGGCTGCGCTCCAACATCCGGGCCGGACGCACCTGGGCCGACCTGTCCGTGGAGGTCACCGGGGACATTGTGGTGGAGGCCGAGACGGTCTTCGCCATGGACTGGTTCTTCGAGTCCGGCGAGGTGCTTCAGGTGCAGGACGCGCTTCCGGGGACGCCCGACGTGACCGAACTACTGGCCCGTAGGCCCTCGGTCGGCACGCCCGCGCCGCAGCCGGACCGGCCCGACGCCGTCGTCAACGCCATGCAATTGGTGCCCTCCGGGCCCGGCTACCCCACCGAACCGAATCGCCGGATGTTCGTATCCCTGATCGAGAACGCCACCCGGCGCGTGTCGATCACCAGCCCCTACTTCATCCCCGACGAGGCGCTGCTGGCCGCCATGACAACGGCCGCCTACCGCGGGGTCGACGTAGAACTGTTCGTCGGCAAGGAATCCGACCATCTGATCGTCAACCACGCTCAACGCTCCTACTACGGGGCGCTGCTCGCCGCCGGTGTGCGCATCTACCGGTACCCGGCGCCGACGGTTCTGCATGCCAAGTACCTGACGGTCGACGGCGAGGTCGGCGTCATCGGCAGCGCGAACATGGACTTCCGCTCCTTCGCCCTGAACTACGAGATGATGCTGCTTTCCTTCGGCGGCGACCTGGATGCGCTGCTCAGGGACAACGACGCCTACTACCGGCGTGTGTCCACCGAATTGACCGCTGCGGAGTGGGCGAAAGAACCCTGGTGGCGGCGCTACATCGACAACGTGTGCCGGTTGGTCTCCGCGGTCCTGTGAGGTCCCGGTTGGCGCATGGCGCCGGACGCCCGGTATTGGGCATCCCCGGTCAGCGGGCCCGCGGGCCGATGACGGGCACGGGAGTGCCGTCCCAACTGACGCAGCCGACGGTGGTCACGACCGGGCGTGCAGGCGCGACGAGAGTGTGCGGACCCATGCAGGGACGCAGGTCGAAGTCTGACGGAGTGCCCTCCTGGCGGTTCAACTGAATTGTGCAGTCGTGGAAGGAGACGTGTTCGATGCGACCTGCAGCGGCGTGGATGACGACCGCGTTGTCGCTGTGCGCCTGCACACGCTCGAAGCGCACGCCCTCAATGCACGAGTCGGCGAGGTTTGTTCCTATATCGCGCGGAACTAGGGTGAGGTGCACCGGTTCGCCAGAGCCCCACCACTCCGGCGAGAACCGTCTGGTGGAGATCGTGATGTCGCGGAAGACGATGCTGCGGGCGGTGCCCGGGTCGCGCAGCTGGAAGGCGATTCCGCGGTTGGAGCGGTTGATGGTGATGCGTTCGAAAAGAGCGTTGGCGAAGCCGCCGAAGCTCGAGGAGCCGAACTTGATCGCCGAGCTCTGGGACTCGAGCACGCAATCGCGCACGGTGAGGTTCTCGCACAGGCCGTAGCGCGCGGTCTCCTCGGTGCACTTGGCGCATATCGCGTCGTCACCGGTGGTGATGGTGCAGCCGTCGATGAGGGTGTTCGTGCAGCGGTCGATGTCGATGCCGTCAGTATTGGGCATGCGCATCTCGTTGCGGATCGTCACGTCCTGCACCGCCGTGTTGACGCACCCGACGAGATGGATCGTCCAGAAGGGCGCCCCGATGATGGTGATGTCCTTGATGAGAGGACCGCGGCAGTCCTCTAAGTAAACAGTCATCGGCCGGGGATAGTCGTAGAACCGCAGATGAGGAGCATCGCCCTGGTTCGGGGGGATGAACCGCTCGTAGCTGGCGTCGATACGGCCCCGGCCGCGCACACCGGCGCCGGTTAGGGACTTGCCGTAGATGAGTGCGCTGATCGGGGTGTCGTGACTGAGCAGCTCGAACGGGCCGGGACGCCGGGTATAGCGCTGCTCGTCCCCGCTCGCCTTCAGTGTTACGTCTTCCCCGAGGACAAGGGTGACATGGTCGCGCAGGACGAGCCCATCGACGAGCCAGGTGCCCGCGGATGACAGGACAACGTCACCGCCGCCACGGGCGGCCGCGGCGTCAATGGAGCCCTGGATCGCCCGGGTCACGGTGCACGGATCGCGTCTGGCCTCCTGGAGACCAGCCAGGGGTGCCAACGGGGTCAAACGGGGACGGGAGAAGAAAGTAGCGCTCATGGTGCGTCTCAGAATCTCACCACGATGTCCGCGCGCGCAGCCCGCCGCGATGAGTGCGAGTGCAGTCGTGACGCCGGACGAAGCTGCGAGCAGTGCCCCGCGTCCTCGACCGGGTCCCGGGCAGTAACGCGCTCGGCATGGGGGAGCGCAGTTGCTGAGCGGGGCGTGGTGGCATGACCGGTACGGCCGGGTCGTTGACTCGGGCGTGCAGCATGAGGATACCCATGAAACTGAAGTTTGACAGATCGAAACAGGTCGCTTACTCTTCGTTCGATCTCGTTTGCAACGAAGGGAAGGAGATCCGCCATGCCTGCTGTTAAGGGCAAGCCGACAGTGCCCCCCACATCCATCCCACTCCCTACCGACGATGCGCAGACGTTCCCGGCGTCTTTGGCCATAACACGTCGCTCGCTGGCCAAAGGCGCCCTGTTGGCAGCATCCGGTTTGGCGCTCGCCGCCTGCGGCTCCGACGGCGACTCCTCCTCAAACTCGGAGACACCGAGCAGCTTGACGTTCTGGCTGTCCGGAGACGCCAACGAGGGCGGCGGTTACGCCGCGCTCGCCGAGGACTACGAGGCCGCCACAGGCATCCACATCGAAATCGTTGACGTCGCCTACGATGACTTCAACACCAAGTTGGTCAACGCGGCGCTAGCCGGTGACTTGCCGGACATCGGTCGTATCCCCTCGGTCGACCCGACCTTCTCCGAGGACCTTGTCGACCTCGCCGATGTCGCGAGCGAACGCAACATCATGAGTTCATTGCTGCTGCCGGACGACGACGGCAAGGTCCTCACCATCCCTGCCGCTGTTACCTCCGTTGGGCTCTTTGTAAACAAGTCCCTGTTCGAGCAGGCGGGGGTCTCCTACCCGACGTCCGAGGACGAGAGTTGGACCTGGGATGAATTCATCGAGACGACGACGAAGGTCAAGGAGGCCACCGGCGCCCGCTACAACCTGGTCATGGACCGCACATCGCACCGTCTGCGCGCCTTCCTCTACCAGTTCGGGTCCGAGGGTTTTGTTGAGGCGGACGACGGGACCTACTCCACGAACGACAACACGAAGAAGGCTCTGGAGTACTTCAGCAACATGAACGACGACGCGATCATGCCGCGTTCCGTGTGGCTGAGCGAGGACGACCCCTCCGCCCTGTTCAAGTCCGGCGAGGTCGTCGCCTACTACTCCGGCTGTTGGCAGCTCGCCGACTTCGAGGAGAACATCACCGACTTCGAGTGGGCCTCGGCATACATGCCGCAGCAGCCGACCCGTTCGACCAACATCGGTACCGGTGGCTTCCTCACCGCTTTCGATACCAATGGCAACGGTGGGGCGGCTAAGGAATTCATCTCTTGGGCGCTCGCCGAGGACCAGTACCGGAAGTACTGCAAGCTGGCTGCTGCGATCCCCGCTGTTGAGGACATGCAAGTCGACTACGACTTCGCACAGGACTCCTTCGAAATCTATGCGAAGGAGATTGCCGCGTCGCCTGATATCGCCGGCTACCAAGTGACTCAAGGCCTTGACTGGCAGAATCGCGGGCTGATCGTCGACGGCGACCCGCTGCGCGACGAGGTGATCAAGTACGTGTCCGGCGAGCAGGACGTCAATACGACGATCGACAGAATCATCGAGCAGTACGACGAGGCCGTCGCGAACGGCTGACACGACGGTTGCCGGGAGGGCGGCGTCGAGCCGCTCCTCCCAACACGTCACCGCGGGAACTCGAGGCGCCCCGGTGACAGAGGCCGACATGGCGTTGGGAAGAGCTATGGCGTCAGAAACAAACTTGGAAAGAACTCATAAGAAGCGGCGCTGGGGCAGGTCCCCGGGGACGTACCACTGGCAGCCGTTCGTCTTCGTTGCAGTGATTATTATCCTCTACCTTGTGTTCTTCGTGTGGCCTGCCGCGAGTGGATTGTTCTACTCCTTCACGAACTACAAGGGGCGGGGCAGCTTCAGTGCGGTTGGGCTATCGAACTACGCAAAGCTGTTATCTGACAAGGACTTCTACTCGGCGCTGCTGCGCACTTTCGAATACACGGTTATCGCCGTGCCGCTGGGGTACGTCCTCTCGCTATTCTCCGCGGTCATACTCACAAGCAAGCGTGTCGTCGGTGCGGCCCCCGCCCGCATGCTGCTGTTCATGCCGTGGCTCATCTCCCCGATCGTAGTCGGCGTCATCTGGCGATGGATGTTCGGAGAGAGCTTCGGGCTGATCAACTATCTGCTCTCGTTGGTCGGACTCGGACAGCCGTCGTGGCAGACTAGCTCGAACTTGTCCCTGGCTGTCGTGATCTTCGCTGGTGCCTGGGCGGGGACGGCTTTCAATATGCTGCTCTTCATCGGCGCCCTCAAGAACGTCTCGACCAGCGTCAAGGAGGCTGCCGCCCTCGATGGCGCCTCCTCCTGGCAGACCTTCTGGCACATCATCCTGCCGTCTATCCGGCCGACATCTTTCATGGTTATCCTGTTGAGCACCCTGGGCTCAATGAAGGAGTTCGCCCTCGTCCAGGCCGTTAACGGCGGAGGCCCCGGAACGTCGAACAACTTCATCGTCCAGTACATCTACACCACCGGTTTCTCGCGGGCGAAGGTCGGCTATGCCAGCGCTGCATCGATGGTCCTCATGGTCATCCTGCTGATCCTATCCCTCGTCCAGCTTCGCCTTAACCGTGACAACGAGGCATGATATGGCTACGAGATCCAAGCGCATCAAAGAGGGTGGCCCGCAGGAGCGCAAATCCATCACATTAACGCTCCTCATGTGGGTTGTCGCCGCTATCTACGCGTTCCCCGTCCTGTGGTTCGTCCTGTCATCATTCAAATCGAACGGCGAGTTGTTCTCGTTCCCGCTGTCCTTCCTCCCGAGGAGCTGGACGCTCGGCGGGTACGCTGAGGCGTGGACCCGTTTCAACTTCGCCAATTACTTCAAGAACACCTTCATTGTCGCGTTCACGACGACCGTTCTTACAGTCATGGTGTCGGCCGCCACGGGCTACGCCCTGGCGAAGTACAAGAACCGCTGGCTCAAAGTGCTCTTCGTCTGCCTCCTCATGACGACGATGCTGCCCACCGAGGTTATCCTCTCTCCGACCTTCCTCGTCATCCGCGATCTGGGCCTGTACAACAATCTCGCAGGCCTCATCATGCCCTCAATCATGACCGCCACCGGCGTCTTCATGTTCCGTCAGTTCTATATGGGCGTTCCCGACGAGCTCCTGGAAGCCGCTCGCATCGATGGGTCCGGAGAATTCCAGACATTCTTCAGGATCATGCTGCCGCTCGCCAGGCCCACGGCTGTTACCCTGGCCATCTTCTCCTTCCAGTGGCGCTGGAACGACTACATCTGGCCCCTCATCGTCATCTCGGACAACGACAAGTACACCCTCCAGGTCGCGCTGCGTTCGATCGTCGGCGCCGAGAACATCAACTGGTCGGTGCTGCTGTCGGCCTCCGTGATCTCGATCCTGCCGCTGCTAGTCATATACCTCGTGTTCCAGCGCAACATCATGGACGCGAACCTTGGATCCGGAATCAAGGACTGAAAGAGGTCGAGTCGTGACGGCAACGGTTGGTATGACCGCTCCGGCAGGGCCTACGGGGGTTGATCGCACCTACCTCGCTGCTCTGCATGAGAATGCGGCGTGGGAGGCCGACACCCTCCTCGCCACTGAGGAGTCGTTCCTAGCCGCGAGGCCCTCTCATAGGCGGCTTGCGCGGGCGATGAAGATCGCCGTCGCCTGCCACCTCTCGGCGGGCAGCCGGTTGCACGGCGACCGGTCACTCATCGCCTACGCCGATCGCCTGACGAGGTCCCTTGAGACACTTCAGGGTGACTCCGGCCTCTTCAGTGGCGACAATCTGGACTCTCCGCCCGACTCGTCCTTCACGGCCAACGACCTCATGGAGAGCCTCGAGCTCCTCGATGCCGACGCCGGCGACGACGTACGGGCCCTTAGCCGGCGGCTCGAGGCGATGGTACGGAGGCTCGATCCAGCCCTCCAAGCCGGCGGCGTGCACACACCCAACCACCGTTGGGAGTTGGTTGAGGCGCTCACCCATCTGGAGCGGCGTTGGCCTGACCCGGCGCGTCGTGCACGCATCGATGAGTGGCTAGCCGAGGGGATTGATGTCGATACCGACGGGCAGTACTCCGAGCGATCGGCCAACTACGCGATCGACGTCTCCAATCGTAGCCTGCTTAGTATCGCGACCGCCCTCGGGCTGCCAGCTCTCGTTGACATCGTCGAGCACAACCTCACAACGATGACCCTGCTCACCGACCCCGCCGGGAACGTCGAGACCATGCACTCGCGCCGGCAGGATCAGCGTGGGGACGTAACCGTGAGCCTTGGGCGCTTTCACCACCAGCTTCGGCGCATCGCGATCGAGCGCAATCGCTCAGACCTCGCATGGTGGGCGCAGCGCGCCTGGGACCTCGGCATTCCCAGCGGGGGCGACGAGTTGGCCTGCGTTCTCCTGCACCCCGTGACAGCCAGTTTGATGCCGACGCCCGTGGCGCCTGCTGACGGCGTCCGGGTTCTCGACTCGGGCCTGGTTGTGCGAACACACGGAGACCAGCGCCTCGTCGTCGACGGCTACTCCGATTACCCAGCAGCGGGACGTATTGCATCCGGGCTCGCATGCAACCCGACGTTCATGCACGCCTGGCTCGGCGGCGTTGAGCTGCGCTCGTTGCGCCTCTCCCGGAACTTCTTCGGTCTCGGTCCCTTCCGGCCCACTGACTGGGAGACGAGCGATGACACGGTTGTCCTGCGAGAGAGCGCAAGCGCCGACTACTACCTGCCGCTCGACGCTGCCTCGCGTCATGAGGACGGCACCTACGACATGGAGTTCGAGGGACGCTTCGCGGCCCGGATGGCATTCTCCCGGCGCAAGACCATCTCACTTCGTCTTGACACGGAGGTGAGCATCCGCGATCTGCGCGACGGTATTGAACTCTCCGTCGACCTTAAGGGCCCTTGTACGGGAGCCTGTCTCGAGATCGCGCTCGGCGATGACGTCGAGGTCGACGGTGCCCGCGCGCTGGGGGAGGAGGCGTTCGTCCTCAACAGAACGGCGACGCTGAGCGGTAATGACGGAACCGTCATCGACGTCGTCGCCGACCGTGTGGGCCGTGTTCCGGCCTTCTATGAACCCGGTGAGGAGTACCGCTACCTCGGCGGCACCGACGCCCTGGCCGGGACCCGCCTCTACGTCACCATCGACATCCCCGGCACGCTCACGCTGCGCCTCACGCGCGCGGTGTGAGGCGGGCGGATCGCCCTCCCGGACTCGCGTCGACTGGCGTACGGGCTGAGACCACTTGATCCCAATGCCATACGTAAATCCCCAAGGAGCCAATGATGTCTTCCTTCCGGCATGACCGTCACGACTATCAATGCGGCGGTATCGCGCTCACGACGGTGCTCGTGCTGGCCATGTTCCTGATCCCCACTGCCGTCGCACAGACCGCGGCGACTGATCCGCTTGATCCCGTGCCTGCTGCTAACGGATCGTATTTCGTTGAGTCCTATTCGACGAATACGACCGCCAATCTCGCGGCGGACACCAATGCCGCGGTGAGCCTGCTCGCGGAGTTCTATGAGGTGTGGGAGCCCGGTGAGACCCCCGCCGACGGCACCATCCTCAACGAGTCCTTTCAACAGGCCAATATTGCCTACTCGGAGAACGCCACCTCCGAGCGGACCGAGGAGCAAGCGGTGCAGGCCTACCTTACAGATCGTCGCAACCAGTCTTACAGTGCGATTGACGGTCTCGGCGTGGACGCACCGCTGTTCCGACAACTCGCTAACGCCGGCACCTCCATAACGGAGGACATCCCCGCAGACTCCACGACCGTCAAGTACTCGGACACAGGGAATTCCAACGGAGCGTGGGCGGACACGGACTCGGACCTGGGCGCCGTCGTCGCACTGGTAAACGCCGTGCGCGGGGCTAACACCAGCTCGAATCCGGCGAAGCTGGCGTTCCGGTATCCGCGTCCGTTCCGCTGGAGCACGGATGTCAGAGTCGCGGACGTCCTCGGGGGCGTTGAGTTGGCGTCAGATTCACTTACGGACGGCGGATTCCCCTCCGGCCACACGAGTGCCGGCTACATGGCCTCTCTCGCTCTGGCTTACGCCGTGCCCGAGCACTACGCCGAGCTGGTCGCCAACGCCTCCACGATTGGCGACTACCGCATTATCTCCGGCATGCATTCCGCCGGCGACGTGATCGGTGGGCGCACCCTCGGGACGGCACTGGCCGCGGCGACGCTCTCGAACGAGGAGAACGCGGGCGTCAAGGAGCAGGCCGTCGCCGATGCCGCGACCGCTCTCGATGCTACCGACACGATGACCCAGGACGAGTACGAGTCTCTCCTGGCCGTCTACACGGAGCGAATGACGTACGGGCTGCCCCTCACCGACTCGACCGATGAGCCGGCGGTAGTGCCGATGGGGGCCGAGGTCCTCCTTGAGACCAGATTCCCCTACCTAAGTCGGGACCAGCGGCGCGAGGTTCTGCGGACCACCGCCATCGAATCCGGGCATGTCCTGCTCGACGACTCCGAGGGATGGGGACGGCTCAACCTCCTCGCAGCCTCCGGCGGCTACGGGTCACTCGACGGTGCGACCGTCGTGAGCCTTGATGCCTCGGCCCCCGGCTATGAGGCGGCGGACACATGGCGCAACGACATCCATGGCACCGGGTCGCTCGAGCTCGACGGCACAGGCCGACTCACGCTCTCAGGTGACAACACGTTCAGCGGCGGCGTGACCGTGAACGGCGGCACCCTCGTTGCCGACTCGATGACCGCCGTCGGTAGCGGAGACATCACTGTCGATGACGGCGTGCTCTCGGAGACCGTCGACGAACCGGTCGAGGTGACGGGCACGGTTGCACTCTCCGACGCTGCGGAGCTCAATTTGTCGGTAGTCGCAGGGAGCGCGACGCCAGGCTCGCCTGCGAGTACTGCCACCACGTCTGCCCAGTCCCCGAGCCTCACTGTCACGGGAGACATGGCCATCGATGGGGCACTGGTAGTCTCCGGTGACACGACGGTTCTGGCCGAAGGAGGCTCGCTACTCCTCGCGACTGTGACGGGCTCCGTATCCGGCGCCTTCGACTCGATAACTGTTGAGGGCGTTGACGGATCATTCAAGATGATCTTCAGTAATGGACAACTGTGGCTCGTACGGGTGAGCACAACGATCCCGCCCAGCGCTTCTTCATCGGCGGCCACATCGGTGGCGGTGACGGATCCGAGTGCGCCCACCGACAACGCGTCCCCCAACGAGGCTACATCCGTCGTCTCGGTCGGGACGCCGGTCTCTCGCCCTCAGGATCTTGCCCGTACGGGCACGTCCGTGCTGCCCGAACTCGCTGCCGCTGCCGGCCTGGTCCTCATCGGGGCTGTCCTGACGACCAGGCGCCGGTGGCGCCACCGTGCTTGCTGAAGCCTGAGACCACTCACCGCCTATTGCCTCGTTGGTGGTCTCGGCGAGGGATGCTGCCCGGTCGGCTCAGGCGTGGGCGCGCAGCCAGGTCAGCACGGCGCGCACGCGGCGGTTGCCCTCCTCGGGCGGCAGGTCCAGCTTGGCGAAGATGTTTGCGACGTGCTTGGCCACGGCGCCGTCGGACACCACCAGGCGCTCGGCCACCTGCGAGTTGGACAGTCCCTCGGCCATAAGGGCGAGCACCTCCTGCTCGCGCGGGGTCAGGCGCGCCAGCGCCGTGCCCTCCGCAGCTCGGCCGCGGCCGTACGCAGCCTCCGCGCGCCGTCCATCGGCGGCGTGCGCGTCCCCCTGCGCGGCCTCGAGGCCACCACGCCGGGTGAGCTCCAGGGACGAGCCCGCACGCATGAGCCGGGACAGCACTTCCGGGTCGACCACCACCCCGCCTGCCGCCACCACGTCCAGGCTCCGCATGAAGTCGCTGACCCGGCCGACGCGCTCTTTGAGCAGGTAGCCGACCCCGCCCGCACCGGCATCGGGTCCATCCAGCAGCTCACGTAAGTAGGGTCCGGCCACGTAGGCGGAAAGGACGACGACGGGCAGTCCCGGATAAGCGGCACGCAGGGCGATGGCGGCGCGAAGACCGTCGTCGGTGCCGGTCGGAGGCATGCGCACATCGGTTACGACGACGTCGGGCAGTGCCCCCGCCGTGGCCAGCTGTTCGACCTCCGTGCGCAGTGCATCGGCGTCCGCAACCTGCGCCACTACCTCATGCCCGGCCGCGGTGAGCAACCCGGCCAGGCCCTCGCGCAGGAGGGCGGCGTCGTCGGCGAGCACGATCCTCATGGGCCCATCCTGCCGTAGGCGGTGGCCCCGGTCGGAACGACGACCGCGGCGCCGGGAGCGGACCGCAGTCGGACTGTGCCCGGAGCGCGCCCGGATGGGTTCAGCCCCGGGCCCATGGCGGGATCAGCGGCGCGGTCAACGTCAACCTGGTGCCGCCTCCCGGAGGCGAGTCGATCAGCAGGCGTCCGCCGACGGATTCCACGCGCTGCGTCATGCCCGCCAGGCCGGTCGAACCGGGGAAGAGCGGATCGGCGCCGCCCGCCCCGTCGTCGCCGACGGTCACGGTCAGTCCGTCTGCGGTCACGACCATCTCGACCCGCGCCTGTGCCGCCGGACCGGCGTACTTGGCGGCGTTGGTCAGCGCTTCGGCGACCGCGAAGTAGACGGTGGTCGCCACCGGCGAGGTGATGGCGGCCAGATCGTCGTCCCCGCCGACTACTGTCACGGATGTGGGCAGAGGCGCCCGTCCGGCGAGGTCGCGCAGCGCCGGTGCCAGGCCGCGTTCGGTCAGGATTGCCGGCCGAATGCCGTGCACGGTCTCCCGCAGGCTGCGCAGGGAGGCCTCGACCTCCTCCTGCGCGGAACGCACGTCCGCCCGCAGCGCCGCAAGCGCCTCGGCCTGGCGGCCCGTGGAGGCGGGGTTGCCTGAGCTGTCGGAGGGGATGACGCCAGCGGGGGCGACGGCGGGGCCCGCCGCGCGACCGGCGGGTGAGCCGATTCCCGCCAGCCGACCGGCGTGCAGCTCGGCCGCGCCCAGGTGCATGGCCGCCGCCACCAGCCGCTGCTGTGCGCCGTCGTGCAGTTCGCGTTCAATGCGGGCGCGTTCGGCGTCGAAGGCGTCCACGAGCGTGGCTCGGCCGCTGGTCAAGTGGCCGACCTCCGCGGCCAGGGCATCCAGACGGGCCTCCTCATCGGGGCGGGACAGGGCCGCGGTCATGCGGCAACGCAGATTACCTATGACCAACAGCAGTCCCAGCAGGATGATGAGACATACCAGCGCGATCGGCTCCAGCCACCAGACCTGACCGAAGGAGGTGGCCGAGTACGACCAGCCGACGAGGTCGCGCAGGCTGACTTCCAGCGGCTGCTCGGGCGAGGCGATGAAGGGGCCGACGGCCAGGACGCCAACCAGTATCCCGCCTATACCGGCGACGAAGAAGCCTACGGCGCTGAGCAGCGTGCCGCCCAGAACCAGCGGGACGTCCTGCTTCCAGAAGGCGGCCTGGACCACGCGTCCCCGCAGCCACGCCCACAGTTTCCCGGGTGGTAGGGCGCGCGGGGCGTTAGCGCCGGCAAGGCGCGCCAGGGCACGGTCGGCCTCGGCCAACAGCGGCAGCGTCAGATGAAAGGCCAGCAGTAGGGGTATCGCGGCGACCACTAGGGGCAGGAATGCCACGGCGTGAAGGAGCTCGATGAGCACCAGCATGCCGCGGCGCCCCCAGCGGTGGGGAGTTTCGCTGTGGGGTGCGATGTCGGCGGGGACGGCTGCGATGGCCATGTGTAGACCCTATGGCGGCCGACCGCGCCTTACACGGGTGCCAGCACCCGCCCGGAGTGGACCTGGCACCACCGGGCTGCCGGCGGGACGGGCGTCGGCACCAGTGACCGGACCCGGGCAACTCGGGTTTCCTGACTGCCATGGCAGCCTCAGCATCCCGAACCGACCCGGAACCGACGCAACTCGCACCGGCGGCGCAGACAGCGGCGCGCGGCCCCGCAGCCGCCCCGCTCACTGGCCCGCCCGGTGGACCGACAATCCGGCACGAGGCGCCGGCAATCGACGTGGCCGCACTCCGGCGCGTATTCACGCTGCCCGGACGGCGTCGTGCGGCCGTCACCGCCGTCGACGACGTCGCCCTACACCTGCAGGCGGGGAGTTTCACCGCCCTGGTCGGGGCCTCTGGCTGCGGGAAGTCGACGCTGCTGCAGTGCATCGCGGGACTGGACCGGCCCACCTCCGGGACGGTGCGGCTCCTCGGCACCCACACTACCGCCCTGCGCCCCCGCGACGCCGCCCGCTTCCGAGCCGACCATGTCGGCTTCATCTTCCAGGACGACAACCTCGTCTCGGCCCTGTCCGCCAGGGACAACGTCGCCCTGCCCGGGCGGCTGCGGCGGCGCCCACTGCCACGCACCGCCGTCGATGCGGCGTTGGAACGACTGGGGCTGACCGGTCAGGCCCGCCACCTGCCCCACGAACTCAGCGGCGGCGAACGGCAGCGGGTAGCCATCGCCCGGGTCCTGGCCTCCCGGCCGGCGCTCGTGTTCGCCGACGAGCCCACCGCGGCACTCGACGTCGCCGCCGGTGCGGAGGTGTTGGACTGGTTGGTTGAGTTGAGCGCCATGGGCACGACGGTGCTCATGGTCACGCACGACGCCTCGGCCGCGGCACGCGCCGACGAAGTCCTGGTGATGGGAGCGGGCCGCCTCATGTCCGAGATGCCGGGCGGTGACGCCGACGCCGTCGCCCGGGCCGTCCTGCTCACCCGTGGGGCGGGTGAGGCGCGATGATGCACCTACTGTTCGCCGACCTGCGGCGGCACGCCTCCTCCTGGACCTGGGCCTGCGTGGTCGCGGTTGTGGCCGGGGCATGTGTATCCGGCCAGTTCATGGTCATGCACGGCTCGCTGCGTACGGCGTCGGCAGCCACCGGCGTCAACCAGTGGGGCATTTCCATTCGCGCCGACATGACCGACGCCGCCCACACGGTAAGTGCGTTCATCATCGCCTCCGTGGTGCTGGCGACGGCGGCGGTGCTCACTTCGACGGCCGCACTCGTGATCGCTGAGCACCAGCGGGACCATGGCCTGTGGCGGGCGTTGGGGATGCGCCCGGGAACACTGCGCGCAATTCTGCTCGGGCAGCTGGCCGTCGTTGGCGCCGTCGGCTCCCTCGGCGGCGGGGCACTCGGGTGGCCGGTCGCTCGCGCAATGGTGCCGCTGCTCATCGACCAGGAGGTGGCACTGCCCGGGACGACGCCGCAGTGGGAGACGGGTGATCTGATCTGGACCGCGGTGGTGGTCGCCGGGGCCGAGATGATCGGCGGCTGGGGGCCCGCACGGCGGGCCGCCCGGGCCACGGAGATGGAATTGATCGCCGGCCGAGGCGGTGCCGGGAACGCATGGAGTCTGCGGCGCCTGCTCGGAGTACTGACCCGAATCGCTCTGGTCGGCGGGTTCGCGACCGGAGTGGTCGCCGCGGCGGTGACGGCTCGCAGCGCCGGGGCCATGACCGACGAAGCCATTGATGCCGTGATTTTGGGCTCTTTCAGCGCTTTGGGGCTGGTGTGCGTGCTGACGCCCGGGCTGGTTCCCCTCCTTGAGCGGCTGCTCGGGCTGCTGCCGGCTCGCGGCCCGGCCTGGCTGGTGGCCACCAGGACGGCCTCCCTGCAGTCGCGCCGCTCGGCCGCCACGGTGCTGCCGTTCCTGGTGGCGATCGGACTGGTTGCGGTCATGTTCGGTGCCACGCACGCCGGTTTCGGCAACATGCGCCTGTCTGGTTTCCTGGCGATGTTCAGCCTGGCGCTGGTGACCGCCTGGAGTGGTGGTGTCGCGGTGATCGCCATGAGCGCGAGCGGCAGGCGACGCGACGCGGCGCTGCTGGAGGCGGCCGGTGCCCGGGAGCGCACGGTGCTCGCGGCGCAGGTGTTGGAGGGGGCGCTGCATGCCGGCGCAGCCGTGATTCTCGGACTGCTTGTGTCGGTGGCGACCAGCGCCTTCATGGCGGCCGCGTCCGGGGCGGGCGTGCTGGCCACGATCGTCCGCGGTCCGTGGGGAGAACTCGGCGTGGTGGGCGGGCTGGCACTGGCCACGACCTGCCTGGCCGTCGTGGCCTCGGCGCGGGCGGGACGGCGGCGGAGCGTCGGCGAGGTTCTGCGGGCGCGGGAGTGATGGCTGCCCCGGACGTGACCTTGATCGGAAAACGCCGACGGGTATTTCGATAGTTCTCAGCTTGAGGGTTTGGCGGGGTGGCGGTTGCCGGGTGAAGGCCGCACGGTGGTTCGGATGGGCCCCGATGGGCGGCGTGCGGGCTAGGAGCCCCGCCGGGGGTGCGGTGATGCTCATGTAGTTGTCACAATCGATGACAAACACCGCCCACGCCCGCCGGGCCTGATCTGGAGCCCGCATGATTCCAAGGTTTTGTTTGCGGACGTCGACACCCGCCTGCCTCGTTTGTCATCGATTCTGACATCCCAGGCGCTCGTCCGGGAGTAGAGGACATGTTCCGCTGCGTAGTGGATGTCATCATCGTTGAGGTGGCCTCGTTGGTAGTGCTTGCGTGCGGAGCGGTGGATGTCAGGCAACGTGTGCCCACTCGCGCACGGCGGTACGGATAGCCTCCGAGCGCGTGGTGATCCCATCGGCCTCGGCGCGTGCGGTCGGGGCAGCGATCGTTTCGGCGTCCAGGCGCACAGTCAGAACCGAAGTGGGGCCGTTGCCCAGTGGCGGACGCCCACGTCGTGGAGCTGGAAGCTTGGATAGGTCATAGCCGGCCTCGGCCTCATCGGCCCAGGCCTGGATCTGGTCATCACTGACGGAGTCGCCATGTAACAGGTGCTTATCCACGGCTTTTTTGTATACGAAATTACGGGTCTGGTCGTCGACGGCGTGCGATTCCGGCGGTGAGCACAGCCCGAAGCTGCCCGGCGCCGACCTCAAGACCGCCAAGGCCGTCATAGACACGATCGGCACTGACTGAACACGCGAGCTACGCACAGAGGAGATAGCGGAGACCGCCGTGCGGGGCCCCTCCCGGGGCCTAGCGATGACGGCTCCGCTCAGACCTTGGCCAGCAGCTTGCTGATGCGCTGCACGCTGACCTTGCGGGCGGTGCCGAGCGTCTGGGCGAACAGGCTCACGCGCAGCTCTTCGATCAGCCAGCGCGCCTCAACCAGCACGGCCTCCCGCTCGGGATCCGTCGGTAGCGCCGCAGCCCGGGCCCGGGCATCGGCCAACAGCCGCTCGGCCTGCTCCACCTGGTAGGCCAGCGCCGCATCCTGGCTGGGGGAGGACTCCGCCTTACCCACGCGCATTGCCAGCGCCTGCAAATAGCGGGGCAGGTGCCGCAGCTGCTCCGGCGGGGTGTCGGCGATGAAACCGTCGTACACCAATGCCGCCGCATGCTCCCGCACCTGCTGCAGCGTATTCAGCAGCGCCAATGAGGTGTGGGTCGACACCTCCCGCTCGACCTCCCGCTGAGCGGCGAGCGTCTTGGCGGACACCTGCGCCACGCGGTAGACCTCGTCCTCCAGCTCCTGACGCATGGTGGCCACCAGCTGCTCGAACATGGTCTGCTCCCGCACGCCGGCCAGGGGCGTGCGCCGCGCCGCGGCCCAGCGGTCGGCGATGCTCCGCGCGGCCGTCAGCTGCATGTCCTCCACCAGTGCCTCGGTGCTCCGATAGGGGCTGGCCGCCAACGTCAGCGTCTCGGTGGGGTTCCACCGGGAGGTGATGCGGGCCGCGGGCAGGGCGGTACGCGCCAGCGCCAGCGCCGTCACCCCGGCGCCGTGCGCGCGTTCCTGGGCGACGGCGTCGGGCAGGATCCGCAGATCCGCGCCTCGCGCCCCCACGGCCACCAGCGCCGGGTAGCCGCGCACCACCAGGCCGGCCGTGCCCGGGGTTTCGATCGTGGCCGGAATCGTGGAGCGCTCCGGACCCTCCAGGCCGGTGACGTCCTTTGGCCAGTCCGTCAGTCCCGCACGCTCGGCCAGTCCCGGCCCGACGGCGCGGGTCCCCTTGTCATTCGCCGCGGGTGCGGTATTGCCCCCGGCATTTCGGGAGGCAAACGCGCCCGCGTCCGGGCCGCCGCCCTGGCCGCGCCGCCTGCCGCGTCCGCCGCGACGCCGCCCCTGGGAACGCTGCGCGTCGGCCATGGCCTGGGCGATGGCGCCATGCACGGCGTCGCGCACGGCCGCCTCGGTGCGTCCGGCCTGGCGGCGCTGCAACACCACCAGGTCCTTATCCCGGTCGAGTTCCCGGCCGGCCCCATCCACGGCCACGAAGGCGATGCGCAGGTGGTCGGGCAGCCGCGCGGCGGCCTCCTCCCAGTCGGCCTCGGTGATCTCCACCTGCCGCAGGCGCCCCACCGCATCCGTGAAGGCCTCCCGGAAGGGAACCCCCGGCGCCGACGGCGCCCCCGCGCCTCCGGCCGCACCGGGGACGTCCCGGCGGATCTCCTCCCACATCTGCGCCCCGACGTCGGGCGCCGGCACCAGTGCCCGACGTACCCGCTTGGGCAGGGCGCGGATGGTTGCCACCACGAGCTCGGGGCGCAGACCCGGCACCAGCCAGTCGAAGCCCGTCGGCTCCAGACGGCCCAGCACCTCCACCGGAACCAGCACGCTCACACCGTCGTTGGGCGTCCCCGGCTCGAAGACGTACTCCAGGCCGAGCGTGAGATCGCCCTGCACCCAGGTGTCGGGGTAACCGGCGGTGTCGTCCCCGCCGGGCAGCAGCAGCTCACGGGTGAAGTCGAACAGGTCCGGATGGTTGCGGCGCTCGCGCTTCCACCAGGCGTCGAAGTCGTTCGCGCCGTAGACGTCGTCGGGCAGGCGGTCGTCGTAGAAGTCGAACAGGGCCTCGTCGCCGGCCAGCAGCCCGTGCTCGCGGCGCCGCTGCTCGACGTCGGCCAGCTCCTCCAGTAGCGCCCGGTTGCGCTCCACGAAGCCGTGGCGGGCATGCCAGCCGCCCTCCACCAGCCCGGAGCGAATAAACATCTCCCGCGCCAACTCGCGCGCATCGGCGGTGCCGACCGAGGCGAGCGTGGCCGGGCGGTCGGCCACCAGGGTCATCCCGTACAGCAGCAGCTTCTCGTGCACCATGGCGGCACCGCGGCGCGTGGACCAGTACGGCTCCCCATACACCCGGTGCAGCAGCCCGGCCGCCCCTGCCGCCTCCTCGATCCAGCGGGCATCCACCTTGGCGACTGTCCGCGCGAACAGGCGGGAAGTCTCCACCAGCTCCGCGGTCATCACCCAGTCGTAGGTCTTGCGGCGCAGACCCGAGCCCGGCCAGATCACGAAGTGGCTGCCGCGGGTGCCCGCATACTCGCGACGACGCTCGTCCCAGGTACCCACATTGGACAGCAACCCCACCAGCAGCGAACGGTGAATGGCGTCCGCGCTGGGCGTGTCCGCACTGCGCCCCAGGGCGACGACGGCTGCCGCCACATCCCCGTGAGCGATGGTGGCCGCCTGCGTGCCCGGCTCCAGGCCGGCGGCCGCCGCGCGCACGGCGCTCGCGGTGGGCAGGTCGACGGGGGCGGCGGCGAGTCCCAGCGGGCGGGCGAGTTGCCGCAGCTGGTTGTACACGTCCTGCCACTCGCGCACTCGCAGGTAGTGGAGGAACTCGGAGCGGCACATGCGCCGAAAGGCGGAGCCGGACAGGTCGCGCTGCTGGGTGCGCAGGTAGCGCCACAGGTTCAGGTAGGTCAGGAAGTCGCTGGTCGGCTCGGCGAAGCGCCGGTGCAGGGCGTCGGCGGCCTCCTGATGGTCGGCGGGGCGCTCGCGCACGTCCTGCATGGACAGCGCTGCCACGATCACCATGACCTCGCTGACGCAGCCGCGTTCACCGGCCTCCAGCAGCATGCGCCCCAGTCGCGGGTCGATGGGCAGCCGGGCCAGGCGTCGACCCACCTCGGTCAGCCGCGGCCCACGGACGCCGTCGCCCCGGCCTCCCCGCCGTCGCCCCGAGCCCTCGCGGCCGGAGGTCTCGATGGCGCCGATCTCGCCCAGCAGCTGGATGCCGTCGCGCACGGCGCGGGCGTCGGGGGCGTCCAGGAAGGGGAAGTCCTGCACATCGCCCAGGCCGAGCGCCGCCATCTGCAGAATCACCGAGGCCAGCGAGGTGCGCAGGATCTCCGGCTCGGTGTACTCCGGGCGCGACTCGAAGTCGGACCGGGAGTACAGGCGGATGGCGATACCGTCGGCGACGCGCCCGCACCGTCCGGAGCGCTGGTTGGCGCTGGCGCGGCTGATCGGCTCGATCGGCAGGCGCTGCACCTTGGTGCGGTTGGAGTAGCGGGAGATGCGCGCCAGGCCCGGGTCGACGACGTAGCGGATGCCGGGCACGGTCAGGGAGGTCTCGGCCACGTTGGTGGCCAGCACGATGCGCCTGCACGTGTGCGCCTCGAACACGCGGTGCTGCTCGGCGGCGGACAGGCGCGAGAACAGCGGCACCACCTCGACGGCGCCGGGGGTGGAGGTGCGCCCGTGCGGGGTGTAGCGCGGACCCAGGTGGTCGATGAGGGCGGATTCGGTATCGCGAATGTCCCGCTCTCCGGCCAGAAAGACCAGGATGTCGCCGCTGCCGGCGGCCATGAGCTCGTCGACGGCGTCGAGGATGCCGGTGACCTGGTCGCGGTCGGTCTCCGGCGCGGGTTGCGCCGCCCCGGTGCCCTGCCGTCCCCGGGCGGCGGGGGAGGAGTCCTGGACGCCGGAGGCGTCGGCGTCGGGGTCGTCGGGGTCCGTGGGGTCGAGAACCAGCGGCCGGTAGCGGATCTCCACCGGGTAGGTGCGCCCGGACACCTCGATCACCGGTGCGGGCACCCGTGTGGGGCGGGACTGTGTGGCGGTGTCGCCATGTTCGGCGAGGGCGTCATGGCCGCCTCCGGCGAGTGGGGCGTCATGGCCGAAGTGGGCGGCGAAACGCTCGGAGTCGATGGTGGCGGAGGTGATGATGACCTTCAGGTCCGGGCGCTGGGGGAGGAGTCGGGCCAGATAGCCGAGGATGAAGTCGATGTTCAGGCTGCGCTCGTGCGCCTCGTCCACGATGATCGTGTCGTAGCGGCGCAGCAGCGGGTCTGACTGGATCTCCGCCAGCAGGATGCCGTCGGTCATGAGCTTGACCAGCGTGTTGGGGCCGGTCTCCTCGGTGAAACGCACCTGGTAGCCGACCACGCCGTCGGGTCCGATGGGGGTTGACAGCTCGTAGGCGATGCGCTCGGCCACCGAGCGTGCGGCGATACGGCGTGGCTGGGTGTGGCCGATCATGCCGGTGATGCCGCGGCCCAGCTCCAGGCAGATCTTGGGGAGCTGGGTGGTCTTGCCGGAGCCGGTCTCCCCGGCCACGATCACCACCTGGTTCTCGCGGATGGCGGCGGCGATCTCCTCGCGGCGGGCGCTGACGGGCAGCTCCTCGGGGTAGGCGATCATGGGTACGGCGGCGCGGCGGGACTCAATCTGCTCGGGGGTGAAGCCCCGCCACTGGTGGTGCCGGCCGCGTCGGGGACGATGCCCCTGGGAACGCCGCCCACGCCTGCCACCGCCGTTGTTGCTGCCGACTTCAGGGCGGTCCGCGCGCCGGGTTGGTCGCTCGTTGTCACTCATCAGGCCGCCTATTGTCCCCCATCCCCGCCTCCGGCCGAAGCTGCCGCGGCCGCGCCCCTCGCCGAGGTCGGTGGAAGTTACGTGCCGAGGTCGGCCAAAACAGGCGCATGTCCTAGAGGGGGCGTCCAACGCTTTGCGGCTGTTACTCAGATTGGCGGCTGATGAAGCCGGACATCCCTGGGACAGTAAATGCGACGCCGTAGTCCGGAGCATAGATCAGCCCCTTGTGTAGGAGACTGCTGCGTCGGAGGCCGAGCCTTCCGATGGGTTTACCGGCGTTTCGTGTTTGGGGGTGTGGCTGGTGGTGTGTTCTGGTTGGCCTGAGAACGAGTTCTGCCGAGGACGACCTCTCCCGCGCCCGCGCGCAGCCTCACGTGCCCGAAGGCCATCTCCCGTGCCCGAGGGCGGCCTGCCCGTGGACGGCCTGCGGCTCCCGGAGGCGACCTGCCGCGTCCGAGGGGGGCCTGCCGCGTGGTGGTTCCGTGCGGTCGCACCCTCGAGTGCGAAGCGCTGGTCAGTGCTGGTTTCTGACCTTGGGGTGTGGTTTACGACTCCGGGGTGGTCGTGATTCGCACCCCAAGGTCGTAAATCGACATGGCGGTCGTCTCACGGGAGCACAGCCGGCCGGGGAACACGGGCCCCACCAACCCCGGGCCACGGGGGCGGGTCCCCGTCCCTGAAGCCCAGGCCCACGCCGACGAGCCACTCAGCCGGGCGCTGACCCGCACCGCCGGGCGCGGGCCAGGCGGACTGCCGAGTGCAGCGGCGGAGGGTACTTCGGAGGGCTCTTACGCGCGGGCCATCATTGGTCGGCGTCAGGGGGTGGCGTCATGATGGTGGCGTCATGGGGTGGACGGTTCGTGTGTTCCGGTGACGGTTCGTCAGGTAGTACCAACGATTCGGCATGAACCACGACGGTTCGTACCCCTACCCCACGAACCGTCGCCGGATGTGCCGAACCGTCGACCAGAACGTACGAACCGTCGCCGGATGTGCCGAACCGTCGACCCGAGCGTACGAACCGTCAGGCGAAGGCACGAACCGTCGACCAGAACGTACGAACCGTCAGGCGAAGGCACGAACCCTCACGCACGATCCGCCGCTGTCCGCCGTGATCCACCGCTGTCCGCCGTGATCCACCGAGATTCACCGAGATTCGCGGTGAACTATCCCATCCCCGCTCATCGCACCCGCCGGAGCACACACACAAACCACCATCCAGACACCCCACCCACCACACCCACAAACACGAAGAGCCGGAAACGTCCGATGGTGCTCGCAGCTGTCACAGATTGCAGCAGTTTTACTGGGACAGGCCGGAAACTCGGTCGAGAGAAGCGCGTGATTTCACGGATTTGCGTTAGGTGACTCGCGTCCGGGCAAGTAAAGTGCTGCAATCTGTGACAGCTGGGCGATAATCGCCATGCCCCGCACGCGCGCGTGGCGTGGGCAGGGTTACAGCACGTCCAGCATGGTTGCGACGAAGGCGTCGTAGGAGTCGGCTGCGGCCAGGCGGGCGACCTTGGCGGGATCCACCAGCGCCTTGATCACCGCGTCGAACACATCTCCGAAGGCGTCGCGGCTGTCCGCGGACAGGCACAGCATGGCGATGAGTTTGACCGGCGTGCCGTCCCAGTCGACGGGCCGATCGGCCAGGCACACGGCAATCGCAGTGCGCGCCGCAGTCATCTCAATCGTGTGCGGAATCGCGGCACCGGAGGTGAAGGCCGTGGTGGACAACCGCTCCCGCTCCTTGACCTGATCCAGGAACTCCGGGCCGACGGCGCCGGCACGGGCGAGCAGACTCGCCGCACTTTCCAGTGCGGTATCGCGGTCCTGTCCGTCCGGGATCCGGGTGAACAACTCCGGCTCCATCACCGTAGTCAGCCAGGCGGCGGCCTTGAACCGCTTGTGGCCGGCCGCGATATCCGCCGTCATCTCTCGAATTCGTTCCAGATCTGCGTCCGTCAGCAGCAGCCCCGTGCGGATCACCGGCACATCGGGCGCGTTCGGCAACGGCACTGTGCTCACAATCAGGTCGGCGGCCAGGTCGGGCCCGACGTCGTCGACGTCCGTGATCACCCGGTCCACTCGCCCGGTTCCAGCCACCGCGATCTCCACGGCGTGCATTAGGGAGACGTGGACGTCGTAGTAGCGGGGAACGACGACGGCTACGGCGACCTCGTCGTCCTGCGCGTGCATGGAGAGCAGGCGGCCGCCCACGTGGAAGGCGATGAAGCCGATCTCGTCCTCACTGACTTGGATGCCGGTCTCCACTTGAATCTGCCGGGCGATGAACACCGCCAATTCGTGCACCAGCGGGTGGGTGTTCTTCACGGACTGCCCCACCGGGATGCGGGCGGAGTCATGGTGCGCTGCCCGCTGCACCAGGCTCCGCACATGCATGGCGAGGAAGGCGATGAACCTGTCGTCCGCGAGGTCCACCAGGTAGTTCGCGTTGAGCTTCGCGACGATCCGGGTGACCATGGCCAGATAGTGCTCGTCGAGGAAGGCCCTGACCTCCGGGTTGGAAGTCTCCTCCGGATAGGCGGGGGCGGCCTTGGTCAGCAGCAGGAGCGCCAGGTAGGAGACCTCCCGCTCCGGCACCTGCACCCCGAATACTTTCGCCACCAGCTCGCTCACCGCGCGAGACACCGGGGCGAGCGCGTCGTCCGGGGGCAGCTGCGAATCGTGAACGGAGCGCCCGTGCCGCACCCGGTCGACCATGATGGCGATGTGGGCGACTAGCTCGTCGGCGGTCCACTCGTTGATGGACAACTGAAAGCCATCCAGCACTTCGCGCAGCTGCTTCTTGAAGCCCAGCAGTTCTGGCTCCCGAAGCCGGTGGGCGACTTCTGCGACGTCGATGAACTGGCGTCGACGCACGGCGGCCCCGGTGAGGATGCGCCGCATGAGACGGCGCTGCGCCGCCTCTTCCCCCTGAAGCGACAGTCGCTCGTGGTCGCGTGCCAGGCGCAGACCGAACTGGGCCACCAGCGGCCTGGCCTTGCCCAGGTCGGCCTCGATTGTGGAGTCGGAGACGTGCAGCTGCTCCGCCAACTCGAATACGCTCACCGGCCCCTGGGCGGCGACCAATACGCGCAGGATATGTGCCAGCCGGGCCTCGGGACCATCATCCCGAGACCCGGCCGGCGCCGGCCGCATCCGTGCCCGTTCCAAAGCGCATGCATCCAGGCGGTAACCGGAGTGCGATGCGGTGATGACCCGCCCGTAGCGCTCATTGGCGGCAGTCACGTAGTTGCGGATCGTGCGCGTGGATACCGCCAGCCGCGCCGCCAGCTCGCCGGAGGAGAACGGCCGTGGCTCCTCGGAGAGGATCTGCAGCAGATCCTCGAAACTCGTCATGACGGCTCAGCTCCGCGCGGCGATCCAGTCGAGGATCGCCTCGTGATCAACGGTGTCCAGATCCGTGGCATCCACCTCCAACAGCTCGCCGAGCCGGAAGGTGTCATACCCGCGAGTGGTGCAGCGCCGGTAGAACTCCTCACGGCTCAGCAGGCCGGCGGCCTTGCTGCGATCCGGGAGCGAGTCGCCGCGGTGGTACCGGTCGACGATGTGGCCCAGATGCCGTGAGGGATCCAGGTCCCGCCGCTGCTGCCGTTCAAACAGCACCTCCAGGTCGGCGGTCAGGCGGATTGTCAACGCGGTGGCGCCGTAGCGCTCGCACAGTGCCCGCAGCGTCGGCAGCTGCTTAATGCTGAACGGGTAGTCGGACAGCACCAGCGGACGTTCGGAGTCGTCACTTGTGTCGCCACTGTGAGCGTCACGGCTCAACGCGGCTTCAATCTCACCGAAGAAGATCTCCAATGCCCTGCGGTCCAGGGCCTGCTTCTGCTCGGCGTTGTCGAACCCGTGCTCCTCCCACAGCTTCTCCTTGATGTCGTCGATGGATACCTGCGTGCAGCCGGGGAAGCGTTCCCTTATGCGCGTGCACAAGTAGCTCTTACCGGTGCCGGGCAGGCCCGCGACCAGGACGAGGATTGCTCCACTCACCGTCGCCTCGCAGCTCGCCGGGGTCATTCGGGCCGACGCCCCATGAACAACGCGATCTTGTGGGCGACGATCTCACCGACGACGTCGTTGCAGGGCACGATGTTGTTGCGCAGCGAGCTGTTGACCTTGGTGGCCCCGAAGGTCTCCTGCGCCTTGCGGGTCCAGCCGACCAGCAGCTCGGTGCCGACGTTGAACTTGCGGATGCCCTTGGCGGTCAGTTCGGGGTAGTCCGCCTCGTCCACGCCGGTGCCGCCGTGCACCACCAGGGGCACGTCGACGGCGTCGTTGATGCGGCCGAGCAGGTCCAGGTCGATCTTGGTCTTCGACTTGAACTGGCCGTGGTTGGTGCCGATGCTGACGGCGAGCGCGTCGCAGTCGACCTCGGCAAGGAATTGCTGGGCCTCCTCCGGCTGGGTGTACTTGCCCTCCCGGTTGCGGATGCCCTCCTCGGTGCCTCCGATCGTGCCGATCTCCGCCTCTACGGAGACGCCGTGCTCATGGGCGAAGGCGACCACGCGGCGCGACTTGGCGACGTTCTCGGTGAAGGGCAGCTGGGAGCCGTCGAACATGACCGAGGAGTATCCGGCGGCGATGGCGTCGCGGATATCGGTCAGATCGGTGGCGTGGTCCAGGTGCAGGGCGACGTCGACGATCTCGTCCTCCGCCATGGCTCGGCACACCGCCACCAGGTTCTTCATGCCCACGTAGCGGGCGGTGCCGGGAGAGGTCTGGATGATGATCGGGGAGCCCAGATCCCGGGCGGCGCGGATCATCGCGGGGACCATCTCCAGGTTGTGGGCATTGAAGGCGCCGACGGTGTAACCGAGGCGCCGGGCCTCGGCGAGCATCGGGGTGATGGGGATATACATTTGGGCGTTTCCTTTTGGGATTGAATGGGTGAACGATTGCTGCGGGCAGTGCGCCCGGCAGGGGGCGCTCGTCTAGAACTGCGAGCGCATGACGCGCTTGGACAGGGCGGTCAGCTCGTCGAGCTTCACGGTCCACTGCTGGATGGCGGCGTCGTCGCGGGCCCTGGCGGCCTGCCTCAACTGGTCGTTGTAAAGCGTGAGCAGGCCGTTGTAGGCCGGACCGAACTGCTCGCGAATCGCCATGGACGCCTCGTAGCTGTCGATCGCGGCGGTGGCGTCGCCCAATTCCTGCTGGAGGCCGCCGAGCTCGTTGAGGAGCTTGATCCGCGCCTCGGGATCGGCCTGTTCTTCCAGCTGTACGGTTAGCGCGGCGGCGCGTTCGCGCAGGGCCTTTTGGTCGGAAGCGGTTTGCGCCGCTGGTGTCTCAACCGCCTCGCCCGTCTCGACGGCGTCGGCGGACGCCGTCGACCGGTGCTCGGCCTGCTTCCGGTTTCTGCGGAATAGTCTCATCTCGCCGCCCTCAGAATGCGTTCATGATGGGGCGGACGATGTAGGCGAACAGCAGGCCGGCGGTGATGGTATCGACGTCGGTCGCGGACAGGTTGGGGAAGCCCAGGTTCATGAAGGTGGTCACCAGCAGTGCCGGCAGCAGCGTGATGAACAGGCCGTGCACCACGCCGCCGATGATGGCGCCGCGGCGCCCGCCCACGGTGTTGCCGAAGATGCCGGCGGTGCCGCCCGCGAAGAAGTTCGTCAGCATGCCGGGCACGATCACCGCGAAACCGACGGCCGGAAGAGCCACCATGGCGATCAGGGTGCCGATCGTGGTGGTGATGAAGCCGATGACCACCGCATTGGGGGCGTAGGGGAACAGCACCGGGCAGTCCAGCGCGGGCTTGGAGTCGGGCACCAGCTTCATGGAGATACCGCGGAAGGCGGGGACGATCTCACCCAGCAGCAGCCGCACACCGGTCATCAGCACGTAGACGCCGACGACGAACTGGATGGACTGCAGGAAGGCGTACATCATGTAGTTCATGGTTCCGACCTGCTCGGCCACCGGCTCGGGTCCGGCGACCGCCGCGACGATGAGGAACAGCGGGATCATGACCACGGCGAGGGACATGTAGGTGTCCTGCAGGAACTCCAGGGAGCGGGGGAGCTTGATGTCCTCCGTGGAGGGCTGCTTCTCGACGTTGCGCTTGCGCACCAGCCAGGCGACCCCCGCCTCAACAAGGTAACCGATGGTGCAGAAGTGTCCCAGCGCGATCGCGTCGTTACCGGTGATGCGGCGGACGATGGGCTGGGCTAGGGCGGGCATGGCGACGCAGAAGAAGCCGCCCACCACGCTGGCGGCGAGGATGAGCCCGGCACCGCGCAGTCCGGCCGCGTAGCCGAAGATGACGGTCATCGTGGACATCCACAGCAGGGCCTGACCGGTGAGGAAGATGTACTTCCACGGTGTGAATCGCGCCAGCAGGATGTTGACGACGAAGATGCCCAGGAACGCCAGCGCGATCTGCCCTCCCAGGCCCATGTTGTTGGTGGCGTAGCCGTTGACGGCCTCAATGCTCGGCACGATTCCGGTGGTGTGGAATGCCGCCTGGAACATCACGCCGAAGTACGTCAGTGTGGTCACCAGTACGGCCGATCCCGCCGAGAGCACGTAGAAACCGAGAATGGTCTTGAACGTACCCATGATGACGGCGCCGACACCCTTTTTCTGCAGGATGAGGCCGAGCATGGCGATCAAGCCGATGATGATCCCGGCCTGGGTGAGGACGTTGTTGATGATCCAGTTGATTACGGTCATGCTCGGGCCTCCTTCTCCTGCACGACCGGGAGTAGCTTCTCCGCGATCTCGGTCTTGTCAACGATGTTCTTGAGGAATACGAATGAGATAGCGGGGTCGAGCTCGTACTTCTCGATCGTGGGCTTGAAGTTCTCCGCGGAGACGATGATGTCCGCGCGCACGCCCGGGATTCCGGAAATGGCCTCGTGTCCGAGGTTGGCGCGAATGCCTGCGTCGGCTAGTACCTCTTCCGCTTCCATCTGGCAGGCCAGGCTGCTGCCGAGTCCGGCGCCGCAGATGAAGTAGATATCGAGTGGTCTGGTCATGGGATACTCCTTCGTGTCGTGACCTTGCCGTTTGAAATGGGGTGGGTGCCCCAGCTCGGGTCAGTCCTCCTGCCGGAGGATTCGCTGAAATTCATCGACGGTTTTCGCCGCGATGAGCCGCTCCTGCTTCGGGCGGTCGCCGGCGATAGCGACGAATTCTCGGAGCGCTTTGAGGTGGGAGTCGTCGTCGACGGCCGCCAGGCAGAAGACGATGTCGACGGGGTCGTTCTCCGGGTGATTGAAGTTGACGGGGTCCGCCAAGGTCATGACGCTCATGGCCTGGCGCACCACTCCCGCCTCGGGCCGGGCGTGGGCGAGAACCAGGTGTGGCGAGAGCACGATGTACGGGCCGAACCGGTCAACTGCGTCGATCATTGAGTCGATGTACGCGGCGGTGATTGCACCGTCCGCGAGAAGCGGCTGGGCGGCGGCGGCAATCGCCTGTTGCCAGGTCGCCACGTGCTTATGGATGATCACGTGATCATCGGTGATCAGGTCGGTCAGTGCTGTGCTCATGCGTTTGGTCCTCCGTGCGCATGAGTATCGGAGCCGGCGGCGTGAGCTGGCCAACAGAAGTTTTTCCGCCTGTGGGTGCCTTGGCGGAAAAAGTGGGCGGGGCGACGTGCCTGGTGGGTGCGCCTCGTGGATCCGACCGACCCGGGCAGGTAACCCCTGCCGACCTCGGCGAAGGTAGGGGGAGGGTCAGCGCGGGGCCGTGAGTGCGGAATTCAGCTCAAACGGCGGATGACCCACTCGGTGCTCAGCCGGGCGACCTCACGAGCGGCGTCCTCGCCGTCGGCCTGTACCTGGTACAGGCGGCTGCCCTCCGGCAGGAGCGGGAAGGCCTCGGTGGCTGCCTCCGCCGTGTCCGGGAACTCCTCGGTCAGCGCGCCGTGCAGCATGAGGATGGGCCAGGGCAGATCCGCCATGGTCTTCTCCGGCGTCTGCAGGGAGACGTCGGCGAGCGTCTCCTTGCTCAGCACGTCCCACTCGCGCGAGTTGGGGTTGTCGTCGGGCAGGCGGGTCAGGCCGTGCCGGTCGAGTTCGTCGAGCTGTTCGGGGGAGAAGACGTTCTCCCACAGGATGGACTGCGGGCCGACGACGGCCCCGGCGACGACGGCGGTGCGCACCTGCGCGGGACGGGCCAACAGGGCGGCCGTGGCGCCGAAGCCGTTGGCGTGGATGGCCTGGCGGACGTAGCCGCGGTTGGCGAGCCAGGCGGACACGGCCTGCAGGTCCTCGATCTCGCCGGCCAGGGTGATCACGTCGTCGTCGGACTCACCCAGGCCGGAGAAGTCGAACTGGAGCGTGGCTAGGCCGGCGCGCCGGTACTGCTCGGCAAGTGCGTCCAGCCGATGGTCCAGGCCGTGGCGGTCGGTGAGGAAGTCGTGGGCGAGGATTACGACGCCTTCTTCGCGCGGCGGAACGGGACGTCCGGAATTGATGGCTTCTTCGTCGAAGGCATCGGGGTCGAAGGGGGCGGCGCCGTCGGGCAGGTGCATCGTCGCGGCGAGATTGATGCCGCGGGCGGTGTCGATGCGCAGATTCGGCATAGGGCAAAACTAAGGCACGGCCCGACGCAAGTCACGAGCATGGAGCGCTTCGCAGGAGCGATTGCGCTGGCAGCGTGACTATGGCGACCCGGCGTCAGCTGCAGCCGGGTGGCCGATGCCGCATCGGTGCCCGTCCCACGGATGGGACGGGCACCGACGCGCAAGCCGGTAGGCGGCCAGACGGCCTCGCCGGCACGGGCTCAGTACGAGGAGGCGTCGTCGTCGGTCTCGGCGGCGTCCTGCGCGTCCTCGGCGTCCTGCGCGCTCTCGGCCTTGAGTGCCTCGAAGGCGGCGTCGACATCCCCATCGGTGATCTGCGCGGGGGCGGAGGCGCCGGGCAGGGCGGTGTTGCCGCCGGCCTTGAGGGCCGCCAGACGCGCCTCGGCCTCCAACTGCTGGTCGGAGGACTCCAGCTCGGCGAACTGTGCCTCCAGCGAGGCCCCCGCGATCTCCATCTGCCCGGCGGCCTGCGCCTCGACGCGGCGCACCTGGTCCTCGTAGCGGGACAGCTCGCTGGTGGGGTCCATGATGTTGATGGAGCGGATGGCGCCCTGCACCTTTACCTGGGCCTCGGCGTTCTTCTGCCGGGCGACCAGCTGGTCGCGCTTGGTCTGCAGCTCACCGAGCTTGGTCTCCATCTGCTGCAGACCGGTCTTGAGCTGGTCGACGACCTGCTGCTGGGAGGCGATCATCGGCTCGGCCTGCTTGGCCTCGTTCTCAGCAGCGATCTGCTTGGTCAGCGCGATCTTCGCCAGGGAGTCCCACTTGTCGGCCCCGGCGGCGTCCCCGCCGGCACGCAGCTCGTCGGCCTTGCGGGAGGCGGCCAGCGCCTTGTTGCCCCAGTCCTTGGCCTCGGCGACGTCCGCGTCGTGGTCCTTCTCCGCCAACCGCAGGTTGCCGATTGTCTGGGCGACGGCGTCGCGCGCCTCGGCGATGGAGGCCCGGTAGTCGCGCACCAGCTGGTCGAGCATCTTCTCCGGGTCCTCGGCGCGGTCGATGAGGGCGTTGATGTTGGCGCGGGTGAGCTGGGCGATGCGCCCCAGGATCGACTGCTTCTCAGCCATGTGGTTTCCCTTCGTCGTGCTCGCCCGACGGCCGGGGAGCGAATGGTATGGGTATGGATGCCCTTGCGGGCTGTATGCGTCCACCTTATGAGCAGACTATGCGCATAGGCGCAGCAGCCGACGGAGTGGGTCTGCCGGCGCCGTCACCGGGCCATACTTCCAGGAAACCGCGCCCGATCGTCGGAAAACGACCGGCATTGTCGACGACGATTCCTCTATCCGGCCCGTCTGTGGTCCGCCCACGGTGGGGCGTGCCGACGTGTGGTGTAGCCCCGAGGCGACGCGACCAGCCGATTCAGAAACGGCCGCCGCCACCACCGAAGCCGCCCCCGCGGCCGCCACCGAAGCTGCCGCCTCCGCCGCCGAAACCACCTCCGCGGTGGCCGCCACCGAAGGAGCCTCCCCGTGGGCCGCCGAAGCCGCCACCCCGTGGTGGCTGTGGCGGGCGCGGGCCGCCGCCCCAGCCGCCGTAGTTCCGGTTGCCTCCCAGGAGGATGCCGCCGAGCACGAGTGAGCCCAGGTCGATGCCGCCAGAGCTGGAGGAGCCGCCCGACCCGGAGCCCCAGGAGCCGGATCGCCGCACGTCGGCCTCCGCCTGCGCCTGCGCCTGTGCCACCAGCGACTCCCCGGAGGTGACCTCGGCCAGGGCCGCCGTCGGGTCGGTGTTCTGCAGGGAGGTGGCGGCCGCCGCGTGCCGGGAGGCCTCGGCCAGGGCGGTGCGTGCGGGGGAGCCGACGGCGCCGCGATAGCTGGTGATGTAGGAGGTCACCGCGGAGATCTGGGAGTTGAGCCGCCCCAGGCGAGATACCAGGGAGGCGCGGGCACGCGAGTCGTTCTCCTCCTGCTGGCGTGCCGGCGCCAGGGCGGCGTCGAGCGCCGATTCGGCTCGGGCCAGGTGGTCCAGGGCGGCCAGCGGGTCGCCGTCGGGATTCGACGCGGCGCGGCCCTCGGCCACGGCCGCCTCGGCGTCGGCCACCAGCGGTTGCAACGACGCCGCGGGCACCTGCCCCGCCAGCCGCTGGGCGTCCACCAGGTCGGCGGAGATCGAGGCGATCGCCGTCTTCAAGTCGGCGTCGGCCCGCTCCAGCCGCTCGCGCACGCCGCTCACCTGCCCGGCGAGCTCGCCAGCCTGGGCGATTGAGGCCTGGGCGATGCGCACCTGCTCGACGGCGGTGGACTGATTGCCGGCGTCCATGCTGGCCCGGGCCTGGTCCAGCGCAACGCGGCCCGCCTCTACCAGTTTGTGGGCGCGCGCGGGCGCCTCGGAGATGGAGGTGAGTGCGCTGTCGGGGTAGGTGGCGTGCAGGGTGACCAGCAGCGTGTCGGCCGCGGCGATGGCCTGCTCGGCCTCGTCGGCGCGCTGGGCGGTCTCGGTGATGGAGCGTGGCAGGTTCTCCTCGATGCCGCGCCGCTCCTTGAAAGCCGCCTCCTGCGCCTGGATGGCGGCGGTGGCCTCGTTGCAGCGGGACAGAATCTCCTGACAGAGCTGCCGCTGGCGGGTCTCATCCCCGGGGGCGTCGTCCAGCTGGCCGCGCAGCTCGAAGGCCCGCGCCACCTGCTCCTGGGCGGCGGTCAGTGCGGCGGTGAAGTCATCGGTGGCGGACAGGCCGAACTGGGCCTGCGCGTAGGACAGCTCCTCGGCCGCGGAGCGCACGGCGTCGTCGGTGCTGACCAGGGTGGCGCCGGCGCGGGTGCGCAACGCCTCCAGAGGCTCGGCGGGCTGGACGGCCTTGCCGGCGCCCTTCTTCCGCTTGCGGCTGCGGTTGTAGGCGACGGCGCCCACGGCGCCCGCACCGACGACGGCCAGGCCCACTCCCAGGGCGGTGCCGGAGACGCCCGAGCCGGAGCCGGCGGCGTCCGCGATGGCGGTAACCGCGCCGTCGTAGTCGCCGTTCCTCAGGGCTTGTTGGATGTCGCCGCGTACGGAGTCGAGTTTGGAGTCGGACCAGACGGAGTCGTAGGCGGAGCCGCCGAAGGCGAAGCTGTTGGCGCCGTCGGCGGGCAGGTTGATCACCAGCAGCAGGTCGGTGGTGTCGAACCCGGAGGCCTCCCAGGCCTTGGCGGCGTACTGCTCGGCGGTCTGGGAGTCATCGCTCATGGTGACGATCCACAGGCCGACGCCGTCCTCAGCCAGCTCGTCTACGGCCGCCTGCGCCGCGTCATCGTCGAGGACGTCGGCGTCGTCCGTGACGTGGTCGGCAATGCGGGTTGACACCTCGGCGGGTGCCACCGCGGTGTTTACGGCACCACCGGTGCCACCGGAGGCGGTGGCGAAGGCGTGAGGCCCGGCATATGGGGCGGCGGTCGCCGTCGCCGCGGTTCCGGCCGCGCCGACGAGCAGCACAGCGCCGAGCACGAGCCGGACGGCGCGGCGTGCCGCGGGCGTGCTCAAGGAGGCCGCGGGTCTGCGGGTCCTGCAAGAACGATAGGTGCCGGCAGAGGCAGTGGCGCCCGTGGACGGGCGGGCATTTGATCGCATCGGGGACATCGTCCCCGCTAGCAGGCGCGGCGGCAAGCGGTTTCGCCCCCGGCACGCCATGCCGGCCGACCTCAGTACGTAACAACAAACGACCTCGGCACGTAAAATCAGCCGACCTCGGTGATTGGGCGGGGCGGGGTGGGGAGTGCGACCGTGCGTCTTCCGGCTCACAGCTGCGACGTCGGGCTTGCGCTGACCGCGCTCGCGGCTTCAATTGTCCCCATGACCGACGCCACCGTCCCTGTCGACGCCGCGGCTCTAGCCGCCGTCCCCACGTCCACCGCCCCGATCATCACGGTGATCGAGCCCGAGCCGCAGGCGCCCATCGGCCGCCTGCGCGAATGGCTGGCCGCGGAGGGGCTTACCCTGCGCATGGTGCGCCCCGAGGCCGGGGATCCGCTGCCGAGCCTGGACGACTTGGGTGATGGCCTGGTGGTGCTCGGCGGCCCCATGAGCGCCCACGCCGAGGCCGACCACCCCTGGATCACCCCGCTGCGCGACCTCCTGCACGGCGTCGTCGAGACGCGGGTGCCCGCCGTCGCCATCTGCCTGGGCGCCCAGATCGCCGCCGAAGCGATCGGCGGGACCACCGCCGCGCCCTCTCCCTACGGAACCGAGCGCGGCGTCGTCGACCTGGAGCTTAAGGATGCGGCCGCCGCCGACCCACTCTTCTCCGAGATCGTCGATGAGGCCGTCCGCGCGGCCGTGCGCGCAGGCATCTCCACCCACGACGGCACCCGGCTGCCGGTACTCGTCTCCCACGACGACGGCGTCGTGAGCCTGCCCGCGACGGCCACGCTGCTGGCCTCCTCCGCGGGCGCGCCGGTGCAGGCCTGGCGTGCCGGCCGCCTGCTGGCGCTTCAGCACCACCCGGAGTCCACGCCGGTGCGGATGGAGCGGGTGGAGTCGCGCATAACCGCGTGGAAGCTGGGCGCGGTTGACGACGTGGAGGAGCTGACGCATCTCTCCGACGCTGATCTTCCTGCCGAGGCGCTGGCCGCCGGGCGACGCGTGCGCGCCGACGCGGAGCGGGCCGAGCCCGTGGTCCAGGCATTCGGGCGGGCGCTCGCCCGCGTGCTGGCGCGGCAGGCCCGCGCTCATCGTCTGCACAAAGCTTCGGCGAACGTCTGAATCGGCGGTATTGACCGGTCCTCAGGGTATGGGGCTAGACGTCGATTACGCGCAGCAGCTGGGGGTCGGGGAGGCGGCCGTTGATGATGTAGTCGCGGAAGACGGGTACGGCCTGCTGGCCGGTGAAGATCTCCTCGGGGTGCAGGTGGATGGTGTAGAGCTCGGGCGAGCCGTTGTCCCAGGACAGCGGCACCCACCGGTCGGGGTCCGCGACGGGTTCGCGGGCCAGCACATAGTGGATGTAACCCCCGTCCGGGTCGGGTACGCGGGCCTCGATCGTCAACGCCCGATTCGACCCAGCCGCCTGCATGTACCGCATCTGCTCGGGGTCATCATCAGCCAACTCATCAGGAAACCTCACCCCCGCGGGAAGAGGTTGAACCCCTAAAGAAAAATAGGCGCCTTCAGTGAAGTACGTGGGGTAGGTGAGCTGTCTTTGCATCTGGTCGGCGATCATCTCTGGGGTCTGTCGGACCTTGAACCGCTCGCCCCTCCCGTGCTGGGCATCCACATTCCAAGTTACGAAGTAATTCACTATTCGCTTCCTTTCATGCTCTGAAGCGGTTGGTCAGTATTGTCTGGGTGCTTGAAGGAGTTCGACCTCGGTGATTTCGATGATGCGTCCGTCCGGCAGCGTCACCCGGGCAGGGTTGTCCGGCGAGACCAGGCTGTCGAACGGCTTCTGCTGTACTCCCCGGCGTGCGCTGCCTGACTTGAGTCAGGCAAGACAGGGTAGCCCGCCCCAGGGGCGCGTGTCAGCGCCCGGGGCGGGCCGCCCTGTGACGAGGTGGGGGTTCAGGCGTTCTTGGGCCAGGTGTCCAGGATGGTGGGGTAGGTATCGGGGGTGCCGTAGGTGAACACCGCACCGTTGGCGGTGGGGTAGGAGGCCGTGGCCAGGGCGCCCGCCTGCGCCCAGTGCGGTGAGGAGGCCGGGAAGAACAGCTTCCACCCCTGCACATAGTCATACGGCTCAGGATGATCCTTAACCGGATGCCCCCGACGCCGAAGGGCGCCGATCTCCGGCTCCAGGATGTCCGCTCCCATGGCGACCAGGCGATCAGCCAGCGACTCATCTCCGGTGAGCAGATCAGCGAACTCACTACTATGGAAATCAAGTTCCACGTGACCCTTATCGGGCTGCCAGCCACCGATCGCAATGCTGATGGAGGCGCCGTCGGCCCGGTCCACATCCCCGGAGAACAGCGAGAACCTGACACCGGACAGGTCGGGTTTGATGTTGGTGCGCATGACGGCGAGGAACTCCTCCAGGGTGGTGATCTCCGGGTTCGCCGCGGCCTTCGCCTTGATCCTATTGGTTCGCCGCCAGGGGTCCAGTGTGGGGTGCAGGCCCCGCAGCTGCTGGATCAGCTCCCAGGACCGCGCGGCCTCCTCCTCCATGTGCTCCTCCTGCCCCGGACGATGCATCCTGAACGCAAGTTCCCACTTCACGGCCATCAGTAGGTGTCCCTTCCCCCGTGTTCCTTGTCTCGGCTAATGATATCAAAGGTGAATGCGTCTGGTGTGGGTTAGAAGTTCGGTGGGGTGTGCACCAAATCAATCCCAGGCGGGAATCGCCCTTTGCTTTGCAAGTCTTTGAGTAGGTCGAGCATTTCCGGTTCGGCCATGTGCCAGCGTATAGGCGTATTGGCGCCAACCGCCTGCACCGCCCGTACCTGCCGCTCCGCACCGTCCACCAATTCATCAAGCACGTCTGGGCCGAATGGGGTTTTGGTGAGGTTGTAGTAGGCGCCTTTGGCGTCGTGGAGGATGTCGTCGTAGTAGCCGTCGAACTCCACGCCGTTGACATAGTAGGAGTCCTCAATAGTCACGCCGGTGACCTGCTCCTCATACGCCTGGGAGCGATTAGAGTTACTGTAATTCTTACCCGGCCCCCACTCGCCCGGACCACCATCACTAGCACCACGGGTGGGCTTGCGCACACCCGGATAATGAATCCCGTCCCGCGGCGCATACGGACAATCAGCACCCTTACCCCCACGCGGACGCCCACCACCGCTGCCGGTGCCTGTCCCGCCTCCTTTGGGTCGGGAGGGGGTGCTGGAGGCCCGGGAGGCCCACGGGGTGCGGGGCGCGCGGGGTGTGGAGCCGGCTGTGGCCAGGGCGGGGTGGGGGCCCAGGCCCTTCAGCCCGTCGGACAGGTTGTCCATTAACGTGGTGGCTCGTTTGAACACGTCCCCCAGGCTGGAGGCGGACCTGACCACCGCGGTGACCTCACGCTTCAACCGGGTAGCCCACTTGAACACGTCCGACGCCAGGGAGGGGATCGCCCAGATAGCCGCCGCCCCCGCAGTCAGGGCGGTGGCGGCCAGCTTGGTGGTCAGCTTCGCCAGCACATCAGCGATCGCATCACGCACCATCTCATGCACGATCTGCACGATCACCGACGCCACCGTCAACCCCTTGGAGATACCCCCAGCCAGGGAGGCCGCCAACGACAACCGGGCCGCGTTATCCGTCTGAAACGACTTATACGCATTGACTGCTTCGGAGGACTGCCCGGCCAGGCGCACCTGGATCGAGTCGGTCAAATCCACGCTACACGCATCCAGCTTGGTGGCGATGTTCGCCCACGTGTCCGCACCCGCAGTCACCTGACCCGGATCACCAGTGAGCTCATACAACCAGGTCTTGAGCGGATCCAGGTGCTCAATCGCCCACCCGATCCCCGCGCCCAGCACCTCACCGATCGGGTCAGCAACCAAAGCGACCGTGTCGGCGACCGTGCCGAAACCAGCCAGCGCATCATCCACCCACGAATCCGTCTTCAACGCATCAACAACATCCTGGCCATCCTCAACCAGACGCAGACCCGACAACCCCGTCGACGAATCCTCCGCCTGCGCAACCAACGGATTACCACCAGCACCACCGCCGAAGGAACCACCACCGGCGTAACCACCGGAGCCACCAAACCCGCCCCCGCCGGCGTAACCACCACCGGCGTAACCATCGGTACCGCCCCCGTACTCCCCAGCAGGCAAACCACCAGTACCCGCACCCGCACCGTCACCGCCGCCGAAGCTGCCACCACCGCCACCGAAACCACCACCGCCACCGGCGCCGAAGCTGCTGCTACTACCAGCAGCCGTAGTGGCGGTAGCAGTACCGGCGGTGGCGGTAGCAGTGGTGGCGCCACCGGTGGTGCCACCACCATCGCTGGCGCTGGCGGTGCTGGTGGTGATGGGCTGGCCGGTGGCCGGATCACCCATCAGCTCAAAGTACTTATTCACAGGGACTCTCCATTAAAGCTACGAATTCAGGAACAGCAGCGACGCCCCAGTGCCGGGGCCGCCGGCTACCAGCCGCTCAGCGCCCGGGCGCCGGCAGCAGCATCGGCGTCGGTCTCATCCAACTCCTGCGCCACAGTGCGCAAGTCCATGCCCGCCTCCTCCACACTCTCACCCGTACCGGTAACCGCGCCATTGACCGCCGTAGACAACAACGCATAAGCCGGCACAAACAAAGGCGAGCACATCACCCCGAACGCGTCCGAGGCCAGCGCCTGCCCTGCGGCATCCAACGCCACGTCCACACCGTCAGCCACCCCCAGGGCGTCACCGCCACCCGAACGCAGCACACCGGTATCAACCTCAATACCAGCAGTCACAATCATCAACTCCCCACGCACCGAAACGAAACGAACACTCACTCAGGCAAACACCAGACAGCCGCACGACCTCAACGCCGCCCCGACCCGCCAGGCCCATCCCAGCCCGCAGGCCGCACCGGCATGGGCGCCACCCCCCACGCAGGCCGCCCACCGGACGCGCCCCCGCCAGGACCGGAGGCGGCCGCGCCCCCACCGGCCCCACCACCAGCAGTGTCCTGCTGGTAGGACTCCAGCACCCGGCGGCCCAGAGCCGAGTCCGCCCCCAGGGTCTCATCCACCACCAACCGCACCTGCTCGGTCGCCCGCCGACGCGCATCCGCCAAAGCCGCCATCACCGCCTCCGACAGGCCCCGCAACGACAAGCCCTCACTAGCAGGCAGGAACGTGATCCCCACCAGCCGGCCCGCCACATCAACCTCCACACGCACCTCACGCCCCCGCGAAACACCCCGAGCCCGGATACCCTCAGCCCGCTCCTGCATCCGCGCAGCCGCCCGCGCATCCCGCCGAGACCGCTCCACATCCGCACGAATCCGCGCCAAACGCGCCCCCAGGGAAACATCCTCCACACCCGCGACGGAAACGACCCCATAACGCCCGCACCACCCAAACCCCACGTGACAATAACCACAATCCACCACCGAGGCCATCAAGCAGCCACCACAGCGAGATCCCCGGTGCCGTCTGCGCCGACTACTTGGGGGCCTGAAGCCCCTCCAGATCCTCGGCGTCGACCACCTCGTAGGCGTAGCCCTGCTCGGCCAGGAAGCGCTGCCGGTGCGCGGCGAACTCCTGGTCCACCGTGTCGCGGGCGACCACCGTGTAGAAGTGCGCCTGCCGCCCGTCGTCCTTGGGGCGCACGATCCGTCCCAGCCGCTGCGCCTCCTCCTGCCGCGACCCGAAGGAGCCCGACACCTGCACCGCCACCGAGGCGCCTGGCAGGTCGATGGAGAAGTTGGCGACCTTGGAGACCACCAGTGTGCTCACCTCGCCGGAGCGGAAGGCCTCATACAGGCGCTGGCGCTCACGCACCGTCGTCGCCCCGGTGATCAGCGGCGCCCCCAGGTGCTCGGCCAGCTCCTCCAGTTGGTCCACGTACTGGCCGATCACCAGCGCCGACTCCCCGGGGTGCCGGGCCAGCAGGGAGTCCACGATGCGCAGCTTCGCCGGCGTGGAGGCGGCCAGCCGGTAGCGCTCGTCGGCCTCGGCGGTGGCATAGGCCATCCGCTCCCCGGCGTCCAGGGTGAGTCGCACCTCCGTGCACACGGCCGGGGCGATCCACCCCTGATTCTCCAGGTCCTTCCACGGGGCGTCGTAGCGCTTCGGACCGATCAGCGAGAACACCTCGTCCTCCCGCCCGTCCTCACGCACCAGCGTGGCCGTCAGCCCCAGCCGACGGCGGGCCTGCAGGTCCGCCGTCATGCGGAAGATCGGGGCGGGCAGCAGATGGACCTCGTCGTAGACGATCAGCCCCCAGTCGCGGGCGTCCAACAGATCCAGGTGCGGGTAGACGCCCTTCCGCCTGGTAGTCAGCACCTGGTAGGTGGCGATCGTGACCGGCCGGATCTCCTTGCGTGAGCCCGAGTATTCGCCGATCTCGTCCTCGGTAAGGGAAGTGAAGCGCAGCAGTTCCTGCTTCCACTGCCGCGCCGAAACGGCGTTAGTCACCAGGATCAGGGTGGTGGTGGAGGAGCGGGCCATGGCGGCCGCCCCCACCAGGGTCTTGCCGGCCCCGCACGGCAGTACGACGACGCCGGAGCCTCCCGCCCAGAAGGCGTCCACCGCCTGGGCCTGGTAGGGGCGCAGCGCGAAGGCGTCCGGCACGCCCGCGGCCACATCCGCCGCCGAGTCCTGCAGCGCGATCGGGTGCGCCTCGCCGTCGACATAGCCGGCCAGGTCCTCGGCCGGCCAACCCAGCTTGATCAGCTCCTGCTTGAGGTGCCCGCGCTCGGAGGGGTGCACCACCACGTCCGCATCGCCCAGGCGCGTACCCAGCAGTCCCTTGGTGCGCTTGGAGCGCATCACCTCCGCCAGGACGGGGGCGTCGGTGGCGTGCAGTACCAGCCCGTGCGCCGGGTCGGTCACCAGCTGCAGCCGGCCGTAGCGCCCCATGGTCTCGGCGATCTCGGTCAGCAGGGCGTGCGGCACCGGGAAGCGCGAGTAGGTGATGAGCACGTGGACCACCGTCTCCGCATCCAGGCCGGCGGCGCGCGCGTTCCACAGGGCCAGCGGCGTGATCCGGTAGGTGTGAATGTGTTCGGGGGCGCGCTCGAGCTCGGCGAAGGGCGCGATGGCGCGGCGGGCGTCGGGGGCGTCGGGGTGGGCGACCTCCAGCAGGACGGTCTTGTCACTCTGGACGATCAGGGGACCGTCGGGCAGGGTGGGGGAGTAGCCGGAATCTGACATGGGCGGGAGTATCGCAGCCGTGGACCGCCGCCCGCCGTGACCCAGGCGACGCCTTCACCGCCAGCGGAGCGGCGCCCACGAGAAGTGCGTCGCGGGGTCAGGAGAAGTTCTCCAAAAGGAAGGCTTCGGCCTCCTCGCACCAGATGCCATCGTTGGCTTCAACGATGTCGGCAAGAGTCGCGTATCTGCGGTCCTGGGCGGCCTTGGCTCGCAGATCGGCGAGTGCCACGAGCGGCATGGTTGCCCAGGGGTAGAAGAGCTTCTTCCCGCCGGGAGTTTCCTTGAAGTGCTCCAAAGTGTGGGGAACGGCGTCGAGCCCGCCCACATGGGTGATCATCAGGGAGGGGTTCAACTTGCCCTCGGCGGTCAGCTGGAGGGCCTCGAGCATGTCAGACCGTGCCCCACCGGATGTGCCCACTACGTGCGCGGACTCGTAGTGGACGTCGTAGAAGTTGAATGTCGCGGAGAAGTCCTTGTCGGTCGGCCCGGCGAAGAAGTTCAGGCAGCAGTCTCGGCCCTTGAGCCGGTCCGCCATCTCCAACAAGGGGCGGCTGGCGGCAAAGACCATGATGTCGTCGAAGCCCATGCTATGGGGGGTGTGTCCGCGCAGCAGATCAACGGGGTCGTCGCAGCCCGCCGTGTTGAGGTACACCAGCCGGCGGCCCGTTCCCTCCAGCCGTTCGGGCGGCAGGAGTCGTCGCGCGCGATCTAAACGCGTTTGGTCAATGTCGGTGACGATGATCAGAGTGGGCTGGTACGGGCCGTTGAGCGCGTACTCGACGGCGGCCAGGCCCATGGGGCCCGCCGCTCCTAGGAGAGCGAGTGCCCCGCCCCTCTTGATGCCCATCTCGTGCTCGTAGACGTACTGGGTTGTGTGGTAGCTCGCATGAAAGGCGCCGATGATGCACATGAGCGGCTCGGCGAGACAGCCATTGGCCATGTAGGTGCCGTCGTAGGGGAGGATCGCGTCCTTGTCGATCGCGACCTCGGGGACGATCGTGTACGTCGCGTCCCCGCCGTAGGCCGGGTAGCTGTAACCGGGGGAGTAGCCCGAGGGCAGTCCCATAGCGGGTTGGATGACGATGCGCTGCCCCACCCGGTAGCGGCCGGTCAACTCCGAGCCGACCTCGGCGATCTCTCCGCTGAATTCGTGGCCGGTCATGACTGGGTGCTCGGCCACGTCGTCGGGCACGCGCTTGTGCTCGGCGCCGAGGCAGTACGCCTTGTAGGTCGAGTAGCACATGCTCGATGCCGCTACCTTCATGAGAACCTCGCGGGGTCCGAGCGGCGGCAGCTCATTCTCGGCTAGTACCGCCTTGTGAGCGCCTGCGATGTAGACGGCCCTGGTCTTCACTTGTCCGCCTCCTGCTGGGACTCGATCCGGGAGTAGAGGTCGTCGATGTGGGCGTCGGAGAGGTAGTTCTCGATGGAGACGATCTCAACGCCCGGGTTGGCATTGGCTGCTCTCTCGGCGAGGTTCTTGTGCGTGACGATGACGTCAGCGTCGTCGGGAACCCTCTCAATGGCGGTGTTGCCGACCTCGACGCTGATGCCGGCCTCGTCAAGCCGTTTGCGGAACAGGCTGGCGCCCATGGTGGACGATCCCATGCCGGCGTCGCAGGCGAAGATGACCTTGCCGATGGTCTTGGTCGCAACCTGCGTTCCGTCAGCCGTTACGGCCGCGAGCAGGCCCTTGCCCTCCTGCTTCATGGCGGCGCTGCGGGCTCGCGCCTGCTCGAACTCGGCGTCGCCGATGGCGGCGTCCTTGCGGGCGGAGGCGCGCAGCAGGGCTGCGTTGACGAGGAAGGAAACGAGGGTGGCTACGACGACGTCGGCGACGATGCCCAGGTGGTTGCCGCGGGGCGTGAGCATGATGTAGGCGAAGATCGACCCCGGCGAGGGGCCGGCCACCAGGCCGGCGTTGAAGACCTGCGCGGTGGCGATGCCTGAGGCCGCGCCGGCCATCATGCCGAGCAGGGTGATCGGCTTGGCGAGCACGTACGGGAAGTAGATCTCGTGGATGCCGCCGAGGAAGTGGATGATCATGGCGCCCGGGGCGGTCTCCTTCATGATCTTGTTGCCGGAGAAGAGCCAGTAGGCGATGAGCAGGCCCAGGCCGGGGCCGGGGTTGGAGGCGAGCACGAAGAAGATCGACTTGCCGGCCGTCTGGGCGGCCTGCATTCCGAGCGGGTAGTAGATGCCCTGGTCGATGACGTTATTGAGGAACAGCACCTTGGCGGGCTCGTTGAGGACAGCGACCAGGGGGAGCACGCCGGTGTTCACAAGGGCATTGATCACCCAGGTCAGACCGCTGTTTAGCGACTCGATGACGGGGCCGATGAATTTGAAGGAGATGATGCACAGGACGAATCCGATGATGCCCAGGCCGAAGTTGTTCACGACCATCTCGAAGCCGGGGCGGATTCGGGGTTGGATGATCCCGTCCCACCTCTTGATGATCCAGGCGCTGAGCGGGCCCATGACCATCGCGCCCAGGAACATCGGTATGTCGGAGCCGACAACGAGTCCGATGGTTCCGATGACGCCGGCGACGCCGCCGCGCTGGCCATGCACGAGGTGGCCTCCCGAGTACGCCAGCAATAGGGGGAGCATGTACTTGATGAGAGGATCAACTAGCGTATTGAGGCTCTCATTGGGGATCCATCCGTCGGGGATGAATAGCGCGGTGATCAGGCCCCAGGCGATGAAGGCGCCCATGTTCGGGATGACCATGGCGGTGAGGAAACCTCCGAATGCCTGCAGGCGTGCGCGTCCCGAGGGCGAGGGTGCAGTGGATTGGTGAGTGGTCATGCGTGGTCACTTTCGTGTAGAAGCCCGTCGCGATCCATGGTGAGGACGAGATCGGTGCCGTTGCGGAATGAGTGGTTGAGGGCGCGTTGGATATTGGGGCCGTCGCTGCGCTCGTAGAAGGAACGGGCGGCGTCCGTACTGAGGCCTCCCTGCACCTTGCGTGCTATGAGGCGTCTGGCGAGGAGTTCTTCGGGCGCGGCGATGAAGACGGTCAGGTCTGCATGGCGGCGAAGACTCCGCCAGCCGGGTTCGTCGAGGAGTAGCCAGTTGCCCTCTACGAGAACATGTGAGGCAGTCAGTGCGTCGCCGTCGGTGACGACGTCGTGGAGTACTCGGTCATAGCGCGGCCAGGTGATGTCCTCCCGGCGTGCCCGTATGAGCGCACGGTTCAACGCCTCTAGATCGAAGCTCTCCGGCGCCCCCTTGACGTCGGCCAATGTGATGGCGCACCCGTCACGGACGATGGTGCGTCGGTCGAGTTCCGCCTGGGGCAGGTGGAATCCGTCCATGCCCACGCATTGAAGGTCCGGGGCGAGGCGTTGTGCGAGTATTTCGGCGAGAGTGGACTTGCCGGTGCCCGGCGGGGCGGCGAGGAAGGCGAAACTGCGGCGGCTCGCGGGCGGGCGCCGCATCCAAGCCGCGACTGCCGGTTCGAGCAGCTTCGAGACGCCATCGGAGTCCTCTTGAATCTCCTGCTCGAGGCCGTTGACGACGAGCCTCATGACTCTGACGGGGTGAGGATCTGTGCCACCCGGACGGGGTCCTCGGATTCGCGGAGCTCGTTCATGAGGCCGGAGTCCATGAGCGTTTCGGCCAGGGCGGTGAGGAGGGCAAGGTGCTCTTGGGAGTCATTGGCGGCGAGGGTGAAGAAGAGCCGGATCGGCATTGAGGGGTCGTCCATAAGGGCGACGTCCTCGGTGGTTGTCAGGAGGCTGAGCCCAGTACCGAGCGCTCCCTCCTCCGGGCGGGCGTGAGCGAGCAGAACTCCGGGGGCTATGAGCATGTAGGCGCCGTTGCGCTCGAGGCCGGCAAAGACGGCATCGACGTAGGTCGGCGTGATGAGTTGGTGCTGCTCGAGGAGTGCGGCGCTGCGCCTCATGAGGTCGCGCCAGTCGTCGGGGGGTGTCTGGAGGGCAAGCATTGAGGGGTCGACTGTGACCACGGCGGTCTCCTTGTGCTCATATGAGCATCATTGCTCGTATGGGAGTACAATAAGGGTGTAGGGCCGTGCGCGTCAAGGCCGCTCGGAACATATACGCTTGCTCAGACGAGCAAGGAGGTGCCGTGCCCGACGAAACTGGCCTGATGGTCGCAGTGGCGCGCGCCTACTACGAGGCGAACGAGTCGAAGGTTGAGATCGCCGAGAGAATCGGCATCTCGCGGTTCAAGGTGGCGCGACTGCTCGAGAGTGCCCGTGAAACCGGCATCGTGCAGATCCGTATCGTTGAGCCGACCCATCCCGATGATGTTCTCGGAGAGCGCGTCGCCGCCCACCTCAACCTGCGCGACTGCGTAGTAGTACCCGGTGCCGAGGACGAGAGCACCAACCGCCAGGCGCTGGCCCGCGCAGCAGCGACCGAGATCGCCTCCATAGCCGGTCGGGGGGATACGATCGGCTTCTCCTGGGGTCGCACCGTCGCCGAGATCGGCGCCCACGTCGGCCCCCTCGCCGACGCCAGAGTCGTCGCTCTCACGGGCGCTGTCGGGACGGACTTCGCCCTCTCGCCCGTCGACATCTTCCGCTCGGTCTCAACTCACTCCGGCTCGACCACGTTGTCGATCTTCGCACCGATGTTCGTCGACTCCCCGCAGACTGTGAAGGCGCTGCGGCAAGATCCCGCCATCGCCTCCGTCCTGGCCGCCTACGCCGACCTGTCACTGGCGGTCGTCTCGATCGGCTCTTGGGACCCGCCTGTGACCCAGCTAATGGATGCGCTGAGCGACGAGGAGAAACAACAGCTCGAGTCCGGCGGGGCCCGCGCCGAGATGCTCGGCATCTTCATTGACGACCGCGGACGAATAGTTCCCTGTACGGCTCAGAGCCGTTGCATCGCCATCACCGCGGCTCAGCTCCTGCGCACACCGCGCGTTCTCGCCGTCGCCGGCGGGTCTCAAAAGGTGCCTGCGATGAGGGCAGTCGCGTGCTCAGGCCTCATAACGTCCCTGGTCACCGACAGGAGGACCGCGCAGATGCTGCTCAACGGTCCCGCCGTCGGCGAGCGGACGCTCAACCGTGCTGAACGCATCCGGGGTTGAGCGCCAGGACCGGGTCGGTTCCCCCAGCCGAAGGTGAACGCTGTCAGAGAGGATGTCATGGTCATGGCCCGGCAGGCATCGACCGCGGTAGATTTACGCGGATGAGCACCCAGCATCCGGGCACCGGGCGGCCTGAGCCCGCACCTGGCACCACCGTCGAACAGCTGGCCGCGCACCTGACGGCCCTGCCCGACCGCGACGTCGCCGCGCTTCTACTCGCACGCCCCGACCTGGTCGCTCCACCCTCCGCCTCTTTCACCGCCCTGGCCGTGCGCGCCGGCGCCCGCACCAGCGTGGACGCCGCCCTGCGCGACCTGGATGCCGTCACCGTTGCCGTCGCCGAGGCCACCGTCGCCCTGCGCTCCGTAGACCCCGCCACCCTGGCGCCCTCCCTGGGACTCAGCGCCGACGACGTCGCCGGCCGCCTGGGCGTGCTTACCCGCCTGGCGTTGGTCATTGACACCGGCCCCGTCCCTGGGCTGGTCGACACCTTCGGTCCCCACCCCTTCGGACTCGGCCCCGCCGCCGCCGACCCGCCCGCCGCCGAGCAGCTCCCACCCCCGCTGTCCACCCTGGAACAGGCCGACGAGCCCGTCCCCGGCATTGGCGTGCTGAAGGCGTTGACCTGGGGTCCCCCGGTCGGCACCCTCAGCCCCGGCCGCAGCTCCGCCGGCACGGCCGAGCTGGTCGAGCGCGGCTGGCTCGAACGCACCGCGGACGCCGCCGGACGCACGCGCTTCGTCCTGCCGCGCGAGGTCGGCCTCGCCCTGCGCGGCGGCCGCCTGACCCGTGAGCCGCTCGCGCCCCCGGCCACCGACCCCCTGGAGGTGTTGTCCGCAGATGCGGTCGCCTCCGAGTCGGTCAGTCACGCGGAGGAGATGGTTCGCCTGACCCGCGAGCTGCTGACCGAATGGGGGCGCGAGGGCGGCCAGATTCTGCGCACCGGTGGAGTGGGCGTGCGGGCACTGGACCGAACCGCCGCCGCCCTCGGCCTGGAGCGCGCCGTGGCCGCCAGCGTCATAGAACTCGCCGCCGGTGCCGAACTCCTCGGCCTGGACGAGTCCGGCGCCGCGTGGGTGCCCGCGGACACGGTCCCCGCCTGGCTGGACGCCGAACTACCCGAGCAGTGGGCTGCGCTCGCCGCCGCCTGGGCGGGCTCGGCCCGCACCCCCTGGCTGGTCGGCACCCGCGCCGACGACGGCGCTCTGCGGCCCGTCCTGGGCGCCGACGTCGAGGCCGCCTGGGCGGGCCGGCTGCGCCGTCGCATCCTCGCCCTGCTCGACTCCCTACCCGCCGGAACCTCGGTCGACGCCGACTGGGTGCACGCCGCCCTCACCTTCGCCCGGCCGCGTCGGCCCCTGCCCGAGGGTGCGGTGGCGGCGGTGCTCGCCGAGGCCCAGCTGCTCGGTCTGACCGGCGGCGGTGCCCTCAGCCGCGCCGGAAGGGTTCTGGCAGCCTGCCTGCGTCCCAATGCCGGCGCCCCCGAAGCGTCCACACCCGCCGGCAGCACCGCGGCGGACGATGCCCCCGCCGACGCCGTCGGCCACCCGGACAATCACTACGGGACACTGCTGGCCGCGCTCGAGCAGGCGCTGGCCGCCGACCTGCCTGCGCCGGTCGACCTCCTGCTGGTGCAGTCGGACCTGACCGCCATCGTCCCCGGCCGCCCTGCGCCCGAACTCGGCGCCGCCCTAGAGCGCAGTAGCGAGGTCGAGTCCCGCGGCGGAGCGCTCACCGTCCGCTTCACTCCCCAGTCCGTGCGCCGCGCCCTGGACAGCGGCTGGTCCGCCACCGAACTGACCCAGGCCCTATCCCGCTTCAGTCCCACCCCGCTGCCCAGCGCGCTCACGGTCCTGATCGCCGACGCCGCCCGCCGCCACGGGGCGGTGCGCGTGCGCGAGGTCGCCAGCGTGCTGCGCGTGGCCGACCCGGCCGTAGCCGCCGGGATCATCGCCGACGCCGCGCTCAAAGACCTGGGACTGGACCAGGTGGCGCCCGGCGTCATCCTGTCCGCCGCACCCGCCGGGGTGGTGCTGCGTGAACTGCGTGCCGCCGGTCTGGCTCCGGTGCTGGAGAACGAGCATGGCCGACTGTTGATCTCCGAACGCCCCGGGGGCGGGCGCCGCCTCCCTGCCCCGGCACCGGCCCGCCCGGGGAACGAGCACGCGGTCCGCCGTCGCCGTCCCGGACGCCGGGAGCTGGCCGCGCTGGTCGGCCGCCTGCGCGCGGGGGAGGAGGCGCGCCGTGCCGCGGGCGGCGCCGGCCCGATGGCGGCCACCGACCCGGTGCATGCGCTGGCACTGCTGCGTCAGGCGCAGGCCTCACGGGCGCGGGTACGGCTGCGTCTGGCCGGCCCCGACGGGAACGTGCAGGAGCGCACCGTGCGGGTGCTCGCCGTCGAACCCGGCCGGGTGCGCCTGGCCGACCTGGTCAGGGAGACCGAGTTGACCGTCGCCGTCCACCGGATCGTGTCGGTCGAGGCCGGTTGAACGGCGCATCGGCCTTGTTGTTGCATCGTAACGATGTATATAGTGGGGTTGGTCAGAGTTGGCCTGGCACTGTTTACGAGCGCCTTTGGCGGGCTCGGCCGACGGCTTGACCGCCGGGATCGCCACCTGTAGCGTGCCAACATTATCGAACGCCTGTTCGATGACATGTCGATGGTTCCCTCTCCCAGACGCCGATCAAGAAGGTTCTGAACATGAGAAGAATCGCGAGCATAGTGCTGCTGTGCCTCGTGTCCCTGTCCTTTTCTGCATGCGGGTCGGGAGGCGATGGCGCGACGGGCCAAAGCAACGCGAAAACGCTGCGTGTCGGCGTCGAATGCGCCTATGCCCCCTACAACTGGGAGGAGGGAGAGCCCTCTGACACCAACGTTCCCATCAGCAATCACGAGGGCTTCTACGCCGAGGGATACGACGTGCAGATCGCCAAGTTGGTGGCGGACAATATGGGTGCGGAGCTGGAAATCGTCAAACTTCCCTGGGATGGACTGCTGGAGGCACTCAACCAGGGGCAGGTCGATGCGGTGTTCTCCGGAATGGTCGACTCCGACGAGCACAAGCAGGCGGCGGCCTTCTCCGAGATCTACGTGCCCCAGCCCACTGAGTACGGCGTGATGGTCAAGGCCGACGGTGACTACGCCTCGGCGACGGTGCCGGAGGACTTCGTCGGTGCGAGCCTGCTGGGACAGAAGGGCACCAAGCTGGACACGGTGATCGACCAGATTGACGGGGTCAACCACCTCCCTGCGGTGGACACCATCACCAACATGCTCGAGCGACTGGATGCGGGCACTACCGACGGCATTGTCATCAACCTTGAGTCCGCCGAGGCGTACCAGGCACAGTACCCGGATACGGTGGTAGTCGACTTCCCCGACGACGACGGGTTCGTCTTGGACTTCAACGGCGTGTGCGCCGGGGTGCGCAAGGATGACACGGCCCTGCTGGATGAGATCAATACGGCGTTGGCCTCCGTGTCCGCGGAGCAGCGACAGGATCTGATGGACTCGGCGATGGAGCTCGCGGGGCAGAAATGAGACGCGGCTGTAGATTCGCGGCCGTTGCTGCGGCGATCGCGCTGGTCGCGCTCGCCGCAGTGGTGTGGGTGATCCCCTGGTGTCGTGAGGTTGTGGCGCTGGAAGAGAACCCTGACGCGATGGTTCCGTCCATGGTCTACATGCTGTGCCACTCGCGCAGGCTTTGGCTCTCGGGCGTGTGGGGCACGCTGTCGGTGTCGGTGTTGGGAACTGTGACCGGATTCGTGCTCGCCGTCGGCCTGGTGTTCTTGCGCATCAACGCACCCGGCAGGCGGGACTCGCGGCCGCTGCGATTCGCCAAGAGCACGGGGGTGGACTTGGTGAAGTTGTACGTGACCATCTTCAGGGGAACACCGATGATGGTGCAGGCGGCAATCGTCTACTACGCGGGTTTTAACATCGTGCGCTCGGCCATGCCCAACGCCAGCATCACCGAGGTGAACCAGCGGTGGAGCTTCTTCATGGCCGCGCTGCTGACGGTATCGCTGAACTCGGCCGCGTACCTGGTGGAGGTGCTGCGTGGAGGCGTCGGTGCCCTCAACCGGGGGCAGCGGGAGGCGGCGGTGTCGCTGGGCTTCTCGAACTGGCAGACCATGATCAAGGTGATCTTCCCGCAGGCCGTACGCAACAGCCTGCCGTCGATCGGCAACGAGCTGGTGAACAACATCAAGGGGACCTCCGTGCTGACCATCATCGGCTACACGGAACTCATGTTCGCCACCTCCTCGGTCGCGGGCTTCTACTACAAGTACCTGGCCAACTACCTGACGGCCGCCGTCATCTACCTGATCCTCACGCTGTCGCTGACCTGGCTGCTCGAAACGAGCATGCGACGCATCGGGATTGCCCAGAAGGAGATCGCCGCATGAGCGAACCGATCCTGACGATTCGCAACCTGCGCAAGTCGTTCGGAGAGCTGAGTGTTCTCAAGGGCATCGACCTGACGGTTGTGCGTGGCGAGGTCGTCAGCATCATCGGGGCCTCCGGCTCCGGAAAATCGACGCTGCTTCGCTGCGTCAACCTGCTGGAGGAGCCCGACGGTGGGTCGGTGCTGTTCGACGGCGAGGACCTGAGCGATCCTCGCACGGACCTGCGGGCGCTGCGCGAACGGATCGGCATGGTCTTTCAGGGCTTCAACCTGTTCCAGCACAAGACGGTGCTGGAGAACTGCATGCTGCCGTTGACGACGGTGCGGCGCATGAAGCGCGCCGAGGCGCAGCAGGTGGCGGAGCAGGAGCTGGAACGGGTCGGCATGTACGAGTTCCGCGACGCCCACGTGGATGAGATCTCCGGCGGTCAGGCGCAACGCGCCGCCATCGCGCGTGCGTTGTGCATGCGGCCGGAGATAATGCTGTTCGACGAACCCACCTCCGCGCTGGACCCCGAGAAGGTGGGGGAGGTGCTGAACGTGATCAAGGCGCTCGCGGACAGCGGGATGACGATGCTCATCGTCACTCACGAAATGCAGTTCGCCGATGATGTCAGCGACCGGGTCGTCTTCATGGACGCTGGGGTGATTTGCGAAGAGGGGCCACCAAGCGTCGTGTTCCGCAACCCGCGCCAGCCGCGGACCAAGGAGTTCTTGAGCCGCTACCATCTGCGCTCGTGAACGAAACCGTAGCTGGTAAGCACGTGGAGCTTTTCGTGGCGCCGCAGCCCGGCGCGCCCCTGGTGGTGCTCAATACGGTGCAAGGCGAGGGACAGGCGGTGTGGCAGGCCGCTGCATCTATTGCCGAAGCGCCCTTCTCCCTGGCGGCGGTGTCCGGCATCGACTGGAACCATGACATGTCGCCCTGGCCGATTCCGGCACTCGGCCCCGAAGACGTGCCATGCACCGGCGGCGCCGACGCCTACCTCGACGTCCTGACGGGCCAGATACTGCCGCATGCGCTGGAACGGCTGCCGGCCGCCCCCGCCTACCTGGGTCTGGCCGGATACTCGCTTGCCGGCCTGTTCGCCGTCTACGCCAGCTACCGCACGGATGTCTTCTCCCGGCTTGCGAGTGCCTCGGGCTCGTTCTGGTTTCCGGGGTTCCTGGAGTACGCCGGCGCGCACCAGCCCGTGCGCCTGCCCGAGCGCGTGTACTTCTCGCTCGGGGATCAGGAGGCGAGCACGGCCGTGGAGCCGGTGCGCGCCGTCGAGGCCAACACCCGGGCGCTATACCGGGCCTATGCCGGCATGGGCGTCCAAACAGTCTTCGAGCTCAACCCCGGGGATCACTTCACCGGCGGTATCCAGCGGACCGCGCGGGCTATCGCCTGGATGGTAGGTGAGGGCGAGCGCCGGCCCGACCGTCCGCTTACACTTGAGCCGTGACTGACGCAGCGACTCAAAGGTCGAAGAACACGTCGAGCAAGCCGGTGCAGGCCGCGCGCGCCGCCGTCGTCGAGCCCGCGGGCGACCGTCCCGGTGCCCTGCCCACCCCGGCCGAGCAGGCCACGGCCGCCAAGGACCGGGTGCTGACCTCCGAGGCCGCCATCGAGGCCGCCCGGGCCGCCCTGGGCGAGATCACCGAACCGGTCAGCGTCGGCCCGTACACCGCCTCCCGGCAGCTGGACAAGCGGCTGATCACCCACCTGTTCGAATGCAACCTGGCCGGCTACCGCGGCTGGCGCTGGGCCGTGACCATGACCCGTCCGCCCCGCGGGCGCACCGCCACCATCTGCGAGCTGGAGCTACTGCCCGGCGAGGATGCCCTGCTTGCCCCCGCCTGGGTGCCGTGGGCGGATCGGCTGCGGCCCGGAGACGCCTCCCGCTCGGACCGGCTGCCCCGGCGGGAGACGGACGAGCGGCTCGAGCCCGGCTGGGAGGCCACCGGCGAGGACGGGGACACCGTGGCCCTGGATGAGCTCGACCTCGGCCGCGCCCGCGTGCTGTCCGCGGAGGGTTACCGCCGCGCCGCCCAGCGCTGGTACGACGGCGACCACGGCCCCGAGGCCGACGGCGTGCGCAAGGCCCACGCCACCTGCGCCACCTGCGGGTTCCTGGTGCCCATGAGCGGGCGCCTGCGCAACACCTTCGGCGTGTGCGCCAACGAGTGGGCCGCCGACGACGGGCGCGTGGTCTCCCTCGACCACGGCTGTGGCGCCCACTCCGAAACCGACCTGCCGGATCAGGGGCCCGAGTGGCCGGTGACGCCTGCGCGCCTGGACGAGGCGGCCATGGAGCCGCTGGCCACCAACGGCACGGACCTGCGCGGCGGGCGCAGTCGCGACGAACTCACCGACCAGGAGGCCGCGCAACCGGAGCCGACCACTGTCGGCGAGGCCGAGGCCCAGGACGCGGACACCTCCGCCGACCCGACCGAGAAGACCTCGCGCAGGTCCCGCAAGTCCATTGCCGCCCAGGACGCCGCGGCTGACTCGGTCCCCGAACAGTCCCCGGAGGAGCCGGAGACTGCGGAAGAAGAGGATCCGGAGGCCACCGTGGCCTCGCGGCGCGCCGCCTCGGCTCGCGACGCCGTCGCCGACCTGGCCCTCGAGCACGCCCACCACGACGACGCCGCCGCTCCCCAGGCCGCTGCCGACGCCCTGGCCGCCCTGGAGGCCTCGCTGCCTACCCGCTCTTGAGCCTCCCCGCGCTCGCGGGCGGCGCCGACCCCGCCGGGCCTGGGCGTCGGCGGCGTCCCAAGGGGTGGCCGGAGTTTCGTTGCTGCGGCCGCGTCTGGGACAATCACGACACGTGACCACACATACCCCATCTCCCACAACGTCAGCAGCGGCCGGGGCGCCGGATTCCCGCAGCGCGATCGACCGCTTCTTCCACATCACCGAGCGCGGCTCCACGGTGGCGCGTGAGGTACGCGGCGGAATCGTCACGTTCTTCACGATGGCCTACATCCTCGTGCTCAACCCGCTGGTGCTGTCCACGCCCCACGAGGGGATCGCGCCACTGGGCACTACCGAGCAGATCGCCGCCGGCACCGCCTTCGTCGCGGGCGTCATCACCATCCTCATGGGCCTGGTGGCGAACTATCCCATGGCACTGGCCGCAGGACTGGGCATCAACGCCATGATCGCCTACACCCTGGTCGGCATGAACGGCATGACCTACGCCGACGCCATGGGCCTGGTGGTGATCGAGGGCGTCATCATTCTGGTCCTCGTGCTCACCGGATTCCGGGAGGCCGTGTTCAAGGCCGTCCCGCCGGACATCAAGACCGCCATCTCGGTGGGCATCGGCCTGTTCATCGCCCTGATCGGCCTGGTGGACGCCAAGGTCGTCCGCGCCGGCGGCACCCCGCTGGAACTCGGCCTGGGCGGCTCCCTGCAGGGCTGGCCCGTCCTGGTGTTCCTGTTCGGCCTGTTCCTGATACTCGTGCTGCACGTGCGCAAGGTGCGCGGCTCCATCCTCATCGGCATCGTCGCCTCCACCATCCTGGCGGCCCTGATCGAGGCCTTCGCCCACCTGGATGCCTTTGACGAGACGACCAACCCCACCGGCTGGTCGCTGTCCATCCCCGCCCTGAAGGGGGCGCCCGTTGAGCTGCCGAGCCTGGCGACGCTGGGCCACTTCAGCCTGCTGGGCAGCGTGGAGAAGGTCGGCGTCGTCTCCGTGGTGCTGCTGGTCTTCTCCCTCATGCTCGCCGACTTCTTCGACACCATGGGCACCATGGTGGCCATCGGTGCCGAGGGCGACCTGCTGGATGAGAACGGCAACCCGCCGCGCACCCGCGAGATCCTCGTCGTCGACTCTCTGGGCGCGATTGCCGGCGGTGCCGGGGGCGTGTCCTCCAACACCTCCTACATCGAGTCGGCCGCGGGCGTCGGCGAGGGTGCCCGCACCGGCCTCGCCTCCGTCGTCACCGGGGTGTTGTTCCTGGCCAGCATGTTCATCGCCCCGGTCGTCTCCATGGTGCCCTACGAGGCGGCCACGCCGGCGCTGGTGGTGGTCGGCTTCCTGATGATGACCCAGGTGACGGACATCGACTGGAAGACCCCCGAGATTGCCCTGCCGGCCTTCATCACCATCATCATGATGCCGTTCTCCTACTCCATCACCAACGGCATCGGCGCGGGCTTCGTCTCCTACCTGGTCGTCCAGCTGGCCCGCGGCAAGGTCAAGGACATTCACCCACTGATGTGGGTCGCCTCGGTGCTGTTCGTCATCTACTTCACGCTCGAGCCCATCAAGGCGATCCTCGGCGTCGGCTGATGGCCGGATCCGAGCGCCAGACGGCGCCCGGTGCACACGAATCGGGGGCGACGACGCGGCTACGGTCACGTCGTCGCCCCCTGTCTGTCCCCGGTGTACAGACGTACAATTGACCGATCCCAAAAAAGCGCGCATCCCAGCGGGTGCGCCCGTCGTCACACCGCGAAACTGGAGTTATCTCCCCACCGTGAGCAGCACCTTCGAGTCACTCAAGTTCCACAATTATCGGATCTGGTTCTTCGCCGCGCTCGTGGCCAATATCGGTACCTGGATGCAGCGCGTCGCTCAGGACTGGTTGGTGCTGCGCATACTGACCGACGACTCCGCCTCCGCCACCGGCGTCACCACGGCGCTGCAGTTCCTGCCCGCCATGCTGTTCAGCGCCCACGCCGGACTGGTCGCGGACCGGGTGGACCAGCGCAAGTTCCTCATCTTCACCCAGACCGCCATGGGCGTGGTCTCCCTGATCCTGGCCGCCGACGTGCTCGCCGGCCATGTGGCGCTCTGGCACGTCTACCTGGCCGCCTTCGGCACCGGGCTGGCCTCCGCCTACGACTCCCCGGCGCGTCAGATCTTCGTCGGCCGGATGGTCCCCGCCGAGAACCTGGCCAACGCGGTCGGACTGAACTCGGCCTCCTTCAACGCCGCGCGCCTCATCGGCCCGGCGGTCAGCGGCCTGGTCATCGCTTGGATCGGCCCGGGGTGGGTCTTCCTGGTCAACGCTCTGACCTTCCTGTTCCCGGCGCTGGCGTTGGCGAGCATGCGCGTGTCGGAGCTGTATGACGTCCCCCGCGCCAAACGGGCCAAGGGACAGCTGCGGGCGGGCCTGGCCTACATCCGCCACCGCACTGACATCATCGTGATCATCGCGGTGATCACGATCGTGTCCATGTTCACCCTCAACTTCCAGGTGACCATGGCGGCCATGGTGCGCTCCGCCTTCGACCTGGAGTCCGACGCCTATGGCAGCGTCTCCTCGATCTTCGCCATCGGCTCCCTGGCCGGGGCCCTGTGGGCGGCGCGGCGCAAGTCCCCGCGGGTACGCACCCTGGTGGTCGCGTCCTTCTTCCTGGGTGTGTTCACGATCGCCATGGCGCTGATGCCCAGCTACCAGCTGTTCGCGCTCTCCTCGATCCCGGTGGGCTTGTGCGTGCTGACGGTGCTCACCAGCGCCAACCAGACCATCCAGCTGAACACGGAGCCGGCCATGCGCGGGCGCGTCATGAGCATCTACATGATGTTCTTCCTGGGCACTAACCCCATTGGGGCGCCAATCGTGGGCTGGGTGTCGGACCAATGGGGACCGCGCGTAGCCATCCTGGCCGGTGGAATCGCCGCCGTAATCGTGGCGGTGGCCGCCGGCATCTGGGCGCGGCGCCACTGGCACATCGACTTCGCCTACTCCTCCACCCGCCCCTTCCTGACCACCGTCGGCCCGCGTGAACGCGCCGCAGGTAGCGCTCCTGGCGACGGCGCGGCGGGCGCCGCGGAGGCAGACACGCCCGGCGCTCCCACCGCCTCGGAGTAGCTCGCGGGGCCGGATGATCGAACCCGTCATCGGCGTCGGAGCCGGGGACCGATATCCTGTTCACGCACATGCGCATACGCCGCACCCCGGCTACGGTCAGCCGTGCTGCATCGGTCAGTGGTCATCGGAGGAGGCACCAGATGAGCGAGTTAATCGACACTACCGAGATGTACCTCAAGTCCGTGTACGAGCTTGAGGAAGATGGCGTGCTGCCGCTGCGCGCGCGCATCGTTGAGCGCCTAGGCCACTCCGGCCCGACCGTGTCTCAAACGGTCGCCCGCATGGAGCGCAGCGGCCTTATATGGGTTGCCGACGACCGCTCCCTTCAGCTCACCGACGAGGGGCGCCGTCGGGCCACCGAAGTTATTCGCAAGCACCGACTTGCTGAAAGGCTGCTCCTGGACGTGATCGGCTTGGATCGCAGACTCGTTCACGACGAGGCCTGCCGGTGGGAGCATGTGATGAGTGAGCAGGTTGAGGACCGCCTGGCGGCGATCCTGGGTGAGGTCACCTCCGACCCCTTCGGCAACCCGGTTCCCGACCGCGTCCCCACCCACCCCGCCCCCGCAAGTGACGAGATCAGCGCCGAGCGCCTGGTCCGCGACGGGCGCTCAGACGCCGTCGTCTCCCGTGTGGGAGAGCCCATCCAGGCCGACGACGTCGTCATCGCTCAGCTAGAGGATGCCCGCATTGGGGCGGCTATTCCGGTCCGGCTCACCGCCACGGTCGGCGGCATCCGCGTCAGCCGACAGGACGACGACGCCTCTGTACTCCTGCCCAGTGCCCTGGCCAGGCACCTCTTCCTCAAGCGCTGAACCGGCACGATCGGCCCCGGCAGTGGTGCGGCGGGCCGAGAATGTTGCCCGCGCGACCCCGCCGTGGGAGATTCCACAGCGGGAGCGGCGGAGAAAACTACCCATGGACGGGGGAACTTCATTAACTTAGATGCCGCAGCCGGCACCCCTCGGCTGTGGAGGCGCCCGCGGAGCCCAAGCCTGCCGGCGCGAGCCGCCTCCGCCAACGACTTTTTCCGGCAGGCCCGGGGGAACCACTTCTCCGGCCGTGACGCTCCGGCGGACGCGGCCTCGGGGTGAAGCCCGCAGCACGCGGGCCGGGCGTCTCCCGCCCGAACCCGACAGCTAACCTCGTCGGCTCTGCAGGAGAATTCATTGTCTACAAACGTCAAGGCCCGCCACCGCAAGGCCGCGCGTCCGCTGACGCCTCTGACGGACGCCGCCCCGGTTGCGCGCCGCGGGCTTGCCGTCGCCGCCTCCTCCGGCCTGGCCCTCACCATGATCGCTTCGGGTGCCAACGCGGCCAGCGATGACGCGGATGCCACCGGCTCGGCCGGCGCACTCAGTCAGGCCGGCGTGGCCGCACTGGCCACCGATGCGCGCGAGGTCGTCACCACCAACGCCGCCATTTCGACCGGTTCGGAGACGAACTGGAGCGAGGACGTCGTCGAGGCCGCCACCGTCACCGCCACCGCCCCAGTGGTCGAAGAAGAGCCCGAGGTCGAGGAGGCTGTCGAAGCCGAGGAGACCGCAGAGGTCTCGGATACCGTGGAGGCGAGCGAGACCACCCAGGTGGCCGCCACGACCTCCACCGGCGAGGGCATGGTCGCGCTGGCTATGCAATACGTCGGCACTCCCTACGTATGGGGCGCCTCCGGCCCGTCTTCCTTCGACTGCTCCGGCCTGGTGTCCTACATCTACGCCCAGTACGGCATCAGCATCCCGCACCAGTCCGGCCAGATCCGCGCCATCGGCACGCCGATCTCCGCGGACGAGGCTCGTCCCGGAGACATCCTGTGGTGGTCCGGCCACGTCGGCCTGTACGCGGGCAACGGCATGATGGTGGACGCCACCCCCTCGAAGGGTGTGTCTTACCGGGCCGTCTACTCCGGTGTGACTTACCTGCGCGTCAGCTGACCGCACTCGCCCCGCACCCCACCCCCGGGGAGCGGGGCGTTTTTGTGTCCGCGTGGCCGGGGACGGGGCGGCAGGCGTGGACACCGCAACCGGCATGTGCGACGTTTCACGGCGGTGTGCGTGATCCCGCCGTGACGCCGGGAGGGGTCTTCGGGTAACGTGTTCACCGTTGCGGGCGCTAGCCGCTCGTGGCGCTGGAAACGAGGCCTAATCCTGCCGCTCGGTTCCGGCAGCCATATCCCACATACCAAGGCAGGAACGGGGGAACCAAAAGCGGCTCCGGCATCGACTGGAGCCTTGGGGTGAAGCCCGCGTGATGCGGGCCGGGCGTCTCCAGTCCGAACCCGACAGCTCACCTCGTCGGCATCTCAGAGGAGAACCACTACATGACAACACGCACCTCGGCTCGGCACCGCAAGGCCGCTCGGCCGTTGACCCCGATGAACTCAGTCGCTCCGGTCGCCCGCCGTGGCTTCGCAGTGGCCGCATCCTCGGGTCTGGCCCTGGGCATGATCGCTTCCGGTGCCTCTGCCGCGAACACCAACGAGGCCGCGCAGTCCGCCGGCTCACTTGAGACTCAGGGCGTGGGTGCGCTCGCCGCCGAGGCGCGCACTGCCGTCTCCACCAACGAGGCCGTGCAGGTCGCCGACTCCGTCTCCGTCCCCAGCGACGTCGAGACCGTGGACACCCCGACCGCCGAGGCCCCGGTCATTGAGGTCGAGGAGGAGCCCGAGGTCGAGGCGACCGAGGAGACCGAGGTCGCCGCCGACGTCGCTGCCACGGATGCGACGGCCGCCGACGCGGCGGGCACTACCGAGGCCATCGCCGACGCCACCCAGGCCGCGGCCACCGCCGCGCCCGCCAACGCGTCCGGTTCCTCCGTCGTCTCGATCGCCATGCAGTACACCGGCATGGCCTACGTCTACGGCTCCAATAACCCGGCCAACGGCGGTTTCGACTGCTCCGGGCTGGTCCAGTACGTCTACGGCCAGGTCGGCATCTCCCTGCCGCGCACCTCGTACGCCCAGGGCGCCTCCGGCACGATCGTGTCCGCGGCTGCGGCCCAGCCGGGCGACATCGTCTACTACGGCGGCCACGTCGGGATTTACGCGGGTGGCGGCATGATGATTGACGCCGGTAACCCGAGTGTCGGCGTGTCCTACCGCGCCGTGTACGGCTCCCCGCAGTATGTGCGCGTGGGCTGAACCGTACGCTTAACTGCTTCCTGACGTGGGGGCGGTCGGCCGTGTGGCCGGCCGCCCCCACGTGCTATCTTCAAAACGTGTTTTGGAACACGCCCGCCCGCAGGGCACAATGAGTCGGGTCGAGTACCCGATGCTCGAAGAAAGGGGCACAACCCATGGCTGAAGACAAGGTCGTCCTCGTCGGAGTTGACGGCTCACCCGAATCCCTGGAGGCGGTTGACTGGGCGGTTGACCGTGCGGCTTGCAGCGGCTGGCGCGTGCACATCCTGTGCGCCTACTCCTTGCCTTCCTTCACCACCGCCTCGCTCGACGGCGGCTACGCCGCTCTGGATGACTCGGCCGTGCGCTCCGGCGCCGAAGCGGTCGTCAACGAGGCGGTCGCCCGCGCCCAGGGGCGGGGCGTAACCGTGACCAGCTCCCTGGAGACCGGAGATCCAGCCGGCGTGCTGGTTGACCTGTCCGAGGACGCCTCCCTCGCCGTGGTGGGCACTCGCGGCGGTGGAGGCTTCGCCGACCGGCTGCTCGGAACCGTGTCCTCGGCCCTACCGGCGCACAGCCACTGCCCCGCCGTCGTGGTTCCGCGCCACACGGAGGGCTCTGCCTTCACCCCCGTGCGCCGCATTGTCGTCGGCGTCGACGGTTCCGATTCGGCGCGCAAGGCCCTGAGGTGGGCGGTGCGCGAGGCCGAGGCCTGGGGCGCTGAGCTGACCGCGATCGCAGCCGTCCCCATGGCCTCTGGTGCGGGGGCGCTCGCCTGGCTGCCCGCCGCCGTTGATCGCGAGCAGGTTCTCACCGACGTGCGCTCGGGCCTGGACCGGGCCATCGCCGAGGCCACCGAGGGCCACCCCGACGTCGTGGTGCGCCGCCACGCCCTGGACGGCAACGCCGCCGAACTGATGTCCGAGTTCTCCACCGCGGTCGACCTAGTGGTGGTCGGCTCTCGCGGTCGCGGCGGCTTCTCCGGACTGCTGCTGGGCTCGGTCAGCCAGGGTGTTCTCTCACACGCTTCCTGCCCCGTCATGGTGGTTCCCGCTCGCACGCGAGAAGAGGACGTACGCGTGGGCCGCACTCAGACCACCCCCTGGTCGCGCGCCTGACGGAGACGATGCCGGTCGCGCACGCGGTCGGCACCACTCGAACCGGCGACGGAATTGGGGACGGGTTGCGATCGGGTAGGATCGCAGCCGTCCTCAGCCGGCCCTCGTAGCTCAGGGGATAGAGCACCGCTCTCCTAAAGCGGGTGTCGCGCGTTCGAATCGCGCCGGGGGCACCAGCCGCCTTCCCGCACAACCACGCGGAAACCGGGCCATCAGCGCGAACGCGGTGCTTTAGGCCGGAGTGCCGTGGAGACGCCGGGTTTCGGGGTTTTTCGGTGCGGGCGTGCCGCTGTAGACCGGCGTGCTGTGAGGCTGCCCGCCGCCGGACTGCACTGTTCGGACCGCTTTCCTCTGTGTGGACCGTCAGCCTCCATTTGGACCGCCGTAGTGCGCCACTGGGGCGGTCCAAATCGGCTTTTCCGGTTTGGGGGTGTGGTGGTTGTGGCGGGCTGCGGCAGTACTGTCACCGATGTCCTGAGCCATAACACGGGGTGGGGTGTGTGGTGTGCCGGTTGGGCGTTAACGACGCTACTTGACGTTCTGCTGTACACCTGCAGTTCCTTCAGCAGACGGTTAACCGGCGTTGTTAACCCCGTAGCGGCGTAGCAGACCGGGAAGTGGCGTAGCAGACGGTCCCGCTTCCAGGCGAGCCTGTCAATGGGTTTGTGGGTGTGGCCGGGTCGCGTGGCGGGCGTGGGGCGAAATGAAGGCGGCCGGTCCGACGACGTCCTCGGCGACCCGAAAACGACCTCACGCACCCGAATACGACCTCCGGTCCCGGACAACGACCACCCACACGCAGCTCCGGCCCGAACCACCACATCCACAAACACGAAGAGCCCATTAGGTAGGCAGGTTCTCGCCGTGCCGGTGTGGCTCCGTCGGGACATCGCCGCAGATTCCCGCGCTATCGGTGAGTCGGCGCCGCCCGCCGCGGCCGGGCGGATATCGTGAGGAAATATGACGCCTCCACTGTTCTCTCTGGGCCGCAACCGGCACGACGCCGGGGCGCAGACGCGCGACCCCGAGGACGTCGACCTGCCCGCGGACCCCGCCGCGGCCACGCAGTCCGGTGGCACCCCGGTGTCAGACGCCGAGCGTCGGGCCCGTATCGACGAGGCCCTCGACGACTGGCGCCAGGAACTGGCCGACCTCGGCGGCACCTCCAGCCTCGACGCCTTCTCCGACCACGACGGCATTGTCGACCTGACCGCCGCCCACCCCTCCGGCCTCGCCCAGCTGTACGCAGGCCGCCCGACCCACCTGGGCAGCCTCGTGCGCGAGCGCGTCGCACTCGGCATCGCCCGGCAGTCCCTGCATGAACTCGCCAGCCGCACCGACCAGCTCTCCCGTCGGTTCGGCGTGGCTCCCGTGTACCTGGCCATTGGCGTGGCCGGCTGGACCGAGCCGGTACCCACAGCGGATGACGACGATGCCTTCCCCACGCCCAGCCCGGCAGACGATGCTGCCGCAGCCGGCCCCGCCGCCGCACGAGCCGCCGCGAACGCCGAGGCTGACGCCTCCGACGATGGCAGCGCCGATCCGGAGGCTCCCGAAGCGGCGCCCTCTGCCACGCCTGCCGCCGACGTGACCGACACCGACGCGCCCTCCGCCCGGCCGGTCGCCGTGCGCACCGTCAGCGCTCCCGTGCTTCTGCGGCCGGTGCGGCTGTCCAGTGCCGGCGCGGATGCCGCCCTCACCCTGGATACGTCGATCGAGGTCAACCCGGTCCTGACTCGGGCGCTGCGCCGCCATGGCTGCACGGTGGACGTCGACGTCGTCGCCCGCGCCACCCTGGCCGACGACGGCTTCACCCCGCGCGACGCGCTCAGCGGCATCGGCTCGCTCGGACGCGAGTTCCTGCCCGGCTTCGAGATCCACGAGCGGCTCGTCGTCGGCGCCTTCGTCCACCCCGGGCAGGCGCTCCTCGAGGACTTCGACGCCACCGTCGACCGCGCCCGCACTTCTGCACTCGTGGCCGCGCTCGCCGGCGACGCCGAGGCCCGGGCCGCCCTGGATGTGGCCCTGCCTGAGCCCAACCCCACCGATCGGGCCCCCGAAGATGAGCGGGGCGTGGGCGACTTGGATCCGGCTCAACTCGACGCTGTCGAGGCGGTGGGCTCCGGCGCCTCCCTGCTGCTGGATGCGCCCCCCGGCTCCGACGTGGCCGCCGTCCTCGCCGCCATCATGGCCGACGCCGCGGCTCTGGGCCGCACCGTGCTGCACGTGCCCGCCACCAGCGCCGACGGGCACGCCGTGGCCGCCGCCCTGCGCGAACTCGGCCTGGGCTCCATCGTGATCGACCTCACCGAGGACCCCGCCTGGCGGCGTCATGCCGCCGAGGAAATCAAGACCGCCATGGGCGTCAACGTTCCCGACCTGGACGTGACCGCCATCGTCGGCATGCGCAATCGCCTGACCTCCGTGCGCGAGAAGCTCTCCCGCTACGTGGCCGCCCTGCACAAGCCGCGCGAACCGTGGGGTGCCTCCGCCTACGACGCGCTGCAGCAGCTCGCCGAACTCACCTCCGGCCGCGCCCGCACCAACGCCCGCGTCACCCCCGGACACCTGGAGCGCCTGAACGCCGACGGACGCCGGCGCGCGTCCGAACTGCTGCACCGAGCCCACGCGCTCGGCCTGTTCACCTCCGCCCTGGCGGATTCGGCCTGGAACGGTATGGCCGTGGCCGACGTCGACGAGGCCACCGACGCGCTGGCCCGACTGACCCGGCTCGCCGACGAGCTGCTGCCCGCCGTCGGTGAGCATATTGAGGCGGTGCACACCTCCACCGGCATCACCCGCGCCGAAACGCTCGGCCAGTGGTGTGAGCAGCTGGAAATGCTCGACGGCGTGCGCGACTCCCTGGACGTCTTCTTGCCCGAGGTCTTCGAACGCTCTGCGGCCGACATGGTCATTGCCACCGCCTCGAAGCACTGGCGCCAGGAGCACAGCGTGGAGATGGGCTATGCCGCCCGGCGCCGGTTCGTCAAGCAGGCCCGGGACCTGGTGCGCCCCGGCCGGGAAGTGGCCGACCTGCATGGGGAGCTGGCCAAGGTGCAGCAGCGCCGCGAGGTGTGGCGCCGCTACGACCCCGAGGGCGGCTGGCCGCACCTGCCACAGGGATTGGACCAGATGCAGCGTGTGGCCGAACGCGCCCGCGACGCCGTGACCGCGCTGCAGCCGATTATCGGCGCGGACATGGTCCTGATGGACCTGCCGTTGACCGAGTTGGAGCAGCGCGCCCGCGTGCTGGCTGCCGACGACGTCACCGTCCACAAGCTCCCGGAGATCAACCGCGTGGTCACCGCCCTCAGCGACCTGGGCCTGACCCCGCTGCTGGACGACCTGGCGGCACGTGATGTGGAACCGGCACAGATCGATGACGAGCTCACCTACTGCTGGTGGTACTCCCTGCTCGGGCAGATCATGCAAGACGACCCCGACCTGGGCGGACTGGACGCGGACGCCCTCAACGACCTCGCCGTATCCCTGCGCGAGCTGGACGCCTCTCAGGCCGACTCTCTGGCCGGCCCCGTCGCCCAGGCCTGCACCCGCCGCGTCCGCGAGACCGTCGACGCCGACAAGGACGCCGCCCGTAGCCTGTACCGCGCCCTCTCGCTGGAGGAGGGGGTGCCACTGCGCGACATCATTGCCGCCCACCCGCTGGCCCTGGTCGCCAAGCCCGTGTGGATCATTCCGCCCACGCTGGTGCCGCAGGTGTTCACCGCCGACGCCGTGGTGGACCTGGCGATCCTGGACGCCTCCGCCCACGTGCCGGTGTCCCGGGTCATGCCCGCCTTCGTGCGCGCCGAGCAGGTGCTCGTCGTCGGTGATCCCCGCCGCTCAACCTCCGGGCTGGCCTCCGAACTCGGCCCGCTGCTGCCGCGGGTGACGCTGCCGACCGGCCGCAACACCCTGGATGCGGAGATTGCCGGCTTCCTCGCCGCCAACGGCTACGACGACGTCGTTGAGGCGATCCCGGCGCCGCCGGGCCGCTCCCGCCTGTCTCTTTCCCTGGTCGACGGCCGGGGCATGCCCGCTCCGGGGCACACCGCCGTTGAGTCGGTTCCCGCGGAGGTCAACCGGGTGGTCGACCTGATCATCGACCACGCCCTGACCCACCCCGAGCAGTCCCTCGGCGTCATCGCGCTCAACGCCCGACACGCCGAGGAGATCCGCCGCGCCACGACCGCCGCCGTTGCCGGCTCACCGGCCCTGGCCGACTACTTCGAGACGGGCGTATCCGAGCCCTTCGTCGTCGTGGACCTGGGGGAGGCGCGCTCGCTGCGCCGTGACCACATCATCGTCTCCGTCGGCTACGCCAAGACTCCGCACGGGCGCACGATCCACAACTTCGGGGAGGTCAGCGACCTCGGCGGCATGCTCGGCCTAGTGGACGCGCTGTGCGCCTCGCGCGGCAGCACCCAAATCGTGTCCTGCCTGGGACCCGACGACATCGACGCCGAGCGCCTGCACGCTCCCGGTGCCCGACTGCTGCGCGAGGTGCTGGTGCATGCCGCCGACTCCGGTGCGCAGTACCCGCAGCAGGAGGAGGTCGCCCCCGAGCGGCTGCTCGTCGAGCTGGCCGAGCACCTGTGGCGCAAGGGGCTGGTGGTGGTGCCCCGCTACGGCATTGAAGGCGGGGTGCGCATCCCGCTGGCCATCGGCCACCCGGACCTGCCGGGCGAACTGCTGGTCGCCGTGCTTACCGACGACGAGCAGTACGTGGCGGAGCGGAGCCTGCGTCGGCGTGACCGGCACTGGGTGGAGCGGCTCCAGCAGCGCGGCTGGCGCGTGCACATGGCCTACTCGGCGGGCGTGTTCGTCGACGTGGAGGGGGAGGCGACCAAGATCGAGGCGCAAGTGCTGGCGGTGCTCGCCTCCCGCACCGAGGCCGCGACGGCCACCCCCCTGCCGCAGCACATGGAGGACGCCGAACCCCATCCCGTCGAACCGGCGGAGTCAAGCGCGACCGGGCAGTCGGGGAAGACGGCATCCCCGCACCAGACCCAGCTTGACGCGCCCGTGCGCGGCGAACGCCCGCCGATCGCGCAGGGGCTGCCGCTACAGGCCTACTCCGACGACCAGCTCGACGAGCTCGTCGCCTGGATCCGCTCCGACGGCGTGCAGCGCAGCGAGGCCGAGGAGGTCGAGCAGCTGCGCGACGCGCTGGCCCTGACCCGTCACGGGGCCGGGATCGACGCCGTGCTGACCAACGCCGTGCGCCGGAGCCGCTGAACGATGGGCGACTTGCACACACACGACGCGGATGAGGCGCCCGACGTGACGGGGGCCGGTATCAGGCGTGGTAGGCGTCGCGTCGTCGCGCTGTCCCCACAGGACGCGGTCCGCGTGGCCCGGGGCGAGGCACCGCAGGCGCAGGCGGAGGCGGAGCGTCGACGCGGCACGGACGCGCTGACCGACGCGCGTTCTCGCGAGGGCGGGGTCAATGGCCGTGAGGGCTCCGACCGCGCCAATGACGCCCGGCTGCTGCGCGAAGTGCCACCCCACTGGGGCTGAGCCGCCCGCAGCGGCGAAGGCCGCGCGCGGACGAAATAAAACGAAGTGGCACCCGCCGTAAGACGGACGCCACTTCATTTCTCCTGGCTCCGACCGTCGGCGTCACGGCCGACCGGTGGGAGCCAGTGATCGGCTCAGCCCTGCTGCTTGAGCAGGTCGCGGATCTCGGTCAGCAGCTCGACGTCGGTGGGCTCGGCGGCCTCCTCCTCTTCCTTCTTCAGGCGCGCGGTGAGCTTGTTCATCGGCGCGACGACGCAGAAGTAGACGGCGGCGGCGACGAGCAGGAAGTTGACGAGCGCGGTGATGATCGTGCCCGGCTGGATCGGGTCGGAGCCGTTGATGGAGAACTGCAACACGGAGTTGAAGTTCGGCTGCTTCACCAGGGCGCCGATGATGCCCATGATGACGTCGGTGATGGCCTGAACGATGGGGGCGAAGGCGCCACCGATGATGACGGCGACGGCCAGTTCCAGGACGTTGCCCTGGGCGATGAACTCCTTGAATCCCTTGAGCATGTGGTGCCTTTCGGTGTGGAGCGAGGGCGCAGGTGTGCCACTCGCGGAAGTCACGGTGCGGGAGCGACTCGGCAGCCCGGGGACGGGCCGCGGCCGCATGGCAAGAGGCGGGCGACGTCATGGGCTCAGCACAATGCCGAGCGCACCATTCGTGGCTGCGCCTACGATTAGGTTAGCGTCCACCGCCGGGACAGCAAGCGTAACGAGTGTGACCTTCGTCTGTGCGGTCCACCGGTCGGTATCGCCCTCCTGCTGCGTGAGCACCACCCGCGCGCCCGCACACACGACGGCGGAGGAGCTGCCCGCGTCTCCGACGGCCGCCGCGGCGCTGCGCTCGGCCACCACATCTACCCGCGCTCCGGGCTCCGCCAACTCCGCTCCAACATCGATGGGCACCTGCACCAGCCGCTCCGACGGCGTCAGGGTGGTGGCCAGGGCCGCACTCGTCATGGACGTGGTCAGCACCGTGCCCTCCTCCAGGGCGATCGCGGCGCGACTGCCCACCACGTCCGTGTCGGCCAGCCCGGTCTCGGGCAGGGCGGACTGCGCCACCGCCCGCATCTCAATGTCCGCCTCGGTCAGCACGGCACCGGCGTTGACGTGGCGGGCCGCTACAAGCACCTCCTGCAGACCCTCCGGTGCCGGGCGGAGCACGCCGAGCGCCGCCATCACGGCGGCGGCCAGACAGACGGCGACCACCAGGTGGCGTTGCCGCCACAGCAGCAGGGACGGGCGCGTCGGGCGGCGCCCGTCGGGTTGCGGGGAGTGGTTGGAACGAGGCGTGCGGCCGGGGCGACGGCGAAGGCGAGACATGGACTCAAAGTGGCACAGCCCGCTCACGCGCGCGCCGGCCCTGTGAATGGAACGGGCGTGGGGTGTCGCCAACCGCCCCTGTGGACTGCGGTGACGGCGCGGCCGCGGCGAGGGGTGCCGACGGCGGTCAGTCCTGGTCGGTGGGGGAGGCGGCGAAGGCCGAGCCCTCCAGCAGGAACCACTCGTCGGGAGTGATGACGACGTCGACGGGCGCATCGTGCGCCTGGGCTGGCAACGGACCGGCCACCAGCTCGTCGTCGTGCACCACCGCGAACACCGGCACGCCGGCGCGGCGCAGTGGCAGCACCCGGTCGTACCAGCCGCCGCCCTGGCCCAGTCGCCGGCCCGAGCGGTCGACGGCGAGTGCCGGCACGATCACGGCCTCGGCGTCGGCAATGGCGGCGGCGGGCAGCACCTCACCGCTCGGCTCCGGCGGGCGGCCGGGGGAGCGCTCCGCCAGGTCGGCGACCCCGTGGAAGTAGCCCCAGGAGCGCGCCAGGTGCGGGCCGAGCACGGGCAACAGCACGCGCGTGCCGGATTCTTCAAGTTGTTGCAGTAGCAGTCGGGTGCACGGCTCGTGGCCCACGGACACGTAGGCGGCCACCGTGTCCATGCCGGAGATGGCCTGGAGGATATGGGCGGTGAGCCGCTCACAGGTGTCGTTGTGACCGTGCTCGGGGTGGCGGTGGCGGGCGGCGCGGTGCTCGCGCAGAACACGGCGCAGTTGCTCCTTGGCGTCGTCGGCCGCCAGTGAACTGGTGTCTGGCAGGACGCGTGCCCGAGTGCTCATGACTGCATTATCGCAGGTGGTCCGCAACCCGGTTTGCTGCCGGGCCGTCCGACGCGGCCAGGTAGCCTGGTGCGCGGTACGCCCGGGAACCCGGCCGGGCAGGAGGAGGACGAAGCCCACATGCGCACTGTTGCTGAGCACCTGGCGGCCTGCCTGGAGATCGCCCGGGCCGCGGCCCCCCTGGACGTGGTGCTGCTGGACGCGGTCGGCTGCGTACTGGCCGAGGACGTCGTCGCCGACCTTGACCTGCCCGCGGTAGACCTGGCCGGACTGGACGGCTATGCGGTCGCCGCCGCCGACGTCGCCGATGCCGCGGCCGGAAGCCCCGTCACCCTGGAGGTGATGGATGCCGTGCGCGCCGGCGACATGCGCCCCACCCGCCTGGTGCCGGGCGCGGCCATCCTCATCGACTCCGGCGCCCCGCTACCACTGGGTGCCGACGCCGTGGTGCCGTGGACGGACACGGACCGCGGTGAATCCCGCGTGCAGGTGCGGGCGATGGTGACCGCCGGAGAGAACGTGCGCCGTCGGGCCGAGGACGTGCAGGCGGGCACCACCGTGCTGCCGCAGGGCTCGCGCATTTCGGCGCGTCAGATCGCGCTGCTGGCCGGTATCGGCCGCCACCGGGTCAAGGTGCATCCGGCGCCGCGCGTGGTCATCATCTCCGTCGGTGACGAACTCGTTGAGCCCGACGGCTCCCGCGAGGCCGGCGACGTTTTCGACGCCAACGGCCACGCCCTGGCGTGCGCCGTCACAGATGCCGGCGGCCAGGCCTTCCGGGTGGCGGCGGTGCCCGACGAACTGGGGGCGCTGGCGGAGACCATCGAGGACCAGTTGGTGCGCGCCGACGTGCTCATCACCACCGGCGGCCTGAGTGTGGGCCAGGGCGACACGGTCAAGGACGTGTTGACACCCCTGGGTACGGTGCGCTTCGACTCCGTGGCCATGTCGCCGGGACGCCAGCTGGGCGTGGGCACGATCGAGGGCACACCGATCTTCTGCCTGCCCGGGGACCCTGTGAGCGCGCAGATCGCCTTCGAGACCTTCATTCGCCCGGTGCTGCGGCAGATCGCCGGCTGGCAGGACCTGCATCGCGCCTCGGTGCCCGCGACGCTCGCTTCCGGCTGGCACTCGCCGGCCCGCAAGCGGCAGTTCGTGCCCGTACACCTGAGCGGTTCGCCGGCGCGCGGCTACACCGCCGAGCCGACGGGGCGGCCGGGCACTACGCGTCTACTGGCGCTGGCCCAGGCCAACGCGATCGCCGTCGTCCCCGAAGACACGCAGACCATCGTCGCCGGCGACACGCTGTACTGCCTGCTGCTCGATGCCTGACCTCCGCTTACCGACGGCGATTGGACACCTCGGCGATCTGTTACACCCGGGCGGGAACCGCTTCCCCTGGCCGGAGGTCCTGACCGAGTCGGGGGTGAGTGCGCGCGGCCTGGCGCGCGGGCCGCGCACCGTGACGCTGCGCCCCATCCGCGTAGGCGACGAGTCGGCCTGGCGACGGCTGCGCCTGGCCGACGACGCCCGACTGAGCCCCTGGGAGGCGACGCTGCCGCCGGACAGCCCCGACGCCCTCGGCAGTTTCCGCGACTATGTGCGCGCCCAGAATCGACTTGCACGCCGTGGCGAGGCCATGCCCTTCGTGCTGGAGGTGGACGGCGTGTTCGCGGGGCAGGTGTCGGTTTCCTCCATCCGCTGGGGGGCGCTGGAGTGCGCGAGCGTGGGCTACTGGATCGGCGCCCCATGGGAGGGACGCGGAGTAATGACCCTGGCGGTGGCGATGGTGCTGGACCACCTCCTTGGCGCCCGGGTCGGTCTGCACCGGGTGGAGATCGACGTGCGCCCGAGCAATGCGCGCAGCCTGGCCGTGTGCCGGCGCCTCGGACTGCACTCCGAGGGGGTGCGGCGGGGACTGATGCACATTAACGGGCAGTGGGCGGATCATGTCACCTTCGCCGTCGTCGCAGAGGACGCCCCGGCAGGCGGATTCGTGGGGCGGCTGAGGCAAGTGTGAAAGCTGTTGCACGGGTGGCGCGGGCCGGGGATTCGGAACGGAATTGCTAATGGAATCGCGGCCACAACCGGCGCCAACACGCCGCGGTCGTGCCCGAATTCCGCCGCCCGTGCCCTCTACGGTTAAGCCGTGGGAATCGAAACGTGGGCGCTGCTTGCACTCGTCGCGGTTCTCGCCGTGTACCTACTGCCATTCCTGGTCGGGCGCCGCGAGGCGATGAGTATGGCCAATGCGGAGGACCGCTACTCCTCGGGGCTGCGGCTTCTGGCCACGGGGAGCGCAGCCGTCTCCGGGGAGGGCTGCGGTGGTGGGCACGCCATGATCTTTCGACGCCGACCGGAGGTGAGGGCGATGAACAGGCCCGAAGTCAGGAATGTGCGGGCGCTGCGCAAGGAGCGTGAGCTCGTGCGCCTGCGCCAGGCGCATGAGCGCGCTCGTGAGCGCCGCCGGGTGGCCGCCTCCCACCGCGCCACGGTCGCACTGATCCTGCTCGGCGTCACGGCGGGCACAGTCGTGGTTGCCGCGGTTTCTGTGATGCCGTGGTGGGTGGTTGCCATTCCCGGTGCGCTGCTCGGGGGATCCGCGCTCGCGGGACGACGGGCGGCGCGCGCCTCGGCGGCCTCCGACCGGCGTGAGCGTCGTCGTATTGCCGCACTCGAACGGGAACTGACGGCGCTGACCGGCAGCTCCGCCGCGAGCCGGTTGCTTGCGGACGCGTCTGTTAAGGCGGATGAGCAGGCCCAGCCGCGGCATGACGCCGAGGCCCCGGCTCAAGAGACGGCTGCACAGGCGACAGACGCGCAGGAGACCGCTGCGCAGGAGACGGAAGCCGCGGCGGTGGCATCCGACGCCGTCGAACGCGACGAGCCGACCGTGGCGGCCGGTGTCCAGGAGGGATCGGAGCCGGGCGATAAGGCGACTCCGGCGGAGGCTTCCACCGAGGAGCCCACCGCGCCCCCGGAGGTCGTCGATGCTGAAACGCGCGGCGACCAGCGCGAGGCGAAGGCTCCGGCGACGCCGCCGCAGGGCTGGCACCCGGTCAGCGTTCCGGCGCCGACCTACACGCTGGCCGCCCGCGCTCCGCGTCGTAGCTATGAGCCGCCCGCGGAGGAACCCTTCGACTCTGCGCCGGTTCCCGAGCGTCCGCGCAGCGCGCACGCCTACCCCATCGCCGATCCCGAGGTGGGGGCGGATGAGCCGGTATTCCACCCCATCGACCTGGAGGCGGTGCTGGAACGGCGTCGCGCCGGTGCCTGAAACGCGGCCGGGGCGGCAACGGTTTCCGGTGCCGGCTGTCGGTGGCGTGAGTCACGGCGCCCGGACTTGCGGGCCGCCGCGGCTGCGGTGCTACCATCTACCGTGCTCAGGGGCTATGGCGCAGTTGGTAGCGCGTCTCGTTCGCAATGAGAAGGTCGGGGGTTCGAATCCCCCTAGCTCCACCGCTGAAGTGGAATTGATCGTCCCGCCCGGTTGACCGGGTGGGACGATTCGTTGTTTCAGGCGCCGGATGGACCGCTTGGCTGTGCCTGCCGTCCGTTCAGTCAATGAACAACGCTGCGGTATGCGCCGACCGCCCGGCCCCATCGCTGATGCTGCTCGCGCTGCGGCAGGGGCCGGGCTGTGGTTGGTGCGTCGGCAGCGTTTTGCGCTTGCCACTCATTTCCGCCGCCTTGCTTGGCTTGCTTCTGACCGCGTCGACGTCGTCCGTGCGGTCAATCCTCCGACAGCACATCCTCCACTGAGGGGCGTTCATCGCGGTGCGTAGCCGGCGCGGAATCGGCCGTCAGCGGAGCGGTGCCGCGCAGCCGCAGCAGCCAGTACAGATCGATGAGTGCGATGGTGGCGTTCATGCCCACGGCGGGCCAAACCCCAAGGACCACGTTGTACGCGGTGGCTATGAGTGAGCCGGTGAGGTTGAGGCCGCGGAAGGTGCGCTGATTAGCTACCACGAGCGAGATGACGACGAGACCGGATCCGATCCATCCGATGATTTCGAGGACTGTACGAGTGTCCACGTAAGCTCCTGGACCTGCCCGGCTGGTCAATGCCTTAGCACTGCCTTGGCACTGGTCGAGTCTGAACGCCTCGCTGCCGGGGCGCTAAAGACTATCCGGGTGTCGCATACCGGGCAAGGTGCTCCAGTACGCCTGCTTGTAGGATCACAGCGTGGAGGCGCTGTCGGACCGCGAACTGGAGTCGATCGTGGCGCGCTTCTTCGTTGCGGAGAACGCGAGGGATTGGCGTGCGTATGCCACGTTCCTACACCCCCAAGTCGAGTGGACTCTGATCGACGGCAGCCGTGAGCGCAAGATCGTTGGGAAAGAGCGGTACCTGCATGCAATCAAGTCCGCTTACGCGAACTCCGCCACCACGTTCCGTTGTGTTGAGGCGATGAGTGATCGTGAACGGCGACTGATTGCGACGATGTTGGTCAATGATGACGGTGAGCGATCCCTAGACGTGTTCGTCATCGAGGACGGGCTCATCCGGCGTGAGTGGGAGTTCCTGCTGGGACGTGCGTGAGCGCGTGTGGGCGGCGGCGGGGGTGCCGGGAACGGCATCGGCCGCAAGCTGGTGCCAGGCCAGGCCAATGCCGTCGACTTGTGCCAAGGCGTTGAAAACGGCGTCCGCACCGGCTTGAATTCCATCGGAGACGTCCTCGCCCCCGGACACGATGTCGATGGAGCTGACCGTGGCAGACGGATCGCCGGCGACCGGGAACACGGCCCAGCCTTCATGCCCCTGCACGCCCTTGGCATCGGTGGGGAGTGTCGCGAGAAATCGCTCCAGGGCATGTGCAGCCAACTGTGGCGTGGGGTGGGAGACGGACACCCTCAGAATCGCCGCCGCTGTCGGATCGCGCCGGTGCCACAGCCAGTCGTAGTCCACCGCGTAGCGTTCGCGGTCGCCGCCGGAGGAGCGAGGAGCCATGTGGCTACCCTAACTGTGGCCGCGGAGCGGTGGCGGCACCTGAGTGCCGGACGTCACTTCCAATCTGTTTGACGTCATCCCGGCCGATATGCCTAAATTACTCCTCGCTGCCGCGCGGGCCTGCGGGCGAGTGCGGTGGCATGGAGAAATAGATAGTCGGGCTGCGGCATCATCGATGTCGGCGATGGACTCGAAAGAGACTGGGATCACCGATTTCGGGCTTGACGAGCGTCAGACGGTCCGGCTAATCTACTCCAGGCCTTGAGGGAAGAGGCGAGTCTGACGGCTTTCCGAAACCTTCGTGGGTGTGTTGTTTGGGATCTCGATAGTGTGTCGTGTTTGTTTGTTTTGTTGGTTTTTTTGTTGGTTTCTTTGTTTGGTTTTTGTTTTGTTTGGAGAGTTTGATCCTGGCTCAGGACGAACGCTGGCGGCGTGCTTAACACATGCAAGTCGAACGGGCTGGCTCTGGTTTTTTGCTGGGGTTGGTTAGTGGCGAACGGGTGAGTAACACGTGAGTAACCTGCCCTCTTCTCCTGGATAACTGCTTGAAAGGGCGGCTAATACGGGGTGGTCTGGCCTGCCTGCATGGGTGGGTTGGTATAGGTTCAACTTTGGTTGTTCTGGTGGGGGATGGGCTCGCGGCTTATCAGCTTGTTGGTGGGGTGATGGCTTACCAAGGCTTTGACGGGTAGCCGGCCTGAGAGGGTGGACGGTCACACTGGGACTGAGATACGGCCCAGAC
>NZ_FQTT01000002.1 GCF_900098745.1 Actinomyces glycerinitolerans
GGTGTCAGGCCGGCCAGGTCCAGCACCCCCCTGGCCTCCCCGGATCTTCTCCCGCCCAGCCTGAATCAGGGCCGCCAGCTCCGCCTCATCGTGCGCCGAGCCCAGGTGCTCCACAACCCGGCGCACCCCGTGCTCCTTAGCCACGATCTGCACCGCCGTAGCACCAGAAGCGGTACGCACCTTACGAACATACGGGCTCACACACCATCACTCTACCGCCCACCGGATTAGTGCCCCACAACCACCAACCCAACCGCACCACACCAACGAAAAACCCCGATCACCCCAGCGACCTGTCAGGAGTCAGGCCGGAAGACTGCGAGTATCTAGTCGATCGTCTATGCGAATGGCTGAACAACGAGCTCTCCCAGTTGGGCGACGACCCCGCCCTGCGGATGCCCATGGCCTCCATACTGGCCACGCTGGCCCACCTGCACCTGACTTGGATTCGCCCCTTCGGCGACGGGAACGGACGCATGTCCCGTCTGCTGGAGTTTGAACTGCTCACACGTGCCGGAGTTCCGGTACCCGTCGCCCACCTCCTGTCCGATCACTACAACAAGACCCGCGACATGTATTACTCCATCTTGGAGCAGACCAGCGTACGCCCCGGATACCCGGCAGAGGACTTCGTCCACTACACAGCCCAGGGCCTTGTGGATGGTCTACGCGAGCAGATCGCACAAGTGCAGGAGATGCAGCTATCCATCATGTGGCAGTCCTACGTCCACAAGCGGTTCCATGGCCAGCACATCCAGGCGCGAACCAGGATGAGAGACCTCGTGCTGGCCCTGCCCGCCGACCATTGGACCCCAATCGACGATGTCACGATCCTTAACCGAGGCCTCGCCGAGGCGTATCGGAGCAAGACTTCGAAGACCGTTACACGCGACATCAACGGCCTAGTCAAGATGGGGCTGGTCGAGAAACAGCGTGGCCGCTGCGTGCGCCCCCGCGTCGAGGTCATGTCCGCATTCCTTCCTCCGCGGCGTGACCCATCAGCGGGCCAATGAGCTGAACCACCCGTGGCAGTGCTTCCGACGCGTCGTCAGCACCGCTTGTCAGTTCGCCGCGACCTCTCGGCGCCTCCAGCACGCAAGCGCTTTGACGGGCGCTTGCGCGACGCGGCACGGCGGAGCCCTCTGAGCCGCGCCTTCACAGCGCTCTCACCCATCCCCATGGATACAAGCCTCCTCTCCTGCGCGCGCAGCCACACCAACTCGTCGCTGCGGCGCATCGCCAGACGCGCGCGAATCACAGTTACTGGATGCATGGCCGCGTCAACGCCACGCATGATCACCACTGACCAGGCGAGCACAAGCAGCACGAGTACAGCCAGTCCAGCAGGAATACTAGCCGGACTAGACGCCACTACCCCATACACCATAAAACACATGACCGTCACCACTGCACAGAAACATCCCGCGAATCCAGAAACTATCACAAGAAAAACACCCTGAGCTCGCCCCCAGCTCCAGGCGTAGGCGACAAAATATACACAAAATGCGTCAAGCAAAGCCAACACAGAAAACAGCCCAAGAAACCGCGCTGGCGCGTACGGCAGGAATGTTCCCGCCAGCAGCGGACCAATAAGCAGCATCAACCCGAAAGCAATCCAGCGACCAACGTGCGCCGCCTTGCCGCGCGCCTGCACCACGTCACGCGCTTCCACGTCTGACGCAACCTTGACTCGAATCAAGCGGTAAGCCCGCTCATACTCCCACCATACTGTATGACGTCGGCGCTCAACGTCTTTCAACGTATATTTAACAGCGTATCCATATAACCAAATCGGAATAACAACCGATGCTGCTGCGACGACCCAAATGGGCCACATCGATAACAACACCACCCCGAGCGGCCGTTCCGGAAGCACCTCCAGTCCCGGAGTCCACACCAGGCAGACATAGAGAATGGGAAGCCATACACAACAGTACATAATCAGCCAGAAGACCAACGCCCTGCCAGGGTCGCTCCACACGTGACTCATAATCGTCTCCCGCCGATTGTGTCGCCCGACGGACGCACGTGATTGGAAGCTGAACACCGCAATGATTACGCACTCAACGCCGAATAATCCAGATACCAGCGTCATTCCCGCTGATACAGATAGATCCAGCCCGAAGGGGCACTGATTGAATCCCTCCAGACCCACATCCGGAGTGGCTGCTAGGCACTGCCTGCTGATCCTCCGAATCTCCATTAACTCCACGAACATCACTTCCAGAGAAGACTCGGGCAGGTCCTTCGCCAACAACCACATGGTCCACCCCAAGAGGCCCAGCATGCCCGGCACCGTCATCATGGCGAGATTGCCACCGTGTTCCCAGGTTAGATTTCGACTGTAAAGCCTATCCCTCTTACCTCTCCTCTTCTCCCCCAAAGTCTTATCTTGCCCCACATTCTCTGGGGTTGTCGCCGAGCCATCTTTCTCCGCCGCGAATGCGCCCTTGAATCGTCTCAGGAAGCGGTGCAGGCCGTCGGCTTGTTCGGTCCCCACGGCATTCTTGGCACGATTCGTTGGCTCGCTCTTCTGCGGGGCAGGTTCCTGCTCGGGCTCCTTCGTATCGTTCCCGTCATCCAGGGACGCAGTGCCCCGCGGCTGCGAACCATCACCACGCACGTCTTCGCACTCACTCATGATCGCCTCGGTTCTCGCCGGCCGGTCAGGGTCTTGGGCGGGGCCGGCGGTTCCCGCCCACAGTCACAGTGCCACGGGGGTCCGACACGAACTACCGGCCTACGGGTTGAGGCAGGGACGAGGCTGGGCTAGACCGCCTGAGGCTGCCCGGCGCGCGCATTCGACACTCACGCTCCGCCACCTTGCCCTTCCACCATCCTCGTGACCGACCGCCAACCAGTTACTCACGGGACCAAGCAGAGCAAGGCGCTCCGCCTCCCCACTCCCTTGGTTCTCGCTCTGGGACATGGTGCCGCGGTACGACCGCGGCGCCCGTCTGCCGGCCCGCTCAGCCGCTAGCCACCTGCTCGTTGACGTGCGGCTCCAGGGTGCGTGTCTGGTCCCCGATGGCGCAGGCGAGCAACGGCTCGTCCAGGCGCAGCCCGAGCTCGACGTTAGCCTCTTCCGCGCTACGCGACACATTCGCACTCGCGACGACCACGATCCGCGACTCTCGCGGGCAGTTCTAGATGAGGCACCGAGCCTCTTTCGCGGGCATCTGAGACGAGTCTCGTCGCGGGGTTGACCTTCAGAGGAGGGGGGTGGCACACTAATGTCGCCGCCGCATCAAGGTGCGGACAGGAAGTTAACGCCGGTGCGCCTGTGACGTCATAGGGCCCGGCGTTCGCGCTACCTCCTGGGATGAATCGTCTCGATTCGCACGTGCGGTTCGAGCAGCGCCCATGCCGTAGTTTTACCCATGCAGGCATCGCCGTAAGCTCCCAGAACCTGATCCGGCACCCACAGCATGGGTTGTTGGGTCCCATACTCGTGCCGAAGTTTGAAGTCAGCGCTAACCATCCCGCTCTTACGGGCAACAGCGAAAACCGCTCGGTCTTTGTCATCTTGCTTCTGCTGCCGACGCTCCAGGACTAGTTCGTCTACGCCGTAGCCTCCCGACAAAATGGTCATCAGCGTCATAAGCGCCTGTTGACGCGCCGACTCTTCACGCACACCCTCAGCAAGGGGACGCGCCGCGACAATCAAGTGGCCTCCGCCGTGGGAACTGATTATGCGGCACGCCTCCTCCTGAACTCGAGGAATGGAATCTCGCCAGTGCAGTTTCCTTCCCCGCACGAGAGCCATCAGCTCGGAGGCAAGATCGGGGACGGCATCATCACGAATATAAGCACCCAAGAGATATGTTGGCTCCCGCACGCCTCTTCTGCGGATGCTCTCATCGCCGTACGCCACCTTCACCATGGGCAAATAGTAGCCATGCCCTCAGACACTAACCGTGTCTGAGCCGCGATCACGAAGCCTGCGTTAACCGGCCACCCGTTCATAGACGTGCGGCTCCAGGGCGCGCATTTGGTCCTCGATGGCGCGGGCCAGCAGCGGCTCGTCCAGGCGCAGGCCGAGCTCGACGTTCCACTCCTCCGCGGAGCGCGACATATTCGCGCTCGTGACCACCACGATCTGGTGATCCACCACCACGAACTTGGCGTGATTTCGCGGCCGCTTCCCGTCCTCACCGGCCCGCGTCCGCATCACCACGGCGCCCTTCAGCTCGCGCGCGACCTGCGCGGTGGTGGGCACCCAGGGCTTGGGCTCGGCGTCGGCCACGTCGGTGTCCAGGTACAGGCGCACACTCACCTCCGGCCGCGCCGTCACCTCCTTCAGCGCCTCCCACAGCGCCGAGGAGCGCGCAATGTTGTAGGTGGAGCAGGTGACCGCCCCGTAGGCCCGCGTCACCAGCTCGTGGATCAGCCCGGTCAGGTGCCCCGTCACCCCAAAAGCGCCAGGCCCGCCGGGAACCGTCCACACCGGGGTGACGGAGGTCGGGTGCGCCAGCGCGCCCTCGATGGCGCGCAGCACCGCCGCGGTCCGTTCCCGCTCCAACGTGCCGAGCCCGGCCCTCCCCATCAGCTCCCGCACTCGGCGTCGCCGCGACGCCTCCACGGCCCCAAGCGCCTGTGCCAGGGTCTCCCCCGCCTCCAAACTGGCGGCGACGGCCCGCGCCTGGGCCCCGCTCAGGACCGACCCGAGCTCGACGACGGCGTCCCGCCGCCACCGGATCGGTCAAGTAGTTGCCGAGCGTGCGGGCGAAGGCCCACGGGCTGGACAGGAAGCGCTTCTTCAGCAGCAGGGCGGCAATATCCAGGCTGCGCCGCCCCTGCTGGCGTCCCGAGGCGCGCAGCAGCGAGTCCAGCTTGGCGTAGGCATCCTCCTCATCGGCAGCGGCCGCATACTCCACGGAGTTGACCTTGCGGCGCTTGAAGTCGCGGTCCGGCACGTCCGCCTTCAGGCGCCGCACCGTCACCTCATCCAGGGCACTGCGGTCGATCTCGGCGCCGCGGGCGAAGCGGCGCGGGTCGATCATCTCCAGCAGGGCGGTAAAGGACTCGGTGTAACCGTTGTGCGGCGTGGCGGACAGGAACAGGCGGTGCTCACACTTCTCGGCCAGGCGGCGCAGCGCCCGGGTGCGCTGGGAATCCACCGCGTAACCGCGGCCGCCGCCAACGGCCGAGGGCGCCGCCGGGGCCACGTGGTGGGCCTCATCCACCACCAGCACGTCGAAGGCGTAGTTGCGGGCGCTGCCCGGGCGGCCGGCGTCGTCCAGTACCTCACGCAGCAGCCGCTGGGCGCGCACGCCCGGCAGCCAGGCCATGGACACGATCACCCGCGGATACAGGCGCAGCGGGTTCGCGGCCAGGCCGTAGGCGCGGCGGTCGGCGGCAATCCGGGCGGAGTCGACGATCACGAACTCCAGGCCAAACTTCTCACGCATCTCATCGCGCCACTTCAGGGCCAGGCTCGGCGGGCACACGATGATGACCGAGCGGGCCCGGTGCCGCAGCAGCAGCTCCTCGATGACCAGGCCGGCCTCAATGGTCTTGCCCAGGCCCACGTCGTCGGCCAGCAGGAGGTTGGTGCGCGGGGCCTCCAGGACGCGGCGCAGGGGCTCGAGCTGGTAGGGCTCCAGGGTGGCGCCCGAGCGGAAGGGAGCCTGGTAGGCCTTGGCGTCGGCGGAGGTGACCGCGCCCCAGCGCACGGCGTCGACGAAGGCGCCCAAAGTGTCCGGGTCGTCGAAGGAGTCGGCGGAGATCGTCTCCGGCAGGCCGCGGTCCGGAATGATCGAGTTGCCGACCTCCAGCTCCCAGATGACGGTCAGCTCCTCACCCATACGATCCTCGGCCAGCGATTGCAGTGAGACCAGGTGCTCCAGGTCGGTGCGTGAATCGTCGGCGGGGCTGTGGGGCAGGCCCTGCTCGCGCACGTCGGTGACGGCCCAGGTGGCGCCCCGCACCTGCACCACCTGCCCGGGTTCGGGCAGGGCCGGTGCGGCGTCAGTGCTGGAATCCAGGCCGGAGCTTGCGGTCGCGCCCGTAGGCCAGGGTGAAGTGTGCGTAGTCATCGGTGCCTGTTCGTGCGGGAGCGCCCGTTGCCTGTGGCCGGGCGCGAGACGAGCACACTGTAGCCCTAGTCACCATCGCCTCGGGGCGCGCGGACTCATCTCAGGCGACCGAGTCCGTTTCGAGTCCCATGTTCACCGCCCCGGCCTCCGACTGGCATCTCCAGCGGGCAGGCGCTCCGGTTCCGAGATCAGCCACGCCACGCCGTGAGTGTCAAGCAAGTAGGCCACGCCTACTCCCAGCTCTCAAGTTCGTCTTCCGCCAGGGGCGCGAAGAAGAACTCATCGGGAACCTTGAGATCGGGGCGCACCCCGAAGGAACGACGCTCTTCCGGAGCCACGACCCTCAGCGTGGCGACGGGCCTGCCACCCCGAGCCACCGCACGCACGCCGCCGCCTCCACCGGATACGCACCCCGCACCTGTCACAAAATGCACCACTTTCGGACCGCACCACTGCCAGGATCACACTGAAACCGCGGAAATCCGCGGACGCAGCCGACACGGCCGGCGGCCGCAGAACTGAAAGTGGTGCATCCAATGACACCCCCGACCCCACCAGCCACCGACAACCACACCCGAGCACCACCCCCCCACCCCAGCCACCTCACCCGCACCCCGACCCCCCTTCCCACCCGCATCCCAGCCGGCCCTTCGTGACGCCTGCGCACCCGCACCCGTCCGCTTGCGTAGGCTGACGCCATGAATTGGCTGATGGGCATCCGCGTCGTGTGCACCGTCATCGTCGCAGTCACGACGGTGGTCGGCGTCTTCGTGTTCGGCCGGGCCTGTTGCACCATCGCCAACCGCATGGGCGTGGGCCGCCCCGTCCCCCGCGAGCGCCTGCGCCCCATCGGCCGCCGCCTGATGCGCATGCTCGGTGAGGTCGTCGGCCACACCGCCTTCAAGGGCCGCCCTTGGATCCGGGCCGCGCACTGGCTGGTGATGGTCAGCTTCCCGCTGCTGTTCCTGACCCTGGTCACCGGCTACGGCCAGGTACTGGCCGGCCCGCACTGGGAGTTGCCGTGGCTGGGCCACCAGGCCTGGTGGGCGTGGGTGGTTGAGCTCATCGCCTGGCTGAGCCTGGCGGGCATCGTCCACCTGATCACGGTGCGCCGCCGCCTGACCCGCCGCCGGGCCGCCGCGCCCCCCTTCAACACCGACTCCGCCGGCGGCACCCGCACCCGCACCTCCCGCTTCGCCGGCTCCAGCCAGGGGCAGGCGCACTTCGTGGAGGCGATCGTGGCCGGCGTGGTGGTCTGCGTACTGGCGCTGCGGATGCTGGAGCACGCCCAGCTTGTGCTCTCCCCCGACCCGGCCGACGCCGCCCTCGCCCACTGGACGCACTTCCCACTGACCGCCTGGACCGGCCCACTGCTGGCACCACTGAGCGCAGACGCCCTGGCGGCCGCGATCACGGTGGTGGCAACCGTCAAGATCGTCATCTCCATGTGGTGGTTCGTGGTGGTCGGCCTGCAGCCATCGATGGGCGTGGCCTGGCACCGCTTCCTGGCCTTCGTGAACCTCTACGCACGCCGCAACACCGACGGCACCAAGGCGCTCGGCCCCGCCCAACCGCTGCTGCTACCCGACGGCCGGCCGCTGACCGCCGACACCCTGGACGACCTCGACGCCGCCATGGAGGCTGCCGAGGAGGCGGGCACCGAGGTCAAGCTCGGCGTGGAGCGCATTGAGGACTTCACCTGGAAGGGCCTGCTGGACTTCTCCACCTGCACCGAGTGCGGCCGCTGCCAGGACCTGTGCCCGGCGTGGAACACCGGCAAGCCCCTGTCCCCGAAGCTGTTCACCCTGGCCCTGCGCGACCACCACGCCGCCGTCGCCCCTTACCTGCGGGCGGCGAGCGCACTCGGCGTTGAGCCAGACGAGGTCACCGAGGAGATGCTCGCCGAGCGCCGCAGTGCCCGCGGCCCGCTCGGGCGGCTGGCGGGCATGACCGACGGCCTGGAGGACGACGACGATCTGGGCCTGGCTCCGGGCAGCGCCCACACCGGCGACGTGCTGGGCGCCCTGCTGGCCGCCAAGGCCGCCCCGAGCGACACGGGTGTGGCCACGCGTCCGGCGCCGCTGGCCGGCGAGGTGATCCCCGCGGACGTGCTGTGGTCGTGCACCACCTGCGGGGCGTGCGTGGATCAGTGCCCGGTGGACATCGAGCACCTGGATCACGTGATCGACGTGCGCCGTCAGCAGGTGCTCATGGCCTCGGCCTTCCCCAAGGAGTTGGGGCAGATGTTCCGCAAGCTGGAGTCCAAGGGCAACCCCTGGGGCCTGGCGGCGCGCAAGCGCATGGACTGGACCAAGGGCCTGGACTTCGACGTGCCGGTCGTCGGCGTGGACGTGGAGGACGCCTCCGAGGTCGACTACCTGTTCTGGGTGGGCTGCGCGGGCGCCTACGAGGACCGGGCGAAGAAGACGACGCGTGCGGTCGCCGAGCTGCTGCACACCGCCGGGGTGTCCTTCGCCGTCCTGGGCGACGCCGAGGCCTGCACCGGCGACCCGGCCCGCCGCGCTGGCAATGAGATCCTGTTCCAGACGCTGGCGGCGCAGAACGTCGAGACGCTCAACGAGGCCGGCGCGCAGAAGATCGTGGTCACCTGCGCCCACTGCTTCAACACGCTGGCCCGCGAGTACCCGCAGGTGGGCGGGCACTACGAGGTGCTGCACTACACGCAGCTGCTGGGCCGGCTGGTGCGTGAGGGCCGCTTGCGTCCCGCCCCGCCGCAGGCCGCCCGTCCCGACGACGCTGCGGCGCCCGCTCCGGAGTCGTCCGCGACGACGCCGTCATCCACGCCGCCCGCAGCCCCGACCGTCACCTACCACGACGCCTGCTACCTGGGCCGCCACAACCGCATCTACTCCCCGCCGCGCGAGTTGCTGGAGGCGACCGGCGCCACCACCGTGGAGATGCCGCGCAGCCACGAGCGCGGCTTCTGCTGCGGCGGCGGCGGGGCGCGGGCCTTCATGGAGGAGTCGATCGGCACCCGCATCGCGGTGGAGCGCTCGCGCGAGGCGATCGGCACCGGCGCGCAGGTGATCGCGACGGCCTGTCCGTTCTGCACCACCATGCTCTCCGACGGCGTCGCCTCCGAGGGCGCCGACGTGCGCGTCACGGACGTGGCCACCCTGATGCTGGAGTCCGTCCGCCGCGGCCAGCAGCCGACGCCGGCCTGAGCGCCTAGAAGTCGGTCGCGACGCTTACCCCGGTCAAGGCGGCACGAATGGTGCCCGGGCGCACGTCTCCCTCCCGCAGGATCGTCGCCCGGCCGTCCTGAACCTTGACGATCGTCGACGATGCCGTGGTGCCCTGATGCCCACCTTCGAGGATCAGGTCCACCGCGTCGCCGATCTGCTCGCTCGCGAGTTTCAGGTCCACCAGGACGCCGTCGGCCCTCCCGGACAGGTTCGCCGAGGTCATCGCCACCGGTCGACCGATGAAATCCAATAGTCGTTGCAGGGTCGGGTTGGACAACACCCCGAGCGCAACCGTGCTGCCTCCACGCACCAGGAAGTCGGGCACCGCGTCGCTGCGCGGCAGGACCAGGTTGAAAGGACCGGGCCAGAACGCCGCCGCCAGTGCCTGAACCGTGGCCCTGTCCGCCGCGGGTACCCGCGTGTAGCGTTCCCAGTCCCCGGAGTTCCGCAGGAACAGGGTCAGTGGGGAGGTCGCCGGGCGGCGCTTGATGGCGAAGGCCCGCTCGATGGCAGCCTCGTTCCAGGCGTCGAGTGTCAGCGCCAGATTCGTGTCCGAGGGCGCCACGATAACGCCCCCGGCCAACACGATCCGGGCCGCGCGTCGAAGGTTCTCCTCCGTAGCGGCAACCACCTTCGGATGGTGGAGGGCGTCGGCACTCGTCTCAGTCATCGGTCGCCGCCTCCAAACGAGGATCAGGGAGTCGCATCGAGTCATTTTCCCCCCGCCCGGCGGGACGGGCGAGTCGAACAGGGTCCCGGTCAACGGGTGCGGGTCGGGCACGGCTCAGCTCCGGTAGGGGTCGATGTGCAGACGCATGCCGCGCGGGTCGCGCACCAGTCCGGCCGTCTCCAGCAGGTCGCCGACCACCGGGTCCAGTGCGGAGACGCCGTTGAGGGCCTCCACCACGCGCTTGCCGGTGCTGCGCGGGGTCTCCCGCAGCGCGGCGCGGGTCTCGGCGGCGACGACGGCGGCCAGCGCCCGTTCCAGTTCTGCCCGGATCGTGGTGTAGCAGGTGAGGGCGCGCAGCCGCTCGGCGGCATGCAGCACCGGCCGCCCGCCGATCAGGACGACGCGCGTGCCCTGCCGCGCCGCCGGGCGCGGCAACTCCTCATCTGCGACATCCGCGGCCCGCGCGGCCAAGTCGGGCGGCAGCGCCGGCTCGGGCCAGGGGACGACGCCGCCCATGAGGCAGGCGGGGTCCTTCAGATCCAGCACCGCCACCGATTCGGGGCGGGAGGCGGAAGACTGCTCCGGCGCCCGCCCGGCCGCAGGCTCGTCCGACGGCGTGAACTGTGCGGCGGTTGGCGTGCCCGCTGCCGCGCCGTCGAGTCCGCCGTCACGCCCCGCCAGGGCGCGCAGCCGGTCGACGGTCTCCCGGCCGGCGAACTGACTCGGCCCGAGCCCGGTGACGAAGGCGCCGCGCAGCACGACGCCGGCGTCCTCCATGCGTCGCAGCACCGGCAGCAGCGGGGTGATGCCGCCCGGGATACCGGCGGCGAGCGCCACGTCCCGGCTGACGATGCCGTAGCGGTCGAGCAGGGATTCGACGTCGGCCACGGCCTGCTCCTCGGCCGTGACCTGCGGCGGGGCGAGCCGACGCCAGGAGGCGGTCGCGAGCGCGGCGGCGAGCGCCGGGTTGTGGGCCGCCGTCGGGCTGCCGCCGGCGGCGGAGAGCCCACCGGCCGTCGAGGCCGATGACGGTCGCAGCGCGTCCGGGGGCGGCAGCGGCCCCGACGTGGACGGCGTCGACTGCGCCGCCCCGGCAGATCCGGCCGGGCGGGTGCGTTCGGTGAGATAACCCGTGCGGTAGCCGCCGTAGCGGCGGGTGCGGCGACTGCGCACACGCCGCGGCGGCACGGCCGGTGGCCGCGGCTGGAGGAGTGCCCGCACCGGTGCGAAGGAGTCGGCGGTCAGCTGCCCGGAACCCACCAGCGCCCACTGTTCCTCCGCGTCGTACTCGCCTGTGCCGATGGGCGCTCCGGCGACGGGCGCCAGCGGGGAGTCGGATGGGAAGAAGGCGATTTCGCCCGGCGTGACCCCGTCCTGCGTCCGGCACACCCAGATCACGTCTCCGGAGCCGATGAGGTCGTCGAGCATGGCGGGGCGGTAGCCGACCACGCGCGCCGGGAAAACCACGGATTCCCAGAGCCCGGCGGGCAGCCACACGCCCTCCAGGGCGGCAATCGCCTCCGCGAGCGCCTCCACGCCGAGCCCTGGGGCGACGCCGAATGCGCCACTGCCGCCGGTGGTACCGGGCGCTCCCGGCGAACCCTGCGCTCCCGGCGAACCCGCCGCCGCTGACGCGGCACCCGCCTCCTCCGCACGCGCAGTGATACCGGCGCGCTCCAGCACGAGCCGCTGCAGGGCCGCGGGCGGCACCGGCTCGACGGCGGCCCGCGCCTTCGCCAGGGAGCGGTTGCGCACCCGGGTGAACACCTCAGGTGCCATCCAACGGACCTGCGCGCCGCCGCTCAGACGCAGACGCATGAGCGCGCCCTCATCGGCCAGCGCCGTCAGCGCATCCGCGGCCACGGAAGCGCCCAGGCCGAAGGCCCCGGCCACCGCCTCGGCGGTCACCTCAGCATGGGTGCGGGCGTGGCGCAGCACCAGGTCGGCCAGCGCCCCACGGGGTGCCGAAGCCTCCGCAGCGACCGCGGGAGCACCCAAAATCCCCGCGACGCCGACGGCGGGCGATTCAACACCCGATTCCGCCTGCCCGGCAGCCGGCTCAACCGGTGCGGTCGACGTTGTCACAGCGGGCCGCACCGCCCAGTCGGGCACCTGGGCCCCGAGGGCGTCGCGCAGGGCGGCCGCGTCCTCCGCGCGCGCCCAGCACTCGCGTCCGCCCACGCGCACGGGGAAGGCGCGCCGCGCCCGTTCCAGCGCCGTGAGCCCCACGCGCACTCCCTTAGGGGCCCCGCCCCCAACATCAGCGGCGGCCTCGTCCCCTCCCGCGGCACCACCAGCGGCATCGACGCCGCCGGCGTCCGCATCCTCGCCCGCGGCAGCAGTCTCAGCCTGCCCGTGCACCGCCGATTCGCCGTCGTCGCCCCGGCAGCGGGCGGCCAACTCCCCCGCCGACAGCGGGCCGAGTTCACGCAGCAGGTCGGCCAGCCCCTCGGCGTCGGCCCGCGCTTGCCGCCCGGGTGCCAGGTGCTGCAGCTCGGATTCGACCTGCGCCATGACCTCCTCATCCAGCAGGTCGGCGATGCCGCCGTCGCCCACAAGCTCGGCCACGGCGTCGGGATCCAGGGAGAGCAGCTGGGCGCGGCGCTCGGCGTGCGGGAGGTCGTACTGGTACAGGAAGGTGCCGGTGTAGCCGAACAGCAGCGGCCCGGCGAAGGGCGAGGGCACCTGCGTGACCGCCTCGACCACACGCGCGCGCCCGGCGGCGAGCCGCTCCATGAGGGCGCGCAGGGCGGGCAGGTCCCACACGTCCTGCAGACACTCGCGGGCCGCTTCCACCAGCACAGGGAAGCTCGGGAAGCGCCGGGAGGCCTCCTGGAGCTGACCGGCCTTCAGCCGCTGGAGCCACAGCGGGGTGCGGCGGCCGGGGCGCGCGGAGGGCATGAGCAGCGCGCGGGCGGCGCACTCGCGGAAGCGGGCGGCGAACACGGCGGTCTGGTCCACCCGGGTGCGCACCAGCTGCTCGAGCTCGGCGGCGTCGAAAACGAACAGCTCCGCGCCCGGCGGCTGCTCGGTGGGCGGGGTCTGCAGCAATATGCCGTCGTCGGCGGTGACGATCTGCGGGTCGATCCCCAGCATGCGGCGGGCCCGCTCCTTGATTGCCATGGCCCAGGGCTCGTGCACGCGGCGGCCGAGTGGGCTGTGCAGGATCAGTCGCCAGTTGTCGGACTCGTCCCGGCACCGCTCCAGCACCAGGTCGGTATCGGAGGGGACGACGCCGGTCGCCGCCCGCTGCTCGCGCAGCAGCGCCACCAGGTTGGCCTGCGCGCCGGCGTCCATGCCGGCGCGGTGCAGGCGGTCGGTCAGTTCCGGCTGGGGCGGGTCCCCGAAGCCGCCGTCGCCCAGGGCCGCGGCCGCCTGCCGCAGGAAGGCGCCCTTCGCGGCACCGGTGGCGGCCGGGCGGCCAGTCCCCTCCCCGCGCCAGAAGGGCAGCCGGGCGCTGCGGCCGGGGGCGGGGTCGACGACGACGCGGTCCGCCCCGATCTCGCGGATGCGCCAGGAGGCGGTACCCAGGGTGATCACGTCCCCGACGCTGGACTCGTTGACCATCTCCTCATCCAGCTCCCCCACGCGGCGGCGGCCGGTGGCGGCGTCGCCCTCGGGCAGCATCACCGGGAACATGCCGCGGTCGGGGATGGTGCCGGAGGCGGCGACGGCCAGGCGCTGGGCATTGGGGCGGGCGGTGAGTGCGCCGGTGGACCGGTCCCAGATGATCCGTGGGGAGAAGTCGCTCAAGTCGGCGGAGGCGTAGCCGCCGGCGAGCAGTTCCAGCACGGAGTCGAAGGCGGTGCGGGGCAGGTCCCGGTACGGGGCGGCGCGGGTGACGGTGGCGTACCAGTCGTCGGCGGTGCGGTCCTCGACGGCGACGGCGGCCACCGTCTGCTGGGCGAGCACGTCCAGCGCGTTGGACACCAGCGCGGTGCGTTCAATGCTGCCGGCGCGCATGCCCTCGGCCACGACGGCCGCGTCCACGAGCTGGGTGCGTTCGATCGGGTAGATGACCCCGCGGGGCCGCCCGCCGACGCGGTGCTCGGCCCGGCCGACGCGCTGCAATCCGGCGGCGACCGACGGTGGGGGCGCCACCTGGAGGACCAGGTCGATGGAACCCATGTCGATGCCGAGTTCCAGGGAGGCGGTGGCCACCACGCAGCGCAGCTCGCCGGACTTGAGCTCCTCCTCGACCAGGCGGCGCTGCTCCTTGGATACCGAGCCGTGGTGGGCCTTGGCGATCACCGGGGCGTCGGCCGGCAGGGGCCGGGTGTGCTGGGAGGCGCCCATCTCCCAGGACTCGTGGTGGCGGACGGGCTCGGGGGCGGACGCGGCGCCTCGTTCGGCCAGATGGGCGGCGTAGGCCTCGTTCAGGTGCGCGGTCAGGCGCTCGCACACGCCCCGGGAGTTGACGAAGATCAGCGTGGTGCGGTGGGTGAGGACCTGCTGCAGCAGGGCGTGCTCGATATGCGGCCAGATGGAGGCCGTCATGCGGGCCGGGGCGCCCGCGCCGGCGGATCCTCCGGTGCCGGCGATCTCGCCTGCCATGGCGGCACGCAGGGCCCGATCGCTGCGCCAGGCCTGCCGACTGCTTCTGCCGCCAGCGGCACCGGTCGGGCCGTCCGGGCGAGTGCCGCCTGCCCGCACCCCTCCGCCTGGGCCACGGCCGATTCCCGTCCCTCCGTCCGGGCCCCCACGGCCGGGCGCACCCCGCAGGGCGCGCTCGTGGCGGTCGAGCGTGGCCGGGACGCGGGCCATGTCCGTCACGGGCACGGCGACGGTCACATCGGGAGTGGCGTGGGCGTCGTCGTCGGCGATGATGCCGACCGGGTGGGGGCCGCCCAGGAAGCGGGCGATCTCCTCGGGTGGGCGGACCGTCGCGGACAGGCCGATGCGTTGAGCGGGGCGGGGCAACAGGTCGTCCAGCCGCTCCAGGGACAGAGCCAGGTGGGTGCCGCGCTTCTGGCCGGCGAAGGAGTGGATCTCGTCGACGATCACGGTGTCCACGGTGCGCAGCGTCTCGCGCACCGCGCTGGTGAGCATCAGGTACAGCGACTCCGGGGTGGTGATGAGGATGTCCGGCGGGCTGGTGCGCAGGCGGCGCCGCTCGGCCGGGGTGGTGTCTCCCGTGCGCATGCCGACGGCGAGCGGTGCCGCGGGCACGCCCAGTTCCGCGGAGGCCGCGGTGATGCCGGCCAGGGGACGACGCAGGTTGCGTTCCACATCGGCGCCGAGGGCCTTGAGCGGGGAGATGTACAGGACCCGCACCCCGCGCCCGCGCGGCTGCCGAGTGCGGCGGCGGTCGGCCGGGATGGCACCGGCCGGGGCGGCGTCGCCGAGGGCGGGCTCATCGCCCTGGGCCACCTGCGCCACGGGACGGGCGAGGCGGTCGATGGCGGACAGGAAGGCCGCCAGGGTCTTGCCCGAGCCGGTGGGGGCGATGACCAGGGCGTTCTCGCCGCGGCCGATCGCCTCCCAGGCGCGCCGCTGCACCGGCGTCGGGCCGGCCGGGAAGGCGGCGTCGAACCAGGCGCGCGTGGCGGCAGTGAAGGCAGCGGGCAGTGTGGGCGGCATCGGGGCCAGGATAGGCGCGGCCGCCGACATTAATCGGTCCCATTCTGGCCCACACCCCGCAGCCATCTCGGACGGCGGTGGCAGCCGGCTCTGGCTCGAGCGGGGGCGGCGCCCCACGAGCCGTTTGCCCGTCAGCGTTCCTCCGGCCCTGCCGACTCCTCGATCAGTCGGTCCAGGATCTCCGGCACCCTCTGTGTCACCGCCGCCCAGAACAGGTCATCATTCATCGACTGACGGCGTCGTTCACAGCGGCACCGCCTCTCGGACGGCGCTCTTGAGGGCATCGGGCACCGAGGTATCAGCCACCGCCTCGACCGGGAATCCCGTGAGCTCCTCAACCTCGGCGGCGAAAAGGGCCAGATCGAACAGGTCGGTGCCGGGGGCGGGCGTGACCAGCAGATCAATATCGGAGTCGAAGGTGTCCTCACCGCGCAACGCTGAGCCGAACACCCGCGGATTCGCGAAGCCGTGAGCCCTGGCACTGGCGCTGATCTCATCGGCGTGTGCGGCGAGCGGAATGGACGGACGGTAGTCGGCCGCACGCAGGACGCGTTCCAACATTTCGTCGGAGACGGAACGCCTGCCCGACTCCATCTGGGCCAGACTCGGCTGCCGCAGGCCAGCACGTTCAGCCAACTGGGTCTGCGTCAACCCCGCGTCACGTCGTGCGGCACGGATGAGCTCGGGCGCCGCATCAATGTTGAAGCGCCTCATGCTCAAAGTGTATAGCAGGAATGCTATTACGCTGCGGCGTGTTTGTGTCGGCGCCTCGACGTAGCCTGAGCCCCATGCCAGCCACCGCACCCGCCAGCACTGCCCCGTCCAGCCCAACCACCATCAGTGTGCGCGGCGCCCGCGTGCACAACCTCAAGAACATCGACGTCGAGGTGCCGCTGGGGAAACTGGTGACGGTGGCGGGCGTGTCCGGGTCGGGCAAGTCCTCCCTGGCCCTGGGGGTGCTCTACGCGGAGGGCGCCCGCCGCTACCTGGAGTCGCTGTCCACCTACACGCGCCGGCGCCTGACGCAGGCGGCCCGCCCCGACGTCGACGAGGTCCTCCACGTCCCCGCCGCCCTGGCCCTGCACCAGCGTCCGCCCGTACCCGGCGTGCGCTCCACCTTCGGCACCTCCACCGAGGTGCTCAACTCGCTGCGCCTGGCCTACTCGCGCCTAGGTTCGCACTGCTGCCCCAACGGCCACCCCAATGCGCCCAGCACCGACGTCGCCCTCGAGGTCCCCACCACCTGCGCCACCTGCGGGGTGGAGTTCTACGGTCCGGGCGCCGAGATGATGGCCTTCAACTCCGAGGGCGCCTGCCCCCGCTGCGAGGGCACCGGCGTCGTGCGCACCGTGGACGAGGCGAGCCTGGTGCCCGACGAGTCGCTGTCCATCGATGAGGGCGCCGTCGCCCCCTGGCAGAACCTGATGTGGTCGCTCATGAAGGACGTGGCCCGCGAGATGGGCGTGCGCACGGATGTGCCGTTCCGCGAGCTGACGGAGCAGGAGCGGGAGATCGTGTTCCACGGCCCCGCCGAGAAGAAGCACATCCTCTACGTCAACGAGAAGACCGACGTCGCCGCGGAGATGGACTTCACCTACTACAGCGCGGTGCACACGGTGGAGAACGCCCTGTCCAAGGTGAAGGACGAGCGGGGCATGAAGCGGGTGGAGAAGTTCCTCCACGAGGCCGTCTGCCCGGACTGCGGCGGCTCCCGCCTGTCGGAGGCGGTGCGCTCCACCAAGGTGAGCGGCATCGGCCTGGACGAGGCCTGCCGGCTCCCGCTGGGCGAGCTAGTGGAGTGGGTGGCCGGCATCCCCGACACCATGCCGGAGGAGCTGGTGGCCATGGCCCGGCAGATCGTCGACGAGCTGACCGTCACCGCCCGCCGCCTGCTGGATCTGGGCCTGGGCTACCTGAGCCTGGACCGGGCCTCCTCCACCCTGTCCACCGGGGAGCGGCAGCGCGTCCAGCTGGCCCGGGCCGTACGCAACCGCACCACCGGGGTGCTCTACGTGCTCGACGAGCCGAGCATAGGCCTGCACCCGGCCAACCTGGACGGTCTGACCGGCGTGGTGCGCGACCTGCTGGCGGACGGCAACTCGGTGCTGGTGGTCGATCACGACGTCGCCCTGCTGCGCGAGGCCGACTGGTTGCTGGAGATCGGTCCGGGCTCGGGGCAGGCGGGTGGCGAGATCGTGGTCAACGCGCCGGTGGAGCGGGCGGTTGCCGACCCGGCCAGCCGCATCGCCCCGTTCATCACCGGCCGGGCGGAGGTCGTATGCCGCGAGCGCGCCGAGGCCGCCGAGGCCTTCGCCCACGGCGCCATCCACCTGGAGACCGCACCGATCCATACGGTCCACGCGCTCGACGTCGCCATCCCCGAGCAGCGGCTCACCGCCGTGACCGGCGTGTCCGGCTCCGGCAAGACCACCCTGGTGCTGGAGTCACTGGTGCCGGCGCTGCGCGCGCTCGCCGACGACGCCCCCCTACCCGCCCCGGCCACCTCCATCCAGACCGAGCAGACACAGCGAGTGGTCGTCGTCGACGCCTCCCCCATCGGCACGAACGTCCGCTCAACCGTGGCCACCTACTCCGGGGTCATGGACGAGCTGCGGCGCGTGTACGCGCGCACCCCGGCCGCGCGCCAGGCGGGGTTGAAGGCCGGCGACTTCTCCTACAACACCGGCTCGCTGCGCTGCGATCACTGCGACGGGACCGGCCAGATCGTCCTGGACGTGCAGTTCCTGCCCGACGTCGACATCGTCTGCCCCCAGTGCGGCGGCTCCCGCTACGGCGAGGCGGCGCGTGAAATCCGCCGAGTGCCGGGCGGCGGGGCCGCAGGCGCCCGGGCGGCGGGCGACCGGCAGGCCGACGGGGGCGATGGCCACCAGACAAACGGGGACGACGACGGCCGGGATGACGCGGGACTGTCCCTGCCGGAGCTACTGGCGCTGACGGTGGACCAGGCCGAACGGGTCTGTGCCGACCTGCCCAGGGTGCGCCGCCACCTGCGCCTGCTGTCCGAGCTGGGACTGGGTTACCTGACGCTCGGGGAGACGACGACGGCCCTGTCCGGCGGCGAGGCGCAGCGGTTGAAGCTCTCGGCCGACCTGGGCCGCGACCAGCACGGCACGGTGTTCGTGCTCGACGAGCCGAGCATCGGCCTGCACCCGCTGGACGTGCGCGTGCTGCTGGGGGTACTGGACCGGCTGGTGGAGCGGGGCGCAAGCGTGGTGGTCATCGAGCACGACCTGGACATGATCGCCAACGCCGACTGGGTCATCGACATGGGCCCGGGCGGCGGCGAGGCGGGCGGCCGCGTGGTCGCCGCCGGCACCCCGGAGCAGCTGGCCGCCGCAGCAGAGCGGAACGCGAACACGGACGGCGTCTTCCCCGCAGACGCAACCAGCAGCGTCACTGCCCGTTACCTCGCCGCCCATCTGTCCTACGCAGCCTCCCCCTCCCGCCGAGGTCGGTAGAAGTTACGTGCCGAGGTCGGTTCAAATGACGCGTCGACGACTGCCCTCCGATTCCCGCCGGCCTGCGAGTCGCCTGTCCGGAGACACAGTGTCCAAATCTATGACAAACGACCGTTGACGCCCGCCAGACCCGATCCGGCGCCCGCATGATTCCAACGATTCGTCCGCAGCGACCGACATCGCCGGACCCGTTTGTCATAGATCCGGACACCCCGACCACACATCCGGACTACGTCCCGTCAGTCGACCGGTATGACCCCCACAAAACAGCGGCCCCTCCACGAGAGCCCTCATCGATCCCATCACCGCAGCGTTACCTACCATCTGCCCCGACAGAACTCGCACCATCGCCATCCCGGGCGCCGTCGGCGCCCTCCACGTCCTTCCGGGGCCGGCCCCTACCCCGCATGGGAGCGGCCTTTACGCCCCGGCCGGCGTCGTCGAGCGCGCGGCGCAGGATGATCTCGATCTGCGCATTGACCGAGCGCAGGTCGTCGGCGGCCCACTTGGCGATGGCCGCGTGGACCGCCGGGTCGAGGCGCAGCAGGACCTGTTTGCGCTTACCGCCCGTCATCGGCGCCCTCCGTCACCGAGCCGACCGACCTCAGGCGTACAGGGAGCCGGTGTTGACGACTGGCTGCGTGCGCTGGTCGGAGCAGAGCACCACCAGCAGGTTGGAGACCATCTGCGCCCGGCGCTCGTCGTCCATGGAGACGATGTCGTCCGCCTCCAGGCGCTTTAGGGCCTGGTCCACCATGGTGACCGCGCCCTCCACGATCTGCTCGCGGGCGGCAATGACAGCCCCGGCCTGCTGCCGCTGCAGCATCGCCTGGGCGATCTCCGGGGCGTAGGCGAGGGAGGAGATACGCACCTCGATGATCTCCAACCCGGCGATCGCCACGCGCGCAGCCACCTCCTCGGCCAACTCGGCGGAGACCAGGTCGGTGCCGCCGCGCAGGGAGGTCTCGCCGGGGCCGGGCTCGTCGTAAGGGTGGGTGGTGGCCACGTGCCGCAGCGCCGACTCCGCCTGTGCCTTGATGAAGGCCTCGTACTCCTCGACGGCGAAGACCGCGCGCGCCGTGTCGGCCACCTGCCAAACAACAATGGCCGCGATCTCCACGGGGTTGCCGTCAAGATCGTTGACCTTGATCTCGTTGGTCTCGAAGTTGTGGACCTTGATGGACACCTTCTTGCCGGACGTCAGCGGCGGCACCAGGACCAGGCCGGTGCGGCGCACGGTGCCGACGTAGCGGCCGAAGAACTGGCGCACGCTGGTCTGTCCCGGGGCCACGATGACGAAGGAGGAAAACAACAGCAGCGGGATGGCCAGGCCCACCGAGCCTACGACCAGGCGCGACACCCCACCCGGTTCACCCTGATCCGCGGCGATGGCGCCGGTGATGAAGGCGGCTATAGACAGGCCGAATATCCCCAGCAGCAGGAGCAGCACCAGGAAGGCCGCACCGGATCCGGCGCTGATGGCGGGACGCTCAGCGATGTCGACTCGCCCCTTGACGACGCCGGACTCCTGCTGGGCGATGGGGGCGTGGGGCGCCGCGGACATGATGACCTCCGGTTCGAACCGCTGCGGCGGAGGCGAACCCCTCCCGACTCCCGCAGCAGCTATAGCAATATGATAGCTATTTTTTGACGGGAGGCAAGCTCCTTCCCCTGCCGCCACCCACCCGCAGGCCCACGCCTGTCACCAGATGCACCACTTTCAATCACATCGCGCGCACCACGCTGACAGAAACGACCTGATTCCGCCGAATCACCGAGCGCTCACTACCGGGCAGGCTCCTAAAGTGGTGCATTCCGTGCCACTGCATCGCCACACCCCACCCCCTACCACCGCAGTAACACTCTCCTCATCGAGAGCTCGCGCGTGCAGTTATGAGCAGCGGCGCGTCGCGGCATCGGCCAGCAGTTGACGCAACTCATTCAAGTCGCGACACACGACATCGGCCGGCCGCGCTCCGCCAACGCTGACTACGACCATGCCCGCAGCACGCGCCGCCGCTAGCCCGGACTCAGAATCCTCTACTCCAGCCACCTGCCGCGGCTCGACACTCAGGCGTCGCGCCCCCAGCAGATAACCCTCAGGGTCCGGCTTGCCGCGCACGACGTCATCAAAGGCGACGATGTCCGGAGGGTGAATGCCGGCGGCACCAAGTCGCGCAAGCGCCAGTCGCCGATAAGCGTTAGTGACCACCGCCCAAGGAATGCCGTTCTCCTGCATCCACGCGACTAGCCGTAGGGCACCTGGGGCCGGACGCACACCAGAAGTGTCCGCGCACTCGCGCTCCAGATGTGCCGCCACATGCTCGTCCACCTCCGCAGCAGATATGTCCGGCAGAAACCGCCTGACGGTCGTTGCCGCATCCGGACCATGACACACTGCCAGCACGGCGGCCGGATCAAGATGATTGTCCCGCGCCCAGGCCGTCCATGCGGACTCGACGGCATCGTTGGAGTCAATCAAGGTTCCATCCATGTCGAACAGGAGGGCGCGACAGGAGGCAAGATGATGCATGAGTGAAGTCATACATCCATTAAACTCGTACGCCGAGTAAAAAACTAGAGGGAGGCCCCGTGGCATCACGACGCACCACTGCCGATCAACTCCGCTGGACGCTTGCGGCCGACGTCTGCGCGCTGGTGCGCAAGAACCCGGGCATCACCCGTGCGCGGGTCGCTCACCACCTCGGTATCTCCAGCGGAACAGCGGCCGATCTCGTGACGAGGATGCGTCAGGCAGAACTCCTCGACGAAGGAGAAGCCGTTCCGCACGGGCGCGGCCGCCCCACGGCTGCACTCACTGCGCATCCCCACGGTCCACTCGTCCTTGCGATCGAGATCGGCGCCACCGATTGGCGCGTATCCACCGCTGGCGTGGACGGCCGACCCGCCACCGTCGCATCGGGCTCACACAACGGGAACAGCCCCCGGAGCGTACTCGCCCCGCTCCGTCAAGCTTCAGACGCGGTGGTCGAGCACCATCCCGGCAGAGTGCAGGCTGTGTCCGTGGCCATCGCCGCGACCGTCCGCGACGGAAACATCGTCCAATCCTCGGTCCTGGACTGGCAGCGGACGAGCCTCGCACCGTTGACCGTGCCGGGCGCCGAACTGTTCGTCACCAATGACGGCACCTGCGAGGCCCTGGCGGAGTCGCGCCGCGGCGCCGCTCGCGACGGGCGCAGCGCCTTACACGTAACCGTGCTCAACGGTGTTGGCGGAGGACTCGTCCTTAACGGAACCCCCGTACTCGGGGCGACCGGCCTAGCCATGGAGATAGGCCATCTTCCTTTCGGCGACCCGGATGCGGTCTGCGGCTGCGGGGCACGCGGCTGCTGGGACACCGCACTGGGTACAGGCGCGCTGTCCCGGACACTAGGACTGAGCGACTCCGCTACGGCCACCGTCGAGGCCGCCATCACCCAGGCCGCTCCCCACGATGTTCCCGTCATTGAAGCCGCCGCGGCGAGCCTTGGACGAGGCTTAGCCGGATTGATCAACACCACCGACCCCGACATCGTCACACTCGGCGGAATCGGCCCGCTTCTGCGTTCACGTTCGCCAAAGGCCTTTGAGGCCGCCCTGGCGAGCGGCCTCATGCGGTGCCTGCGCGATGACCGCCCGCGTATCGTCTCCGGAGAACTCGGTTCCGACGCCGCATCGATCGGCGCCATCGAAATCGCTCTGGACGCCGTGACGAGCCCCACCGGTCTCACCGCCTGGGAGGTGAGACGAGCCCAGTAGCCGTGCCCGGTGTCGGGCTGGCCCCGTAGCCTGGTGCCATGACCCCGCAGGACGCGCCCTCGCTCTTCGACGCCGCGGCCGACGCCGGCGGCCCGATCGTCGACGACCCCACTCGCCCGCTGGCGGACCGGCTGCGGCCGCGCACACTCGACGACGTCGTCGGGCAGGACCACCTGTTGGCCGCGGATGCGCCGCTGGGGCGGATGGTCGCCGCCGGACGCCTGGCCTCGATCATCCTGTGGGGCCCACCCGGCTGCGGGAAGACGACGATCGCCCGGCTGCTGGCGGACCGCACCGGCCTGGTGTTCGAGCAGGTGTCGGCCACCTTCTCCGGCGTGGCCGACCTGCGCAAGGTTTTCGCCGCCGCCGCGCGCCGCCGCGAGGTCGGCCAGGGCACGCTGCTGTTCGTCGACGAGATCCACCGCTTCAACCGCGCCCAGCAGGACTCCTTCCTGCCGTACGTCGAAGACGGCACCGTGGTGCTCGTGGGCGCCACCACCGAGAACCCCAGCTTCGAACTCAACGGGGCCCTGCTGTCCCGCTGCCAGGTACTGGTGCTGCACCGCCTCGACGACGACGCCCTGGCCGAACTCCTTGCCCGCGCCGAGGCGCTGCTCGGTCGGCGACTGCCGCTGACCGACGGCGCCCGTCGCGCGCTGCTGACCATGGCCGACGGCGATGGGCGCTACCTGCTGGGCATGGTCGAGCAGGTGGTCGGTTACGCGGACTCCCAGGGGGCGACCCCCGACACGGGCGCCGATACGCCCACGGGACCCGCCCCCACCGAGCCCGCCGCACTCGATGAGGAGGCGCTGGCCGCCGTCGTCGCCTCCCGGGCGCCCCTGTACGACAAGTCCTCCGAGGAGCACTACAACCTCATCTCCGCGCTGCACAAGTCCATGCGCGGCTCCGACCCGGACGCCGCCCTGTACTGGTTGGCGCGCATGCTGGCCGGCGGGGAGGATCCGCTCTACATTGCGCGGCGGCTGGTGCGCTTCGCCTCCGAGGACGTCGGCATGGCCGATCCCGGCGCGCTGCAGATGACGCTGGCCGCCTGGGACACCTACGAGCGGCTCGGCTCCCCGGAGGGCGAGCTCGCCATCGCTCAGGCGGTCGTCTACCTGGCGACGGCGCCGAAGTCGATCAGCGTCTACCGGGGCCTGGGGCGGGCGATGAGGCTGGCGCGGCAAACCGGTTCACTCATGCCGCCGGCACACATACTCAACGCGCCCACCCGGCTGATGAAGGAGCTCGGCTACGGCGAGGGCTACCAGTACGACCCGGACACCCCCGAGGGCTTCTCCGGCGCCGACTACATGCCGGAGGGCCTGCCGCCGCGCGAGCGGCGCGAGCGCCTGTACGAGCCCACCGCCAACGGGCAGGAGCGCCGCATCCGTGAGCGCCTGGCCTACTGGGACGACCTGCGCGCCAAGCTCCGCTCCGACAACTGATGCCTCAGCAACCACCACTCGAGCGCGGGCGGGCCACACGCATTCGGTTCACCTTCGTGCATAAGAGTTGCTATACTTAGCCCATGGCGGCACCTTCTTCTGCCTCCGAACTCGCAACAATCGCGCGGAAAACCGACGCGGACGTGCGCGAAGCGCGCGCGCGTCTGGTCTCTGCAGTACGTGCCGCCCATCGCGCAGGCATGACGCAAACCGAGATCGCCACCCAAATCGGTCGTTCTCAACCCGAGGTGTCGCGCCTCCTCCACTTTCATGGGACAACTCCGCTTGCTCGTTGCTTGCGTGCGCGTCGCGCCGAGGTGACCAAGTGCATCAAGGAGGCCGGGGGCTCCAACGTGAGGGTTTTCGGTTCGGTAGCCACCGGCAAAGACCACCAGGATTCAGATATCGACCTGCTTTTTCAAATGGATCACCCCATGAGCCTCATGGAATTGGAGCGGCTCGAGGCCCGCCTTGAAACTATCCTGGGGACCAGCGTCGACCTTGTCCCCGACTCCGCTGTCGCCCCCTATATGCGCGATCGCGTTCTCCGAGAGGCGGTCCCCCTATGACTCCCACGAGTCGCACGCCGCTTGAGCTCATCGATGAAGCCCTCTACCACTTTGAAGCCGCACAGGCCTACGCTCAGCGTGATATCACCGACCCCATGACTCTTGACGCGATATCGCTCCGCCTGGCTGCAGGCATTGAGGCGTTCGGCGCGCTCCCACCCCGTCTACGAGATGAGGCAGCCCAAGGGGAATGGCACCTCCTAAGAGGAATGCGCAATCGCATTGCTCACGGCTACCTGCAAGTCGATCCAACCATCGTGTCAGCGACCGTTCAGCGTGACGTGCCAGCGCTGGTTGCGACCCTTCGTTCCCTGCATCAAAGACTCAGCAGCAACTGATACTGTCCGACTGTTCATCTGCAACAGCAGGTACTCCGTCACGGATAGGGAATACCGACTCACCGCGCAACGCCATATCGACCGATCTCGACGGTAACGTCGACCGATCTCGATGGTTATATCGACCGATCTCGGCGAGGGGGCACGGTGAGCGACTGTCAGCGCTCGCAGAGGACGGCGACGGTGCGGCCGGGGACGGTGATGACGCCGGTGTTGGCGTCGAAGCGGGTGTCCTTGACGATCGGGTCGGCGCCCTCCATCTGGATGTCGCTCAACTCGAAGTAGCGATCCATCAGCGCGTCGACCCGCTGCTTGACGGTGCCGGGTTCCGGGTTGAAGACCACCAGCAGCCCGTCGAGGTCGGGGTCAATGTCGCTGTCCCCGGCGCCGTCGTCGATCAGCATGATTACCAGCCCCGGGGCGGCGTCGTCGGCGGTAGGGAACGAGACGCGCTCGCGGATGAGCGCGGCCGTCCCCAGGGAGAACAGCCGACTGGAGCGCCGCAGCCGCAACAGGTCGAGGGCCTGCTCCTGAGCGGCGGCAATATCCGCGGCGGTGGGACGCAGATCCTCGTGCATGAGGATGCCGGCCTGCACCACCCAGGTGTCGAAGTTGCGGGCGGCGGGCGGCAGCCCCCGACCCCAACCGTTGTCGCGCCCGGTCCAGTCGATGGCGTTGAAGTGGTCGCCGGAGTTGTAGGAGTCGGTGTCCAACGACTTGCTGCGCAACAGCTCGGTGCCCGCCGCCCAGAAGCAGGGGGACTGCCCGAGCGTGACGGTGGCCAGGCACAGCGTGTTCATGCGGATGCGCTCGGCCATGGGGGTACCGAGCGGCAGCTTGTAGGCGAGCCGGTCGAACAGGGTCTCGTCGTCGTGGGCGTCGACGTAGTTGATGGAATCGCTGGGGGCGAGCCCGTAGGCGGCGGGTTCCTCGCCGTAGCGGATCTCCTCCCCCCTGACCCATTGCCCGTCGGGACCGGGCAGCTCGAAGTCCCGCAGGTTCCCGGCCAGGGCCAGGCGCACCAGGTCGGCGCGCCAGGCGAGGTCGTTCCGCAGAGTCTCCTCGGAGCGGTCGTCAAAGCCGTTGGGGTCGGTCAGCTCGCCGTTGCCCAGGCCCTGCGGCACCCGCGGGTCGGTGTCCGCGCCGCGTCCATGGACGGCGTCACGGACGCGGTCATTGAAGGTGCCAATGCCGAGCGCGCCGACCTGCCCCTGGGTGGCCTGAGTGAACAGCGCATTGTCCGCCACCTCCCCCATGTTCCAGCCCTCGCCGTACAGGTAGATAGGGTGGCCGACGGCGTCGTCCGCAACCTCCGCCAGCGCGTCCTGGAGCCGGGCCATGGTCTCAAGCGAGTGGTAGCCCATCAGGTCGAAGCGGAAGCCGTCCACCCGGTAGTCGACCACCCAGGACACGCAGGCGTCGATCATGAGCCGCTCGGCCATCCGGTGCTCGGTGGCGATGTTGTTGCAGCAGGTGGACATCTCCACGTTCCCGGCGGCGTCGAGGCGGTGGTAGTAGCCGGGGACGATCCGGTCGAGCACGCTGTGAGGATCCTGCCCGGAGGCCCCGGTGTGGTTGAAGACCTGATCGAGCACCACCTGCAGACCCATGCCGTGGATCGCGCCGACCATCTCCCGGAACTCGCGCACGCGCGCCCCGCCGTCCTGGCAGCCCGCACGCGCATAGGAGCCCTCGGGAGCCAGCCAGTGCCAGGGGTCGTAGCCCCAGTTGTAGGGGTCGGAGTCGCCGACGGCGGTGACGGCGGCCTGGGGGCGCCGGGAGGCCGGGGAGGCGTCGGCGGGAATCTCGGGGTTGTGCTGGGCGGAACGGTCCTCGGGCACGGAGCAGAAGTCGAAGGTGGGCAGCAGGTGCAGGGTGTCGATACCGGCGGCCGCGAGACTGCGCAGGTGGCGGGTGCCGTCGGAGGCGAGCGTGAAGGCGGCATAGGTGCCGCGCAGCTCCTCGGGGACGGAGGTGTCGGCGGCGGAGAAATCGCGCACGTGCAGCTCGTAGATGGCGCGGGCCGCGTCATTGGTGACGATGGGGCTGAGGTTCTCCCGCCAGGCGGACGGTTTGAGGGCGCGCTGCCCCAGGTCGACGACGACGCTCCGGCGCGAGTCGACGGTCAGTGCCCGCGAGTACGGGTCGGTAACCAGGTTCGTCTCAATCGCCCCGGTGGCGGGGACGTACACGCGTACCTCCCATAAGTACTGGGAGCCGGCGTCGATGCCCGCGGCACGAGAACTGCTCGCGTCCACTTCCCAGCGGCCGTCCCAGGACTCGGCCTCGGCGCGGTATGCGGGCACGCGAATCGGATCGCCGTCGACCAGCGGGACGGAGCCCGTGGGGTCGCCGGTGGGCCAGGCGAGCAGGGTGACGTCGACGGCGGTCGGGGCCCACAGGGCGAAGGCGGGGGCGCCGTCGGGGGCGATGTGGGCGCCGAGGGGCGCCGAGCCGTCCCGAGCCGCGGCGTCGGCGTACAGGCGGTCCAGCACCGGCCAGATCTGCACGCCGGTGAAGGCCGTGACCCAGCCGCCGGTGGACGCGGCGGTGCGCTGGACGACTGCGAGTTGGCCGGCCAGCAGCATGGTGATGTCCTCGCGCTCCACGCGGCGACCGCCGAACTCGTCCTCCAAGGACAGGGCCAGGTAGCCGCGCAGGGCGGGGTGAGCGGCCATGGCCTCCTCACCGAGCAGGTCCTCCAGCGAGCCGTGGATGCACAGGGGGATCTCCTCGCCCTCGGGACCCGGATCGAGGATGCCGTCGACCAGGCGAGCACCGCCGGCGGGGGCGGCGACCAGGCCGAAAGTGACGGGGGTGTGAGCCGGGGTGCCGACCGGTGGGCGCACGCGCAGCGCCTCGACGTCCACCATCGCCGGCATCAGGTCGTCCGGCCAGGCCAGGGTGGTTTCGTCCACCCAGTAGGCGCGGGCCTCTCCGACGCCGGGGAGCTCGTGGCGGACCGGGGCGTCGTGATGCACCGGGACGACGATGGCCATAGGAACACCTTCCTGCCTGTTGGCGCCGAGTGTAGTCCGATGCCTCCGGGGAGTAGCAAGCTGTGTCAAGACACCGCAGCGGCGCGGCCCGGACGGCGCGCTCGCCCTCAGGGTCGCAGGCCGCGCAAGTAGACGTCGACCAGCCAGTCCTGCCAGCCGGGAGCCATTTCATCGACGATCGCCCCCAGCGGCCGCGACACCTCCACCACGCCGATCTGAAAGCGGACCGGGTCCACCTCCTCACGCACCAATCCGGCAGCGTGGGCCGCCTGAAGCAAACCGGAGATGCGCGCGACGGCGCGCTCGCGCAGTGCAGGTCCCAGTCCGCCGGCCTCGAACAGCTCGGAGCGGGTACCGACCTGAGTCAGCAGCCGGCCCAGTCGTAACGATGCCACCTCACGCACGAAACCGGCCCAGGCGGCCTCGGGGTCACGGTCCCACGCCTGCTCGCAGCGCCCCGCGGCCGCGTCAAGTTGTTCGTAGACCTCGTCGGCGACCCCGACCACCAGACTCATCCGGTCTGGAAAATGCCGGTACAGCGTGCCAATCCCGACTCCCGCCTCCGCGGCAATCCTTCTGACGGGGACGTCGACGCCGACGTCGGCGAACAGCTCCCGGGCCGCCTTGATGATCGAGTCCCGGTTGGCGACGGCGTCCACCCGCATGGTGATGCTCCTCTCCCCCGCGAGCCGGTCCCGCGGACTTGCCCAGACTATATCCGGAGCGATACGCTCCGGATCACTTCCGGAGCGAATTGCTCCACTTACAGAATCGAGCAACCGATGACCGCCCTAACCCCTACCGCCGCGTCGGCTTCCAACACACCCTCGGACCCGCGGCGTTCCACCCGCGGGCTCCTGCTCGCCACACTCGGCATCCCCGTCGTCATCATCCTCATGCTCCTGGCGTTCCTGGCCCCGTCCATCAACTCCGGGGCACAGGACCTGCCGCTGGCCCTCTCGGCGCCGCAGGCCGTGCAGGACCAGCTGCTGACGCAGCTGGATACCGCCGCACCCGGGGTCTTCGACGTAACCGTCGTCGCGGACGGCGAGGCTGTGGCCGGCGCGGTTGAGAACCGTGAGGCCATTGGCGGGATCACCATCACCGCCGACGAGTCCGGCCAACAGATAGAGGTCGTCACCGCCTCCGGCGCGGGCAGCCCCTACGCCGCCCTGCTGACCAATCTCGCGACCACGCTGGAGGCGCAGTCCGACGCCCAGGCCGTGGCCGCCGCCCAGGCGCAGGGCGCCGACGCCGCCACGCTCCTGCAGGTGCAGCAGGAGGCGAGCGCCTCGCAGACGGTCACCGTCACCGACGTCGCCCCGCTGACGGAAGCCGACCCCTCCGGTGTTGGACTGTCCGCCATCGCGCTGCCGCTCGTGTTCGGCGGCATGGCCTCGGGCGTGATCCTGAGCCTGGTGCTGCGCACCTCCCCGTGGAGGCGAGCCCTGGGGGCCGTCGCAATCGCGGCGCTCGGCGGACTGTGCGTCGCCGCCGTGCTGCAGACCTGGTTCGGCGCCGTCGACGGCTCCTTCCTGCTGCTGTGGGCGGGCCTGAGCCTAGGCATCGCGGCGATCTCCCTGACTCTGATCGGCCTGCAGGAGACCCTGGGCTACGCCGGCTTCGGACTCGGAGCCGTACTCATGCTGTTCGTGTCGAACCCGCTCTCCGGCCTCGCCACCGGCTGGCAGTGGCTCCCCAGTGGATGGGGAACCTTCGGGCAGCTGCTGCCGGTGGGTGCGGCCGGCACCTGGCTGCGCTCCGCCGCGTACTTCGACGGCGCCGGCATGGGAGCCAGCCCGTGGGTACTGACCGCCTGGATCGTCTGCGGCCTCGCCCTGCTCGCACTCGGCGCATACGTCAACGCGCGCCGCAGTCGCAGAGACCGCATGAGCTGACACCTCGACCGCGCAGACTGTCATGCAGACCCTGCCGGGACGGTACGGAGGCGAGCGCCTTCGGGGCCGTCCCGGCGGGCGTCGCGGCGCCGGCGGGGCCGGCCAGCGTCTGCAACGCCACTTCGGGGTTAACAACGCCGGTTAACGGTCTGCTGAAGGGCTCCGAGGTATACAGCAGAACGTTAAGTAGCGTTGTTAACGCCCAACCCGCGTAGCAGACGGCGGGCGACGACGCGGGCGGCGCCCGGAACCAATCACTCGGTCCCGGACACCGCCCGCGTTGTTACGCGCTACGGCTCAGAAGCGCAGACGCCGGAGCAGGAACGCGGCCACCGCGGCCAGTGACAGGCCCGTCGCGATCACCACGGTCACCACCACGCCGGCGCGGAACAGCATGACGACTCCGGGCGCAGCCGGGGTAACCGTGGGCGAGGCGGTGGCCCCGCCCGTCGGCACGACGGTGGGCTCCACCGTTGCGGTCGGCGCGGCTGTGGGCTCGGCCGTCGGCTCGGTGGAGCCGCCCGCCTGCTTCTCCACGTAGACCGCCACGGTGCGCGCCGGGACGGTGGCGGTGCCGGTGGCCGCGTCGAAGGTCGAGTCCTTGACGACGGCGTCGGAGCCATCGGCCTGAACCTGGTGCAGCACGAACTCCCGCCCGGCCAGGTCCGTGATCGTCTCGCTGACCTCGGTGTCGGAGGCGTTGAACACCACCAGCACACCCGCCAGCGAGGCGTCCACGTCGTCGCCCACGGTGTCGTCAATGAGCATGTCGATCACGCCGGCCGTCGCGTCCGTCCCGGAGTTCGGGAAGGAGAGCTTGGCCTGGATGGCGTCGGCCGAGCCCAGGTGGAACAGCGGCGTCGAGGTGCGGATCCGCAGGAAGTCCAGCATCTGCGCATTGGAGGCGGCAATATCCTCCGCCGTGGGCTTGAGCGCGGGGTCGGCCAGCAGTGGGCGCTGGATGTCCCACTTGGAGCCGTTGGAGGACTCCATGGGCAGCCCGGCGCCGAAGCCGTTGTCCTGCCCGGTCCAGTCGATCGCGTTGAAGTAGTCGCCGGAGTTGTAGGAGTCGCGGTCCAGCGACTTGCTGCGCAGCATCTCGGTGCCCGCCGCCCAGAAGGACGGCGACTGGCCAAGCGTCACGGTGGCCAGCGACAGGCTGTTCATGCGCACCCGGTCGGCCATGGACGTGTCCGCGGCCAGCTTGTAGACGCCCAGGTCGTACAGCGTCTCATTGTCGTGGGCGTCCACGTAGTTGATCGTCTCCTCCGGACTGGAGGCGTAACCGGCCGCCTGCCCGTTGTAGTCGACCTCCGCCCCACGCTTGACGGTCCCGTCGGACTGGGTGAAGGAGTAGTCCTTCAGGTTGCCGGCCAGCCCCAGTTTGACCAGGTCGGTGGCGTGGCCGAGGTCGGCCAGCTGCTCCTCCTCGGTCTTGTTGGACAATCCGTTGGGGGCGGTGTAAAGCCCGGTGCCGAAGCCCTGGTAGGTGCGCGGGTCGTCGTCGAAGGGGCCGCCGCCGTGGACGGCGTCGCGCAGCCGGTCGTTGAAGGTGCCGATGCCGGTACCGTCCAACTGGCCCTGGGTGGCGGTGGTGAACAGCGCGTTGTCCGCGATCTCCCCCATGTTCCAGCCCTCGCCGTACAGGTAGATGGCCGAGCCGTCCACGCCGTCCTTCGCAACCGTGAGCTCGTCCAGGGCGGCGCGCAGCCGGTTCATGGTGTCCACCGAGTGGTAGCCCATCAGGTCGAAGCGGAAGCCGTCGACGTGGTAGTCGCGCGCCCAGGTGACCACCGAGTCGATCATGAGCCGCTCCGCCAGGGCGTTCTCGGTGGCGGTGTTGGGGCAGCAGGTGGAGGTGAGCACGTCTCCCTTGGCGTCCAGCCGCTGGTAGTAGCCGGGCACCACCCGATCCAGCACCGAGGTGGTGTCCTGGCAGGCACCGGCCGTGTGGTTGAAGACCTGATCCAGCACCACCTGCAGGCCGGTGGCGTGCAGGGCGCCGACCATCTCGCGGAACTCGTAGGTGCGGGCGCCGCCGTCCTGGTTGCCCTCGGTGGCGTAGGAGCCCTCGGGGGTCGTGTAGTGGTAGGGGTCGTAGCCCCAGTTGTAGGCGTCGGCGTCCTTGACCGCTCCCACGGCGGCCTGTTGCTCGGTGGAGTCCGGGCCGGCGTCGGCCGGGATGTCCGGCACCTGCTGGGCGGAGCGGTCCTCCTCGATCGAGGCGATGTCGAAGGTCGGCAGCAGGTGGACGGTGTCGATGCCCGCGTCAGCGAGTTCGGCCAGGTGCTGCATGCCGTCGGAGTCGGTGACGGTGAAGGCCTTATAGGTGCCGCGGTACTCCTCCGGGACGGTGGCGTCCGCGGCGGAGAAGTCGCGCACGTGCAGCTCGTAGATGGTGCGGGCCGCGTCGGAGGAGACCAGCGGGGAGGCGGTGGACGTCCACTGCTCGGGGGCCAGGTCCGGGTCGGACAGGTCGACGGCGACCGACCGCGCCGAGCCCAGGGTCAAGCCCACCGAATAGGGGTCGGTGACCAGGTTGGTCTCCACCTTCCCGGTGGACGGCGCATACACCTTGACCTCCCACAGGTACTGGGAGCCGGCGGTGATGCCGGCGTCGGCGCCGTCCACCGTCCAGCGGCCGTCGTCGCCGCGCACGGCGGCGGTGCGCACGGGGTCGCCGTCCACGAGGGCGGCCGAGCCGGTGGCCGTGCCCGTGTCCCAGGTCAGCAGGGTGACCGCCTGGGCGGTCGGCGCCCACAGCGCGAAATCGGGGACGCCACCCACGAAGGTGACGCCCAGCGGCGCGTCGGCGACGGCGTCGGCGTACAGGGAGTCGATGACGACGGCGGTCTGCACGCCGGTGAAGGCGGTCGCGCCGGTGCCGTCGGCGCCGTGCTGGACCACGGCCACCTGGCCCTTGAGGGCCTCGGCGACCTCCGCCTCGGACAGCAGGGCCTTGCCGTCGGCGTCGGTCGGTGAGACGGCGATGTAGTCGGCGAGATTGGGGTGCGCGGCCAGGACGTCGTCGGACAGGTTGCCGAGCACGCGCAGCGGCGTCTCGGTGCCGCCCGTCACTTTCCCGTCGGCCAGGGCGGCGCCGCCATCCGGGGAGGTGACCAGGCCCAGGCTGATGGGGGCGTCGGCGGCGGGAGTGCCGTCGTCGCCGACCACGTCCGCACGGGTCACGCCGTCGGGCAGCAGGCTCACCGGCCAGGCCAGCGTGGTGGAGTCGACCCAGTAGGCGCGCTCCTCGCCGGTGCCGGCGACGGGCGGGTCCGCGACCTCAATGGTCAGCAGGTGGGAGGACTCGTCATAGGTGAAGACGACGCTCTTGCCCGCGGTGGCGGAGAAGGAGTAGTTGGCGCCGTCCGCGGCACCGTCAACCCCATAGTTCTCCGCCCAGGACAGGCCGACGGCGACCTTCACCTCATAGGAGCCGGTGGGCAGTGCCGCGGTGGAGAAGGTCCACGTCCCGTCGCCGTTCGGCCGCATGATCGAGGCCAGGCAGGCGGGGTCCCAGTCGGATTCACAACCGAGTTCGTCCTGGAAGGAGCCGGGCAGGGTCACCGCCGGGGCCTCGGCGTCGTTCCACACCTGGTGGGTGCGGGCGTCGTAGTAGAAGGTGACCGGCCCGCCGTCGGTGGTGTAGTAGATGTTGTCGCCGCCGGCGACGGCGTCGGCACCGTAGTTCTCGTCCCAGGTGCCGCCGATGGCGATCTTGTACTGCCAGGTGCCGGCGGGGATGTCGAAGGTGCCGGTGTACAGGCCGGAGACCGGGTCCTGGGCCAGCAGCGCCTGCTCGCAGTCGGGCTGCCAGTCGGAGATGCAGCCCATCTCGGTGTTGTGGTCGCCGGGGATGGTGACCTCGAGGCCGTCGATGGGGGCCTCCGGGTCGGCCTGCGGCTGCACGCCGGACAGGTCGGCGCCGACGACGGCGAGGGTGGAGGCGGCGGCCCGGTTGCCGGCGGCGTCGGTGGTTACCGCCCGCACCTCCAGGACGGTGCCGGTGGGCACGGCCGACAGGTCCGCGTACACGCGCGGGGTGTCGTCCTCGGCGGTGCCGACGGTGGTCCAGTCCTCGGTGCCGAGCGGCCGGTAGGAGAAGGTGGTCTCCGCCCAGCGGTCGGCGGTGGTGGCGGCGGCGATCTCCGCAGTGCTACCGGACAGGTTCGCCCCATAGGCGGTGGTGAAGCCGACCGTGGGGTTCTCCGCGGCGGCGACGGTGGCGTCGGCGCGCAGCACGACGGCGCTCATCGCGGGCACGGTGAGCGTGACGGTGCCGTCGGCGTCGGCCGTGACCGCCTTGTCGGTGCCGTACAGCGGGGTGTAGGCGGCGCCGGGGGTGAGAGTGGTGAAGGTGACGGTCTGGTCCTCGCCGGCGTTGTTCAGGGCGACCAGGTGCTCGATCTTCTCGTCGCGGTCCACGCGGGCGAAGGCGTATACGCCGGCGGAGTCCTGGGAGTACAGCTCGATCTGGGAGCCGGTGGACAGAGCCGGGGTGGTGGCCCGCAGCCGGGAGAGCTCGGCGATGTGCTTATACAGCGCGGAGTCGGTGTCGTAGCGGTCGGTGGAGCCGGCGACGGTTCCGTCGATGAGCTGCTCACTCGCGTACTGGTCCACCTGGGTGGCGAACATGTCCTGGCGGGCGTCCTTGTCCCCGCCGGAGCCGGCCAGGCCCTGCTCATCGCCGTAGTAGATGACCGGCTGGCCGCGGGTCAGCAGCATCAGGGAGTGGGCCAGTTCGGAGCGGGTGAGCAGGTCCGCGCTGCCGGACCCACCGCCCAGCAGGTAGCCGATGCGGCCCATGTCGTGGTTGCCCAGGAAGGTGGGCTCGGCGTAGATGCTGGAGTGGTCGGTCGTGTAGTAGTCGTCGGTGGCGAAGAAGGTGCTCAGGTTCGTCGTCGGCCGGCCCCGGGCGAAGCCCTGGGCGGCGGCCTGGAAGGCGAAGTCGAGGGTGGCGTCCATGCCGGTGCCACGCACGTAGGGGCTGGTCTTGGTGGCGTCGGCGTCGTAGACCTCGCCGAAGGTGAAGAAGTCCGGGTTGGTGGCCTCGGCGTGGGCGTCGATGGCGGCGGTCCAGTCTTCCCAGAACTCATAGTTGACGTGCTTGACGGTGTCGATGCGGAAGCCGTCCACGCCGAAGTCCATCCAGGCGGTGTAGACATCCTCGAAGGTCTGCTCGACGATCGGGTTCTCCGTCATCAGGTCGTCCAGGCCCTGGAAGTCGCCCATGGTGGTGGACTCACCCGTCCAGGTGGAGTCGCCGCGGTTGTGGTACAGGGTGACGTCGTTCAGGGCCTCGGGGATGACGTCGCCGTTGCGCACGGGCGTGTAGGGGAATGAGGTGGCGGCGTCGAGGGTGGGGAAGTCGTCCCGACCGGCCAGGGCGGAGATGTCGATGACGTTGCCGTCGGCGTCGGTGTAGGGCACGTCGGCGGTCTCGACGTAGGAGTAGGTGCCCTCCTCATAGCTGATGAGGTCGGCGGTGTGGTTGGTGATGATGTCCAGGTACAGCTTCATGCCGCGCGCGTGGAGGGCGTCGCGCAGCTGTGCCAGCGCCTCGTTGCCGCCCAGGTGCGGGTCGATGGAGGTGAAGTCGGTGATCCAGTAGCCGTGGTAGCCGGCGGAGGTGTCTGCGCCACTGCCCTGAACGGGCTGGTTGGTGAAGGAGGGGGTCAGCCAAATGGCGGTGGTGCCCAGGTCTTGGATGTAGTCCAGGTGGTCGATCAGGCCCTGGATGTCGCCGCCGTGGTAGTAGCCCTTGTCGGTGGGGTCCAGGCCGGTGATGTCGCTGCCGCCGGTGAGCCCGCCGGTGTCGTTGGAGGTGTCGCCGTTGGCGAAGCGGTCGGTGAGCACGAAGTAGAACTGCTCAGCGGTGCCCTGGCGTACCGGGGCGGCAGCCAGGGCGGCATCGGCGTCGGTGTAGTCACCGGTCAGGTCGGCGGAGGCGAGCCCGACGCGGTGGCTGTCCTGGTTCCAGGTGAAGGTGAGTTCGGCGTCGCCGGCGAGGGTGAGGGGGATGTTGTCGGCGCCGCCGTCCTTGCCGTAGGAGGTGTCCCAGGTGTCGTTCAGGGCGACCTTGATCTCGTAGGCGCCGGCGGGCACGGTGGCGGTGTACTCCCAGGTGCCGTCACCGTCGGCGTCGGTCAGCTCGGTGACGTCACAGGCGGGGTCCCAGTCGCCTCCGCAGCCGAGTTCATCCTGCAGCGAGCCGACCAGGGCCACGGATGCCGGTGCGGCCTCGTCGGCGACGGCGACGGCGGGCTGCGCGGCCAGACCGATCGCCCCGGTGGACAGGGCCAGGGCGGTGGCAGCGACGGCGCCGAGGGCGCGGGAACGCTTCAGCCGCCCAGTATGCAAGGAATGCAAGCGCACGGTGACTCCTTCGTCTGTGCATGTCGCGCCCGCGCCTGGGCGGGCGAGGTGGGTTCCGGCCAAAGCCTGACGGCGCCGGTCGGGTCATCTGAGGGTACGACACGAAACCGCAACCTGCAACCTCTGCAACTCTTTCACCCGCCTTACACCCCTTCCTCCCCGAGATCGGTCGAAACCATCGCCGAGGTCGGTCGCTGTTACCGGCTCTTCCGGTTTGAGGGTGTGTTGGCCTGGGAGTTTGTGTGTAGACGCGACGGTTCGTACCTTCGCATAAGGGTTCGTATGCTCTGGTCAGCGATTCGTACCGTCTTGCGACGGTTCGTACGGTAGGGGTACGTACCGTCGTCGGAAGTGCCGAAGCGTTGGCGCCCAGTGCCGAACCGTCACGCGAGGTGCCGAACCGTCATCCGGGGCGCGCGGGCAAACACGCCAGGTCCGCACCCCGGGCGCTCATGTCTGCGCCCGGGGCCTGTCGAGTAGGGCGCCAAGATCACCGCCGTGCGTCGTCAATGGCGGCAGTCCCAGTCCAGCACCCAGATGATCCCAACGGCCCCGAAGAATCATCGCAAGCCAACACCACCCACCGACAACGACCACCCGCACCGCAGCCCCGACCCCAACCACCACACCCTCAAACCGGAAGATCCTTATTACCGCCGAGGTCGGTCAAAGTTACGCGCCGAGATCGGTAACGCCGCCTGTGGCCCGGCCGCCTGCACATAGCCCGCTCCCCGTGCTCAGGCCGCCCACCGATACCGCCTCACGTACGCGTTCTGGAGCTTTTCGAGGTTCTAGGTCCTGTTGTGTAAGTGCTTGGGTGGCGGTGTGTGGCTGTTGAGCCCATTAGTTGGACCGCCGTTCCCCGGTTGGACCCCTGTTCCCCGGTTGGACCCCTGTTCCCCCGTTGGACCGCCGTAGCCGCCGGTTACAGCGGTCCAACGGGGCGTGGGCGGTCCAACGGGGCGTGGGCGGTCCAACGGGGCGTGGGCGGTCCAACCGGGGCGTGGGCGGTCCAGCCGGAGGGGTGAGCGCCGCTCAGCCGCTGACCCAGGCGCGCCACAGGCGGGCGTACTCCCCGCCGGCGGCCAGCAGCTCGGCGTGCGGCCCCAGCTCCACGATCCGCCCGTCAATCACCACCGCCACCCGGTCGGCGGCGGCAGCCGTGTCCAGTCGGTGGGCGATGGCCACCACGGTGCGACCGGCCAGGACGGCGTCCAACGAGCGCTCGGCGGAGCGGGCGACGCTGGGATCGAGCAGGCTGGTGGCCTCGTCCAGAACGAGCGTGGCCGGGTCCATCAGCACGATGCGGGCGAGCGCGACCTGCTGCGCCTGCCCCGGAGTCAGCTGCACTCCGCCGGCGCCGACGAGGGTGTCCAGCCCGTCGGACAGCCCCCGCGCCCACTCGGCGGCACCGACGACCTCCAGGGCGCGCTCCAGTTCGGCGTCGGTGGCGTCCGTGCGGGCCAGACGCAGGTTGTCGGCCAGGCTGCAGGCGAAGACGTGGTGTTCCTGGGTCACCAGCGCGACCTCGTGGTGCAGCGCATCCTCCGTGAGCGCGGTCAGATCGACGCCATCGCCGTCGCCCACTGTCACGCGCCCGCGGGTGGGCGGGTGAATGCCGGCGAGCATGCGGCCGAGCGTGGACTTGCCCGAGCCGGACGGGCCGACGACGGCCAGTCGCTCCCCCGGGATCAACTCCAGGTCGACATCGTGCAGCACGTCGTGTCCGGGCAGGTACGCGTAGGAGACGCCGCACACGCGCGGAGGCCGGCCCGTGACCGTGCTGCTGGTGGCTTGGCGGTCGGGAGCGACCAGTTCCACGCCGACGATGCGGGACATGGCGGCGCCCGCCGTCTGCAGGGAGTCGATCCAGAAGGTCATCTCTGAGACGGGCGTGCGCAACTGAACGGCGTACAGCGACACCGTGGTGATCGCCCCGAGGGATACGGCACCGTGTCCGGCCAACCAAGCCCCCCAGGCGACGACGGCGATCACCGGGGCGAAGGAGCCCAGCCCCAGGGCGGTGATCAGGACAATGCGCAGCCACAGGGCGTACTGCTCGGTGGACCAGACCTCGATCATGGCCCGGTCCAGGATGCGGTTGCGGCGCGCCCCCAAGCCGTGGGCGTCGACGGTGACCGCCTGGTCGGCGGTTTCGGCGACAACGCCGTCGACCTCGGCCCACATGGCGTTCATGGCCCGGTACGCGGGCACGGCGTAGCGCAGGTACCAACTCGCCGCGGGCAGGATGGTCAACAGCGGAATGATCAGCGCGGGGCTGAGCTGCGGGGAGGTGATCACCGCGGCGGCCACGATCGTGAGCAGCGTGAGCACAATGACGAGGATCTGGCTGACACCGCGCTGGACGACGTTGCGAATGGAGTCCAGGTCCCGGCCCGTGCGCCCCAGCAGGTCGCCGGTGCCGGCGGACTCGACCACCGACAGCGGCAGGTGCATGGCCGAGCCGACCAGCCGCTCGCGCAGCTCGGCAAACACCCGCTCCCCCAGCACGCGCGCCAGGTACTCGCCGCAGCCGGTCAGGGCGGCGTTGCCGACCGCCAGGGCGATGACGACGACGATCAGCCCCTGCAGCCGACCGGCCGTATTGGCGTCCACGGCACCGGTCACCAGGTCGACCATGGATCCGAGCACCCGGGGGATGCCCACGGAGGCCAGTGCCGCCAGCAGTTGGATGATCGTGACGGCGGCGATCGCGCCGCGGTGCTCGCGGACCAGTTCGACGGCGCGGCGACGCACGGCGGCCCCGTCGGCCACGGGTAGGCGTCGGTTCACGGCTCTCCTCCCGTGTCTACACCGCGTTCGACGACGGCGCGGTAGGCGTCCAGAGCGCTCAGCTCGTGGTGGGTACCGCGAGCGACCTCATGCACATCTGCCGCCGGGGTCGCAGTCCCGCGTCGGCCGGCCGCACCGGCGCCATTGGCGTCGACGACGGCGCTGACCGCACCGCCGTCAGACGCCTCGGCGGGCGCGAGCAGCACCACCTCTTCACAACGTCCCAACAGCAGTGGGGAGGAGGTGACGACGACGGTGGTCAGGCCCCGCCGCTCCTCCTGCAGCCTCCGGGCCACCAGGTCCTCGGTGTGCGAATCCAGGGCGCTGGTGGGCTCTACCAGCACCAGCACGGGGGCGTGGCGGGCGACGGCGCGGGCCAGAGCCAGGCGTTGGCGCTGACCGCCGGAGACGTTGCGGGCCTTCTCGGTGAGCTGGCCATCCAGGCCACCGAGGGAGTCCAGGGCGTCGCCCGCGGCGGCCACGGCGAGGGCCTGCTCGGCGCGCTCCCGCTGGGCGGCGGTCAGGGGCGCCGCACCTCCGCCGGCAGCGGGGCCGTCGTCGCCGTGGGCGCCCGCCACCGCGCCTGAGCGGATGACCTCGGCGGTCGGGCGCGGCCCGGACAGGGGGATCTCGTCGCCGAGTACCTCCTCGGCGAGCGTGCCGGCGAAGGCCTCGGCGTGGGCGCCGGAGACGACGATGGTGCGGCGCACCTCCTTAAGCGGGACGGTGCGCAGGTCGGTGCCGCCGAGCGCGACGGGGCCGTCGGCGTCGTCGGCACGGCCGAGGCGCTGGGCCAGGGCGGCGGCGCGGGCCGGGTCGGGGCAGACCAGGGCGGTCATGCGTCCGCCGCGCAGCACCACGCCGGAACTCAGGTCGGTCAGGTCGCCGGCCGGGTCCAGGCGCGCCCCGGGGACGACGCCTGCGTCGTCGGTCAGCGGCTCGACCGCCTCGATACGGGCAACCTTGCGGGCGCCCACCCAGGCGCGGGTGGAGAACTGGATCAGGTCGGCCATCACGCCCAGCGGCCCGACCAGGAAGGTCGTGTAGCCGTAGAAGGTGACCAGTTGGCCCGGGCTGATGGTGCCGGTCAGGGCCGTGCGGGCACCCGCACCGACGACGACGGCGGTGAAGACCATGGGGGCGCCGGCCTTGACGGTGGCCAGGAGCGCCTGGGTGGAGGCGACCCGGATGCCGGCGTCGCGCACCCGGTGAGAGGCCTCGGCGTAGCGGGCGGCGTACACGTCCTCCCCGCCGATGCCGCGCAGCACGCGCAGGCCGGACACGGCGTCGGTGGTGATGGTGGACAGGCGCCCCTGTTCTTCGCGCTGCACGGACAGGCGCCGGTTCAGGGGACGGATGAAGGCGCCCACCAACGCCAACACGATCGGCAGACCGATCAGCACCAGCAGCCCCAGCGGGGCGGACGTGCGCAGCATGAGCACACCCACAACCACGACGCTGACCAGGGCGCCGATGTTGTCGGCGTCGGCGGTGATGGTGGCGATCACGTCCCCGCTGGCGATGCGGCGGGTGACGGCTCGCGAGCGCAGGCCCAGGCGGTGGGCGGCACCACGCATGGCCGGCTTCCAGGCGCCGACCCAGGCGCCCATGCCGGTGGCGTCCTCCAGGCCAGCGGCGAGCGAGCCGAGCAGTCCCAGTCCGGTCAGCGCAGCCAACCCGGGCAGCAGGCGGGCGGTGAGTCCGGCCTCGAGACCGGCGTCGAGCAGGTCGCCCAGTGCCAGCGGGATCAGCGCCTGCGCGAGGTAGGAGGCCGTGGAGACCACGACGCCGAGGGCGATCGCGGGCACGCTCATGCGGGTCACGGCGCGCAGCAGCCCGCCCGGGGTGGCGGGCAGCTCCGGGGGCGGCGTCGTCTGCACCGACAGGAAGGCGGGCCACCGCCGCGGGGCGCGGGCAACGGGGATCGACACGATCTCCTAGCCTATGTGACCCGGCCGCGGCCGGGTCACAAGGAATGCGCTCCCGCCGGTCCCGGCTACAACGAACATCTGCCTTCTACTACGAGCTTTTGCACCCTGGTGTGCGGCGATTAGGCGTACACCAGGGTGCAAAAGCTCGTATCAGGGCGAATTCGGGTGCCTTGGGGGCCGGCCACAGCGGACCACCGCAGCGGCGGGACCAGGTCAGGCCGCGGTGGGTGCGAGGGCGTTGTCCGCCGGCAGCGGCTTGGGGCCGCGGCGCAGGCGGGCGCCCAGCAGGATGAAGGCCCAGGCGATCAGCGCCCAGACGGCCAGGACCGCCAGGGTCTTGAGGTAGATCCCGTCCACGCCGCCGCCGGCGATCAGTCGCCGGAAGGCGAGCTGGGTGTAGCTCATCGGCAGGTAGGGGTGGATCCACTGGAAGAAGCGCGGCGTGGTCTCGATCGGGAAGGTCGCGCCCATGGAGGTGATTTGCAGGCTGAGCAGGATGATGGACACGAAGCGGCCGCGGAAGGCGAGCGTGGCTACGCAGGCCTGGTTGACGGCGACGAAGGTCAGCGACGCGGCGATCGCCATGGCGCACAGGCCCACCAGGTTGGCGGCGTGAATCTCGCCCGCGGCATTGACCGCAACCATCATGACCACGGCCTGGGCGACGGCGAGCAGGGCGGCGGTAGTGGCGGGCCGGATAGCTGCGGCGTACCAGCGCTCGCCATGGTCGCGCTTGTCCAGGGCGGGCAGCACCAGGAACAGGGCGATGGCGCCGACCCACAGTGCCAGGCTCATGAACATCGGGGTGAAGCCGGCGCCGTTGTTCGCCACGGGGTTGTCGCGCACCGCATCCACGTCGGCGGCGTCGGCGGCCACGTCGGTCATGGTCTGGCGCTGGGCCGCGGTGTAGTCGGGGATCTGGTCGACGCCGTCTTCCAGGCCCTCGCTGAGGGCGTCGGCGCCGTCGGACAGCTCGGTGGAGCCGTTCTGGAGCTGATCCAGGCCATCACTGAGGTTGGTGGCGCCGTCGGACAGGGTGACGGAGCCGGAATAGGCAGCGCCCAGGCCGCTGGACAGGGTGTCCGCACCGGTGGCGGCGGTGTCGGCGCCGGCAGAGAGCCGGGCGAGGCCGTCGGCAAGGGTCTGGGAGGAGGTGGCGGCCGTGGAAGCGCCGGAGGACAGCGTGTTCAGGCCGCTGGACAGGGTGTCGGCACCGCTGGACAGGGTCTGCGCGCCGGAGTTGACCGAGTTCGCGCCGGTGGCGAGCTGGGAGGTGCCGGCGGAGAGACTGTTGGCCCCGGTGGACAGGGTGTTCAGACCGGTGGACAGGTCGCTGGAGCCGGTGGCGAGTTGGGAGGCGCCGTCGCTGACGGAGGTGGCGCCGGAGGTCAACATCGGGCCCTGGGAGGACAGTGCGGCCAGCACCCCGGTGAGGCTGCGGTCTTCGCCGGTGGCGGGGTTGTACACGTCGGTGGCGGACCCCAGTCCTCCGGACAGCGTGGTGGCGCCGGAGGACGCATCCGCCGCCCCGGTGGCGACGGCACCGACGGAGCCCTGCAGTTGGGTCGCGCCGGAGGAGAGCTGCTCCGCTCCGGTGGCGACCTGGCCGACGGCGCCGGTCACGCCCGCACTGGAGGCGGCCAGGGTGTTGAGGCCGCCCAGCACGGTGCCGGACTGGGCCGTGTCCTCGGTGGTACCGAGCCCGCCTGCGGCCTGCGCGATCGCCTGGCAGGTCGCGTCGGTCTCACCGTGGTCGGCGACGCACTGCTGATAGGCGCCCGCGAGCGCGGTGGCGACCTGCCCGGCCCCTGCCTGGGCGGTGGACACGCCGCCGGTGTAGTCGTTGACGGCGCCGTACAGGGTCGCCTGGCCGGCCGCGGCCGAGTCGGTTGACGACCCGATCCCGTTGACCGCGCTCTGGGCGCCCGTCGCCAGGTCATTGGCGGCTCCGTAAAGGGTCCGCTGGCTCTCCTCGCCGCTGGCGTAGGAGTCGGTGGACTTGCCGACGCCGGCGGACAGCTGGTTCAGGCCCGACGCCAGGTCTTGGGCGCCGGGGTCGAGTTGGTCCTTCAGCGTCGTGTAGGCCTGGTCCACACTGTCTACGTAGGTGTTCACGCCGGTGGACAGGGTGGTAGCGCCGGTGGACAGGCTGGTGGCGCCGGCGGACAGGCTGGTGGCGCCCGACGAGGCGGAGGATGCGCCCGCGGCCACCTGTCCCGCGCCCGAGTCGACCGTGGCGGCACCCGAGGCCAGCGTGGAGGTGCCGTCGGCCAGGGTGCCCGCGCCGGATGCCAGCGTGCTCGCGCCGGAGGCGGCCGATGACGCTCCGGTGGACAGGCGGGCCACGCCGTCGGCCAGCTGCTGGGAGCCGGAGGCGGCGGTTGACGTGGAGGTGGCGAGGATGGTCAGGCCGTCGGAGAGGGTGACGGCGCCGGAGGCCAGCTCGCTCATGCCGACCGTGAGGGTGGTGGCCCCGTCGGCCAGCTGGTCGGCACCGTCGGCGGCGTCGGCGGTACCCGACTCCAGGGTGGCGGCGCCCGTGGCCAGGGCGGTGGCGCCGTCGGAGGCCTCTACGAGTCCCTCGCGGATGGTGGAGACGCTCAGCAGCAGGGTGGACAGGACCCGCTCGGAGCCCTGCTGCTCCAGGCGGTTGGAGAGTTCGGAGGCGACGGTGGCGGCCATGGTGCCGGCCAGGTAGTTGATGCCGTCGTCGGTGACGAGCTTCAGCTCCTGGGTGACGGCGTCGGAGGGGTCATCAGAGCCGACGCGGGAGGCGATCTGGGAGAAGTCGGCGGGGATGTAGAGGATGGCGCGGACCTTCTGCGTGTTCATGTCCGCCTCGGCGGTGGCGGCGTCCATCTGCTCCCAGGTGAAGCCGACGTTCTCATCGCCGTCCGGATGGGTCAGGGCGTCCGTGAGGTCGGCGCCGAGGTTGAAGGTCTCGGTCTCCCCGTTGGCGAGCGTGGCCGTGTAGGCGCTGTCCTCGTTGACGACGGCGGCCTTGATGTCACCGAGCCGGTTTGTGGGGTTCTGGTAGGCGAGCGTCAACAGTCCCGAGTACAGCAGCGGGATGATGGACACGGCGAGCACCACGACCAGGTTGGCGATGCGCGAGCCGCTGAGCTTCTTCATTTCAGTTGCCTCTCCTGAGTTCCGCCGACCGACGATACACATCTGTATCGACGCCTTCAATACAGACCTGTATCATGCCTGTCTGGCTGGACGCCGAGGATCGGCCTGAGAAACCCCGAGGGGACGCCGAAAACACCCTCGACGCCGGCGTCGCGAATGTCGTGAATGACACAGGGCGACGCGAAATGACATGATGAGCTGGACATGAGTGCGAGTAGGGAACAAGCGGAAGAGCTGATCGAGGCCGCCGGCGCGCGCCTGTCGGCCCGGCGGGCCGCGGTGCGTCGGCTCATCGGCGTCCCCCCGTCCGAGCGACGCGCCCAGACTCAGGCACTGCTGCTGGACGCCGGCCGGGAACTGTTCGCAGACAAGGGCATCGGCGGCACCTCCGTGGGCGACATCTGCTCCCGCGCCGGCTTCACCCGCGGCGCCTTCTACTCCAACTTCACCGACATGGACCACTTCGTGCAGCGCCTGGCCGAGGAGCAGTGGACCTCCATCGTCAACTTCGTGGACGAGTCCGTCGCCGGCGCGCTGTCCACGCAGACGGAGGGACCAACGCTGGAGTCCGACGCCGAACTGGCCGCCGGGCTGGCCGAACTCGCCTCCCGGCTGCTCGGGGCCATGCCGATCTCACGCGAGGTGTTCCTACTGCAAAACGAGTTCGCCGCCTACATCGCGCGCACCGAGGCGGATGGCGGGGGCTCCCCGCTGCGCGAGGGCTATGCCGCCTTCAAACGGCACCTGGTAAGGGTGCTGGTGGAGGGGTTGGCGTCGATCAACCGCGCCTGCCTGCTCAGCCCGGAGGACACCACCGAACTCATCATGGCTACCGCCGTGCGCTCCATGCGCATGGCCCTGTCCGCCGCGCCCGACGCGCACAGGCCCGGTGACGCACAGGCCGCTGGCACTCGTGGCGCTCAGACCGACGACGCCGACGCCAACAGCGACCGCGGGTCGGAGAGCACCGGCGCCAACGCCGCCGACCCCGACCTGACCGCCTTCCTCGTGCGCACCCTGCCCACGCTGCTGGCCCGCCTGTCGACGCCGGTCACCCACACCGCTGACGCCTAACCGTTAGTGCGCGCCCCAGACGGGAGACCGCATCCCGGCCGCCCTTGACATGCCCCGCACCAACGGCGCTAGCCTCACCCCATGACCGCTTCGACGCCCACGACCCGTGCCCTGATGGCGCGCGCCGAAAGCATGCGTCGAATGCAGATGCGCTGACAGCGCCAGCCGTCGCTGTTTACACGAGTAACGGTCAGAGTCCGAGCCGCCTGCGGGCGCTCGTTGCACTCCGCGGCCGTCGACTATGTCGGCCCGCGTTCAAACCCCGGTAATCCTCCATTCACCGCCGCCACCGGCCTGTGCACACCGCGTCCACTCCACCTCCCCGAGGTCGGTTGAAGTTACGTGCCCGGGTCGCCCGACGTGACGGCAGCCCCAAGCCTTACAGGAAGCACCATGACCACCTACGCCCCCGCCGTCGTGACCGGCACCGACGCCGTATCCGAACCGCCAAGGCACCCATCCGCTCCGGAGCGCCAGACTCCGGCCGCCAACTCGCCCACAGCCGTGGTCTCATTGCCGGCCGACGCCGCCGCGACTTCCGCCGTCGTCCCCGATGCCTCCGGCCTCGCCCCGCACGCCTCCGCCTCCCCCTTCGACGTGGTCCACGACCGCGCCGGCACCGCGAGCCTGAAGTGGGACTTCGCCGCCGAGCGTGGCCGCCCCAGCGCCGTCCTGCCGCTGTGGGTGGCGGACATGGACCATCCCACGGCGCCCTGCGTGGTCAACGCCCTGCTGTGGCGGGTGCGGCACGGCATCTTCGGCTACACCGAGCCCGACGCCGCCTACAACGCCACTCTGGCCGCCTGGTTCGCCCGCCGCTACGACTGGCGCATCGACCCGGCCTGGAACGTCGTCACTCCGGGAGTCGTGCCCGCGCTGGCGACGGCGGTGCGCGCCCTGACCGAGCCGGGCGACGCCGTCGTCATTGAGGAGCCCGTCTACTACCCGTTCCGGGAGGTGGTCGAGCAGCAGGGGCGCGTGGTCGCCCCGGCCCCGCTGGTGCGCGGCGCCGACGGCGTGTACCGGCGCGACCTGGACGCGCTGGAGGCCGTGCTCACGAGCACCGGCGCCCGCCTTCTGCTCCTGTGCAACCCGCACAACCCGGTGGGCCGAGTGTGGTCCCGCGCCGAACTGACGGGGCTGGCCGAGGTGGCCGAACGCCACGACGTGCTCGTGGTCTCCGACGAGGTGCACGCCGACCTCGCCCTGCCCGGGTACCGCACCACCCCCTTCGCCTCCCTGTCCGCCGATGCCGCCGCCCGCACCATCACCTGCACCTCGCCGTCGAAGTCCTTCAACCTGGCCGGGCTGCAGGTGGCCAACATCCTCATCGCCGATCCCGACCTGCGCGCCCGCTTCCGCTCGGCCCTTGGCGCCGCCGGCTACTCCCAGCCGAATGTGTTGGGACTGACGGCCTGCCAGGCGGCCTACAAGTCCGGCGACGCCTGGCTCGACGCCCTGCGCCGCCATATCGAGTACGCGCGCCGACACGTCATCCGCCGCCTGGAGCGGGTGCCCGGCGTCGAAGTCTCGCCATGCGAGGGCACCTACCTGCTGTGGCTGGACTGCACAGGTCTGCTGGAGGCCACGGGCCTGGCGGCGGAGGAGCTGGACGGTTTCATCACCGATCAGGCCGGCCTGTGGCTCGACGACGGCGCCCTGTTCGGCACCGGCGGTGCCGGCTTCACCCGGCTGAATATCGCCTGCCCGCGCGCAACGCTGGACGAGGCGCTGGATCGCCTGGAGATCGCCGTACACGGTCTGCTCGCCAGCGCCGCCGCCTGAACCGTCGCCCCACCTCGCCGAGACCGGCACTAATGACAGCCGGGACCGGCACCAATAACGCGCCCAGTGCGCAAATACTCCCAGCCAGCCAGAAAGCTCTTATGCCCGTCATCGATTCCACCCCCACGCAGTCCTCCGACGCCGTGCGCGGCCCCGCCGTCGATCATTCCGGGTGTCGCACCGCGCCGATCCAGCACCACCCCACGTGGTCGGACTCCCCCAGCCCCTGGCGGCTCGACACCGTGCTGGCGCATGCGGGGACCGGCACCGACCCGGTCACCGGCGCCATTACGACGCCGATCCACCTGTCGACCGCATTCGGGCATCCGGGCCTGGGCGCCTCCACCGGCTACGACTACACGCGCACCGCCTCCCCCACCCGCGACGTCCTGCAGGACGCCCTGGCACGGCTAGACGGCGGGGCGGCGGGCTTCGCCCTGGCCTCCGGCATGGCGGCGGTGCAGCTGACGGTCACCACGCTGGCGCCGTACGGCTCGCGGATCGTCGCCCTGGAGGACCTATACGGCGGCACCTACCGGTACCTGAAATATCTGGCCGACGACGGCGCCTACGAGGTGGACTTCGTGGTCGGCGAGGCCGGCCTGCGGGAGGCGCTGCGGCGGTCGGCCGCGCTGGTGCTGATTGAGACACCCACCAACCCGATGATGACCGAGCTGGACATTGCGCGGGTGGCCGACTGGGCGCATGCGGCGGGGGCACTGCTGGCGGTCGACAACACCTTCTACACGCCGGTGATCTGCCGGCCGTTGGAGTTGGGTGCAGACGTGGCCGTGTACTCGGCCACGAAGTACCTGGCCGGGCACAACGACGTCATGGCGGGCGCCGTCGTCGTGAAAGACCCGGCGCTGGGCGAGCGGCTCCAGTATCAGTCGAACACGACCGGGACGACGCTGGGCCCCTTCGACGCGTTCCTGCTGCTGCGCGGACTGAAGACGCTGTCGCTGCGCATGGAGCGCCACGAGACCAACGCCCGGAAGGTGGCCGACTTCCTGCGCGCCGACACGAGGGTGACGCGGGTGCTGTATCCGGGACGCTCGGGCATGGTGTCCTTCGAGCTGGCCGACGGCGTCGACGTGGCCGCATTCCTGGCGGCGGTGCGCGTGTTCACCTTCGCCGAGTCACTCGGCGGGGTGGAGTCGCTGGTGACGTGCCCGAGCGTGCAGACGCATGCGGACGTGCCGCCGGCCACCCGCGCCGCCTACGGGCTGACGGACCGGCTGCTGCGGCTGAGCGTCGGCATCGAGGACGCCGAGGATCTGGTGGCCGATCTGAAGCAGGCGCTGAACCTGGCCGACGCGACGGCGTGAGTAGAGCAGCGAGGGCACTGACGGACGCACCAAGTGCGGCCGAGGCCACAGGCTTGTTTGGTAACGGGTTAGCAACACGGCCGGGTAGGCTGTCGTCATGGATTCCAGCACAGGTCCGAGCTTCCCGATGTCGGCCACAGCAGTATTGGCACAGAGGAAGCAAAGACAACGGGAGGCCGCCGCGGTTACGGCCACCGAGCAGTATCTGCCCCCGAGTCGTGGGCGCCATGCCGCCGACCGGCCAGATCGACGGCCCTCGCGTGGCGGCCGGGCACCACGCGGCAAGAAGCCCGTTATCCCGCCCGTGCTCTACCTGCCCTCGACCGGCGCGCCGAACACCTACGGCGCCGAGATCGAGTTGCGCAAGACGAACGACGGGCGCATGGCACTGCTGGCCTACACGGCGCTGGATCGCCTGGCGGACTGCATGGGGCCACACCAGCCCTGGGTGCTGTACCCGACCGAGAGACTGGGTGATCTGGAAGTCGTGGAGCACTACGACGTCATCTACCTGGACTTGCCGGTGCCAAAGGAGCTCTGGCGCACGGCGGTGAACACGGATCGGAGGTCGGCGCGATGAGCGAAGAGTTCCGGTTCGAGTACGACTCCGCGATCGACATTGCGGCAAGGTTTGCAACTGCCCAGGACGACCTGGAGGCCAACGCGCCGACCATGCCCTACTCGGTGGACGCCGGAGACGGCAGCACGTACATCACCAGCATGATCTCCCAGCTCGCGCAGGACGCCGGCACGCTGGCTTTGGCTGCTGAACTCGGCTACACCAACATGAAGAGCGCCATCAACCTGGTTTCCGGTGCCGACGACGACGTCGCACAGACCTTCCGCGACATGGAGGAGGACATGCCATGAGCACGGGTTTCCCTGTCGATAACGGAGACGGAGTCTGCACCGCCCAGATCGACACCACGATCCCCGGGAGTGTGGAGTCGGTCGACAGCTCCGCCGACTGGCTAAAGCTGCTGCAGGACGGGTTCTGTGACGCGCGCACCATGTTCAGCAACGCTGCCACGCTCACCAACGCAGACCTGTCGGGAGAGCTTGCTAGCGCGGTGGTTGCGTATTCGAACGACCTGTATGACGCCTGCGGCAATGCCTACGATCGCGCGAAGAACGCTGTAGACGTCATTAGGTCCTTCGCCGACCAGCTGGGTTGGCGCAAGGATGACATGGCCGAGCACCGCGAGACCGCGATAGCAGGAGGTCTGACAGTCGTAGGCAACGTCATTGTGGCACCGACCCCGGTGTCCAAGCCCGCCGACCTGGGAGATGGCGCCACCGCAGCCGAGAAGCAGGAGTGGACGACCGCGAACGACGCCTACGAGGACTATCAGACCAAGAAGGCCCTCTTCGACGAGGTCAGCGAGGACGTCCAGGACACCTTTGACGAACTCGACGACTGGATCACCGAGCACCTCGTCACCGCAGAGTCCGACGCATTGGACAACGTCCTCATGGACGGGGTCAAGGAGATGGTGGAGAACGCCATCGGCGAAGGATTCGAAGCAGGAACGCAAAACGTCTACTACAACAAGGCCACCGCGCTGTACGACGCCGCCGTCGCAGCGGCGACCGCGAAGGCGATCGAGCGCTCAGGCAACCCCGCTGTCAGATCCGGCAACAAGCCGCCCAGTCAGGACGCCGTAGACAGAAACCTGGGCCGTTCCCCTAAGGCTGACGCTGCCGAGCAAGTAGCCAAAACCGGGAAGAAGGTAGCCAAAGGCGTCGGCGTCTCCATCACTCTCGGATTCATTGGCATTGAGCTAGCGACAGGAGACTCGCCGTCCGAGGTACTGCTCCCGGCCGCCGCTTCGGCGGCGGCCGTAGTGCTCCTGCCTGCTAGCGCATCAATATTAGCCACAATTGCAGTCCCGGCAGTCGTCGCAACTGGCGTAGGTTACGCCTACAATAACTATGTGCCATTGGAGATTCGCGGGAAGATAGACGAAGGTCTCAATGACCTCTGGGACTGGGGTGCGGACCGCGTGGATGACGCGACCGACTGGGTCTCCGACCAGTGGAACCGGATCTTCGGATGAGTTCTGCCAGTAATGCCTCCGGTTGGCTGCGACGCCGGAAGTATCCTCGCGTCATCACCTGCGATCAGGCAGACATAGACAGAACCAAGGCTCCCTGGTGGGAGGCATTTACCTTGGCGGCGCTACTGCTCCTCTCATGGATGATGACGGCATGGCATAATAATGTGGCCTTGAGCATCGTATTTGGACTCGCCGGTTTGGCAATCGCATTGCACATTCCGGTTGCGGTCGATCATCGGTGGGCGTTGCGGCGGGCGCACGAGTACTGGCGGCATACCGAGGGCGCCACACTGTTCTTCCCAGACCGGAGCATCGCCATAGCCGAGTACGTGTTCTTCGGCATGGTGTTCCTGGCAGGCGTTGTGGGCATTGGCCTGGTGTGGTTCGTGCGGCTCACCCAGACACCGATCGGCTCCACCATGCGGGGCACCGTATTCTTCGCCTCGCTGTTCATCGCACTGGCCACCGCGTCCTGGCGTAAGACTCCTTTCACTCTGCGCCCCAGCCCGGCACTGGCCCTCACTCACGACGGCATCCACGTTTGGCCCGGTACCCGCCATGAGACCTTCATCTACTGGGAGCACCGGCCACAGGTCACCAAGGTGGTCGCCTACCAGCTGCTCCTAACCACCACCGCCAACGCCGTCATCACCTGTTACCTCCACGACCGCGAGTTCCCCATGGGAAGCCTCCCCATGGAATACAACCAGCTACGCCGCGTCGTAGAATTCTACGCCCGCCACCGCCGCCTACGCCACGAACTCGCCAAACCCGAGGGCCTCGAACGCGTCAAATCCCTCATGCAACACCCCGTATGGGAAGTCGAGCAACAACTACCCCCACCGACACCCAAACGACCACGCAGACACCGCAAGTGAACCAATGCGCCATATGACTCCAGCTTCACATCAGCCAACGCGTCGCCAGGGGGCACGGGCGCGGTTATGAGCTGGCTGCACATAGTGCGTCATCGCGCAGAACGCACCACAGAGGAAGCACGCGCGAAGATCGTCAGCTGTGATGACGCCGATGACGTCTACGGTAAGGGTCTCCGTTCCACGCTGGCCATCACACTGCTCTACATCCTTAGCGCCTGGTTCTTCTTCGCAGTCTCCGCATTCGCACTCGGCGTAGTCTTCGCCGCCCTGGCGGTCTCCTCCGCCATGGCCGCTGCGCAGCTGGAGGACAAGTCAATGCTGCGCCGCAGTGCCTACGAGCACTGGTACCGGGACGACTCCGGCATCGTGATCAGGCCCTCATGGCACCTGCTCGCCTATGACTGGTTCGCAACCACAATCTCGATTGTCGGTATCGGCGTCGGTGCGGTGCTGCCATGGTTCATCCCCCAGGAACGGATCGGCGGCGTCGGCAGCAGTGCCGTCGCACTGCTGATACTTCATGCAGTGATCTCCGGACTGAGTCGACGACCGTTCGGACTGCCCACCGGTCCCGCCATCATCCTAAGCTGCAACGGCATACACCTATTGCCAGGCCAGCGCTACGAGGCCTGGATCCCCTGGAACGAGCGCCCGCGGGAGGCCGGTGTACAGAACGGGACATTGCTGATCACCACGCGCGACCGATACACCATCATCTTCCCGGTCAGCTATCTATACCCCGGCTGCGCCCAGATCAGCCGCGTCCTGGAATTCTACAGCACCCACGCGTCCCTCCGCCACGAACTCGCCAAACCCGAAGGCCTCGAACGCGTCAAATTCCTCATGCAACACACCGTCCAGGAAGTCGAACAGCAACTACCCCCACCGGCGCCCAGACGCCCACGCAGACACCGCAAGTGAACCAATGCACCACAATGTCAGTTAGACCACGGCAGCTACCCCCGGAGATCATCTACGTACACACTATTCCCGTTGACAACTGACAGTTGGACACGCGAAAGATAAGCACATGAGACCACGTAAGCCGGCCGTCGAAGGCGTTCTTCGCGGTAAGCAGCGCTACCGATATTCAACAGTTCTGACCTTTGACCAGGTCGACCACCAGAACGACAGATGGCTACGGGCACATGCGGTATGTGCGGCACTTGGCATTCTCTCGGCTTGGATGGCCGCGAGTCTAGCCAGAGCATTCACCCTCGCCGTGTTTTCGGGTGTCAGTACTCTTTATTGCCTGACGTCCTGTATTTCAATACTGTCCGAGCGATCCGATCACCTGTACGCTCATCATGAGTGGCGATCCGTGCCCGAGGGCGTGGAACTCACATCGATCAAGTCCTGGCACAGCCGGGCCTGCATGAACCTACCGAACTCAATCATGATCGCCGGCTGCCTGATCACCCTCGCAATCCCATGGTTCGTCCCTTATCGAATCCCAGGCTCAATCGGATCATCCGTGGCCGCGATCAGCTCGTTGGCAATACTGGTATTCGGCCTACTTGACGAACCGCGGAAGCCGCGCACCCGCCCCGCAATACTGCTACAACCCGAGGGCATACTCGCCTGGCCCAACGAACCCTACAGGTGCCGCATCCCATGGACCACCTTCCCGAAGGCAATGGTCATACGCCACTACGCACTAGACATAGTCACAAGCAAACGCCTGGAGTTCGTGATCCCACTCAAACACCTCAACATCAGCGGCAGACAACTCGCCCGCGTCATCCAGTTCTACACCAAACACATCAACCTCCGCTACGAACTCACCACCCCCGAAGGCCTCAACCACGTCAAACTCCTCATGCACAACACCGTCCAGGTAGTCGAGCAACAGCTACCCCAACAACCGCCCAGATACCCACACCACCACCGTGAGTGAACCGTGCATAACGATCCGCCCCGTCGGCTGTCATATCGACCGCCCTCGGCACGTAAGATCAACCGACCTCGGCGGGCGGGGCGGGTCGGGTTGGGGTGGGTCTGGTTGGCAGCTACCAGCTGACCGGCACCGGGGCGCCCTCGCGGTAGCCGGAGGCCGACTGGATGCCGACGATCGCCCGCTCGCGGAACTCCGGGATGGAGGCCGCGCCGGCGTAGGTGAAGGAGCTGCGCACGCCCGCCACGATGGAGTCGATCAGGTCCTCCACGCCGGGGCGCTCGGGATCGAGGTACATGCGGCCGGCGCTGATGCCCTCCTCGAACAGCCCCTTGCGGGCGCGGTCGAAGGCGTCCTCCCCCTCAGTGCGGTCCGCCACCGCCCGGGCCGAGGCCATGCCGAAGCTCTCCTTGTAGGCGCGCCCGTCGGCGTCGTACTGCAGGTCACCCGGGGACTCGTGGGTGCCGGCGAACCAGGAGCCGATCATCACGTTGGAGGCGCCCGCCGCGAGCGCCAGGGCGACGTCGCGCGGGTGGCGCACCCCGCCGTCGGCCCACACGTGCGCGCCCAGGCACGCCGCCTCCCGGCTGCACTCCAGGACGGCGGAGAACTGGGGGCGGCCCACGCCGGTCTGCATGCGGGTGGTGCACATGGCGCCCGGCCCCACCCCCACCTTGACGATGGAGGCGCCGGCGTCGACCAGGTCGCGCACGCCGGCCGCGGTGACCACGTTGCCGGCGACGATCGGGAAGGCGCCGGGCAGGGCGGCGCGCACGGCCCGGACCACCTCCACCATGCGGTCCTGGTGCCCGTGGGCGGTGTCGACGACGATCACGTCCACCCCGGCCGCCACGAGTTCGGCCGCGCGGCGAGCCGGGTCGCCGTTCATGCCGATGGCGGCACCCACGCGCAGGTGGCCGGCGGCGTCGACGGCGGGCCGGTAGATGGTGGAGCGCACGGCCCCGGAGCGGGTGAGCAGGCCGACCAGGCCGCCGTCGGCCCCCACCACCGGCGCCAGGGTGCGGCGGGCGGCCTTGAGCCGGTCGAAGGCCTCACGCGGGTCGATCCCCTCCGGCAGGGTGACCAGCTCGGTGCTCATCACCCGCCGCACCTGGGTGAAGCGGTCGACGCCGCTCACGTCACGCATGTCCACCATGCCGATCGGGGCGTTGGTTTCGCCGTCGACGACGACGGCGGCGCCATGGGCACGTTTGGGAATCAGGCCAAGGGCGTAGCCGCAGGTGTGGTGCGGCTTGACCGTCACCGGGGTGTCGTAGACGAGGTGGGAGGCCTTGACCTGGGCGACCGTGTCGATGACGACGTCGGCGGGAATGTCCTGCGGGATGATGGCGATGCCGCCGCGGCGGGCGACGGTCTCCGCCATGCGCTTGCCGGCCACGGCGGTCATGTTGGACACCACCAGCGGGATGGTGGTGCCGCTGGCGTCGTCGGTGGTCAGATCCACGCCCGTGCGTGAACCCACGGCGGAGCGGGAGGGGACCATGAATACGTCGTCGTACGTCAGGTCGAAGGTGGGCTGCATGCCGTTGAGGAACTTCACTTAAGGATTCTACGGCGCAGCCCGGCCCGTGAGCGTGCCCGCGGGTGGCGAACGGCCCCTCACGGCCGTCTCGTCGCGAGCAACGAGGGGGTGAGGGGCCGTTACCGCGCGGACCGGATGGTCGGCCGCGCGGGCCGGTCAGGCGTTCTGCTCGGGGTCCTTGCCGAGCAGGAAGGCGTAGCTGAAGCCGGCGATGGCCGCGCCCAGGAGCGGGGCGACGATGAACAGCCACAGCTGCCCGAGGGCGCCGTTGCCGGCCTCGAAGGCGACGGCGATGGAGCGGGCCGGGTTGACGGAGGCGTTGGTCACCGGGATGGAGACCAGCAGGATGAGCGTCAGGGTGGAGCCGATGGCCAGCGGGGCGAAGCCCTTGGGGGCGCGGGAGTCGGTGGAGCCGAGGATGACGATCAGGAAGATGGCGGTCATGACCAGCTCGCAGATGAAGCCGGCGGCCATCGAGTAGCCGTGCGGGGAGTGCGCGCCGTAACCGTTGGCGGCGAACCCGTTGGCGGCCACGTCGAAGCTGTCGGAGCCGGAGGCGATGGCGTACAGCACGCCGCCGCCCACCAGGCCGGCGACGATCTGGATGCACCAGTAGGGCAGGACGTCCTTCCAGGCGAAGCGGCCGGCGACGGCCAGGCCCAGGGTGACGGCGGGGTTGAAATGGCCGCCCGAGACGGCGCCGACGGCGTAGGCCATGGTGGTCACGGCCAGGCCGAAGGCGAGGGCCACGCCGAGGTAGCCGATGCCGACGGGGAAGTCGGAGTCGGTGATGGCGGTGGCGGCGAGGACGGCGGAGCCGCAGCCGGCGAAGACGAGCCAGAACGTACCGAGGAACTCGGCGCCCAGACGCTTGGACAGGGGAGCCATTGATGGCCTTTCGTTGTTCGAATGCTGGATTCAGGCGGATCCGGCAATGTGGATGGGACAGGGACTACACAGGGATAGCCAGGGACATGGAAAACGCCCCGCAGCACCGACTGTTCAGCCGATGACGGGGCGTCAGTGCGCCAGAAGGGACTCGAACCCCCAACCTTCTGATCCGTAGTCAGATGCTCTATCCATTGAGCTACTGGCGCAATCCGGTTCGGACAACCCGGAACATTACTCGGCGATCCGGGAGGCCACAAATCCTCGGGCCGTGAGCCTGGGCACAGCCGCGGCCGACCAGCCACGCTCGCAGTCGGCGGGGGGTATCGCGCCCCGCCGGAGGCGACTGAGAGGGGCGGGCGACTCCCACGGCCGCGGCGCCGTCGGCGGGCGTGGCGATGGCCGGGGCGTTCACTGCTCGCGACTTCGGCGTAATGCCGCGGCCCACTGAAGGCAGCGCGATTTGACCTCTTCGAGCTGTTCCGGAGTGACACCGTACCGGCGGACATCCAACGGCGTCACACGATTGACCGCTTCCAGCTGACGAGCAAACATGTCGATGTCGAAGCCAGGATCACGCTCGGCCGCGGCGTCCACGAGCACGCCGTCGGCAAACTCCCCCGACCTGCGGATGCCGTCAACGTCAAGAAAATCACGCGGTTCGCCCCGGGAATACAGGGCGTCGATCTTACTGGCCACCGCGTCCCTCAGGCTGAGCACAGGTCCGATGGCGAAGGGCACGGGATCGTTCTCTCTCCAATCCACCCCCAGATCAAGTTCAACTTGCGCCCCGCCGTGAACGCTAACCCGTAACCTTGCGAACTGCGGTGACCGACGGACCTCGTCAACGCCGTAGCCACGCCTGTGTAACTCACCCACGACCTGCTTTACAGCTCGGTCGAACTCCACTGGGTCCTGCATCGTCGTGAACAGATCAACATCCTCTGTCGGCCGCTCGATCACCCCGTGCTCACGAATGGCACCAGAGCCCGCCAGCACGAAGCCAGCCCCGGCTAGCGTGGTCAAAGCAATATGCGCGACTTCCCGCTGCACGTCCCGCTCTACGCTCATGCGCTCTTCCCACCTCCGAGCTGCGGGAACCGAACCTCCCAGAGCTCGCGTGCACGCCTAGGCAGCAGCAGTTCCGACCAAACCGACACGAGCCGATCCCGGTTGAGGATGGCAACCTGATCGGCAACAGTTCCCTCGGCTATGGCAACCCGGTAGGCCAGGTTCACGCCGCCGTCCTCATCTAAGTCCACATGACCGCCGCCGGGCGCCCATAGCAGAGCGTGAGGCAAGTCGATGCTGCCGCTTGCCGGCCCGCGCAGATCATCCAAGCTGTCGGGAACCGCATAGGGCTTGACGTCACCAAAAAGCACGCGGCGTGACGACCCAGAAGCACCGCGCGCTTCGATGTGCGTGGTCCTGCTCATCACACCCCCGTTCCGAGGCACCCGTATGGGCACGGGCGGTGGCGGAGATGGGGAGATTCGAACTCCCGAGGGGTTTTATCCCCAACCTTCTTAGCAGGAAGGCGCACTAGGCCACTATGCGACATCTCCAGTTGCCGGATCGGCCCAATGAGCCTACCCCAGCGCACGCGCAGAGGCAACGACCCGCCGTGGAGCCCCGCGGAGCGCCGTCGGCGACGGCTTACCCACACCCGTGGCGGAGAGGGAGGGATTCGAACCCCCGGTGCGCTAGGCGCACAGCGGTTTTCAAGACCGCCACATTCGGCCGCTCTGTCACCTCTCCAGGTACGTGCCGAAACCCTACCACCCCGCACCACCCATCGCAGCGCGCGGTTCAGGCCATAACGCTAGTCACAAAACAGGACCTTCGTCCCCTGTACACCACATCGCCAGATCAGTATCGTTGCGGATATGACGTTATATAACGTCATATCCAGAGACGGATCGCGCACCCGCTCGAGCAGCCTCACCAACGACGGTGTCAGGACCACTGCCTCAGCCCCATGGCGCCCCGCTCCACCACACGCATGACACGAAAGAGAGCTCATGGCACACACACCGGCACTCACTCAGCCCACAGACGCACTGCCGAACGCCGGCGCCCGCCTTGACCGACTGCCCACCAGCCGCTTCCACTGGTCGGTGTACTGGATGGTCGCCTTCGGACTGCTCGTAGGTTGGAGCAACGCCATCGGCGGACTGGTTCTAGCAGTGCTTGCGGAGATCGGCTGGACCGACAACTCCTCGTCCGCGATCTTCTCCTCGCTTACCACGGCCGGGATGTTCGTGGGAGCACTGGTCGGCGGCGCGATCGGCGATCGCCTGGGACGCCGCAACGGCTTCCTCGGATTCGTGGCCTTTCACATCATCACCATGCTGGTCGCGGCCGCCTCCCCGAACATGACCTTCCTCATCATCGTGCGGGTGTTCATGGGGATGGCGCTCGGCGGCCTACTCACCGTGCTGTTCGCCTCCTGGACGGAGTACGTCCCCTCACGGGACCGCGGCTCCTGGTCCTCCCGGGCATCCTTCATCGGCAACTGGTCCTACCCGATCTGCTCACTGATCGCCTCCTACCTCGTCGGAGTCGTCAGCCCCGAGGCCAACTGGCGCATCCAGTTCATCATCCCGGCCGTCACCTCAACGATCGTCCTGATCATCGTCTGGCGACTCTTCCCCGAGTCACCGCGTTGGCTGGAGTCCAAGGGCCGCTACCGGGAGGCGAATGAACTGCTCAGGAAGATCGAGGCCGATGTCGAGCGGCAGAAGGGCATCACGCTGGAGCCGGCAGCCGACGCCGTGGAGGAGCACGCGAAGACCCAGGGCCAGGTGAACCTCCCCTACAGCGCCCTGTTCAAGGGCGAACTGCTCAAACGAGTTATCGTCGGCTCCTTCGCCCTGATCGCCATGAACGTCATCCAGTACACACTCATCAATTGGCTACCGACCATGTTGCTCTCCCAGGGCATCGACTTGGCCGACTCCGTAGTGCTGAACACCATGAGTATGTTCGGGGCACCCATCGGCATCTTCATCGCCATATTCATCATCGACCGCTTCCCGCGTCGTGTATTCGGTATCGGGCTGTTGCTCATAATCGCGGTGCTGGGATACGTCTACTCGCTGCAGACCTCAATGACCGCGCTGTCCGTCGTTGGCTTCTTCCTGATCATCTTCGTCTATATGTTCGTCTGCTTCGCCTCGGCCGTCTACGTCCCGGAGATATGGCCGACGGCGGCAAAGCTGCGTGGCTCCGGGCTGGCCAACTCGGTCGGCCGCGTCAGCGGAATCCTCTCCCCATATGCGGTGGCCGCCCTGCTGGACGCGTCCGGTGTCACCGGAGTCTTCATTCTCCTCGGGGCTACAGCGGTTGTCACCGCAGCCGTTATCGCCGTCTTCGGCGTGGAGAGCCGCGGGGCGTCTATTGAGTCGATTTCCAACGTCGACATCGACTAAACCCGCCGCTTCGTCCTGACAAGGCACACCACGGGCGCCGGTGCCGCTCGGCGGCCGCACTCCCTAACCATTCTCTATCCACCCGGCTTGAGCCCTTCACACACAATCCAGAAAGGAATCATCATGAAGGCACTTGCACGCTACGGCAAGGAATTCGGCGGATACCGCCTCATCGACGTCCCAGTCCCCGAGATCGGGGACGAGGACCTGCTCGTCAAGGTCGGAGCCGCCACCATCTGCGGCGCGGACATGAAGCACTTCCGCGTCGACAACGGCTCGGACGAGTTCAACTCCATCCGCGGTCACGAGTTCGCCGGCGAGATCGTCAAGGTCGGGTCCAAGGTGACCGACTGGCACGTCGGCCAGCGCGTGGTCTCGGACAACACCGGCCACGTCTGCGGCATCTGCCCCGCCTGTGAGCGGGCGGACTTCCTGTGCTGCGAGAACAAGGTGAACATCGGCCTGGACAACAACCGCTGGGGCGGCGGATTCACCAAGTACGCGATCATCCCCGGTGAGATCCTGCGCATCCACCGTCACGCGATCTGGGAGCTGCCCGACTGGCTGCCCTATGAGCAGGCGGCAGCCATCGAACCGCTGTGCAACTCCTACAAGGCGGTCGCCGAGCAGACCCACCTCAAGCCCGGACAGGACGTCGTCATCATCGGCGCCGGCCCACTGGGCCTGTACTCCGTGCAGGTCGCCAAGCTGATGGGCGCGGTCAACATTGTGCTGGTGGGTCTCGACGCCGACGTCAACACTCGTTTTGAGGTCGCCAAACAGCTCGGCGCGACGCACGTGGTCAACGGCTCCCAGGAGGACGTCGTCGCCCGGTGCCAGGAGATCTGCGGCAAGGACAACCTCGGACTGGTGATCGAGTGCTCCGGCGCAAACATCGCCCTGGAGCAGGCCATCAACATGGTGCGCCCCAACGCGGAGATCGTCCGCGCCGGCATGGGCTTCAAGCCACTGAACTTCCCCATCAACCGCATCACCGAGTGGAACATCTCGCTGATAGGTCACATGGCCTACGACTCGACCACCTGGCGCAACGTGCTGCGACTGGTCGACCACAAGAAGGTTCAACTCGCACCGATGATCACCCACCGCTTCGGCCTCTCCGAATGGGAGAAGGGCTTCGAGGCCATGGCCGCCAAGGACGCCATCAAGGTCGTCCTCACCTATGACTTCGACGACTGACTCCATCCACTAATTCCAACCCCGGTTTCAGGAAGGGAAACGACAACATGCTGGCAGATTTGGCGTGGTGGCTGCGCCACGCGCAGGCGAACGGATACGCGATACCCCATTTCAACACGTGGAACGCGGAGATGCTCATGGGCGTCATGGATGCCGCGGAGGAGACGCGCTCCCCCGTCATCATCTCCTTCGGTACCAGTTTCACGGGCAACGTCGTGTTCGAGGAATTCGCCTGGCTGATGCGCAATATGGCGGAGCATGCGAACGTGCCCACCATCGTTCACTGGGATCACGGGCGCAGCTTCGACATCGTCCACAACGCCTACGTACACGGCAATAACGCGATCATGCGTGACGCCTCGAAACTGCCATTTGAGGAGAATGTCGCCGAGACCAAGCGGGTAGTGGACTACTTCCACCCGCGCGGGGTTCCGGTGGAGGCCGAGTTGGGCCACGTGGGCGACTACGGCGACTACGAGGAGGTCCTGGCGCACTACCAGTACACGGATCCCGCACAGGCCGCGGAGTTCGTGGAGCGCACAGGCTGCGATGCGCTGGCGGTCGCCATTGGCAATATCCACGGCCCCTACAGTTCACCGCCGCGCATCGCCCATGATGTGCTGGAGGCGGTACGCGAGGCCGTTGACATCCCGCTCGTCCTGCACGGCGCCTCCGGAATCCCGGACGACGACGTGCGCCGGGCGATCGCCAACGGCGTCGCCAAGGTGAATATTCACTCCGAGCTGGGGGAGGCGGCCATGGCCGCCATCGTCAAGGACACGTCCACCAACTACGTGAACACCCAGCTGCGCGTACGTGCGGCGCTCAAGCAGCGCGCCCTGGAGAAGATCGAGCTGCTGGGCTCCGCCGGTCACGCCGACGCCATGCCGGTGGTGGCCGGCGATCTCAACCGGGTGACCGACGGACGCGCGCCGACTCCTGAGGGGCTGAAGGCACAATGAGTCGGCAGGTCGGCCGGCCGGGTATGGATTCGGCAGCCCAGCAGATGGAGTCCGCACAGGCGCTGGCCACCCTGGAGCAGTTGCCGGTGTCCCGCTGGCACTGGAAGGTGTTCTGGGTGCTGGGACTGGCGCTCCAGTTCAACGGCATTCTGAACTCGTCGGGGAACTCGGTCCTGGCCGACCTGGTAGACCGGGGGTGGTCGAACAACTACTGGAACGCCTTCTTCTCATCGGCGATGATGATGGGCTTCTTCGTGGGCTCGCTCGCCGCGGGCGGTCTCGGGGACCGGATCGGGCGCAAGCGCACCTACGAGCTGTGCATTCTCGTATTCGGCGCCATGGCGCTGGCGGCGGCCTGCGCCCCCGGAATGATCTTCCTGACCGTGTGCCGCGGGCTAATGGGAATCGGCATGGGCGGCGGCATCGTCCTCGGCTACGGCACCTTCACCGAGTTCATGCCAGCCCGGGTGCGGGGCACCTGGTCGGCCCGCATCTCCCTGCTGGGCAACCTCTCCCCCTTAATCGCCGCGATCCTGGCCGCCGCGCTCATCCCGGCGCTGAGCTGGCGGGCGGTGTTCGTGGTGGCCGGGGTCCTGTCCCTGGTGATGCTCGTCGTCGTTCACCTCCACCTCGAGGAGTCTCCCCGCTGGCTGATCGCCTCGGGGAGGGACGACGACGGCGTCGCCATCGTCCGCGGGGCCGCCGCCCGCAGCGGCGTCGTCGTCAACGGCCCCGACGACGCAGCCACCCGCCCCAATGGTTCCGGCACAAGCGACGCGGCCCCGGCCACGGTCGCGGCGTCCGCCCAGACCAAGGTCGCAGTTCCACTGTCGGCCTTCTTCACCGGTGATCTGGGCCGCCGCACCCTGGTGGCCACGGCGACCCTGATCGCCATGAACCTGTCCCTGTACACCATCACCCAGTGGGTGCCGACCATCTTCGTCAACCAGGGGATCGACATCTCCAAGTCGCTGGCGATGTCGATGATCATGATGATCGGCGCTCCGGTGGGGGTGTTCATCTCCACACTGATCATGGACCTGCTGCCCCGCAAGGTCCTCGGACCGGGGCTCATCGTCCTGGTGGCCGTGCTGGGGTATGTCTACTCCCGGCAGACCTCCGAAGTCACGATCCTGGCGATCGGCACCCTGATGATCGTCGTCCTGTATATCTACAACAGCTTCTCGTCGGCCGTATACGCGCCCGAGATCTGGCCGACCGCGCAGAAGATGCGCGGGCTCGGCATTGCCAACTCCATCGGCCGGGTCGTCGCCATCGCCTCGCCCTACCTGGTGGCCTGGCTGCTGACCGAGTTCGGCGTCATCGCCGTATTCGTCGTCCTGGGGCTGCTGCTGAGCGCCTGCGCACTGGTGCTGGCGATCTTCGGCATCGAGACGCGGGGACGCAGCGTCGAAGAGATGGCACTACCTATCCGCACGGCAGAAGCCGCTTAGTTTCTCAAAGAGGAGATACACACATGAGCACCAATTCAAAGGCCGTACTCGATCACCCCGGCCTGATGACCATCAAGGCCTGCGAGCGCCCGACACCCGGCCCCGGCGAGGTTCTGATCAAGATCGCCCGGGTCGGAATGTGCGGCTCGGACATGCACGGTTTCAAGTCCGGTCCCTACATTCCGCCGCAGCCCGGCCAGGAGGTGGGGCTGGGGCACGAGCCCGCGGGCGTCGTAGTCGAGGTCGGCGATGACGTGACCGAATTGAAGGCCGGCGACCGCGTCTGCGTCGAGCCCGGTATCCCCTGCTACACCTGCGAGTTCTGTCTGTCCGGGCACTACAACGTATGCCCGAATGTGGACTTCATGGCCACCGCGCCCAACTACCGAGGTGCCTTCACCGAGTACCTGGTGCATCCGGCCACGCTTGTGTTCCCGCTGCCCGATGAGCTCAGCCTTGATGAGGGAGCCCTCGTGGAGCCGGCCTCGGTGGCCGTGCACGCGGTCGAGATGGCGGGCACGCTCCTGGGCAAGACTGTCGTCATCCTCGGGGCGGGCGCCGTAGGCCTCATGGTTTCTATGGTCGCCCGCATGGCGGGTGCCCGGAAGATCGTCGCCGTCGATCTGCAGGACAGCAGGCTGCAGACCGCGCGCAGGCTGGGCGCTGACGCCACGGTGAACAGCGGTGAAGGCGACCCGGTCGCCCGGATTAAGGAGGTCGTCGGCCGGTACGGGGCCGACGTCGTATTTGAGACAGCTGGTGCGGTGCCTACCGTGAAGCTCGGTCTGCAGGTGGTCAAGCGCCGCGGCAGGTTCATGATTGTGGGCACGGTCCCCGGCGAGGCGCCGGTGCCATTCCTGGCGATCAACCGCGAGGTGACGATCCAGACCGTGTTCAGGTATTGCAACTCCTACCCGACCACCATTGAGCTTATCCGCTCCGGTGCCCTGAGGGTGTCAGAACTGATCGATCGGCACTTCGCATACGCAGATATCCAGCACGCCTTCGAGACGGCCGTGGGTGACCCCGGATCTTTCACCAAGGCGGTCGTCGTGGTTGATGACTCCCTGAAGTGAGGCGATGGCCATGGCGAACCTCGACGTCCTGTGCGTCGGCTCCTCGGTGGTCGACATCCCGCTGCACCCGGTCGACAGAAGCGTCTTCGACACCGTCTCCTATCCGGTTGACGACATCTCCATGCAGGTAGGCGGAGACGCGCTGAACGAATCCATCATCCTGTCCCGCCTGGGAGCCCGAGTGGGACTGGTGACCGCAGTCGGAGACGACGCGGCTGGCACCTTCATCACGACAACGGCCCGCTCCGAGGGCGTTGACGTCTCCCGGGTACGGGTGCGGCGCGGCCTGACCACGTCCTTAAACATCGGCCTGGTCCAGCCCGATGGCGAGCGCACCTTCATCACCAACCGCAACGGCAGCCTGTGGCTCACGGAGGAGAGTGATCTCGACGTCTCCGGCCGCATCGGATTCGCGAAGATCCTTGCCTTTGGCTCGATCTTCAACAATCCCCTGCTGTCCGGAGCATGGATTGCCGATCTGTTCCACCGGGCAAAGGCCGCGGGGATGACCGTCTGCGCCGACATGGTGCCCAGTCGTACCGGCGCAGGAATCGAGGAGATAGCCGAGGCCCTGGGGTACGTCGACTACTTCTTCCCCAACGCGTCCGAGGCCATCGCCCTGACGGGAGCCCACGACGAGTTCGAGGCGGCCGCCGTGCTGGAGCGCCACGGCGTGACCAACACAGTACTGAAGGTCGGAGCGCGCGGCTGCCTGGTACACAACGCCCACACCACCGAAGTTGTCCCCGCCGTCGGCCGTGACGCCGTGGATACGACGGGTGCCGGAGACAACTTCGCCGCCGGTTACATCTGTGCTCTGCTGCGCGGCATGAACTCAATCGATGCGGCCGTATTCGCCAATGGGGTCGCCGGCCTTTCGGTGACCCGTCTGGGTGCCACCGCTGCCGTGCGGTCGCTGGAGCAGGCCGAGGAGTTCATTGCCGGCATTGATGCCACAGGCACGTGAAGCGAGTAACCGTACGCAAGACATCAAGTAGAGAGCAGAAAAGATAACGAGGAGCGAATATGCGAATCGGAGACATTGCACAGGATGTGTCTCGCATCGGCCTGGGAACCTGGGCCATCGGGGGCGGCCCCGCATTCGGCGGAGTCGATACCGAGCAGCAGGGCATTGCCACGATCCAAGCCGCACCTAGCCTGGGAGTCAACCTGGTGGACACTGCGCCCGGTTACAACTTCGGACGCAGTGAGGAAATCGTCGGCGAGGCAATCGCCGGCCACCGGGATGAGTACGTGCTCATCACCAAGTGCGGGCTTGTGTGGGATGCCCCGGGAGCATTCTTCAACCGGGTAGGAGACACTGTCCTCAATCGGTCTCTGGAACCTGATTCGATCCTACGAGAGATCGACCGGAGCCTGGAGCGACTGGATACGGACCACATCGACATCTACATGGCCCACTGGCCTGCGATCCCGCCCTACAACACGCCGATCGCCGACACGGTCGCTTGCCTGATGGACCTTAAGGCTTCCGGTCGCATCCGTGCCATCGGCGCTGCAAATGTGAACGCCGAGCAGGTGCTCGAGTATCTGCGGTACGGGCAGCTCGACATCGTACAGATGCGATATTCGATCCTGGATCGGGCGGTGGAGCAGGAGCTCATGCCCACGTGCATTGCGAATGGCGTGACGGTCCAGGCCTACTCCCCGCTGGAGATGGGCATCCTTGCCGGCGCTGTCCCACGCGGCTACCAGCCGGAACCCGGCACGGCCCGATACGGGAAGAAGTGGTTCGAGCAGGCTCGGTTGGAGCAGGCCCTGGACATGGTGGAGGCCTGGGAGCCGCTACGGAATAAGTACAACTGCGGCACGGCCGACCTTGCCATAGCCTGGATCCTGGCGCAGAACCCGCACATCACAGTCCTGTCCGGCTCAACCAAGCCTGAGGAACTCGCGCAGAATGTGCGCGCCCTGTCGGTTGAGCTGACGGACGAAGACGCCACCTGGATGCGCGAGTACGCCGAGCAGCTCGGGTGAGGTTCCGCGACATCAAGCCCTACGAGGCTCCCGCCTCGCTCGATGAGTTGCAGGGCCCGTACAACGGTACTACTGACCTTCCGCATGCCGTGCGCTGGCGGGCCGATCGGCTCGGCGTAGATGTGGGTGTGGTTGGCCGGCGGCGCATGGCCTACCAGGCGTTGCTCGCCGAGGGAGCCGCTGACGAGCAACGCCGGTTCATGAACCGGGATCGGCTTATCGAGACGTGGTCGATCCTGAACATGGATGCGCGTATGCGCGATTTGTGGGAGGGACGGTTTTCCGAGCTGCCAGCGTCCGTGTGAGCGGCACGCAGGAGGAACAGCGCCGCATCACGCGCCTGGCCCTGGAGGCTGCTGGCGAAGAAAGCGGCTTCACCCTGGCCGGGTCGGGTGCGATCCGTGAGCACGGCTTGATCGACCGGCACACGGAGGATGTGGATCTGTTCACCGTAGAGACTCGTCATCGACAGGATGCGTTCGCCCAGTTCTCCGTCATTAGTCGCAGGGGCTCTGCACCGACGTCGACCTGGGCGTCGACTGGCGCGCTCACCCGCCCGCGCGCTTGCAAGTCGGCCCCGTTTTAGCTGTCGAGGATGCGGTCGGTAACAAGATTGGTGCCCTGTTCTTGCGGGCTGAGACCCGTGACTACCTCGACGTTGACGCGATCCGGCGCTCTGGCCAGTACAGCGACGATGAACTGTTGGAGCTGGCCCGGGAGAAGGCGTGGCCACCGCTATCCGCGCGCGAGCCCGACGTGAGCGCACGCACGCCAGATTGCACGCCCGGATCGAGCAGGGCTGAGGCGGCGAGGGAGACGCCACGGCGTCTAGGGGGTGGCGCGCCGGCTATCTCGACAATTCGCCCCGAAATCAATCATCTAGGCGATGTCGTAGTTGAAACGGTAGCGGGCAGCAGTTATATGTTGACGCCCCACATAGATGAGCTGCCCAGCGTCATCGAGCATCTCCCGGTAGAAGAAGAACAGCGGGTCCCCGACCAGGACCTGCAACAATTCCGCCTGGGCGGCGGTGGCCGCTAGCGCGTCTATGTAGGAGTTGCGCGATCCACCGATCCGTACGCCGTTTTCGGCCAGGACCTCGAACAGCGAGCCCTCGAGCGGTGCTTCCAGCAGGAAGGGCAGACGCTCGTATGGGTAATAGTTGTCCTCAATCATGATCGGAACGCCGTCGGCATAGTGCAACCGTTGAATGTTCAGCACCTGCACCTCTGTGAGCTCTGGTGGCGGAGTGAAGGCTGAGGGCGTTTCCTCCAGCAAGGTCCGGGCCAATACCTTGGCAGAAGGCGTCATTCCGCTGGCCCGGCAGGACTCGGAGAAGCTGGAGATGTGCTCGATCTTCTTGGCGATTTTGCTTTGGCTGACGAAAGTTCCCTTGCCCTGACGCTTGACGAGCAGCCCGTGCTCACACAGTTCCTCGATGGCGTGTCTGATAGTGATCCGACTGACCCCATACATGGTGGCGAGTTCCAGCTCGGTGGGGATACGGCCACCGGGCTGGAATTCGCCGGAGTCTATGGCCGTCCGCAGGGACTGCATGACCTGAGCGAACAGCGGCCTAGTGCTCTGTCTGTTCAACGAAACAGACCGTTCCGGCGTCATCACGTCCTCCTCATGCGGCCAGGGTCTTGAGGCTATACCACCGCACAAATACCGGCCGGTCTGCTCCGATTCCGCTCCAGGCACATACGTAGCCGTTACCGGCTACCGCTCACCCCCGGCCGAACAGGCCACGACGGCGCACCTGGCCGCGCTGCTGGTCCGGGGCCGGGGCGGGCCGGTCGGGGCGGTCCAGGAGGCCCTCGCTCAGCGCCTGCCCCACCGTCGGCCACACCGGCATGCGGGCGGCCAGCGTCATCTGCAGGGCGTGGTAGATGTCCGGGTGGCCCTCCCAGGTGCGGGTCGACAGCTCGTTGGCCTGATTCAGCTCGTGGGTCCACACACCCGGAGCCTCGATGAGGAACTCCTCGGCGTAGTCGATCCAGGAGCGGTAGCAGTGCTCGTAGTGCTCGACATCGATCTCACCGCGACCGTCGTCCAGCAGCGCCTGCCGGATGGCGGCGGCGGCCGACACGCCCTCGCACACCACCCAGTGCATGCGCTCGTGCACGATCGGGTTGCCATCGAAGTCGGTGGTGTAGACGAAGCCGGGGCCGCCGTCGACCCGCCAGCCGTCGGTGCGAGCCCGGTCGAACAACTGCTCGGCGGCCTCCAGCATCCAGTCGGGCGTGGGCAGGGAGCGAGCCACCAGCGCCGCGCGGGCCTGCACGGTCAGGCGCGACCACTCCAGGCCGTGACCGGGGGTGACGCCGTAGGGGCGGAAGGGGTGGGCAGGGGCGTCGCGGTTGTAGTCCAGGAGCGGGTGCCACTTGGTGTCGTAGTGCTCGGGCAGGCGCCAGTCGTGGGCACGCGCCTGAACGTTGACGGCGAAGTCGATGATCTGCACGGCGCGGGTCAGCCAGGTGACGTCCCCGGTGACGTCGGCGGTGGCGAGGTAGGCCTCCACCGTGTGCATGGCGGCGTTGATGCCGCGGTAGTTCTCGGGGTCGGTGAAGTCAGCGGCGTAGGACTCGATGGGCAGCCCGTAGGTGTCATCCCACCAGTAGCGGTTCTGCACCTCCATGGCGTCCAACAGCAGCTCGTGTGCACCGGGCCGGTTGGCGGCCGTCGCGGTGGCGGCGGCCAGCAGCACGAAGGCGTGCTGGTAGCACTCCTTGCGGGCGTCGGCGTCGACCGGGATGCCGTGGCCGTCGTCGTCGAGCTCGTGGCGGACAGCGGAGTACCAGCCGCCATGCTCGTAGTCGCGCATGACCCTGCTCAGGGCGCGCACGCCGTGGTCGGCGTAGCGGCGGCAGCCGGGGATGCCCAACAGGGCGCCCAGGGAGAAGGCGAAGGTCATGCGGCCGGTAATCCACAGTTCGACGGGGTGGCTGGTGTCGACGACGCCGTCGGTGCCGATCCAGCCGAAGCCGGCGGGCACCTTGGCGGCCCGCGCATAGCGCAGCAGGGCGTGTGTCTCCTCGGCCAGCCAGCGGTTGTGCTCGGGGGCGCCGAACCATCCCAGTCCCATGAGTCCTCCTCGACCCGTACTCGCTTCCCGGCCTCACTCGCGCCGGGACACCCCGAACGTTAGCAGCCGGCGGCCGGAGTGTGCACCGGTCGGGCCGGTGCTCAGAGCACCTGAGAAACGGTCTCGAAGTCGTGGCGGCCGGCCCGCGGGTGGAATGCGTCGGCGTCACCGTGCCCCACGCAGACGACGGCGATGGTCTGCCAGGGGCGGTCGGCGTGGAATTCGGCGTCGATGCCGGGCAGGTCGGCGCCGGTCATGACGCCGACGTCGAGGCCCTCGGCGCGTAGGGCAAGCACGAGGTAGCCGAGCTGAATCAGGGCAGAGTCGCGGGCGAGTCCCTGGCGCATCTCCAGGGAGCCGGCCAGGCGCTCGAGCATCTGCTCGGACGCGCCGAGCTCGCGCATGGACTGGTCCAGGGCAAGGTCGGCGGAGACGATCAGCACCAGCGGCGCACCGAGGACCGGCTCCTGGTTGATCCCGGCCATCAGTGGGGCGAGCCGCTGGCGGGCCTCCGGGGAGGCGAGCAGGTCCAGGCGCATGGGCTGGGAGTTGAGGGCGGTGGGCGCCCAGCGCGCGTTGTCGTAGGCGCGGCGCACCTGCTCGATCGGGGGCGGCTCCTCGCGGAAGGAACGGGCCGTATGGGCGTCGGTGAAGAGGACTGCAAGAGCGTCGTCGGAGACGGCGGTGTCGTGACTGCTCATACAGGCGGCAACTGACCTGGTGCGGGGATTATTCCGCGGATGTTGATTACGGGGAAGCTCGGCTGCCCCAACGACGGCACCCGACTGCCCGGCCGAGCCTCGAGGCTTGCAGGCTTCACCTGACGTCTCATGGTTGTTTGGTTGGTTGGGTGTTGAGGGTTTGGATTTCAGCGACGGGGATGGTGGTGGTTGTGGATGTGGTGTGGGTGTCCATCGAGCCCGAAGCGCCGTCGGTGGCGGTGTAGGTGATCGCGTAGGACACTTTGATGTCTACCGGGGTGACGCTGTCCTTGAAGTGCGCGCTGGACCGGTTGAAGATGATCTTGCAGTCGGTGCCCTTGGCGTCGTTCTCTTCAGTCCAGGGGATGCCGAAGCCGGTGCACTTGGCGGTGCCGTCTTTGGGCTGGAGCGTCAACCACTTCGCGGTCGCCGTGATCGTGGCGGTCGTCGACCCCGCGGTGGCGGTCACGGTCACTTCCCTGGGGGTGTCGCCGGTGGCCCACACCCAGGTATCCATACCCACAATCGTGGCCCCCACATCCCCAACCATCGGGTTATACGAGATCGTCGCCGTAGGGATGGTCACCGCATCCCACGCCGCCTGAGCCAACGTGGCCCCGTCTATCTCAGGCTCCGGGGCAGCCTGCCCGGAAGGCACCCACACCGGCGGATGAGAAGCCACGTAGTCCTGAATCACGTCGTAGAAGTCGCGCGGGTCGTCGTCGGCCATGTACTCCGAGCCGCAGGTTGCCACATACCAGTAGCCCTCCTCGTCGTCCGCATAGGACTCATAATCGGGGTAACGAGCCTTCTGCTCCTCCAGCCCTTCCGGGTCGGGATTGTTATTGTTGCGGTGGTACATGTCGGATGCTGCGCCGTCTGGTGAATCAAGCCACTTAGCTGTCTCGGCACCCGACAGACCCCGCGTGTACCAGCAAACCGGATGCACCGTGGCGGTCACCGACTGCGACCACACCGAAGCCCCACCACCAGAACCGGAACCGGCCGAGCCGTCCGGAGCCGCCGACGTCGACTCCGCCCTGACCGTCAGCGTCACCGAACCATCCCCACCAGCCGACACCAAACCAGAGTATCCGGAAGGCGAACTTGCATTGTCGTTTCCAAGAAACTCAGCCTCGGCGGGCCCGGAGAGGCCGTATGCACTGACTACAGAAAAAAGCAAGGCAATGACCGCAATGGAACGAGGTACATGTTTCACAGCTTACACCACGCATTCGTGATTTGAGAGTCTGTTCTCGTCGGAGGCCTTCCATATTCCATTTTCGTAGATCATGGTGATAAGTACGTCGTACCGCCCCTGGAGGGTTTCCGGGTTGCTTACGTCGTTGCCATCGGCGTCATAGGCGACCAGATCTGAATGGTCACTGCACACTCTAATCTCCGCCTGCGTACCAGCCAAGTCGGGGGTGGTTACCGCAACGGACGTGACCGCAACGCGCAACCCGCCGCCGATGCTGTCGGTCCCGTTAGACGCGCTAGCGTCATAGTTTTGCTTGAGTATCTGGTATGCCTCTGCGGTCATGAGTGGTTCGGCGTTTTCTACGCCGGTGCCGGTGAACCAGATGTTCCAGGTGACCTGGTCGTAGTTGATGAAGGCCTTGAGCACCTCGGTCTGCTGCGCATCCAGGCCCTCGGGTATGGAGGTGACTTCGTAGCGGTCGGTGGACAGCGACTCCGCAGTCACCACACCAGCAGCCTCCGCAGAAGCAGCAGCCGACGCAGACGCCTCAGCAGCGGCAGCCGACTCGGACGCCTCCGCCGACGCGGCAGCCTCCGGATCGTAGGTAGGGATACCCAGGGGGTTGTCGTCCGACTCAGACGAACACGCCACCAGAGGCGCACACGCCAGAAGCAGCGCCGCCGCTCCCGCGGCGGTGCGGCGTAGCCCGGCTGAACCAGTCGGGAGACTCGGGAAACGAGCCATGAGCAACTCCTCGGGGTAAGAGCCCGTTATCAGGACGTCATACAGTCTCACACGACCCCAGGTCACACGCAAGCAACAGCAACTTCCAGGACTGCCGGACATACAAGAAGCGGCACCAACGTCAACCACACGTGACAGCCGCACCCAACGCCCTCGCCCCGTAGTCGTCCACCAGCGCCCGCCTTCCGCTGAGGCAACCCCGGCACTGGTGGACGACCACCAACCGGACTTCTTGTGACGGGGGCGTTACGTTTAGGGTAAGTTGACTCCATCGTTACCGGGGCGTCCCGCCCCTCCCGAACCGCCACCCCTCCGAGAACCGAGATCGCGATGCCCACCACTTATTACTACGAGGATGACTCTACTGATAACGACGGCGACAGCACTCTCATGGTGAACAACCCCAAGCTGGAGGCGATCCAGGACGTTAAGGAGCAGGCAACCCGGTCGCAAAGCGGCCTGGCCGAGTGGACTCCACCCCCAACAACCCAAGGTGGAGTCCAGATAACCGGGTACCTGGGAATACCACAGTCACTGGGCCTGTCCGACGACGTGTGGACCTCACCGTTGGCCGACGACTACCGCACCGCCATCGACTCGGCCCAGACTGGCGCGGAGGAAGCGATTTCACAGATTGTCAACGACCTCACAGATGCGGAGAACGCCATCTATAACGCCGGACAAGATCAGGTTCCCGCCGACTCCGAACAGGCCAGATGGCCCAACACCTGACCCCGTTCCCAACCCGCCCCGAAACCCCCGGAGACTAGAAGCGAAGCCATGGCCTACATCAAGATCGACACCGATGCCATGCAAACCGTAATCAACAACATCAACGACTACGCAAACGCCGCAGACGGCGCTCGCCGCGCAATACGTCGTAGCAGCGAGTACCACTACGATCCGGTGGAGTCGGTTGTCACCGACACCGAACCGCTCCCCGACCTGCTCAATCCCGCACCCGGGAACACCACTATATCGGCAAACGTCGCCAGACTGCGCGAAGTGGCATACCAGTTGCGATCCCGCCGTCAGGAAGCCATCGACATCAACGAGTCGGGTATCACCATGACCAACCCCGACGGCACCCTGTCCTACTACCTACCCGACCCACCCCCAGGCACCACCGACGAAGCCGCCTACTGGCGCAACATGGACACCGCCGACAACGTCCACGCCTACAACACCGGCGCGGCAGAAGCGGCTAAGGCCGACGCCGCTGCACTTGACCAAGCTCTCGGCAGCTTGGACGGAACCGCCAAGGATGGCCGTACGGTCGAGCAGATCCTCAACGAGGCGGCCAAACACCGTGATATCCCCGCCTACGGGGCGTCCTTCACCGATCAGTACACCGCTGAAGAGTATCTGCAACTCGTCTATGCGCTGGACGGCCACTACCAGATTAGCTATGACGGAGATGATGGTGGCGAACAGTTCAGCAAGTCGGTGGAGACTCTTTCTCACATACTCGCCGCCGCCAGCCAGGATCAGGTCGGCGGAGCCGACCTCGCCGCAGGTTTCACCGACGCAGTGAACCCGGATATCAGCCAGCGGCAGCTCGAATCTCCGATGACGGCGCTCAACGCACTGTTGTCGGTACCGGATACCGCATACGGCACAGGGTTCCTTGGCGCGCTCGCTGAAAATCTTGAGGATATCGATCCCACCTCGGTTCCCGCCTCCGGACCTCCGCCGTTCGCGAACGGCGAGTTCTATACCGCGGACCCGTTGGCCGGCGTGTTGACAGCGATGGGCTCTAACTCCGAGGCCGCCCTGAAATATCTCACGAGCGACGGCACTAACGACGCCGATATCGAGAAGCGCTGGGAGATGCTCAGGCAGCGCGACTGGGACTACCACGGTGGTGCCGGGCTGGACGGGCTGAGTGCGGCCACGGCCGCTGCCTCCGCTTATCGGGGTGCCGACGGCGACCCCAACGCGCCGGCCGATGCCGCTGCGCGCGCCACGTGGATGACCGCGCAGGCTATCCCCTTCTTCGTCGATCATGTCGAGGAAGTCGATTTCACCGCCACCATGAAGCAGAACCTCGCGGTTTTGCTCGGCAACAGCCCCGAGGAGCTTGCCGCCCTGGCCGACTCTTCATCTTTGGAAAGCGACGATGCATATGGCTTGTCTGGCCTGGTTACCGATGCGGAATTCGAGACCTTGTTGTACCGCGTCATTGATGACGAGAATGCCGCCGGCACTCTGGCCGCCGCAATGGGGCAGTACCACCACAACCAGATCGACTCGAAGATGCCCGCGGCCTCAAACCCTGAAGAGACATTACTTGGGGAATACCAGAACGCGGCCACAACCATGGGTTACCTTGATGGCATTGCCGAGTTGCGTGCGGGTGATGACAGTGCCGCACAGGCCGACGCCAAGTCAAATATGGGCACGGCCGTCAGCGTGTTCTCCACCGCGCTCGGCACCGGAGTAAGCGCTGTAACGGGCGGTACCGGTATGGCGGTGGCTGGCCCGCTGCTGTACAGCAGCGGATCCACCATCGCCAAACCCGTCATCATTGACCAGCTAACCGAAGACTGGAACACCCCCGACACCATCAACGTCGCCGATATAAAAACCGTGTTGCGAGCCCAGGCCTATGTTGATGCCGCACAGTACGGCCTGCTCAGCGACGCCGCCATGGAGGCCGCCGCCACCGGCAACAACGGCAGCCCATTCTCCTTCTACACCGAGATCGACGGGCAACCCACCATCACCGCCCCCAACCCCATAACCCCAGAAACCGCCCACGAGTACATCACCTGGCAACGGCAAGTCAACGATCCCACCATGAACAGCATCGACAACGAGATGAACAGCACCAGCTTAGGTCATGACGAAGGCTTGCAAGCCGAGATTATCAAATGAGCCTATCGGTTTTTTTTCTGGATGCAGCATATTTGCAGTGCGACGTCACGTTGCGACGCGATATGCGTACACGGGCACACCTGTGCCTAGTCACCCTCGTACCACTCCTGGCATTTGCCGACTGTACGTTTCTTCGACCATATCTGAAACCGTATTCGGGATTGGTACGGACAGCCGGTCACCACCACCGCATCGAACTGTGGGGAGGTCATCTACTATGCGATTCTTTACCCGCATAGCCATCTCGCGCCGGCGTCGGCCAGCAGGTCTACTGTTGGTGTTGCTGGTGGTTTGTGTGCCTTTGGTTGGTTGCTCACTGGGACCGGACCAGAGCAGCCTGGACATCCCCGGGTTCAGCCCGAGCGCCACAAGCATCAGCGACCAGACCAATGCTCAGGCCGCCCTCGAGTATTTGGCTCCCGATGGTGAGATCAGCGACGGGAAGTGGATGCCTGGGGAACAGACCCGGCAGCGGTGGGAGGAGCTCACCGACCGTGGCTGGGGCTCTACTGCCATGGAGGAGTTGACGGCGGCCATGGCCGCGGCGTCGACGATGCGTGGCAGCCAGGATGAGGAGACCTTAGCCGCGGCGACGTGGGTTACCGCAAGGTCGATCGAGTTCGCCGTCGACCAGGTACCCCCCAAGAACTACACCGATGCGATGAAGCAGAACCTCGCTGCACTACTGGGCAACAGCCCCGGCGAGGTCGTCGCCCTAGCGGGTGGTGAGTCTCTGGAGAGTTCGGACCTGTATGGTCTGTCTGGCCTGGTTACCGACGCGCAGTTCGAAACCGCCCTGTACCGCGTCATTGACGATGAGCACGCCGCAGACACTCTGGTCACCGCGATGCTCAGCTACCACCACAACCAAATCGACGAAAAAATTCCCACGGCCGCCGACCCCGAAACAACCCTGCTCGGGCTGTATCAGTCCGCCGCGCAGACCATGGGCTACCTCGACGGCATTGCCGAAATACGCACAGGTAATAACCGTCAAGACACCATCGATCTCGTCGATATCAGGACCGTGTTGCGGGCTCAGGGGTATGTTGATGCTGCACAGTATGGCCTGCTGAGCGAGGAGACGCTGGATGCGGCCGCCACCGGCAACAACGGAGGGCCATTCTCCTTCTACGACGAGGTTGACGGGCAACCGACCATCACCGCCCCCGACCCCATGACACCCGATGCCGCCCACGAGTACATCACCTGGCAACGGCAAGTCAACGATCCCACCATGGACCGCATTGACAACGAGATGGTCAACACTAAAGCAGGGTATGACCAGGGCCAGGCTGCGGAGGTTGTTAAATGAGTCTGCCCGCCTCCAATCTCCTAGGTGTGCGGGTCTCGCGGTCCTTCGGCGCGTCTCGCAATATTTGGTCCTGGGCATTCTTGAGCGCGATCGTTTCCGCAGTGTTTCCGGCACTCACAACTGCTTCACGCCGATATGGGGAATTATCCAGCAGGCGGTCCCAGGCCCGCGCTGTCCTCTCGCGCCGGCGCCACCTGACCGCATCCTTGTTGGTGTTGCTGGTGGTTTGCGCGCCTTTGGTGGCGTGCGCGCATTATTTCGGAAGCGAACTGGACATTCCTGGTTTTGATCCAGGCACCGCAAGCAGCGACCAGACCAACGCTCAGGCCGCCCTCAAGTATTTGGCTCCCGATGGTGAGATCAGCAACGGGCGATGGGTGCCAGGGAAGGAGACTACTGAGCGATGGAACGAGCTTGCCGACCGCGACTGGGGCCCTGTTGGATTGGATGAGCTCACGGCCGCCATGGCCGCAGTCTCGACCATGCGCGACAGCCAGGATGAGGAGACCTCCGTCGCGGCGACGTGGGTCACCGCCAGGTCGATCGAGTTCGCCGTCGACCAAGTATCCCTCAAGAACTACACCAGCACCATGAAGCAGAACCTCGCCGTCCTGCTCGCCAACTGCCCTGACGAAATCGCAGGTCTGGCTGACGGCGGATCTTTGGAAGACAGTAGCGTATATGGCCTGGTTACCGACGCGCAGTTCGAAACCGTCCTGTACCGCGTCATTGACGATGAGCACGCCGCAGACACTCTGGTCACCGCGATGCTCAGCTACCACCACAACCAAATCGACGAAAAAATTCCCACGGCCGCCGACCCCGAAACAACCCTGCTTGGGCTGTATCAATCCGCCGCACAGACCATGGGCTACCTCGACGGCATTACCGAACTACACACGAACAACAACAGCACCTCCGACACCATCAACGCCGCCGACATAAAGAGGGTGCTGACAGCTCAGGCCTACGTTGACGCCGCACAGTACGGTCTGCTGAGCGAGGAGACGCTGGAGGCGGCTGCTACCGGCAACAACGGACAGCCCTTCTCCTTCTACACCGAGGTCGACGGGCAACCCACCATCACCGCCCCCAACCCCATGACACCACACGCCGCCCAGGAATACATGACCTGGTATGGGGACGTAAACGACTCAACCATGAACTCCCTCGATACCACAATCGATACAGCCAGCAGCAACAGCGGCTACGAAGAGGGCAAGGCCGCCAAGGTGATCAAATGAACCCGCCCGTTTTTCCTTCCCCCACACATGTAGACCCCACAGCCCGCCGTCTGATCGCCGAGTTCGTGTGCGCATGCATGCCTGAGCGTGTTTGTGACTATGACGCTTCCGATGCTCGCATAAGCGCATCGCTATCCCCTCATCTACGCCCGAATCTATACCTTCCTCCGACTTGGGGCTGACGCCCAGCTCGCTGCCATATCGAACCGCAAGGAGCCATCAAAAAATGCGACCCACAATTCGCGAGACTGCCCTGCGCCGGCGCCACCTGACCGCATCCTTGTTGGTGTTGTTGCTGGTTTGCGCTCCTTTGGTGGGTTGCTCACTGGGGGCTGACCAGAGCGGCCTGGACATCCCCGGGTTCAACCCCGGGGCCACGGGTAGCAGCGACCAGGCCAATGCCCAGGCCGCTTTGGAGTATCTCAGCCCTGATGGTGAGATCAGCGATGGGCGGTGGGTGCCCGGGGAGATGACCACCGAGCGGTGGGAGGCGCTCACCGACCGCGACTGGGGCCCTGCCGGATTAGAGGAGCTCACGGCCGCCATGGCCACGGTGTCGACCATGCGCACCGACCAAGACGAGCAAACCGCCGCAAAGGCCACGTGGACGGTCGCCAGGTCGATCGAGTTCGCCGTCGACCAGGTACCCATCAAGGACTACACCGATGCGATGAAGCAGAACCTCGCCATCCTGCTCGCCAACTGCCCTGACGAAATTGCAGGTCTGGCCAGCGGCGGATCTCTGGAAGGCAGTAGCGTATACGGTCTGTCTGGCCTGGTTACCGACGCGCAGTTCGAAACCGCCCTGTACCGCATCATTGACGATGAGCACGCCGCAGACACTCTGGTCACCGCGATGCTCAGCTACCACCACGACCAAATCGACGCGGAAATGCCCACGGCCACGAGCCCCGAGGCCACCCTGCTCGGACTGTATCAGTCCGCCGCGCAGACCATGGGCTACCTCGATGGCATTGCCGAGCTACGCGCGGACGAGGCTGCATCCGACACCATCAATACCGACGATATGAACCGCGTGTTGCGGGCTCAGGGGTACGTTGATGCCGCTAAGTATGGTCTTCTCAATGAGGCCACCATTGAGGCGGCTGTCACCGGTAACAACGGCGGCCCGTTCTCCTTCTACGACGAGGTTGACGGGCAACCGACCATCACCGCCCCCAACCCCATGACACCCGATGCCGCCCACGAGTACATACGTTGGGACCAACTGGTTGAAGACGCCACCATGGACGATCTCGATGTCGAGATCAACACGGGCCACAGCCTCGGTTACACGAGTGGTCATGCTGCGGAGGTTGTCAGATGACTGTGTTCGATGCTTCTGTAGTGGGCGTGTCGGTCTCACAGCTCGTTGGCTTGTTGTTGTCTGGTGATATGTGGGTTTGGGTGTGCCTAGGCGTATTTGCTGGCGTGGGGCTTCTGGTGCTTTTCGTGTGTGATTGGTTGTGTGTTCGTCCTACGTGCCGTCGGCTTGACCGATTTGCGTCCGCTACTATTGCGAGTAGGTAAAGGAGACTGTCGAATATGCGATCGCCAACAAGAATGTCTCGTCCCCGTCGGAGCAGGCCGGTTGTTGGTCTGCTGGCGCTGCTGCTGGTTGGTGCGTCTCTGGTGGCGTGTTCGTCTGAGTCGGATGACAACCCCTTGGGTATTCCTACATATGATCCGGAGGCTGCGGCGTCTGCGGAGGCGGCAGAGTCCGCTGCCGCTACTGAGGCGTCTGCGTCGGCTGCGGCTTCGGCGGAGGCTGCGGGTGTGGTGACGGCGGAGTCGCTGTCCACCGACCGCTACGAAGTCACCTCCATACCCGAGGACCTGGATGAGCAGCAGACCGAGGTGCTCAAGGCCTTCGTCAACTACGACCAGGTCACCTGGAACATCTGGTTCACCGGCACCGGCGTCGAAAACGCCGAACCCCTCATGACCACAGAGGAGTTTCAGGTACTAAAGGAAGGCTACGAACAGTTAGGGGACGAGCGTACGGACGGAGTAGTCCGCGTTTCGGTAAATCAGGTGTTTGCACTCGACGCACGTAAGGCTCAGGTATTGATCTGCGGTGACCACTCGGACCTCGTAGCGTACGACGCTGACGGTAACGACGTCAGTGACCCAGAAACACTCCAAGGCCGCTATGAGGTGCTTATAACCATGATCTACGACGATGGGGTCTGGAAAGAATCGGATGAAACAACGCTATCGACCAACGAATGCGTGGCGTGAACAATGAAACGCAAAAACCGAGTGGCGGTAACAGCCATAGTCGCCCTTTCTGTATTTGCCTCTGCTGTGATCGCGCCGAACGCATGGGCGCAAAGGCTTCGAGACACGCCCACTGGTTCTGGTTTGTCGTCTGGTTCGGTCGTGCAGGGTGGGGATGGTTCGGTGACGATGACGGTCACAGCGACGTCCACATCTGCTGCGGCGGATGGGTCGGCTGGTTCTGGTGGTGGTGCTTCGGCGTGGTCGCAGTCGGTGACCGCCACGGTGCATCCGGTGTGCTGGTATGAGCGGGATCGGACGGGTGCGGAGGTCGCGCAGTGGATTGACTCCAGGCAGGCGGAGGAGAAGTATTCGGTGCACGGCAACTGGGGTGGTATCCGGTCGTATATCGAGTCTGAGTATCCCGATTACGACTCCTATGCGGACGATGAGGAGGGTTACTGGTATAGGCCGTGGTGCGATTGGAAGTACTACAACGGTGACGATCCGATGGAGTACCAGAAGCTGTTCGGGCAGTTCACCTCGAATGGTCCTGTGTATGTTCCTGCCGGCGAGTCTGCTCCCGCCCCGGAGGTGGATGGGGCGACGTTGGCTCAGGCGGCGTGGGATGCGGTGACCATCCCTACGGCGACGATCTCGTATAACCCGATGGTTGGGGATGTGGGGGCCACGATTGTGGGTATGGATACCTGGGTGTGGGCCACCGGCGACACCCCCAAAGAAGTAGAAGTGACGGCTACGGCTGGGTCGACCACCGCCACAATCACCCCCACCGCCTCCATGCTGACCCTCCAGCCCAAGGACGGCACCGCCAAGTGCACCGGCTTCGGCATCCCCTGGACTGAAGAGAACGACGCCAAGGGCACCGACTGCAAGATCGTGTTCAACCGGTCCAGTGCGCACTTCAAGGACGGTGTGACTCCGGTAGACATCAAAGTGTCCTACGCGATCACCTACACCGCCACCGACGGCGCTTCGGGCTCGATGGACACCCACACCACCAGCACAACCACCACCATCCCGGTGGCGGAGATCCAGACGATTATCGTCCAGCCCACCGATGAACCATGAAACAGCGCACTATCAGTTTTCGACTGGCGGCGGCCGTGTTGGTACTGCTGATGACGTGTGCACCGCTGGAGGCCTGCTCGCTTGGTTCACGCGGGGACGCCTTCGATATCCCCGGCTTCGACATGCGCGTGAGGGACAGTGAGGCCAACGCCCAGGCCGCCCTCGAGTATTTGGCTCCCGATGGTGAGATCAGCGACGGGTGGTGGGTGCCGGGGGAACGGACTCGGGAGCGGTGGGAGACGCTTGCCGGCAGCTGGGACTCCAGCACCCTGGAGGAGCTGACAGCGGCAATGGCCGCGGCGTCGACCATGCGCGGCAGCCCGGATGAGGAGACCGCCGCGGCGGCGACCTGGGTCACCGCAAGGTCGATCGAGTTCGCCGTCGACCAGGTACCCCCCAAGAACTACACCGACACCATGAAGCAGAACCTCGCTGCACTACTGGGCAACAGCCCTGACGAGGTCGTCGCCCTAGCGGGTGGTGAGTCTCTGGAGAGTTCGGACCTGTATGGTCTGTCTGGCCTGGTCACCGACGCGCAGTTCGAAACCGCCCTGTACCGCGTCATCGATAACGAGAACGCCGCCGACACACTGGTCACCGTCATGCTCAGCTACCACCACAACCAAATCGACGAAAAAATTCCCACGGCCGCCGACCCCGAAACAACCCTGCTCGGGCTGTATCAATCCGCCGCACAGACCATGGGCTACCTCGACGGCATTACCGAACTACACACGAACAACAACAGCACCTCCGACACCATCAACGCCGCCGACATGAATACGGTGCTGACAGCTCAGGCCTACGTTGACGCCGCACAGTACGGTCTGCTGAGCGAGGAGACGCTGGAGGCCGCCGCGACCGGTAACAACGGCGGGCCATTCTCCTTCTACACCGAAGTCGACGGGCAACCCACCATCACCGCTCCCAACCCCATAACACCAGAAACCGCCCATAGTTACATAAACTGGAGAACACTAGTCAACGATTCTGTCATGATAAGCATCGACAGCGACATCAACACGGGCCACAGCCTAGGATATGCGAACGGCCAGGCGGCGGAGGTTATCAAATGATAGGGGCACGCAATAGGGGCGTAGACCTGATGAGGAGCTTTCTTATGATGCGATCCAGAGCCAGCACGCCCCGCCCCAGGCGCAGTCTGTCGGCCGCCCTGCTGACGCTATTACTGGCATGCGCACCCTTGGTGGCGTGCGCGCAGTATTTCGAAAGTGAACTGGACATTCCCGATTTTGATCCAGGAACCGCAAGCGGCGACCAAACCAACGCCCGGGCCGCTTTGGACTACCTCAGCCCCGACGGGCAGGTCGACGCTGGCCAGTGGGCTCCCGGACAGCAGACCCAAGAAAGGTGGAAGACACTCGAAGAAGGCCACTGGAACTCCAGCGGCCTGGAAGAACTCATCGCTGCCATGGCCGCCGTCTCGACCCTACGCACCGACAAAGACGACGAAACATCAGCAGCCGCCACCTGGATTGCCGCCGAATCAATTGAGTTCACCGCCAACCAGGTGCCCCTCAAGGACTTCACCTCAACCATGAAGCAGAATCTCGCCGTCCTGCTCGGCAACAGCCCCGATGAGCTCGCCGGCCTGGCGAACGGCGGATCCTTAGAAGTCAATAACGTCTATGGCCTGTCTGGGATGGTCACCGACGCGCAGTTCGAGACCACCCTGTACCGCGTCATTGATAACGAGAACGCCGCTGAAACCCTGACCTCCGCCATGCTCCAGTACCACCAAAACCGAATCGACTCAAAGATGACTACGGCCGCCGACCCCGAAACAACCCTGCTTGGGCAGTATCAGTCCGCCGCGCAGACCATGGGCTATCTCGATGGCATGGCCGAGCTACGCATGGACAACAGTACTTCAGACACCATCAACGCTGCCGACGTCGACACCGTGCTGCGCGCTCAGGCCTATGTTGATGCCGCACAGTACGGCCTGCTCAGCGACGCCGCCATGGAGGCCGCCGCCACCGGCAACAACGGCCAGCCCTTCTCCTTCTACACCGAGATCGACGGAAATCCCACCATCACCGCCCCCGACCCCATGACCCCCCAAGCAGCCCAGGAGTACATGGACTGGGACGGACTAGCCGCCGACCCCACCATGAACAGCCTTCACGTCAGTATCGAAGCAGGCTATAACCTCGGCTACGGCGAGGGGCAGGCGGCCAAAGTTATCACATGAACCGCCCCGCCCTTGCCTGCTCGGCGCCAACCCCACAGTCCAGCGGCCCCGCGTTGGAACCCTACGCGTGCGTTCCCCAGAACGGTCGCATCGAATTCCTGGGTAGTCTCCATCCCGCACAGGAGGGCCGAGCTGAGGGAGGCACGATGGGACGTGGCAGCAACCTGCCCCGGGTGGGCGGGTTCAACCGGGCCGTCGTACTGGAGGCGATCCGCCACTCCGCCGACGGACTCACCCGGGCACAGCTCGGGCGGATCACCGGTCTGGCGCCGCAGACGGTCTCCAATGTGACCCGTGAGTTGCTCAACCAGCAGCTGATCCGCGAGACCGGCAGCGTGCCCCCCGGTGGCAGGGGGCGACCCGGCGTCGCCCTCAGTCTCAACCCTTCCGGAGGACTCGCCGTCGGCATTCACATCGACCCGTCCGCCCTGGGCATCGCGGTAGTGGACCTGACCGGCGAGATCGTCGCCGAGAACTACGGCCCGCTGCCCTCGCCCCAGGATGCCACGGCGGCAATCGCGCATCTGCACCACGAGGTCGAACGCATGGTGCAAGAGGCCTCGGTTCCGCGCGGCAGGCTGCTGGGCATCGGCGTCGCCGCACCCGGACCGATAGACGACGACGCCGGCACCGTCAGTCCGCCCCTATTGCCGGGCTGGGGCACGGTACCGCTGCGCGACCTGCTGGCCCGACAGACGGGCCTGGACGTCGTCCTGGACAAGGACGTCACGGCGGTGGCCAAGGCGCACCTATGGACCGGCGAGTCGCCGGATCCGGCCGACTTTCTGGTGTTCTACCTCGGCGCCGGCGCCGCGATCTCCCCCGTGATCGCCGGGCAGGTGGTACGAGGGACAACCGGCAACGCGGGCGAAACCATGCACCTGCCCGGAGACCCGCTCTCAGCCTCGCCGCGCGGGCGCATCCTGGGCACCTCGCTGGGCGAGCGCGAGCTGGTGGCGCATGCGCGCGAGCTCGGCATGACGCTTCCGGGCGAGGTCGACTCGTGGAATCCCCATGAAATCGAGGAGGGCTTCACCGACCTGCTGGTCCGCGCCGGTCGGGGGGAGGCAACGGCGATCGAGGTGTTCGCCTCGGCGGGGCGTGTGCTGGGCGCTGCCGTACTGGCCGTGGCCGAACTGCTGGACATATCCGCAATCGTCATCACCGGCCCGCGCTGGGCCGCCATGCGGCCGCTGTGCGAACCCGAGTTGCAACACGCGATCGCCGATCACACGCTGCACGGGCAACCGCGTCCGCTGAACTTACACACCTCCTCGCTCGGCGAACGTGCCGGTACCGTGGGAGCGGCCTGTCTCGTGCTTGACCGCCTCTTCTCGCCGACTCCGGCAACGCTGCTCATCGGGAGTTGAGGGCCCGCGCTTGATCCCCAGGATGCGGTCGATGCCGAACAGGCGAGGTGGAGCCCGGGTCCGCCCACTGAGATCGGCCGCAACAGCGGCGCGCAAAACCATCACCGGCCTCGCATGGAGCATGCAGAAAACACCAAAAGCGGGCGATGGCCCCCAGGCACAGCGGCTACTCCCTGCGATGACTGTTTACGCGTTCCACCGACGGTTCGGCACTTCGCCCCAGCGCTTCGGCAGTTCTGGCGACGGTTCGGCACCCAGCAGTACGAACCGTCACCGCGGAGTACGAATCGTTGACCGGAAGGTACGAACCGTCGTCGTAAGTGCCGAAACGTCGTGCGCCCACTCCCGGCCACGGTCCACGCTCCGCCCACACACCCTTATATAACGACTAAGCAACGTCCTCCAGGACGACTTGACAGTATTTTATCCATTTGATGGAGTATTTAGTGATGGCGTCACTGTAGATGCCCCGCGCAAAGGAGCCCACCCATGCCCCACTCAACCCCCGCACCCCTAACCCACCCGAACCCGAGCCGCAGGAGCTTCCTCATCGGCGCCTCACTCGCCTCGGCGGCGGCCGCACTCACTGCATGCTCGGGCTCCTCGAGCAAGCGTTCAAGCAGCACCCTCAAGATCGCCTACCAGAAGACTTCGGCCTTCACCCAGCTCGAGGACCTACTGACCAAGGCCAAGGACGAGTTCGAGGCGGCTAACTCCGAGGTAACCATCGAGCTGGTGCCGATCGAGGCCGAACAGGACCAGTACTTCACCAAGCTGGCGCTGATGAACGGCTCGGACTCCACCGCCCCGGATGTCATGTACGAGGACTCCTTCCAGGTCCGCTCAGACGCCGCCGCCGGTTACCTCATGCCCATCGACGAGTACGTGGAGGCCTGGGAGGACTGGGATCAGTTCGTCGACTCCGCCAAGGAGGCCGGGCTCGGCGACGACGGCAAGCTGTATGGCGTCTCCATGGGCACCGACACCCGCGGCATCTACTTCAACAAGCAGATCTTCGCCCAAGCGGGACTGCCCGAGGACTGGCAGCCGACCACCTGGGATGAGATTCTCGACGCCGCCCGCACCATCAAGACGCAGGTCCCGGATGTCATCCCACTGAACATCTTCGTCGCCAAGGCCGGCGGCGAGATGACCTCCATGCAGGGCTTTGAGATGCTCCTGTCCGGCACCGACTCCGAACTCCTGTACAACACCGACACTCAGAAGTGGGTCACTGGCTCACAGGGCTTCATCGACTCACTGGCCTTCATGGACACGGTCTACGCCGAAGAACTCGGCCCCAGCCTGGACGTTGCGCTCGACTCCGCCATCGGCAACCGCGTCTCCACCGAGCTGCTCCCCCAAGGCAAACTGGCCATGGCGATCGACGGCTCCTGGATGCCCGGCGGCTGGATCTCCGGCGACAACCCCTGGCCGGAGTGGGAGGAGACGATGGGCTTCGCGATGATGCCCACGCAGAACGGCCAGGGCGATGGGTTCACGTCCATGTCCGGCGGCTGGACGTTGGCAGTCGGCTCCAAGTGCGCGATCCCCGAGGCCGCCTTCCAATTCATCTCGATCGCCCTGAACTACGAGAACACCCTGAAATACGACACGGAGAACGCTCAGGTCGCCGTACGCATGGACGTGGCCGAGTCCGAGGACTACCTCTCCTACAACCCCAGTTTCGAGTTCTTCTCGAGCTTGGTTCCGTACACGCACTTCCGCCCCACCACCCCCGACTACTCGCAGATCTCCGGGAACATTCAGATCGCCTGCGAGTCCGTGGTCACCGACGACGCCACCCCCGAGGAGGCAGCGGCCACCTACGACTCCGGCCTGGTCTCCATCGTCGGCGAGGACGGCACCGAGGCGGCCTCCTGATGAGCGCACCTGCTACAACGGGCACGACGGCGGCGGGTAGAGGCGCAACGTCGGCCCGACGCCGTCACTCCGGCAGGACCCTCCGGCGCACCGCCCCGCTGATTCCGGCCGTCGTCCTACTCGCCCTATTCCTGCTAGGCCCGATCATCTACTCCCTGTACGGGTCACTGACCGACCGGGCCATGAGTGGTTACAAGGCGGCCGCACCGTCCTTCGTGGGCCTGAACAATTACGTGACTCTCTTCTCCGACCCGGCCTTCCTGAAGTCGATCCTCCTGACGGCGGTCTTCGTCTTCGCCTCGGCTATCGTCGGCCAGAACGTACTGGGCATGGCGCTGGCCGTCCTCATGCGCCACTGCGCACGCCCGCTGGCCTCCCTAGTGGGCGGAATCGTCGTGGTGGCCTGGGCGCTGCCGGAGATCGTCGCGGCCTTCGCCTGCTACGCCTTCTTCGCCTCCGAAGGAACCCTCAACTCGATGCTCTCCTTCATCGGCCTGGAAGGCCCCAAGTGGCTGCTCACCTTCCCCATGCTGTCGGTCATACTCGCCAATGTCTGGCGCGGCACCGCCTTCTCGATGATGCAGTACAACGCCGCACTCGCCGAGGTGCCGCCCGAGGTCAAGGAGTCCGCCGCCATCGACGGCGCCTCCACCGCGCAGACCTTCTTCCGCATCACGCTGCCGATCATTCGCCGTTCCATCGCCACCAACCTCATGCTCACCACCCTGCAGACGCTGGGCGTGTTCACCCTCATCTGGGTGATGACCGGCGGTGGCCCGGGCACGAGCTCCTCCACCCTGCCGGTGCTCGCCTACCAGGAGGCGTTCAAATTCTCCCAGGTCGGCTACGGCACGGCGATCGCCACCGTCACGCTGCTGGTCGGGGCGCTCTTCTCCGTCGTCTACATGAAACTGCTCAAACCGGAGGTGGACTGACATGCCTGACATGCAGCAGTCACCCACAGCATCGCTCAGACTCTCCTCGCCGCGCGGGCACGGGCTCAAGATCGTTGCCTCGGTGATTATGGCGCTGATCGGGGTCTGCTTCCTGATCCCACTCGCATGGATCATCCTGTCCGCCTTCGACCCCGCGGCCACCGTGTCCATCTCCGTCCCCGAGACCTGGACCCTGTCCAACTTCACCGAGATCGCCAACGTCGACGAGACTCTGCGTCCGCTCTGGAACTCCCTGCTGATCTCCTTCGGCACCGCGGCGATCACCGTGGTGGTGGCCACGCTCGCGGCCTACCCGCTGTCACGCTTCCAGATGCGCTTCAACAAGGGCTTCATGTACACGATCCTGTTCGGCACCTGCCTGCCGATCACGGCCATGATGGTGCCCGTCTACTCCCTGTTCGTCAGCTTCCAGTTGCTCGACTCGGTTGCAGGCACCATTCTGTTCATGGCGGCCACCTCCCTGCCGATGGCCATCTGGATGATGAAGAACTTCATGGACTCCGTACCGATCTCCCTGGAGGAGGCCTCCTGGGTGGACGGCGCCTCCGCTATGACCGCCCTGTGGCGGATCGTGGTTCCACTGATGAAGCCCGGCATCGCCGTGGTGTTCATCTTCGTGTTCACCGGCGCCTGGGGCAACTTCTTCGTGCCCTTCGTGCTGCTGTTCTCCCCCGAGCATCAGCCCGCCGCGGTAGCCATCTACAACTTCTTCGGCACGCATGGATCGATCGCCTACGGCAAGCTGGCTGCCTTCTCCATCTTCTACTCCACCCCCGTGCTGCTGCTCTACCTGATCGTGCAGCGCCGCGTTGGCGGAGGCTTCGCCATGGCCGGCGCCGTCAAGGGCTGATCCGACGCCAACACCTCACCGCAGACGAGACCAGGAACAACCACCACATGCATTCCAACCCCCTCCTGACCGAGCAGCGCGCCGAACGCCTGCTGCGCGACCACGTCCGTCCGGCGATCTACCGCGATCGCCTGCCCCTGGAGCTGTCGGCCTGGCAGGCACCGGGCGAGCCGGTCCACTTCACCCGGGCCGTCACCGAGGACTACTCCCCCATCGCCGTCGGCACCCCCTGGGGACCGCCGTGGGGCACCACCTGGTTCCACGCGATCGGGAGCGTGCCCGCCGGGTGGCGCCGGGCGGAGGGCACGCACGTGGAGCTGAGCATCGACCTGGGTTTCACCGCCGCACAGCCCGGATTCCAGGCCGAGGGCCTGCTGCTGCGCCCCGACGGCTCGGCGGTCAAGGCGCTTTCCCCGCGCAACCACACGGTCCCCTGGGACGGCGAGCCGGATGCTATCGACGTCTACGTGGAGGCTGCCTCCAACCCGGATGTGGCCGGGGGCTTCGGCTTCTCCCCCACGCCCTACGGCTACCGGGAGACCGCGGGCAGCGACCCGCTGTACCGCCTGGGCCGCGCCGATGTGGCCCTGCGCGACGACGTCGTGTGGGAGCTGGTTCAGGATCTGGCCGTCCTGCTGGAGCTGGCGGCCGCCCTGCCGGAGGACTCCACCCGCCGCGCCCGCATCGACGCGGCGCTGGAACGCGCCGCCGACATCGTCGATCCCGCCGACGTGGCCGGCACCGCGCCGACGGCCCGGGACGCGCTGGCCGGCGTGCTCGCCTGCCGGGCCAATGCGAGCGCGCACCACGTGCTCGCCGTCGGGCATGCGCATATCGACTCCGCCTGGCTGTGGCCGGTGCGCGAGACGGTACGCAAGTGCGTGCGCACCTTCTCCAGTGCATTAGCGCTGATGGATCAGGATCCGGGCTTCGTCTTCGCCTGTTCCTCCGCCCAGCAGTACCAATGGGTCAAACAGGCTCAGCCGGAGCTGTTTGAGCGCATCCGGCAGCGGGTGGCCGAGGGACGCTTCGTGCCCGTGGGCGGCATGTGGTTGGAGTCGGATACGAATATGCCCGGGTCGGAGGCATTGGCCCGCCAGTTCATTGAGGGGAAGCGGTTCTTCCTGGAGGAGTTCGGGGTGGAGACGCGGGATGTGTGGCTGCCGGACTCCTTCGGTTACAGCGGCTCACTGCCTCAGATCGCCCGGGCGGCCGGCTCCCCCTGGTTCCTGTCCCAGAAGCTGTCCTGGAACGACACCGATCGCATGCCGCACCACACGTTCTACTGGGAGGGCATCGACGGGTCTCGCGTACTGACTCACTTTCCCCCGGTGGACGCCTACAACGCCCGGCTATCAGTCACCGAGCTGCGCCACGCCGAGGCGAACTTCGCGGAGAAGGGCATCTGCACCACCTCGATCGTGCCCTTCGGCTACGGCGACGGCGGTGGCGGCCCCACCCGGGAGATGCTGGCGGCCGCGCACCGCTTCCAGGATCTTGAGGGTGTGCCAACGGTGGAGCTGGGCAGTCCGAATACCTTCTTCGAACGCGCCCAGGGCGAAGCCGAGGCCCTGTCCGCCGAAGGGGGCGGTGCCCGGCTGCCGGTGTGGAACGGGGAGATGTACCTGGAGTTCCACCGCGGCACCTACACCTCCCAGCTGCGCACCAAGCAGGGCAACCGCCGCAGTGAGCACCTGTTGCGGGAGGCCGAGTTGTGGGCGGCGACGGCGGCCGTCTACTTCGGCGCACCCTACCCGTATGAGGCTTTGAAGGAGTCGTGGCGCACGGTGCTGCGCAACCAGTTCCACGACATTCTCCCGGGCACCTCCATCGGTTGGGTGTATCAGCGCACCGAGGCCGAGTACGCCGAGGTCGCGCGCACACTCGAGGGGGTGATCGGCGACGCCGCCGCCGCGCTCGTGGGGAGCGGGGACACTCCGCTGCTGTTCAACGCCGCCCCGGCGGCGCGCGACGGCGTGCCCGCGCTGGGCGCTGGCGAACCGGTGCCCGCCTTCGGCGAAGTGTCGGTGGAGCAGTCCGCGGGCGGATGGGTCATTGACAACGGGCTGCTCCGTCTGGTGCTCGACACCGCCGGGACCCTTACCTCGGTCGTGGACCTGGAGGCCGGCCGGGAGCTGCTCCCGCCGGGCGCCCGGGCGGGCCTGTTGCAGCTGCACCGCGATACCCCGCGCCAGTGGGATGCCTGGGACATTGACGCCGAGTACCGGCACACGGTCCAAGACGTGCTCGATGTACGGGATCTGGAGGTCACGCGGGACGCGGACGGCGTGTGCGTGCGCCTTACCCGCGCGCTCGGACGGGCCTCCACACTGGTGGAGTGCATCCGCCTGCACCCGGGCTCCAAGCAGGTGGTCTTCGACTTCGACGTCGACTGGCATGAGCGGCAGCAGCTGCTCAAGCTGGCATTCCCCCTGGACCTGGTGGCGGAGGCCTCCACCGCCGAAATGCAGTTCGGGCACGTGGCCCGCCCAACACATCAAAACACCTCCTGGGATGCCGCCCGCTACGAGATCTGCGCTCACCGCTGGATTCACGTGGGCGAGCCCGACTACGGGGTGGCAGTGCTGAACGACTCCACCTACGGCCACGACGTCACCCGGGACCTGGACGCCTTAGGTCACCCGATGACGACGGTACGACTGTCCCTGCTGCGCGCGCCGCTGTTCCCTGATCCGGAGGCCGACCAGGGGCAACACTCGCTCAGGGTCGCGCTGCGCCCGGGGGCCACGATCGACGACGCCGTGCGGGAGGGGTATGCCTTCAACCTGCCTGCGCGCATGGTCACCGGCGCCCACGAGGTGGCCCCGATCGTGTCCGTCGACGGCACGGGCGTGGTCGTAGAGACGGTCAAACTCGCCGAGGATCGCAGCGGTGACGTCGTCGTCCGCCTGTACGAGTCACTGGGGGCCCGCACCCGCGGCGCAGTCACCACCGGCTTCGCCGCCGCCTCGGTAGTCACCACCGATTTGTTGGAGCGCCCGAGCGACGTCGTCGAGTTGCGCACCGTTCCCGCCGAGAGCGCCAACGGCGCGCAGGCGGGCGCCCTGACCAGCGGCTTCGAGCTGCGCCCCTTCCAGATCCTCACGCTGAGGATCGCCCGGGTGTGATCGGTGGGCGCCGCCGACTACGGCACCCGCGCAGTGCAGGAACCCGAGCAGCATGCCGCACCCCGAACCTCGAGGCGAGTCGGCTCAGTACTTCTCAATCGCGATGTCACCGGGGTCACCGCCCGCACCATCATGGCCGTAGATCAAGGACTGCCCGTCGCTGATACCGGTGTTGAGGCCTCGATTCGCGTTCATGAATACGCCTTCCGGGTCGTGCTCGGGCGCGACGTCGTCGGCCCAGTTGTGGACCTCAATACTCTGCCGGCGGGTCGGCGGGTTGTCGAGGTTGAAGCTGACTGCGCCGTCGGCGCCGGTGGAGTACCACGAATACGGTTCCCCGAACTCATCCTGGAGGTACTCGGAGTTGAAGGCGTCAAGGTCGGCGAACAAGCCTTGGTTGACCGCCTCCGCATACGCTTGGGATTCCAGCGTGCTCCGAGTGATGGTGATCGGGTTGTCGAACGCCACGTCCGCCCCTGCAATATCCGTCATGCGCTCAACGCCGATGGCATTCAGGTATCCGTACGCATTGCCCATATCCTGGCCCATGGCCCCGAGGTCGCCGGCGTCGGCCATGCTGGAATAATCGGCCATAGCGGCATCGACGAACGCCTTGGAGATGGTTGCGGCAGCATCCTGATTGTCAATTAGCCGGTAGATCAGCGTGGTGTACACGCTGTTGGCATCACCGCTGTTCTTGCTGCCATCGTCCCTGTACAGGCCCAATCCCTTGGTGGTGCCGCCACCGGCCACCCCGCTGCCCTCGTCGGCGGTGCTGGCCACCACCACCGCCAGGTTCTCCTTCATGGCCTCCGTGTAGTCCTCGAAGGGCACCTGGTCGACGGCGAACTCGATCGACCTTGCGGTGACCCAGGTTGCCGCGGCGGAGGTCTCCTCATCCTGGCTGCCGCGCATGGTTGATACCGCCGCCATGGCGGCGGTGAGCTCCTCCAGGGTGCTGGAGTCCCAGCTGTCGGCAAGCGTCTCCCACCGCTCCCGAGTCCGTTCCCCCGGCACCCACCAACCGCCACTCATCTCACCATCGGGGTTGAGGTACTCGAACGCAGCTCGGACGTTGGCCTGGTCGGTGGCGGCGTCAGGCTCAAAGCCGGGAATGTCCAGGCCGCGCTCGTCCGAGTCCGCCGTACACGCCACCATTGGCATGCAGGCCACCAGTAGTGCCAACAGGAATGTTCTAGTTCTTCTTGATCGCGATCTCACCGGGCTCACCCCCTATGCCGTCCCCTCCACGGATCAGGCAGACCCCTCTGCGGACCCCGGCGTTCACGCCACTGTCCGCACGCATGACCGCGTATTCAGGATCGTGTTCGGGGTCGATGGCGTTGGCCCAGCTGTGGATCTGGGCGCTCTGCTCGCTGCTCGGCGGAGCATCCAGCGTGAAAGTGGTGGTGCCGTCATCGTTGGTCGTGTACCACGAGTAGGGCTCGCCACTACCCCCATCCTGTAGGTATTCGGAGTTGAATGCCTCCGGATCGGTGAACAGCCCCTGGTTAACCGCATCGGCATAGGCCATGGCCTCCAACGCCCAACGCGTTGTGCCGATCGGGTTGTCGAACTCCGCGTTGGCACCCATGACATCCACCATGCGCTCACCGCCGATTACAGTCAGGTACCCGTACACGCTCCCAACAATCTGATACTTCATTTCAAGCGTCGTCACGTCGCCGACGTCCGGATAACGTTCCATGGCGGCATCAAACAACGCCGAACGGATGTTCGCAGCGGCGGCTTTGTTGTCAATAACTCGATAGACCATCGTTGTATACAGGCTGTTGGCGTCGTCCAGGTCCTTGCCCTTCTCACCCTGATACAGGCCCAATCCCTTAGGGGAACCGCCCGTAGCGACTTTCACTCCTTCGTCCGCGGTGTTGACCACCACCACCGCCAGGTTCTCCTTCACAGCGTCGGTGTAATACCTGGACGGCACCTGGTCGACGGCGAACTCGATCGACCTTGCGGTGACCCAGGTCGCCGCGGCTGAGGTCTCCTCATCCGGGCTGCTACGCATCGTCGAGACCGCGGCCATTGCCGCCGTCAGCTCCTCCAGGGTGCTGGAGTCCCAGCTGTCGGCAAGCGTCTCCCACCGCTCCCGAGTCCGTTCCCCCGGCACCCACCACCCGTCGCTGATCTCACCATCGGGAGCCAAATACTCGAGGGCGGCCTGGGCGTTGGCCTCACTGTCCTTCACGCGCATGTCGAAGCCGGGGATATCCAAGGCGTCCCCGCGCGAACCAAGCGAGCACGCCCCCAGCGGCGCACACGTCATCAGCAGTACCAACACGGCCGCCGCCAGTCGAAAACTAATAGTGCGCTGTTTCATGGTTCATCGGTGGGCTGGACGATAATCGTCTGGATCTCCGCCACCGGGATGCTGGTGGTTGTTGTGGTGGTGAGGGGGGTGAGGTTGCCGGTTTGTCCGGTGGATGAGGTCCAGCTGGCGGTGTATAGGACGCTGATGTCTAGCGGGGTAACGGAGTCTTCCAGGTGGGCGGAGCTGCGGGTGAACATGATCATGCAGTCGGTGCCCAGGTAGTCGTTCTGCTCGGTCCAGGGGATACCGAAGCCGGTGCAGTCGACCTCGCTGTCGGGGGCCGAGAGGTCGAGCTTGTTGGAGGCCGCGGTCACGGTCACGCTGGTTGAGCCGACGGTGGCCTGGATCTCGACTCGGCTGGGGGTGTTGTTGGTGGTCCAGATCCAGGTGGCGAAGCCGACAATGGTGGCTTGGCTGTCGCCGATCTTGGGGTTGTAGTCGATGGCGGGGGCGGGGATGCTGACGCTTTCCCAGACGGTGGTGGCCAGAGTGGCGGGATCGACGTGTGGGGCCGGCGGGGTATCATCGGCGACGACCCAGATCACGGTGGGGTTGTTGTTGACGAACTCATGCTGTGCCTTCACGAAGCTTTGGACGTCGGGGAATACCGAGGGGTCGCAGTAGGAGCGCCACCACTGACCGTTGGTGTCCTCGGCGTGGTCTTCCCAGTCGGCGTACAGGGGTTTGAGTCCGGGGGCGCTTTCGGGGGCATTGCGGTAGATCTCTGCGATCTCGGGGCCGGTGTAGGTGGGTTTGTAGCCGCATGAGGGCGGGACTTGTACGACCTGGGTGGAGGAGGTGACCGTCTGGCTGGTCGGCGTGCTACCGGGGGAGGCGTAGGTCACGGTCACCGATGCCTCGATGGAGCCCCCGCCGTCACCGGAAGCCGAGACACCAGCCGAAGGCGAACTCTGGGCTACATCAGCCTGGCCAGCATGCGGGCTGTCGGTGATTAAGAGTGCGGACGTCAGGGTCAGGACGGCGGCGAGCAGGCCGTGGATCTTCCGGGTGCGCATCCGGCATCACTCCACAGTGCAGTCATCATTGGAGACTAAGGTCTCCGAGGTGGTGAGCCAATTACCGTCCGGGCCGGGGACCATGATTACATGATATTCGGCGTAACGTTGGTAATCCGGTCCGGTGATGTCGTTGCCGTCGGCATCAGTGACAGTGACTTGTGTGCGGTCGTTGCACGTGTTTAGTTCTGCATAGGTGCCGTCTTCTGCCACGGACACCTCGGTGATTGTTACTCGCAAGGGCGGGTTCGCGCGTTGGCCGTTCAGGGAGCGAGCGTCCTGCTCAATCGTGACCAGCACGTCGCCTGTTGCGACGGTGGGCAGGTTCTCGATGCCTTCGCCGGTCGACCAGATGCGCCAGGTGACTTGGTCATAGGCGACGTAGTCAACCAGTGCCTTGGTCTGTGCTTCGGTGAGGTCTTCGGGGATGGAGACCATGTGGTAGCCCAGCTCCTGGTCTGACAGAGACTCAAGGGTAGGGGCGGCAGCAGACGCCGACGCGGAGGCCGCCGCCGCGGCAGCCGACTCAGACGCCTCCGCCGAGGCCATCGCCTCCGGATCATAGGTGGGGATGCCCAAGGGGTTGTCATCGGAATCGGACGAGCACGCCACCAGGGGCGCACAGGCCAGCAGCAGCGCCGCAGCGCCAGCGGCAGCACGGCGCAGCCCCAGACGAGACAGGTATGTTGACAGTTGCATGCTAGACAGCTCTCCTTTGCAGCACTGGGTGGATGGCAGGGGTTGGTTAGTAGCCTGGGTCGGCGGCTTCGTCGTCGGCTTTTGGCGTGGGCGAGGGAACTACGACGCGCGTACTGGTTGCGGAGGCCAACTCCGGTATCTGGGCCAGGGCCGGCTCAAGGACGGCATGGAATTTACCCACCTGCTCATCCAGATCCTCCTCCGGACCCCAATAAGTCAGCCTCGCCAACAGCACCTGCGTGTCGTTGTAACGCCACGCCACATAGATGTCGACGCTGTCGGTCCATGCCCAGCCCTCGCCCTCCACACCCGCGAAAGTCACCTCCCGGGCGGTATCGGGGTACTCGGCGGGAATGTCATCAAACTCCACCACCCCATAGCCGGTATCCAGACGCGTACCGATACGGTAGTTGATCTCGAGCTGTCCGAAGGGATCGCTGTTGGATCGTGCATAGCACTCATAGTGGTAACCGGAGTCACCGGTTTTCACGTTCTCTGTGGGCCCGGTGCTGTAGCTATACCAGTAGGTGTCAAAACCGAGAATGTTCTGGAGGTCCTGGTTGGGGAAAACACCACAGATCATCTCATCCGCCAGAGGCGTCTCCGGCGGCTGCGTGGTCTCGTCCGAACCATTAATGAGTCCGCACGCAGCCAGGGAGGTTACCAGGCACAAGGCCGCAGCGGCCCTACCCCACCACCACCGGATTGCGCGTCCGGGTTCTCTGGTCCTACTTCCTCTTGATTGCGACTGCACCGTCTTCATCTCCCTACCTCCCTTCGCCGTCACCGTCCTGAACCACCATCAGCCATCCCACG
>NZ_FQTT01000003.1 GCF_900098745.1 Actinomyces glycerinitolerans
ACCAGCAGACAGGCCCTGAGCAACGGGAGCGTGACCTACAAGGGCCGGATCATCTACGTCGGTTCCTTCATGGCCGGCCAGACGATCGAGTTCCGCCAGTACCCCACCCGCCTGGACCTGTACGACCAGGCCGGAACACACTTCGCCGCGATTCCCTGGCCCCAGCCCACCCAGGCCCAGACCCACAGCCGGGCCACCATCAACGCCTCCAAACCACCCAACAGAATCATCACCAGACCACCCCGCTCACCCCGCTCCCAACCGTCCCAGAAGCTTTGAGACTCAACCGTCCCAGAAGTCATGAGATCCAACCGTCCCAGAAGTGTGGAGACAGCACAGTACCTCTAGGTGCCGAACCGTCACGAGAGGGTACGAATCGCCGGCGCTAAGTGCCGAACCGTCAACCACAGGTACCAACCGCCAGGGCCCGCGCCGACCTACGCGCCAGATCCCACCCGGGAAAACACACCAGACAACCCAACCCACCCCCTCCCAGCACCCCGACCGACCCGCACCCGGCAGCGTGGGTCTGCTCCCAGGGGCGCACTCGGCACCCCGACTTGCCTGCGGTTAGCGGCACGGGCCCGCGCCAGGCGCTGAAGTCGTGTACGACGCCACTTAGACGCCTGCTGAAGACCTCCGGGCCACACAGCAGGCCCCTCTTAACCGGCGTACCCAACAGCGAACTGGCGCAGCAGACGCGCCCGTTACCTACATAGCCGAGCGGTTGCCGGTGCACGGCCCGGCGGCCATGCACCCGGTGACCATCGCCTTGGATGTGCGCGACGGCAGTCCCGGCGACGCAGTGCGCGCCGTATTCAACTCCGTCGACGAGCTGCTGTCTCTGGTCGCCGATGCCGCGGACTGGGAGCTGCGCCACGAGAAGGTGGGATCGCCGTACGTGTCCGCGGGAAGGGAGTGTATGAGCATGCGCGTGCCCTACTGGTCGCACACCATGGCGGCCTTCCTGTGCGCGCTGGTGCTGGCAGCCGACGACGCCGGAGTGCTCACCAGCGTGCACGTGCAGATTGGAGACGGCCCGACGGCGTGAGCAGCCCGGCGGCTCGGGTGCGTCGTGTTTTGCGTGTGGCCGGTTCAACGGCTTCGGGCGGGCGATGCCCCAGTGGCCAGCAGGCCCTCGGCGAATGATGGGGTGATCGGCAGGCGGCCGATCAGCATTGCCTGGAGTGCGTGGTAGATGTCGGGCTTGCCCGACCAGGTGATTGAGCTCGGGCGGTTATGGGCGTCGAGCTCCTCGCGCCACCGACCGGGTGCCTCAATCAGAAACTCCCGGGCGAAGGTGGCGTAGGTGTCGATGTCGTGGTCGTAGGAGGGATCCCCGGTGGTCTCACGCAGCGTCTCCGCCGCACCGATCGCCTCGCACAGCACCCAGTACATGCGTTCATGCACCACCGGACGTCCAGCGAAGTCCACCGTGTAGACGAAACCGCATTCGCCGTCTACGCCCCATCCCTCCTGCAGTGCCTGCCGGTACATGCGCCCTGGGATGGTGTCCAGCAGTGGGTCGTAGCCGATGCCCGCAGCGGTGCACGCGGCGCGTACCTGAATCATCAGCCGCGACCACTCCAGCCAGTGCCCGACTGTGGAGCCGTAGGGACGGAAGGCGTCGGCGGGGCGGTCCCGGTTGTAGTCGAGGACGGCGTTCCAGTCGACGTCGAAGTGCTCGGGCAGGCGGAAGTCATGGGTGATGAACTCGCGCGCGATCCGGTTGGTGATGCGCGCCGCTCGCCGCAGGTGAGTGGCGTCGTGAGTGGCGGAGTAGGACGCCAACAGTGCCTCAACCGTGTGCATGTTCGCATTTGCGCCACGGTAGGGGTCGACGGCGGGGCTGTGACGGTCCCGAGCATCCACCACCATCCCGGCGTCCTCGTCCCACCACAGTTGTTCGAAGGTGAGCAGGGCGGCATCGAGCAGTTCCTGCGCGCGTGATACGCCGGCCATGAGTGCGGAGGCGGCAGCCAGGATGACGAAGCTGTGCTCGTAGGAGACCAGGTTTCCTGGGCGCGGGGTCCCGTCGATATCAACTGCGGAGAGCCAGGCTCCGGCGACGGTGTCGTGCAGCGGGCCGTCCAGTAGGCGGGCGACGCCGTGTTCTGCCAGAGCGGCGCAGTCCGGGTCGCCCATGAGCTGCCCGAGAGCGAAGCAGTGGGTCATGCGGCCGGTGATCCATAGCTGTACGCCGTGCGTGGCGTCGATGCTGCCGACGTCGTCGAGCCAGCCGAACCCATGCTCGGTGCGGGAGCGCTTGCCGAAGGCGAGTAGGCTCCAGGCTTCGGAATCGAAGAATTGGCGGGTCATGAGCGTGGTCATCGAGTCCTCCTTGACTCAGGTGCCTACCTCGGTCGAGAGGCGAGGATTCAGTAAGGCGTATCCGGGGTGAGTACCTGTACCGAGCGGGCGTTCAAAGCGGCGCTGAGCTCGGCGTTGGGCTGTTCGTTGGTGATCAGGTAGTCGGCAATCGCAAGGTCGCCAATCGCGGCGAACAGACGCCGACCAAGCTTGGTCGAATCGGCAAGAATGGCTACCCGACGGGCGCGGGCGGCCATTTGCGCAAGCATGGCGGCCTCGTCCAAGTTGGAAGTGGAGAAGCCGTCGGTGTCGACGGCGCCCACGCCGATGAGGGCGAGGTCGACGTGGATGTCGTTTTCGACGCCTGAGATGGCGGAGGCGAAGGCGACCGGGCCGATGGTTACGTGGCCAGACAGACGCACGTGCCCGCCGATGACGTATACGTCGCGGCACGCCTCCGGGTTGATCTCCACCGGCAGTGCGAGGTTGTTGGTCGCGATGATGAGTTCCCGCTTGTTCGACAGGTGGTGTACCAGGGACAGTGCGGTGGTTCCCCCGTTGATGAACAGGACGTTGCCGTCCTGCACGAGCTCCGCGGCGATCCGGCCGATACGATCCTTCTGGGACGCCTGCAAACGGGCGCGGTCGCTCAGGTTCGTATCGTGCCAGGGGACGGCGGAGTTGGACATCGCTCCGCCGTGCATACGGATGAGCAGGCCGTCGGCGTCAAGCTGGTCTAGATCTCTGCGGATGGTGTCGGCCGAGACGCCGAAGTGGTCCGCCAGGGCCGTCACCGTCACCTGACCCAGTCGGTTCACGTAGCCGGCGATTTCGGCCTTCCGCCCTCCAGGGAGGCGGGGTGCGGCGTCGTTCATGACGCCAGTCTAGGCATTCTTCATGCGCCTTCAAGCCGAACGTTACGTGATTGTTGCCGATCGAGCGCAGACAGCCGCAAAAAGTCGCACTATGCTCGTCCGCAGACATCAGGAAGTGGATGAAACCAGCATGATGTCGCAACTCGTGTCAATGATGATGGAGTAACAATGCTGATGCGTATGCGTAGGCGCGAATTCGGGCAGATGACGGCCGTAGTGGCCGCTCTGGCGGCGATGGGTCTGGCCGGATGTGGCGGATCGGGAAGTAGTGGAGGTCGCGATGGGGAGGTGACCTTGGAGTTCACCCAGTGGTGGGAACCCGAACTGCCGGACGGGGCCCTGCGCGCCCTCATGGACCAGTTCGAGCAGGCCAACCCCGGGATCAAGGTCGAACTGCTCTCCGGGCCCTATGCCTCGACCAAGGAGCAGCTGGTTGCCGGTGCCGCGGCGCAGACCATGCCGGATGTGGTCGGCTTGGACGGTGCATGGGTGAGTGACTTCGCGAAGCAGGGTGCCATAGCGGACCTGACGGCCCTGATGGCCGAGCAGGGCTACGACGACTCCGAGCTCGCCAGCCAGATTCAGATCGACGGCGCCACCTACATGATCCCGGTGGTCAACTTCGTCTACCCCATGTTCACCAATATGGATCTGCTTGAACAGGCCGGCGTCTCGGCAATCCCCTCCACGCGTGAGGAGTTCGAGTCCGCGGCCGCGGCGATCGCGGACACGGGTGAGGACATCTCCGGCTGGGCGCTGCCGCTCTCGCTGGAGGCGCCGAACGGCATTCAGAATGATGTGATGTCCTGGGTCTGGGCCTCCGGTGGATCGATGCTCACCGAGGACGGCAAGCCGAACCTCCAGGGCAACGCGGACGTCAAGAGCGCCTGCGAATTCATCAAGAATCTGTGGGACGACGGAGTCATCTCGCCGGGCGCTTTCACCATGAAGGAGCAGGACAAGGTCGAGGACTTCACCAATGCGCGGGTCGGCATGATGATCGACTCCCTCGCGCACGTGAACACCATCCGCGAGGGCAACCCGGACCTGGAATTCGGCATTGCCGCACTGCCCGCCGTGAGTGGCTACACCGGCCAGCGCGGCATGCCCTACGCCTCTTGGGGCATCGGTGTCTCCGGTACCACCGAGCATCCGGCGGAGGCGTGGAAGCTGGTGGAGTTCCTCATGTCGGCCGACACCAATGCGGTGCTCGCCGACGACGCTAAAGCCTTCCCCGGAAACAGTACGGCCACGCCCGACTATGTCGAGGATGATGAGCTGTTCAAGCAGGCCTTCGAGATCTGGAGCTCGGGCACGCCTGCCAATGAGTTCACCGGTCTGCCGGTTTCCGAGACGCTCATGCGCAAGTTCGATGAGCAGTTCCAGAGCTACCTCAGCGGCGATATCGACGTCGACACCATGCTCGCCAACGCCCAGCAGGCGTGGGACGAGGAGTTCTGAGGTTCACCCATGAGCGTCACCGATGCCGCAAATGCGTCTCGGACGCGGCGGGTGCGGGCGCCGTCCCGTGGGCGGCGCCTGACCCAGGCACTTGTGCCCTACGCATACCTGTCACCGACCTTAATCCTGTTGATGGTGCTGATGGTGATTCCGATCGTCATGGTGGTCGGATACTCGCTGATGGATGCTGTCATCACCGCTAGGGAGTCCCACTTCATCGGGCTGGGCAATTACGTCGAGATCCTCACCAGCAGCAAGTTCCGTACGGCGCTGGCCAACACGTTCTGGTTCGTGGCCATCAGCGTGGTGGCGCATATGCTGTTGGGTCTCGGCTTTGCCATGCTGCTCAATTCCGAGTCGGTATCCGCTGTCACCAGGACCGTCTTCCGCACCCTGTTCGTACTCCCGTGGCTACTGACCGTGGCGATCATCGCCATCCTGTGGCGACTGCTGCTCAATCCCAACGGCGTAGTCAACGCGATCCTGTCTGGTCTGGGCGTCGTTAGCGGACAGCACGAGTGGCTCGCCGATCCGGATATCGCCCTGGCCGCAGTCACCTTCATCAACATTTGGTCCGGGTACCCGTTCTTCATGATCTCGATCCTTGCCGGTCTTCAGGGCATCCCGAAGGATCTGTACGAGGCGGCGGAGGTCGACGGCGCCGGCCCGATCCGGAGGTTCTGGTCGATCACCCTCCCACAGCTGCGGCCGATCATTATCTCCATGGCGCTGCTCGACGTCATCTGGACCTCCCAGCAGTTCGCCCTCATCTGGATGACCACCGGCGGAGGGCCGCTTGACCGGACGGAGGTGCTGTCCACTTTCACCTATAAGTTGGCATTCTCCGAGTACGACTTCTCGGGGGCGTCCGCCAGTGCGGTGATCGTGCTGATCCTGTCCATGATCCTCGCCTTCTTCTACGTGCGTAGCCAACAGGTGAGGGAGTAGTGACATGGGTGCTATGACTACTAAACGGCGTCGACGGCTGTTGGCCAAGGCGGGTGTATGGGTGGGGCTGCTCCTGGGCGCCGGCTTCGCGGCCCTGCCGATCTTCTGGATGCTGGTGTCCTCCTTCAAACCGAATGCGAAGATCTTCGCCACGCCTCCGCGGATCATTGAAGAGGGCTCCTCCTGGGCGGCCTACATCTCCATTTTCCATGATTCGGAGAAGATCCGCTTCTTCATCAACAGCTATTTCGTGGCGCTGTCGGTGACGGCGCTGACACTCATCGTCGCGATCCTCGCCGCCTACGCCTTCAGCCGTTTCGAGTTCCCCGGGAAGAGGATCTTGAACGTACTGGTCATATCGGTGCAGGCGGTGCCGCCGATCACCCTGCTGATCCCGTTTTTCGGGCTCATGGTGACGCTGCGGCTGTACAACACCTACCAGGGCCTGATCCTGACCTACATGGTGTTCACGCTGCCCTACGCCATCATCATGCTCACCGGCTACTTCAACACCCTCCCGCGCGAGCTCGATGAGGCCGCGAAGGTGGATGGAACCAGTTCTCTCGGTGCACTGTGGCGGGTGCTGGTCCCAATTTCCGTCCCGGGAATCGTCTCGGTTGGTATCTACACTTTCATGATCGCCTGGAATGAGTATCTGTTCGCGTTGACGCTCACGCGCACGAATGACATGCGCACCGTGCCCATCGGTATTCAGCTCCTCATGGGGCAGCACTCATACGAGTGGAACGAGATGATGGCGATGTCCGTGCTCGGATCGATTCCCGTGGTGCTCCTCTTCATCTTCTTCCAGCGTTACTTCATCGGAGGGATGACCGCTGGATCCGTCAAGAACTGAACTTGACGACAACACAGAAAGGTACAATGCAAATGTTAGTCACAGGCAGCGACATCCTGGACGTCGCCAATAAACACGGTTTCGCGGTCCCGGCGTTCAACATCTCCTCGTACTCGATGCTGCGCGCGGTGGTGGACGTCTGTGAGGACAAGCGCTCCCCACACATCATCGCCATTCACCCGGACGAGCTGAGCCACATCCGGCCCGCGATGCTGGCCTCCATCATCCGGATCGCCCATGAGTCCCCGGTGCCGACGGCGATCCACCTTGACCATGGCGCGTCTTATGAGCAGGTGCTGCTGGCCATCCAGGCGGGCTTCACCTCGGTGATGATCGACAAGTCCTTCGCACCCTTCGAGGAGAACGTGGCCGAGACCGTGCGCGTGGTTAACGCCGCCCACGCCGTCGGGCTATCCGTGGAGGCCGAGTTGGGCACCATCGGCGTGTCCGACAAGTACGGGGAGACCGGCACGGAGGAGATCCTGTACACCGACCCCGATGACGCGGCGCGCTTCATCGACGCCACCGGTGCGGATTCTCTCGCCATCGCGATCGGCACCAGGCACGGCCTGTACCCCGCCGCGGCCAAGCCCGCGCTGCGCCTGGACTTGCTGGGTGAGATCAAGTCGCGTCTGGGCATTCCCCTAGTGCTGCATGGCGGGTCGAACAACTCCGACACCGAGATTGCCGGGGCCGTGCACGGCGGCATCAACAAGATCAACATCTCTTCCGACATCAAGGCCGCCTACTTCAACAAGATGCGCGAGGTGCTCCAGGACGTGCACCTGCGCGAGCCCAACGTGATCGAGCCTCCGTGCGAGGCGGCACTGCGGGAGTGTGCGGCGCAGAAGATCGATCTGTTCGAATCCGCGGGCAAGGCAGAGCTGCTGTGAGCCTGCGGCGTCGATGCGGGCGCGGCTGAAGGGAGAGTGAGATGACGGAGCGGATTGTCCTCGGGCTCGGCGGGACCGTCGATTACGAGCTGTACTGGGACGCTGAGGCGTTTCAGGAGCTCGTGGACACCCATGGCATACACCAGGCCGAGCTCGAGGACGCTCCGCCGGCCAGCGCCGTCGACGAGCGGGAGATGCTGCTGGCGGTGCTGAGGTCCATGCGACAGTCCCGGGGATGCGAGTGCTACGCGGCCGATAAGCGGGCGCTGCTTGCCTTCGCGGATCACTTCACCTACCAAGTCACCCTGGGCGGCACGTGCGTTCGCGCGGCGTTGGCCATGGAACGGATCGGCGTAGCCTCGACGGTGCACCTGGTCTCAATTAACGACGACGTCCGTCGGCTCCTGCCGGATGCGGTGGCGCGGGTGTGCAGCGCCGAGGCGGATTCCTTGGATCCGCACGTAATCGTCCAGTACCCGGCGGGCGCGGCGGTGCGCCTGGCCGATGGGGAGCTGACCGCGCACCGCCCCAATCGGGTGATCCTGGTCAACGATGCGCCCAACGAGGATCTGCGGCTGAGCAAGGACTTGCCTCGGCTGCTGGCCGAGGCCCGGGTAGTCCTGATCTCGGGCTTCAACACCATGAAGTCGGCATCCGAATTGCGCACTCGACTGGGCGAACTCGAGAACGCGTTGGCCGAGACGCCACCAGACGCCGTCGTCGTCTACGAGGACGCGGGTTTTCACAACGACGCCATGCGTGAGGTGATCCTGGAGACAATTCCGCACCTGGTGGATCTTCACTCGCTCAACGAGGATGAGGCGCGTCACTATCTCGGACGCGCCATAGATCTGGAGGACGGGGCACAGGTCGCGGCGATGATGACCGACCTGCACCGGCGACTCGGGGCGCCGACTGTCATGGTGCATACCAGCCGCTACGCCGCGGTGGTGGGGGAGCGGGCGGCCCTGTTCCGCGAGGCCGCCGAGGCGGGTTGCCTACTGGCATCCACTCGCTTCCTACACGGGGACCGCTACGGCGTTGAGGAGTACACGGAGGTGGCGTGGGCGCCCCGGGAGGAGACCGGCGAGCGCCTCGCCCGCGCCTCCGAGCCGGCCGCGGCGGGCGTGCTGATCGCGCCGGGCTTCGCGGTTCGCACCGCCTCTCCGACGACGATTGGCCTGGGCGACACCTTCATTGGCGGCGTGGTGGCACACCTGGCGGAGAAGGGCGGCTTGCAAACGTCGTGATCTGCTGGAGGACGGCGCTCAGGACGGTCGCGTCCCGCCTTGGCGCCGGCGACCACGGCGCCGCGCCTCCTTGCTGATGGTGCGCCACTGCTTAGGATGCAGTGGGTGATCGGCGGGCAGGGTATTCCAGGTCTTCCAGCTGGATGGTTTGGCCGGCCCGGCAAGCAGCAGGCCCGTCGCACGCAGTGGCTCGGTCAAGCCCTCCATGGCGTTGATGGTGAAGTACTTGGGATGGTTCCAAGGGGTATCGGAATCAAAGGAGAAGTGCCAGCAGATAAGCTCGCTTGCCGCCGCGCGGCCACCCAACGGGCGGGCCAGCACCGCCAGGCGCACGCGTCCGTGTTGGCGGCGTACCCAGGGGAGAACGAGCGCTAACGGAAATACCTCGGCAAGGTAATCCGCGAAGAAGCTGGCGGCCTCACTGCCCTCGCGCAGGATCACGCCGGTCCACGGCCCTCGTTCGGCCAGCACCGAGTCCAGGTCCCAGGTCTCCAGGGCGAACCCCTGCGGTGCCAGGTGGTCGATGACGAAGCGCACCGCGTCCCGCGGCGGCGCCGCCACCTCGAAGCGGCGCATGGGCTGCGTCTCAAGCCATGCCATGGTGACTACACCTCATCAGTAAAAGAGTGGGCCTGGATGACCTCTCCCTGCTAGCACTGGAGCCGACCGCTGCATACCATCGCTCAAGTTGGCAGGGAAACCAAGGCGAGCTTCGGCGCAACTCATCGACTTAATACAGTGGCGTGGTGGCACGCCCGGCCGCGAACATCGTTACCGGACGATGCTCAGGACGGTCGCGTCCCGCCTTGGCGCCGGCGACCACGGCGCCGCGCCTCCTTGCTGATGGTGCGCCACTGCTTAGGATGCAGTGGGTGATCGGCGGGCAGGGTATTCCAGGTCTTCCAGCTGGATGGTTTGGCCGGCCCGGCAAGCAGCAGGCCTGCTGCGCTAAGAGACTCGGTCAAACCTTCCATGATGTCGATGGTGAAGTTCGTGGACCAGTAACGTAAAGTCACGGAGTCAAGGTGGAAGTGCCAGCAGATAAGCTCGCTCCCCGTAGCGTCGCCGTGCAGCGGACGGGCAATGACCGCCATGCGTACGCGTCCGTGCTGGCGGCGTGTCCAAGGGAGGGCGAGAACTAGTGGAACCACTTCCATGAAGGTACCCACTGCGAAATTAGCGGCCTGACTACCTTCGCGCAGGACTACGCCGGTCCACGGTCCCCGTTCGGCCAGCACCGAGTCCAGGTCCCAGGTCTCCAGGGCGAACCCCTGCGGCGCCAGGTGGTCGATGACGAAGCGCACGGCGTCCCGCGGCGGCGCCGCCACCTCAAAGCGGCGCATTGGCTGCGTCTCATGCCATGCCATGGTGACTACACCTCATCAGATAAAGAGGAGGTCTCAATGACCTCACCGTGTCAATAGGGGAGCCGACTGCAAGACGTCACCGACCAGGCCGTCAGGGAAACCGTGGCGAGGTACGGCGCAGCTCATCCATTTCATCCAGCGGCGTGGTTTGGGAGCCCGTTCGGCGCTGGGCCTCCCAGTCGTTGCGGAGGCGGCCCAGATTCTCCTCTACCTGCTTGCGTAGGCGCTTGGCCTCGGGTGAAGTGTCTTCTCCGGAGAAAACCGCCGCAACGGTGGTTCTGCCCGAGTCGATCCTGCGCTGGACGGTCTGCCAGTCGGGGCCGAGTTCACCTCGACGCGCAGCCTCGGCACGCTCCGCGTCCGCCCGCTCGGCCTCCTGCTCGGCCTGCTTGACTTCCTTCTCCAGACGTTCATTGACGCCACGAAGCTGCTCAATCAGCTCGTCAAGGTCGCGCCGCCCGCCAGGTCCACGGGGTGGGAGACTGAATGAAGTCATACACGCACCGCCGTGCCACGGAGCGCCGCCTCTGCGATATTAGTCACGGTGTACGATACCTCAACAATCTTCGCCTTGGCGGTGACAATGCCTTCAATGGCGTCAAAAAGCGCGTTGACGATAATATAGCCAGCTCTCACAGCGTGGATGATGTCCCAAACTACGGTAGCGCACTCTACTGCGGCGGCCACCCATCCGGCTAAGGGGATTGCGGCCTCGACGGCAATTCGCCCCAATTTGTAGGAGATCTTCTTCAGAATCATGCCGAGGCCCGCGGCAGCGAGCTTTGCCGCGAGTGCAACCTTGCCTACAATGTCGCTGACGTAACCCGCTGCGTAACTCAGTGCGGTCGTGGCTGCGGACATCGCGGAGATGAAGGCATTGCAGGCCACCGCCCCTTTGCCCTCCCATTCGGACAGGCCGGGAAGGACTCCCGAGTCGTTCTGGCCCACGGCGACGAGTGCGGAGTCGAGCTCTGACCAGGCCGTTGAGGCGCGATCGACGTAGCGCCAGTCGCCCACGATATTCTTGTAGACGAAGTCGTTGAGAAGTGACCAGTGGAAGAGCTGCTCGAACACCCAGTCCAGGCCCCCGAGTAGAAGGCCTGCCGACCAACGGAGATTCTCCATCTCTGATGTGGGCGTGCCGGGCTCGCCCAGATAGGACTGGGGGTCCTGTTCCTCACGGACCGAACGGTTTGATGAGGTGGCGAGCTCGTAGCGCTCCTGGAGGCGCTGCGTTTGCGCGTCCGTGTACTCGCGTAGACCCGCCCCGTCCTGGGCTGCTTGATCAAACAGGAACGGATCTCCGCCTCCGCCCCCACTCGACTGGCGCGCGGCGTCTCCCAGGCTCGGTATGGACTCTCGAGGATCATTGAATGGCGGCGGCGGCACATCCATCTTCCTGAAGATCTCAGCAAGTTCATCCCACGCTTGCTCGTCCGCCTTTGCGTAAGCATCGATCGTGTTGTTCATCGAGTCGGCTGCGGCGGAGTGGGCTTCGGCGGCCAGGCCGAGGACCTCCTCGCCTACAAGAACGACCGCATTGTTGAGCGGTACGAGTACGGAGAACAGGCCTCCCATCTCGGCCGAATCTATTCGCCCCCAGGTGGTCAGGAAGGACTTCATGGCCGGTAGGTGCTCGTCGCCCTGTCGCGCGAGTACCTGCTTGGTAAGACCGAGGTCGGCGTAGTCAACTTTCATGTATTACTCCGGGTGTCAGAACCGATAGGTTCAACTGTCATAGGGACCATATGTTTGCGACTGTGTTGTCGGTCTGCTGGTAGCGCTCATTAGCGTTATCGACCGCGGTCGCTATGCTTTCCATGTAATCGACTTGCGTGAGCAACCGTTCTGACCAGCTGGCATGCGACGATGCGGCTGCACTGGCCGCCTCTCCTGTCCATTCAGACTGCGTAGCGGCCATGCTCCCCGACAGCTCGGCGTTGTCCGAGCTTAGTTGCGACGCTGCGGAACGCAGCGCGTCGGCGATTGCGTTGAGAGCATCTTCCGAGACTTCCAGATCGGCCAAGGTCCCGCTCCTGTCAGATGGACTACGATGCGCGCGTGGCAATCACGGGGCGGTAATGCGCCGCGCGCCGATATACATCCGTGACGGTACTCCCCGGACGGAAGGAGCGCCATCCGTTTGAACGGATCAGCGCATGCTGTGCGTCACTCGCCCTTGAACTTCATGCCGGCGGTGAAGCCCATGGGGTTGAGCTCGAAGGCGCTGGCCGTGGCCTCGTCGAGGGCGGCGAAGTCCGCGTCGTCCTCGGGCACCGGCTCCTCGCCGTCGTCGAAGATGGCCTCCATCTCCTGGGTGTCGCCGAGCGACAGGTAGGACTGCTCGTCCCAGTGCTGCGGCAGGACTGTGCGCACGTAGTCGTCCACCGCATCCTGGGTGGTCACGTCGCGTTGGCGCTGCTCGGACATGTACCAGCGGTGCTCCAGCACCTCGTGGAAGATCTCGGCCGGCTCCAGCTTGCGGCGCAGCTCCATGGGGACGGCGGCGATGGTGGGTTCGAACACCTCGGTCAGCCAGGCGTGCGCCACCTGCTCCACCGGCTCGTCCTTCCGACCGGTGACGGTGCGGAAGGTCTGCAGGTCGTTGAGCATGCGCTGCCCCTGGCGCTCCTGCACATCCAGGCCGGTGAGTCGCATGATCTGGCGGTGGTAGTGGCCGGCGTCGACCACCTTCGGCTGGATGATCATGCGCGTGCGCGAGCCGTCCGCCTCGGTCTTCATGGTCAGCTCGCCGACGTCGAAGCCCAGTTCGTTCAACCGTTCGATGCGGTTGCGCACGCGCCAGCGCTCGCCCAGGTCGAAGGTCTCCTCGGCGGTGAGCACATTCCACAACTCGGTGTAGCGGCTGACGATACGGTCGCCCACCTCGATGGTGTCCACACTCGGCTCCAGCAGCGCCCCGGCCTGCAGATCCATCAGCTCGCCGATGATGTTCGTGCGGGCGACGTCGATGTCGTACAGCCGCTTGCCGTCGGTCAGGCCCTCGGTGTGCAGCTCGCCGGTCTCGGCATCCACCAGGTAGGCGGCGAAGGCGCCCGCATCCCGGCGGAACAGTGTGTTGGACAGGGACACATCCCCCCAGTAGAAGCCCAGCAGGTGCAGCCGCACCAGCAGCACGGCGAGGGCGTCGATCAACCGGGTGGCGGTCTCCGGGCGCATGTACTGGCTGAACAGCGCCCGGTAGGGCAGCGAGTAGGACAGGTGCTCGGTGACCAGCACCGAGTTGAGTGCCGAGCCGTCCAGGGCGGTGCGGCCGGTGATGACCGCGGTCGGCGTCACGCAGGGGGCGCCGAGGCGGACCAGGTCGCGCAGCAGCTCGTACTCGTGGTGGGCGACGGATTCACCGATCTCCTTCACGGCGATGACGCGTTCGGAGAGGTTCACGAAGCGCACGATGTGGCGCGAAAGCCCCCGCGGGAGGGCGGCGAGCACCTCGGCCGGCCACTCCTCCAACGGAATCTCCCACGGGAGATCGAGCAGCGCCGGGTCAATCGTTGCCGCGGTGATCTGCATGGACGGGGGCATGGACATATTCTCTCAGGTCCGTCGCGATTCACTCGTCAACGGCGCCGGGTCGGTTCAGGCGAAGCCGATCGCCTTCGGGCTCGTTAATTCACGGCGAACCATACCTGCGGTTGTGGCGCTCGCCGTCGGCCTGTGGCTGAGCCCCGCTCCTCGTAGGGGAGAAGCGGGGCTCAAGCACGGTCGTGGTACGGGCGATGCGGCGACGGAGGTCATCAGGCGGCCGGTTACCGCATCGCCGTGGGAGAGTCAGGCGGGCAGGCGCTCGCCGGTGGAGGCGGAGAAGATGTGCTCCTCGCCGGGCTTGATACGCACGTACACCGTCTCACCCGGCTCCGGCGCAGTGCGCGGAGGAACGCGGACGATGATCTGGCTGGAGTCCTCACCGGAGCCGAGCCTGTCCTCGGAGCCCTCGGCGCCGACCAGCTCGCCGTAGATGTAGGCGTCGCTACCCAGCTCCTCGACGAAGGACAGGCGCACCGGGATGGAGTGCTCGTCCTCGGCGGAGACCACCTCGAGGGACTCGGGGCGGAAGCCGATGACGATCTTGTTGTTGTCAGCCGGAACCATGGCGTCGAGCGTGGCCCGGGACAGCTGCACACGAGCGGCGCCGATGGAGGCGACGTCGCCGTCGACCGTGAACCGGCCGAGGTTCATGGCGGGAGAGCCGATGAAGCCGGCAACGAACTCGTTGGCGGGCTTGTCGTACATCTCGCGCGGAGTACCGACCTGCTGGAGCACGCCGTCCTTGAGGACCGCGATGCGGTCACCCATGGTCAGGGCCTCCGTCTGGTCGTGGGTCACGTAGACGGTGGTGACGCCCAACGAGCGCTGCAGGGACGCGATCTGCGTACGCGTCTGCACGCGCAGCTTGGCGTCCAGGTTGGACAGCGGCTCGTCCATGAGGAACACCTTCGGCTTACGCACGATGGCGCGACCCATGGCCACACGCTGACGCTGACCACCGGACAGGGCCTTCGGCTTGCGGTCCAGGTACTCGGTCAGGCCGAGGATCTTGGCGGCCTCCTTGACGCGCCGGTCGATCTCATCCTTGGGAGTACCGGCGATCTTGAGGGCGAAACCCATGTTGTCGTGCACCGACATGTGCGGGTACAGAGCGTAGTTCTGGAAGACCATGGCGATGTCACGGTCCTTGGGCTGGACGTCGGTCACGTCGCGGTCGCCGATGAGGATGCGACCGGAGTTAACGTCCTCGAGGCCTGCGAGCATGCGCAGGGAGGTTGACTTTCCGCAGCCCGAGGGGCCGACCAGGACCAGGAACTCGCCGTCGGCGATCTCAAGGTTCAAGCTGTCCACCGACGGGGTGTCGTTCCCCGGGTAGATACGGGTGGCGTGGTCAAAGGTGACGGTTGCCATAAGGGGTATCCCTTCACCGACAGGTACGTGCCGGACGATCCGAGTGAAAGGTGCCGATGCGTGTCCGCATTGACACGTGCCGGGGCGGTTTGCTCCGGTTAGGACCAACTTTGTCATACGACAACGCCGTCCGGGTAGTCCGAAAAGGCTCGGAATATCCTCAAAGGTCTGTGAATCCACTCACGTCAACCGCGTCCGGGGCACCTCCCGGTACTGTGTCGCCATGCCGCAGAGTCCCGACAGCTCCACCCCCGCCGCCCTGGCCGGGCTGCGCGCAGGTGCCAACGTCGGCGGCTACCGGCTGGTGCGCCGCCTGGGCGCCGGCGGCATGGGCGTGGTTTGGGAAGCCATCGACGGCGACGGCAAACGCGTCGCGATGAAGATCCTTCACCCGCAGATCGCGGCCGACCCGACGGCCCGCCGGCGCCTGGACCGTGAGGCCTCCGTCCTCGCCCGCGTCAAGGACTCGCGCGTGGCCCGCATACTGGATATCGAGACCGGCGACGGCGCGGACGGCGTCGGCGTCACCTTCGTCATCACCGAGCTGATAGACGGCCCGACTCTCCAGTACGAAATCGACCATGCCGGCGTCTACCGGCTGGACACGGATATCCGCGACCTCTCCGACCTCGCCCACGGCCTGGTCGACGCGTTGGCCGTCGTGCACGCCGCCGGCGTCATCCACCGCGACCTCAAACCCTCCAACGTCATGCTCGGCGCGGCCGGCCCGGTTCTGATCGACTTCGGCATCGCCCAGGTGGCCGACGACGTCCGCCTCACCCAGACCGGCCAGGTCACGGGTACCCCCGGCTTCATTCCGCCGGAGATGCTCGACGGCGGAGAACCCAACCCCGGCGTCGACTGGTACGCCTGCGCGGGCGTCCTACTGTTCACCATCACCGGCCTCCCGCCCTTCGGCTCCGGCCCCTGGCAGGCCGTCTTCCGCCGCGTATACGCCGGCACTCCGGAACTGGGCGACCTGGAACAGGTGCAGCCGGCCCTCGCGCGCGCCTTCACCGCGGCACTCGCCCCCGACCCCGCCGACCGCCTGCCCGTCCCCGATCTGTTGCGCGTCCTGGATGAGATCGCCGACGGCGGCGACGGCCAGACCGCTTTGGCGCAGGTGCTGCCGGATGCCGAGGCCGACGCCGGCGATGCGGCCGTCCCCGAGGTCGTCGAGGCGGACACGAGTACCGGCACCTATGGGGCCATCTACTCCCCCTTCTCGTCGGCCGGCAGCGCGGGAAGCCCGGGGACCGGTCCGGTGTCCGGCTCCGGCTATGGGATGGTGGCTCCGTCGTCTTCGGCGTTTTCGGCCCCCGGGGGCTACGGGGCCGTGGCGAGTCCCGCCCCGCAGGCCGACGCCGTCCGGCCGGCATCTCTTGCAGGCGCGCCGGCGGCGCCGATGCCGCCGTCGTTCACGCCCGGAGGCGGGGTGGAACCGGCTCAGTCGGGACCCGCGGTGCCGGCGCAGCCCAGTTTCGGTGCGCCCGTCCAGCCGGCCCCTGCCGGCTACGGGGACGCCCACTCCGCGGCCATGGCCCCACCCGTCCCCGGAGCGGTTCCCGAATGGGCGCTGGAGCCCCGGCGTCACCGCACCGTTGCCGCCTGCTTCTTCCTGATGCTGGCGGCGCTGGGACTGCTCATTCCCGGCTGGCTGGCGATCGGTTTCTCGCTGCTGGTGGTGATTGCGGGGACCGTCGGTCGGGCCGATGACGCGCGCCGTTGGCGTCGCCTGCGGGCCGGCTACGCCTCCGCCGCCGACAACTCGCGCATGTGGGCGTCGACCCCCTGGTACCTGCTGCGTTCCCTGATCGCCGGCACCGCCGCCTGTGCGGTGGCGGCGGTCGTCGCCGTGATGGAGTTCTACTTCTCCGGCCGAGCGCTAGGGTTCGCTCCGAATACCCCTCCCGCCCTGCTGGCCACGTGGGGTGACTACCACCGGTTGGGGCTGTGCGTGGTGTCGGTGGTGATCGCCTACATGGTGGTGGCTTGGTTCGTGCCCTGGGGTGCGCCCACCCGCCGTGGCGGCGCCCGCCTGATCGACCTGGTCCTGCGTGGGCGCACGAACCGGCGCATCGGCTGCATCGTGTTCGTCGTCATCGCGGTGGCCATCGTGTTTCTGTTCGCCATGGGCGCGATTCCTGTGGCCCGGCTAGACCCCTTCAGCTTGTAGGCATGGCCCGCTATACATAGGCATGGCCCGCTATACATAGGCATGGCCCGCCCACCGAGGTGAGGCAGGCCGCACCCTGCGGTCGTGCTTTCCTGGCGGTTCACAGGCAGAATGCCTAATGTGCAATGCGCCGCGTGACCTGCGGCAGCGTCGAACCCGAGTTGAGGAGTTGCTTGTGGCCTCAAACCAGCCACGTCCCACCAAGGCGGAGCGTCGGGAGGCGGCGCGCGCCAAGGCCCGGGCCATGCGCGAGGAGCAGGAGCGCCGGGAGCGGCGCGCCCGGATCACCCGCCGCAGCCTGTTGGGTCTGGGCGGCGTCGCCGTCGTCGGGGCCGCGGCCGCACTGGTCGTCAACTCGCGTAAGGACACCGGCCTGGGCGGCGAGATCGTCTCGGAACTGGCTCAGGGGGACGGCATGCCGGCTACCGTCCGCGCCGACGGGTCGATCGTCTTCGGGCCGGACCTGACGCCGGGCACCAGCACGGACGGCGCCCGGAACCTGCACATCTACTTCGACTACTCCTGCCACTACTGTGCCAACTTCGAGGCGTTGCATGCCGCGGAGATCGACTCCCTGCTGAGCGACGGCACCATCAACCTCGTGCTGCACACGGCACGGTTCTTGGAGAAAACCAATGACGGCTCCTGGAGCAACATGGTGTGCAACGCCCTGGGTGTCGTGCTGGACCAGGAGCCCGCCTCTGCGCTCGCCTTCCACCAGGCGGTGCTGGCCCGCTTCGCAGAGATCTACGCCGCTCAGGACTCCTCGGCACTGACCGCCGCCTCGGTGACGCAGGCCGCGACCGAGGCGGGCGTGAGCGACGCGGTGGTGGCCCAGATGGAGACCGCCATCGCCGACAACACCTATTCCGCCTGGCTAGCGCTCAACCGTGAGACCTTTTCACAGGGCGGCGTCTCGGGGACTCCGACGGTCTGCCTGGACAACGAGAGGCTGGAACTGACCGCCATCGCCACCGAGACCGGCATCACCGACTACATCCAGGGCGGCGCGGCCGAGGACACGTCTGCGCAGTAGCGGGGCATTTGGTCGGGTAAGCTCGGTCCGCACGCCGCGTTAGCTCAGCTGGTAGAGCAGCTGTCTTGTAAACAGCAGGTCGTCGGTTCGAGTCCGACACGCGGCTCCACGTTTTCCCGCACGGCCACGTGTACGTCCCTCCTCCGGGACTCCTCCGTGCCGGCGGCAGGTCGCCTGCTTCGAGCTTTTGCACCCTGGTGTGCGCCCAATTGCCGCACACCAGGGTGCAAAACGTCGCAGTAGAGGGCAAAGGTGCGGATCGGGCGGATGCTAGCCATCGTGCCCGCGCCCCGCGAACACACTCAGGGCAGCCGCCAGTCGACCGGCGTCGCCCCCAGGCGCTCCAGCTCCGCGTTCGCCCGTGAGAACGGGCGCGACCCGAAGAACCCCCGCGAGGCGCTCAGCGGTGAGGGGTGTGGGGAGGCGATGATCGGCGTCGAGCCCAGCATGGGGGACAGCGACTGCGCCGGCCGCCCCCACAGAATCGCCACCAGCGGCTGGTCCCGCGCCACCAGTGCCTCGATGGCGCACTGGGTGACCTCCTCCCAGCCCCAGCCTCGGTGCGAGGCCGGCTTGCCCGGCTGCACGGTCAGCACCCGGTTGAGCAGCATGACCCCCTGCAGCGACCACGGCGTCAGGTCCCCGGAGGTCGGGCGCGCCACGCCCAGGTCGCTGACCAGTTCGGTGTAGATGTTCTCCAGGCTCCGCGGCGGGCGCACCCCCGGCTGCACCGAGAAGCTCAACCCCATCGGGTGACCCGGTGTGGGGTAGGGGTCCTGTCCCACGATCAGCACCTTGACGTCGTCGAGTGGGTAGGTGAAGGCGCGCAGCACATCGGTGCCGGCGGGCAGGTAGCCGCGGCCGGCCGCGATTTCTTTGCGCAACTTCGCGCCGAGTTCGTGGATGGTCGGCTCCACCGGCGCGAGCGCCTGGGCCCAGGAGGGATGGATGATCTCGGACAGCGGCTTCGGTTCGGTCACGCCTAGAGCCTAGCTCCGGGTCGGCCTCGGGGTGTCGGCGCGCATTAGCCGCCGCCGCGTCGGCCTCCCGGTATTCTCACGGTGTGAGCCGCTACGACTACCCCGACGACGAGTTCGACGCCGACGACGACGGTCCGGTGCCCGTCGGGGTTCATCGCGCCCAGGTCCCCGCCTGGCGCAGCTGGATTCCCCTACTGGCCATCCTGATCATCGTCCCGCTGCTGGCATGGGGTGCGGTGGGGCTGCTCGGGCGCCACGCGGATGGGGTGAGCGGCGCCTCCACGGCCACCGCCGGCGTCCCCGCGGATGACAGCGCCGATGACGCCGCGCAGGGCGGCGAGGAGCAGGCCACCGCGGAACCGACCACGCAGCCCGCCGAGGAACCGACCGGCAATGCCGACTTCACCACCGGCATCACCGTGCACAACGGCACCGACACCAGTGGCCTGGCCACCCGTACCGGCGACAAGCTGCGCAACGCCGGCTTCACCTCCGTCACCGTCTCACAGGGCGTCTACAGTGCCGCCGAGCCGGCCAACACCACCGTCTACTACGCCTCCGCCGACCAGGCCGCCACCGCGCAGGCCGTCGTCAACGCGCTCGGGGCGGGCGAGCTGGTTGAGTCCGCCGAGGAGGCCCAGTCCAACCCGATTGTTGTGGTTCTGCGCAGCGACTATCAGGAATGATGCGCGCGGAAGGCGGCGGCGCCGGCCGGCTCCCCCGGCGTGCGCTGCTGCTCGCCGTGCCGGCCGCGGTCGCGGCGGCGAGCGCAACGGTTCTGCTGTCGTCAAGACCTGCCCGTCCCGCTCTGCTGAGCGGTGGCGTGCTGGCCCGAACCGACGGCGTCGTCACGGTGCTGCAGCCCGAGCGAACGGGCCGCCCGACACCGCTGGCCGCCGCTGTACGCCAGGGCCTGGACGCGGCCACGCTGCCGACCGGCCGATGGGAGGAATTCGCCCGCACGGCGCTGATCGATCTGCTGACCCTGACCGGGCCCGCGCTGGCCGAGCCCGGCGCTGCTGCCGCGGGTGCGGTGACCCGCTTCCCGCATGGCGCCGTCGTGGCCGGCCCGGTGAGCATCTGGCGCTATATCTGGCCCCGAGACGCCGCCTTCGCCGCTGCCGCCTATGCGGCGGTCGGGCTGGAGGCGCAGGCCCTCGACGTGCTCGCGCAGTTGGCGACCTTGCAGCGTCGCGACGGCGGCTTCGAGGCGCGCTACACCGCCGTCGGCGTCGTCCCGGATGACCGCCCCGCCCAGTCCGACGGTACCGGCTGGTTCTTGTGGGCGATCGGCCGGCTGCTCGCCGCCGGCGCGCGGGTGGACGAGCTATCCGCCCGCCTGGGGGAGGCGAGTGCGCGGGCCTGCGGCTTTCTGCTGGACTTGACCGACACGCCCGCGCACCTGCCGGCCGCGGCACCGGACTACTGGGAGGTGGGGGAGCGCACCCTCACCCTGGGGACGGCGGCGCCCACTCTGCTGGGGCTGGAGGCCGCGGCCGCGCTCGCGCAGGCGGGGCTGGAACTGGGCGCCGGCGCGGGTCCGTTGACGGAGCGGACGGTGACGGTGCGCGCGGCCATGGAGCGTGGCTTCGCGCCCGGTTGGGGCAGGCACGTGCGCGGGGACGACGTCGACGCGGCCATCGCGCTCGTAGCTCCGCCGTTCACCCGCGCGTTGGACGGCGTCGCGGCGGTAAGGGACGGAGCGGTGGCCCGCATGTCCCGGCCGGCCGGTGGGGTGGCGCCGGGGGAGTCGTGGCGCGACGACGGGATCTCCTGGACCCCGGAGACCGCACTGCTGGCCTGGTCGGCGGCCGGTCTGGGGCGCGACGCCGAGGCGCGCACGCTGCTGGAGTGGCTGGAGGCGCACCGTACTCGCGCCGGTGCGCTGCCCGAGAAGGTGCGCGCCGACGGCCTGCCCGCGGGGCCTGCACCGCTCGCCTGGACCTGCGCGCTCGTACTGTTGGCCACGGCGGAACTCCGCCGAGATCGGTAGAAGTTATGTGCCGAGATCGGTCGATATGGCTGCCGAGATCGGCACAAGCGACACGCCGAGACCGACGGAAACGGTGTCGGGAGAGCTCTTTCACACCCCGTTTCGGGCCGACGGCGAACCTGAGCGTCTTGCACTCAAGGGGTGAGAGTGCCAGCATTGCGGTTAGCACTCGGACCCGGAGAGTGACAAAGCCGCTCCCCGGATCCGGTGAACGACCCAGGCCGGCAGGTGAGGGTCGGCGTCGGACGGGACATGAACGTCCGGTGCCGCTCCGTCCGTCGCGGGCACCCGCCGGCCACCACCAAATACAGGAGCAGCAATGCCCAAGATCATCGCCTTCGATGAGGAGGCCCGTCGCGGAATGGAGCGGGGCCTGAACACCCTCGCCGACACCGTCAAGGTCACCCTCGGCCCCAAGGGCCGCAACGTCGTCCTCGACAAGAAGTGGGGCGCCCCGACCATCACCAACGACGGTGTGACCATCGCCAAGGAGATCGAGCTCGAGGACCCCTACGAGAAGATCGGCGCCGAGCTGGTCAAGGAGGTCGCTAAGAAGACCGACGACGTCGCCGGTGACGGCACCACCACCGCCACCGTGCTGGCCCAGGCGCTTGTGCGCGAGGGCCTGCGCAACGTGGCCGCCGGTGCCAACCCCATCGCCGTGCGCCGCGGCATCGACAAGGCCGTCGCCGCCGTCGTCGAGCGCCTGCTGGCCGACTCCAAGGAGGTCGAGACCCAGGACGAGATCGCGGCCACCGCCTCCATCTCCGCCGCCGACGAGCAGATCGGTGCCATGATCGCCGAGGCCCTGGAGAAGGTCGGCCACGACGGCGTCATCACCGTGGAGGAGTCCAACACCTTCGGCCTCGAGCTCGAGGTCACCGAGGGTATGCGCTTCGACAAGGGCTACATCTCCCCCTACTTCGTCACCGACGCCGACCGTCAGGAGGCCGTCCTCGAGGACGCCTACATCCTGCTGGTCGAGTCCAAGATCTCCAACGTCAAGGACCTGCTGCCCCTGCTGGAGAAGGTCATGCAGTCCGGCAAGCCGCTGGCGATCGTCGCCGAGGACGTCGAGGCCGAGGCCCTGGCCACCCTGGTGGTCAACCGCATCCGCGGCACCTTCAAGTCCGTCGCCGTCAAGGCCCCCGGCTTCGGCGACCGCCGCAAGGCGATGCTGCAGGACATGGCCATCCTCACCGGCGGCACCGTCATCTCCGAGACCGTCGGCCTGAAGCTGGAGAACGCCACCCTGGAGGACCTGGGCCAGGCCCGCAAGGTGGTCGTCACCAAGGACGAGACCACGATCGTCGACGGCGCCGGCGACAAGGACGCCATTGACGCCCGTGTCGCCCAGATCCGCAACGAGATCGAGAACTCCGACTCCGAGTACGACCGCGAGAAGCTGTCCGAGCGCCTGGCCAAGCTGGCCGGCGGCGTCGCCGTCCTCAAGTCCGGTGCCGCCACCGAGGTGGAGCTCAAGGAGCGCAAGCACCGCATCGAGGACGCCGTGCGCAACGCCAAGGCCGCCGTCGAGGAGGGCATCGTCGCAGGTGGCGGCGTGTCCCTGCTGCAGGCCGCCACCGCTCTGGACGCCCTGGAGCTGTCCGACGACGAGGCCACCGGTGCCGCCATCGTGCGCGTCGCCCTGGAGGCTCCGCTCAAGCAGATCGCCATCAACGCCGGCCTTGAGGGCGGCGTCGTGGCCGAGCGCGTGCGCAACCTGCCCACCGGTGAGGGCCTTAACGCCCAGACCGGCGAGTACACCAACCTGCTGGCCGCCGGCATCGCCGACCCGGTCAAGGTCACCCGCTCCGCGCTCCAGAACGCCGCGTCCATCGCGGGCCTGTTCCTGACCACCGAGGCCGTCGTGGCCGACAAGCCGGAGCCCCCGGCCCCGGCCGCCGCCGGCGCGGGCGCCGGTGACGACATGGGCGGCATGTACTGATCGGTCGCCCGGTCGGTTCGGTTCGCCGCTAGACGCGCCCCGCGCGGCCGCCCGGCGGACCCCGGTCCCATCACAATGACGGCGGGCCGTCCCCCTGCGCAAGCGGGAGGGCGGCCCGCCGTCGGTTCGGCTGCTGTGGTTGTCTAACGAAGTGGGGAGGTCATTGCTCCGCGTGTGGTCCGGTGCCTTGCGCTGGCCGGCGGGCCGGGCCGGAGCTGTGGGTTTGCACGCAAGGGCCGTCCGGGCAAGCCCGCATAATTCCCGGTTTCCCCTGGAAGTACGCGGAAACTGCTTCTCGACCCGAATCCGGTGGCATCGCTCCAGTGTGCAACGAGGGGGTCGTTGCACACTGGAGCACTGTCATGACACCCGGGCCGCGGGCAAGATCCGCGCGATCACACGGATTCCGCCATGGTGCTCACTCCTCGAGTGTGCGGACTCACCACAGGGGCCCGAACAACGCCACCGAACACCCACACCCACCCGTACCACACCCTCAAACCGGAAGAGCCGGTGAGGCTTTTCGGGTTTGAGGGTGTGGTGCCTTGGTGGTGCGGGCCTTCGCGGCGCCGCAGCCTTGGGGGCGCTGGGACTGTGGGGCCGCAGGACGCGTTGGGTACGCCCCTTCGGCGTAGTAGACGGCGTGACACTCGGGCGTTCAGTGCCGGGGCGGAGGCGGCTCCCAGCTCACCCTTGCCGAGGACATCGACGCGGTATTGGATGGGCGTATGAGTAGGACGGATGCCAACGCCCTCGTCGGGCGAGTACTTGCGGAGGTGCCGCCCTTCCTGCTGGTAGGACTTGGAGGGCTACTGCGGGTCTCGGACGGTCCCCTGTGGTCGGCGAGTCTGCTGGTCGGCGGCGGAGTGCTGTGGCAGGTGCTGGTGCTGGCGAAGACTCGCGCTGAGAGCGACACCGGTGGGGTCCGGATCAACAACCTGGGGCGACTGGCGGTGATCGCACTGCTGCTTCTGCTCGGCAATTGGGGTGCCTTGACCGGCGGGTTGGCCTTGCTGGCCCTGTTCCTGGGGGTGTGCGTGGCCCTGCGGTGCTGGCGCTTCCCCGACGGTCCGCGGCCGGTACGACGGCGCGAGTTCAATCCCCTGCGGGGCGTATAGGCCCGCGTCGCCCGGACACGTCCGGCCGTGCCTGCCGACGCGCCTACGCGACGCCGCTAGACAGGACCCCGGTCCGGTCACGACGACGGCGGGCCGTCTCCTGCGAGTGCGGGAGGCGGCCCGCCGTCGTGTGTCAGCTATCCATGCGTGTGGGAGGCCAGTCTGACCGTGTTACGGTCACGTGTTGGTCGAGCGGTTGCCTTGCAGCTGCCAGAAGTGAATGCCCAGGAACACAATGAGGGCGCTGAGCATACCGAGCCCATCGAAGTCGAACACTTGTAGGTGTCGCAGGGCGATGGTGGCGACGGCGATCAGGCCGAACAGAACGAAGCCGTCCCAGTGTCGCTCTCCCGAACGCCATCCCGCTAAGGCGGGCAGCGCCAGGGCGAACAGGATCCAAAGCAGAATGCTCATTGATGATTCCTAAGAAACGTTGTCCGTGGTGGCACCTTGGACCAGGTCCTCTAGGGTGGGGGTGCTTCGGCGGCGATCGCAGGTGATGCGGCTGCGAGTGCCGGGAGGCAGGCGGTCAGGCCGCCGAGCATGCGTCTGTGCATGGTGGCGCTCCTTCGAAATCAGGTGTGACCAATATCTCTGTGATCGCGGGAGGAGTCAAGAGAAAAGAGGTGCGTTGAATGAGCTGCGTTTTAGAGATACATGTGTTCACCCTGGGTGCAGGCCGACGCGACGACGGCGGGCCGTCTCCTGCGAGTGCGGGAGGCGGCCCGCCGTCGTCGGGCGCGCTGCTCAGGCGGGCGGGGCCTGGTAGCTGAAGCGACCGGAGTTGGCGGTCTCGGCGTCGTCGTAGGAGACGGCCGACTGGTCCAGGGCCTGACTGATCGCGTCCAGGCTCGCCTGCACCTGCAGTGCGGTGACGTGCCAGTCGGCGGCGCAGGCGGCCATGGAATCGGAGGCGCCACCCGTCCAGGAGGACTGGAGCAGCGAGATGTCGCCCTGCATTCCGTCCACCTCGGTCTGGATGGTGGAGATGCGAGTGCGGGCGCGCACGGCGGTGTCGGTGACGGCTTGGGTGTCGACGGCGAAGACGGGCATGGCGGGAGCCTTTCGGTGAAATGGTCCGGAGCCCCTGTGGCCCGGACTTGTGGGCGGCGCCGCAGCCGCGGCGTCTGAAATCACCGTAGGGATTGAGCTGAGGCGCCCGCATCCACCGCCGTCGATCTCTGTGGATTCACCCTGCACGAACCGCGCCTGTGGACTTTGGTGACCTCGCCGACGCGAATGTCCGGCAACGGCATAAACGTCCTGCGGGCGCGGGCCGGCCCGGCGCGAAACGTTGAAACGACGCCGCTCGTGATTCGTTGTCAGCGGGCGTGGAGGGCGTTCGTGCCGATCCTGGACAGTTTGCGCCTCAGTCGGCGGAGGAGCCGAGGATCGGTTCGGTGATGGCGGCGAACTCGCCCGTGCGCGCCTCCCGCAGCGCCTTGGCCTCTTCGCACTTGGCGCGCAGCTTCTCGGCCAGCTTGGCGCGCTCCGCCTCCGCCGCGCTGGCACGGTCGGTCGGGCCCTCCTCGCCCGGACGCGGCTTGGACAACAGCTGGTCGAGCTCATCCGCGCACGACTCCAGGGACGTCGTGTGCAACTCATCCGGGTCCCGGGGCGCACGTCGATGCGCGCGGGCCGCCTCCGGCGGTGTGGACGCGGAGGCGGCCGTGGCCCGCGCGGGCGCGACGGGCCGGACTTCCGAGGGAACGACGTCGGCGTCGGCGGCCGCTTCCAAACCACCCAGTTGCACGGACCGGTCCTGCGTATCTGAGCTGCTTGCCTCCGGCTGGAGTGGCGTCGCTGCAACCGCATCGGGCTGCTCATGCGCGTTGGCCCCGGATCCTGCGGTCGACGCGGTGGGGCGGGGCTGCTGCGCGGACGGCGGCAGCTGCGTCAGCTTGTTCTCCAGGTGACGCTTCTCCGCCTCCAGGTTCTCCCGTGCGGGCAGCTCCCAACGGGCGCCCAGCGGGGAGGAGAACAGCGTCTCGCGGTCCAGGAGCCGGGTGATGATCGCCAGGCGTGCGCGCAGGAAGTCCTCCAGGGGGATGTGGGCGTACTCCTCGCGCACCGCTGCCCGGTAGCTCTTGTACTGCTGGGGCTCTACGGCCAACGCCCCCAGGTCCGCGTCGGAGAGAGCTTGGGCGTCAATGTCGTTCTTGGCGAGGTTGTGGCGCTTGAGGTTCAGGATGAGCGCACACACGCGGTCCACGGTCTGGTCGGGCACGCCGAGCGCCTGCAGGCTCTTGGCGGCGTAGGCGGCGGAGGCCACCTCATCCTCGCCGCCATTGCGCCGATAGGTCGACTCCTGTGCGGTACAGAACACGCACCCGTGGTACCAGGCGGCCAGCCGCATGACGTCGGGGTTGTGGGACTCGTCGGCCAACTCGTCGACGCGCGCCAGCATGTTGATGACGTGCTTGAGGTTATGGAAGTGCCGGTCGGGGCTCGTCCACAGGGAGACGAGCTCTTCCCCGGTGGTGCGGATCTGCTCGACCGGCGCGGTAGCGCCGACCGCCTTCGCACTGCGTACGAACGCGGGGAGCAGCCACTGGGGCGCGTCGATCACGTCCATTTGGCTCATGAGAAAGCCTCCAAGATGAGATGAAACGCAGCCATGGTAGGACTACCGGCGGCGAACTTGAAGCCCACGGGGTGTTCTACCCGCCACCTTTTGCGCGCGTACCCCGTTCGTCGTCGCGCCGACCGATCTCGGCACGTAAGTACTACCGATCTCGGCGGGGTTACTGCGGGGTGTTGGGGGTGCTCTCCTCTGGCGCGGTAACCAGGGCGGGCAGCTCGATATGGACGGTGGCGCCGCCGCCGGGCGTCTGGTCCATGCGCACCGTGCCGCCGTGGCGGGCGATGATGGCCGAGACGATCGACAGCCCCAGCCCGGAGCCGCCGGTCTCCCGGTTGCGGGAGGTGTCGGCCCGGTAGAAGCGCTGGAAGACCTTCTCCGCGTCCGCCTCCGCCACGCCCGGCCCGTGGTCGCGCACCTCGACGACGACGGTCGGCCCCTGCGGCGCCCGCGTCCCATCGGCGGGCTGCCGCCTCGCGGTGGGGCGGTCGGCGGGCCGGCCCACCCCGGGGGCGGGCGGCCGGTTCACCGTGCCGACGGCGATCTCGACCGGGGAGCCGTCGGGGGTGTGGCGGGTGACGTTGCCCAGAAGATTGGTCAGCACCTGGGACAGGCGGTCCCGGTCGCCCAGGACCATCGTTGGGGGCGCCTCGCCGTCGGCATCGTCAAGCGGGAGGAGCGCGCAGTCGCGGTCGGGGGCCAGCACCATCATGTCCGTCAGCGCCCCCGCCGCAATCCGGGTTATGTCTACCGGCTCCATCGCCATCTCCCGGCCCTCGTCCATGCGGGCCAGCTGCAGCAGGTCGTCCACCAGCCGTCCCATGCGGGAGGCCTCGGACTCGATCCGCCCCATGACCTCGCCGGTGCGCTCGGGCGGCACGCCACCCATGCGGTACAGCTCCCCGTAGCCGCGAATCGCCGCCAGGGGCGTGCGCAGTTCGTGGGAGGCGTCGGAGACGAAGCGGGTCATGCGCTCCTGGGCCACGACCTGCACGTCGAAGGCCTGCTCATTCTGCTGCAACATCGTGTTCAGGGCGCGTTGCAGGGAGCCGACCTCCGTCGTCGGCGGCTCGGTGACGGGGACGCGGGCGGACAGGTCCCCGCCGGCGATCTGCCCGGCCACACCCTCGATCTGGCGCAGGGTGCGGAAGGAGCGCCGCACCAGGTACGCGGCGGCCATGGCGCCGAGCAGAATCACGGACACGTCGGTGAGTGCAACCACCAGGCGTGTCTGCTCGACCGTCTCCATCACATCGCTGAGCGGCAGGGCGATGGCGACCACGCCGATGTGCTCTCCGGTGTTGCGATCGTCGATCGGCAGGACGATGACCCGCCACTGGTGGTGCAGTTGGTCGGAGTCGACCGTGAACAGCTTTGGATCGGAGGCCTGTGCGACGGCCTGATCCAGCGACAGGGTGCCGATGATAGGCATGCCGTACTTGGCGGCGGTGTCGGTGGAGATCATCTGACCGTTCTCGCCGTCGAGATACTGGGCCTCCAGGTAGTAGGTGGAGGGCATGGAGGAGTCGCTGCTGGAACTACTGGTACGGCTGGTGCTGAGGGCGGTCAGCCCCTGGGTGCCGATGGCCTGGGCGGTGGCTTTCAACTGATCGTCCACCTGGCCGAGCAGCTGGTCGTAGAGCAACGAGGTGACGGAGACCGAGGAGGCGAGTAGTCCGACGGTCAGCAGGCCGGTGGTGATCAGGGCCAGGCGGCTGCGCAGCGGTTGAGCGCGCCACGCCCGCTTGAAGTCGGTCAGCAGGTGCCAGCGCCCGCGGCGGACCGGCCGGTACTGGCGACCTGTGGGTGGGCGGCGCACCGTGTCCATCACGGTGGCGCGCACGCTCAACCCGCCTTGGGTTCGCGCAGCATGTAGCCGACGCCGCGGCGCGTCTGGATCAGCGGGGCGACCGGCTTGCCGTCGGCGCCGGAGATCTGGTCCACCTTGCGGCGCAGGTAGGAGATGTAGGACTCCACGATGGCGGCGTCACCGTTCCAGTCGTACTCCCACACGTGGTCCAGGATCTGAGACTTGGACACTACGCGGCCGGCGTTGAGCATCAGGTAGCGCAGCAGCTTGAACTCGGTGGGGGACAGGTCCACCTCGACGCCGGCGCGGTGCACCTCGTGGGCGTCCTCGTCCAGGGTCAGGTCGGCCACGCGCACCATGCCGTCGTCCTCACCTTCCAGGGCGCGGGTGCGGCGCAGGATCGCGCGAATACGGGCCACGACCTCTTCCAGGCCGAAGGGCTTGGTGACGTAGTCGTCGCCGCCGACGGTCAGGCCCTGCACCTTGTCCGCCATGTCGTCGCGGGCGGTCAGGAACAGGATCGGGATGGTTACGTCGCGCTCGCGCAGGCGCCGGGCGACGGTGAACCCATCCATGTCGGGCAGCATGACGTCCAGCACGATCAGGTCGGGGTCGGCCTCTTCGGCGCCGCGCAGGGCGCCGTTGCCGTCCGCCGCCGTAAGCACCTCGAAGCCGGCGAAGCGCAGCGATGAGGCGAGCAGGTCGCGGATGTTCGGCTCGTCGTCCACCACGAGGAGGCGGGCCTCGTGAGACGTCTGCTGAGAATCGTGGGTGCGGTCCATGCCGCCACTGTGCACGGTGACTCTGGGAGTCTCCTGGACGCGTGGTGGGAGTGTGGAATGTGTTTCCATGGCGCTTCCCCGACCGGCCGTCTTCGCCGCGGTCGGGCGAAGTTGCGTGCCGAGGTCGGTCGAAGTTACGTGTCGAGGTCGGTTGTTGTGGCGGCGGGACCGCTCCTCGAGAGGTGCGGCTCCGCCGCCCACAGCGTCAGATGAACTTGAGCGGGTCGAACTCGGTCAGCGGGATGATGCGGACGCGCGGCAGCGCAATGGTGAAGGCGTCGACGTCCGTCTCCAGGTCGTAGACGGTCAGGCCGCGCGACTCCAGCGACGCGAGCTGAGTGTTGAGGAACTCCCGGAAGCACAGCACGTCGACCTGGGCGCCGGCGTCGAGCAGACGCTCCACCTGGGGGACGTAGTCGCCGTCGTGCGAGCCCAGCAGCACATGCACGGACTCGCCGGACTCGACGCGCTCGGCCAGCGCCTCCAAGGTGCGCTGAATACCGATGTCGACGACCTTCTCCTCCTGGGAGCCGGAGCCCGCCAGCGGGATCGGCCGGTAGTCCATCGCCAGCAGCGCCTGAACGAAGCCCATGGGCATGTGTCCGGAGGTGGCGTTGAGGAAGAACAGGGCGCGGGTCTCGTCTTCGCCGACGTCACCGTCGGAGTCGTCGGCAAGATCGTCGCAGAACGACAGGACGCGGTCCCAGCGCGGGCGCTCATCGGGCTCGGGGCGACGCCCCAGCACGCTCATGCCGAGAGTGGCGTCGATGTTCTCCCCATCGACGAGGAGATACGTGGGTGTGGTCATGGCGTCATGCTAACCGTCCGCGCCCGTGCACTCGCCGGACGGGTCGCGTGGCAGGTCGCAGACGGGCAGCGGTCATGCGCCGAGGATGTCCTCCACGCGGCTGATTGTCACCAGCGGGGACAAACGCCGGATCGGGTCCCGCGCTCCGCCCTGGCGCCCGCGTGATTTCAACGTTTTGCGAGGTGTGCTCCAGCGCCTAGGGGGCGTTTGTCCCGGATTCGGACAATGTGCTTCAGGAACTGCCGGCAAGACGGCTTCGAGCCGCCAGGAGTTCTTGGATTTCCGTTCCTACTCGGCCGGCTTGGACGTCTTGGCGGGTGAAACGGGCGACCCGGTAGCCCTGTCGGGTCAGTTCGCGATCGCGTCGGCGATCCAGGCCGAATTGGAACTCGTCTTCGTGGTAGCTGTAGCCGTCGAGCTCGAGGACCAGCCAGCCGTCGACAAGCAGGTCTACTTCTCCAACGCGATGGATGTCTACCCCGTCTTCGAAGGAAATGCCGGCTTGGTGTAGCTGCAACCGTGCGAGCGTTTCTAGTGGCGAGCGTGCACGCGAGCTGGCCAGGCCGAGGCGTTGCCGAGCCTGTCGGGAGCCGGGGCCCCGCAGCAGCTCTGCGATGGCTTCTACCGACGTGTGGCCCTGATGGAGGGCGGCGTCGCAGGCCATCAGCGGCCCCTCCGGGGTGGGATCGCAGCGCAGGTAGCGCGCGAGCATTTCCGGAATTGACGCCACCGGGTAATCGGTAGGCAAGGGCGGCTCCAAAGACCGCTCTACATGCAGAATCTCATTGCCTATCGGGGCCGCTGACCCGCCATGAGGTACTGCCAGGTGGACCGTCATATATCGCCGCGGATGCGGGTAACCGTAGTACTGCGCCGCGTGCTGACAGGTGATGACTCCACGGTGTATTCGAGCAAGGACCAGGCTGCGGTCGGCACCCGGCACGCTCACGACTCCGTGCGGATGGGCAATGAGCGTGCCGGCAGCGATGAGCCGCTCGACCTGGCGGTACTCGGTACGGTCCAGGCCGAGGTCACGTAGGCGCACCGCGCCGTAGCAGCCGCGTACCCGTGCCAGGATGTCGTCTTCGCGCCGTTTCATGCCTCGATGCTCTCCACATGCGGGTGAGCAATCCAGCGACGTTGTTGAGCGCTGTGGATTCACCCTGCATGAACGCCACCTGTGGACCGCGGCGCTGCAGGCTGAGGCTGATTGTCACCAGCGGGGACAAACGCCGGATCGGGTCCCGCGCTCCGCCCTGGCGCCCGCGTGATTTCAACGTTTTGCGAGGTGTGCTCCAGCGCCTAGGGGGCGTTTGTCCCGGATTCGGACAATGCTCGCGGCCGAGGGCTTTGCAGACGGCGGACCGGGGTCATAGAGGGGCAGAGATTAGGTGATCATAAGTGCATGATGAAGACGCAGCCCGCCGACCGCCCCCGCGGTGCCGATGATGCCGCCGACCCAGCGGCGGCCGCTGCCTCCAAGCCCAGGCTCGGCACCCGCGCTGGCACCCTCGCGAATGCGGCGGCCGCCGTGCTGACCGCAGTCGGCTCCCTGGCCGAGGCGTGGGCGCTGATTGCCGCGGCCCGCGCCGTCGCCTCCGTGGCGAGTGCGGCCCCCGCACTGGCCACGCTTGCCGGCGCAACCGCCACGCCCGGTGCCGCGGCCCACCACCTCATCGTCGCCGCCACGGCCGCCCTCGTCTCCGCCGTGTGCGCGGCAGCCGTCCACTATCTCGCCCAGGCCAGTGCCGCCACCCAGGAGGGGGCGCTGCGCCGCCAGGTGCTCGCCCACCTGTTCGATCTCGGCCCCGCGCACGCGTCGGCCCGCACCGGCGCCACCGTCACCCTGCTTACCGACGGGGCCGAGCGGGTGGCCGCCTACCGGCAAACGTTCCTCGTACCCACGATCGCCGCCATCGCCTCCCCGCTGCTGGTGCTGGCGCTGCTCGGGGCAACGGTCGACCCGCTCAGCGCACTAGTGCTGGCGACCGCCTTCGTGGTGGTACCCGCGTTCATCGTCTTCCTGCATCGGCGACTGCGCCGCTCCTCGGCCGATTCGCGCGCGCAGCGGATGCGGCTGAGCGCCGAATACCTCGACGCCATCCAGGGCCTGACCACACTGGTGCTCGCCCGCGCCGCCAACCGCCGCGCCGCCGACCTGGAGGCCTTCGGCGAGGCCAACCGCCGCGCGGTGATGCGGTTGCTGGCCGGCAACCAGCTGGTCATCCTGGTCACCGACGGCCTGTTCTCCCTGTTCCTGGTAACCGCCTCCACCGCACTCGCCCTGACCCGCCTGGGTTCCGGGGCGATCGGGCTCGACGGCGCCCTCGCGCTGGTGCTGGTCTCCTGCATCCTGTTGCAGCCACTGGACCGGGTCGGCAGCTTCTTCTACGTGGGGATGGGCGGCATGGCCAACCAGCGGGCCCTGCGCCGCGTCTTTGCCCGCCGCCGCCCCGACGGCGCAGCGCCACAGCCGGACCCCGACGGGCCCGCAGCCCCGGGCGCGGCTGCGCACACCGCCGCGCCCATGGTCTCGCTGCGCGGCGTCACCGCCGTCCGGGAGCCACGCCCCGCCGACGCCGGCGGGCACCCCGGGGGCCACCCCGGCGCCTCAGCAACCCGTGGGCATCCGGGAGGACACCCCGGACCCGCCGCCCACCCGCGGTCCAAGCCACCCGCCCCGGTCACCGTGCTGGCCGACGTAAACCTGGAGGTTGCCCCCGGCGAGCATGTGGCCGTCGTCGGCCCCTCCGGCGCCGGCAAGTCCACCCTCATGGCCCTCATCCGCGGGGACCTGCTGCCCGCCGCCGGGACCGTGCGCGTGGACGGCATCGCCTCCACCGCCGCCACCCAGGACGACATCCGGGCCACCAGCGCCGTGGTCGACCAGACCACCTGGCTGTTCACCGGCACCATCGCCGACAATCTCCGCCTGGCCGGCCCCGGCGCCACCGAGGCGCGCATGTGGCAGGCGCTGCAGGCCGCCAACCTGGCCGACGAGGTCCGCGCCCTGCCCGACGGCCTGAACACGGACGTCGGCGAGCGCGGCTCCCGGCTCTCCGGCGGACAGGCCCAGCGCCTGTCCCTGGCGCGCGCCTTCCTCGCCGACCGGCCCCTGCTGCTGCTCGACGAGCCGACCAGCCAGGTCGACCTGGCCAGCGAGGCCGCGATTATCGACGCCATCGAGCGCCTGTCGGTCGGCCGCACCGTCATCACCGTCTCCCACCGCGCCGGGGCAACCGCCGCCGCCGACCGGGTGGTCACCGTTGCGGAGGGCACCCTGCGATGAGCACGCCAACCCCGCCCCGCCCCAACGCCACGGCTCCTGCCCCCGGCGACGCCGCCCGCCCCTCCCGCCGCGCGCTGGTCGGCTGGCTGCTCATGGTCACTCGGCCGGTCCTGCCGCCACTGCTGACCTCCACCGTCTGCCGGGTGGCCGGCCAACTGCTCGGCGTGGCCATGTTCGCCCTGGCCGCCCACGCCGTGGTCGAGGCCGCCCAGGCCCTGGCCGCAGGCGGCCCCGCTCCCTCGGTTTGGCCGGTGCTGAGCGCCATGGTGGTCATGTCCCTGGCAAAGGCCGCATTGCGCTACGGCGAGCAGTTCCTCGGTCACACGGTCGCCTTCAGCTCCCTGGAGCTGCTGCGCGCCGAACTGTTCCGGGCCCTGGCCCGCCGCACCCCGCGGGTGCTCACCACCGCCCACTCCGGCGACCTGCTGGCCCGCTCCACCAAGGACGTCGACCGCATCGAGGTGTTCTTCGCCCACACCTTCGCCCCCGCCGTCAGCGCCCTGCTGGTGCCGCTGACCGTGGTGGTCACCATCGGGATCGGCGCCACCTGGCCGGTCGCCGGCGCAGCCGCCCTCACCCTGGTGGCGGCCATCGCGGTGGTGCCGGTCCTCGGGCAGCGCCTGGCTGCGGCCGGATCCCGACGCGCCGTCGCCGCCCGGGCGGCGCTGACCCAGCATGTCACCGACTCCGTGCAGGGGCTGGCGGAGGTGGTCGGTTACGGCCGCGCCGCCGAGCGCCTGGAGCGCACCCGCGCCCTCGACGACGCCGTGGTGGCCGCATCCCGCCCCGCGACGGCGGCCGGGGCCTTGCGCCGCGGCGGGGTGCAGCTATTGGTGCTGGCGGGCCCCATCGCCGTCGTCGCGGCCGGTGCCGGGCCGGTCGCCGCCGGGGTCGTCTCGCCCGCCGCGCTGGCGGCTGCGGCGGCGGCCGTGCTGCGCCTGGGGGAGACGGTGCGCGGCGCGGAGGAGCTGGCCGGCTCCCTGCCCACCGCGCTCGCGGCCGCCGAGCGCGTGCGCCAGGTGGCCACCGCCCCCGTCGAACTGCCCGACGGCGCCGCTGTGCTGCCGCCCGGCGCCATCGGCATCGCCTGGGAGGACGTCGACTACACCTACCCGGGGGCCTCGCGCCCGTCCCTGCGCGGGGTGAGGGTGCGCGCGGCGGCCGAACAGTGGACCTGTCTGGTGGGGGTATCCGGCTCGGGTAAGACGACGCTCGCGCGGCTGGCGCTGCGCTTCGACGATCCCGATCGCGGCCGGGTGCGCGTGGGCGGCGTCGACCTGCGCGAGGCGGCGGCCGACGGCCTGCGTGGCCGGGTGGCGCTGGTGAGCCAGGAGGCGCACCTGTTCCGCATGAGCGTGGCCGACAACGTGCGCCTGGCCCGTCCCGGAGCCACCCGCGAGCAGGTCGAGGCGGCCTGCCGGGTCGCTGCGCTGCATGAGGAGGTGGCGGCCATGCCCGCCGGCTACGACACCCTGCTCGGCGAGCGCGGCGCCTCCGTCTCCGGCGGGCAGCGCCAGCGGCTCGCCTTGGCGCGCGCCCTGCTGGCCGAGCCGGACGTGCTGGTGTTGGACGAGTTCACCAGTCACCTCGACCCCGCCGTCGACGCGCGCGTGCGTGATGGCGTGCACGACTGGGCGGCGCGGCGCGGGGCCACGGTCGTGGAGATCACCCACCGGCTGCACCGCATCGAGCAGGCCGACCACGTCGTCGTGCTCGACGGCGGCCGCGTGGTACAGTCCGGCGCCCCGCGGGAGTTGCTGGCCGATGCCGACGGTCCGCTGGCGCGGCTGCGCGCCCGCCAGGGCTGAGGGGTCGGACCGTCAGACGTCCTCGACGTCGGCATAGGACAGCGGGTCCTCGATCGGCTCCAGGTGGGCGGAGACCCGCAGGCTGGGGTCGGCGGAGACCAACTCATCGATCAGCGCCTCGGTGTAGTCGTGGCCCTGCTTGACCGTCCAGGCGCCCGGAACCAGCACGTGCAGGTGTGCGAAGCGGCGGCTGCCCGCCTCGCGGACGCGCACCGCGTGGAAGTCCACCACTCCGGTGCGGCGTCGCTCGTCCAGGATGGCGTTGATCCGCTCCAGCGCCTCCCGGTCCGGGGCCACATCCATGAGTCCGGCCACCGAGTCGCGGATCAGCTGGAACCCGGTCCACATGATGTTCAGGCCCGCTCCCAGTGCGACGACGGCGTCGAGCACCGGCGAATGGAAGACGGCCACCAGGCCCACCCCCAGCAGCACGGCCGCGGAGGTGATCACGTCGGTCAGCAGGTGCTTGGCGTCGGCGACGAGTGTGGCCGAGTGCTCGGCGCGGCCCTTGCGCAGCAGCACCCAGGCAACCAGCGCGTTGATGAGGGAGGCGCCGACCGAGATCACCAGGCCCAGGCTCAGCCGCTCCGGCATGACCGGGGTGATGATCCGCTCCACCGCGGAGAAGATGATGAAGGCGGCGGCCACGAAGATCATGGCGCCTTCGCACACGGAGGAGAAGTACTCCGCCTTGGAGTGGCCGAACTGGTGGTCGTCGTCGGCGGGGCGGATGGCGATCTTGAGCACGACCACCGCCACCAGGGCGGCTACCAGGTTCACCAGGGATTCGGCGGCGTCGGATAGCAGCCCGACCGAGCCGGTCAGCCAGGCGGCCGCCGCCTTGAGGGTGATGGTGGCCAGGGCCGCGCCGACGGAGAGCCAGGCGTAGCCGGACAGGTCCTTAGGCGGGGCGTAGCGCGGAGATGGCACTCCCCGAGTATGGCCGCAGCGGGCGCCCCGGCGGAAGTCGCGTCCGCGTCGCGTACGTGGTTGCGACGCAGAGTCGGCGCGGTCAGTCGGACTGGTTGACGGGGCGGACCTCAGCGTCGTCGACGGTCACCGAGGGGGCCGGGGAGGGCTGCGCGGCGGGCGCGCCGAACAGGCGCTCCTTGACGGCGTCGGCAACCTTGTCGGTGACGGCCTCGCCCTGCTCGCGCACGAAGCTGGAGGCGCGGTTGGAGGCGGCGCTGAGCTTGTCCCGCACGAAGGGCTGATCGGCCAGCTTGGTGGCCGACGCCTTGATCCGCTCGTACTGGGCGCGGCCTGCGCGCGTCCCGAGGACGTAGCCGGCGCCGAGGCCGACGATGAAGGGGAGCTTGCTAGCCATGGATTCCTCCTGCACGGGTGCCGTCTGGTGCGGTCCCTGCACACAACCCTACCGGTTCCACCCTGGAGTCCGGCTGGGCGAAGGCCCCATGAAGGTCTGACGAGAACTCATTAGGTAAATCTACCTTTGCTATACAGGCGCATTGATCGACCTTATCTTCAGAGCATGGGTGTGCCGCAGCTCTCGTGTCCCTTCCGTTCGGAGCGTATGTCCGCTTCGGCCGGGCCACGCGTGCCGTCGGCTGATAACCCCGCTCCTCCGGAGCCGGAGGCCTGCCCAACGGCGTTGTGGCTCACCGCGCGGCCGCGCCGGCACCAGCCCGCCACAGCCGCCTATGCGGACACCGGCGGGGCCTCCGCCCTGGCGTCGCGGCTCAACTGGCTGCGCGCCGGGGTGCTCGGCGCCAACGACGGCATTGTCAGCGTGGCCGGCCTGGTCATCGGTGTCGCCGCCGCCACCCCCACCGACACCGGCGCCATCATGGCCGCCGGGGTGGCCGGAGTGCTGGCCGGGGCCGTCTCCATGGCCGCCGGCGAGTACGTGTCCGTGTCCACCCAGTCGGATACCGAGCGCGCCTACGTGGCCCGCGAGCGCGCCGAGCTGGACGCCGATCCGGCCGCCGGCGTCGACTCCCTGGCCGCCCACTATCGCGCCAAGGGCCTGACGGATGAGACCGCGCGCCGGGTCGCCCGCGAGCTGACGGTGCACGACGCCGTCGGCGCCCACCTGGAGGCCGAGTTCGGGCTGCGCGAGGACGACTACACCAACCCCTGGCATGCCGCCATCTCCAGCGCGGTGGCGTTCACGGTCGGTTCCATGCTGCCGATGCTGGCCATTCTGCTGCTGCCCGTGAGTGTGAAGATCCCGCTGACCTTCGTGTCCGTGCTGGCCGGGCTGGCACTGACCGGCGCGGTGTCGGCCAAACTCGGTGACGCCCCGGTGCGACCCGCGGTGTTGCGCAACGTATTCGGCGGCGCCCTGGCCATGACCGTCACTTGGGGCATCGGCCACCTCATCGGCGTCGCCGTCTAGCACATCGGCGTCAAGTACACGCGTTCACTTCAGATACACGAGTTTTAGAGGATTGCACGCGCCCCGCACCTGCAAAGCTCCAAAACTCGTGTGTCCGGCGGGAACTCGTGTCGATGGCGAGGTTCAGCGCTGAGGCTGCACGGCTAGCGCCTCGGGGTGCAGGGCGCGCGCCAGCTCGAAGCCATCGGCCCCCGCCGCCACTGGCACGCCGGACTCGGCCAGCGCCCGAACCTCCGGCGCCAGCCCCACCGGGTGGGTCAGCTGCGTGCCCGCGAGCACCTGCTCGGTCGGGGTGAGGCGCCGGATCGCCACCGCCGCCACCCGGTCGGAGTGCTCGCGTGCGACCTCCCCGTAGATCAGTGGGTCGTGCTGGCCGTCGTCTCCGACCAGCAGCCACTTCACCTCCGGCAGGTCGATCATGAGCCGACGCAGACCCGTGCGCTTGTGCTCGATGCCGCTGCGGAACAGGCCGGTGTTCGTGGGTCCCCAGTCGGTCATCAGCATGGGCCCCTGCGGGAAGCCGTTGCGTTCGAAGAAGGCGCGGTAGGTCGGCACCACGTTCCAGGCCCCGGTGGACAGGTAGATCACCGGCGTTCCCGGGTGCTCCTGCAGCACCTGCGTGAGCAGCTGCGCCATGCCCGGTACGGGTTCGCGCGAAGAGGTGTACTTGACCAGCTGGTTCCAGGCGGCCACGAACATGCGGGGCACGTGGGAGACCATGACCGTGTCGTCGATGTCGCACACGACGCCGAGCCGCGGTCCGGGGGCGACGACGAACACCCGTGTGGTCACGGGCTCCGTCCCCGTCGCCTCCAGGGTGGCGTCGTGCCAGCCGGGGGGCAGGCCGTGGCCGCGCACGACGACGTCGACGTACCCCTCCCGGTCGGCGCGGGTCTGTACGCTCGCGGCGCCGAGGTGGACGGTCACCGGCAGGTGCGGGACGGGCACGTCGATGAACATGCGCCAGCCGCGCTGTGCCTCCAGCAGGTTCTGCGCGGCCTGACGGCGCGCGTCGCGGGCCGTGGTCGGCAGCTGCTCGGGCAGGCGTTGGAACAGGGGTCCCTCGCTGGGAGCGTTGGGTGGGCGCATGACCATGCGCGCCAGCACGCGCGCCATGTCACGCGATGGGGCGTCGGGGGCCGGGACTCCGCTGCGGTCAGGCGCGGCCGAGCCGTAGCCGTCGTAGGCGATCGCCCGCGGGCGCCAGCCGCGGCGCCGGAGCACGGGGATCGAGTCACGGTGGAACTGGTCCGCGGCGGCGCGGACGATGTCGGCAAACGGCACCCGTCCATTCTACGGACACCCCTCCGGGCGGCGGCGGGGACGGGACTGGGAGACGGCTGGGAGGACGCTGCGGGCTCTCCGCCCCGCCCCCTCGCCGAGGTCGGTCGAAGTTACGCACCGAGGTCGGTTGATGTTACGTGCCGAGGTCGGTTGATATGGCGACCGGCCGCGCGCCACAGGACCACGCCGGCGGCCAACGCCCACCATGTGTAGGACGAGCCCACCACCGTCGCCCAGAAGGGCCAGTCCTGCTCGACGTGGTTCTGCTCCGGGAACCACCACTGCATGGCCAGGCCGAACACCGCCGCGCCGGCGGCCGCGGTCGTCAGCAGCGACGGCGCCGCCCATGCCAGCCCCGCGGACACGAGCCCCATGAGAGCGGGCAGGCACCACACCCAGTGGTGCGACCAGGAGATGGGGGAGAGCAGCAGCCCCAGCGTCATCGCCACCGCCGTCTGCAGCACCAGGACCACGCCGTCGGCCGGGGCGGGCGCACCATCAGCGGCCGGGCGCAGGCGATTCAGGCGCACCAGCAGCAGCCAGGCGGCGATGACGGCGGCCGCGGCCAGGACCGCCCAGACCACGTCCCAGGTCTGCGTCGGCAGCCAGCGCGCCACCAGCCCCTTGAGGTTCTGGTTACCGGAGTAGTCCGTGAAGCCCGCGCGGGAGGAGTCCCACATCGCCGAGAAGAAGAACTGCGCCGACTCGCTGGGCGAGGCCAGCCAGCTCAGCGCCGTCACCCCCAGGGCGGAGCCGACCATGGTGGCCGCCGCCCGCCACTCCCGCCGCGCCAGGAAGACGAGCACCGCGATCGCCGGGGTCAGTTTGAAGGCGGCGGCCAGTCCCGCCGGCACGCCCCGTAACCGGGAGGCGGGCGGAACCACCAGCAGGTCGAGCGCGACCAGCATCATGAGCACCGCATTGATCTGCCCGTACTCCATGGTCTTGGGGATCGGCTCCAGCACTATCACCGCGGCCAGTGCCAGCCACGGGGCGGCGCCCCATGCCACGCGGCGGCCCGCACCCAGGGCGTGCAGCACCGCCCACGCCGCCACCGCGGTGCACACCGGTGTGGCCACCACCAGCGCCACCTGGGTGGCCCGGTCCGACCACCAGGTCAGGGGCGTGAGTGCCCAGGCGGCGAACGGCGGGTAGGTGAAGGGCCACAGCTGCTGGTCGGGGTTGGCGTACCAGCCGTACAGGCTGCCGCCGGCGTGCCACTGGGCGACCGCGTGGTGGTAGATCCAGGCGTCGAGCTTGAAGGTGGCGGTGCCGTCCTTGCCCCACAGAGTCGGGTAGATGGACAGGGCCAACGCCGCCCAACCGATCAGGGCGGCGGCAGGGGAAGAGAGTGCGCGCTTGAGGGACTCCACGCCGGGCAGTCTAGGCCGGGTGCACCGGGAGGCCGGGGTCCGCGTCCGCCACCTGTGGGGAGGCCGGCAGGACGTGGTGCGGGCGGGCATGCCGCAGCGTGCGCAGCCCGGCCAGGCACATGACGACGGCGAGCCAGCCCATAGCCGCCACCAGCAGGTAGCCGCCGTGACTGTCGGCGGCGTCGATCGCATGACCGCCGAACATGGAACCCAGCGACACCCCGATGTTCATGGCGGTGCCGACCCAGGCCAGCCCCTCGGTGAGCTGAGAGGGCGCCACCGACACCTGGGTGATCGTGTTGCCGGTGGTGACCGTCGGGGCGATCGCCATGCCGGTAAGCGCCATCAGCATCCCCAACACCACCAGGTTCGGCGCGAACATGAGGGTCGAGGCGCCCACCGCCAGCGCCGTGGCGCCGAACAGGAACTGCTGCCACAGCGGCCGGTGCCACGAGCGCGAGCCGTACACGAGAGCCGCGGTGAACGAGCCCACGCCCCAGGCCGCCAGTACTACTCCCGATGCCGACTTCCTGCCGAGTTCGGTGGCGAAGGCGACGGCGGCGACGTCGTTGGCGCCGAACATGGCGCCGGAGGCCAGGAAGACGGCGATCACCGCGACGACGGCACCGTGCCGCAGCACCGGCACGGTCGCCTGGCCCGACGTCGGCTCGGGGGCCGCGCCCGCCGATGCGCCTGCGCGCGCCTCCCGCCGACGACGGTGCGGCGTCGGCTCGGTGGCCCGCTGGGAGAAGAACCACAGCCCGCCGCCCAATTGCAGGGCGACCGCTGCGATCCAGCCGCTGGTGGGCGGCAGGGAGGTGCACAGCACCGTGGCCAGCACCGGACCGATGATGAACGCGACCTCGTCGAAGGCGGCCTCAAGGGAGAAGGCGGTGTGCACCTGTTCCGGGGTGGTCAGGATCGTCGTCCAGCGCGAACGCACCAGGGAGCCGAAGGACCCGGCCAGTAGCCCCGCCAGTGCCGACAGCACCAGCAGGACGCCCAGCGGGGCGTGGGCCTGCGCGGCGACCGCCAACCCGACCAGCGCAGCCGCCGAGCCGAGCATCGCCGGCAGCATGATCCGCGACTGCCCGTAGGCGTCGACGAGCCGCGCCAGCACGGGTGCCCCGACGGCGACGGCGACCACGTTCACGGCGGACACGGTTCCGGCCGCCGAGTAACTGCCGTAGAGCTCCTGGATCGCCAGGATGGTGGAGATGCCCACCATGGACATGGGGAAGCGGGCGAGCAGGCCCGCGATGGAGAAACCGAGTGCGCCGGGGCGGCGCAGGATGGTGGCGTAGGTCGAGGACATTCAGTTCTGAGAGTTGTGGATTGAAACGGAGGCCCGCCCTCGCGGCGGGTCGGGCGAGGCCGGTCAGCGGCTGGTGGTCTCGGCCTCGGAGCGCGACATGCGGAAACCGTTGCCGGACACCTGGCTCCAGCACTCGATCCCGGCCTCGGTGGAGGTGCAGGCGAAGGTGTCGTTCTTGGCCGACGCGCCATAGTTCAGCGAGGCGCCGGCGGCGGAGAAGGAGATGCCGCAACCGCCCTCGGCCTCATCGTCGGTGCCCACGCTCACCGTAAAGGCCTGAGCGTTGGAGTCGTTGCAGGAGCTGTCGGTGGGGACGAAGTCGTGGTCGTTGATGGTGCAGGAGACGGAGTCGTCGCCCAGCACGCAGCTGATGTTGCCCGACGGCGTGGTGAAGGCGGCCATCTCGATGGCATCGGCGGGGGCGGGCGCGGTCAGGTTCTGGGATGCGGTCGGGCTGGGCGACGGCGTGGACGACGGCGTCTCCTCGGCCTGCGTCGGCGTGGTGGCGGGCTCCTGCGGGGCCGCGGCCTGAGTGGTACTGGTGATCGGGGCGGGGTCCTCGCCGCCGTGGTTCGAGCTGAAGAACCACACCACCAGCGCGACCACGAGCACCAGGGCCACGGCGGCGAGGACCCACAGCCACCGGTTGCTGCTGCCCCGCTGCTCTTCCGCCTCGGGGGTGCCGACGCCGAAGACGCCCTGGTCGCCGGCCTGCGGCTGCTGGTTGGTGGGCTGGGCCTGCTGGTAGGCGGGCTGGGGCTGCTGGTAGGCGGGCTGGGGCTGCTGGTAGGCGGGCTGGGCGTAGGCCGGCTGCTGCGGCTGGGGCTGGTAGACCGCCTGCTGTGGGGGCTGCTGGTAGGCGAAGGCCGCGGTGGGTGCGGCCGCGTCCCGTGCGGCCTGGCGTCCCTCCATAATGGGGCGGCGCTCGGGAGTGACCGCACGTGTGACCTCGGGCTGGAAGATGGCCTGGGTCGGCGCTCCCGTGCCGGTCTGCGGGGCTTGCCCGCCGACCTGCGCGGCGGCGCCCGACTCATTCGCGGCGGCCTGCATTGCCGCCTGTGCCTGCTCCAGGCTCAGGGCCTGCGTGGTCGCGGCGGCATGGCGGCGGGCGAGCGCGGCGTCGACGGCGGGATCTCCCAGGCTGCCGAGCCACTCCAGGAGCGCCGGGTAGGTGCGCGGGTTCTCGGCGATGTAGGGGCGCAAGCCGGGGTAGTTGTTGGCGAGCTCGTGCAGGGTGGTGAGTTCCGCATTGGGGTCGCTTGCCCGTGCGACGAGGTCGTCCTGAGGCTGAGACATGCTGGATCCTTTGTGACTGCGTGGGCTCGGCCCGCGTATTTTCGCGGGCGGCCGGTGGGTGTCGGCACCCCGAGCCTACCTGAGAGCACAATTCGGCGGCTTGGCCGGTATCGTCTGGGACACGAGACCGCCCGCATTACCGCACTGCAAGGAGACGTCGATGCCCGAGGACAGCGAGTCATTCGACCCGGTTGAGCCCGACGACTCGGCGGATGCGGCGGCGGCCCTGGCGGCACCGCAGTCCCCGGACGACGCCGGGCCGCGGCCGAGCACCGTCGTCGGTGCGGCCACCGACGTCGGTCGCCTGCGCCGCGTCAACGAGGACGGCTACCTCGCCCTCGCGCCCGCCTTCATCGTGGTCGACGGCATGGGCGGGCATGCCTCCGGCCGGGCCGCCGCCCGCACCGCCCTGGGCGCACTGCTCCCACTGGCCGGGAGCCGCATCACCGATCGCGCCGACGTCGTCGCCGCCGTTCTCGCGGCCGGTGAGGCGGTGGCCGCGATCCCCTCGCAGGCGGCTAACCCGCCCGGTGCCACCATCGCCGGCGCCGTGCTCGCCGACCTGCCGGAGAGACGCACTTGGATCGTGTTCAACGTGGGCGACTCGCGCGTCTACCTGCTGCGCGACGACCTGTTGTCCCAGCTGTCCCACGACCACTCCCAGGTGCAGGAGTTGGTGGACGCCGGTCAGCTCACCCGTGCCGAGGCCCACATCGACTCGCGTCGCAACGTGGTCACTCGGGCGTTGGGCGCGGGCCTCAACCAGCCCGCCTACCCCGAGCTGCACCTGGTGGAGGCGCGCGCCGGCGACCGCATCCTGGTGTGCTCCGACGGCCTGAGCGACGAGCTCGACGACGACGCCCTGGCCACCGTGCTCGGCTCCGGCCTGGGGGCGCAGCGCACCGCGGAGGTGGCCGTGGCCGCCGCGCTCGAGGCCGGCGGGCACGACAACGTCACCGCCCTCGTGGTCGACCTGTCGGAGTAGCGGTCGTGAGCACGCAGACGGGCGCCGGGACGCAGGAGCTAACGGTGGTGGGCAGATACGGAACCGCCGTCCTGTCGGCCGGGGCGCCGCCGCAAGTGCGTCTGTGTGTGCTCGAGGCCCTGGGCGGGCCGCCCCGCACCGACGCCGCCTCTGACCCCGCCCCTGGAGAGACCGGGGTGTGGGTGGACCCGAACCGCGCGCCCCTGCCCGAGACCGGCGTGTGGGTGGACACTGCCGACGAGGCCGACGAGGCCGACGAGGCCGACGAGGCCGACGAGGCCGACGAGGCCGACGAGGCGGCCCTGCGCGCGCAGGAGGACCAGGAGGGCGCGGAACAGTTCGAGCCCGGCGCCGACTCTGGGCGCCGTCGTCGCGGCCGGCGGGTCGACTCGGCGGACATGCCGGCCCTCGCGCCCGCCTCGGCGGATACGGCGGATGCCGCCGCGTCACCCGATTCCGGCGCCGACGCCACCCAGACGCTGGGGGAGGCCACCATTGCGCTGGTGACGGAGGCGACGCCGCCTCTGGTCCGTGCCGTCATGTGTGCCGCCGGGCATCCCAACCCGCCCGACGCGGCAGCCTGCCAGGCCTGCGCCGCCCCGCTCACCGGTGAGATTCGGCAGGTGCCGCGGCCGGTGCTGGCGGTGCTGAGCCTGTCCACCGGGCAGGCCGTGCCGGTGCGCGGCGACGTCGTCGTCGGCCGGGCCCCGCAGGCACCGGCCGGGTCCGAGGCGAGTACCCAGCTGATCACCGTGCCCAGCCCCGCCCACTTCGTATCCCGCTCGCACCTGGAGGTGAGCGTGGCCGGTTGGAGCTTGCTGGCTCGTGATCTCGGCTCCGCCAACGGCACGGTGCTGGTGCGGGCGGGCATGCCACCGGTGCTGCTGGCAAGCACCCTGCCCACGCCGCTGATCGTCGGCGACCTGCTCGACGTCGGCGACGGCGTGACCTTGCGCGTCGATCCGCCGCTGTGACCTGCGACCGCTTTCACGGGTGAGATGCGTTCACGGCGAACAGTTGGCGCGCCCATCCGTTACGCTGTTGTTAGCCAAGCAGAGTCGATGCGCAGCGAGCGGAGGACCCCATGAGCGACCTGACCTGGACCGAACTGCCCGAGGTCGACCCCGACCGTCCCGACGAGCTCGTCCTCGACTTCTCCGGCGAGGTCTACCGCGTCGGCACCGATGAGATCTTCGTCATCGGCCGCGGCGGCGACCTGGACATCGACGACAACCCCTACCTGCACCGCCGCTTCCTGGTGCTGCGTCACGACTCCGGCCTGTGGTGGATCGCCAACGAGGGCTCACGCCTGTCCGCCACGCTCACCGACGGCGACGGGCTGGTGCAGTCCCGGCTCGCCCCCGGCGCCAGCATGCCGCTGGTGTTCTCCCGCGTCATTCTGACCTTCTCCGCCGGGCCCACGACCTACGAGATCGACCTGATCACCGCCGAGGCCGGGCGCTTCGCCGGCATCGACGGCCACAGCCCGAGCCCGCGCGGTCAGACCACCATCGGCGCCACCCCCATGACCCGCTCCCAGCGGCTGCTCGTCCTCGCGCTGGCCGAGCCCGTGCTCAAGCGGGCCGGCACCGGCTCGGCCGAGATCCCCTCCTCGGCCTCGGCGGCCGCCCGCCTGGGCTGGTCGCTGACCAAGTTCAACCGCAAACTCGACAACGTCTGCGAGAAGCTCGACCGGGTGGGCGTGCGCGGGCTGCGCGGCGGACGCGTCGGCGGAGTCGCCTCCAACCGGCGGGCCGCGCTGGTGGAGCACGCCGTGTCCACCCTGATGGTGACCGCCGAGGACCTGCCCCTGCTGGACGAGGAGTACCAGGCGAACCGGGTCGCCGCCGCACAGGCCGCGGCCGGAGCCGAGTCCCGCGTGGACACCGCCCCGGTGCCGCACGACTCGGGCCGCGATGCGGGGAACGCCTGACAGGCCCTGTGGGGAGTAGTACCCACCACAGTACTGGGAAACGGTCGGGGAGCTCGTGTAGCCTCCCCGTGACAATGTGCTTGCGGCGTGCCCTGTATGGGCCGATCGTCCGGGGCAGAGCCAGAGGAGATTCATGAGCAATCAGCCAAATCCGTCGGGAGTCGGCGCTGCAGGCGCGAGCAACGGCTCCTTCCCGCCGCCCATCCCCCCGGTCCCACAGCCCTCGGCCGCGCCGACGCCGGCTCCGGCGGCCGCGCCGCCCACCCGGTCCGGCACCGGGCGCCGCGCCCGCACGGCCGCCGTCGTCGCCTCCTCCCCGGACACCGACTACCCCAGCACCCAGTCCCTACCCTCATCCGCCGAACTCGAGCGCGAGGCCGAGCGGACCTCCCGCTCCAACGCCTCCCCGCGCGCCGACGTCGAACGCGCCGGCGAACTGTTGGGCCGCGTCAGCGACATCTTCTCCCAGCGGGTGGTCGGGCAGGAGCAGCTGCGCCTGGCCCTGGTCTCCAGCCTCATCGCCGGGGGACACATCCTCCTCGAATCCGTGCCCGGCCTGGCCAAGACCACGGCCGCCCAGACGCTGGCCGCCGCCGTCTCCGGCACCTTCCACCGCATCCAGTGCACCCCCGACCTGATGCCCAACGACATCGTCGGCACCCAGGTCCTCAACTACGCCACCGGCGAGATGACCACCCAGCTCGGCCCGGTCCACGCCAACATCGTGCTGCTGGACGAGATCAACCGCTCCAGCGCCAAGACCCAGTCGGCGATGCTGGAGGCCATGCAGGAGCGGCAGACCTCCATCGGCGGGGTCATCTACCCGCTGCCGCAGCCCTTCATGGTGATGGCCACCCAGAACCCCATCGAGGAGGAGGGTACCTACGTGCTGCCCGAGGCCCAGATGGACCGCTTCCTGATGAAGGAGGTGCTGACCTACCCCAAGCCGGCGGAGGAGGCCGACGTCCTGGACCGCATCTCCAACGGCGCCTTCGAGGAACCCATCCGCAACCGCCCCATCTCCACCGAGGACGTGGAGTGGCTGGCCGGTGCGGTCGAGCGCGTCTATGTGGACCCGGTCATCAAGCAGTACATCGTCGCCCTGGTCAACACCTCCCGCGGCGGCGGGCCGCGCCCCGTTCCGGGGCTCGAGCGGCACGTGCGCGTGGGCGCCTCCCCACGCGGCGGCATCGCCCTGATGAAGATCGCCCAGGCGGTCGCCCTGCAGGCCGGCCGCACCTATGTGACCCCCGACGATGTGCGGCTGCTGCGCTACGGGGTACTGCGCCACCGCCTGGTGCTCACCTACGACGCCCTGGCCGATGACATCGCGCCGGAGTCCATCATCGACGCGATCTTCGCGGCCGTCCCCACCCCCTGAGCGGCACGACACCATGACCAGCGATCCGGTCTCCGCAAACGCGCCCGAGCCGACCTCCGCCCGACGGCGGTCCGGCTCCCGGGTGGCGCGCGTGCGCGGGCGCCTGTCCCTGCCCACCCTGCGCCGCTCCACCAGCCTGCTGGACGGGCGCCACCGTTCCGTGTTCGTCGGCCACGGCCAGGACTTCGACGACTTGTCCAACTACCGGCCCGGCGACGACGTCACCGACATCGACTGGAAGGCCTCCGCCCGCATCGGCCAGCCGGTCATCAAGCGCTACCAGCGCGAGTCCAACCTGCCGCTGGTGCTCGCCGTCGACACCGGCCGCACCATGGCCGCCCAGGCCCCCAGCGGGGAGGACAAGCGCGAGCTCGTCCTCGCCGTCGCCGAGGTCTTCGCCTATCTGGCCCGCCTGCGCGGCGACACCGTGGCCCTGGTCGCCGCCGACACCGCCCGCGTGGTCTCCCGCCCGCCGCGGGCCGGCAGTGAGCACACCGAGATGATCCTGTCCCTGGTTCAGCGCCAGCTGGACGCCCTCACCCGCGGCGACGAACTGGCCCCCGGCGCGCCCGGTCCGGCCCTGTCCACCCTGCTGGAACGCGTCGGCACCTGGCACCGCCGCCGCAGCCTGGTGGTGCTGATTACCGACACCTCCCACCCCGATGCCGGCAGCGACCCGGCCGTAACCGACCGGCTGCGGCGCCTGTCCGCCCAGCACGAGCTCATCGCCATCCAGATCGCCGACGACACCCCGCTCGCGCCCGGCCGGGGGCGGGCCCGCGACGTCGAACTGACCGGCGAGATTCCCGCATTCCTGCGGGAAGACGCCAAACTGGCGGCCGGTCTGGTCGCCACCGAGGGGGCCCGCCGCGCCGCCGTGACCGCATTGCTGGACGCCCGTCACATCGAGCACACCGCCATCCACTCCGACGCCACTCTGGTGGACTCCATCGCCTCCCTGCTGGCCCGTCAACGCCTGGCGTCCCGCCGGGGCGGGGGGAGGCGCTGAGCGTGCCAGTCAACTATCCCGTGCTGATGCCCGTGTGGCTGGTGATCGTCGGCGTGGTCGTCCTGATCGCGGCCGCCGCCGTCATCCTGCGCGCCTTCCTGGTCACCCGTCGCGACACCGCCCGCACCGTTGGAGACATCCCCATGGCCGCCTCCGAGCGCAGCCAGTGGGTGCGCCGCGTCGACGAAGCCGCCGCCCGCTACCGCAGTGGCGAACTGGAACTGCGCGGACTGCACCTGGAATTGGCCGGCGCCCTGCGCGGCTTCGCCACCGCCCGCAGCGGTGAGGACATCGTCTCCGCCACCGTCCTGGAGATCCTCGACATGGCCGACACCGCCGGCCCCCGCTCCATTCTCGAGCGGCTGCGGCGGGTGCGCGCCAGCCGCCGTCCCCTGGACACCAATCCCCTCGGGCATGTCGGCGAGCTACTGGCCGTGTGGGAGCAGCCCTCCTTCGACCGCGACCCCGACGCCGCCGCCGACGCCGCCATCGGCGAGGCCAAGGAGGTGGTCACCCGATGGTGATGCCCTGGTTGGTTGTGCTGATCGTCCTGGCCGCCATCGCGGTGGTCGCCCTGGCCGCCACCGGCCATCTGCCCGGCGGCAGGTCTGCGCGCCGCGGTGCCGCACCACGGCGAATCGCCAACTCCGCCGCCCTGCTGACCAGCGCCGCCCTGCGGGAGCGGCTCACCCGGCGGCGCCTGCTGTACGCCGGGATGGGGGCCGTCCTAGCGGTCAGCCTGGCCGCCTCCGCCGCCCTGGCCGGCAGGCCGGTGGAGCGCACCGTGCGCAATGAGTCCCTGGCGAGCCGTGACATCGTGCTGTGCCTGGACATCTCCACCTCCATGGTGACCACCGACTCCAAGATCCTGGACACCTTCGCGCAACTGCTGGACACCTTCGAGGGGGAGCGGGTGTCGCTGGTCGTCTGGAACACCACCGCGCAGACGATCGTGCCGCTCACCGACGACTACGACCTGCTGCGCGATCAGTTCAACGAGATCGCCGACGTGCTCGACTTCGTGCCCGTGCGCGGCAACCCCGCCCTGGAGCGCTACTACCAGACCTTCCCCGGCACCTTCTCCGAAGACGTGCTCGCCTCCTCCCTGGCGGGGGACGGGCTCGCCTCCTGCACGCTCGCCTTCGACAACCAGGTCTCCGACCGCTCCCGCTCCATCATCCTGGCCACCGACAACCAGATCATCGACCCCTACGAGCAGCAGATCTACTCCGTGTCCGAGGCGGCCGACCTGGCCCAGGAGGACTCCATCCGCCTGTTCTCCCTGTTCGGTGCCGACCCGGAACTGGCCGACCCGGACGTGTCCGGCAAGGACGTGGACGAGGCCCGCGAGGACCTGCGCGACATCACCACCGAGCACGACGGCCGCTTCTACGAGGTGGACGACGCCGACACCGCCGGCCAGATCGTCCAGGAGCTGGAGTCCGACCAGATCGACGAGCTGGACACCAACACGCAGGTGCGCGTCACCGACGTGCCCGAGCGGGCCGCCGCCCTGCTGTCGGTGTTCGTACTGGCCTTCCTGGCCGTGGCCGCATGGAGGCGCGCATGAGCCTGGTGCCCCTGTTCGGTTGGCCGTTGACGATCCTGGCGGCGCTCGTCGTCGTCGCCGCGCTGGCCGTCTCCGCCCGCTGGCTGCTGCGCGACGGCGCCGACCCGGGCGCCCGCACCACCTGGTGGCGGCGCGTGGCGCTGGGCGCGGTCATGGTGCTCATCCTGGCCGGTCCCAGCCTGGCCGCAACGGAGGCGGTGGCCGTATCCAACGTGGAGATCTACCTGGTGGTGGACCGTACCGGCTCCATGGCCGCCGAGGACTGGGCGGGCGGTCCCGATGCCGGCGGCGGCACCCGCCTGGACGGGGTGCGCGCCGACCTGACCGCCATTCGCGAGGCCTACCCCGACGCCCGCTTCAGCGTGATCGCCCTGGACTCCACGGCCGCCCGCGAGCTGCCGCTGACCCGCGACGTCAACGCCGTCGACGCCTGGATCGGTGCGCTGCAGCAGGAGATCACCGGCCGCTCCCACGGCTCCTCCCTGGAGCGTGCTCTGCCGCTGCTGGCCCAGACCCTCGTCGCGGCCGCCGACTCCAGTCCCGAGGACGCCCGGCTGGTGTACATCCTGTCCGACGGCGAGGCCACCGACGACGGTGCCGGCGCCGACGAGGCCGCAGCCGCCGGGATCAGTTGGGAACAACTGGCGGAAGTGGTCGACGGCGGCGCGGTGCTCGGGTACGGCACCGAGTCCGGCGGCTCCATGCGGGCCTTCGACGGCTCCGGGAGCGACAATGCCGACTACATCACCGACCCGGAGACCGGCGAGGCGGCCGTGTCCGTTCCCGACACCGCCGAATTGCAGTCCGTCGCCGATGCCCTGGGGATCACCTACCTGCAGCGCACCGGCAGTGACGACGACCCCACCAGCGCCTTCACCGATCAGGACGTCGAACAGGTTCTGTCCGACGGCCGCGAGCGCAGCCGCTACAGCCATTACATGATCTGGCCGTTGGGCGTGATCGCCGCCGGCCTGCTCATCTGGGAGGGTGTTGCCCTCATCCGCGCCGACCGGGCCCTGCAGGACCTGACCCGTCCCGCCGTCGGCACCCGACCGAGCCAGGCAGGAGGCCCCCGATGACTACCGCCGGCACCCCGGACCCCACCGGCCTGCCCGGCGGGAACGACGCCTTCCGCCCCGGCGCCCGTAGCGAGGCCGACGCCGCCGACTACGCCGTGCGCGTCGGCATCACCGACTCCGCCGACTCCGCCCCCGAGTCCCCCCATCACCGGCGGGCCCGGCTGGCGCGGCGCCGCCGCCTGCTGACCTGGCAGGGGATCCCGGCCACCGTCGTCGCCGTCGTCGGGGTGTGGATGCTGTCGGTGTGGGGACTGACCTTCGCCGGCAACCATGCGGTCGTGGACGGCAGCTACACCACGGCGATCGGCCGCTACCGGGCGGTGGAGCGCCTGAACCCGTGGCTGGAGCAGTGGCGCGTGCACTACAACCTGGGCACCGCCCAGCTGCTGGACGATCAGCTCGACACCGCGGTGAGCGAACTGGAGGAGGCACTGGGGACCGCCCCCGCCGCCGGCACCGTGCAGGTGAAGGACGACGAGGGCAACGTGGTCACGATCCTGGACCCGGAGTCGCCCGAGTGCCTGGTGCGGGTGAACCTTTACGTCACCCACCTGTCACTGGCCGCGCAGGCCGCGGAGGCGGATGACGCGGATACCTCGGAGGCGGAGCAGGACGCGGCCGTGGAGGCGGCCGGCGATTGCGAGGTGCCGCCGCCCCCGCAGCCCGACCCACCGCAGCCCGACCCCAGCACGTCCTCTTCGGAACCGCCCACCGCCGAGCCGACGCCGTCGGACGGGTCCACGGGAACGCCCTCCGCGGAGCCGACCGCCACCGGGCAGGGGGATTCATCGGCGTCGCCGTCGCCGAGTCCTTCACCCTCCCCCACACCCACCGACGCCAAGCGCCAGAAACTTGAGGATCGCAACGGTGATGCCAATTCCACCACCGGATCCGGCGGCGGGTACGGACGTCAGTGGTGAGACGCCCGCAGCAGCAGTACTAGCAGGCCGGCGGGGCGTCAGCCGGCGGCGCGGGCGGGCCGGGGTGTCGGTTCGGTGGCGTGCGGGGGCCGCACCGCGGGAACGGCATGGTCCGGCGTTGGTGCCCCCACGGCGCGCAGCACGAAGGTGTCCAGGGCGTCGAGGTAGGCGGCGCGTGCACGCGGCTCGGTCGGTGCGGGGCGGCCGCCCAGCACGCAGGCGTGGATCAGCGGGATCACCAGCGCCGGGTCTTGGCGGGGGATGGCGCCGGCGTCCATCGCGTCGGACAGGATCTGGGTGAGCATCGTCGTCATTTGCTCGGCGTGGGCGTGCAGGCGACCGGCCGTGCTGCGGGAGACCGAGCGCGCCAGCGGGCCGGTGGCCGGGAAGTGATAGTGACGCTTGATCAGTGCCTGTTGGCGCACGTAGACGCGCAGTCGGTCGATGGGGTCGGCGACGTTGCTCAGGGCCTGGGCGAGCTCCTTGGCGTAGCGGCCGGTCTCGTGCTCCATGAAGGCCAGGAGCAGGTCCTCCTTGTCCGTGAAGTGGTTGTACACGGCGGTGCGGCCGACGCCGGCGCGGGCGGCCACGTCGGACAGGGTGATCTTGTCGAAGGGCCGTTGGGCGAGCAGGTCGGACAGGGCGTCGAACAGGGCGCGGCGGGTGCGCTCGCGGTGTTCGGCGAGTGAGTTACCCATGATCTTCGGCATGAGGACACCCTAACCCTTAAGGTGACGGAGCGGCGAGAAGTGTCAGCAAGTGAGCTCTTGGCATTTGTGGGTGCCGTGAGCGGGCGGGTGACGGTCCGTGCGTTCCGCCGACGGTTCGGCGCCTTCGCCCGACGGATCGTGCGCTCGTCTGACGGTTCGTGCGTTCTGTTGACGGTTCGTGTGTTGCGGTCGACGATTCGGCACTTCTTGCGACGGTTCGTGGGGTAGGGGTACTGTGCTGTCTCCACACTTCTGGGACGGTTGGATCTCATGACTTCTGGGACGGTTGAGTCTCAAAGCTTCTGGGACGGTTGGGAGCGGGGTGAGCGGGGTGGTCTGGTGATGATTCTGTTGGGTGGTTTGGAGGCGTTGATGGTGGCCCGGCTGTGGGTCTGGGCCTGGGTGGGCTGGGGCCAGGGAATCGCGGCGAAGTGTGTTCCGGCCTGGTCGTACAGGTCCAGGCGGGTGGGGTACTGGCGGAACTCGATCGTCTGGCCGGCCATGAAGGAACCGACGTAGATGATCCGGCCCTTGTAGGTCACGCTCCCGTTGCTCAGGGCCTGTCTGCTGGT
>NZ_FQTT01000004.1 GCF_900098745.1 Actinomyces glycerinitolerans
CTTCCACAAGCAGCAGTGTTCAACCGGCAAACAACATGAGTTGAGTAGTTCTTTCAATCACTTGGTTTGTTTTTTGCGTCCGCTGTACGGTTCACAGGCAACCCACCCCCGGGCGGGTGCTGATATGTGAACAGGGTGTGTGGTGCGTGCGCGAGCGCCCGCCTGGCCTGGTTGTTTCTGGGTGGGTGTGGGTTGGTGTGTGTGCCGGTGGTCATAGCGGGGTGGGTCATGCCCGGTCTTTCCTTTCCGAACCCGGAAGCCAAGCCCCCCAGCGCCGATGGTACTGCCCCCGGAAGGCGGGTGGGAGAGTAGGACACTGCCGGCACGCTCACGAACCCACACCCACAACCACACCCCGGGGCCCCGGCCCGGGGGGCACACACCACACGCACAACACAACACAACCCACACAGGGCCCGCACACGCCAGGGCCCGCACACGGCCGTCCACACGCCACACCCACAGACGGACCTCTGGGCGTCCGAACGACACCACGAACACACGCGGCCGGAAGACGTCGCCCAAAACGGGCACCAACGGCCGTCCGACTCCGATATCCTCGCGGTACAGGCAGCAGGCGGAATTGGAGGAGGCTGCGATGACTTCGGTTGCGTGCGGGATTGATATCGGCGGTTCAGGTATCAAGGGTGCGCGTGTGGATCTCGACACCGGTGAGTTCATTGGTGACCGCATTCGGATCGAGACGCCACAGCCGTCTACACCGGATGCCGTGGCGGAGGTTTGTAAGCAGCTACTTGACGGCCTCGGCATCAGCGAGCACGTACCGGTAGGTATCGCCTTCCCGGCGCCTATCGTGCACGGCACAATCCCCTTCATTGCGAACCTCGACGACTCGTGGGCGGGAGTGAACCTCAACGAGCTGATGCTGCAGCACCTTGGGCGCCCCGTGACCGCACTGAACGACGCAGACGCCGCCGGCCTGGCCGAGGTCGCCTTCGGGGCCGCCAAGGGCGTCGCCGGAACGGTCATCGTGACCACGCTAGGTACCGGCATCGGCTCCGCCATCATCGTCGACGGCACCCTGGTGCCGAACACTGAGCTCGGCCACCTCGAGATCGACGGCTATGACGCTGAGAAGCGCGCCTCCTCGGGGCAGAAGGAGCTTCAGGACCTGTCGTGGAAGAAGTGGGCCAAGCGGCTGCAGCGGTACTACTCCCACGTGGAGATGCTGTTCTCACCGGACCTGTTCGTCGTTGGTGGAGGCGTGTCAAAGAAACACGAGAAGTTCCTGCCCAGACTCGACCTGAAGACTCCCATCGTTCCGGCGCAGCTGCTGAACACCGCGGGCATCGTGGGTGCTGCGTACCAGGCGTCGCGAGAGCAACACGACTGAGTCGGCGGATGTGGCCAAGTTCGTCGTATCTGCCCACGGGCTTACGCTGCTGCCATGAGCGATTCATTCACTGAGCCGATGATCGGGCCCGTGTCCACGGTCCTCATCCCCGTGACGACAGACGGTCAGGTGGAGCCGCGCTTCGGCCGTGCACCACGCGTCGCGGTGGTAAACGTCTCGGATGGGGTGATCACTCGCTGGCAGGAGTACCCTGTCGGCTGGGACGTCGCCCATGACGCCGGCACCGAGGGCTCACATCACGCCCGCATTGTCCGCTTCCTTAACGAGCATCGCGTCGACACGATCATTGCCGAGCATATGGGCGCAGGCATGCGACGCGTGGTGGGGCGTATGGGAATCCTCCTGCTGCCCACGCCCGGCGGCAACGCCCGTGCGGCGGTAGCAACCGCGTTGGCAGTGGCCGCTGCAGGAGACGCCGGAGCCGATCCTCGCTGAACGGTGCGGCGTATATACCGACACATACGCAAGTGGCGGGCCGAGCACCGTAAATGGGTGCTCGGCCCGCCACGCGTCGTCGCCTGGCGTCATGCACCAGCAGCTCGACGGCGATGGTTTGGAATCAGCTCAGGGCAGCGGCGACCGCGAGCTGGAGCGAGTCCTGGAAGCGGGTCTCTCGTTCGGCTGCGGTCATGTCACCGGAGTGGTCCAGCAGGTGGTCGGAGATAGTCAGCACCGCCAACGCCTGCTTGCCGAACTCGGCCGCCACCCCGTACAGGGCTGCCGCCTCCATCTCAACGCACAGGGTCCCGTAGGCGGACAGACGCTCCGTTTGCCCCTCGGGCGTGAAGTAGAAGTGATCGCGGGAGATGATCGTGCCGGTGTGCAGCCGCTCGCCCATGCCGGCCTCGACGCCCGCGCGATAGGCGGCCATGGCTAGGCGGAAGTCGGCGACGGCCGAGAAGTTCACGCCGGGGATGCGCAGCTGGTTCATCGCCGAATCGGTGTGGGCTCCGGTGGCAATCACAACATCACCCACATGCACCTGCTTGCCGATGCCACCGGCCGTGCCCACGCGAATGATTCGCTCAACCCCATACTGGCTGAACAGTTCAGTAGCGTAAATGGAGAAGGACGGCTGCCCCATGCCCGACCCCATCACCGACAGCGGCTTGCCGTCTACGGTGCCGGTGAAACCGAGCATGCCACGCACATCCGTAACCAGGCGGGCATCATCCAACAGTCCCTCCGCGATGCGCTGGGCGCGGCGCGGATCTCCGGGCATCAGCACCGCAGGGGCGAAGTCGCCGGGCTCGGCGGCAATGTGAGGCGTGGCCATGGTTGTCCTTTCAGTTGTCCGTCAACGTTGCGCTGTCAGCAGCTCCGGCGGTGCCGAGCAGTGCTGCGAGTGCGACAGGCCAGTCTCGCACATGCCGTGCCAGCTCGGGGGTGGAGATACCCAAGTCGTGCCATCTAAGGCTCCTGTCCGGATGGCGGGACGCCATAGGCAGGTGCTCCATCTGCGACTATCGTCCTAGCGATTCTAGGCCTGTGCCTTCGGCACCGGCGGCCGGCTTGCCGGTTACCCACAACCCGGAAGGTTCTTAATGCCATCCAGCCCCGGATCCTCAACCGCCGTACAGATGCCCGCACGCGAGCAGTGGAGCGGACAACTCGGATTCCTCTTGGCTGCCATCGGATCCGCGATCGGTCTGGGCAACATCTGGCGCTTCCCCGGCACCGCCTACACCAATGGCGGTGGCGCTTTCATGATCCCCTACATCATCGCCCTGTTGATCACCGGCCTGCCCGTGCTCTTCCTCGACTACGCGCTCGGACACCGTTTCCGCGGTTCTGCTCCGGCCGTCTTCCGCCGGGTATCCAAGCGGTTCGAGTGGCTCGGCTGGTGGCAGGTGTTCATCTGTTTTATCATCATGACCTATTACGCCGTGATCGTAGCCTGGGCGCTGCGCTACACGGTGTTCTCCTTCACCACCGCCTGGGGCGACGACGCCGCAGGCTTCTTCAGCGACTACATCGGCCAGACCAGTCTGGCCGACCCTTCCACCCCGGCGTACTCGCCGGTTCCGATCCTGGGGGTCGCCATCCCGCTGGCGCTGGTGTGGGCCTTCGGCATCTTCGTCGTGGCCCGTGGCATATCTCGCGGCGTGGAGCGCGCCAACCGGGTATTCCTGCCCGTACTGGTAGTCATGTTCGTCATCCTGGTGATCCGGGCCATCTTGCTGCCCGGAGCTACGGACGGCCTGAACACTCTGTTCACCCCCGACTGGAGTCGGCTGACTGATTACACCGTGTGGGTGGCCGCCTTCGGACAGATCTTCTTCTCCCTGTCCATCGGCTTCGGCATCATGCTCACCTACGCCTCCTACCTCAAGCGCCGTTCCAACCTGGTGGGTACCGGCTTCACCGCCGCCTTCGCCAACTCCTCCTTCGAGATCCTCGCCGGTATTGGCGTGTTCGCCACGCTGGGGTTCATGGCCCATGTCGAGGGCGTGTCGGTGGCCGATCTTGAGGGCATCCAGGGCGTCGGGCTTGCCTTCATCACCTTCCCGACCGTCATCTCGCAGATGCCGGGCGGTGCCTTGTTCGGTGTCCTGTTCTTCGCCTCCTTCTCAATGGCGGGGCTGACCTCCTTCATCTCCATCCTGCAGGTGGTCGCTCCCGCCATCGGTGAGAAGCTCGGCCTGTCCAACGGCAAGGCCACGCTGGCGGCCGGACTGCCCAGTGCCGCGCTGTCATTCATCCTGTTCAGCACCGGTTCGGGACTGTGGGATCTGGATATCGTCGACGCCTACATCAACTACATCGGCGTGGTCGGCTCCGCCATTGTCATGTGCGTCGGCCTCGGCCTGGTGCTGCGTCGGCTGAAGGAGCTGCAGCGTCATCTCAACCTGGTCTCCGACACCCGCATCATTGGCGGCTGGTGGCGTGGCCTGGTGGCGGTAATCGCCCCGCTGCTCCTGGGCTACATGTTCGTCCAGAACGTCTGGTCCTATGCGACCAACGGCTATGACGCGTATTCCGCCGGTCTGCAGGGTGTGTTCGGATGGGGCGTGATCTTCCTCGTCGTAGTCGCCACGATTGTGTTCACACGCATGCCCTGGCGCACGCCGGTAGACGACTACGCGCCTCTTAACCTGGATGTGCTTGAGGAGGTGAAGTGAGATGACCGGACCGGCAATCGCCGTAATGCTCGTCGCCATCGTGATCATCTGGGGCGGTCTGGCCGTCTCCGTGACGGCCCTGGTCGTGCGCGGACGCCGTGAGGACGTTGAGGCCCGGGAGGCCGCGCTGGCTGCCGCCCACGAGCACCTCAAGCACCCGCAGGACGATCGGTGAGGATACGGGACACTCCCGCGCCCGGACCTGGTTTCGTAGCAGCGCAAACGTGCGCCACAATGCACCCCATGCGCTCGACTCCGCTGCGGCCCGCCGCCGCCGACACACCCGCTGCACCCCGGCTGGTCGCCTTCGACCTGGACGGGACGCTCGCCCCCTCCAAGTCGCCGATGCCCGAGCCCATGGCCACTGCGCTGCGTGCCCTGCTGGACGTCGTGCCAGTGTGCATCATCTCCGGTGGTCAGATCGGGCAGTTCCGTGAGCAGGTACTCGCCCGTCTGAACGCCAGCGACGACGAGCTGGGTCGGCTCCACCTCATGCCCACCTGCGGCACCCGCTACTACATGCACAATCCCGATGACGGCGACTGGACGCTGGTCTACGCCAACGACCTCACGCCCGCCCAGGTTGAGCAGGCGTGCACCGTCGTCGAGGCGGAGGCCCGCCGTCTGGGGCTGTGGGAGGAGCACACCTGGGGACCGGCCCTGGAGGACCGCGGCAGTCAGATCACCTTCTCCGCCCTGGGACAGGAGGCGCCGTTGGACGCCAAACAGGCTTGGGACCCCACGGGGGAGAAGAAGGGCCGCCTGCGTGACGCCGTCGCCGCCCTCCTACCAGACCTGGAGGTCCGTTCCGGCGGCTCCACCAGCGTGGACATCACCCGCAAGGGCATCGACAAGGCCTACGGCATGAACCGGCTCGCCGAGGTCACCGGCATCCCCTTGAAGCAGATGCTGTTCGTGGGTGACCGGCTGGACCCCGAAGGCAACGACTACCCGGTCAAAGCGCTGGGCGTGCCCTGCCAGGCGGTGGACACCTGGGAGGACACGGCCACATTCGTCGCGGACCTGGCCGCGCGCCTAACGGCGGGGGAGCGGAGCTGACCGGCGTGCCTAAGGCTCGGCGGGACACCCGCGGCGTTCTCACCGGACGGCTCGGCCAGCTGCATGACGGCCCTCGCCGCTGGTGGCGATCCCGTACGGCCCGGTTCCGCAAGGGCGTGCGCACTGCCCTGCTGCTGCTCCTGAGCACCCTGGCGTCGTTGGCGATTGGTGTGTCCACCGCGACCGCGTCCTCACCCCTGGGACCGCACGAGGCCGAGTGGTCGGTCACTCTGGACTCCACACTCACCGTCGACCTCGGTCCACTCGGCTCGGTGGTGCTGGACTCGCCTGCCGGCTTGCTCGGTGTCGAGGTGGTCGTCGGCGAGATCCCGGGAGAGCCCGATCCCGACGCCGTCTCCCCCGACACCCTCGGCCAGGCGCTCAGCTCCGACGGAGCCGCCTACGTCGCCCTGGTTGCCCACCCCGAACTGACGATCGAGCGCGGCCTGCGGGCCCTGGCCGACGACGCCCTGCGGCGCGCCGGCCTGGTCGAGTCGGTACTGCTGAGTCTGGTTACGGTCGGACGCCTGGCCGGACCGCGACCGCCTCGCCGCAGTCCACGCCGCCTACCCCGCAACGCCAAGGTCCTGGCGTTCGCGTCCGCCGCCGCGGTCGCGATCGCCGTCGTCGTCCCGGCCGTGCGCAGTGGCCCGCAGCCGGGCGCCCGGCTGGAAGTACTTGCGGGCACGCCTGTTCAAGACGCGCGTCTGTCCGGACGGGTCGCCGACATCGTGCAGGCATATGGTCCGCGCGTTTCCGCCTTCCTGGAGGAGAACACCGCCTTCTACACGGCCGCCGAGCAAAACCTGCGGGTGGCGTGGCAGGCCTCCGCCGCGGTCGACGGCGCCGTCGACGTCACCGCGGTCGACGGCGCGGTGGATGAGGACGCTGTGGCGGAGGCCTTCCGGGCGGCTTCCGCCCGCGGTACCACGCCGATGGCGGTAGCCACTCCCGAGATCGCCCCGCTGCCGACGGCCACCCCCGAGGCCAGGCCCACCGCGGCCCCAACCACCCCGGTCACGGGCAGCTGGGCGGTCGACCAGGGGGAGACCACCACCGCGGTGCTATCCACCGACCTGCACTGCAACCTTGACGTCATCGCCTTCACCGGCGTGCTGGACGAGCTCGCGGGCGCCGACATCCACATGGATGACGGCGACCTGACGATGACCGGCAGTCAGCCCGAGTCGATCTGCGTGGACGCCCTGTCCAACGCGGTCCCCGCCGGCGTCGCCCGGGTAGCCACCATCGGCAATCACGACTCCGAATCCACCGCCGAGCGACTGCGCGCCCAGGGGTGGACCGTCACCGACGGCACCGTGCGGGAGGTGGCCGGGCTGAACGTACTCGGCGACGTCGACCCCGACCGCACGTCCGCCAGTGGCACCGTCCCCCGCGGGAGCGAGGATGCAGCCGGGCTGGGCGCTCGCCTGGCCGAGGTCTCCTGCCAGGCGGAGCAGGCGGGCAACCGGGCCGACGTGGTGCTCATTCACCAGCCCTACACTTTCGATCCGCTGATCGCGGATGGCTGTACCCCGCTGCTGCTCGCTGGCCACGTTCACCAGGAACGGGGCGTGACCACCACCGACGGCGGAAAACTCGCCGTCACCCAGCTGGTCTCCGGCGCCGGCAAGGGCGGTACCTCCATCGGTGAGGTCACCGACGACGCCTACCTGCACCTGCTGTCCTTCAACGCCGACGGCGACCTGCTCGCCTGGCGCACCGTGACCCTGCACCCGGACGCCTCGGTGACCGTGGGCGCCTGGGAGGCGGTGCCCGCCGCGCAGGAGGCCGACGACCAGGCTGCGCAGAAGACGGACGATACGGTCGAGCAGAACACGGAGGCCGCGCACGGCGGAGACAGCGCAGCCGACTAGGCCGCGCAGGCGGGCGGCCCCTGCCGACGTGATCAACGCCGATTCGCGCCAAGACGGCCGTGAGGCACAATTGGGGCGCGCGTCCCGGAGCGGCCGGGGCGCGCCCATGTCCCCGGGAGAGGCTGAGGAGATCCGGCGATGACACACGTGCCCACACAGGCCGAGGTCGACGCGATGATCGACGCGATGAGTGAGGAGGAGCTGGACGCCTATCTGGCCGGTGAATCCAGCCTCGCGGTTGGCGCGACCGCCCCGGACGTGAACGCCGGCGGGCCCGAAACCGACGCCACCGCCACCGGCGCCCCCCGCTCCTACGCCGTACTGCTCGTGATCGGCTCCCTGATCGGCATCGGCGCCTGCTGGGAACTGATTGCCAGCCAGATCAGCCAGTTGCGCGACCCCGACGCCACCCTCGTCTGCGACGTCAGCCCGCTGGTCTCCTGCGGGGACTCCTTGAATGCGTGGCAGGGCAATCTGCTGGGCGTGCCCAACGCCTTCGTCGGCGGCATGGCCTTCGCCGTGCTGACGCTGATTGGGATGTTGCTCGCCGCGGGGGTGCGGCTGCCCCGCTGGGTCTGGTGGGGCCTGGTGGCCGGCACCGTCTGCGGTATCGGCTTCGTGGCCTGGTTCCTGGTCACATCGGTGCTCACCTTCGGCAAGCTCTGCCCGTTCTGCACCCTGATCTGGCTGGTGACCATACCGATCGCCACCAACACGTGGGGGCGCGCCGCCGCGGGCGGGCACTTGGGGCTGCCTCCCGCCGCCTCTCGTCGGCTGCTGGCCGGGCGCTGGTGGATCGCCGGGGCCATGTACGCCGTCATCGCCGTCATCGTGCTGGTGGCGTTCTGGGACGGCTGGGTGGCGATGCTCCGGTGACGGCGGCCGCCCAGACCCCGGTCGACAGTTCGGCCGTCACCCAGGACTACCTCAAGGCCGTATGGGCGGCCAGCGAATGGGGCGGCAAGGGCGCCTCCATCACCGGCCTGGCCCGGCGCATGGGGGTGGCGCCGTCGACCGCCTCGGAGAATGTGGCCCGCCTGGTGGAGGCGGGACTGCTCGAACACGCCCCCTACCGGGCCGTCACCCTGTCCGACCGCGGGCGGCGCCTGGCACGGGCAATGGTGCGTCGGCACCGCCTGCTGGAGACCTACCTGGTGGCGGCGCTCGGTTTTGAGTGGGATGAGGTCCACGCCGAGGCGGAGGTGCTCGAGCACGCGGTCTCCGACCGGCTGCTGTCCGCCCTCGACGCCGCCCTGGGGCATCCGGCCCGGGACCCGCATGGCGACCCCATCCCGGCGGCGGACGGCAGCGTCGTCGTCCCCGCCCTGTGTGCCCTCGAAACCCTCCAAATCGGGCAGTCCGGAGTGGTGGGCCGCATCCGGGACGACCCGGCCCTCCTGAAGCAGCTGACCCGCGCCGGCATCGGGCTGGACACCCGCATCGTCGTCTTCGGGCGTGATGGCTCCGAGGACGGGCGGCCCACCAGCAGCGTGCGCGCGGTGCGGCCCGAGGGCGACACGGCGGCGGACCCGGTCGACGCCGTCGTCCCGGCGGGGAGCCTGTGGGTGCTGGCACCCTCGGAGCCGGCGGAGACACGGCCACAATCATCTACGCTGGGTCTGTGACCGACACAACCAGCCCCGCACCATCCGTGTTCACCAAGATCATTGGCGGCGAGCTGCCCGGGCGCTTCGTCTGGGCCGACGAGCTCTGCGTCGCCTTCGCCACCATCGCCCCGCACACCGACGGGCACGTCCTGGTCGTGCCCCGGCAGCAGGTCGTCTCCTACGTGGACGCCTCCGACGAGCTCATCGCCCACCTGGCCATCGTCGCCAAGCGCATCGGCCGCGCCCAGACGCGCGTGTTCGACGCCGCGCGCGCCGCCGTCATGGTGGTGGGCTACGAGGTGGACCACCTGCACCTGCACGTGCTGCCCATCCGCGCCGAGGCGGATGTGGCGCCGGCAGCCGCCCGGCACGACGTGCCCGCCGCCGAACTCGACGCCGCCATGGAGCGCCTGCGCGCGGGCCTGCGCGAAGACGGCTGGGGCGGGAACGTACCCGCTGCCCTGGGCTCCCCGGCCCTGGCCTGAGGTCCCTCCGAACCTGCGCGCGCGTCGGACCGGCCCGGACGTGACCGGCGTCGCGGCTCCACCAATCGGACCGGCACCGGCGCCGGGCCGGGTGGGGGATAGGCTGGCCCGCAGCAACGGGGCCGCGCGCCGTTCGGCCTGCCCGCCGACGGCGCAGCGGCCCCGCCCCATCCACACGACCTAAGGGAGCACTCCCGCGATGACGGAGAACAGCCGGGCGCAGCAGACCACCGACAACCCCACGCCATACCGGTACACGGCCGACCTGGCCGGACGCCTGGAGACCGCCTGGCAGGACCGGTGGGAGCGCGAGGGGACCTTCAACGCCGACAACCCCGTCGGCGCCCTGGCCGGCCCCGACGCCGCCAAGGAGAAGTTCTTCCTGCTGGACATGTTCCCCTACCCCTCCGGTAAGGGCCTGCACGTGGGGCACCCGCTGGGCTACATCGCCACCGACGTCGTGGCTCGCTTCACCCGCATGACCGGCAAGAACGTCCTGTACACCATGGGGTACGACGCCTTCGGCCTGCCCGCCGAGCAGTACGCCGTCGCCACCGGACAGCATCCGCGCATCTCCACCGAGGCCAATATCGCCAATATGCGCCGGCAGCTGCGCCGGCTCGGCCTGTCCCACGATCCGCGCCGTTCGCTGGCCACCATCGACGTTGACTACGTGCGCTGGACCCAGTGGATCTTCCTGCAGGTGTACAACTCCTGGTTCGACCCGGACGCCCCCCGCCGCGACGGCCGCGGCACCGGCGCCGCCCGCCCCGTGAGTGAACTGATCGAGAAGCTCGCCTCCGGGCAGATCCCCACCCCCGACGGGCGCCCCTGGGCGGAGCTGACGCCGGGGGAGCAGGCCGACATCGTCGACTCCCACCGGCTCGCCTACGTCTCCTCAGCCCCGGTCAACTGGTGCCCCGGACTCGGAACCGTCCTGGCCAACGAGGAGGTCACCAGTGAGGGCCGCTCCGAGCGCGGCAACTACCCCGTATTCAAGCGAAACCTGCGCCAGTGGATGATGCGCATCACCGCCTACGGCGACCGGCTGGCCGAGGACCTGGACACGGTGGACTGGCCCGAGAAGGTCAAGACCATGCAGCGCAACTGGATCGGCCGCTCCGAGGGCGCCGAGGTGACCTTCGCCCTGCCCGAGGCCGACGCCGTCGGCGCCAGCCAGAACGAGCTGACCGTCTACACCACGCGCCCCGACACCCTGTTCGGCGCCACCTTCATGGTGGTCGCCCCCGAGCACCCGCTGCTGGGCGGCCTGTCCGGCGCCAGCCCGGAGCAGGATGCCGCCGCCCTGACCGTGCCGCAGGCCTGGCCCGAGGGCACCCGTGACGCCTGGACCGGCGGTTACGCCACCCCGGCGGAGGCGGTGGCCGCCTACCGGGCCCGCGCCGCCCAGGCCACGGAGGCCGAGCGTACCGACACCGAGCGCACCAAGACCGGCGTCTTCACGGGGCTGTTCGGTACCAACCCCGTCAACGGCGCACAGGTGCCCGTCTTCGTCGCGGACTACGTGCTCATGGGTTACGGCACCGGTGCCATCATGGCCGTCCCCTCCGGCGACCAGCGCGACTGGGACTTCGCCCGCGCCTACGACCTCGACATCATCGCCACCATCGCCCCACCGGAGGGATTCTCCCTGGACGAGGCCGCCTGGACCGGCGACGGGCAGATCATCAACTCCGCGAACGCCGAGATCGACCTCAACGGCATGGGCAAGGACGAGGCCAAGGCCGCCATGACCGCCTGGCTGGAGTCCAAGGGCTACGGGCACGGCGCCGTCACCTACCGACTGCGCGACTGGCTGTTCTCCCGCCAGCGCTACTGGGGCGAGCCCTTCCCGATCGTCTGGGACGAGGACGGTCGCCCCCACGCCCTGCCGGAGTCCATGCTTCCGGTGGAGTTGCCCGAGGTCAGCGACTACTCCCCGCGCACCTACGACCCCGACGACGCCATCTCCTCCCCGGAGGCGCCGCTGGGCAAGGCGAGCGAGTGGGTGGAGGTCGAGCTCGACCTCGGTGACGGGCTCAAGACCTACCGGCGCGAGACCAACACCATGCCCCAGTGGGCCGGCTCCTGCTGGTACGAGCTGCGCTACATCGACCCCACCGACGCCGAGCACCTGGTCGATCCCACCAACGAGGCCTACTGGATGGGGCCCCACCCCGAGGCCGGCAATACCTCCGGCGGCACCGACCTGTACGTCGGCGGCGTCGAGCACGCCGTCCTGCACCTGCTCTACTCCCGCTTCTGGCACAAGGTGCTCTTCGACCTGGGGGTCGTGTCCTCCTCCGAGCCGTACCACAAGCTGTTCAACCAGGGCTACGTGCAGGCCTACGCCTACACCGACGCCCGGGGACAGTACGTGCCCGCCGACGAGGTCGAGGAGACCCAGGACGAGGCCGGCAAGCCCGTCTTCACCTGGCAGGGGCAGCCCGTGAGCCGCGAGTACGGCAAGATGGGCAAGTCCTTGAAGAACATCGTCACCCCCGATGACATGTACGACGCCTACGGCGCCGACACCTTCCGCGTCTACGAGATGAGCATGGGCCCGCTCGACCAGGACCGCCCCTGGGACACCCGCGCCGTCGCCGGCGCCCAGCGCTTCCTGCAGCGGCTGTGGCGCAACGTCGTCGACGAGACCAGCGGCGAGGTGACGGTGTCCGACGCTCCCGCCGATGAGGCCACCCGGCGCCTGGTCGCCCGCACCATCGTGGGCGTGCGCGATGACTATGAGGGCATGCGCCTGAACACGGCGATCGCCAAGCTGATCGTACTCAACAACCACCTCACCGGTTTGAAGACCGTGCCGCGCGAGGCCGTGGAGACCCTGGTGCTCATGGCCGCGCCCGTCGCCCCGCACATCTGCGAGGAGATCTGGCAGCGGCTCGGGCACACCCGCTCGCTCGCCCACGAGCCCTTCCCGGTGGTCACCGACGAGACGCTGTTGGCGGCCGAGAAGGTCACCTGCGTGGTGCAGGTCAAGGGCAAGGTCCGCGACCGCCTGGAGGTCGACCCCGACATCGACGCCGCCGAGCTGGAGAAGCTGGCCCTGGCCGCCCCCGGCGTGGTCCGCGCTCTAGACGGCCGCGGCGTGCGCAAGGTGATCGTGCGCGCCCCCAAGCTGGTGAGCGTCGTCCCCGAGTGAGGGGGCGGCGCCCCACCGGGCGCGTGTGGTGGTCTCGGCGGTTGGCTATCAGCCGGTCACAGCAGGATGCACACGCCGATGACGACCACCAGGTTGATCAGTATGAAGACTGCGAGCGCCCGCCCGACCGGGTGCCCGTAGTTCAGGTCGACGCCGACGCCGGCGCGTTTGGGCACCAGCAGCGAGGGGTCCGCGCGGTTGACGTAGAACAACCCGCCGAGCCACAGCTCGTCGTCGTCGGGGGAGTCGGCATCCACGGGTGTGAGCCGGCGTGTGAACCGCCGGGAGAGTCGGATCAAGTCGGCGATCATCCACATGATCAGCAGGCAGGTGACCGTCACCGTGATAGCCAGCCACCAGCGCGCGGCGGCCGGTGATTTCGCAAGCGGCAACACCAGGATGCCGGCGAAGGAGACGCCCGTGGCCAGGGCCAGCGGTCCCATCACCCGGTCGATCAGGTGCGCCTGGGCGAGGGTGAGCCGCCGAGTTCGGCTCCGGTCGCCGTCGACGGGGATGCTCGCGAGCAATCTGCGGCGGACGATTCTGGTGCACAGCGCCACCACGGCGACCAGACCGAGGCCGATGGCCGCAGGCAGTAGCACCTGCAGGGGACTGCGCCGCGCCCAGCCGTCGACGGTGCCGTCGGCTCCCCAGTGGATCGGCAGTGGGTCGGGCAGCGTGTCGTAGCGCAGCAGCACGAAGACCGCGGCGACCAACAGTAGGAGCACCGAGGCGACGTACCAGGGCATTGCGCCGCCGGATTCCTCGGGGGTGCCGATCGGGGCCAGCTTTCGCACCCGCCGGTCCTCGTACCAGCCCTCCTGCCGTTTGGCCTCGATGATGGGCAGGCGCACGACCGTCCAGGACGCGAAACCCGCGCCCAACTGCGCCAACATGACGATCACGGGCAGGCCCGGGCGGCTGGCGGAGATGCCGCTTAAGTGCAGCAGCGCAATCGCCGCCACCGCGACGGCGGCGCCGAATAGGCAGCATCTGTGCCATGCGCGAATGGCGCGACGCACGACCGGTGCGTTGACGTGGTCGGCGGGTACCGACACGCCCAGTGGGAGCGTGTCCCGGGAGATGGCCGGAGTCGCCCAGAACGCCAGGCCCAGCACGACGGCGGTCAAGCTCATGCTTACGGTGTAGGCCAGCATTAGCGTTCGCTCCCCACCGGTGAGAGCGTGTCGAGCTGGTGGGCGGCGGCGTCGAGGATCTGCTTCTCGGCCAGGCCGTGTGCGCGGGCCTCGGCCAGTAGCGTGCGCAGCCGCGACTGCCACGCGGCGGCCTCGGTCCAGTCACCCGCAGGAGCGATGACGGTGCCGGACTTGGCGTTGGTGACAACCAAGCCCTCGGCGCGCAGAAGATCGTAGGCCTTGGAGACGGTGGCCGGGTTGATGGCGAAGGCTCCGGCGAGGGCGCGCACGGAGGGCAAACGCTGGCCGGGCGGCAGCTCGCCGCGCGCAATTCCTTCCACGATCCGGTCGCGGATCTGCTGGTAGATCGGGGTGGGGGACAGGGGGTCGATTTCCAGGTCCATGCTGCGAACTCCCGGTGAGGGCACGACGAACTGATCTGTACTGCTAATACTAGTACAGATGGTGTAGGTGGGTCAGGTGCGTCGACGCGATACGCGCTGGGGTCAGCGGCCGCGCAGGATGTTGCCGAGGATGGAACGGGTGATCTGGCGGCCGGCGGAGCCGATCAGCTTCTCCACCTCGCGCTGACGCCGCTCGGCGGCCCGCTCCCGGGCCCGCTGCTCGCGCTCGGCCGCCTTCTCCGCCTCACGCTGCAGCCGCTCGGCGGTGCGCTGGGCCTCCCGGGCGGCCTGGGCCTCGGCCTTCGCCTGTGCCTTAGCCGCCTCCTGTGCGGCCTTCTCCGCCGCGGCCTGGGCCTCGGCCGCGGCGCGGGCCGTCTCGGCGCGGGTCGTCTCCTCCTCGGTGCGCTTGGCCAGCAGCTCGTAGGCGGACTCGTTGTCCACCGCGGTGGCGTACCTGGGCATGAGTGGCGAGGCCGAGAGCACCGACCGGATCGTGGCCGACTGTGCCGGACCCATTACCGCGGCCGGAGTGTTCACGACGACGGGCGCCACCGGCGCGGGACGGCCCTTCTCATCCAGCACCGATACCACCGCCTGGCCCGTACCCAGGCCGGTGAGCACTCGAGTCAGGTCCAGTGGGGAGACCGGGAAGGTGGATACCGCCTGCTTCAGCTTGGCGGCGTCGGCCGGCGTATGGGCGCGCAGCGCGTGCTGGATGCGGCTGCCCAGCTGGGCCAGCACGGCCTCGGGCACGTCCGTGGGGGACTGGGTGATGAACACGATGCCGACTCCCTTGGAGCGAATGAGTCTCACCGTGCGCGTGACCGCCTCCAGGAAGGCCTTGCTGGCACCGTCGAACAGCAGGTGCGCCTCGTCGAAGAAGAACACCAGCGCCGGCTTGTCCGGGTCGCCGACCTCCGGCAGCACCTCGAACAGCTCGCCCAGCAGCCACATCAGGAAGGTGGAAAACAACGTCCCCTGGGACTGGATGTCCGCCAGTTCCAGGGAAGAGATGACGCCGCGGCCGTCGGCGGCGGTCCGCAGCAGGTCGTGCACGTCCAGGGCCGGCTCCCCGAAGAAGACCGAGCCGCCGGCCGCCTCCAAGGCGGAGACCTGCCGCAGGATCACCCCCGCCGTCGCGCTGGACACCCCGCCGATGCCGCGCAACTCCTGCTTACCGGGCTCGGTGCCGGTTAAGTAGTCGACCACGCTGCGCAGGTCCTTCAGGTCTATCAGCGCCAACCCCTGCGCGTCCGCCCAGTGGAACACCAGTTCCAGCGCGGAGGTCTGCGTGTCGTTAAGCCCGAGAACGCGGGAGAGCAGCACCGGCCCGAAGGCCGTCACCGTGGTGCGGATGGGGGTCCCGGTGGAGGCGCCCGCTGCGGTGGTCGGCTGCGCCGCCGTCCCCTCCGAATCCCCGAGGGTGAACAATTCCAGCGGGAAGGCCCGCCCCTCCCACGCCTGCCCGGTGGCGGCGTTGCGAGCCGCGAGCTTGTCGGAGGCGGCGCCGGCCTCCGCCAAACCCGTCAGGTCCCCCTTCACATCGGACAGGAACACGGGCACGCCGGCGGTGGACAGTCCTTCCGCCAACAGTTGCAGGGTACGCGTCTTGCCGGTACCGGTGGCGCCGGCGACCAGGGCGTGACGGTTGAGCAGACCGAGCGGGATGCCCACGTTCACCCCGGGCACCGGGATCGGCTCCGACGTCTTCGTCCCGGCCGGGTGCGGCTCGTCTTCGGTGGGGTAGTCCAGGTAGGTACCCACCGGCAGTACGGGGCCGGCGAAGGCGTATCCGTCCCGCACGCGGGCGGCGTAGCCGGAGGCTGCTTCCGACTCCACCGCCGGGGCGTCCTGCGGCTCCGTTGCTGCGGGAGCCGCCGGCGCCGTGGCGGCCGGATCCGCCGAGCCGGGCGTGCGAGCCTCCATCTGAGTCGGCGCATCGAGCGGTTGAGGCGAGGACTCGACGGCGGGCTCGGTCTGAGCGGCCAGCGCAGCCTCCAACGCTGCCTGTGCGGCGGCCGCCTTCGCCGCGGCGGCGTCCGCGGCCGCTTGCGCCGCCTCGGCCTTGAGGCGGGCGATCTCGGCTGGGTCGGGTGTGGGACTCGTCATGCCCGCATCGTATGCGGCCGTGCAATTCCAATGCGAGGTCGGTTGAAGTAACGTGCCGAGGACTCGTGCGGCAACACCATCGACTTCTACCACTACGGGGTGGTGGCGGATGTGGCGCTCGCGGAGGAACTGGCGCCGCTGGCCCCGACCTCGTCCGACACCGGTGGTTACCAGTGGCGTCGGCTCGACGAACCCTCCTGCCTGAGCGCCCTCGCTCTCCTCGCGGCCAGGGTGCCCCGGGTGTGAAACGGCCCGGCGGGTTAACAGACTCTCCAGGATTACGGGATGGCGGACGGCGGTCCGTGGCTCGCTGTATCCGCAAACCGGAAGCGCCGGTTTACAGGGGATCGGCGTCGGAGGCTTACGCTTCGAGCATGTCGCTCACGGTGGTCACCGACTCGGCAGCCTGTCTGCCCGCCGCGCTCGCGGATGCGCGCGGCATCGTCGTCGTTCCCCTGCATACCGTGGAGGCGGACGACGGCGCGGCGACGACGGCGCGCCCAACGGTCGCCGAACTCATTGACGCCTACCGCCTGGCCGCGCGGCGCGGCGACGAGGTGCTCGCGGTGCATGTCACGGCCGCCCTGTCGGGAACGGTCGACAACGCCCGAACGGCGGCGCGCGAACTGGCCACACAGGGGATACCGGTCACGGTCCTGGACTCCGGGGCCTCGGGCGGCGCACTGGGACTGGCCGCCCTGGCCGCCGCCGAGGCCGACGACGCCCGCCGCGGTGCCGCCCGCGCCCGCGAGTCGACGGCCCGCTCCAGGCTGTTCTTCCTGGTTCAGGACCTGAACCACCTGCGGCGCGGCGGCAGGCTCAACCGTGGCACCGCCTTCGTCGGCGGAACCCTGGGCATTCGCCCCATCCTGACCACCGGGCCGGAGGGAATCGGCGTAGTCGAGACAGTCCGTGGTGCCGCCCGCGCCCGCCGCCACCTGATCGCGCAGGCCGTGCGCGCGGCGGGTGGAACCGCCCTGACCGGCCCGCGGCCACCCGCCGCGCCGGTGCGACTGGCCGTTCACTACGGCGACGATCCGGCCGACGGACGCGCCCTGGAGAACGATCTGGCAGATGCCATGGTCGAGGCCGGAGCCGTCGTCGAGTCCATCATGCGTTCACCCGCCGACCCGGCCAGCCGCGTCCACCTGGGCCCCGGCGCCCTGGGCATCGTCGTCGCCCCGCACCTGGAGCCGCCGCGCTAGTACACGCGCCGCCAGTGTCCACAGGCACCGTTCGCCGCACCCACCGCCGACGCCATCCACAGTCCCAAAGACGGGGCGACCCCAGTCGCCCTACCGTCGGCGCATGAGCGGCAAACGGGTGGCGGACCGGGTGGGCAAACGCCCCCTGACGGACTTCGTGCGCATCGCCTGCTCCACCGACCCGATCGAACCGGTGCGACGCCCGCGGCGACTCGCCCTCGCCCCCAGGGCCGCCATCGGCATCGGCATCGCCCTGGTGACACTGGCACTCGTTCTCGCCCTGCGCACGGTGATGGTCGCCCCCAAGCCCCACAGCCGCGATGCCGCCACCACTTCGGCTGCCCCCGCGGCGACCGTCCCGGCTACCGATCCACTGGGAACCGTCGCACCGGCCGGCGCTGAGGCGGGTGAGGAGGTGGTGGTGCACGTCGCCGGCGCCGTCACCAGCCCCGGCGTGGTCGTGCTGCCGGCGGGTGCCCGCGTCGTCGACGCGATCGCCGCCGCGGACGGTGCCCTGCCCGACGCGGACACCGACCAGCTCAACCTCGCCCGCATCCTCTCCGACGGCGAGCAGGTGCGTGTGCCGCACCAGGGAGAGGACGCCTCAAACTGGAACCTGGACGACGCCACCGCGGCGGGAACGAGCGCCGCGGGGAATGACGGCGGCGCCGAAGCCACCGGCGGCCGCGTCAACATCAACACCGCCACCGCCGCCGAACTGGAAGGCCTGACCGGCATCGGACCCGCCCTGGCCCAGCGCATCGTCGACTACCGCACCGAACACGGCCCCTTCACCGCCGTCGACGAACTCACCGACGTCTCCGGCATCGGCGCCGCCAAGCTCGAGGCACTCCGAGACGAGGCGACCGTATGAACAGCGATCGCATGAGTGCCAGGGCGGTCGGTGCGCGTCGGCACCGCGCCCACCGCACCGAGACCGCCCCCTGGGACGATCCCGCCACCCTGCGCCGCCTGTCCCCGAACCGGCGTGCGCGGCGCGCCATCAGCGACAGTGCCCCACCGCCACTCGACCTGCGGCTGGCCCCCGCCGCGGTCGGTGCCTGGGCCGGCGCCTTCTGGGCGATCGGCCTCGGCGGAGAACAGCCCTGGCTACCTGCGGCGGTCGGTGCGGCCGGTGCCATGCTGGCAGCAATCCCCCTGGGCGTGGCCGGTGCCCGTTTCCGTCCTCCCCGGCACCGCCACGACCCCAGGCCCGGCGCCAACGCCCCCGACGGCTCCGCGATCGGATCGGTCTCCGCCTCACTGCTCGTACTGGTACTGGCGGTCGCAGCGGTGCTCGCGGCCACCGCGGCCGGCTCCTGGGCTCGCAGCCGCGATCCACTCACCCTTGCCGCCGCGCAGGAGCGCACCGTCATCCTGACCGGCACGGTCACCCGCACACCGCGCGCCACCGCCACCGCACGCTGGACGACCGTCTTGACCACGCTCGCCGTCGACACCGTCGACGGCGCCCCCTCTCGCCTTACGGCAACCGTCCTGGGAGACGCCGACTGGTTGAAGGTGCCCATGGGCGCACCGGTGCGCGTACAGGCGCGGCTGCGCCCCGCGGACCCCGGCGGCGCCGAGGCCGCCATTATCGCCACCAACGCCACAATGACCACCACCGGCCCCGCCACCGGGGTGCTCGGCACCGTCGCCTCCCTGCGTGACGGGCTCATCACCGCCGTCGGGCCGGAGCCCGCCCGGACGAAACCCGGGAGCGGGACCCGGATGACCTGGCCGCCCGGCGCCCGCGCCCTCGTGCCCGGCGTCGCCCTCGGGGACGACCACGCGCTGCCCACCGAGGTGCGCGAGGACATGCGCACCGTGTCCATGACCCACTTGACGGCGGTCTCCGGTGAGCACGTAGCCATCGTCCTGGGCCTGGCGCTGACCGGACTGGGCATCCTGCCCCGGTGGGCGCGTGCCGGCGTCGGCGCCCTGGTCCTGGCCGGGCTGGTGGTGCTGGTGCGTCCGGACGGCTCCGTGCTGCGGGCGGCCACCATGGGCGCGGTCATGCTGCTGGGCGTGGCTGCGGGAAGACGCTCCGCCTCTCTGCCCGCCCTGTGCACCGGGGTGATCGTCCTGCTACTGGTCGACCCGTGGCAGGCCCGCGACTACGGCTTCGCCCTGTCCGTGCTGGCCACCGCCGGCATCCTGCTCGGCGCCGCCCCGCTGACCGCCGCCCTGTCCCGCCGCCTGCCGCGCCCGCTGGCCGCCGGCCTGGCGCTGCCGGTGGTCGCACAACTCGCCTGCGCCCCGGTGCTGGTGCTCCTGCGTCCGAGCGTCGGCATCTGGTCGGTGGCGGCCAATGTGCTCGCCGCCCCGCCCGTGCCCGTAGCCACCGTCTGCGGCATCCTCGCCGCCCTGGTGGCGCCGTGGTGGCCGCAGGCCGCAGCGGTGATCGCGTGGCCGGCTACGGCCTCTTGCGCCTGGCTGGCGCTGGTGGCCCGGGTGTGCGCCCGCCTTCCGGGCGCTGCCCTCGCCTGGCCGGGGCAGTTGGGCGGGGCGCTGTTGCTGGCCGGCATAGAGGCGGCGGCGATCGCGGCCCTGTATCGGCGTGGCCGGCGGCGCGCACATACCCCCGGCCGCCGTGGCAGGCTATGAGCCATGGCAACCTCCCGAACCTCCCGCGGCGGCCGCCGCGCCCCCGCCGGACCCGCCTGGGACGAGGTCGAGCTCGCGCCGATCGTGCTGATCCGGGCGGGGGAGGAGCTGCTCGCCGACCGGGCCGTATCGCGGCTCCAGGCCCAGGCGCGCCGACGGGACCCGGCCACCGAGGTCACCATCGTCCAGGCCGCCACCTACGAGGCCCACCAGCTGGACACGCTGGTGTCGCCATCCCTGTTCGGCGAGCCCAAGCTCGTGCTCATACCCGCCCTGGAGCAGATGACCGACGCGCTGCTGACGGACCTGCTCGCCTACGTGCCCGCGCCCGCCCCGGATGTCACCGTGATCCTGCGGCACAACGGCGGCCAGCGCGGCAAGAGGCTACTGGACGCGCTCGCCAAGTCCCCCTACCCGGTCTGCACGATCCAGGCCGTGAAGTCTCCCAAGGACAAGGCCGCCCTGGTGAGCGCGGACGTACGGCGGGCCGGGCGCCGCATGGAGCCCGACGCCGTCGGGGCGCTGGTTGACGCGCTCGGAAACGACCTGCGGGAACTGTGTGCGGCCGCCGAGCAACTCATATCCGACACGCAGGGCACCATCACCGTTGACATCGTCAACACCTACTACGCCGGTCGCTTCGAGGCCACCGGCTTCACCGTCGCCGACGCCGCCGCGGCGGGGAACGTCGCCCAGGCCGTCACCGCCCTGCGGCACGCCCTGGCCACCGGCACCGACCCGGTGCCCATCGTCGCCGCCCTGGCCATGAAGATCCGCCAACTCGCCCGGGTCGCCGCCATGGGTGGTCGCCGTGGCATGACCGCTCGCGACCTGGGCATGGCGCCGTGGCAGGCAGACCGCGCCCGCCGCGAGCTGGCCGGCTGGTCCGACGACGCCCTCGCCGTGGCGATCCAGGCGGTAGCCCGCGCCGACGCCGAGGTCAAGGGCGCCTCCCGCGACCCCGTCTACGCCGTCGAGCGGGCCGTTATCACCATCTGCGACGCCCGCCGCGGAAGAGTGCCGGGGCGCTCCTCCTAGCGCCGGACCTACCGCCGGGTGCTTGGCCGCCCGCCGCTCAGGACTGCGCGATGGCGGCCAGAGTCAGCGCGGTGCGCATTGCCGCGCACGCCGCCTCGTAACCCTTGTCCTCGTCGGAGCCGGGGCCACCGCAGCGGGCGAGCGCCTGGGCCTCGTCGTCGCAGGTGAGCAGGCCGAAACCCACCGGCACCCCCGTGTCGAGGGCGACCCTGCTCAGCCCGTCGGTGGCGGCTCGGCACACGTAGTCGAAGTGCGGAGTGCCGCCGCGGATGACCACACCCAGCGCCACGACGGCATCGGCCCCGCCTCGCGCCGCGGCGGCGGCGAGGATCGGCAACTCGAAGGAGCCGACGGCCCGCACAACGTTCGCCCGCGCTCCGGCGTCCTCGATAGCGCGCAGGGCCCCCGCGAGCAGACCGTCCATGACCTGTTCATGCCACTGGGCGGCGACAACCGTCACCTTCATGCCCTGCGCGCGCGGTGCACTCTGCTCCGGTGCCCCGGTTCCACTCATCGTGCTGCTCCTTCGGTCTCGTTGATGCTGTCGCCGGTGCGGTCGCCGCTGTCGTTCAGTGCCGGTCGGTCACTGGAGGCCGTCTCCTCGGAGGGCAGGGCAGCCGACGGGGGAGGTGTCCCGCCGGCGTCGAGCCCCGTGAACAGGTGCCCCATGCGATCACGTTTGGTGCGCAGGTAGGTGAGGTTCTCCCCGTTGGCGAAGGTCGGCGTCGCCCGCCGGGCGGACACGCTCACCCCGTAGCGCTCCAGGCCCGCGACCTTGTCCGGGTTGTTCGTCATGAGCTCGACCGAGCGCACGCCGAGGAACCTCAGCACCTGGGCGGCGGTGGCATAGCTGCGCGCATCGGCCGGCAGCCCCAGTGCGACGTTGGCGTCGAGGGTGTCCATGCCCTCCTCCTGGAGCGCGTAGGCGCGCAGCTTGTCGATGAGCCCGATGCCGCGCCCCTCATGATCGGAGGCATAGACGAGCACGCCGCGTCCGCGGGCGCTGATCGTCTCCATGGCGGCGCGCAGCTGCGGTCCGCAGTCGCAGCGCAGGGAGGAGAGGACGTCGCCGGTCAGGCAGGCGGAGTGCACCCTGGTGAGGACGTCCTCGCCGTCGCCGATGCTGCCGCACACGAGCGCGAGGTACTCGGCGCCGTCGACCCGGCTGCGCAGGGCGTGAGCGGTGAACTCTCCGTGGGCGGTGGGCAGGTGCGCCGTGACGACCTCCTCGACGAGCTCCTCGTGCAGCCACCGGAAGTGTTCGAGCTCGCCTACCGAGATCATGGGTATGGAATGCGCGTCGGCCAACTGACGCAGCTCGTGGCGGCGCGCCATGGTTCCGTCGTCGTTGACGACCTCGACGAGGACCCCGACCGGGCGGTGACCGGACAGGCGCATGAGGTCGATGGCGGCCTCGGTGTGCCCGCGGCGCGCAAGAATCCCTCCCCGGCGGGCGCGCAGCGGGAAGACGTGGCCGGGGTGGACGAGGTCGGTCGGTACGGAGTCCGGGTCTGCCAGGACGCGGATGGTGCGTGCCCGGTCGGCGGCGCTCACGCCGGTCGTAACCCCGTTGCGGGCGTCTGCGCTCAGCGTGAAGGCCGTTCGCTTGGGGTCGGTATTGCGCTCAGTCATCATGGGGATGTCCAGGCGTTCGAGCTCCTCCGCCGTCGTGGGCACGCAGATGATTCCCGTTGAGTGGCGGACGGCGAAGGCCAGTTGCTCGGCGGTGGCCGTCTGTGCCGGGAAAATGAGGTCCCCCTCGTTCTCCCGGGCCTCGTCGTCGACGACGATCACCATGTGGCCTGCGCGGAGCGCGCCGAGGGCCTGCTCGACGGTGTCGAAGCGGATGCCGGCAGACGTGTCCGCGGGGCCGGCAGTCGGATCGTCCCGGTGCTCCATGGGGCGGGTGCTGTCGGGCATGCTCACGCCTCCTCCCGATCCGACCCGGCGGTGAGGAGCCGTTCGACGTACTTCGACATGACATCGACCTCCAGGTTCACCCGATCGCCCGGCGCTCTGATGCCGAGGGTCGTGCGGCGCAGAGTCTCTGGAATGAGGCCGACGGTGAAGGACGGCCCGCCCCGGTCCGGGTCCTTGCCATTCCCGGTAACGTCGTCGACGTCGACCACGGTCAGGGAGACCCCGTCGAGGGCGACGGAGCCCTTGCCGGCGACGTAGCGGGCGAGATGTCGGGGCAGGCCGAGGCGCACGAGGTCCCAGTGCTCCCCGTGCCGGCGGTCAAGGATGTTGACGGTTGCGTCGACATGTCCCTGGACGATGTGCCCGCCCAGGCGGTCACCCGCGCGCAGCGCCCGTTCGAGGTTGACGTGGTGGTCGGGGGTCAGGTCGCCCAGGTTGGTGCGGGCGAGTGTCTCCGCCATGAGGTCCGCGGTGAAGGCGCCGTCGTACAGTTCGGTGACGGTCAGGCAGCAGCCGTTGACGGCGATGGAGTCGCCCTCCCGCGCGTCCCGGGTGACCGTCGGCGCGTCGACCGTGAGCCGGGCGGAGTCTGCCATGGCTTCGAGCCGGACGACCCGTCCGAGCTCCTCAACGATTCCCGTGAACATCAGTGATTCTCCTCAGCGTGTTGTGGGGTAGTGGGTGGAGTCATGGATGAGGGGACGGTTGTGGTGGCGCGGTCTGTGCCGCCGAGATCACCGGTCACGCGGATCGCAGGATCGCCGCCCGCGTCGAGAACCTCGACGTGAACCTGTCCGAGGCGCAGGATGTCGGCGATCGTCGACACTCCGAAGTCAGCTGTGGCGGCGGGCCCGGCGCCGAGCAGCGCGGGCGCGATGTAGGCGACCACCTCGTCGATTACGCCCGCGCGCAGGAAGGCGGCCGCGAGGGTGGGGCCGCCCTCCAGGAGGACGTGGCGGATCTCGCGAGCGGCGAGGGCGTTGAGTACGGCGTGCGGGTCGCGCTCCGACAGCAGGAGGTGATTGTCGTCGGCGAGCACCCGCGCGGTGGGTGGGACGGGACGCGAGCCGACGACGACGCGCAGCGGCTGAAGTCTGGCCGGAGCCGGTTCATCCGTCTCGTCACGGATGGTGAGTGCTGGGTCGTCGGCGAGTACGGTGCCGGTGCCCACCACGATGGCATCACAGTCGCGGCGCAGGCGGTGTGCGTCGTGTCGGGCCGCCGGAGGGGTGATCCAACGGCTTGTCGCATCGGCAGCGGCGATGCGGCCGTCGAGGGTCGCCGCGAGCTTCCAGGTCACCATGGGACGGCCGGTCCTGACGGCGAAGAGCCAGGGGCGCATGAGCCGTGCGGCCTGCTCGGCGCACAGGCCACGCTGGACGCGGACCCCGGCGGCTGCGAGGGCGGCCGCACCGCCCCGAGCCTGCGCGGTGGGATCGTCCAGGGCGTAGACGACCTTGGCGACCCCCGCGTCGAGGAGTGCCTGAGAGCACGGGCCGGTGCGGCCCTGGTGATTGCAGGGCTCAAGCGTGACGACAGCGGTGGTGCCGCGCGCGCTGAAGCCCGACGCCGCCAGGTTCTTCAGGGCATCGACCTCGGCGTGGGCGGTGCCGGCGCCGCGGTGGTGGCCCTCGGCCAGGACGTCTCCCGTGCGGGAGAGAATGACGCAACCGACCCGGGGATTGGGACCGGCGGGGACGTCGGGGGAGGCGGCTGCGTCGAGGGCGCGGTGCATCGCGGCCGTCTCCGCAATCGAGAACGCGGTCATGTGGTCCTCTCCCTCGGGTGCGCTGGGGGAGAGGACGCGCGGGCGCGTCGGCCAACGGCCACATGACGCGACATCGCGTGTCCCGTGTGCGCTTCCCATCCGGACTTTTACCGTCGGTCCAGGAGTTCCACCTGGTCAGCCGACCGCAGAAGCGGACGGGTCGCGGACTGTCACCGCCGGTTCGGACTTACACCGACCCCAGAGCACACGAGAATGTCTCGTTGCGGCGAATATACCGAGACATGGCGATTGACACCAGCGATTTCGGTGGGGAGAGGGAACAGGCCGGGTTACTTCTTGCGATATAGGGACTTCGTGGCGAAGACCGGCTCGTTGGTCACCTGAATCCCCAGGGAGCGGAAGATGCCCTCGTCCACCGGTCCCAGGATGGTCGAGGTGTGCACGTCGCAGCCGCGCAGGCTGCCCAGCTCGTCCAGCGCGCGGGCGGCGTTGGCATCCCCGTTGGCTGACACCGCCAGCGCGATCAGTACCTCGTCGGTGTGTAGGCGCGGGTTGCGGCTGCCCAGGTGGCGGGTCTTGAGCGTCTGGATCGGTTCGATCGACTCCTTGGCGAGCAGGTCGACCGTCGGGTCTATGCCGGCCAGGCGCTTGAGGGCGTTGAGCAGCATGGCGGAGGAGCAGCCCAGCAGCGGGGAGGTCTTGCCCAGCGCGATGGTTCCGTCAGGCAGCTCAATGGCCGCGGCCGGCGCATCGGTCGCAGCGGCCAACTCCAATGCCGGTTTGACGACGGAACGGTCCTCCTTGGCAATGCCGAGCTTGCTCATCAGCAGGGCGATCCGCCCGGACTGGACCGGCTCGAGCATGTCCCGCTTCTCCGCCACCAGCGCCTTGTAGTAGCGGCGGATCACCTCCTGTTTGGAGGCCTCCCGGCACACGTCGTCGTCGCTGATGCAGTAACCGGCCATATTCACCCCCATGTCGGTGGGGGAGGCGTACGGGGAGGTGCCCATGATCTGCTCGAACAGGCGTGAGAGCACCGGGAACACTTCAACGTCGCGGTTGTAGTTGACGGTCTGCACGCCGTGGGCGGCCAGGTGGTAGGGGTCGATCATGTTCACGTCGTCAAGGTCGGCGGTGGCGGCCTCGTAGGCGATGTTGACCGGGTGGTCCAGCGGCAGATTCCAGATGGGGAAGGTCTCGAACTTGGCGTAGCCGGAGGAGATGCCGCGCACGTGGTCGTGGTAGATCTGCGACAGGCAGGTGGCCATCTTTCCCGATCCCGGCCCCGGCGCGGTGACCACCACCAGGTCGCGGGACGTCTTGATGTACTCATTGCGCCCGTACCCCTGGTCGGAGACGATGCGCGCCACGTCGTTGGGGTAACCGGGGATCGGGAAGTGGCGGTAGACGGTGATGCCGAGCTTCTCCAGTTTGCGCTTGAACTCGGCGGCCTGCTGGTTGTCGTCGGTCCACTGGGTGATCACCACGCTGCCCACATACAGCCCGTAGTCGCGGAAGGCATCCACATGGCGGAGTACCTCGTCCTCGTAGGAGGTGCCGTGGTCGGCGCGGATCTTGTGGCGGGCGAAGTCCTTGGCATTGACGGCGACGATGATCTCCACGTCGTCGGCCAACTCGGCGAGCATCACGATCTTGTTGTCGGGGGTGAAACCGGGCAGGACGCGGGAGGCGTGCATGTCGTCGATGAGCTTGCCGCCGAACTCCAGGTAGAGCTTGCCGCCGAACTGGGCCCGGCGTTGTGCGATTCGCTCGGACTGCAGTTTGAGGTATTTTTCCCGGTCGAACCCGATGCGCATGCGTTCTCCTCACGGTCGCCTGAATGTGCGGCCGGGCGGGAGGGCGCCGGCCTGAGGAATCGTAACGCCGTCGGAGCTGGCCGCGAGTTCAGGTCCGGAAGACGGAAACCAGGAAGGGCGCCTCCCAGTTGGGAGACGCCCTTCCAGACGCATTCGTGCGCGCGCCGGGTCACATGGCGTTGACGCGCTTGGCCAGCTTCGACTTGCGGTTGCGTGCCTGGTTGCGGTGAATGACGCCCTTGGAGACGGCCTTGTCCAGCTTGCGGCAGGCCTTGCGCAGGTGCTCCTCGGCGGCCTGCTTGTCGCCGGCCTCGACGGCCTCGCGCGTCCGGCGCACGTAGGTCTTGAGCTCGGACTTGACGGACTTGTTGCGCAGGCGGGCCTTCTCGTTGGTCTTGATGCGCTTGATCTGAGACTTGATGTTCGCCACTGTGAGTGAAGCTTTCTGGTGTCTGAATGGTCAATGGCCGGAGAGAGGGTTGGCGCCGCGGGCGGACTTGAGGTGGTGGAAGCACCCGGCAGGCCCGGTCGCCGGACCCCGAAGCCGGCCAGGCCAGAGGTCCAAGCGCACTTTAGCACCGGATACACCGGCAATACTCGGTCGAATACCGGCCGACGACGTGAAGTGCGTCGCGCCGCAGCCACCCGTGGCGGGTGATCAGGACCAGTGCGCCCGCAGAGCGGTAACGACGCCGTCGAAGGTTGACCGCTTCATGGTGGCGCCCTCGCGGCGCACCACATCCGGTTCGACGAGCAGCAGGCGGTCCAGGCGCACCTCGCTGGGGCGGCCCTTGGAGTCCCAGGGCCCGGTGCCGACGTCGTGCCAGTAGCGACCCCAGCGGGCCTCCTGGGCGGCGTCAAGGTCGTGGTCCTTGCTGGTCAACTGGGCGGCGACGAGCCGCTTGCCGTGGTGGGCCAGGACGAGCACGGGACGGTCCTTGCCCTGGGTGGCGTCCTCCTCGAAGGGCACCCAGGTCCACACCACCTCGCCGGGGTCGGCGTCGCCGTCGGGATCGGGGGAGTAGGTGAAGTCCGGAAGTCCCAGGGAGGCGACGTCGTAAACGCCGACGCCGTCGTGCGCGCCCGTGCGGGGGCTGTGTGCCGGCGCCTGGGGGTGGGAGACGGTGTGCGCGGCGCTCTTGGACGCGCCCACCGGCTTCGTCGCAGGCCGGGACGAGCTGCGCTTGCGCGACTTCTCCCGGGTGCTCAGCTCCTCCTCGAGGGCGTCGGTTACGGTCCGTTTGGCGCTGGAGGTAAGAATCCGGGCGATCCGCTTGAGCAGTGGGGAGGGCATGGGCCGACCCTACCGTCACGCATACGGTTCTCCACCACACGTACGACTTCCCGCCACACGTACGCGTTTTGGAGCCATGCGACTGCTAGAGGCGGGAACCTCCAAAATGCGTACGTCAGGGGCAAACGCGTACGCACGGCGGGGCGTAGGCCTACGCGCGAGGGGCACTCCGTCAGACCCGAGGCGTTGCCCGCCGGGCCATGCGCGCCAGCAGCGCCCAGAAGACCGCGCCGCCCGCCACGGCCCAGGCCAGGACCGGACCGATGCCGGCCCAGTCCAGGCCGCCGGCGTCGGTGAGGGCGTTCGAGCCGAGCGTCAGCGCCCGCGTTACCAGCGAGTACGGCCACAAACCCGCCAGTGTCTGCGCCTTGTAGGCGACCCCAATGCCGATCACCGCACCGGCCAGCCCCAGGGCCACTGGCGCGGCGAAGGACCGCATCCGCATCGACAACAGGGACTGCAAACCAACCAGCGGCACCGCCACCACCGCCAGCAGTGCCGAGACCGCGAAGCCGATGGGCAGGCCCCCATCCAGGTGCAGGAACACAATGCCGGACAACCAGGTGAGTGCGATCAGCAGCAACTGCATGGCGGCCACCGGCATTAGGATCACGCCCGTCTTCGCCAGGGCGACCGCGGCCGGAGAGTGCGGTGTCGTGGCCATGTAGTTCCAAGACGAGCCCCGATGCTCCGGGCGCCACGCCGCCGCCAGCAGCAGGGCGACCGCGATCGAGAAGAAGAACAGGCCGTAGAACAGGGTGACTTGACCGACGAAGGTCTCCCAAGTAGGCGATAGCACCTCCTGATTCATTGCGAAGTTGACCGATCCGGAGATGACGGTGAGCACCGGCAGTACCGCCACGACCCACCACACCAGGGACCTGCGTAGCTTGAGGGCCTCCACGGCCAGCAAGGCCGGCCAGGTGCCTGTTTTGGCGGTCGGCGTCGAGGTAACCGGAATGGGGACGGGAGTACCGCGTGAAACACTGGTTGCGGGCACGGGGCTCACCTTTCGATGCGGTCGAGGCGGGAAGTGATTGCGTAGAAACAGGCGGCGGCCAGCCCCAGAAACCCGGCTATCCAGCCCAGGGGTGGGCGGGCGACCATGACGTCGCCGGTGCCGACCTGGGAGATGGGGCAGATCATCGCCCAGTACCCCCATGGCAGCAGCCGCGCGAGCCAGGCCGGGGCGAGGAACATGTACACGCCGATGAAGGCCCCCACCAGCCCGAGGCCCACACACGCAAGCTGGTTGTCGAGCACGGCCGCGAGCAGAACATGCAGCGCGCACATAGCCAGGTCGACGCCGATCAACAGGGCGGTGTATCCGGCCCATATCCCGATCGGCAGCGGCACGGTGGCGCCGGCGGTGCAGGCTGCCAGTATTAGCGCCAGCGTCTGCAACGCGAGTGTCGGCACCAGCACGAGTGCCAGGGTGGCGAACTTGGCCCGACACAGCCGCCCGGGCGTCAGGCCGGCCGTCGCAGACAGGTACCAGCCGCCGGATGCGTGCTCGATGTCGGTCAGGCGGCTGGCCAGTACGGCCACCAGGATCGGCGAGAACAGGGCGTTGATCAGCGCATACTGCAGCAGGATCCCCTCCCACGGGTGGGCGGCCGGATCGTTCAGGCCCGCCCGGGAGGACGCGGACAGCGGCGCGGCGAACGCCACCGCCGTCACGCCCAGCACGGTCACGATCGGCGTGGTGCGAAGGCGCCGCAGCTTGGCCAGTTCCATTCGCACGGCGACGCGGAAGGACCCGCCCGGGCTTTGCGGCGGTGCGTAACCGCCGCAGCCGTGGCGCCCGGGGGAGGACATGGCGACTGTCGGCTGTGCACCCATCACAGCGCCCCCGCTCCGCCGGTCAGGTCCATGAAGACGTCCTCCAGGCTTTGGGGCTCACGCCGCAGCTCATACACGGGGACGTCCGCGGCCACCAGCCGCCGCACCAGCTCGGCGGCGGCCCCGGGAGACAAGCCGGGAATTCGTACACCGGCGTCTGTCACGACCGTCGTCGCAGGCGGCTCCGGGGCAGGGCGGTTGCCTGCGGCACCGTCCAGGCCGGCCAGCATTGTCGGGGTGAGGGCCTGTGGCCGGGGCGTGACCAGGAGCAGGTCCGGCACCGAACGGCGCATGAGCTCGGCACGCGTGCCCTGGAAGACGAGCCTGCCGGCCGACAGGACGCCGAGCATGCTCGCCATGCGGTCGATCTCATCGAGCAGGTGACTGGAGACCATCACCGTCACGCCCTCAGCCGCCAACGACACCAGCAGATTGCGCACCTCCTCGATGCCGGCCGGATCAAGGCCGTTGGTCGGCTCGTCCAGGATGAGGAGCTCCGGCTGGCGGGCCAGCGCCATGGCGATCCCCAGCCGCTGCTTCATACCCATCGAGTAGGTCTTCACCAGGCGGTCCCGATGGCCGGTCAGACGCACCAGGTCAAGAGCCCGGTTCACCTGGGCATCGCTGAGCCCGAGCATGCGCTGCACCAGGCGCATGTTCTCGGCGCCCGTCAGGTGCCCGTAGCCGGGCGGCTGCTCGATCATGGAGCCGGTGCGCGCCATGAGCCCGCCGCGACTGCGCCGATCCAGCGGGACGCCGAACAGGTTCACGCTTCCAGACGTCGGTGTCAGCAGGCCGAGCAACAGCTTCATGGTCGTGGACTTGCCGGAGCCATTGGGGCCCAGGAAGCCGTAGACGACGCCGCGGGGAATGACCAGGTCGAGGTGGTCGACAGCGGTGCGGGCGGCGGCGCCCCTGCCGAAGATCTTGGTCAGGGCACCGGTGGTGACGACGGCGTCCGGGAACCGCGCCGCGGCGTCGCCCCCGGTGGGTCCGGGGCGGGTGAGGGTGACTGTGTTCATGCCTTGCAGCATTCCCGCGCCCGCGGTCGTCGGCATCAGGCCCGGGGCGGAAGTTCGGGCGCGATCGGTCGCCGGACTCATACTCGGGTATGAAGACCCGGCCCCCGCCGTGCCGCTACCGTCGCATACCGGACAGCGCTCCGTGGAGGGCAGGCCCCTTACACAGGTAGGGAGAGGCGGGGATGAGGATGCGCGACGGCGAGGCAGCGGGGCGTGGCCGGCGGGCGCCGGCCGTGCCGGACAGCGGTGTGCGGCGGTGGCCGCCAAGGGGGCGTCCGGGTGTGGCCGACATGCTGCTGGCCGTCTCCCTGGCCTATGTGTGCGCATGGAATCCGCCCATGATCACGGAGCAGCCGGCCGGCGCTCTGCGCAACGCACTCGTCGACTCCGGTGCCTACGTCATCATCCTCGCCGTGTGCTGCGTGGCCATCGCGCTGCGCCGCCTCGCCCCGACCGTCGCCGTCGTCGCCGTCGGAGTGGCGCTTGCCGCTCATGTACTGATCTTCGACGGGCTCTCCATCCTCGCCATCGTCGCCTGCCTGGTGGCGGTGGAGACCTGCACGAGTCGTGTCCCGCGGCCCCACGCCTGGCCGCTGGCGGCCCTGGGCTACCTCGGTGGCGCGGTCGGCGCCCTGCGCGCGGACAAGCTGATCGACCCGCCCACCCCGGGCGCCGAGCTGATCGTCCTCGCGGTGAGCTGGGCGTTCATCACCGTCGCCGTCCTGACCGGCCTGCTGCGCCGACGCGCTCGCGAGCGGATCGAGCAGGCCCTGGAGCGGGCAGAGGTACTGGCCGCTCAGCAGGAGGCCGAACGGCGTCTGGCCGTGGTGGCCGAGAGGCAGCGCATCGCCCGGGACGTGCACGACCTGCTGGGGCACTCGCTGTCCGTCATCGGCATGCAGGCCGAGGGCGCCCGGGCCGTCCTGGCTACCAATCCCGCGGCCGCCGCCGAGGCGCTGGCGGTGATCGGGCGGACGAGCCGGCGCTCGGTCTCCGAAGTGCACTCACTGGTCGACATGCTGCGGGCCGACGTCGACGAATCCCCCATGGCCCGGCCCTCGCCGCAGTCGGACGGGAGCGCGGCACCGGGCGGCTCGAGTCCGGGCCTCGACGACGTGCCACGGCTCGTTACGGGTGCGCGGCGGGCGGGCCTGCCGCTCACCCTCGACCTGCGCTGCGACGCCGAGCCGCCGGCCCCGGTGGGGGAGGCGGCGTACCGCTGCGTACAGGAGGCGCTGACCAACGTGATGCGCCATGCCGCATCCGCGCCGACCAAGGTCCGGGTGCGGGGCGAGGACGGCGGAGTCGATATCGTCGTCGAGAATGCGGAGCCCATATCGGCCGGAGGCGGTGCCGCTGGCGCACTGGACGACGACACCCGGCGGGGAGCGGGGCTGCAGACCATGCGCGAACGAGTGGTGGCGCTCAACGGCCGGTTGTGGGCCGGGGAGCGGTCGGAGGGCGGCTGGCGCGTGCACGTCACCCTGCCGGCGCCGCCGCACCTCACCCAGGCGCAGCCGGGACAGGCCGCATGAACGGCATCATCAGGGTCGCGCTGGTGGACGACGAGCCGCTGTTCACCGCGGGGCTGGCCATGCTGCTGGGGGCGCAGCCGGACATCGAGGTCGCCTGGCAGGCCGGCGACGGTGGCCAGGCGCTGCGGTGTGCGCAGAGCGATCCCGTGGACGTGATCCTGCTGGATGTGCAGATGCCCGGCGTTGACGGCCTGGCCACGACCCGCCGCCTGATTGAGGCGGGAGCCCAGGGCCGCATCGTCATACTCACCACCTTCGACACCGACGGCTACGTCATGGGTGCCATCGAGGCCGGCGCGGCCGGGTTCCTGTTGAAGAACACGGCCCCGGAGCGGCTGATCGAGGCGGTGCGCACCGTCCATGGCGGCGACTCGGTCATCTCGCCCGGACCGACGCGGCGGTTGTTGACCGCCGTACGCGCCGGCCAGGTGGAGCAAACCCGGTCCCAGCCGCCGCCGCTGCCCGGTGGGCTCACCGAGCGGGAGACGGAGGTACTCGCGCTGGTGGCCCGGGGGCTGACCAACCAGGAGATCTGCGACCGGCTGTGGCTGTCCATGGCGACGGTGAAGACGCACATCTCCCACCTGTTGGCCAAGACCGGGGCGCGCGACCGGGTGCAGTTGGTGCTACTGGCGCTGCGCACCGGCGTCGTCGAGCTTGATGAGCTGCTGATCGAGACAGAGGCGTGAGCCAGTCCTGAGACAGCCGTGAGGCAGCTCCGGCACCCGATGGGGCCTCGGGGAGGCCGCGCAGGCCGTCCTGATCTGCGTCGGCGGCTGCGGCCGAGCCGCCGACGGGCTTAGAACAGTCCTCCGAAGACCCAGCCGAACAGTGCCTGGGCGTAGAGCAGGCCGGCCACCAGGTTGCAGACTGTGCCGGCGAGGAACACCAGCACGGGCTTCCAGCCGGCCTCCCGCAGGGCACCGACGCGGAACTCCAGGCCGATCGACACGAAGGCCAGTGTGAAGAACAGGGTCTGGAGCGCTTTGGCGGAGGCCAGACCGGTGCTCAACCAACTGCTCTCGTCCGCGACCAGGCCGGGCGCGGCGGCGGCAATGGCGGAGACCAGCACCGACGCGGCGATGAAGCCGAGAACGAACTTCGGGAAGCGCTGCCAGACCTCGCGCCAACCGGGGCGGGTAGCAGAGGCGGCGGTGCCGTCGGCGTCACGGCGGTCCACGCGCAGGGTGAACCAGAGGGACAGGCCCACGGCAACGAAGCCGATGAGAGCGTTCTGCGTCATCTTCACAATCGCGGCGAACTCGAGCACGTCCTCGCCGGCGACGGCCCCCGCGGCGGTGACTGCCGCCGTGGTGTCGATGTTTCCGCCGATCCAGGCCCCCGCCACCGGCGCGGACAGTCCCAGGAGGGCGGCGAGCCACGGCAGCAGGAAGATGCTCGGCAGGGCGAAGACCACGACGAGCCCGGCCGTGTAGGCGAGCTGCTCGCGCTTGGCGTTGACGGCACCCGCCGCCGCCACGGCGGCCGAGACCCCGCAGATCGACAGGGCCGTGGCCAACAGGGCCTTGAGGTGCGGTTCGACGCGCAGCAGGCCGGCGATCCACCAGGTGAACAGGAAGACCGTGGAGATCATGAGCAGGGCCTGAATGATCGCCGGCGCCGCCGCGGAGACGATCACGTTGATGTTGACGGTCGACCCCAGGAGTACGAGCCCCGTCTTAATGAAGAACTCGGTGCGGAACGCCGCCGAGAGGCGGTCGATGACGCCGAGCGCCGACAGGAGGGCATTGGCGACGAATCCCAGGGCGATGGCGTAGACGGGGAACTCGATCGACCCGGCGATTCCGCCGAGCCAGGTCCCCTCGCTCCAGAGGGGGACGTGACTGTCCAGGTAGTCGACGGTCGCGGCCAGGCCGACGACGACGGTGACACCGAGCAGCGTCCAGCCCGGGGAGGTGGACTCCGGGCGGGCGTCCGGGGTGGGCTCGGCGGCGGGGCCGGCAGCAGTGGGCGCGGGCGTGTTGACGCGGGCGGGAGCACTCATCACAACCACCCCGAGATGTTCGGGATGATGCCCAGCAGGGCCAGAACGAGCAGGCCGAGTCCGGTGATGGTGGCCACCCAGTCCTCGCTCAGGGAGAACTTTCCGTCCCCATTGGGCGGGATGACGGTGGTGGGTGGGACGTCCACGTGGCCGTCCGCGGCCTTGGTATTACGGCCGGTGTTAGTGGTAGGGGACATGGGCAGACCTTTCGGGTACTGCTGCGTACACGTCAGGACCTGCCCAGACAAGTGGGGCCTGTTAGAGGGACAGACACAGGAGGAGTCGTCGGCAGGCACCTGCCGACGCAGCTCGTGTCAAGGGAAGGGCGTGTCAGTCGGCAGCGGTGATGCGGATACCGCGACACATACACATCTCGGCCGCGCCGAAACGGCCGCCGGCTGCGCCGATGACCGAACGGAGCGGGAGAGTACTGAACACGGCTCGGACCATAGGACAGGGCGGAGCCGACAATCCAGGCCCGTCCGCATGGCGAACTGCGGTGATTCTCGGCACGCAACTGGCTGTTTGTGTTTGTGGGTGCGGTGGTTCGGGCGCGGCTGGTGGTGTGGTTGTCGGGTTCGGGGCCCTGTTCGACGAGAGCCGGCCTACCAGGTGGTCGGGTTCGCGTGTGGGAGGTCGTATTCGGATCACCGAGGTCGTGTTCGGGCCGCCGAGGTCGTATTCGGCCGATCGGAGGACGTCCTCGGGCCGGCGGGGACGTCGTCGGGCCGGCGGCGGAGGGCGGCGTCGGGGTGGACGGTTCGTGTGTTCCTGTGACGGTTCGTCAGGTAGCAGCAACGGTTCGGCATGAACGACGACGGTTCGTACACCTACCCCACTGTGCTGTCTCCACACTTCTGGGACGGTTGGATCTCATGACTTCTGGGACGGTTGAGTCTCAAAGCTTCTGGGACGGTTGGGAGCGGGGTGAGCGGGGTGGTCTGGTGATGATTCTGTTGGGTGGTTTGGAGGCGTTGATGGTGGCCCGGCTGTGGGTCTGGGCCTGGGTGGGCTGGGGCCAGGGAATCGCGGCGAAGTGTGTTCCGGCCTGGTCGTACAGGTCCAGGCGGGTGGGGTACTGGCGGAACTCGATCGTCTGGCCGGCCATGAAGGAACCGACGTAGATGATCCGGCCCTTGTAGGTCACGCTCCCGTTGCTCAGGGCCTGTCTGCTGGT
>NZ_FQTT01000006.1:0-6992 GCF_900098745.1 Actinomyces glycerinitolerans
CGTGGGATGGCTGATGGTGGTTCAGGACGGTGACGGCGAAGGGAGGTAGGGAGATGAAGACGGTGCAGTCGCAATCAAGAGGAAGTAGGACCAGAGAACCCGGACGCGCAATCCGGTGGTGGTGGGGTAGGGCCGCTGCGGCCTTGTGCCTGGTAACCTCCCTGGCTGCGTGCGGACTCATTAATGGTTCGGACGAGACCACGCAGCCGCCGGAGACGCCTCTGGCGGATGAGATGATCTGTGGTGTTTTCCCCAACCGGGACCTCCAGAACATTCTCGGTTTCGACACCTACTGGTACAGCTACAGCACCAGCCCCACAGAGAATGTGAGCACCGGCGCGTCAGGTTACAGCTACCGCTGCGATATGGAATCTGCTCGTGATCCCTTCGGACTGATTGAGATCCGCTATGGGATTGACTCTACGTTGTCCCCGAGTGCCGGACAGCCGGTTCTCTTTGATGAGATTCCTACCGCGTTTCCTGACACCGCTCGGGAAACCAGTTTCGAGGGTGTGGAGGGTGAGGGTTGGGTGTGGACCGATGGTGTTGAGATCTATGTGGCCTGGCGCTATGACGACACCCAGGTGCTGTTGGCTCGCCTGACTTATTGGGGTCCTGAGGAGGATCTGGATGAGCAGGTGGAGAGGTTCCACACTGTTCTTGAGCCGGCCCTGGCCCAGATCCCCGAACTGGCCTCCGCAACCAGTACGCGTGTCGTGGTTCCCTCGCCCACGCCCGTGGCCGAGGACACGGCCACCGGCAACGATGACTAACCGCTCTACCCACCCTGCGCCGCTAAGGAGAACCGTCCAACATGCAACTATCAACGCACCTGTCTCGTCCGAGGTTGCGCCGTGCCACCGTTGGCGCTGCGGCGCTGCTGCTGGCCTGTGCGCCCCTGGTGGCGTGCTCGTCCGATTCCGATGACAACCCCTTGGGCATCCCCACCTATGATCCGGAGGCGATGGCCTCGGCGGAGGCGTCTGAGTCGGCTGCCGCAGCGGCGGCCTCGGCATCGGCGTCTGCTGCCGCCCCTACCCTTGAGTCTCTGTCAGACCAGGAGCTGGGCTACCACATGGTCTCCATCCCCGAAGACCTCACCGAAGCACAGACCAAGGCACTGGTTGACTACGTCGCCTATGACCAAGTCACCTGGCGCATCTGGTCGACCGGCGAAGGCATCGAGAACCTGCCCACCGTCGCAACAGGGACCTATCTGGCGCACCTGCAGGAGGAAGCAGAACTGCTCAGCAGCAAAGGCGAACGGGATAATCCGCCGGTGCGAGTAGCAATCACCGAGGTGTCCGTCGCCGAAGACGGCACCTACGCAGAGATTACAGAGTGCAATGATCAAACCCAGGTGACCACCGTGGACGCCAATGGCAACGACATCACCGACCCGAACCGCCAACTCCGCTTCGAAGTCAACACCGTCATGACCCCCGCCGACGACGGAACCTGGCTGGCAACTGCAGAGACCACCACGTCCACCAACGAGTGCACCGTGGAGTGACAGTCGATGCGCACCCGGAAGATCCATGCCCTGCTCGCCGCCGTCCTTGCCCTGACCTCAACCCTCCTAATCACCGACAACCCCCAAGCAATCGATCGGGAAAGTACGACGAATTCCCAGTCCTCGTCTGCCGGTGTCTCGGCTTCCGGTGACGGCGGGGGCTCCATCGAGGCATCGGTGACCGTGACCTACGCCTCCCCCGGTAGCACGCCGACCAGCCAGACGGTCACCTCCTCCACCCAGGTCGTACAAGTCCCGCCCTCATGCGGCTACAAACCCACCTACACCGGCCCCGAGATCGCAGAGATCTACCGCAATGCCCCCGAAAGCGCCCCCGGACTCAAACCCCTGTACGCCGACTGGGAAGACCACGCCGAGGACACCAACGGTCAGTGGTGGCGCTCCTACTGCGACCCCTCGGTATTCCCCGACGTCCAAAGCTTCGTGAAGGCACAGCATGAGTTCGTCAACAACAACCCCACCGTGATCTGGGTCGTCGCCGATGATACCCCGCCGGCCCCACACGTCGATCCCGCCACTCTGGCCACCACCGTCTGGGAAAGCGTCAGCATCCCCGCCCCCGCCATCGACTACAACCCCAAGATCGGCGACAGCCAAGCCACCATTGTCGGCTTCGCCACCTGGATCTGGACCACCAACAACACCCCCAGCCGAGTCGAGATCCAGGCCACCGTCGGCTCAACCAGCGTGACCGTGACCGCGGCCTCCAACAAGCTCGACCTCTCGGCCCCCGACAGCGAGGTCGACTGCACCGGCTTCGGTATCCCCTGGACCGAGCAGAACGACTACCTGGGCACCGACTGCATGATCATGTTCACCCGCAGCTCCGCCCACCTGGAAGACTCCGTTACCCCGCTAGACATCAGCGTCCTATACACCGCCAGCTGGACCTCATCCACCGGACAAACCGGCAACCTCACCCCCCTCACCACCACAACAACCACCACTATCCCCGTAGCCGAAATCCAAACCCTCAACACCAGACCACCAAACAACCATGAGGCGCCCGGGCGGAGGCTCTCGTGGGATGGCTGATGGTGGTTCAGGACGGTGACGGCGAAGGGAGGTAGGGAGATGAAGACGGTGCAGTCGCAATCAAGAGGAAGTAGGACCAGAGAACCCGGACGCGCAATCCGGTGGTGGTGTGGTTGGGCCGCTGCGGCCTTGTGCCTGGTAACCTCCCTGGCTGCGTGCGGACTCATTAATGGTTCGGACGAGACCACGCAGCCGCCGGAGACGCCTCTGGCGGATGTGACTATCTGTGGTGTCTTCCCCAACCAGGGGCTCCAGGAGACCCTCGGTTTCAACACCTACTGGTACAGCTACAGCACCAGCCCCACAACGAACGTGGAGACCGGCGAATCCGGCTACAGCTACAGCTGCAACATGGACTCCGACGGCAACCCGTTCGGGTTACTCGAGATCGACTACGGCATCGGTACAGACCTTTATACCAGCGATGGGCTGGTGGAGTTTGATGATATTCCCGTTGAGTACCCCGACACCGCCCGGGAGGTGACTTTCGCGGGTGTGGAGGGCGAGGGCTGGGCATGGACCGACAGCGTCGACATCTATGTGGCTTGGCGCTATGACGACACGCAGGTGCTGTTGGCGAGGCTGACTTATTGGGGTCCGGAGGAGGGTCTGGATGAGCAGGTGGGTAAATTCCATGCCGTCCTTGAGCCGGCCCTGGCCCAGATACCGGAGTTGGCCTCCGCAACCAGTACGCGTGTCGTGGTTCCCTCACCCACGCCCGAGGCCGAGGACACGGCCACACGCAACGACGACTGAGCCCAACTAACCACCCTGCGCCGCTAAGGAGAACCGTCCAACATGCAACCCTCAACCCCTGTATACCGTTCCGGTCGGCACCGGCCGGTGACTGTCCTGCTGGCACTGTTGCTGGCATGTGCGCCTCTGGTGGCGTGTTCGTCTGAGGCGGACGATAATCCTCTGAATATCCCTACCTATGATCCGGAGGCTGCGGCGTCGGCGGAGGCGTCTGAGTCGGCTGCTGCGGCTGAGGTGTCTGCGTCGGCCGCGGGCTCTGCGGAGGCTGCGGGTGTGGTGACGGCGGAGTCGCTGTCAACCGAGCGGTACCAGGTCACCTCCATACCCGAGGACCTGGATGAGCAGCAGACTGAAGTCCTGAAGGCCTTCATCAACTACGACCAGGTCACCTGGAACATCTGGTTCACCGGCACCGGCGTGGAGAACGCCGAACCACTCATGACCGCAGAAACCTACCAGAGTCTTAAAAGCAGCTACGACCAAGTCAAAGGTGAAACAGTGGAAGGCAACCTGCGTGTGTCGGTCACCGCGGTGTTTGCCTACGATGTTACTAAGGCTCAGGTGCTTATTTGTGACGACCAGTCCGATTTGGTTTCCTATGACGCTTCGGGGCAAGATAATTCTGACCCGGAGACTCTCCAGGGGCGCTATGAGGTCTTGATTACGATGACTTACGAAGATGGAGTCTGGAAGGAATCTGAAGAAAAACGACTCTCCGTCAACGAATGCGTGGTCGACTAATGAAGTTATATAGGGGATTGTCTGCAATTGTTGTTTCATCCTTTCTCGCCCTTTTGCTTCTGGTTGGTTCATCGCCTGCTTGTGCCAACCAAGTCAAAGGAATGGAAGTGAGTTCGTCGTCTGGTTCGGTGTCGTCTGTTGGGGATGGTTCGGTTGATGTAGCGGTGATGGTTCAGTTCACGTCGGCCGCGGCGGATGGCTCTGGTGGGGGTGGTACTGCTGTGTCTTCGCGGTCGGTGACTGCGAGCGGAGGTGAATACGGTGCGATCACGATCAATAAGAGCTAGACGGCCTGGCCACACCACCTGGAGGCGCCCCTGGTGGTGTGGTAGGGCAATCGCCGCCCTGTGCCTGACCATGTCCTTGGCTGCGTGCGGGCTGATTGATGGCTCGGATGATCCCACCCGTGCTCCGAGCACTCCGCTGGCTGATGAGACCATCTGTGGTGTCTTCCCCAACCGGGACCTCCAGAACATCCTCGGTTTCAATACCTACAGATACGACTACGACACCGGCACCATAACAAACGTAGATACAGGTGCTACCGGTTACCATTATGGTTGCCACATGGAGTCGAATAGCGAGCCCTTCGGGCGCATTGAAATACAATACACTGTTGGTAATACATTGCTGTTGCCGGGTCGCGGGCAGCTGGAGTTCGATGGTATTCCGGAGGAATTCACGAACGCCACCCGTGCCAGTTTCGAGGTCGTTGATGGTGAGGGCTGGGGCTGGACTACCAGCGCGGAAGTGTTCGTGGCTTGGCGGTATAACGACAACCAAGTTCTTGCGGCCAGGTTGACTTACTGGGGTCCTGAGGAGGGTCTGGATGAGCAGGTGGAGAGGTTCCACACGATCCTTGAGCCGGCCCTGGCCCAAATCCCCGAACTGGCCTCCACAACCAGTACGCGTGTCGTGGTTCCCTCACCCACGCCCGAGGCCGAGGACACGGCCTCCAGCACCGACGACTGATTCCTGTCACTACGCCGAACCATAAGGAGAACCGTCAAACATGCAATCTTTAACCCGCATATCGCGCCACGGTCGACACCGCTCGGTGGCTGCTCTGCTGGCAATGTTGCTGGCTTGTGCGCCTCTGGTGGCGTGTTCGTCGGGCTCGGATGATAACCCCTTGAATATCCCTACCTATGATCCGGAGGCTGCGGCGTCGGCGGAGGCGTCTGAGTCGGCCGCCGCCGCTGAGGCGTCTGCGTCGGCTGCGGCTTCGGCGGAGGCTGCGGGTGTGGTGACGGCGGAGTCGTTGTCCACCGAGCGCTACCAGGTCACCTCCATACCCGAGGACCTGGATGAGCAGCAGACCGAGGTGCTCAAGGCCTTCGTCAACTACGACCAGGTCACCTGGAACATCTGGTTCACCCGCACTGGCATCGAGGACGCCGAACCACTTATGACCACAGAGGCATACCAGATACTCAAAGACAACTATGAAGATGCCGTCGAGGGGCACACGGACGGTACGGTAAGAATCGCCGTGACATCGGTGTATCTGACGTCGCCGTATGACTCATCGCCCAAAGCCACGGTTGAGATCTGCGACGACCAGACCGACTTGGTTGATTATGACGTTGACGGCAATGACGTCAGCACCCCTGAGACTCTACAGAAAAGATTCGAAAAAACTATAACGATGGTCCACGAAGACGGAAATTGGAAAACAGTCGAAGAGCAGACTCTCTCCGCAAATGAATGTGCGGTATAGGTCATGATAACGTCGATCGAATTCTTGACGAAGATGGCGGCATTCCTTTGCCTAGTTTCTGCCTGCGTTTTATCCACCTCGGCATACGCCGCATACGGCAAAGACTCGAATACAGGTGGCAGTTCTTCTGGTTTGGTGTCGGCTGGTGGGGATGGTTCGGTGACGATGACGGTCAGTGTGGAGTCGGTGTCGGCGGCTCCGGGCGGCTCGGCTGGTTCTGGTGGTGCTACGGCGTGGTCGCAGTCGGTGACCGCCGCGGTGCATCCGGTGTGCTGGTATGAGCAAAGTGACACCGGGGCGGAACGGGCGGAGTGGATTGATTCGGGGAAGGCGGCGGAGTACATCCGTTTCAACCACAGTGGTTCGGTGGAGGAGTACAAGACTCACTTCCCAGACTATGAGTCCTACGCCGACGACACGGAGGGCTACTGGTACATCCCTTACTGCGACTCCAGGTACATGGCCGATGATGACGAGCGCGACTTCCGTGAGATCGCAGCCGCCTACATCGCCGACCATGACCCTGTGTATGTGCCCGCCGGGCAGGCTGCTCCCGCCCCGGAGGTGGATGGTGAGACGTTGGCGCGGGCGGCGTGGGATGCGGTGACGATCCCTACGGCGACGATCGGCTATAACCCGATGGTTGGGGATGTGGGGGCCACGATTGTGGGTATGGATACCTGGGTGTGGGCCACGGGCGACACCCCGAAGGAAGTGACCGTGACCGCCACCGCGGGGTCGACGACCGCCACGATCACCGCCACGGCCTCCATGCTGACCCTCCAGCCCAAGGACGGCACCGCCACCTGCACCGGCTTCGGCATCCCCTGGAGTGAGGAGAACGACGCCAAGGGTACGGACTGCCTGATCGTGTTCAACCGGTCCAGTGCGCACTTCAAGGACAGCGTCACCCCGGTGGATGTGAAGGTGTCCTACGCGATCGAGTTCACGGCTTCTGATGGTGCTACCGGAACCATGGACACCCACACCACATCCACAACCACCACGATCCCGGTGGCGGAGATCCAGACGATTATCGTCCAGCCCACCGATGAACCATGAGGCGCCCGGGCGGAGGCGCGCGTGGGATGGCTGATGGTGGTTCAGGACGGTGACGGCGAAGGGAGGTAGGGAGATGAAGACGGTGCAGTCGCAATCAAGAGGAAGTAGGACCAGAGAACCCGGACGCGCAATCCGGTGGTGGTG
>NZ_FQTT01000006.1:7002-11899 GCF_900098745.1 Actinomyces glycerinitolerans
ATCACCGCCACGGCCTCCATGCTGACCCTCCAGCCCAAGGACGGCACCGCCACCTGCACCGGCTTCGGCATCCCCTGGACTGAAGAGAACGACGCCAAGGGCACGGACTGCCTGATCGTGTTTAACCGGTCCAGCGCGCACTTCAAGGACAGTGTCACCCCGGTGGATGTGAAGGTCTCCTACGCGATCACCTACACCGCCACCGACGGCGCTTCGGGCTCGATGGACACTCACACCACATCCACAACCACCACCATCCCCGTGGCGGAGATCCAAACCCTCAACACCCAACCAACCAAACAACCCTGAAACCCAGGATGATGGTTGATGGGCCGGGCCTCGTTCCACCGGTCTGTATCGCTCGAACACTTTGAAAGGACCTGACCACTGATGTCTTACTCCACACCTAGCCCGTCGCCTATCCCACCGCCGGGTGATGGGGAGGACTATAACTATAAGAAGTTCGCTTTGAAGAGGGTGGTTGATGCGCTTGAGCAGGCTCAGGATGACTTGGATGCGGATCCGGCCACAGAGGGTATGACTCCGAAGTCCGCCCTGCTGACCCAAGGCCTGGGCGGGACCGAGAGCGTGTGGCAGTCTCCCCTGGCTGACACCATGCACGACACGCTGGTGGGGGTCATCGACTCCATGGTCTCCAACCTGCGCAACGCCACCGTAGAAGTCAGTGACGACTGGGAGGCCGAGCCGACCTATGTCGACGAGGACGACTACCGCGCGAAGTGGGGGCAGTGAGCAATTGACTTATGTATCGCTTGACGCCGACAGCGTCCAGGACATCATCGACAAGCTGACCGACTACAAGGACCAGTCCGAGACCAGCTGGGAGACGGTAACCAGCACCAACCGGATACAGGACTATCCCGCCGAGCTGAGCGGGCGCTCCAACACGGCCGGCGAGCACGCTGCCGCCCTGGAGACTGAGATCAACTCTCTGCAGGCGCGTCTGGATGCTGCTAAGGCCGCTAACGAGGGCGGCATAACCACCACCGGCGCGGACGGCACGATCTGCTACTGGCTGCCCGAAGGCACCGAGGACACCGCCGAGAACGTCACCACGTACAACCAGGTGGACAAGGTCAACCAGGCCCGCGCCGACGCCCAGACCATGGTGGACTACTCCATCAACGGCTGCACCCCAGAAGAATGGGACGAGCTCATCGAGCGCGTCCAGAACAATCAGGACGACTCGGTATACGCCAACACCATCCTTAACAACATCGGACCCGGCCGCCTGCTGGACCTACCCACCGACATCCAGGATCAATTCACTACCAAGTCTGATTTCCAGGGCACCACCACCAGCGACCGTCCGAACGCGGGCAAGGACTTGGCTGATGCTCTGGGGCACGTGCTGGCCACCGCCTCACTGACCTGGGACGACGCCAAGGCCGAGGCCTACGCCAACCGGCTGGTGGACTACGCCGAGGAGAAGGGCAAGGACCTGCGTATTGCCTCGCTGAACCAGATGCTCGCCGCGTCCCGGCCCGCCGACATCGACTCCGACGGCACCCCCGAGGACATCGGCCTCAACTACAACGACGCCCTCCTGGCCACGCTCGCCACCCGGCTGGAGAGCTACAGCCCCGAGCAGGCCAAGCCATGGAACAGCGAGTTCTGGAACCCCACCAGCGTCTCCAAACAGCCGGTCGGGTCTGCCGCGAACCCGTTGTTCGGGGTGGTGCATGCCATGACCGGCAACCCCGATGTGGCCACCGAGTGGCTGGTCACCAACCCGGACGGCTCTACCACCCCGGTCGCCACCTCCCAGTCCCTCGAGCACGCCAGGCGCATCCAACAGCTCATTGAGACCACCGGCCTGGACAACCAGTCCTGGACCGCCGACTGGGCGATGCTCGCCAACCAGATCGACCGGCTCCCCTCCACGGGCATGGCCGACCCTGCCAGGCAGTACAAGGACTCCGCCCGCACCACCGCCACCTCCGGCATCCTCAACGGCCTCGGCTCCGGCACCGATCCCCTGAACCTGTCCCCCGAGGCCCGCCAGTCCGTCGCCGCGGTCATGGCCCGCTACCCCCAAGGCATAGACGCCTCCACCGAGTTGGGCAACACGGGCGGACCACTGGGCAGCAACGTCAACGCCGACGGCACCACGACCTACTATCCGAAGTTCACAGACAGGGCGCTGACCAACCTCATCGGCCAGGTCACCATGGACCAGTGGGCCTCGGCCCACCTGGGCGGCGCCATGACCGACTACCACACCCAGCAGCTCCAGGACGCCGTCAACCAGTACAACGCCACCGGTGAGACCGCCGCCGTCAAGAACGCCGTGACGGCACAGAGTCGGACCAACGGTTTCTTCGCCGGCGCCTCCGCCCAACAGCTCATCGCCCTGGGTAAGAAGAAGGACTCCGCCAACGAGGACGCCAACACCATCGCCTCGTCCCTGGTCGGCCTCATACCCGTCGTCGGCCCAGCGGCATCTCTCGGTATCGACGTGAGCGATCCCTTCGGCACCGACAACGCCGAGGACGCCAGCAGCCAGGCGGTACACGCCAGGAACACCGCGGCCGCCGACAACAACCGCCAGATCACCCTGGCCCTACTCAACTCCGGCCTATACACCCCTGAGGATCTCAAAGCCACCCTCGAACGTGACGGCACCAGTGTCGACTCCCTCAAAGTCATCGACCGGGACGGCAACAACCTCACCGAGAACATGACCCCAGAGCAACTCACCGATTACGACTTCGGTGTCGGTCTGGAGGAGATCGGCAAAAAGCTCTACAGCCCCACAAAATCCGGCCTCGACTTCACCAAAACCAGAGAAGATGAGTTCAACAAGGGGTACTACGCTTCCAATCCCGATGGCGAAGACGCTGAACCGGACGGCGAGTGGTAGCAAGACCTCAACCTGCGTCAGGCAACAATCCTCCCGTAAAGGACCTACCATGCCACCAGCACCATCACCCGCGGCCGAATCCGCCGAATACCAGGGCAGGAGCGCAAGGCGCGGCATGCCATTCGCGTCGCAACGCCGCGCGCTAGCCAGCCTGGTGGCACTCATGTCCTGCTGCCTGGCACTGGCCGCCTGCTCCCTACTACCCGGCAACCAGCCCACCACCCTACCCACAGCCGCGGTAGTACCCACCACCGCACCCACCGGTGAGGACGAGAAGTACACCTGCGCCGGTATCCCCGACTCATCCCTTCACGCCATGTTCGGCCCCAACATCACCATCGATACCTACCCCAGCAGCCCAATCAGAGCCTCTGAATGCCGTGTTGAGCATCCCGACCGAGAAAGCATCGTTTTTTCCTCGGAGTTCTGGTACGTGTACGACGACAGCGACCCATGGTATTTTCTGGCTTCGGGGCGGGAGGAATCCACGTTCACCTTCGACGGCATCGACGGGCAGGGCGAGGCCCGCACCTCCAGCCCCGGCGCCGAGTACGACTACGGCAGCACCGTGTTCACCTGCGGGGACCACTACCTCGCCCTAACCATCAACCACGGCTCGCTGATGGCAGGGGACATGCGAGAAAACCTCATCGCCCTGACCCAATCAGCCCTCCCCTGGCTCTGCCAAGACCAGCCCATCCCCGGCCTAGACAAAACCATGGAACAAGCCCGCCCCTACTACGCCTACCCCACACCCCTGCCCTCACCCACACCCACCAACACCCCCAACAACTAACACCGCCACCAGCCGACGCTCACTCCAACAAGGAGACCACCCACCATGCGGACCCCACCCCCTCCCACCGACACCCACCGACGCCGCCTGACAGCAGGCCTGCTGGCCCTCCTCCTGACCTGCACACCCCTCGCCGCATGCTCCTCCGACTCGGACGACAACCCCCTGAATATCCCCACCTATGATCCGGACGCGGCGGCGTCGGCGGAGGCGTCTGAGTCCGCGGCCGCTGCGGCGGCGTCCGCGTCGGCCGCGGCTTCTGCAGAGGCCGCGGGCATAGTCACTGCGGAGTCGCTGTCCACCGACCGCTACGAAGTCACCTCCATCCCTGAAGACCTGGACGAGCAGCAGACCGAAGTCCTGAAGGCCTTCATCAACTACGACCAGGTCACCTGGAACATCTGGTTCACCGGCACCGGCATAGAAAACGCACAAGCCGTTGCTACCGGCGATGTCCTGACAACCATAACGGAGAACTTCGAGAACCTAAACGGCAAGATAGATCAGGGAACGGTGCGTATAGCGGTCAGCGAAGTGGCAGTCGTCACCTTCGACACCTCCCAGAGTACAGCCGAAGTGCGCGTATGCGAAGACCTTTCCGGCATCACAACATACGACGCGTCAGGACAAGACATAAGTACGAACGAATCGCACTATCGTTACGACATACTAGTCACTATGACGAGCGAAGATGACACCTGGAAATCCTCCGTCGAGGAAACGCTCTCCACCAATGAATGCGTGGTGTGACCCATGAATCGCTTTATTCCGGTAATCATCCTGGTTCTGACCTTGGGGCTCTGGTTCGGTACCATCGGCGCCCCTGCCGCCGCTCTAGGAGGCGGAGCTACCGATACCGATGTCGGTTCGTCTTCTGCGGCTTCTGGTTCGGTTTCGCAGGGCGGGGATGGTTCGGTGCAGATTGCGGTGTCTGCGCAGTACACGCCGGCCGGGGCGGACGGCTCCGGCGGTGATGGTGGCACGGTCTCCTCACAGGCGGTAACGGCGAGCGTGCATCCGGTTTGCTGGTACATGGAGGGTCTGTCGGGAGCTGAGACAGCTAAGTGGCTTGATTCACCAGACGGCGCAGCATCCGACATGTACCACCGCAACAATAACAATCCCGACCCGGAAGGGCTGGAGGAGCAGAAGGCTCGTTACCCCGATTATGAGTCCTATGCGGACGACGAGGAGGGCTACTGGTATGTGGCAACCTG
>NZ_FQTT01000011.1:0-68244 GCF_900098745.1 Actinomyces glycerinitolerans
GGTGTCAGGCCGGCCAGGTCCAGCACCCCCCTGGCCTCCCCGGATCTTCTCCCGCCCAGCCTGAATCAGGGCCGCCAGCTCCGCCTCATCGTGCGCCGAGCCCAGGTGCTCCACAACCCGGCGCACCCCGTGCTCCTTAGCCACGATCTGCACCGCCGTAGCACCAGAAGCGGTACGCACCTTACGAACATACGGGCTCACACACCATCACTCTACCGCCCACCGGATTAGTGCCCCACAACCACCAACCCAACCGCACCACACCAACGAAAAACCCCGATCACCCCAGCGACCTGTCAGGAGTCAGGTCTGATCGTCGACACCACGCCCACGCCCAGAGCTCGTGCTTTGGACCGGCGGCCCGCGGGGGCGGTGTCTTTGCACGACCCTGGGCGACACTGCACGACCCTGGTGCACATTCCACGACCCCGGGGTGGTCGTGCAACACACACCAAGGTCGTGGAACGCGGCCCCGGGTCGTGCAACACATACATAGGGGCGGGGTGAGCATCACCACCACCGGGCACATAACGGGTCATCGACGCGAACGTAGTGCTTCAGCCCGGCGCGTCCCGGTCTTCTAGCTGGTTCGGGCATCTACCCCACGAACCGTCGCAGGAACTGCCGAATCGCCGACCGCAACACGCGAACCGTCGGGCGAGGGCGCGAACCGTCGGGCATGATCCACCGCGCGCTCTCCCAGCCAACGCGCACTCCCACCAATCGCGCCACGTGCCGCGCTACCGGGACACGCGCGCCAACCACCACCGACAGCCCAGGGTACCCTCAAGCACGAAGAACTCGGAAAGCCGCCGTCAGTCCTATCGGTTCTGCGCCCCACGAAGGACGCATGGGAGCCGGGAAAGGCTCACTCGTCTCCTTCTTTGCCGTCCCGGATGGCCTCGTGGTGGCGGATCACCTCGGCGACGATGAAGGCGAAGAACTTCTCGGCGAACACCGGGTCCAGGCCCGCCTCCTCCGCGAGCGCCCGCAGCCGGGCCACCTGCTGCTCTTCACGAGCCGGATCCGAGGGTGGCAGGTGTAGTTCCGCCTTGAGCCGGCCCACCTGCCGGGTGCAGCGGAAGCGCTCCGCCAACAGGTGGATGAGGGCGGCGTCGAGGTTGTCAATGGTGGCCCGGTAGGCCGCCAGCTGCGGCGGCACCGGGGCGGGCGCGCCCGACGGCGCCCCCGGTCCTGCCTGCGGCTGCGGCGGCTGGCTGCTCATGCGGTGCGGGTCCTGCCCTTGGAGGTGGCCGACAGTGTGCCGCTGCCGTGCTCGTAACGGGGGCTGCCGATGCCACGCACGGCGTCGGCGTCGACGACGACGCGGCCGACCTCCGGCATGGAGGGCACCTCGAACATGGCCTGCCCGAGCACCTCCTCCACGATACTGGTCAGCCCGCGAGCACCGGTCTTGCGCTCCAGTGCGAGGGTGGCAATGGCCCGGATGGCCTCGTCCGTCAACTCCAGTTCCACACCGTCGAGGCTGAACAGGTACTTGTACTGGGTCAGTAGGGCGTTCTTCGGTTCGGTCAGCACCCGCACCAACTCGTCCACGCCCAGGTCGTGCACGGTGGCGATCACCGGCAGCCGACCGATGAACTCGGGGATGAGCCCGAACTTGTGCAGGTCCTCGGGACGCACCGGCGTGGCGAACACGTCCTCACCCTGCTCCTTGGCAAGAGTGGCACCGAAGCCCACGTTCTGGGCGCCGGCCTCGCGGCGACGGCGTTGGCGGACGATCTCCTCGATGCCGGAGAAGGCGCCGGCGGCGATAAACAGGATGTTCGTGGTGTCGATCTCCAGGAACTCCTGGTGGGGGTGCTTGCGTCCGCCGCCCGGCGGCACCGACGCGGTGGTGCCCTCGATGATCTTCAGCAGGGCCTGCTGCACGCCCTCCCCGGACACGTCGCGGGTGATGGAGGGATTCTCCGCCTTGCGGCCGATCTTGTCGATCTCGTCGATGTAGATGATGCCCTTCTCGGCGCGCTTGACGTCGCCGTCTGCGGCCTGGATGAGCTTGAGGAGGATGTTCTCCACGTCCTCGCCCACGTAGCCGGCCTCGGTCAGGGCGGTGGCGTCGACAATCGCGAAGGGCACGTCCAGCAGGCGGGCCAGGGTACGGGCCAGGTGTGTCTTGCCGGTGCCGGTGGGCCCCAGCAGCAGGATGTTGGACTTGCCCAGCTCCAGCCCGTCCCCCTCGGCGACAGCACGCTCACGCATCTGGACGCGCTTGTAGTGGTTGTATACGGCCACGCTCATGGCGCGCTTGGCGTCTTCCTGGCCGATGACGTACTGGTTCAGGAAGTCGAAGATCTCCTGCGGCTTGGGCAGTTCGAGCGGGACACCGGAGCTGGACGCGCCCAGTTCCTCATCAATGATCTCGTTGCACAGTTCGATGCACTCGTCGCAGATGTAGACGCCTGGTCCCGCGATGAGCTTCTTGACCTGCTTCTGACTCTTGCCACAGAAGGAGCACTTGAGAAGGTCGACGCTCTCAGCGCTGCGTGCCACCTGGATTCCCTCCCGTTTTCGGGTGCGCCCGCCACGCGCGGACACCGCCCCAGCCTACGGGGAGTAGGCCGCCACGGCTATAGTCAAACGGCCGGTGTGTTGACACCAATCCCTGGGCGAACTCCCGCAGGTGCCCGTATCCCCTGGGCAGGCGGTGCTCCATCAGTGCCCGGAGGCGGTGCGACCCCAGCGCCCGGAGCGCAGGTCCGCAGCAATCCCCAGGGCGCCGGCCACGAGCGTAGGCAGGATCCAACCGGTGGTGTCATTCCAGTGGCCGGTGGCCGCCAGCAGCTGTGCGGGAGCATCCACCCCGAAGCCGGCCAGGGCCGCAACCAGCCCCAGCAGCCCGGCCACGCCCACTGGCACCCGGTAGGCGGCCCGGAGGTGTCCGGGGGCGACGGCGTCGATGAGCGCGACCAGCACCAGCGTGATCGCCACGGGATACAGCAGCAGCGTCACCGGCGTGATGACCGCGATCATGGCGCGCAGGCCCAGGTTGGCCAGGCCGAAGGAGATGACCGCGCCGGCCAGCAGTTGCGCATGCGGGCGCAGCCGCGCCGGGACCGGCAGGGCGGGCGGCGCCGCCGTGGCGTAACCGGCCCAGGCGGACAGCAGCCCCACGCTGGTGGTCAGGCAGGCCAGCAACACGATGGCCGCGAAGATCACTACCCCCCAGTCGCCCAGTGCCCGGGCCGCGGCCGCACGCAGCAGGGCGGTGCCGTCGTCGGCGGCGCCCGGGGTGCGCTCACCGATCAGGGCCAGCCCCACATACACCGCTGCCAGCAGGCCCGCGGCCAGGGCCCCGGAGGCGGCGGTGGCCCGCACCACCGCGCGCGGGGTGCGCAGGCCCCGGCCGTGCAGCGTGGTGATGACCACGATGCCGAAGACGGTTGCCGCCAGCACGTCCATGGTCAAGTAGCCGCGGGTGAGCCCGGTGGCGACGGGAGCGGCGGCGTAGTCCGGCGCGGCTGAACGCGTCACCACCGGCTGGGAGGCGACCACCACCGTGCACAGCACGGCGATCAGCGCCAGCAGCGCGGGGGTGAGCCAGCGGCCGATCGTGTCGGCCAGGTGGCTGGGCCGGGCCGCCACCGCCACAGACGCAGTGAAGAAGACTGCCGCATGGGCCGGCAGCGCCCAGTGGCCCGCGTCGACCCCTGCCAGGCCCAGCAGCGGGCGAATGGCCAGCTCATAGGAGACGGTGGCCACCCGCGGCACCGCGTACAGCGGACCGATGGACAGGTAGACCGCCAGCGGCATCAGCGCACCGAAGCGCGGCCCCACGCGCCGGGCCAGGCCCACGATCCCCTCTCCGGAGGTGGACACGGCAACCACGGCCGCCAGCGGCGCCACCACCCCGGTGGCCAGGAACCCGACCAACACGGCGGGCAGGTGTGCGCCGGCCGACGCGCCCAGGACCGGTGGAAAAACCAGGTTGCCGGCGCCGAAGAACAGGGCGAACAGCATCAGTCCGGTGGTGGCGATGGTCGCCGGGCCGGCTCCTCCGCCGGGCGTGGGGCGGGCGGTGTTCACGGTGGCCGGGGCGGGGGCCGCCGTGCGCTCAAGCAAGGGTGATCCGCCCGACCAGGTTCACCGGTCCGGTGAGTACCGGGGAGGCGCCGTCGGTGAGCGGGGCGGCGCCAACGTGCACGCCGACCTCGCCGCCGGGCAGGCGCAGCAGATAGTCCGCGGGCGCACCGTTACCGGTCCATTCATGCAGGGCCAGCGCCGCCGCGCAGCTGGCCTCGGCGCTGGCGCGCACCTCCCCAACGCCCGGCGTCAACACGCGCACGCGGGCACGACCGACGGTGGTGCCGGTCTCCGGGTCGGCGTGTTCGCCAAGCGGCACCAACAGTTCCAGGGTCGGAGGCGTTAGCGGCGCCGGAGTGTAGGCGATCGACTCGCTCGCGGCGGGATCGCCAAGCTCGGCGGCATCCAACTCGGCCTCCTGCTCGACGGCGACGACGGCGTGCCGGCCCGACAGGTTCAGGCTGAGGGCGGCCCGTTCCCCGGCCAGGCCCGGGATCGACACGGCGGTGTCCCAGCCCTCCGCGGCGGCGTCCGCGGCCGGATCGGTCACCTCCGCCAGGTGAGCGGGGCCGACGTCGACGGCCCACAACTCGCCCAGGCGGGTGACGGTGCGGGCACCGCCGCGGGTGCCGATGGTGATGGCAGCGCCGTCGGCGAGGGACACCAGGCCCTCGGCGTCCAGTACGGCGGCCAGCAGGCGGCAGGCGTCGCCGTAGGTGGGTGCGGCGCCGGCCGTGGGGGCGCCGTCGGGGCGGTAGTAGTCCAGGAACCATTCGGCCTCGGGGACGGCGGCGCGGAACGCCCCGGTTCCGGGCAGGGCGGCGGTGCGCACTACCCGTACCAGGCCGTCGGCGCCCAGGCCCGTGTGCGGGTCGCAGACTGCGGCGACGTCGGCGGCGGTGAAGGCGGCCTCCCGCTCGGGGTCGACGAGCAGCAGGAGGTCGGAGCCGGCGGCGTGGCCCTTGATGAGGGTGCGGCCGGCCAGGCCGGGGGCAATGGTCATGGGGTCACCCTATTGCCTAACCGGAGCTGTCACTGTCCGGCCCGGGCGTGGGTCTCCGCCGCCTGCACGAGGCGGGCGGCTTCGGCGACGATGCGCGCACGCTCCCCACTCGCCCAGGTGACCCCGTTGGCGGCGACGTCGAGCCAGTGCACGCGCGGGTCGCGGCGGAACCACTTCAGCTGCCGGGAGGCGAGTTTGCGGGTGGCGGCGGCAGTGGCGGCGACCGCCTCCGATCGTGACATGCGGCCGTCGAGTACGGCGATGGCCTGGGCGTAGCCGATGGCGCGCGGCGCGGTCGGGCCCTCCCGCAGGCCGTCCTCGAGCAGGCCGGCAGTCTCCTCCAGCAGGCCGGAGGCGAACATGGTCTCGGCGCGCACGTCGATGCGCCGGTTCAGGACGTCGCGGTCCCAGCGCAGCGCCAGGTGCACGGTGGGGACGAGGTCGGCGTAGCGGGGCAGCGAGGCGGAGAAGGGACGGCCGGTGAGCCGCACCACCTCCAGGGCGCGCACAATGCGCCGCGTGTTGCCCGGCTCAATGCGCGCGGCGGCTTCCGGGTCCACCCGTTGCAGCTCCTGCCGCAGAGCGGCGGTGCCCTCGACTCGGGCGCGTTCCTCCAGCGCGGCACGCAGCCGGGGGTCGGTGCCGGGAAAGTCCAGGGCGTCGGTGACGGCGCGCACGTACAGCCCGGAGCCGCCCACGATGACGGCCCGGTTGCCGCGCTCGGTGATGCCCTTTAGGTCGGCGCGGGCATGGAACTGGTAGCCGGCGACGCTGGCCTCCTGGCGCACGTCCAGCACGTCGAGTTGGTGGTGGGGGTAGCCGCGGCGCTCGGCGAAGGGGAGCTTGGCGGTGCCGATGTCCATGCCGCGGTAGAGCTGGAAGGCATCGGCGTTGACCATCTCGGCCGCCCCGCCCAGGGCATCGGCCAGGTCCAGGGCGAGCTCGGATTTACCGGTGGCGGTGGGACCGACCACCGCCACCTGCACCGGCGGGATCTGGGCGCTCACAGCTCGGGCAGCAGGGGTTGGACCCGGCTGAGGGCCTGGGTGCAGGAGGACAGGGCGGTGTCCAGATGCAGGCGCAGCTGAGCGTCGGTGACGCCCGGCTCCATCCCCACCAGGTAGGTGGCACGCACCAGCGGGCCGGCCGGAGTGTCCACGAGGGCGACGGTCGGGAAGTACTTGTCGCGGTTCCAGTCGTTGACGGAGGCCGCCAGCTCGTCGCGTTCGCTCCCACCGGCCGGCTTCTCCCAGTCGCCGGACACCAGCAGCCAGTCGTCGTGGCCCTCGGGAATCTCAATGACGAAGGGGAAGCCGTCCCAAGTGCCCAGCAGGCATACGTGGCCATCCTCGCGGTGCCGGCGCACCCCGTAGCCCATCGGACCGGTGAGCATGGCCTCGATGCGATCCAGGGTCAGTGGGGTGGGCAATTCGCCGTTGTCGAGCCCGCGGCCGCGGGCGACCTGCGCCGAGCCGGACTGCGAGTCGGCTCGGGTGTCGACGCGCTCGGGGTAGTCGATGTCGAAGTCGGACAGGTCCACCGGCCCGGGGTGGCGCAGCCGACGCCCGCCCTCGCGGTGGATTTGCCGCACGTCGGGCGGGTTGTCCTGGTCGCCGGGAACGCGCTCATCCCAGGACTTGCCGAACAGGCGGGCGATAAAACCGGTCCAACGCCGGCCGGGCCGACGGCTCATGGCTCCAGCCTTCCGCGGATGGGGTCCGGGAAGACATCCTCCGCCTCCCGCATGAGGGCGACGATGAGCCGGCAGCCGGTGAAGATGAAGTCCTCGAGCTGCGCGTCGGTCATGCCGGCGCCCAGCGGATAGGTGACCTCCCCGTGCAGCCGCACCACGCCGCCGTCGGCAATCGTCAGGTAGGCCTTGGGACCGATGCGGGTGGCGTTCCAGTCCTCCACCAGGCGGCGCAGTTCAGCCAGGTGCTCGGTGTCGGCGATGCGGTGCCACACGCCGCGCAGCTGCAGGGCGCGGTCGCCCTGGAAGATGGCGTGGACGGTGACGTAGCGCCAGGGGATACCGACGTCGCCCTCATCGTCGAGGAAGAAGCGCAGGCCCAGGCGACGCACGCAGTCCATGACGCGGTCGACGTCCACCGGAGCCGGGGCTGCGGGGGCGTCGGCGGCGCTGGCGGGTTCGAACTGCGGCATGACACCAGCGTAACGGGCAGCCCGAGTGTTTCCCATGTGGCTTCGCGGACGGCTGCGCGGCACGCAACCGGCGGGAGAGGTTGGGGCGAAGGCGTGGCGGGGCTGGCGGGAGCGGCCCGAGGCACGAGGGCCGCGGATGGTAGCCGAGCCCCAACCTCTCCCGCCGCCCGCGCGTTTCGTTATCGGGAGGCCTCGGCGGCCTGGGCGGCGATGGCGTCGACGGCGTCGTTGAAGGCCGCGGAGGTCTTGGACGCCCCGGCCAGGGCGGTCACGTGCGCGTCCTCGATGCTGCGGCCGACCACCGCGTCGTCGATCTCCTCCACGAAGTCCGCCATGTAGTTCTTGGACGTGCCGGTCAGGGCGTGCCCGGTGACGGACACGTCGGTGATGTAGCCGCCCTGCAGGCTGAGGGTGACGTCGATGGAGTCCTCCTCCACCACGTCGTCCACCACCCCGTAGGCCTCGCTGACGGTGTACTCGCCGTCGGCGTAGGGGCCCCCGGTGGGGGTGGCGGAGGCGGTGGGCGCCTCCGCTCCGGCGGTGGTGGCGGGCTGCGCCGTCGGGTTCTCGGTCTGGGCGCGGCCGGCGTACTCGTCCTGCGCGGGAGTGACCTCCCCGCCACCGCAGCCGGTCAGGCCGGCGGTGGCAAGAACGGCGCCGACGGCGGCCAGCGCGCGCCGCCTCATGACTGCGCCTCCTCGCCGCGGAGCGCGGAGGCGTCGCCCGCCCGGGTGTCCGGCTCGCCCTGTCCGAAGTCGAGCATGTCGCTCTCGCGGCGCCCGGCACCGCCGACGTTGTGCTTCTCCCCCACCAGGCGCCCGTGGTTGAGCAGGATCTGGCGCTGTCCGCAGGAGGCGACGTGGGCGTCGTGGGTGACCACGATCAGGGTGGTGCCGGCGGCGTGCAGGCGGGCGAAGATGTCCAGGACCAGCTGCTCGTTGGCCTCGTCGAGGTTGCCGGTGGGCTCGTCGGCGAGTACGAGCTGCGGATGGTTGATCAGTGCGCGGGCGATGCACACGCGCTGCTGCTCGCCGCCGGACAGCTGGGAGGGCAGGTGGTGGGCGCGCTCCCCCAGGCCCACGTTCTCCAGGGCCGCCAGCGCCTCCTTCTCATCGGTCATGGAGTGGTAGTACTGCGCGACCATGACGTTCTCAATGGCGGTCAGGTGTGGGATCAGATGAAACTGTTGGAAGACCAGGCCGATGACGTGCTTACGGATGTCGGTCAGCTGGGAGGCGTTGAGCCGCCCGAGTTCGCGCCCGTCCAGGAGCACGGAGCCGCGGGTGGGCGTGTCCATGCAGCCGATGATGTTCATCAGGGTGGTCTTGCCGGAGCCGGAGGAGCCGACGACGGACAGCCACTGCCCGCGCGGCACCTGCAGGCTGAGGTCGTCGACGGCGTGCAGGTCGCCGTAGATCTTGGACACGTGCTGCAGTTCGAGCAGCACATCGGCGCCCTGGTCCGGCGAGCCGGTCCGCGGCGCGGTGAGCGTGTCGGTCATGTCATTCCTCTCTGAGGACGAGCGCGGGGTCGATGCGCGAGGCGCGGCGCACCGGAGAGTATGAGGCAACGACGGCGACCAGCGTAGTCAATGCGACGGAGGCGGCCGCCAGCCACCAACTGAAGCCGATGGGGCGGTCGAACACACCCAGGCCGACGGCGACGGCCAGCCCATAACCGATGGCGGTGCCGACCAGCCCGCCGATCAGTCCCAGCAGGGCCGCCTCGGCGAAGAACTCGGTGGCGATGGACCCCCCGGAGGCGCCCAGCGCCTTGCGCAGGCCGATCTCGTTGCGGCGTTCGGCCACGACGACGGTCATGGTGGTGGACACCCCCACCAGCGTCAGGCCCAGCACCACCACGGCCACCACCCAGAACAGGGTGTTGAGCATGGTGATGATGCGGGTGTCCCCGCTGGAGATCTTGGAGACCGGCTGGGCGGCCACGCGTCCGGCGGCGTCGGAATCGGTCACCGCGGCGGCGGCCTCATCCACGCCGGCGGCGGAGGTGTCGACGGAGAACTCCACCACGTCGTAGCCGGCGTCGACGGTGCCGGTGAGCGACTCGAGCGCGGCGGTGGGGACGTAGACGATGTCGTCCTCCTCCCCGCCGGTGTCGACGATGCCGGACACCCGCCACTGGGCCTGGCCCGCGGCGGTCTCATCGGACTTGGCCGGGTCGCCGGTGGCGGCGGTCGCCGAGCTGGAGGCCGAGGCCCCGGCATCGCCGTCGCCCTCCCCGACGGAGGCGAGGTTGTCGCTGGACAGGTACTCGGCGTTGACGGTGGAGCCGATCTTCAACCCGGCGTTCTCGGCCACATTGAGCCCGATCAGCACCTGCCCGGCCTGCGGCCAGTCGCCGTCGATCTCCCAGTGGCCGTTGAGCGCGCGCACGGCGTCGACGTCGATGCCGGCCAGCAGGTAGGGGGAACGGTTGATGCGGATGGTCTCGTAGCGGTAGGCGGCGGTGGCCAGCTGCTCGGTGGTGGTGTCGGTGGCCGCGGCGACGGCGGCGTCCACCAGCGCCAAGTCGGCGGCGCTGATGCGTGCGGTCGAGGTCGGGCTCTCCCCCGCCCCGTCGGCGTTCGCCGTCGCGGCGGCCGCGTCCGTGGCGGCTGTCGTGGCGGAGTCATTCGTGGTTGAAGCCGCCTCGGCGTCAATGGGGGTGACGATCAGGTTGGCGCCGTACTGGCGCATCTCGGCACTCATCTGGGCGGGTACGGCCAGGCAGATGGAGGCCAGGCAGAACAGGGTGGCGGCGCCCACCACGGATGAGCCGATCGCGGACAGGGCGCGGGAGCGGCGCCGCAGCATGGCGCCGATGAGCATGGTGGCGAACATGCGTCGATTGGTCATGGGCCGGCCGATGCCGGAGCGAGTACTCATGTTCCTCCTCACCGCTTGTGCAGGGCGGTTGCCGGCTGAATCCGCAGGATGGTCCGCAATGAGGAGGCGGTGGCGATCACCAGCACCAGCGCCACCAGCACCGACACCAGCACGTACACCATGGGCCGCATGGTGATGGAGGAGCCGAAGACCACCCGCCCGATCAGTTGGGCGATCCCGGATCCGGCCGCCGCGCCGACGGCCGTGCCGATAACCCCGATGACGGCGGTCTCGGCCAGGATCAGCCGGTTGATGGAGGCGGAGGAGGCGCCCACCGCCTTGAGCAGGGCGAACTCGCTGGTGCGCTCCACCAGGGAGGCGTTGGTCAGGGAGGCGACGGCCAGCACCGCGGCGACCAGGCTGAGAGCGGTCATGAGGATCATCAGCGCCTGAGTCTTCTCCAGCACCTTGCCCTCGACGGCCGCCACCTGGCGCACCTGCTTGGCGACGGCGCCGGGCATGACCTCCTCGATCTGGTAGGTGATGGAGGAAGCGTAGGCCGTGCAGTACCAGGTCTCCCACTCGGAGGCGGACAGCACATTGGGGTTGCGGGCCGCCTTGCGCGACAGGTCGTTCTCCGGGGTGGTCAGCGCCTTGACCTCCACCTCGTCGACCTGACCGACGTGCCCGGTGAGTTCCTGAACCACTGCCAGCGGGGCGTACAGGGAGTCGTCGTCATCGTCGCCGGAGGTGTACACGCCGGTGACGGTCAGGGCCCGCTCGCCGCTCGCGGTGGACAGGGTGAGGGTGTCGCCGGTGGTGACGCCCAGACGCTGGGCGAGGGTGGAGCCGACGACCGCCTCGTCGGCGTCGTCGGCGGGCCAGGCGCCCTCCAGGGTCCACCAGGAGCGCAGGGTGGTGACTCCAGCGGTGGTGGTCTGCCCGGTGGACAGATTCAGCTCCTTGTCGAACCAGGTGCCGGTGATGGCCAGATCCTGCGCCTGGGCGGAGGCGGAGGCCACGTCGACGCGGCCGGTGAGCTCGGCGGCGAAGTCGACGATGTTGTAGGCCCAGAAGATCGTCTTGATGTTCGGCACCTCGGCCTCGTCGATGAAGGCGGTGGCCTCGGTGGTCTCCTCGGTCTCGTACAGGCTGGAGACGACGGCGTCGGCCTTGGGCTGGACCACGATGTTGGAGCCGTAGGCGGTCAGCTCGGCGTTCAGCTTGTCGCCGACGTCGAGCACGACGCCGAGCATGGCCACGGAGATGGAGGCGCAAAGCGCCACGGTCAGACCGACCAGGGAGCGGCGCCACAGTTGGCGGGTGAAGGAGCGGTGCAGTAGGCGGGCGAAGAACACGTCAGGCGAACACCTCCGCGCTGTCCTCCAGGGCGGAAAGGGGCACGGATACGGCGCCGTCGGCGACGGTGAAGTCGATGGGGATGGGGTTGCAGCCGCCCTTGAAGCCGATGGTGGCGGGGTTGATGGCCACGTCGCAGCGCTTGCAGATGATCTTGCCGTCGCGCTCGTAGTAGCCGGCCGGCCCGCAGGACTCGCAGGCGTCCAGTCCCACCCCATAGGCGCCGCCGTTCTTCAGAATCATGATGAAGCGGACCTCGGTGCCGCCGGAGGCCTCGTAGGCGAAGCGGTGCAGGTGGCCGTCGGCCAGGAGGGTGGCGGACACGACGGCGGCATCTTGGGAGCGCTCGTAGGGTTCGGGATCGGACAGGGTGGGAACCTCGTTGACCTTGGCGACGGCGACGGTCCGGGTGGCCACCAGTGCGGCGAAGCCGAGCCCCGAGGCGAGCACCCAACGGCGCGAGCGGCGCCGCTCGGCGCGCAGGGCGCGGGTGCGGGCCGGATTGGACTGCGCCGGGGTGCGCCCGACCGCTCGGACCAGGGCGAACCCCATGGGCACGAGCCACACGGCGGCCGCCGCGAGCAGGATGATCCCGCCCGCATTGTTGGTGGCCCAGGTCATGGCGCGAAAGGCGGATCCGCTCAGGCGGATCAGGTGGGTGGACTGCAGTACCCGCGCCAGCTCCGCCAGGTGCATCGCCCCGAACACGAACGCGAAGACCAGTAGGGTCACGCGGGTGGGACGCACCGGGGCGCGGCGGGCCGTGCGGTAGTAGATGAAGGCGAGTAGGGCCACGGCCACCCAGCCGCCGATGAATCCGAGGACGCGCAGCAGCATTTCGGAGGACAGGACCTCCTCGCCCGGCTCGATGAAGGCGGTCAGCCCCAGCACCACGTTCGGGACGGCGCGGAAGAACGCCAGGCCGACCGCCAGGCAGGCGACCGGATGGGCGACCGCACCCAGCCGACCGTCCGCGCCCCAGGTGGGGCGGCGCACCAGCAGCGCGAGTACGACGATCAGGGCCGCGTCGATCGCCACACAGGCGACGAGGGTGGGGATGTTGACGACCGTGCGCCGGTCGATGACGGCGGTGGCCCGCAGGACGGCGAAGACGAGTCCGGCAGCAGTACCGGTCAGGGCGGAGGCCAGGCGCCAGCGGCCCGAGCGCGTCCAGCCCTCAACGACGGCGGGCGTCAGCAGGGCGGCCAGAGCGGCGTACAGCAGGAAGGGCAGGGTGGCCCCTCCGACTACGGAAACAAAGCGCTCCAACACTCCGCGTACTCTCCTCTCGATACCGGTCAGCTGTGCATGTACGCCCGTGCCTGCGGGCCACGTGACGGCGGCGCCGTCACCGCGGGGTCACCACTCCATGGGGGTGTAGTCCCAGTCCCAGGTGAGCTCGATGGGCTCGTTCCAGAAGCGGCCCTCGACACCGGTCTCGGGGTCGGTGTGCAGCACCCAGCCGTTCTCCTCCGGGCTGTGGATGGTGATGGTGACCGTGTACTGGCCGGCCTCCTCCAGGGCGATGTTGGCGCCGTAGTGGGGGCCGTCGGAGGCGTTCATCTGCATGAAGGTGCCCTCCACGGCCTCGCCGGAGCCGTCGGCCGGGGCGATGGAGTAGTCCACGGTCAGGCCGGGCACGAAGTCACCGGCACCGTAACCGAGGGTGTTGTCGGCCAGGGCACTGACGTCGGCCTCCATGTGGAAGCTGGCGTCGGAGGCGGCCAGGCCGGCGGCGCCGGCGGGCTCCATATCGACCGGCTGGAAGTAGACCAGGTTGACGCTGATCTGGTCCTCGGCCTCCTGGTCCACTTGGGAGTCGTTGACGTTGAACTCCTCGAATCCGGCGTCGTTGCCGGCGTCCGCGGCCGCCTCGGTGGCAGCGTCGGTAGAGGTGTCGGCGGCGTCGTCGGAGGAGGAGCAGGCGGCCAGGCCGAGGGTCCCGGCGAGGACGAGCGCGCCCGCCGCACTGACGAGTTTGAGGGATCGCATGGGGTGTCTTCCTTTGCGGTTGGTGGGTTTCTTATTCGGTTGCCCCGGCCGTCTCGGCCGCGGCGTCGGTGTCCGCGTCCGCGGCGGCCCGGGCGGCGTCGACCCGGCGGTGACGCAGCACGGACACGGCGGACAGGACGATGACGAGCGCGGCCATGAAGGCCTGGAACAGGAGGGTCTCCCGGTAGGGGTACAGGCCCAGGTAGTCGTACGTGGGCCACCCCGGTAGGTAGGTTGCCGGGATGATGTCGCCCTCGATGAGGGCGTGGGCGCCGCCGCCGGCGAAGATCACGACGAGGACGGCCATGAGGAAACTCGTGATGGCGAAGAAGGGCCGCAGCGGAATCCTCACGCTGGTGAAGCGGATGAGTAGGAAGATGACCACGAGCACCGCCGCTCCGGCGGCGAAGCCCTGCCAGATACTGGCCGAGCCGGAGGGGTCCATGGTGAACAACGCCTCGTAGAACATGACCGTCTCCGCGCCCTCGCGGAAGACCGCGAGGAATGACAGGGACGCCAGCGCCCAGAAGCCGCCGTCGGAGATGGAGGCCTCGGTCTTGTCCTTGATGTAGCGGTTCCAGGAGGCCACCGATGACTTGGACAGCATCCAGTTGGAGGTGAACAGCAGCATGACCATGGCGATCAGCGCCACCACGCCCTCGAGGATCTCCTGGTGGGCGGAGGCGGAGTCGTACAGCCAGGCGAACAGCAGCGCCACCACGCCGGAGCCCGCCAGCCCCAGTATCAGGCCGGCGTAGATGTACTTGACCCGGTCCCGCATGCCGGCCTTGAGCAGGTAGGCGATGACGGCGGCGACCACCAGGATGGCCTCCAGGCCCTCGCGCAGCAGAATCAGGAAGGCCTGCCCGAAGGAGCCGGTGAGGAAGGCCTTGACGGGGCTGATGTTCTCGGCGGCCCCGCCGTCCAGGGTGGCGGCGTCCTCGGTCAGGTAGCCCTTGAGGGTCTCGGCGTCGGCGGTGATCGTCTCGATGTCGCCGCCACCCACCATGGCCTTGCGCACGACCTTGAACTGGTTCTCCACCTCGGAGACGCGGTCGCCGGAGATGGCGGACATGACGGTCTTCTCGAAGCCGAGCTTCTCGTAGTAGCCGTAGTAGGCGTTGTTGACGTCGGCGGCCCCGCCCTCGCGGTCGCCGGCGGCGGCCTTGTCCACGCCGGCGTCGATGAGTTCGTTCATCTCGGCGGCGACCTCGGCCCAGCTGCGCTCGCCACGCCCCTCGTTGACGCGGGTCTTGTTGGCCTGGAGCTCGGCCCGCTGAGTGGCGATGGTGGCGGCCTGATCGGCGGCGTAGGTGCGCGGGTCGGCCAGGTCGGCCAGCTCGTCGAGCTGAGCGGTGGTGCCCGTCAGGGAGTCGGACAGGTCGGTGACGCCGGAGTCTATGGTCTCCTGGTTGCCGGTGGCGTAGGCCGCCTGTCGCAGGTCGGTGAAGGCCTGCTGCTGCTCGGACACGACGTCGGCGCCGAGGTTGTCGGTGGTGACGACCTGCAGGTTGGAGGCGACGTAGCCGGAGTTGTAGGCGCGCTGGAAGGCGGCGGCGGCCCCGGAGGTGTCGCCCGAGGCGTAGGAGTCGGCGGCGACGTCGAGCTCGGTGGAAATGGCCTGTGCCACCGCCGACCAGGAGTCGTAGTCCGTATCGGACTCGGCCGCGTGCGCCGTCGGCCACAGCCCGGATACCAGCCCGGTCAGCAGCAGCAGTAGCGCACCGAGCGCAACGGCGCCGCGGACCGGCGGGGGCGCGGGGCGGTCCTGAAACGGGGCATGGGCCATGCTGGCGGCTTCCTTCACATACTGGATACGTTAGTCAAGCCTTCTACATAGTAGATGAGCCTGACCTGCAAACGAAAGACTAGGCTTACATAAATAGATTCGTCAAAAGCTGTTGTATTAAGACCTGGCAGGCCGTCATGATCCACCAGTCGCATCGATCCGGGGAGACGCAATGAGTGCTTTGTACGCTCCGGGCGGGCTCGCACACGCCTGGCGGTTCGAGGCCACCGGCTGCCGGTGGACCGTCCACACCCGTTCCCCCCTGCCCGCCGCGCTGCGTCGACAGATCACGGCACGCATCGACGCCTTCGAGAACATCTGGTCCCGCTTTCGCCCAGGGTCGCTGGTGCGTCGGGCCGCCGCCGGGCGGCTCGCGCCAGAGCCCGACGGCACGGTCGCGCTCGCACTGCCGACCGGCTCGACTCCCCTGCTGGACCTGTACGACCGGCTGCATGCGGCCACCGGCGGGCGCATCGACCCGTTGGCCGGCGCGGACCTGGTGGAGCTCGGTTACGACGCCGACTACAGCTTCGTGGTGCGCGACGGCGCCGCCCACCGACTCGGTGCCATCCATGGGCGTCCGACCTGGGCGGCCTGGGCTCGCCACGACGGCGATCGACTGCTGCTGCGCCGGCCGACCCTGGTCGACGTCGGTGCCGCCGGCAAGGGTTTCCTGGCCGACCTTCTGGCCGCCTGGCTGCGCGCGGCCGACCATGAGGAGTATGTGATCGACGCCAGCGGCGACCTGTTGGTGCGCTGCCAGCAGCCGGTGCGCGTCGGCCTGGAGCGGCCCGCAAGCGCGGGCGACGACCCGGACGGCACGGTGGTCGGCGTCGTGGAGTTGACCGCCGGGGCGGTATGCGCCTCGGGCGTATCCCGCCGCACCTGGGGGCCGGGACTGCACCACATCCTGGATGCGCGCACGGGCCTGCCCGTGACGGGGGCGAGCGCCGTCGTCGCCGCCTGGGCGGTGGCGGACCACTGTGCCGTCGCCGACGGGCTGGCCACGGCGCTGTTCGTGGCCGACCCGGCCCGGCTGGCCGCCGCGGGGTTCGACTACGACTTCGCCCTGCTGCGTGCGGACGGCTCGGCAGCCACCTCACGCACCTGGCGCGACCTGCCCGCCGAACTCTTCACCGCCCCTCGCCGAGGTCGGTAGATCTTACGTGCCGAGGTCGGTCGATATGGCGGAGCCGGACCCGCCGACGTCTGGCGTCTGTCCATACAAGACACCCTGACCCATCACGTCCACGCCGCCATCGGGGCAGCTGCCCACTCACACCTTGAACTCGAACCACTTCTTCCGGCGCGGAAACGTGGCGCGGGGCGACTAGCGTGCCGGTGTCGGAGTCGGTCGTCGGCATGGCCGACGTACGATCTGCCGTCTCGCGTACGATTCCTGCTCTCACGCACGCGTTTTGGAGTACCCCGACTCCCAGGCGCGAGGAAACCTCCAAAACGCGTACGCGAGACGGACACGCGTACGTCAGAGGCGGGACAGTCCTGGCGAACGAGATCAGCGGCACCAGGAATCCTCGCCACGGCCGGAAGAATGATAGTGCGCCCACTCGGCGGCCGGGGCGGCGGCTGGCCCAGTGGTGTTGTTCGAGTCCCTGTGGTGAGTCTGCACACTCCAGAAGTGAGCGCCGCGACAGAATCCGCGGAATTGTGCGGATTTGACCTGCGGCCCGGGTGTCATGACAGTGCTCCAGTGTGCAACGAGGGCCTCGTTGCACACTGGAGCGATGTCACCGGATTCGGGCCGCGAAACCACTTCCGCGTATTTCCAGGGGAAAACGGCGGTCAGCCGAGTCTGCTCGGATCACCCTTGCGTGCAGACCGGCGCTAGTGCGCAGACACGCACCGCCACCAACCTCGCCGCCGACGTGCCGCGCCCAACCACATGGAGTGCTACCCACCTCAGCACGCAACTACTACCGACCTGGCCGGGCCACCCACGGACGCTCCCGCACCACGCAGCCCAACCCCCTACGGCGTGGCCGACCACATCCCCTGGACTCACCCGTCTAGGGCGGTCCAAGTAGAGCTTCGCGGTCCAACGCGCCAACCGCTGACCCGAGCACACCAGCCGCCACCCGCCAGCCCACCACACCCCCAAACACGAAGGGCCACTTCGTGCCGAGGTCCTTCTACGGCCCAGCCGGCAGTCAGGCGCCGACGCGGATGGTGGGCATGCCGATGGCCACGGGCGCAGCATCCGGATCGGGCGCAGTGTGCGCCTCGCGGCGGCGCCGCTCCCAGGCGTCCCCTGCGCGGGTACGCCGCACCTCGAACAGGGCGGGGCCGCCGTCCAGCCAGATGCGGTCCCCGGCGCCTCGGCCCGCACCATCCACGGCCGCCCCGTCGGGCACGGTGCCGCAGCGGGCGGAGTCGGCAATCAGGTTGTGGGGGGCGCCGTGGGTGACGCGGACGGTGAGCATGTCGCCGGGCCGCGGGGCGCCGCCGGCGTAGTCGTCCGCAGCCAGTCCGGCCGGCAGGGCGGCGTGCACCAGGCGGTTGTCGTCGGCGCGTCCGGAGACGCGCGCCGTGGCCTGGTCGCGGCGCCCCTCCCCCTCGGCCACGAGGATCTCGACGACGCGGCCCTCCTGACGCTCGTTCTCCTCCTGGGTGATGCGGCGCACCAGTTCGTCCAGTCGGGCGTAGCGCTCCTTGACCACCTCGATCGGCACCTGGTCGGGCATGCCTGCGGCCGGGGTGCCCGGGCGCGGAGAGAACTCGAAGGTGAAGGCGGAGGCGAAGCGGGCCTGTTCGACGACGTCGAGGGTGGCCTGAAAATCCGCCTCGGTCTCGCCGGGGAAGCCGACGATCAGGTCGGTGGTGATGGCCGCCTCGGGCATCCGCTCGCGCACGCGCTCGAGAATGTTCAAGAACCGCTTGGTGCGGTAGGAGCGGCGCATGGCCCGCAGGATCCGGTCCGACCCGGACTGCAACGGCATGTGCAGGCTGGGCATGACCGTCGGCGTGTCGGCCATGGCGTCGATGACGTCATCGGTGAAGGCGGCGGGGTGGGGACTGGTGAAACGCACCCGCTCAATGCCCTCCACGGCGCCGGCAGCGCGCAACAGGCCGGCGAAGGCGCCGCGTTCACCGAAGCCGACACCGTAGGAGTTGACGTTCTGCCCCAGCAGGGTGACCTCGATGGCCCCCTGGGCGGCCACGGCCTCCACCTCCGCCAGCACGTCCCCGGGGCGCCGGTCGCGCTGCTTGCCGCGCAGGGAGGGCACGATGCAGAAGGTGCAGGTGTTGTTGCAGCCCACCGCGATGGACACCCAGGCGGCGTAGGCGGACTCGCGCCGGGTGGGCAGGGTGGACGGGAAGACCTTCAGGGACTCCTCGATCTCCACGGCCGCCTCGCGGTTGTGGCGGGCGCGCTCCAGCAGGGCGGGCAGTACATCGATGTTGTGGGTGCCGAAGACGACGTCGACCCACGGCGCCCGCTCCACGATCCCCTCCCCCATTTGCTGGGCCAGGCAGCCGGCGACGGCGATCTGCATACCGGGGCGCTCCCGCTTGACGGCGGCGAGCTGCCCGAGGTTGCCGAACAGGCGGGTGGCGGCGTTCTCCCGCACCGAGCAGGTGTTGATGATCACCACGTCGGCGCCGCCGTCGCCGGCGGCGGTGGCGCGAGCGGCCGCCTCGGGCACGTCCTCGGCACGGCGATATCCGGCCTGTTCCAGCAGGCCGGCCATGTGCTCGGAGTCGTGGACGTTCATCTGGCAGCCGAGCGTGCGCACGTGGTAAGTGCGCAGGTCGTCGCCGGCGCGGGCGGCGGTGGCGGGAACATCAAGCATGGTCATCGTGTGCAGTCTAGAAGCCGCGGCGCCCACCGCAGAACCAGGCCGCCCCGGGCCTGCGCCTCGGGCCCCAGCCGTGAGATTTGTAACACCAGCGCACAGCGCCTGTTACAGGTTGGAAACATGGTCGGACTATTCCCGACACGGTCGCGGTATGTCATGAGCCGCATGAGCACCTCCCCGTCGCCCGCGCCCAACCGCCCCGCCGACGCCGGCCCCGCCGACGCACTCATCACGGATGCCGCGCCGGCCGCCGCGGGCGGGAACGACGTGCTCGTGGAACTCGTCGGCGTCAACAAGCACTTCGGCGACCTGCACGTGCTCAAGGACATCAACCTGTCGGTCACCCGGCAGGAGGTCGTGGTGGTGCTCGGCCCCTCCGGCTCCGGCAAGTCGACCCTGTGCCGCACCATCAACCGGCTGGAGTCGATCGACTCCGGCACCATCCGCATCGACGGCCAGGAACTGCCGCAGGAGGGCAGGGAGCTCGCCCGGCTGCGCGCCGAGGTCGGCATGGTGTTCCAGTCCTTCAACCTGTTCGCCAACAAGACGATCCTGGACAACGTCACGCTGGGCCCCATCAAGGTGCGGGGCGTCTCCAAGCCGGAGGCCGAGGCGGAGGCACACCGACTGCTGCAGCGCGTGGGGGTGGACTCCCAGGCGAACAAGTTCCCGGCGCAGCTCTCCGGCGGGCAGCAGCAGCGCGTCGCCATCGCGCGCGCCCTGGCGATGCGTCCCAAGGTGATGCTCTTCGATGAGCCCACCTCCGCCCTGGACCCGGAGATGGTCAAGGAGGTCCTCGACGTCATGGCGGAGCTGGCCGCGGAGGGCATGACCATGATCATCGTCACCCACGAGATGGGTTTCGCCCGCCAGGCCGCCGACCGAGTGGTCTTCATGGCCGACGGCGCCATCGTTGAGGAGGCCGCCCCCGACGAGTTCTTCACCAGCCCGCGCACCGAGCGCGCCCAGGACTTCCTGTCCAAACTGATCACCCACTGAAGTCCCGCATCCGCTCACCACTAGCACCGCCCACCGATAGGAGGTCGGCATGCATCCCCTCAACCACTCACGCCGCCGCAGCCCGCGCGATGTGCCCGCACGGCGGCGCCCCCGCTCCCGGCCGGCGCGCCGCGCCCGGGCCGTGCTCGCCGTCCTCCTGGGACTGACCCTGGGCGTCACGGGACTGGCCGCCTGCTCCGGCGGCGACACCTCCGCGCACTCCATCCGCATCGGCATCAAGTTCGACCAGCCCGGCATGGGCCTCAAGGACGGCTCGGAGTACACCGGCTTCGACGTCGACATGGGCCGTGCCATCGCCGCCAAACTGGGCTATCAGGAGGACGAGATCGTGTGGGTGGAGGCCGTCTCCGCCCAGCGAGAGACCATGCTGCGCAACGGGCAGGTGGACATGGTCATCGGCACCTACTCGATCACGGACGCGCGCCGGGAGAAGATCACCTTCGCCGGCCCCTACTTCATCGCCGGGCAGGACCTGCTGGTGCGCTCCGACTCGGACATCTCCGGTCCCGATGACATGGATGGCCACATCCTGTGCTCGGTGGAGGGCTCCACCTCCGCCCAGACGATCCGCGACAACTACTCCACGGGCACCCTCCAGCTGTTCCCCGTACGCTCCTACTCCCAGTGCGTGGAGTTCCTGGCCGCCGGCACCGTCGACGCCGTGACCACCGACAACATCATCCTGGCCGGATTCGCCGCCCAAGACAATTACACGGGCAAGGTGCAGGTGGTCGGCAACGCCTTCTCCGAGGAGCACTACGGCGTCGGTCTGCCCCAGGGGAACCCCGACCGCTGCCTGGCCGTCAACCAGGCGATCACCGACATCATCGCCGAGGGCACCTGGAGCCGGCTGCTTCAGGACAACGTCGGCACCGCCTTCGACCCCGATGCGACCCTCAACCCGCCGACGGTCGACGACTCGCTGTGCGAGTAGGCGGCCCGGAATCGGCAGGAAGGAAAGGAAGAGCCATTGGGTGAGCTGCTATCCCAGTACGACGTCCTCGGCGCGTTCCTCGTCAACATTGAACTGACACTCTTCTCCGCGATCGGCGCCGCCCTGCTCGGCACCATCCTGATGATCATGCGGGTTTGTCCGATGGGCTCGCTGCGTGGCTTCGCCGCGGCCTTCACCAACATCGTCATGAACATCCCGCTGACCCTGATCATCCTGGCCTGCTCGCTGGGGGTGTACGGACAGCTCGGCATCGTCGTCTCGGGCCGTTGGGGCGACCAGTGGCTGGCACGCAACTCCTTCTGGCTGACGGTCATCGGCCTGAGCGTGTACACCGCCACCTTCGTGTGCGAGGCGCTGCGCTCGGGGCTGAACACCGTTCCGCCCGGGCAGGCGGAGGCCGCCCGTGCGATCGGTCTGGGCTTCGGGCAGACCATGGGGTCGATCATCCTGCCGCAGACCCTGCGCGGGGCGGTGGCCCCGCTGGGCAACACCCTGATCGCGTTGGCCAAGAACACCACGGTCGCCTCGGCCGCGGGCGTGTCCCAGGCGGCCTCGGTGATGTCGGACATGTTCGAGTTCTCCCCGCAGCACCTGCTCGCGATCTTCGCCGTCTTCGCGATCGGCTGGACCATCATCGTCCTGCCGATCGGACTGCTCACAACCTCTCTGTCCCGGAAGCTGGCGGTGGCCCGATGAACGACCAGTCCCTCCTGTTCGACCTGCCCGGCCCCCGGGCCCGGCGCCGCGAGCGCATCGGCAACGCGATCGGCATCGTGGTGCTGGTGGCGCTTGGGGCGTGGGTGATCGTCGCCCTGGCCGCCAAGGACCAGTTCACCGCCGCCCGCTGGGCGCCCTTCCTGACCGTCTCCGCCTGGACCGACTACCTGCTGCCGGGCCTGTGGGCGACGCTGCGGGCCGCCGCCGTGGCGCTGGTGGCCGCCTTCGTCTTCGGGGTGGTCTTCGGGCTGGGTCGGCTGGCCGACGCCCGCCCGGTGCGCTGGATCAGCACCGTGGTGGTGGAGTTCTTCCGGGCGGTTCCCGTCCTGGTGCTCATGCTGTTCTTCTACTTCATGTTCTCCCAGGCGTCCTTCGTGCCGGCCACCTCGGCCGCGTTCTGGGGCGTGGTCACGGCCCTGACCCTGTACAACGGGTCGGTGGTGGCCGAGCTGGTTCGCTCCGGCATTCACTCCCTGCCCTCCGGGCAACGTGAGGCGGCCCTGGCGATTGGGCTCACGCCGGCCCGCTCGCGCCGGCTCATCGAGCTGCCGCAGGCACTGGTGGCGATGATGCCGGCCATGATCAGTCAGCTGATCGTGGCCCTGAAGGACACGGCCCTGGGATACATCATCACCTACTCCGAGCTGCTGGCCGCAGGCAGCCTGTTGGGCAGCGCCAAGGCGAACCTGATCCCGTCGCTGATCGTCACGGCCGTCATCTTCGTGGCGCTCAACTTCGGCATGTCCTGGGCGGCGCAACGCCTGGCCGACCGGCTCTCCCGCCGCACCAGCGAGCAGATGAGCACGGTCACCGGTATTGCCACCGCCGCGGACGTGGCCGACGTCCCGACCCCAGCGCTGCCGGTCCCGCCGCGTCCGGAACGCTCGGGACGACGGCCCCGGTAAGGCCTGCCTACTCCGCTGTTTCCTTGGTCGCGTCCGTCTGGGCCCGCGCACGCTGCTGGGCCAGCCGGGCGTCGTGCTCCGCGGCGGCGGCGAAGGCGGCGCCCGGTGCGGCCACCGAACCGAAGCTGGCCAGGTCGCGGCGAAATACGGCGGCGGCGAACCAGTCCATCATGATGCGCACCTTCCGGTTCAGGGTGGGCATGGCGTACACGTGGTAGCCGCGGTGCGCGGTCCAGGCCGGCAGACCGCGCAGGTTATGGCCCAGGATGCGAGCCACCCCCTTGCCGATGCCGAGGGAGGCGACGGTGCCGAGGTTCTCGTGGCGGTAACCGGCCAGCTCCACCGACGCATCGGGGTCGGCCGCGAGCGTGGCGGCCAGATTGTCGGCCAGTACCTTCGCCTGGCGGACGGCGTGCTGGGCGGTGGGGGCACAGGTGGCGGCCGGGTCCTGGCTGGTCAGGTCGGGCACGGCCGCGCAGTCCCCGGCGGCCCAGGCGCCGTCTACGACGACGCCGTCGCGGGCCACCTGCAGGGTGGGCAGGGTGGTGACGCGCCCGCGCCCCTCGATGGGCAGGTCGGAGTCGGCCAGCACCGGGGCGGCCTTGACGCCGGCGGTCCATACGATGGTGTCGGCGTCGAACTCGGTGCCGTCGGACAGGACCACGTGCCCGTCCACGCAGGAGTTGAGGAAGGTGGACAGGCGCACGTCGATGTCGCGCTCGCGCAGCTGCTGCAGGCCGTAGCCGGACAGCTCCTCGGTCAGTTCCGGCAGGATGCGGCGAGTGCCCTCCACCAGCACGAAGTGCACATCGCTCTGCTCGACGCTGGGGATCTTGGCGACGGCGGCCCGGGCCATGTCCTCGAGTTCGGCGATCGCCTCCACGCCGGCGAAGCCGCCGCCCACGAACACGAAGGTCAGTAACCGCCGGCGGCGGTCGTGGTCCCACGTGGAGGCGGCCTCCTCGATATTGGACAGGACGCGATTGCGCAGGGCCAGGGCCTCCTCCACCTGCTTGAAGCCGAGGGCCTGCTCGGCCAGGCCGGGAATCGGCAGGGTGCGGGCCTCGGCGCCCAGGGCCAGCACCAGGTGGTCGTAGGCGAGCTGGTAGGGCTCGGGGACCACGCGCGTGGATTCGGGGGTCGGGGGCGTGATGGTGATGTTGCGGTGGGCGTGGTCGATGCCGGTGACGGAGCCGGTCAGGATCGTGATGCCGTCCAGGCCGCGGCGGTGGGAGGCGACGACGTGGCGCGGCTGGATGGAGCCGGCCGCGACCTCCGGCAGGAAGGGCTGGTAGGTCATGTATGGGCGCGGGTCGACGACGGCGATCTCGACCTCGTCGGTGTTCAGCCGCCGGCGCAGCGCCCGGGCGGTGGTGAAGCCGACGTATCCGCCGCCCGCGATGACCACGCGGGGCGGGCGGTGGCGGCCCTGGTCGACGGCGACGGCGGGCACGTGCGGACGCGGCGAGCGGATGGTGACGGCGAGGGCGGCGCCTGCGGCCGCCAGGCCGGCGGCGCCGAGGGTGATGGCGACGGGACGTCTCATAGGGAAAATGTAAGGGTTGCCTTACGTAAGGAGAAAGCGGCCTCGGCGCCGCTACCCATGATTCGCCTCACACCCGCGCCCAAACGCGCCGATACCAGCACTAGTCACGTGCCGCAATGCCTCCCGCACCTCCGCCAATGTCCGAGCAAATAACGCTTGCGAAACCGTGACGTGGCTGTTTTACTGCCCATTGTCTCAGCCATTGACCCAGGAACTTGAGTGATGCGACTTCGTAGTCTCTCCCGCCGTACGACCGCACTGGTCGCCGTCTCCGCCCTGACCGCCGCGGCGGCATGCTCCTCCCCCACAGCGACGGAGGCCGACTCCTCCGCTGCCGCCTCGCCGAGCCGCGCCACCTACGGCACGCAGGCCCCTTTGGTGGGTAACGCGAATTTCGAGGCGGTAGGCCTGACCGCGACCACGTTCAGTTTCAAGGCCGAATCGGGCACGGTCCGCGCGGACGAGCTCGGAATCACCTACATCGACCCTCGCACAGACGATTCCGCGGACCTGACGGTACGTCGCACCCTGTGGGACGGCACCGAGGCCTGGTCCGCAGCCGTGGCGGTGCCCGACGGCGCCGCCGACATGCAGGCGCGGTTGAGCCTGGACCCGGCAATCGGGGTCGTCTCGGTCTGGTTCTCCGGCCCGGACGCGCCGAGCGAGGACGGCGCCATCATCCTTAGGAACACCGACGCCATGTCCGGTCAGGTCACCTGGCTGGACGTGGAGACCGGTAGGGCCGTCTCCGAGGATCTGATGGTCACCGCCTCCGATCTTGCGGGCGTGTCCGTGCGCACGAATGAGGACTTCGTGGGCGCTATCGTCATGGAGGACGACTCGACGACCTCCGGCGTGCTGCATGTCGACGCCGACCTCACCTTGGCGGGCTTAGCCTGGGGCGACCTGATCTCGGCTGAGGGCGACTTCCAATTGAGCGGCGTATCCCAGTGGAACAGCGTGCCTTTGTTCACACTCGTCGACAAGAATGACGGCAGCAACAACATCGTGCAGCTCGGCTCCACCGAGCTGCTGACCGCCGACAGTGACGCCATCCGGTTCATCCCCGGCCCCACGCACCTGGGTCTGAAGCACGATGAGGACCTGTGGCTGGTGGATGAGACGGGCGCCGTCGTCGAGGTCGACACCAGCGCCTGCGAGCTGGGCAACAACCACCAGTACCCGACAATCTCCGACACGGCACTGTATGCCGGCCTCGCTCGCGTCACCCTCGGCGACATGTCCGTGGAGTGCCTGGCAGACATCGCCCCCACCCCGGACGCCGAGATCGTCGGGGAGTTCTCCGACGGCAACCTGCTGCTCGCATCAGCCCTGTCCAACGCGCAGGTGCGCGGCACCTGGCTGGTTCCGGCCGACCGTTCCGAGGCCGTGGAACTGGACAGCCTCGGCCCGGTTGAGGTGCACTCGGACCACGTCGTCAACATCGTGGACGGCTCCGAGAGCACGTTCGTGGACGTCTACGACTACCGCGATCTGCTGCCGGCGCAGCAGTGACGTCGACCGCAGAGCACGGCCGGGCAGGACTAGGCACCAGGGCTAGGTCGTGTTGTGTGAGTCGTTTGTGCTGGTGGGGCGGTGCTGGCGATGTGGGTGGTGGTCTGGTAGCGGATGGCGAGTTCGTCGTATCTGGTGGCTACGGGGCCCCAGTTTGAGTGGGCTGTGTGCGCCCGTCGAAGGGGGCGAGTGGGTCTTGCACCGCCCCGGTTGGACCGCCCACGCCCCGTTGGACCGCCCACGCCCCGTTGGACCGCTGTAACCGGCGGCTACGGCGGTCCAACCGGGGAACAGGGGTCCAACGGGGGAACAGGGGTCCAACTGACCGGCTCAACAGCCACGCACACCGCCACCCAAGCACTTACACAACAGGACCTAGACCGCCCCAGTCGGTCCCGGGCAGGGCCTCCGCTTCGGTGCTCGGCGGGGCGACGCCGGAGTTACTCCTCCGCCAGGGCCCGCTCGACCGCGCCCGCGGCCACGGAGGCGGAGTAGCCCTTGCGTCCCAGCGCGGCCAGGGCCCGCCGACGGCGCACGGTCGGCTCCAGGCCCCGGCTGACCGCCAGCCGTTTGCGCGCCAGCGCCAGGGCGGCAGCGGCCTCGTCCTCGCCGTCGATCTGCTCCAGGGCGGCACGGATGTGCCCCTCCCCCAGCCCCTTGCGACGCAGCTCCTCCGCGATGGCGCGGCGGGCCGCGCCCTTCTCCGCAAAGCGGGTGCGTGCCAGGCGGGCGGCATAGGCGGCGTCGTCGATCACGCCGGCGGCCTCCAGGCGATCCAGCACCTCCTGGGCAACGACGGGATCAACCTCCTTGCGCTCCAGCAGCTGGGCCAGGGCGGCGCGTGGGGCGGCGGAGCGGTCGAGGCGGCGCAGGACGATGTCCCTGGCCGCCTCGACCTGCTCGGTGTGGGCGTCCGGGGTGAGCCAGGGCATCAGAAGCCGCCGGCGTCCTCACCGAACATGGCGTCGGCCTCTTCCGCCGCGGCCGCCTTCGACTTGCGCCCGCCGGACTTCGCACCGGCGCCCTTCGCGGCGGTCTTCGCGCCCGCCGGGGCGGTGGCGGCGGCCTTCTCCGCCTCCTCCTGCGCGGCGGCCTCGCGGGCCTCACGGCCGGGCTCCCCGATGCCGAGGGTGGCCAGGATCTTGTGCTCGATCTCATCGGCCAACTCGGGGTTGTCCTTCAGGAAGGCACGGGCGTTCTCCTTGCCCTGCCCCAGCTGGTCGGTGCCGTAGGTGAACCAGGCGCCGGACTTGCGCACAATGCCGTTCTCCACGCCCAGGTCGATGATGCCGCCCTCGCGGGAGATGCCCTGGCCGTAGAGGATGTCGAACTCGGCCTGCTTGAAGGGCGGGGCCATCTTGTTCTTGACGACCTTGGCGCGGGTGCGGTTGCCGACCGGCTGGTCGCCGTCCTTGAGGGTCTGGATGCGGCGTACGTCGATGCGCACGGAGGCGTAGAACTTCAGGGCCTTGCCGCCGGTGGTGGTCTCGGGGTTACCGAAGAAGACGCCGATCTTCTCGCGCAGCTGGTTGATGAAGATGGCGGTGGTGCCGGTGGAGGACAGGGCGCCGGTGATCTTGCGCAGCGCCTGACTCATCAGCCGCGCCTGCAGACCGACATGGGAGTCACCCATCTCCCCTTCGATCTCCGCCTTGGGCACGAGGGCGGCGACGGAGTCGATGACGATGATGTCCAGCCCGCCGGAGCGGATCAGCATGTCCGCGATCTCCAGGGCCTGCTCGCCGGTATCCGGCTGGGAGACCAGCAGGTTGTCGGTGTCCACGCCCAGGGCCTTGGCGTACACCGGGTCCAGGGCGTGCTCGGCGTCGATGAAGGCGGCGTTGCCGCCGGCCTTCTGGGCGCTGGCGACGGCGTGCAGCGCCACGGTGGTCTTACCGGAGGATTCGGGACCATAGATCTCCACGATGCGGCCGCGGGGCAGCCCGCCGATGCCCAGGGCGACGTCGAGGGCGACGGAGCCGGTGGGGATCACGGAGACGGGCGGGCGGACGTCGTCGCCGAGCCGCATGACCGAGCCCTTGCCGAAGGACTTGTCGATCTGGGCCAGGGCTGTGGCCAGAGCCTTGGAGCGGTCCTGTGTCTGAGTTGCGGTGGGCATTGGTATTCCTCTGTTCTAATGCGGCTCGCCGCCGCGGCGGATACGGCTGGTCCTGGTTGCGGAAGCCCCTCGCCGGGGCTCGCGAACGACGTTATGCCGGACCACTGACATGAATCAGCACCCCTCCGCGACCGCTGTGGCCGCGGGGTGCACGAACGTCGCCTGTGGACCACAGTAGGCGAACAGTTGTTCGAATGCGAGCGGTGCTCACCGCGTGTCGCGGCGGCGCCGACGCGGGTCGTCGCGGAATACCCAGCGGTCCGCCTCACTGCGGTCGGTGTCATCGCACAGGGCGTGCCAGACATCGCGCGGCGGCACGCCGGCCTCAAGGGCCTCCACGCTGGTGCGGCCGATACCGGAGAGCACCAGGTCCTGCGCCAGCGAGCGCCCGTAGGCGGAGCCGAACACGGTGTCGACGGCGCGCCAGAACTCTGAATGTTTCATGCGGCTCCTAGAGGTCGAGTGGGCGGCTTCGCACCGCCGGGATGGACATGGGCGGGCGCCGTCGGCGCGGCACCGACAACGCCCCTGCGGGCGGATCGCGGCGTGGACAGTGCCGTGGGCAGTATGGCGCAGGGCCGGCTCCGGGACGCAATCGTGCCCGGGAGGGGCCGCCGCAGCGGCCCACAACCGGGCACGATGTGAAGACGTAGGCGTTCCGCCGGAACGGGTTCAGCGCAGCGTCAGACCCTGTTGGCGGACCAGCTCGTCGGGGACGGTGTCGGGTACGACCACGCCCTCGGCGATGGCGATACGGTCGGAGACCTCACGCAGCACCGCGGACAGCGGGGCGTCGAGGGCCTGGCAGATCGAGGCCAGCAGTTCGGAGGAGGCTTCCTTCTGACCGCGTTCGACCTCGGAGAGGTAGCCGAGCGAGACACGGGCCTGGCTCGAGACCTCACGCAGGGTACGTCCCTGGTGCTGACGCACCGAGCGCAGTACCTCGCCGATCTCGCGGCGCAGAAGGATGTTCTCGTGCTTGTTCGTCGCGTTGTCCACGGCGGTGCCATGCCCCGCCGCGGGTGCTTGCCGCATCGGTGCGCGGCCCGCCGGGCGTGCGGGACGGGTGGTGCGGGGGTGAGTCACGTTGTTCATCGTGTGGCACAACCATTCGTGTGGCGGTTTCATTCCCGCCTCCGGCGGGTCCTCCCCCGGCGGCGTTGAGACGATCCTTCCCGACAAATCTGGAAGAAGCCTGGGGGTTCCGTCGGTAAGACCCAGGTTATCCGGCCGTCGGTTCGCCCGCGCTACTCGACGGCGTCCGCGCCGGGCGGCGGGGCGGCCTCGAGCAGCGCGCCCGCCAGGGCCAGCACCGCGGTGGTGGCGCCGTCACGCACCGCATCCCGGTCACCGGACAGGTGCAGCTCGCGCGCCAGCGTCCCCCAGGGTGAGGCGACGGCCACATGCACGGTGCCGGCCGGGTGTCCGTCGGCCGCGCCCGGCCCGGCCACCCCGGTGGTGGCCAGGCCCAGGTCGGTGCCCATGAGCCGGGCCACGCCCGCGGCCATCTGCTTGGCCACCTCGCCGTCGACCGGCCCGGTTGCGGCCAGGCGGGCGGCATCCACCCCCAGGACCTGCTCCTTGATGCGGGTGGCGTAGGCGACGACGGCGCCGACGACGACGGCCGAGGCCCCGGGCACGCTCACCAGCGTGGAGGCGACCTGGCCGCCGGTGAGCGACTCGGCGACCGACAGTGTCAGACCGCGTTCCTCCGCCTTGGCCAGCAGGAAGCGCGCCGCCTCCACCAGGGTGCTGTGATCGCCGTCGGGAGCGGAGGCCGCGGTGGTGTTCTGGTCGGCGGGGGTGGCGCTCATGCGGGCTCCTCCCCACGTGCGATGCGGCGGGCCTGCAGCACGTAATCCACGCCAGTGACCACGGTGACCACCAGGGCGGCACCGATGGCGGCGTAGGCGAGGGCCACCAGCACATTGGCGAACCCATCCGGCAGGAACATCGTCCAGGGCAGGAGCAGCCCGATGATGCCGGTCATCTGCAGCGTGGTCTTGAGTTTGCCGCCGCGGGAGGCGGCCATGACGGCGCGGCGCAGCATCACGAATCGCATGACGGTGATGCCCAACTCGCGCACCACGATGATGATCGTCACCCACCACCACAGGTGCCCGGCCACGGACAGCAGGATGAATGCGGACAGGGTCAGCGCCTTGTCGGCGATGGGGTCGGCGATCTTCCCGAAGCTGGTGATCAGGCCCCGGGAGCGGGCCAGCTGACCGTCCAGCTTGTCCGTTATCGCCGCCACGACGAACACGATCGTGGCCGCCAGCCGCATGCCGTCACCCGGCTGGAGCATCAGCCAGATGAAGACGGGGACCAGGATCAGCCGCAGCACCGTCAAGACGTTGGCGATGTTCAACAATGGGGGCGCGCTCGCCTGCGGGGCGGTGGCCGGTTCGCCGGGTGTGGTGTTCATCGCCCTCCAGCCTAGATGATCCCCGCCGCACACCTCACCAGGAGGCGCCGCGGCCGGTCAGGCTCCAGGCGTCCTCGGAGTCCTCCTCGGCGGCCAGGTCGTCCCAGGACTCCGACTCGCTCAGGCCCCGGTCGGCCTCCAGGGGGTCGGAGCCGTAGCGGTCGGTGGGCAGCGTCGTCGTCGTGGCGTCGGCGCTGCCGTCAGCGTCCGCGGCGGGCGCGGCCGCCTCCGCATCCGCCTCGCCGCCGGGGGCGGCGCCCTCGCCCTTGATCCAGGCGAGGGTCTCCTCCAGCTGCTCGGGCTGGACCAGCACCTCGCGGGCCTTGGAGCCCTCCGAGGGCCCCACCACCTCGCGGGTCTCGAGCAGGTCCATGAGTCGGCCGGCCTTGGCGAAGCCGACTCGCAGCTTGCGCTGAAGCATGGAGGTGGAGCCGAACTGGCTGGTGATGATCAGCTCGGCGGCCTGCAGCAGCAGGTCCATGTCGTCGCCGATCTCCTCGTCGATCTGCTTCTTGACCTCCGGGACGATCACGTCCTCGCGGTAGTCGGGCTGCAACTGCCCCTTGACGTGCTCGACGACCGCGCGGATCTCCGACTCGGTCACCCAGGAGCCCTGCACGCGCACCGGGGTGGAGGCACCCGGACCGAGGTAGAGGGCGTCACCCTGGCCGGTGAGGGTCTCGGCGCCGTTCTGGTCCAGGATGACGCGCGAGTCGAGGTGGGAGGCGGTGGCGAAGGCCAGGCGGGAGGGCACGTTGGACTTGATCAGTCCGGTGACCACCTGGGCGACGGGCCGCTGCGTGGCCAGCACCAGGTGGATACCGGCGGCGCGGGCCAGCTGGGTGATGCGCTGGATGGAGGCCTCGACGTCCTTGGGCGCGGTCATCATCAGGTCCGCCAACTCGTCGACCACCACCAGCAGGTAGGGGTAGGGGGCGATCACCCGTTGGGATCCGGGCAGGGGCTGCACCTCGCCGGCGCGCACCGCCTTGTTGAAGTCGTCGATGTGCTTGAAGCCGAAGGAGGCCAGGTCGTCGTAGCGGGCGTCCATCTCCCGCACCACCCACTCCAGGGCCTCGGCGGCCTTCTTCGGGGAGGTGATGATCGGGGTGATCAGGTGCGGGATGCCCTCGTAGATGGTCAGTTCCACGCGCTTGGGGTCCACCAGCACCATGCGGACCTCCTCCGGTGTGGCCCGCATCATGATGGAGGTGATCATGGAGTTGACGAAGGAGGACTTACCGGAGCCGGTCTGCCCTGCGACCAGCAGGTGCGGGGTCTTGGCCAGGTTGGTGACCACGTAGTCGCCCTCGACGTCCTTGCCCAGGCCCACCACCAGCGGGTGGGTCTGCTTCTTGGCGGCCTGGGAGCGCAGCACGTCGCCGAGCTTGACCATCTCGCGGTCGGAGTTGGGGATCTCCACGCCGATGGCGCTCTTGCCGGGGATGGGCGTGAGCAGGCGGATCTCGTCGGAGCCGACCGCGTAGGCGATGTTCTTCTCCTGGCTGGTGACCCGGGAGACGTTCACGCCGCGCCCCAGGTGGACCTCGTAGCGGGTCACCTGTGGGCCGCGCGTGTAGCCGGTGACGGTGGCGTCCACGCCGAACTCGGTGAACACGTCCTGCAGCTTGTTGACGATGGCGTCGTTGGCGTCGGTGCGGGTGGCGTGTCCGTGGCCGGGCTCGAGCAGGGACTCGTCGGGCAGGCGGTAGGTGGAGCCGTCGGGCAGCTGCATCTGCCCCAGGGCGATGGCGTCGGCGAAGTCCTGTTCGTCCTGTTCGGCGACGGCGGGGGTCTCCTGGGTGACGGCGTCGGGCTCACTCCGGGGCGCGGGGACGGCATTCGGCTTGGAGCCGGCGGACTTCGCGGACTTGCCGGACTTGCTGTTGCCCTTGGCGGCCTTGACCGCCTTGGGCCGGCGTGCGGGGGCGGCGGGGACGTCGTCGTCCAGGGGCACGTCGACGGGCGGATCGGGCAGCACGCTGGTGGCGGAGTCGTCGCCGGCCAGCGTCGGCGCGGCGGGCAGCTCGGCGGGGGCGCTGGTGCGCTTGCGCCGCCCGCTGCCACGCGGGCGCTTGTCGGTCTCGATGGCGCTGCGGAAGGCCTCGTCGCCGTCGTATGCGTCCAAGCGGGTGGTGGGGGCCTCCTCGTCCGCACCGGCGACGGCGCGGCGCACCCGCCCCAGGGTGCGAGTGGCGAGGTTGGGGGCGGTCTGGCCGGCGTCGTCGACGCCGGCGCGGCGTTCGTTCAGGCGCTCACGGATCTCCGCGACCGTCTTGCCGGAAATGACCAGGGCGGAGAAGACGATCAGCAGGACGAACAGGATCACCGCGCCGACCGCACTGAACAGGGTGGCCAGCGGGTAGCCGACCACCCAGCCGAGCAGGCCGCCGGCCTGCTCCAGGGGGGCGATCCCGTGGTCGAGGGCGGGGTTGCCGGAGGTCACGTGGATGATGCCGGCCACACCGGTGAGCACCCCCAGGCAGCCGACCGCCACGCGCACGGGCGTGCCGGCGAAGCTGCGGGCACGCAGCATGGCCACGCCCAGGACCGCCAGCAGCACGGGCACGGCGATTCCGAGCACGCCCAGCGGCCCGGCGGCGATGTGGTGCAGCACGCCGCCGGCGGCGCCGGAGATGCCGAACCACTCGCGCAGTCCGATCACGACGGCGAGCGCCAGCACGACGAACGCCCAGCCGGTACGGCGGTAGCGTCCGCCGGCGGGCTGAGCGGGGGGCGGCGAAGTCTTGGTGCGAGAATTGGCCATGGTGTCGTTAACGCTACCCGTGCGCTCGGCGGGCGGCGGGCCTGCCACGCCGGGCTAGGCGCGCAGGAACGCGTCTATCTCGTCTCGCCGCGGGGCGCGGGCCGGCCCGACCCGGCTGACGGCCTCAGCGGCGGCGGCGTTGGCCCGGCGGGCGGCGGCGACGACGTCGAGCCCGTCCATGAGGCCGACCACCAGCACGCCCGTGTGGGTGTCGCCGGCGCCGGTGGTGTCCACCACGTCGCGGGCAAACCCGGGCACCTCGATGCGGTCGCCGCCCACGGGCCACATGACGCAGCCGTGCACGCCGGTGCGACGCACCAGCAGGCCGTCGGGGCAGGCACGGCGCAGCGCCTCGGGGCTGCCCAGGCGGGCGGTCAGCTGGGTGGTTTCGAAGTGATTCCCGGTCAGCAGGGTGGTGCGGCGCAGGACGGGCAACAGCACGTGGTCGGGGATCTCCGGCTGCACGGGGCCGAGGTCGACGACCAGCCCGACGTCTTCGGGCAGACTCAGCAGCCAGGAGGTGAGCACGTCCCGGCTGGAGCGGTGCACCAGGTCGTAGCCGGTGGCGTAAACCCAGTCGCCCTCGCGCAGCTCGATGCGTTGCAGGTCCTCCAGCTGGGGTTCGGCCTCCACCCCCTCGGTGGTGATGAAGGTGCGCCTCCCGCTGGGCTCGATCAGGGTGGTGCAGGTGCCGATGTCGCCCACCAACTCGTCCACCAGCAGTTCCACGCCGTCGTGCATCATCGTCTCGCGCACCTGGGCGGAGTTGGGGCCGGTGCCCAGGGTGGCGGCCAGGGCGGCGGGCAGCCCCTGGCGCGCGACGGCGGAGACGACCGTGTAGCCGCCGCCGACCGTGGGGCCGGACGAGGTGGCGGTGACGGCGCCGCCCGGCGCGGGGACGCGCTCGACGTGCAGCGGCAGGTCGATCAGCACGGAGCCGGTGGAGATGAAGCAGGCGGGGCGGCGCATGGCCCGCTGACCGTCGCCCTGGTTGATCAGGGTGCTGCGGAGCGCGCTCATGCTTCGATGACCACCGGGACGATCATGGGCCGGCGCCGCAGCCGGCGGCCGATCCACCGGCCCAGGGTGCGGCGCATGGCCTGTTGGAGGGAGTGGGCGTCGGCGTTGCCCTTGTCCAGGGCATCGGCGAGCGCGTTGGTGACGTCGGGCAGGACCTCGTCGAACACGGAGTCGTCCTCCGCCACGCCCCGCGCCTGAATGTCCGGGCCGGCCAGGATCGTGCCGGTGGAGGTCTCGACGACGGCGTAGACGGACACGAAGCCCTCCTCGGCGAGGATGCGCCGGTCCTTGAGCTCGGTCTCGTCGATCTCGCCGACCGAGGAGCCGTCCACGTAGACGTAGCCGCAGGGCACGGAGCCGGCGATGCGGGCCTTGCCGTCGACCAGGTCGACCACGACGCCGTCCTCGCACAGCATCACCCGCTTGGGGTCGACGCCGGTCTTGACCGCCAGGGCCCCGTTGGCCACCAGGTGGCGGATCTCGCCGTGAATCGGCATGACATTGCGGGGGCCGACGATGTTGTACACGTGCAGCAGTTCCTCGGAGGAGGCGTGGCCGGACACGTGCACCTTGGCGTTGCCCTGGTGGACCACGCGGGCCCCCAGGCGCATGAGCTGATTGATGACCCGATATACGGAGTTCTCGTTGCCGGGAATCAGGGAGGAGGCGAAGATCACCGTGTCTCCGGGCTCCACGGTGACGGAGCGGTGCTCGCCGTGGGCCATGCGGGACAGGGCGGCCATGGGCTCGCCCTGGGAACCGGTGACCATCAGCACGCGTTCCTCGGGCGGCAGGGAGCTGAGGTCGCGGGCGTTGACCAGCACCCCCTCGGGTACCTTCAGGTAGCCGCGCTCGGCGGCGATGCCCATGTTGCGCACCATGGAGCGGCCGATGAAGGCGACGCGGCGGCCGTGCAGGGCGGCGGCGTCGAGCACCTGCTGGACGCGATGCACGTGGCTGGCGAAGGAGGCGACGATGATCTGCTGCTCGGAGTCGGCGAAGACGCCGTCCAGGACCGGGCCGATCTGGTTCTCATGGCCGATCATGCCGGGGACCTCGGCGTTGGTGGAATCCACGCAGAACAGGTCCACGCCCTCGTCGCCGAAGCGGGCGAAGGAGCGCAGGTCGGTGATGCGCCCGTCGATGGGCAGGGAGTCGATCTTGAAGTCTCCGGTAATCAGCACCGAGCCGGCGTCGGTGCGGATCATCGCCGCCATGGCGTCCGGAATGGAGTGGTTGACGGCCACGAACTCCAGGTCGAAGGGCCCGTAGGAGACCTCCTCGTGTTCGGAGACCACGCGCAGCACCGGGTGGATGCGGTGCTCGGAGAGCTTGGCCGCCACGAAGGCGAGGGTGAGGTCGGAACCGATCAGGGGAATGTCCTCGCGCAGACGCAGCAGGTAGGGCACGCCGCCGATGTGGTCCTCGTGGCCGTGGGTGAGCACCATGGCGACCACGTCGTCGAGGCGGTCCTCGATGTAGGTGAAGTCGGGCAGGATCAGGTCGACGCCGGGCTGGTCCTCCTCGGGGAAGAGCACGCCGCAGTCGACGATGAGCAGCTTGCCGTCGACCTCGAAGACGGTCATGTTGCGCCCGACCTCGCCGAGGCCACCCAGGGGGGTGATGCGCATCGCTCCGTCCTGGAGCGGGCCGGGGGCGCTGAGCTTGGGGAAGTTGGTCACGGCGGCGAGTGTAGCCACTCGCCCGGCCGGGGTGAGCCATCGGGGGCCTCCCGCACGGAGTTGTCGGGGTGTCGGTGCCGGATGCGGGGGCGCCCGCCGCGCCAAGGCCCTGCGCCGCAGGGCTTGGTTATCGCCGGTATTGCGTGGAGGATAAACAAAAAACCGGCCACGTGGGCCGGGTCGGGAACGGCACCGACCTCGGGAGCTTGACTTCCGGAGGGGATCCTCGGCGCTCGGTGGTACCCCGTGCCGGATTTGAACCGGCGCTGCCGCCGTGAGAGGGCGGTGTCCTGGGCCGCTAGACGAACGGGGCCTGCCAACTGACTCCGCGAGGAGCCGTGGCTCGTACCCCGTGCCGGATTTGAACCGGCGCTGCCGCCGTGAGAGGGCGGTGTCCTGGGCCGCTAGACGAACGGGGCGTGCGTATTGAATTGTTCGAGGTACTGAGGCCGTACTCTGCCCATCAATACGATGGGCTGGTTGGCGGCTTTCAGCACTCGGCTGGGGTACCAGGACTCGAACCTAGAATGGATGAACCAGAATCACCTGTGTTGCCAATTACACCATACCCCAAGAGATTGGTGCACCCGCGCGGCTTACGCCCGGGCAGCGATCGGTAATCTACACGGCCTCCCCGCCAACGCCAAGTCAGATCGCCGTGAGTGCAGCCACACCCTGTGCGTGCGCCCCGCCCCGGCCCGGACCTGTTCGCCACCACGGCGGGCAGCCACGCCCAGCGCGTGCGCCCCGCCCCGGGTCACAGCGTCCGGTGCGTAGTCCATGGCGCCACACCGCGCCGGGTCACAGCGTCCGGTACGTAGTCCATGGCGCCACACCGCCCCGGCGCCCGCCCGCACGCACACGTGTTTGGCTCATGAACACGAGTTTTAGAGGTTTGCAGGCGCTGTACACGTGCAAACCTCTAAAACTCGTGTCAATGCCGAGAACTCGTGTATGTCGACTACGGGCCGGAGCATCGGCCGGTCGCCGGTCTCTTCACCGGCGTCCACAGGTGCGGTTCGTGCACCCCTTGTCCACAGAACTCGCCGCCCCTGGTGGCACTGCGCACACCCCGACCGCAGGATCGGCGCATGGACGCTTATCCGACGCCGCCGTCTCTCCCACCGGTCATCCTGTCGGCGGTAAGTAACTTGCCACATCTGCCGAGCCGCCCCGGCCTCATGCGCCTCATGCGTGGCGTGTACTTCAGCCCCTCCGAACAGGCCGAGGTGTGGCGGCAAAAACGCGAGGTCAGCCTGGCGCGTTGTCGGGGCGCATGGGAGACGCGCCGATCCGCCACTGCCCTCACTCACGAGTCCGCCGCGCTGGTACACGGTCTGTGGGTGCGCGATGCCGAACCAGATGTTTGGACCGCCGTTCCCAGACGTCCCTCGGCACCTACCATCGTCCTGCCTGCGATGGAATTCCGCCGCGGAAGAACTCCCCGCCTAGCGCCGAGGGGTGCAGCTGTGCGAGCGGTGCACCTGCGCAGACGCAGACTGCAGATCCCGAGCGAGCAATTGGTCATGATCCAGGGCATCATGGTGACCGACCTCATGCGCACCGCGGTCGACTGTGCTTTCGATCTGCCGGCGTGCCAATCCATCACCATCGTGGACTCGGCCATGCGCGCCCTGGTCCGTCCGGATCGTCGCGACCCTGCTGGATCGCAGCATCGCTGGCAGGAGGTTCGCAACAGGTTTCTGCAGGCGGTGGAGGAACAGGCCGGTCGGAAGGGCGCCGTCCGTGCGCGGGCGGTCGCCCGAATCGCCAGCCCCTTCTCGGAGTCCCCAGGTGAGAGCGTGGTGCGCTGGCAGGTCGAGGCCCTCGGGCTACCCTCCGCGGCGCTACAGCAGCGGGTCGACATTCCTAGCCAGGGGCGCCACTTCTTCCTCGATCTCGCCTGGCCTGCGCTGCGGATCGCCGCGGAGTACGACGGCCGCGAAAAATACACCGTTACGGGGACGACCTGGGATGAAAAGGTCCGCCAGGATCTCATCCAGGAGTCATCCGGTTGGACCTTCAAACGGTTCACCGCCGAACACCTGCGCGACGCGGCCCGACTCTGTCAGGACGTCCTGAGCATGTTCCCGCCCGCCGTCGCCGCCAATGCCCGACGACGCCGGGGACTATGGGACTGAAGAGCCTGCAAGTACACGCGTTCACGTCGCGTACACGAGTTTTAGAGGTTTGCGGGCGCTGCGCACGTGCAAACCTCTAAAACTCGTGTCAACGCCAAGAACTCGTGTACGTGCGGGCTCCGCGGGTTCCAGCCCAGTCAGCCCAGGCGGGCACGCAGGGCGCGCAGGCGCGCCAGGGAGGACTCCGCCCCCAGGATCTCCATGGACTCAAACAGCGGCGGGGAGACCTGCCGGCCGGTGACGGCCACGCGCAGCGGCCCGAAGGCCAGACGCGGCTTGATCCCCATGCCGTCAACGATGGCGGCACGCAGGGCCTGCTCCAGCACCTCGGTGCGCCACGGCCCGGGCAGCGTCTCGAGCGTGGCGATGGCGGTGTCCAGCACCTGCGGGGCCGAGTCCTTCAGCCGGGACACGGCCCGCTCCTCGAGCTCCAGGTCGGCGTCGTCAACCAGCAGGAAGCCGAGCATGTCGCGGGACTCGCGCAGCAGCTGGATACGGGTCTGGATCAGTGGGGCCGCCGCGGTGAGGATCTCCTGCTCGCGCTGCGTCAACTCGGCGAAGGAAGTGGCGCTGACCAGGGGACGGGCCGTCCAGTCGGGATCGGCCGGGTCGGGGTAGACATCCGCCAGGTAGGGCACCAGCCGGTTGCGGAAGTCCTCGCCCTCCAGACGGCGCAGGTGCTCGGCGTTGATGGCCTCACACTTCTTCGGATCGAAGCGCGCCGGGTTGGGGTTGACGTCGCGGATGTCGAAGGCCGCCACCAACTGGTCGGGGGTGAACACGTCCTCGTCCTTTGACAGGGACCAGCCCAGCAGGGCCAGGTAGTTGAGCAGCCCCTCCGGTGCCATGCCGCGGAAGCGGTGAATGAGCAGGTTCGACTCCGGGTCGCGCTTGGACAGTTTCTTGTTCCCCTCCCCCATCACGTAGGGCAGGTGGGCGAACTCGGGTACCCGCTGCGCGCGCCCGATCGCCATCAGGGCGCGATACAGGACCACCTGGCGGGGCGTGGAGGACAGCAGGTCCTCCCCGCGCAGCACGTGGGTGATGCCCATGGCGGCGTCATCAACGGGGTTGACGAGCGTGTACAGCGGGTCGCCGCCGGCACGCACCACCACGTAGTCGGGCACGGAGCCCGCCTTGAAGGTGACCGGGCCGCGCACCAGGTCGTTGAAGGTGATGTCCTCGTCCGGCATCCGCATGCGCAGCACGGGCCGGCGCCCCTCGGCGCGGAAGGCCGCCTTCTGCGCCTCGGTCAGGTCGCGGTCATAGCCGTCGTAGCCGAGCTTGGGGTCCTCGCCGTTGGCGCGGTGGCGCGCCTCAATCTCGGCGGGTGTGGAGAAGGACTCGTACAGGTAGCCGGCCTGCAGGAGCTCGTCGGCGACCTGCCGGTACAGCTCGGTGCGCTGAGACTGGCGGTAGGGGGCGTGCGGGCCACCCTTGGCCACTCCCTCGTCCCAGTCCAGGCCGAGCCAGCGCAGCGAGTCGAGGATCGCCTCGAAGGACTCCTCGGAGTCGCGGGCGGCGTCGGTGTCCTCGATGCGCAGCACGAAGGTGCCGCCGGTGTGCCGCGCGTACGCCCAGTTGAACAGGCAGGTGCGCACCATCCCGACGTGGGGCGTGCCCGTGGGCGAGGGGCAGAAGCGGACGCGGATCGGTGAGGATCCGGGGGCGGGCGGGGTGAAGGCGGGGGCCTTGGCGGTGTCGTCACTCATGATGGGCCAACCCTAGCCGCCCGCGCGCCCGGCTCCCACACGCGGCCGCCTACGGCGCTGCCGGCGATGGTTCACGCCACGCCCGGCTCGCACGCGCGCCCGCCGACGCCGCTGCTGCCACTGCCCGTCACACCACCGCAGCGGGCGGTCTTCATAGACTGCCCGCATGAGTACCGCCAGCCCTGCGCCCGACGCCGTCCCGCCCGTATTCAATGCCGCCGCCACCACGGCCGCCTTCGATGCCCTGACGCCCGAGGTGATGCGGCGGCGCGGCTCACTGAAGTGGACCATGTACCCCGGTGACGTGATCGGCGCCTGGGTGGCGGAGATGGACCTGGGCACGGCGCCCTCGGTTACCGCCGTCCTCCAGCGCGCGGTGACGGACGGCTCCTACGGCTACCTGCCCCCGCAGGTTGCCGAGTCCGTCCGTGAGGAAACAGCCCGCATCCAGGGTGAGGCCTTCGGCTGGCGGGTGGATGCGCAGGACGTGAGCCTGCTGCCGGACGTGCTGTCCGCCCTGGGCGCGGTGATCGCCCACCACACCCGACCGGGCAGCGCCGTGATCGTGCCGACCCCGGCCTACATGCCCTTCCTTTCCTACCCTGGCCTGTACGGACGCGAATGCGTGCAGGTGCCGTCCCTGCGCACCGCGGCCGCCGACGCCGCCGCGGGCACGACCTGGGCGCTGGACCTGGACGGTATCGAGGCGGCGATGGCCGCCGGCGCCGGCCTGCTGGTGCTGTGCAACCCCTGGAACCCGGTGGGGCGGGTGCTGTCGCCCGCCGAGCTGGACGCCGTCGCCGCGCTGTCCGCCCGCTACCGGGTGCCGGTCTTCGCCGATGAGATCCACAACTCGCTGATCCTGGACCCGCAGGCCGTGCACGTCCCCTACGCCTCACGCCCGGGCACCGACCCGGACTTGACCTTCACCGCCACCGCCGCCTCCAAGGGCTGGAACACGCCCGGCCTCAAGTGCGCGCAGCTGATCGCCTCCGCCGGAGCCCGACGGGCCTGGAATGACAGCCCCCTGTCCAAGCACCTGGCCAATGAGGCGTCGCTGCTCGGCGCGCAGGCGACCGTGGCCGCACTGCGCGACGGGCAGGAGTGGAACGCCTGCGCGCGCGGATACATCCGCGACAATGGGCGGCTGGTGGCCGAGACACTCGCCGAGGTTGACGGCCTCGAGCTCACGGTCCCGTCCGGCACCTACCTGGCCTGGCTGGACTGCTCCGGCCTGGAGCTGCCCGACGGCGTGACCCCGGCCGACTACTTCCGCCGCGAGCCGGGGGTCGTCATGAACGACGGGGCCGCCTTCGGGGCCGGCTACGAGTCGTTCTGCCGGCTCAACCTGGCCACCGGGCGCGGAATCATGCGGCAGGCGCTCCAGCGCCTGGTCGACGCCGTCGCCCGCCTGCGCTCCTGAGGCGGGACGCCCGCTTCAGCGCCGCACGACCGGGTTGCCGAAGGAGCCGATTCCCTCGACCTCGACCTCGACCCGCTGGCCGGCGTGGATCTCACCGACGCCGGCGGGCGTGCCCGTGAGTACGACGTCGCCGGGAAGCAGCGTGAAAATGCGCGAGACGTAGGCGATCAGTTCGGGAACCGAATGGATCATGTCGGCGGTGTTGCCCTCCTGCACGACCCGCCCATCCACGCGGGCACGCACCACGGCGTCGGCGGGGTCGAAGGCGGAGCGTTCGCCCGCGGGCTCCGGAATCTCGATCCAGGGCCCGAGCGGGCAGGAGGTGTCGAATGCCTTGGCTCGTGTCCAGGTGCTGTCCTGGCGCTGGCAGTCGCGGGCGGAGACGTCGTTGGCGACCGTGTAGCCGAGCACCGCGGCGGCGGCATCGCGCGGGGAGGCGTCCTTGACGACCGTCTTGATGACCACGGCGAGCTCGGCCTCGTAATGGACCTCGCGCGACCAGTCGGGCAGCACGATGGGCATGTCCGGGCCGATGACGGCCGTGTTGGGCTTGAGAAAGACGATCGGGTCGGCCGGGGCCTCCCCGCCCATTTCGGCGGCATGGGCCGCGTAGTTCTTGCCTATGCCCACCACCTTGGAGCGTGGGATCACCGGGGAGACCAGGCGCGCCTCGTTCAGGGGCACCACCTCGCCGGTCGCCTCGGGGACAGTGTACAGCGGGTCGCCCTTGAGCACCAGCAGGCGGCCGGCGGACTCGCCCGAGGGGGCCGCCTCATCGGTGGGCAGGCCGTCAACAATGCCGTAGCGGAGCTCGTCTCCCGTGGAAAAGCGTGCGATCTTCATGGCATGACCCTAGATGATTGACGCCGCGCGGGCGGACGAGCACCGTCGCGCCGCGCGGGCGGACGAGTGCGGCGGTACCGCACGGGCCCGCGAGCACCGTCGCGCCGCGCGGGCCGGCCGAATCCGCCCGCCTATTCGGCAGAGACTTCGACCGCGTCCAGGTCGCGCTGGACCGCGGACTCCTCGGTCCAGATGTCGCCCGGCAGCTCCGCGGGCAGGAAGGGGTTGTCGGTGGCCACGAAGTAGATCTTGTCCCGCAGCCCGGCCTGCAGCTCCGCCTGCTGCTGCTCCCAGTCGCGCAGCGCCCCGAAGGCCCACTTGCCCAGGCTGAGGACCGCAATGATGTTGATGATCGCCATCAGTCCCATGACGACGTCGGACAGGTTCCACACGAAGGTCAGCGAGGCGACCGCACCCAGTGCAGCGGCGACCACAATCATGGCGCGCACCCCGTAGTGGCGGCGCCCCATGCCACGTAGGAAGTCCATGTTGACCTCCGCGTAGGCGTAGTTGCCCAGCAGCGAGGAGTAGGCGAAGACGAACACCACCACGGCCATGAGGTACTGGGCCCAGGGGCCGAGCACATTGCTGACGGAGTTGACGGTCAGCGTGCCGGCGGCGTCAACGTCGGCGGTGGCCGGGTCGTAGACGCCCGACAGCAGGATGATCAGCGCGGTGGCGGTGCAAACCACGATGGTGTCCACGAACACGCCCATGGACTGGATGAAGCCCTGCTGCACCGGGTGGTGCACCGTGGCGGTGGCGGCCGCGTTCGGCACAGAGCCCTCACCGGCCTCGTTGGAGAACAGGCCGCGCTTAATGCCGTTCAGGGCCGCCGCCATGAAGCCGCCGCTGAGCCCCCAGAATGCCTGGTTCGCCCCGAAGGCGCCCTCGAACACGGACAGCAGGGCGCCCGGAATGGCGCCGGCGTTCAGCACCAGGATCACTACGGCGATGATCACGTAGATCAGAGCCATGAGCGGGGCCAACCACTCGGTGATGGCGGCAACCCGCTTGATGCCCTTGAAGACGACGGGCGTCGTGATCAGCACCAGCACGATGGCGGTGACCCAGGGCTCGATGTTGAAGGTGCCCTTGAGCACGTTGGAGATCGCGTTGGCCTGAGTGGCCTCGTAGGCGAAGCCGAACACGAAGGTGATCACCACGGCGAAGATGCTCGCCCAGGTCTTGGAGCCCAGGCCCTTGTGGATGTAGTAGGCGGGGCCACCGCGGAAGGTGCCATCGGGGTGAGCGACCTTGAACAGCTGGGCGAGGGTGGACTCCACGAATCCGGTCGCCATGCCCACCAGGGCCACCAACCACATCCAAAACACGGCGCCCGGCCCGCCCATGGTGATGGCGATGGCCACGCCGACGATGTTGCCGGTGCCCACGCGGGATGCCAGCCCCACGGTGAAGGCCTGGAAGGAGGACATGCCCTCGCCGACGGCGCCGCGGGAGGAGGTGATGGTTCGCAGCATCTGCCCGAACAGTCGCAGCTGCAGCGCGCGCGTGCGCCAGGTGAAGTACAGGCCGGCGGCGATCAGCAGCCAGGCCAGCAGGTCGCCGTAGAGATGATCGGAGATGTTCTCCAGTACCTTGGCGGGGCCGTCGAAGAAGCCGGCGGTCGGCAGAACGGTGGGATTCATGGGTCTCCGGACGTAGTCGGGATGCGCCGGCGGGAGGGCGCGGGGGCTGGTCGCGCGGACCGCCCCTTGACGGTTTGAGCCGTCCCGGAACCGCAGGCGCCGAAGCCTGCGGATGAGGCGGAACGGTCCTCACTGTATTTAGTTCACGGCGTCATCCGCCTGTAATGTTGGCGATCTCACGGCGTCGTCATCCCATACGTCACCGGGCAGCGGCCTGGGCAGGTAGGGGTTGTCGACGGCGACGAAGCGGACGTCCGCGGCGCTCTGCACCCCGGCGACGACCCGGGCGCGCTGGTCCTCCCAGTCGCGCAGCACGCCGACCGCCCACGGGGTCAGCGCCACCAGGGCGATCAGGTTCAGGACGGCGCCGATGCCGAGCAGCACGTCCGCCAGCGTCCACACGGTGGTCAGGGCGATCCCACCGCCGATGAAGGCGCAGGCGACGGCGGCCGCGCGCAGCGCCGTCGTCACCCAGGGCGTGCGGGTGAGGTAGTCCAGGCACACCTCCGCGTAGGAGAAGGCGCCCAGGATGGTGGAGTAGGCGAGCACGAACACCAGCAGCGTCATCGGCCAGCTGGTCCAGTCCCCCAGCGTGGCCCCGATCGCGGTCTGGGTCAGGGTGCCGGAGACGTTTGGATCTTTGAGGCCGGTGACGCCGGGAGTGTATACGGCGCCGTCGGAACGGCCCGCGATCAGGATGGCCAGGGCGGTGGCGGTGCACACGAACAGGGTGTCCACCAGCACGCCGAAGACCTGCACGAAGCCCTGCTGAGCCGGGTGGGCGACCGTCGCCGAGCCGGCGGCGCAGGCCGCCCCGCCCAGGCCGGCCTCGTTGGAGAACAGGCCGCGGCGCACGCCGTTGAGCAGTGCCGCGGTGATGCCGCCGGCGGTGCCGGCCAGGCCGGCACGCAGGTTGAAGGCGGCGGCGAAGATGTCGCCTATCGCCTCGGCGGCCTGCAGCGGGTGGGTGACGATGATGACCAGCACCAGCAGCAGGTACAGGGCCGCCATGATCGGGGCCAGCCACTCGGTCACCCGTACCACCGAGCGCAGCCCGCCCAGCAGCACGGGGGCGACCAGCACGGTGACGATGGCCGCGCCCCACCAGGGGTTGAGGCCGGTGGAGGCGCCCAGCGCCGCGGTCATGGCGTTGGCCTGCACCATGGGCATGGCCAGGCCGTTGGCCACCATGAAGACGACGGCGAACACGCCGCCGAGCACCGGCAGGCGCATGCCGCGGGCCATGTAGTAGGCGGGGCCGCCCCGGTAGGTGCCGTCGCCGCGGCGCACCTTGAACAGCTGCCCCAGGGAGGCCTCCACGAAGGCGGTGGCGGTGCCGAGCAGGGCCACCACCCACATCCAGAACACGGCCCCGGGACCGCCCAGGACCAGGGCGAGTGCGACGCCGACGATGTTGCCGGTGCCCACGCGGCAGGCGAGCCCCACGGCGAAGGCCTGGAAGGAGGAGATGCCGCCGCGAGCGCCGGACCGGGAGCCGGCCACCGAGCGCATCATGGAGCCGAGGTGCCGCAGTTGCAGGCCGCGGGTGCGGATGGTGAACCAGGCGCCCGCGCCCAGCAGCAGCCAGATCAGGATCGTGCCGAACAGCAGATTGGAGGCGCCGGTGAGTAGTTCGTTCAGGGTGTCCATGGGTCAGTTCCCCGTCAGTCGGGCGTCGTCGACGGCGTCGAGCCGGCCGTCGACGGTGGCGATGGGATCCTCCCACACGCCGGGCAGGGTGTCCCCCGGCATCAGCGGGTTGCCGTGGCCGACGAACACCGGGATGACGCCGACGGCGCGCTGGGCCTCGTAGTCGCGCAGGGCGCCGCGCACCCACGGGAACAGGCGCACGATCACCACCAGGTTGATCACGCCCAGCAGGCCCAGGGCGATGTCGGTCAGGGCCCACACGATCGGCAGGGTCAGGACGGTGCCGGCAAAGGCGGCGGCGGTGAGCAGAATGCCGAAGGCCTGCTCGGCGCGCCGCTCGCCGCCCAGGTAGTTGACGTTGACCTGGGAGTAGGAGTAGCAGCCGAGCACGGTGGAGAAGACCAGCACGAAGATCAGCACCACGATCGGCCAGGTGGTCCACTGCCCCAGGTGCTCGGCGACGGCCTGCTGGGTGAGGACGGCGCCGACGAGTCCCTCGTTGCCGGGCTGGTAGGTGTCGGTGGCCAGCAGGATCAGCAGGCCGGTGGCGGTGCACACCAGGCCGGTGTCCACGAACACGCCGAAGGACTGGATCAGGCCCTGGCGGACGGGGTGGCTGGTGGTGGCGGTGCCGGCGGCGTTGGGGACGGTACCCAGGCCGGCCTCGTTGGAGAACAGGCCGCGGCGCACGCCGTTGAGAACGGCCGCAAGCATGCCGCCCGCGGTGCCGAACAGGGCCTGGTCCCGGCCGAAGGCGCCGCGGAAGATCTCCCAGAAGACCGTGGGAATCTCACCGAGGTTCATCAGGATCACCACGATGGTGACCAGCACGTAGGCCAGGGCCATCAGGGGTGCAACGACCTCGGTAACGCGGGCCACGGACTTCAGCCCGCCGAGCACCACCGGACCGGTCAGCAGCACCAGGGCCACGCCGACCATCCAGGGCTCAACCGTGGACACGGTGGCGTTGACGACGCCGGCCAGGGAGTTGGTCTGCACCATCACCACCGTGACCCCGACGCTGACGATGCACATGGCGGCGAAGATGGCGCCCCAGGTCTTGGAGCCGAGTCCGTTCTTGATGTAGTAGGCGGGCCCGCCGCGGAAGGTGAAGTCGCGGCCGCGCTCCTTGAAGATCTGGGCCAGGGTTGACTCGGTGAAGCTGGTGGCCATGCCGATCAGGGCGACCACCCACATCCAGAACAGGGCGCCGGGGCCGCCGGCGACGACGGCGAGCGCCACCCCGGCGATGTTGCCGATCCCGACGCGGGCGGCCAGGCCGACGGCGAAGGCCTGGAAGGAGGAGATGCCGCCCTGGGCGCCGGACCGGGAGGAGGCCACGGCCCGCAGCATGGAGCCGAAATGCCGCAGCTGCACGGCGCGGGTGCGGATGGTGACGTAGATGCCGACGGCGATCAGCAGGGCGGCCAGGAAGTAGGTGTAGAAGATGTCGTCTACCTGGTTGAGGGTGTTCTCCAGGTTCGCGAGGCTCATGGCGGGTTGAGACATCGGGGCTCCTTGCGGGTGGGGCTCTAGGGGGCGGTGGCTGGGTGGCGGTAGGCGGTCAGTTCCAAACGTCGCCGGGCACGTCGGCCGGCAGGTGGGGGTTGTCGTGTCCAACGAAGACGGGCTCTTCAACCCCGGCGCGGCGCTGGGCCTCCCAGTCGCGCAGGGCGCCCACCCCCCACTTGGACAGCAGGATCAGGGCGACGAGGTTGGTCACGGTCATCACGGCCATGGCGATGTCGACGGCGTTCCAGACGACGTCGAGCGACAGCACGGCGCCGGCGGTGGCGGAGACGACTGAGACCACGCGCACCGTCCAGGTGGCCCAGGTCTTGCCGCCGGTCAGGAAGGACATGTTGGTGTCGGAGTACACGTAGGCGGCGATGATCGACGAGTAGGCGAGTACGAAGATCAGGACCGCGATGGGCAGGATGGTCCAGCCGCCCAACTCGTGGGAGACGGCCATGATCGTCAGGGTGGAGGGGTTGGCGCCGTTGGCGCCCCAGACCTCGGGTCCGGCGATGAGGATGACGAAGGCGGTGGCGGTGCACACCACGATCGTGTCGATGAACACGCCCAGGGACTGGATCAGGCCCTGCTGCACCGGGTGGGCGACGGTGGCGGTGGCGGCCGCGTTCGGGGCGGTGCCCTGGCCGGCCTCGTTGGAGAACAGGCCGCGCTTGGTGCCGTTGACGACGGCGGCGAGGATGCCGCCGCCCAGGCCACCGACCAGCGGCTGGGGGGCGAAGGCGGAGGAGATGATCAGGCCGAGCACCTCCACGAAGCGGCCCAGGTGCATCAGGCAGATGATGAACACCAGGACGATGTAGATGCCCGCCATGATCGGGGCCATCCACTCGGTCACGCGGGCGACGGTGCGGATGCCGCCGAAGATCACCATGGCGGTGAACACGAAGACCAGGGCGGCGATGACCAGCTGGGCGGCGGAGAAGCCGCCGAAGCCCTCGATGGCGGAGCCGTCGTCGCCGATCGCGCCTAGAAGCGTGCCGGCCACGGCGTTGGACTGCACGGAGGTGATGATGAAGCCGCAGGTGACCAGGGTGATGACGGCGTAGACGCCGGCCAACGCGGGGCTGCCCACGCCGGATCGCATGTAGTAGGCGGGACCGCCGCGGAAGGAACCGTCGTCGGCGCGGACCTTGAAGATCTGGGCGAGGGTGGCCTCGAAGAAGGCGGTGGCCATGCCCACCAGGGCCACCACCCACATCCAGAACACGGCGCCGGGCCCGCCCATGAGCAGGGCGGCGGCCACGCCGAAGATGTTGCCCACCCCCACGCGCGCGGCCAGGGAGATGGCGAAGGCCTGGAAGGAGGAGATGCCGCCGTGAGCGCCGGCGCGCGAGGAGCTCACCGCCCGGAACATGTTGGGCAGGTGGCGCACCTGGACGGCGCGGGTGCGGATCGTCAGGAACAGGCCGGTGCCGACCAGCACCCACATGGTGATGTGGGCGGTGATCCAGTCGGCGATCGAAAGCAGACTGTCGGCGAGAGCTTCCATGGGCTTGCGACCTTCCGCGTGGGGAGACGGGAACGCGCGGCATCATCGCACAAACCCCGCCGCGACCCGACATCCGTCCACATGTTCATACGCCGTCGGCATTGCCAGGGTGGTCGAGCCGTCGACTTGGGACTCAGGGCTGCGACTGTGCGAGCGGCGGCGCCACCGCCTCCCGGACGACTCCGTAGTCGATCATGAGCTGCACCGGACGATCATCGCGGTCGAACCCCAGTAGACGGCGTAGGTGCCGTCCCCCCATCCGGAGCTCGTCATGACCCCGATGGGCCCGGCGCCATAGTCGAACATCGTCATATCCTCCCAACGGCGCTCCGGGAACGGATTCCAGGCATTCCACCACTGCCGCCGCGTCAGACGTATGTATGCGGCGGCGTCGACGATCGCGGCGGTGCCCGAGTCCACGCCCACAGCGGTCCCGCACCCTGGGAGGAGCGCGGCCGCACGCCAGTGCACGGCCTCGGCGTCGGCGAGCAGCACCCGGACGGCGGCGACTCGCTCGTAGGAGCCGGTGTCGGTCTCAATCGTCGCCAGCAGCGCCTGGGCGGTGGCATCCCCCGGCGGCACGCGCAACGCACACGCGTACATCATGTTCGCGCCCGAGCCGGCGTCGCCCACCGCGAACACGCCCGCGTGCGGAAAGCCCCCGATGGTCTGCACCCTGACCGCCAGTACCTGTGCCCGGCGCTGGGCCTCGGCGATCGCCTGCTGCCACAGGGGGCCTTCGATTTCATCCACCTGTTCCGCCAGCTCGAACGTGTCCACGGGCACGCGGGACCAGCCGTCGTGGAACAGTGCGCCGGGGTTGGGGCCGTCCGCGTCCGGGCTGAGACTAATGTCCTCATAGGGTGCCGTCCCGTCCGGCGCGTGCAGCCAGCTGTCGCGAAGCTCCTGCGGCACCAGGGGCTGGCCGGGATCCTCGTGGTACTCGTCGATCCTGTCTATCAGCCAGTCCCGCGAGTCGTTGCGCAGGACGACTTCAACAATGGGCCAGCCCCGGCCGCCGGTGCGCGCCACCCGCACCCGGGCCCAGTTCCCGTACTCCTCGGCCCGCTCCACCTTGCAGGTCTGTGGACTGTAGTCGCTTTCCGAGGAGAAACCGCGCACGCGCTTAACCCAGGACCGCTCGGTCCGGTGGGCCGCTTCGACGGCGTGCAAAGCCTGGCTCCAGGCGTCAAAGGGATCGGGTTCAGAGCGCTTCTCGCCGCCTTCCCTGCTCCGCTTGCGGGCTCCCCCGGGACCGGCGGAGTGCCGGCCGGCGGTCATCTCCTCGTCATCCGGCGGATAGAACAGCGGCTTCACCCGCGCGTGGGCGGCGGCATAATCCGCCAGAAATGCTTCTACTCGGCTGCGGGGTCCATATCCGGTCCAATCGTGTGGGTGATGGTGTCCTGCAAGCCTGCCACATCCGTATCCGTCAGCCGGGAGACCGTCAAGGAGCGTCAACCGGGGCGGCCGTCCCGGAACCGGCGGGGCACCGTGAGACGATGGCCGCATGCCCGCCTCTACCGCGCCCGCGCTCAACGTCATGCTCGACGCCCTCATCCCCGCCGACGACCCGGAGCGCGTCCCGGAGCCAGAGGAGGTCTACCTGGCCTTCGCCGAGTGGGCGGAGTCCACCGGGCGGCCGCTGTACCCGCATCAGGATGAGGCCCTGAGCCAGATCCTGTCCGGTCGGCACGTCATCGCTGCCACCCCCACCGGCTCGGGCAAGTCGATGATCGCCCTGGCCGCGCACACCGCCTCCCTGGCGCGTGGCGGCCGCTCCTACTACACGGCCCCGCTAAAGGCGCTGGTCAGTGAGAAGTTCTTCGAGCTGGTGGGCCTGTTCGGGGCGGACAACGTCGGCATGGTCACCGGCGATACCTCAATCAATGCGGCCGCTCCCATCATCTGCTGCACGGCGGAGATCCTGGCCAACCAGTCCCTGCGCGAGGGCGAGGCGCTGGACGTGGACACGGTGGTGATGGACGAGTTCCATTATTACGCCGACCCGCAGCGCGGCTGGGCCTGGCAGGTGCCGCTGCTGGAGCTGCCGCAGGCGCAAATGGTGCTGATGTCGGCCACGCTCGGGGACGTGTCCTTCTTCGTACGGGACCTGCGCGAGCGCACGGGCCGGGAGGTCGCCGTCGTCGACGACGCCGTGCGGCCGGTGCCCTTGGAGTGGGAGTATGCGATTGAGCCGATCGGCGACCTGCTGCAGCGGCTGGTGGGGCAGGACAAGGCGCCCGTGTACTTGGTGCACTTCTCGCAGAAGGAGGCGGTGGAGCGGGCCTCCGCGCTGCTGAGTGTGGACCTTGGGGTGAAGAAGCGTAAGGAGGAGTTGGCGGCGGCCATCGGCGACTTCCGCTTCGGGCCCGGTTTCGGGCGCACCCTGTCGCGGCTGCTGCGCTCCGGCATCGGCGTGCACCACGCCGGCATGCTGCCCCGCTACCGGCGGCTGGTGGAGCGCCTGGCCCGTACCGGCCTGTTGTCGGTGATCTGCGGCACGGACACCCTGGGCGTGGGCATCAACGTGCCCATCCGCTCGGTGGTTTTGACCAGCCTGGTGAAGTTCGACGGCGCCAAGGAGCGGCACCTGACCGCCCGAGAGTTCCACCAGATCGCCGGGCGGGCCGGGCGCGCCGGCTTCGACACCCACGGGTATGTGATCGTGCAGGCGCCCGAGCACGTGATCGAGAACGCCCGCGCCCTGGCCAAGGCCGGCGACGACCCGCGCAAGCGCCGCCGGATCGTGCGCAAGCAGGCGCCCGAGGGTCGGGTCAACTGGACGGACAAGACCTTCGAGCGGCTGCGCGACGCCGCCCCGGAGACGCTGACCAGCCAGTTCCAGGTCACCACCACCATGGTGCTGAACCTGATGGAGCGCGACGGCGATCCGGTGCGGGCCATGGCGCAGCTGCTGGAGCGCGTGCACGAGCCGGAGGCGGCCCGACGCAGGCACGTGCGCCGGGCGATTGAGATCTACCTGTCCCTGCGCACCGCCGGGGTGCTGGAGCACGTCTCCTCCGCCCAGGCCGCCGCCGACGGCCGCCCCCCGGCTGCGCCTGGCCGTGGACCTGCCCGACGAGTTCGCCCTGAACCAGCCGCTGGCCCCGTTCGCGCTGGCGGCCATGGATCTGCTGAATCTGGACTCGCCCGAGCACACGCTCGACGTGGTCTCGGTGGTGGAGTCGACCCTGGACGATCCACGGCCGCTGCTGTACGCCCAGCAGCGGCAGGCCCGCGGCGAGGCGGTGGCCGCCATGAAGGCCGAGGGGATGGACTACGAGGAGCGCATGGCGGCCCTGGAGGACATCACCTGGCCACAGCCGCTGGCGGACCTGCTGGCTCCGGCGCTGGAGATGTATAAGCAGTCCAACCCGTGGGCGGCCGAGTACGAGCTGAGCCCGAAGTCGGTGGTGCGGGACATGGTGGAGAGCGCCATGACCTTCTCCGACCTGATCTCCCGCTACGACCTGGGCCGCAGCGAGGGGGTGGTGCTGCGCTATCTGACCGACGCCTACCGGGCGCTGCGGCAGGTGGTGCCCGAGGAGCACCGCACCGAGGAGGTGGAGCAACTGACCGACTGGCTGGGCGACCTGGTGCGCGCCGTGGACTCCTCCCTGTTGGACGAATGGGAGGCGCTGGGTGCCGCCCAGGCCGGTCACGCCCAGGAGGGCGCGGCGCTGTTGGAGCGGGAGGCCGCCGACGGGGCGGCCGGGGCCGAGCGGGCCTTCGGGGCCGACGCCGACGGCAGGCTGCCGTTCACCCGCAACCTGCACGCCTTCCGAGTGGCGGTGCGCCGGGAGATGTTCCGCCGCGTGGAGCTCATGGCGCGCGACGACGTCGAGGGGCTGGGACGGCTGGATGCCGCCTCCGGCTGGGGCGAGGACCGCTGGGATGAGGCGCTGGGCCGCTACTGGGACGAGTACGACTGGATCAGCACGGATACGCCTGCCCGGGCGGTGGCGCTGGCGCCCCTGGATGAGGCACCGGATGATGCGGCCCTGGCGGCGGCCGGGGTGTCGGAGCGGCTGCGCGAGGCGCTGGCCGGCTCGGGGCGGCGCGTGTGGTTGGCCACCCAGATCCTGGAGGACTCGGCGGGCGACCACGACTGGCGGCTGACAGCCCTGGTGGACCTGGCCGAATGCGACCAGGCCGATGCCGCCGTTGTGCACCTGCTGCGTGTCGGCCCGCAGAGCTGAGCGCCGCCGGCTGCCAGGCGGCACCGGACGCTCAGGAGGCCCTCCGCCGGCCGGCTCGGGTGAGCGGCTTGGTGAAGTGGACGAGTTGGTAGGAACCTGCGGTCGTTCTCCCAGCCTCGCGGTAGCCGAGCCGCTCGTAGAGTCGGATGTTGGCGGCGCTGTGCTCGCCGGTGAACAGCCGTATCTCACGCGCATCCGGGAAGACCGCCTCGGCATGGCGCAGCAGGAGGGTGCCCAGGCCCTGTCCCTGGCGGTCGGGAGCGACGATGAGGCGCCCGAGTTCAACCGCGTCGCCTTTGTGGCGCAGGCGCATGGCCGCGATGAGACGGCCGCGATCTCGGATACCGCGCGCCGTTACGGCGGGGTCGGAGAGCTCCTCCTGCAGCTCGGCCAGGGTCTGTGTCAGGGGCGGGAGACCGAAGTCGCTGTGTGCTGTGGCCTCGGTGATGTAGGCGGCCCGTTGCAATGTCAGGATTTCGCCCGCGTCCTGCAAGCCGAGTTCTATGACGGTCGGCGCGAGAAGACAAGGATTCGGCTGTCCGCCCATTCCCGCCCATCACGCACTTGCGCCTGCGGCGCCCGTCAGGAGCTGACCGGCGTCTCCGTCTCCACTCGGGTCTCCGACGGGTACGACGCCCTTTACGGTCTGCCCTTCTTCCTTACAGACTCGTGCGCCGGCCATTCCCTGTGGGTCGCCAATCGGGCTCATGCCGAGTACCTCATGGACTATCTGGCGGCGGACTTGCGCCGTAAACGTGACACAGACGTGGGCAGGGGCATGGAGCAGCGGCTCCCGGGGTGGATAGTCAGCCGCAAGCATCGCACAGCCGTGTTGCGCGGATTGCGCAGGCTCCGTGATCGCGCAGAAGCCCTCGAAGAGATCGAAGGCAGTCCCACCCGGTGCGAACCGCGCCGCCAGCCGGCGTGATCCCCACCTGAGAACTCCGGCCCGAGCGCCGAAGAGTCGGCTACTACTGGGTGTCCTCGGCGGACAAGGCTGCGGCGGGCAGGATCGCGCACCCGAGGCGACTACAACAGGCGGGGCGGCTCAGATGATGCCGCGGCCGGGCACGATCTGCTTGCCGAAGGGGAAGCAGGTCACCGGGATCATCTTCAGGTTGGCGACGGCCAGCGGGATGCCGACGATGGTGACGGCCTGCGCGGCCGCCGTGGTGATGTGCCCGATGGCGAGCCAGATCCCGGCGACAAGGAACCAAATGACGTTGGACAACCCGCTCATCACCCCGGCATGCGGCATCTCCACAACCTCCCGGCCGAAGGGCCACAGGGCGTAAGAGGCGATGCGGAAGGAGGCGATGCCGGCGGGGATCGTCACGATCAACAGGCACGCGATGATGCCGAAGAACATGTACTCCAGCCACAGCCAGAAACCGCCGAAAACCACCCAGATGATGTTGAGCAGTGTGCGCATGAGCCCATGTCTACCCGACGCAAACCGCCAGCGCCTCATCCTCACGCAGGAGACGACCCTGAGTCATCCCTGACCCGTGCCCGCCGGAACCCGTCCGGTGCTACCCCAGCAGCGCCGCGCCGATGATCCCGCATATGCCGGCCCATGTCAGGGAGGCGAGCGTGCCGATGATGAATCGTTCCGTCGACCCGGGGTTGTCCTTCAGATCCGCCCAGCGCCCAAGCCCCTTTACCGCAACGACCACGGCAATCAGCGTCGCATGCCCGGACAGGAGGGCACCCGTCGTCGCCAGGCGCTCAAGCACTCCGATCCAGGTGCCACCGCGAAGAACCGGGGACTCGGAGTCGTCTCTCGGAGACAAGACCGGCGCAGTCGAACCTGCGGGCGTAGGTTCCCGTGACGGCGGCAGCTCGGGCACGCGCGCCCAGCGCAAGACCAGTGCGACGATCCCCCAACCACCGAAAATGGAGAGAAGAAAACAGGAAAGGACTACAACCACACTCGCCAAGGCCTGAGTCATACGTCACCCGCCATATCTGCCGATGTCTCCAGCCCCATTGACAGCCGGTGCGCCCGGTCGAGGAGCCGCTCGATGGCCGGCACGGCAGCGACTTCCTCGTCGTAGTGCGATGAGACCCGATGCTTGGAGACGGCCTGGCCGCTTACCCCCAGCCGCTTCGCCGCGTCCTTGCCGCTGAGCCCGGCGTCAAGAAGGGCCAGGGCCGAGCGCTGAGCCCTGGTGCGGGAACCGATCAGCACGCCGAGAAGCCGCAGCACCGCCTCGACATCGGCCGTCGCCGTACGTGCCTCCCGATCGGCGGCACCGGTACGGACTGCGAGCGACACACGAGACGACTTGGATTCCTCCACGGCTTGCCGTGCGGCGATGAATGCTGCTCCGCCTCCCGAGCGCGACCCGTGCTCACCTAGCGCACCGGTACCGATCCCCAGACCGATGTGCCATCCGCCGGCCGCCAGGAGACGACGTGCACATGCAACGGCCGCGGCCGCGTCTTCGAGCACCCCCTGTGCCTCGTCTCCGACTGTCCGCTCGAAGGGAGCCAGTGCAGGAACGTCAGCGAGCAAGCGGATGAGGTCCGGGATTTCATCCGCGCCCGCTCGGCTCGCAACCTGGTCCACTGTGAGCACGTACATGCCTGCATGCTCCCATCAGCATCCCCAAAACACAACCATTTTCGGTTGATTCAACCTCAATCAACCCCACACAGTTGATTGCCGTCGGGCCATGGGCCGTGAGCCACCTGCGCGGCAGCCCCAGCCCTACCAGAAGACGCGCTGGGCGATGGCGTCGGCGAAGTTGTCCAGGGCGGCGGGCGCAGAACCGAGGTAGAGGCCGGCGTCGATGAGGGAGACCTCCATCAGGTAGAAGCCGCCCTGTCCGTCGCCGACGACGTCGACCCGGTTGAACAGCAGCTGAATGTCCCGACCCGAACGCTCCTTAATGATCGTGTGGATGGCCTTGCGGACCCGCTCGCCCCACAGCCATTCCTGCTCGCTGGGCTCGCGGGCGGTGACAATCTCCTCGTGCACTTCGTCCACGGAGCGGAAGGACGGGTGCAGCATGGGCGCCTTCTCCACCGCGTGTGACAGCACGCCGTTGAAGTACACCAGGGACACCTCGCCCTTGCGGTCGACCTCCTCCAGGTAGCGCTGCACCATGACGCTGCGGCCGCGACCGAGGTGGTGCATGGTGTCGTTGATGGCGTCGGCGCGGGACTTGGCGTCGGTGGCGGTGTAGCGGCCGGTGCCGCGACCGCCGGAGGAGATGGCGGGCTTGACCACGAAGTCGCCGTGCGCCGGGAAGCGGGTGTGGACCTGGTGCTTGGAGTAGCCGGCGTCCGGCTCCAGCCAGGTGGTGGGGATCATGGGGACACCCAGCTCGGCCATGCGCTTGAGGTAGTGCTTGTCCGAGTTCCAGTCGACGACGTCGGCGTGGTTGATCAGCCGCCTGATTGAGTGGGCCCAGGCGAGGAAGTCCGTGTAGTTGCGGTTCTTGGCGTAGTCACGCACGGAGCGCAGCACCACCACGCCGGCGTCGGCCCAGTTCACGCCGGGGTCGTTCCACACCGCGATCCGGGGCTCGATGCCGCGCTCGCGCAGCGCGTCGGGCAGCCCGCGGTCGTCTTCATCGAGGTCCGCGTAGTCGGCTGAGGTCGCAAGAGTCACGATCGGGGCGTTCACGTGTCTACGGTACCGCCCGCCGAGGGTCCGCGTGGAACAGTCACGACGGCGATCAAGCACAATGAGCCCATGCACGACACCGCCGCACCGGCCCTCTCTACGGCAGACCGGCAACGCACCTTCTATCCGCCCATTGAGCCCTACGACTCGGGTCTGCTCGACGTCGGCGACGGGCAGCGCATCTACTGGGAGGCCTGCGGCAACCCGGACGGCATTCCCGCGGTATTCGTCCACGGCGGGCCCGGCGGCGGCTGCTCCCCCGAGCACCGCCGCTGCTTCGACCCCGCGCGCTACCGCATCATCCTGTTCGACCAGCGCGGCTGCGGCCGCTCCCTGCCGCACGCCTGGGAGCCGAATGCCGACCTGAGCACGAACACCACCTGGCACCTGGTGGCCGACATGGAGCGACTGCGCGAGCACCTGGGCATCGAGTCCTGGCTGGTATTCGGCGGCTCCTGGGGCTCCACGCTGGCGCTGGCCTACGCCGAACGGCACCCGCGCCACGTACTGGCACTGGTACTGCGCGGCATTTTCACGCTGCGCAAGCGCGAGCTCGACTGGTTCTACGAGGGCGACGGCGCGGACATGATCTGGCCCGACGAGTGGGAGGCGTATGCGGCCGGAGCCGGCGAGGGCGCCGCCCCGGGCGGTTTCATCGACCGCTACCACGAGCTGCTGACCGACCCGGATCCGGCGGTGCACGGCCCCGCCGCCCGCGCCTGGACCACCTGGGAGGCGGCCACCTCCACGCTGCTGCGCGACCAGGCCTACATCGACGAGGTGCAGGACCCGGCCTTCGCCACCACCTTCGCGCGCATCGAGAACCACTACTTCCACCATGCCGGCTGGATGGACGACGGGCAGCTGATCGCCGACGCGCATGTGCTGGCCGAGAACGGCATTCCGGGCGTGATCGTCCAGGGCCGCTACGACGTCGTCTGCCCGATGGGAACCGCCTGGGCCCTGCACCGGGCGTGGCCACAGGCCGAGCTGCACGTCTCGGCCGCAGCCGGTCACTCCTTCGCCGAACCGGAGACCCTCTCCACACTGATCACCGCCACCGATCAGTTCGCGGCCCTGCTCGCCGCTCCGTCCGGGGACGGCGGGGCGCCGAGACGCAGCTGACAGCCCTGAGACTTCACGCACACAACGGCGTTTTGAGCCCATTTCGGTTGGACTCGGCGGCGCCGGACGCGTAAAGTCTTTCTCGTCGCCAGGCGGAAGCGCCTGACCGGCTAAGCCTCCTTAGCTCAGTTGGTTAGAGCACCTGACTCTTAATCAGGGTGTCCAGGGTTCGAGTCCCTGAGGGGGTACCACGCAGAGCAGCACATGGCTGCGGCGCTGTACCGGATCCGGTGAGCATTGTTCCCGCCACCGCGGAGTTCCGTGCGGTTCATGCCCACTCCGTCCCCCGGTCGTGGGAATACCCTTCACCGCCAGCGGTGTTGCTTATGCGTCGGCCGGTAGGCAAGTCCCTTCGAGCGGTCACGCACCACTTGCGAGGCGAGCAGCCCGCCGACCACGGGCCGAACGGAAGCCGTCGCGCGGACGCGCAACTTCCCCGGACCGCACAGACCAGATCACAACGCCGGGTCGCAGGAACCACCTGCCATCCGCCCGGCACAGAGGGGCCCGCAGGGGGCCATGAAGGGAAGGATGAGATGTACCTGATCAACTCCAACAACACCCGCGCCGCGGCCGAGCGCGAGCTCGCCGCTGCCCGCACTGAACTGGCGTCGCTGGACAACACCGCTTCGCCGTCGCGTCTGGAGCGCGCACTCGAGCGGTTGCAGGCCGCGCAGGACGCTCTGGCGCTCGCCGCCTGAACTGTTCTCGCGCTGCCCGTAAGCCGCGGGCGCCAGTCCCGCGAAACCGGCACTGATCCCGTGCCGAGACCGGCTGTCGTGACACACAGGCCGGTTCAAACAACCGGCGGCGTTCGACTCGGCGCAAGGCCTCGGACGCCGTCGGATATGCCTTGAACACGCCTGGGCCGCCACCGCAACACCGCGGTGGCGGCCCTCGTCGTACCCAACGCATCGGCGACGGGCTACATTTGCGGAGTCAGCACCAGTTCCGCAGGCAACAGGAGGACGCCGTGCCTCAGCTATCCGTCGGCGACACCGCCCCCGACTTCACTCTCCCCGACCAGTCCGGCACCCCGGTTTCCCTGGCCTCCCTGCGAGATGGCGCCGCGCGCGGCGTGGTCGTCTACTTCTACCCGCGGGCCGGCACCGCCGGCTGCACCAAGGAGGCCTGCGACTTCCGCGACTCGCTGGAGGGATGGCGTCGCGCCGGTTACGCCGTCGTCGGCATCTCCCCCGACCCGCCCGCCGCGCAGGCGCGCTTCGCGGAGAAGCAGTCCCTGCCCTTCCCGCTCCTGTCCGACCCCGACCACACCGTGATGGAGGCCTGGGGCGCGTGGGGGGAGAAGAAGAACTACGGTCGCACCACCACCGGCGTGATCCGCTCCACCGTGGTCGTGGGGGCCGACGGCGACGTCGCCCTGGCCCGCTACAACGTGCGCGCCACCGGCCACGTCGACCGCCTGCGCCGCGAACTCGGCCTGGACGACTGAACTCCCGACGACCGGCGGCTACTCCCCGGGGTAGGTGACGCCGAGCCGACGGCGCACCTCGTCCATGGTCTCCAGCACCGCCAGCGTCTCGCTCCACGGCATGGTCTGCGACTCCGTCCTGCCGGCGGCGATGCAGCGGGCCACCTCGGCGGCCTCGAACTGGAAACCACCGGGCACGGTGGCGTCCCACTCGTGACGCTGGGCGTCCGGCCCCTCCCCCAGGACGACCTCCAGCGGCGCGGGCCGGTAGAACTGCGTGGGCAGCACCACCCGGCCGCGAGTGCCGACCACCTCGCCGGCCGTCTCCGAGGCGGCGGACATGCTCGAGACGGCCACCGCCAGCGCACGCGGGTAGGTCATGGAAACCGACTCGTCCAAGTCCACGCCCGTCTCCGACAGTCGCCCGACCGCCGTCAGCGCCGTCGGTGCGCCCAGCAGTGAGTGCACGAAGCTGACCGAGTACACGCCCAGGTCGAGCAGAGCACCGCCGGCCAGTTCGGGCCGGTTCAGGCGTTCAACATGCTCCAGCGACTGGAGGTGCTCGGCGCGCACGTAGCGCAGCTCCCCCAGCGCGCCACTGTCGGCCAGTGCCCGCAGCAGCACCTGCCCGGGCAGGAAGCGCGTCCACATGGCCTCCATGGCGAACAGGTTCGCCGCGCGGGCGGCGTCGAAGACCCGACGCGCCTCGGCGGCGTTGCGGGTGAAGGACTTCTCCACCAGCACCGGCTTGCCCGCCTCCAGCGCCAGCAGCGCCTGCTCACAGTGGAAATTGTGCGGGGTGGCGATGTAGACGGCGTCCACGTCCGGGTCGCCCACGAGCGCCTCGTAGGAGCCGTGGGCGCGCACCGACTGCCCCTTGCCGGCGTCGGGGTGGGCGTCGATGAAGGCCTGTGCCCGAGTCCGATCGCGGCTGCCGACGGCGACGATCCGCCCGGAGGAGAAGGCGGGCACGTCGGTGGCGAAGGTGGCGGCGATGCCGCCCGCGCCGAGAATCCCCCAGCGCAGTGCGGGCGCGTCCTGCGGCTCGGGGACGGCGGCGGCCGGGTTTAAGGGGGCGCCGGCCGCGGCCAGGGCGTCGAGGATGGGCGTGGGGATGGCGGGTAGTTGATCGGTGGTACGGATGGATTTGTCTTGCGCCATGTCGAAACTCTAGGCCCCGCCGAAACCTCAGCGCCATACCTCACACCCGCTGCGGGACCGGCACCGCCGATTGCAGGTGCGTGTGGAGCCCGATGGCGCCGACGGGGCCGACGGCGGGCCCGGCACCGCCGGCGGCGCCGTGTCTCATCCGGGGCCCGGCCACTGCTAGGCTGTGCGCGGCCGTAGACCGAACGCTCCGACTGCCACCGCACGGTGCCGGGCACGTTCGGCCGGATGCGGCTGCGAGCGCGAGTGGCGGAACTGGTAGACGCCCCAGATTTAGGTTCTGGTGCCTTCGGGCGTGAGGGTTCGAGTCCCTTCTCGCGCACCATGACGACCTTATACGAACTCGCACGATGCGAAGTCGGTGTAGGGGCTGTCTCATACGACGAAGCGTGCTCACTCTGCGGGGTGGGCGCTTTTCGTTGTGGGAGAGCTTTGTGTCCAAGGTCATGGTTGTCTGTGTCGTTGCCGTGGTGGCCGCGTCCTGCTGTGTGGTGGATGTCTCTGTGCTGGCTGTGGTGCTCGCCTTCGGGGTGCGCGTCGCTGTCGTCGGGTTCGTCTTCGCTGTGGTTGTTGGTCTGCGTGTGTTGGTGTTGGTGTTGTTGGGCGGCTCGGCGCAGGTTGAGGCTGGTGAGTTGGTTGAAGGGAAAGTTGAGGCGTGCGGCGGCGTCGGGTTGGCCGCCTGGTCCGCGAACAAGCAGCGGCAGCGCCGGTGCCTTGTCTTGATTCTCTAGTCCTTCCTGCTCGCCTGTCGTCCCCGGGGTAGCGCTAGCGTCTGTCGGGTCGTGGTCTGGTTCGGCGGTGGGGTCTGGTGGGGTGATGAGTCTGCCGTCGGGGTCGGTGTCGGGGTTGATGAGGATGCGGTTGAAGAAGACTTGGTTGAGTTGCTTGCGTAGGTGGGGTGGTGCGGCGGTGTAGAGACGGTGGCAGTCTTCGAGGAGGTCTAGTGCCTGGGCTAGGTGGTCGCGGATGTCGTTGATGTCTGCTTTGTATCCGGCCAGGGTTCGTTTGATGTCGTTTAGCTCACGTCCCAGCCGGTCTTGTTCCTCCTTGAGGAGGTCTAGTGGTACGGCGCCGCCCAGGTGGGCGTGGAGTAGCTTGCGGCGTTCGTCTTCGAGGTTGGTGCGGCGGGTGGTTAGTGAGCGGATGTCGCGGGCGCGGTGGGCGTGGATCTGGTCGAGTTCGGCGTGTAGGTACTGCTCGATGAGCTGGCGATCTTCGGGTTGGAAGTGGATGCGGTGGTACAGGTCTGCGACGCGTGTGTCTACTTCTTCGATGAGGACTGCTTTGAAGTTGCAGTCGTGGAGGCGGTGGCGGCGGGCGCAGACGAAGTATGGGTAGATGGTGCCGTGGGGGTTCTTGGTGTTCTGGACCAGGAGCCGTGAGCCGCACAGCCCGCATACCACGGTGGTTTTCAGGTGGTGGTTGTGGATGCGTTGGCGTTCGCCGTTGCGGTGGCTGTCCAGGATCTGTTGGACCTTCTCCCAGGTCTCGATGTCTGCCAGTGGCTCGTGCTTGCCTGGGTATTGGACTCCTTGGAAGGTGACTACGCCTTTGTAGTAGGGGTGGCGGAGCAGTGTTTGGAGGTGGCCGGCGGTGATGGCGGTTGCGGGTTTGCGTGGTGTGGCTGGGATGGTTAGGCCGAGGGCGGCCAGGTGTGCGGCCAGCTGCCTGATGGTCCAGGTTCCGGTGGCGTACTCGGTGAAGGCTTGGCGCATGAGGGGCGCGCGTTCGGGGTCTAGCTCGACGGTGCGGATCTCGCGGCCTTGGGCGTCTCGGCCGCGGACGTTGAGGTAGCCCAGTGGGGCCTTGCCGATGGTGCCGCCGTTCCTGGCTTTCTCGCCCATACCTTTGAGGACTTCGTTGGACAGGTTGCGGCTGTAGAACTCAGCGATGGAGCTCATGATGCCGTGCAGGAGGATGCCACCGGGGGTCTGGTCGATGTTCTCCGAGGTGGATACCAGGCGCACGCCGGTGTCGTCGAAGACCTTGTTGATCTCGACGTCGTCTGCCCGGTTGCGGGCCAGGCGGTCCAGCTTGTGGACGATGACATAGTCGATACCGGGGGTTTGGCGCAGGTATGTGAGCATCTTCTGCAGCTCGGGGCGGTTGGCGGAGCGGGCGGACTCGCCGCGGTCCACGAACTCCTTAACCACCAGCGCGCCCATGGAGGCGGCCTTGCGCTTGTTGGCCTCGCGCTGGGCGGGGATGGAAAAGCCCTCCTCTGTCCCGGCGCGTTCGGCCTGTTCACGGGTGGAGACGCGGATGTAGGACACGGCCCGCTTCGGGGTGAGAGCCTGGCTCATCGCTACCAGCGGGTCCGGGATGGTCTGGCTCATGTGTTGCTCCTTACGGTGATCAGGGTGGGCTCGGGCTTGGTGATGATCAGGCCGAGGCCGGTGGCGGCCAGGGCGCCGATCAGACGGTGGTAGCGCTCTTGGCTGCCTCCAGTCGGATGGTCGATGGTCGGAGTGATCAGGTAGCGGATGTTGTTGGCGGGGCTGGCGGCGACGTGTAGGGCGCGGTCGATGCCGGCGGTCTCATCCGGTAGGTCGTAATAGAGGCCGATGTTGTTGAGGCTGTACTGCTGACAGCAGCGGCTAATACTGGCGATGCTGTCATCGGGGATGATACGGCGGTAGCCGATGGCTCGACTGCCGGGAATTATGATTTCTTCGGGAGTGTGCATGATGTATTCTCCTTTCGTTTATGTGCTTCGGTGTGGTGGTTGTTCTCCTTCCATTGACGCTCAGAATGGGCGAAGAGTCAAGCCTGTTTTTCTGGGCGGATCGTTTCGCCTGGGCGTGCTGGTGCTTCAGTGTTTTATGGTCCGTTCTGAATTAGGCGCGTGAGTTCTTCTGGGCTGGCGGTGATCTTGAATAGGCCTGGTGTGAAGGTGGCCTGGTTGGTGATTTGCTGGGTGAGTCTGGTGGCGCGGTCGGGGTTGTTTAGTAGCCAGACGACTTGCGGGTAGTAGCCGTGGGTGGCTTGTTCGGTGCCGGTGTTGAGGTGGGTTTGGTAGTCGTGGCATTTGGCCAGTAGGCGTGCGGGGTTCTCGGTGCCGAGGTCGATTTCGAGTAGCCAGTGGTCTTGGTCGCCGTGGGCGGTGGTGGTGATGGCTTCAAGGTCGGGTTTGAGCCAGCGCTTGGTGCCGGCGGGACCGTGCCAGGTCCGCCAGCATTCGGGTTCGGTGGCCAGTAGCGTGAGTCGGCCGCCGGCGTGGTGGGCGGCTTGCTCGATGATTAGTCGGGCTTCGGTGATGGCGAGCGTGTGGGCCAGGAAGGCGTAGGAGGGCTCGCTGGTGCGTTTCCTGACGGTGGCATCGGGGCTGGTGAGGCGGTGTCCGGGCTCGCGTAGGCGCCAGACGTGACTGGTGGATCCGGATTTGGCTCCGCCGATGCGCCGCTCCAGGTGGTCTGTCAGGCCGAGTTGGCGGTGTCGGCTAAGGCGGCGGCTGGTTTGCCGCAGTGCGGAACGGTCGGAGGCGTAGCGGCCGGTAAGACTGATGATTCGGGCGAGTTGGCGGGTGGTGGCGTAGCGGTGCGCAACCAGCAGCCCGAGAAGCTGGCGGTCGATGGTGTCAAGCTGGTCGGCGATGGCCTGGAGCTGGCGACGTCCGACACGCGCGCTGGTGCTTGGGGTGCTCATGGGTGTGGCTCCTTATGGGCGTTGATTGGTGTAAGTGGGCTGTGCGGGCGCCGCGGGGTCGGGCTGGGCGGTCCAAGATGGACCGACAGTCGTCTCCCTTGTTCGGCGGTGCTCGGCGTGGCGGGGCGGCAGGAGGCGGGCGGTTGCGGCACCGATTGGTGCGGGGATTGGTCGGCCGATGCGTCTCGTTCTCCCGGTACGACTTTGAGCTCATGAGGTGCCTCCATGCCGGGGTCTGCGACCGATGGAGACCCGAGCGGCCTGGCTCTGAGGTGACTGGCCCTGCGCGGGCTGCGGGCCGGCGGCTTGCGTGAGGCCGAGGCGTTCCAGTAGTTGCTCCTCGACTACGTGGGCGTCTTGCCCGTAGCGGGCGGCGCTGGCAGCTACCAGCGTGACCGGGTCGCCGTCTGGTGGTGGTAGCGGCAGCGTGTGGGCCAGGCACCAGGGGTTCGGGTGGCCGTGGTGGATGGCGCGCACGTAGGCACCAAAACGCGGCAGTAGCTGAAAGTCGGCGGGTTCAAGCCCGACGGTTTGACGTGCGATCTCGCTGGCGTCGGCGGCGGAAAGACCGAAGATGATCTTGTTGCGTGCGTTGGTGTCCACGGCGGAGCGCAGGTTCGGCGGGAGCTGAGCGCGGTACTGGTGCGCCAGGTGGAAAGCGACCCCGAGGCTGCGCGCCTGGCTGAGGGAGTCGGCCAGATCACCGGGCAGAGCCAGGTAGTCCTGGACCTCGTCGATGAACACGCTGACGATGTGACGTCGCCCCACCGGGAGGGCGGCGCGGGCAAGGATCAGCGGCCAGACCTGCCCGATGATCAGGCTGCCCAGCAGCCGAGCGGACTCGGCCCCGAGAATCCCCCTGTTCAGACTTACCAGCACGATCCGCCGTTTGATCAGCAGGTCGGCCAGGTCGAAGGCGGGCGCGGTCTGCCCGAGCGTGGCGCGCAGGTGCGGACGAATCAGGAACGGTTGAAGCTTGTTAAGCACCGGGGCGATCCACTGCATTCGCTGCGCGTCAGACAGGGAATCGTACTTCTCCCAGAACTGGCCGGTTCCCAGCGGATCCGGCGCCCCGGCAACCACCCGACGCCGAAAGCCCGGGTTGGTCAGCAGCAGCGGTAGGTCCACCAGGGTGGAATCGGGGGTGCGCGCGAGCGTGAGTAGGCCGGCGGTGAGAATCTCCTCGGTGCGCACGCCCCAGGCATCGGCGAACAGCGTCTTGAAGGTCGCCAGCACCGTGTCGGCAACCAGGCTCGGCTCCCGCCGCTTGCCCGTAGCGGCTAGCGGGTTGACACCGACCGGCGTGGGGCTGGTCGGGTCGATCACCACCACATCGCCGTGCCGCTGCCGGGGAATACGAGCCAGCAGATCATTGACCAGGTCGGTCTTGGGATCGATCAGCAGCAGCCCGCGGCCGGCACGAATATCAGCCAGGGCGAGGTTGGCCATCACGGTGGACTTCCCGGCGCCAGTCGGGCCGAGCAGCACCGTATGAAACAGGGCATCCTGAACCGAGATGCCCAGGCGCTGCCCGGACTGCTCATCCACCCCGGCGGCAAAGACACGCTGCGTGTCGCGCCGCTCGAGCAGCGGCAGGTGCCTGGGGTGAGCGGCCCCGGTTGCGGGCAGCCCGGCCTGGCCGATCGGCCAACCACTCAAGCAGGCGATCTCCCGCGCGGTCAGCGTCAGCGGGTAGCTCCACGGACGACGAGCCTGATCCAGCCGAGCCGGGCTGTCGGTGTGGACGCGAAGATGAACGCCGGCGCTCTCCGCCACCCGCAGCGCACCCAGCAGGCTCTGCAACAGCAGTCGCCGCCGCTGCGGTGAGGCCGCTTTGACACCCAGCCGTACGGTCACGCCGGCCCGATGACTAGCGGCCTGCGCCCGCCGCCGGCGCCCGATCTCCCCACCAGCGGACGGCGGCGGGGTCAACCCGAGAGCTTCCAGCCACCCCACCGGGTGCGTGCCCTGAGCCAGGCTGGGACGGTAGCGCGGGCCGATCATGACCTGAAGCACCAGCTCCTCACCGGCGCCTGTAGTAGCCAACGCCGCCAGCACCGCCCTGGCGATCGCCTCCAAACGCTCAGCCGACAGCGGCAGGCCCGCATGACGAGCCACCACCCGCAGCCCCTGATCCACCGATCCACGCCCTGTCGAATCCGCAGCGGTTACGATGCGCGTGCCCGGAGCCAGCTCACGCACCACCGCATCCAACCGACCACCGACAGTCGAGCCCAGCAGATAGCGGGCACGACCATCCCGACCACGCGCCTCCAGCACCACTCGGCCCAGCGTCGGGTCCACCACGATCCGCTCCAAAAGACCGGTAGCCGTGGCCGCATCCAGCGGCAACGCGAACCGGATACCTCGCCACAGCAACCGGTGACGGCCACTCATTGCCGCCCGCCTCCCTGCGAGGCGCGCGTCCCCCGGTCTTCGCGTTCAGTGATGTTGTCGGACTGGTCGGATGCGGCCTGGGCGAACAAGGCGATCAGGATCCGAGCCAGAGCCCGATGATCAAGCGCATCGGTCCTAACCGGAACCACGCGCACCCGACGCGACTTGGGCGGACGGCCTCCCGCATGACGACGACGGCGACTCACAGCCGGCTCCGTTTCCGGCTCACCAGCGGCCCCGCCACCACACCACCACGACGACGATGGCGCCGACCACTACGGCTGCGCCGGCGAGCCACATCCAAGCGCTTCGCAGCAGCTCGACGATCCACCTCAACCCGATCGCAATGGCGATCAGCCCGACGCCGCCGCGAAGAAGGCTCCCAGACAGGCAACCCCTCGAATCCCCACTCATCCCAGTCTCCTTCATCAAACCACCGGGCACCCATCACCGAACCTCCTTCACGCAGCCACCGGCGCGCTGGCTGTAGCGGGGAACCGGGAAGCCGGGGATACGGATGTCGGAATCGATCTGATCACCCCAAACCGCCCAATCCGCGCGCGACTCCGGCCGACGCCGGGCGAACAACTCCAAATACGGGCCTGGGCTGACCCGCTCGATAATTGCGAACTGCTCCGCCGGCTTACGCGAATGCTCCGTAACCGGGGCGTTGAACCACGTCGGCTGCGACCGGCTACCCAACGGCGCCGTACCACGGGTGCAGAACAGCAACTGCTCGGTGGCATTGCGCAACTGATAGCGACCAGACAACCCCAGCCGAAACTTCACCCACGTCAGCGGGCTACGCACCGTGAACCCCCAGGCCTGCGCCACCTCATACGCCTGCGGCAGCAGACCGTTGGTGGTCCACAACCACAGATGCGCATCCTTGGCCGCCAACTGGCCCACCGGCAGAGCCTTGATCGCATCCAGGCTCATCGTGCGGTAGTGCGCCTCACCGCCCTGACCAGGCCACGGCGGATCCACCAGGATCGTGGCGAAACCGCCCTCCGGCACACCATCCCGCTGGCTGATCTTAGTGTTCTCGTCGCTGTAGCTCATAATCATTTCTCCTTTCCGGTTACGTGCTTTGACCTAGTTTTCGCACACAAAGCACCCATAAACAAGAGTCCCGCTTAAGCCTTACCTGCCGACACGACAACCCCAAGAGGCCATACAACAAGGAGCTCAAAGATGACGGCGGATAATGCGGCTTGCTCTGGTTCAAGTTAAGCGGCGACCAAAGTGTTTGCTGTAGAATTCACAACACCCAGGCGGCCGGCGGGCGACTCCACCTCCGCAACCGTCCGAACGCTGTGCCAGGCAAGCCAGCCGGCTACCGACCCCTGAAACGGCGCGTCGCCTCCTGCATAGCCCGAGCCGCCAGCAGCGCCGCCACGTCCTGCTCGAACTTCAACTGCGCCGCCCGACGCCGCACCGCCTCACACTCACGCTCCGCGCCACGCCGAGCCAACCCCGCGCCAGACGGTGGCCGCGGCCGGGGTGAAGCAGTACGCCCAGAAGCGCCGTCTCCATCCTCCCGCCACAACCGCCACGCCAGCGCCAACACCGCCGCGCCCACCAACACCCCGGCCAGGAAACCCATCATCACCATCACCTCACCAACGCTCCTGGGGCTCAGAAGCCGGCGATCGCCCGCGCCGCACCCAGCCCGTACGCCTTGACGATCGCCTCGTAATACGGCGCACCAGCCGGCGCGGACTCATAGCACTGCTCGGCCAACCCCACCAGAGCCGCCGTGTTACCTGAGTCGTCTCACTTTAGTGCCCTGCGGTGTTTAGGTTGTTGAGGATTTGCTGTGCGGTCTGGGTGGTCTGGGGTTGGGCGGTGACGTGGTGTCCGTTGATGGTGATGGTGACTTCCTGGAGCGGCCGTAGTTCGCGTACGAGTCGCTTGATGCTCACGCCGGTGGCGGCTTGTAGGTGGCGGGCTACCGCCAAGGCGGCCATGACGACGGTCAGGTGGGCCTGGATGGCGTCGTGGGTGTGGTGGAAGACGGGCCTGGCCCGCAGGTCGTGCTTGCTCATTCGGAAGGACTGCTCCACGTGCCACAGCTCGTGGTAGGAGGCGATCACCTCACCGGCGGGCATCACGGTGGCGGGGATGTTGGTCACGTATCCTTTCAGCCCCGCCAAGCGGCGTGCTCTGGCTAGAGCCTTGTCATCCAGGACCTGGTCGCCCTTACGGGTGGTGACGAATCTGGCCTGACTCCTGACAGGTCGCTGGGGTGATCGGGGTTTTTCGTTGGTGTGGTGCGGTTGGGTTGGTGGTTGTGGGGCACTAATCCGGTGGGCGGTAGAGTGATGGTGTGTGAGCCCGTATGTTCGTAAGGTGCGTACCGCTTCTGGTGCTACGGCGGTGCAGATCGTGGCTAAGGAGCACGGGGTGCGCCGGGTTGTGGAGCACCTGGGCTCGGCGCACGATGAGGCGGAGCTGGCGGCCCTGATTCAGGCTGGGCGGGAGAAGATCCGGGGAGGCCAGGGGGGTGCTGGACCTGGCCGGCCTGACACC
>NZ_FQTT01000011.1:68254-220226 GCF_900098745.1 Actinomyces glycerinitolerans
CCCCGCCACGGTGATGCCCGCCGGTGAGGTGATCGCCTCCTACCACGAGCTGTGGCACGTGGAGCAATCATTCCGCATGAGCAAGCACGACCTGCGGGCCAGGCCCGTCTTCCACCACACCCACGACGCCATTCAAGCCCATCTCACCGCGGTGATGGCATCCCTGGCCGTCGCCCGCCACCTACAAGCCGCCACCGGCATCAGCATCAAACGACTCGTCCGCGAACTGCGGCCCCTCCAGGAAGTCACCATCACCATCAACGGCCACCAAATAACCGCCCAGCCCCAGCTCACCCAGACCGCACAGCAAATCCTCAACAACCTGAACGCCGCAGGGCACTAAACTGTCAGGACTCAGGAGGAGGCGATCACCTCACCGGCGGGCATCACGGTGGCGGGGATGTTGGTCACGTATCCTTTCAGCCCCGCCAAGCGGCGTGCTCTGGCTAGAGCCTTGTCATCCAGGACCTGGTCGCCCTTACGGGTGGTGACGAATCTGGTGGCCTTGGGGCGCCTGTGGCCGGCGACCACCGCCCGCGCCCGGTTCTCCTGCGCGGTGAGGGTCTTGTTGTCCCTGGCGAACCGGCGCGCGCTGTAGGCCCACACCGCGCGCCACGACCCGGGATACGCCTGAGCACTCCAGACGGGCTCATCACGGACGTTCTGGTCGCGTTCCCGGCTGGTGGAGCCTCGGCGTGGGGTGATGGTGTCGATCACCTGCCCATCGGTGAAGGCGTCCCCATGCCAGGCGAAGTGGGCGTCCAGGTCCGCCGGGGCCTTGGTCATGCGGGACCCGACGATGAACCCCAACCCGGCCTGATCGAGTGCTTCGAGGTTGGCCGCGGAGAGCATGCCGGCGTCGGCGACCACGATCAGGTGCTCGGTCCCCGACGCCTTCCGGAACTCCTCGATCATGGGGATCAGCGTGCTGGTCTCGGCCTTGTTGCCCTCCCAGCAGCCTATCTGTAGGGGGAAGCCCGCCCGATCCACCAGCAGCCCCACGATGACCTGCGGGTCGACCCTGCGCTCCTTGGAGTAGCCGACCTTGCGTAGGTCGTCTTCCTTCTCGACCTCGAAGTACAGGGTCGTCACGTCATACAGGCACAGACTGAGGTCGCCGCGGCCGGTGACGTGCCGCAGGCAGGCGGCCTGAATACGGGAGCGGTAGTCGCCAGTAATGCAGCGGGCCAGGGACCGGAACAAGGATGCCCGCGACACGCTGCCCACCCCCAGCTCACTGACTACGCGGGGTACTTGCTCCTTGCTGGTGGGCTCGATCAGCCGGGCAAGCACCATCTGCTTAAAGCCTTCATCCCCACCCACCGCTTCATCCAGCCCCAGGGCCTCATACGCCCCCGACAGGACATCCCACAGCAGGGCCGAGCGCTTGGACTCAACCACCGCCGACGCGGCCTGGCCGGCGGCCTGCGGTGTCAGGCCGGCCAGGTCCAGCACCCCCCTGGCCTCCCCGGATCTTCTCCCGCCCAGCCTGAATCAGGGCCGCCAGCTCCGCCTCGTTGTGCGCTGAGCCCAGATGCTCCACAATCCGGCGCACCCCGTGCTCCTTAGCCACGATCTGCACCGCCGTAGCACCAGAAGCGGTACGCACCTTACGAACATACGGGCTCACACACCATCACTCTACCGCCCACCGGATTAGTGCCCCACGACCACCAACCCAACCGCACCACACCAACGAAAAAACCCGATCGTGACGCAGAGTCACCAAAAATGAGACGAGTCAGGTGTTACTCAGCGCCCCAGACGCCAGCACCGCCCGCGCCTGATCACGTGTATGCGCCACCTGCGCCCGGCCCAGCACCGAATCCACCTCCCGCCGCGACGCCCGCGCCACCGCCCGCGAAGACGGCCCCTCAAACGGCATCACACCCGTCGAGTACGCCTCCGGCACCTGCGAAACCAGCTCACCAGACATGCTCAATCCCCTCCGATACGTCCGCCCGACCCGCCAGACCCCTGCAGCCAGGCTGATAACAGCCGATGCGGACACAAACCAAGGTAAACCGTTGAAATCACGCCGCAAAGCATAAGCGTGATAACACCAAACAGAGCGCCGAAAGAGTACGATCGCCCCATGTCGAACCAGCCGGACACCCCAGCACGCCACGAAGCCTCAGCCGCACCAGAACAAGCCAAACCCGCCAACGACTCCCCACCAACGAGTCCGGTACCCGAGCCGGGCACGCCAACCGACGACGCCACCGACGTCCGCCGCTACCCCGACTACCTCATGGACTTCCCGCCAGGCATCGGCCCCGACACCGCTCAGCGCTGGCAACGCTTCTTCGAACTACGCGAAGACATCCTCCTCGACTACGGCTACCACACCGCCCGCGCCTACTGGGCAGACCTCCAAGACATCTTCGAATGGGCCATCCAGCGCGACAAGGACGTCCTCAACCTCACCGAACGCGATCTCACCCAGTACCGCGCCCTCCTCCGCCGCCGCAAGTACTCCGAGAACACCATCCGCCGCCGCATGGTCACCTGGAACAAGCTCCAAGCACGACTAGAACAAGACACCGAACCGCAGACCTGAGGCCGATTAGACAGCAACCGGAAGCGAGCCTCCCCGCGCCAGACACGCCGCCACACAGCCCCTAGAGGCAGTTGGCCGCCAGCTCCAAACCCCACGAAACCGCCGATTCGCGGCACAACTCGCTCACGAAATCACCCAGACCACCCAGGAAGCATGTAGTGTACGTAGCCATGGGTCACAAGCCCAGCAGCGCCAGGGTGCTGATGAACGGCAACAACATGCGGACGTCACCGAAGGACGTCCGCACAACACGTTGTGAGCCCTCGCAGCAGAACCGCTGCACCCCTTCAGCAAGCATCCCTAGCCTGGACTGCACCACAAACGTCACCCCTGTATCCACCGGAAGAACCACCATGCGACATACCAACTAAAGCCGTTGCGTGCGCTGGACGAGCAACGGCACTGGACATGCCGCTATTAATTGTCGTATACTATGAGTATAAACAATTAAATGGTAAGTCCCTGTGGAGAACTCTGAACACACAAGCAACAACGAAAGGAACTGGCCACGCGCAATCCGTGAACCACTTGGGCGTGTTGCGGGTAGGCTGTTCTGGCAGGAGGATATGTGTAAAATGCCTGGGTTGGCAACGAAACAGCGGGCAGACAAGAAGGACAAGACCGAGTCATTTGAAGAGAAGCGTGCGAGGATACTCAAGCAGAAGCTTAAGTACCGAAAGGATCCGCGCAAGCGGTTTGTCCCGGCAACCAACTATCGGGACGCGCCACGCCAAGCGAATACGCCGATACCTAAGTTAACCAATTCAAGCAAGTAGCAAGGCTAAATACGTTGATATGGCATCGTAGCTGATGGTAAGGGGCCGCTAGTGCTTGCGAAGAGGCGTAGGTGTCCCGCAAAGACTCCACAACCGGTGGGTGCGACTAACCGCGCATGCCCCGATCGTAGGTCGCTCATCGAATACGCACGTAGTTATGCTGATGCGTATGACGACCGGAAGGAGTGGTTGGTCAGGAGGGTGCGTACCTACGAGTTGATTGACAGCAATTCGCTCCGTTGCCGCTTCTCATATGATATAGACTTTGCCAGACTTCAATCGTTTGGTCTCGAGGAGCAGCGTGGCCAAATGATCGTCCCTCTAGACGGTCTAGGGAGGCGGCCGTTTATTTCTGTTAGCCTTCAAGGACCATGGGGGGCCGGTACCTGCCTAGCTACTCGAAGAGAAAACACGCGCATTGCATGCTATATATTGTTTGGCAAGTTGGCCAAAATCGGCGTGCCCTTACGTAAGGTCAAACAGTCTACTATACAACTCGTGTACGATATCCTGCTGGGCGCGAATAACCAGGCAGTATCAGATGCGCTAGACGAACTTGATGCAGCTGCCATGTGCAATGGTCGCATCGACAGCTCTACTACGGAATGGGATAGTTGGATAAGGAATGAGAGTTTTCGCGACCTTATCAAATGGTTCGCAGATGGATTCCTTCTATGCGTAAGCATGCCCGCTTCTCGATCTGTTCCTCGCGGCGTGTTGAAAATTCGATGGATCGAGACACTTTCAGCGTGGGGGATGGAGCAAATTGATGCGGAAGGTGTCGCGAGCGGATTTCGACGGCTGGTTTACAGGATCCGCCGCCGGTTGTCTTTTTATGGTATAAGTCCTCCAGTAATTGGATTTGAAGAGTTTCTTGATCCAGACATCAGCACGCATTTCAGGTTTATTGTGCCGCCCGGTATGCGTCCAGAGACGGTGTCACCCGATGAAGACATGACAGTTCAATACGGCGGGAACACGGTATCGTTTTACCGTAGGGCTTCGCCTGTTGACGACTATGAGGTGGCGAGACCGAGACTTTTCCTCAACGTCAAGCGCGCACTATTTACATTCCCTGCGCTAATCGGGGCGATAGTGTCGCTCTTTGTGGTTTGCACGATTTCTTATGGATATCTGACGGAAAGTGCATCTGAAGGCGCATCAGACGCCGTGACTATCGCGGCTCTTCTTCCGGCATTGATTGCGTCATACGTGGCGCTCAACGATGAACACGAGTCCGTCAGTGTTGCACTGGGATTTAGGCGCCTGCTACTGGTGTTGGGTGTGCTTGGCGCTGTTTTATTCGCTTTGGTTACTTCAACGTGGAATACTCGTAGGGAGTTGAGCGTCGACCAATGCGGGATTGTAATGGCAGCTATTCTGCTTGAGTGGTCGCTAATCGTTTTCTTCTTATTTGAAGTTGGCAGAGTAGAGACGTGGCGCCACGAACGCAGCCGAGGAAACAGGGGCATGTGGCTGACTGGTCTTACTGTATTAGCCATCGGCGTTCTTGTTGGCGTTGCTTGCTTTTTCTTTTCTCGCGACCCCTGGTTGTACGTGCCATCGAAGTTGTACGTGCCGTTGAACCTGAGGAAAGTTCTGCACGGTTTGTTTATTTTCGTTGTAGTCGTGCTCGCTGCCTGCTGCATTGTCGCCTTCAGAAGATGGATCCTGTGTAGGTTGGAGAATCGAGGCGACAAGCCGTCAGACGATTCTGCTCGGCGAATTGGTTTACTTGCGGGTGTAGGGTTCTTGGTCGCTGCTTGTAGTGTGATCGGCCTAGGAACCTATTGGGTGTACTCCAAGTTGAATCGCTCGACAATCCGCGAGTCAGAAGAGTCGCGAGCGCTACAACGTGCGGTTGTAGAGACCCCCGAAAATGGTTTGACATCTGAGGAGAGCAGTGTTTGACCTTACGCCAATCTATCCGCTTGCGGTAACGAGCCCCGATGACGACGGCTTGGACGCTGGATTCGCTTGGTGCGCCGCGCACATGCAGGACGGCGATCACATCACCGTCTGGACGCACCAGAAGAGCAACCTCCACAACAACCCGAAACTTGAAGAGTTTGTTGAGCGCTATTCAGATGTCGACCATGTCACCGCTCGTGGCGGTGTCCATATCCGCCGTAACGGCCCAGTGCTGATGGCCTGGGCAGATCAGACGGACATCGCTGAACTCATCAAGTCCAACAGCAATTCGATTCGGGCGCTCTGCGTTGTGTACTGGGACGAAGACAAGCTGCGCGCGTGGGTTACGGAAGCTCAGCCAGAGCTGCTTGGGGATACTTCGGTATGGGATGTCGCCGTCGATCCGCTCGATCCGGTGGTTGAGGAAGCGTTGAAGAGCCTGACCCGCGTCATCAACCACAACAACACGATCGCCGGTGGGTACGAGAAAGACAGGGTGGTGCCCGTGCTGTTGGCGCTGCATGACGCCGGCTACAAGCTCGACGGCGCTCGCATGGCTGGTTGGGCTGTCGCCAACGGCTGGACCGGAGGAAACCCGGCGAAACTTGAGGAATTTGTCGAGGCGATCGAGGCTGGCAAACGACTTCGCTCACGGGGACGGGTTCCTCGCGATTACATCCAGCAACTCAAAGCGAGGGTTGCTGAGGCTGAAGAGAAGACGGACGGCTGACCAGGTCTGTTATGGCAGATGGTGGGGCAGGTCGGAGCCATATTCACGGTGACGCTCGTCTTCAGTCGTTTGCCGCTTGCTCCACGGTCGACCGCACATGGCCCACCAGGAACCAGTACCACCCAGGAGACACCAGGACCATGTAGTCCGGTGCGCCGCCTGCTCGGACGGAGCAGCTGCGCGGGTCGGCGAACGACTCGTCGATCGGCAGGTCGACCGGCAGGCCGCCGTTGTGCACGAGCTCGCAGCGCATCCACTTGTAGAACAGGAGGTCCAGATCCACCTGCTCGCCGCGGTACTCGACGTTGATCGTCCAGTCGTGGCTGTCCTTCATGAATGCCACGAAGTTGGCGCAGTTCTTGTAGGTAGACGCCCAAGGCCGCACAGCTGGCTCGCTGCACAGTCCATGACGGCGGTCAGTGAGCGAGAGCGACAGCTTGGTTGTGGCTGGGCGGCGGTCTACAGTTGGAGTCTGGAGAACGAAGGAGTCCAATGGCTGGGATCGAGAACCTCGGCGCGTACGGTGAACTAACAACCGCTGCGAAGGCAGCTGGGGGTGTTGAACAGCTGATCGCCAACCTTGAGGCGGCTGCGGTGTCACGAGCGGCGACGAGGCTACGTGTTCAGGGTGTCGCTCTCGGGGTGGGCGGTGTGCTCAGCGTGTTGAGCCTCGGTGGTGTCGCGTACTACGCCTATCGGCAGAGGACTCAGGAGCGCGCTGCGGCTCACGAGGTTGCCAGAGCAGAACTGCGGGAGGCGATCGGAGCCGAGCAACAGGCGCCTGGCGAAGACATCGAAGCCTGAGGGCGACACACCGTCTGCGCAGCTCGCGGAATACGGCTCCCGCCTCCGGCCTCAACGCACCGTCCCTCAGTCGCGTGGTGTCATCAGCTCTCGTGGGTCTACTCCGATCTGCTCGGCGATGCGTTCTAGGCTTTTGAGGGTGAGGTTGCGTTCGCCTCGTTCGATGCCGCCCATGTAGGTGCGGTGGACTCCCAGGAGGTCGGCGAAGGCTTCTTGGCTCAGGCCTCGCTGGAGGCGGTAGGTACGTAGGTTGCGGCCAACGGTCTTCTGTAGGTCCCCAACAGCCATGAGCACGAGACTGAACGGCCGCTACTTGAAAGTCTACAGACTTATGAGTATCGTCGACGGGCATGGAGAGGCTCTAGTGATGGGAGCGAACCCAGCCCCGAAGCTCCCAGGAGTCATCTGCCCGGAGTGGTGTACCGCAGACCATCAGATTCAGTCACCTGACGACCTGCTCCACGAGGCGCCGGCCCTGGCAGTGCCCTGCGTGCAGATACAGCGCGCCCGGGGTGATGGCTCGCCGGCGCGCAGTGCAGTGCCAGCCAAACTAAGCGTCGTGCAGTACCAATACCACGGTGATACCGAGACCTGGGTCTACATCGGAGACGGGTTCTCTGGCCTGGACCTGAGTCTTGAGAGCGCCCGCAGGCTGGCAGCGGCTCTGGGCTCATACCTAACCCACCACAACTGACCAGCCCCGGCGCTAATCAGTGACGCCGAAGCACGGGTCGGTGAGCAACGATCCTGCCATGGCCACCAGCAACAAGAGGCGCCCGGTGGTCACATTCGCTCATCCCGGCCAAGTTTCCCAGCGCCACATCAGCCCGTGAGGCTAGGCTGCACCACCAGCCGGCTTCAGTACCTCAGCTTCCACCACACGAAGTCGCTTATCTAGGTCCTCATACAGGCGGTGGTCGGCCGTCTCGCGGCTGCCTTCCTCAAGGAGCACATCGTGGCGCAGCGCAGCGACCTCTTTGCGAATCTCCTCCTGGCCGGCTTCGAGCCTCTTCTGCCCGGCTTGCAAGTCCTTGAAGCGCTCGTCCACACGCAGCTCAAGATCCCTGACAACGTCCACCAGCGTCCTGCGATCCTCACGCATGTCAGCAAGCTGCCGGTCGATATGCTCGAACCTCTGGTCAATCTCCTTGAAGCGCTCATCAACGCTTTTGAACCCTTCGGCCATCGTCCGGGTGAGTTTGTCGACAGTGTCGGCTATAGTGTCCACTTTAATTGTCAGGGTGTTCACCCTGTCCGCCGAAACGTCCACCCTACTAGCCAAAGTGTCGAATCGGCCGTTTAATGCTTTGATTTCCTTCGCTAGATCGTCATTTGTCATACATCTATTTAAACACAAGCTCGGAGTGAATACAATATCAATGATATCTGCTGCCAACTTGTCTTGCGTAGGTAGCCACGACAACTTCTATTACTGGAGTTGGTAGACTGCGCCCTACGGACTGCTGCATCGACGTCAGCTGTCGCTGTGTCATGGCGAAATACTGGCGCGTGCCGCTGTATGTCCTCGGCGATCTGAATCAGAGGAGATGAAGTAATACTATTTGAGTTGTATTGTACTTGGATTGTCGAATGATTGCTGCTATAATCAGAGCATAGATGAAGAAACGAAATACTCAGTCATTCTCTCGGCGCTTACTCCGGATAAAAGCGGCCTTGGTTGCCGTGTCTCTAACGCTGGCTGGCGTCCTTCTCATGTTACTGAACGGCTGGATGGCGAATCTTGACTTCGGCCCGTGGTCGTGGTTGCAAGCGCTACCGCTAGGCGAGCTAGGCGGAACACTGTTCGGTGCCGGACTGTTGGGAACGCTCTTCGAGTACACCTTTCGGCGTGACCAAGAGGAGTCCACGGTTGAGCGGTTCCGCCAGATCATTCGCGAGCAGGCGCCATCCATGCGTGACGCAGTGGTAGAGGGCTTCGCTATTCACCCTGACGATCTTAAGCGGGTAGCCAATCCCGAGTTGCTGGACGACATCGCTAGCAACGTCATGTCACTGCGCCTAGGCGACGAACAATTCGCTCGAGAGATCTACGCAGACATCCGTGACCAAGCCTTCCGCGCTTCCGAGCGGTGGTACGACGTTGAAGTTCATGTTCGGCTGTCTAGTGCACTAGACAGGAGTACCGCAGGTACTCCTGTCTTCGACGTTACTGTGGAATGGGAGTACACCACCGTCCCGAGTAGCTCGGTGCGCCGCTTCTCATGCGTGTCAGATCGGGAGGAGTATCGCGAGCTACTCTTAGACCGACCTACCACCTCGCCGTGGCTCATGCAGAACCGTCCTGGCGTTGATGCATCCAGTCGCGATTCTTACGAGTTCCTGGAGCTTACTGTCGACGGGCGCCCGCAGAGCATACGCCGCAGCAGCCGCAAGACTGGCCAAACCTACAGCGTCCGCCTTGATGCGGCAGCGTGCAGCGGCGAGCCGGTACGTATTCGACAGGTGTTTCGGGTAGTGACGCCAACTTGGGGACACCGTCTTTACTTCGAACTCTCTCAACCTTGCAGAGGCTTGTCCTTGGATATCGACTACACCAATACCGACATCGCGCACTTGACGCTAAGTGACACCGTGGCCACCAGTCGCTCCGTGCAGATCACCAGGTCGCCAGTGAACGTTGCCGGACGCATGGTAGCGATCGATCTGCCGGGGTGGCTAATGCCTAGGAGCGGTTTCTCGGCGACCTGGACGCTAGAGTCAGAGCTGCCCCGCGACGAGCAACGCCGCAGGGCAGCCTGATGAAATGGTCCGAGCGCTCAGTCGCCGCCGCCCTGCATGACACTCACCTCCTGCTGTTGGCAGATTCCCGACTACATATGCTACTTATAAGTGTCCGGGTTGGCAAGTTGCCGGCGGTGGTCAGCGCGTCAGTCCATAGACCACGACGTCATGCCGCACGCCGCCGTGTTGGTAACGGCCAGTCAGTGTGCCCTCGTATGCGAAGTCGAGCCCGGCAAATAGTTCCTGCGATGCCTTGTTGGTCGCCAGGATCCAGGCCTCCAGCCTCAACAACCCAAGCTCATCCAGCGCCCAGGAAATGGCGGCTTCCGCGCCTGCGCGCCCGTAACCACGTCTGCGGTCTTCTGGGCGCCAAATGCAGATGCCAACCTGCGCAACACGATTGCGCCAGTCGATGGCATGGATAGACGTCTCGCCAACGAGCTGACTGTCGTCCGCCAAGACAAAACTGTAGGCCTGGGCGAGCTGTGGACCCGCAGCGTCAACGATCTTGCGCCGGAGCTCGGCGCTACTGCGCGGGCGCCAGTACGGCGGACCATGCTGAGCCAGCTCCTTCCAATCGTGACAAGCTTCCAGAACCTGGGGAATGTGATGCTCTGCCAGAGCGTGAAGGTTGACGGGCATCAGACACCCCTACTGGTCCGGCGGCGTGAGGCGCGGATTGGGTCGCGCCGGAGCAAACATGCTACTCATAAGTCTGTAGACTTTCGAGTAGCGGCCGTTCAGTCTCGTGCTCATGGCTGTTGGGGACCTACAGAAGACCGTTGGCCGCAACCTACGTACCTACCGCCTCCAGCGAGGCCTGAGCCAAGAAGCCTTCGCCGACCTCCTGGGAGTCCACCGCACCTACATGGGCGGCATCGAACGAGGCGAACGCAACCTCACCCTCAAAAGCCTAGAACGCATCGCCGAACAGATCGGGGTGGATCCGGGGGAGCTGATATATGAGAAGAAAAGCGACCAGGTGACGGCAGATTGACGATCGGTAAGTCTCTGCATAGTTACCGCACGAGCTTTTCTTCAATCGCCCCCATAAAACGCTCGAATCCTTGATCAACAAAACGCAGGAATAGTTGCGGTTCGAAAAACTCCGCTTCAAGCAATAGGGCTTCACCATCGCGACTCGTGGCTACGTCTATTCGCGCGTATAGCGGGACTTCAGCGTCGGCTCCCCACATATTGCGTGCGGCAACCTGTTGAACTGCACGCATCACCGCGTCGCCAAGTTGTATTTCGTTGTCTGTTGCTGTCGCAGGTTGAATGTTCTCTGTATACACACCTCCAACATATCCTCCTCCTGGGCGCAATATGGCTCCTTTTGAAATTGCGTGCGAAAACCGGCCGTTCAAGTATATTAAGCCACGTTCTGCGCCGTCCTGCACGGAATCGATCGGTTTTTGTATAAGAACAGTCTTGGAGCTTGCGATAATTTGCTCGCAGAGCGTTAGCGCTTCAGGGTCGTTCGCCCTGAATAGACCAGTGTCGCGAGAGCCAGCTGATATGTTCGGCTTGATGATCACGTATGGTTCGGCAAAGCAGCCGAAGGCACGTCGGCAACCTTCCAAAGTGTCGCAGAAAGACGTCTCGCTGAAGCGGATGCCGAAAGCCGCCAACTCCTTAAGATACAACTTATCTGCACTCCAGTTAACTAGCTGAATGGGATTAAAGATACGCAAGTTTGCAGGGATACTTGACAGCCAGCGGGAGAACTCTGCCTGACGGATTGGGTAGTCCCATGGTGAACGAAAGATTAGTGCGTCATATGCAGAAAGATCGGGGCTTGTGTGCCATATTAGCGCATCTGCGTGCAAATGTTGACTATTGGCATTAAGGTACTCTCGCACCATGTCGGTTTCTACGTCGTCGCCGTTCAGAAAGTCTGAGTCGGTGGTGATTAATGCAACTCTCATTCTTCGATTATACCATCTCGTGGGTTTGTATCTGAGGATAGTTCTTGTCGCCACAGCTTGTATGTCCTAGGGTGCCATTCTGGAGCCGAGGTTAGATGCTCGACTGTGATGGGACTTGCAGCAAGACAATCGACAATGAAAGCACGCCAAGACGGCTCATCATCGGCCATTAGTCCAAGTTTGGTATCCAGGACAACTTCACTCACATCCAGATACATCTCGGCTATTGACTCTAGCCTGAAGTACCTGTCGCCGCTTTTCTCCTCCTCCCACCTCTCGCCGTTGTAGAAGTAGGGGCGAGCGTATGGGTGGTCGATAAACACCCTGTCCAGTTCATGGAACATGGTCATTGCCATTTGGTATCCCTGACTTTTGACCTCTCGAGTGTAAAGGCGCTGAGAAAACACGGCACTGACAATTGATACCAATAATGCTGCAACTGCTATGACGTCAGTGCCGCTCATGATAGTAATATCCTTCAATGTAGTGGCGATCGCACGTGCTACTAGTTGCCGTGCTATGCGCTGGGCGTTTGTGGGTGGGTTGCTTGGCTGTTGCTTGGAGACTCGGGTAGTAGCAGTGTAGATGGTTGGGAGAGCGGCTCGATGCCATAACGCAAGGGCGACGCTGAATCGTCACCAGGAGCGAGGATCGGAGAAACAGTCAAATTCCAATGCTCGTACTTGATGGCGTCGACGATAGATAAGGAGGATTTAATAGATAAGTGGGATTAGTAGACATTATTAGCTAGTGACGTTGCTTCTAGCTCCTGGGGTTGTCGGCGTCTGGACGTGATCTCCTGCCTGTAGTTGCGTTAAGCGTGTCGCGATTTCATCGGGTACAACATGTCTTGGCCGACGACGTTCTCTACTTCTCTGCCAGATGCTTCCGCACCGTGCTTCGTTCGAAGCCTAGCTCCAGGCCGATCTCGATGAAGGTCTTGCCCTCGGCGCGCAGCTCCAGCGCCCGCTGCCGGTCTTCCTCGGTGAAGCGGTGTAGGCCTCTTGTGCGCTCGCGCTTGTTCGGCTTGCGCCAGATGGCGCGCACGGTGCCCTCGTGAACGCCGTACCGCCTAGCCACTTCCGGAGCGCTGAGGCCGCTGCCCGCCTGCTGGAAGATGGCGTCACGTGTCTGGGCGGACACCGGACGGTGCTTCGCGTGAGTGACTCGACGGACAGTACGGCTAGACGAGATGGAAGCATCCGCCTCGCTGGAGCCCGGGCTGCTTGGAGGTTCGACCAGACGGTCTCGTTCGCCCTCCCCAGTCGGCTCCCCGAGCCGTCTCAAGTACCGCAACAGGGGCGCCCAGTTGTTAGTGTTGAGCATGCCGAGGCGCACCATGACACCCTTATACGAACTTTCGTCATGCGAAGTTGGCGTAGGGGTCGTCTCAACCAACGAAGCGTGCTCACCCTGCGGGGTGGGCGCTTTTCGTTGTGGGAGAGCTTTGTGTCCAGTATCAAGCCACAGGTTTTGTGGCGACTGTTTCGAGGTAGAGGCGACCCAAGGATCAGCTCGGCCTTGCACAGCGAGTTCAGCACCTCGGCCAGAGCAACGCCAGAAGGAGGTCGCCCTTCGACCCCACCGAGGCCACCGCGTCGCAGTCAGACAGGGCCCGCCCGCCAGGTCTGCCGGTCACTGCTCCTTTCTTGAGCAGAAGCAGGCGCTTGTACCCTGTTTCCCCAAGGAGGCTTGTACTGTTCAAGGGGTGACCATTATGATCACCGCGGCAGACGGCCGGCGGTGCGATGTAGACGCAAGGTGCGGCCGGTGATCGATTACGTTTACGTTCGCGGGAGGATCCGCATGGCCGGGACAGGGAAATCGGAGTGGGTGAAGCCACGGCGAACACACGGTGCGGGCGGCAGCGGCCTGACCTGGCTCGCATCCCTGTCTATTGCGCTGATTGTCGTCATCGCCGGGGCGGGATTGCTGTCCTTCCCTGCGGGAGCGCCTCATGAGACCCTCAACCAGTACGGCGAGTCAATACAGATGTGGGGCGGCGGAGTATACGAGCACGACTCGTACTTCAAGGCGACAATCTTCATCGGCACGGATTGTGCCTGGCTTCTTGTTGTTGTACCGTTCGCTGTAAAAGTGGTCGCCGACTACCGCAGGCGGGACGACATGGGCAGTCGCATAAACCTCCTCGCATTCTTTTCTCTCGCCCTCTATTACGCCGTTAGCATGTCATTCGGAGCGACATTCAACGAGTTGCACCTACTGTACACGGCATTGCTCTCGCTATCCTTCTTTGGAACCGTCACATTGTCCCTAAGCCTTCTGCGGGAGCGGCCGGAGGCGTTCGAATACGCTACTCCGAAGGGCGCGGTCGCGTTCTTGGTGATTACGGGATCAGCCTTGTTTGCGGCCTGGCTGCCCGACATCGTCGGCGCCTATCTGACCTCGGGCACACTCGATCTCATCGAGGTTTATACAACGGAAGTGACCTACGTCGTCGACATGGGCATTATTGCCCCGCTCATGTTCTTGACGATCGGACATCTTCGGAGGAGGACGTTTACCGGGTACGTGCTGCTGCGGCTTCTGCTCCGAGTTTGCCTGGGCGTCGGCGTGGTTCTGGTGTTTCAGACGGTTGTCCAGATGCTTGGGCGCGTCGATCTGCCTGTTCAGGCCGTGATCAGTAAGACTGCAATCTTCGTCATACTCGCGCTCTGCGCCGTTCTCATCGACAAGAAGATTCATGTCACGGAGAAGGCTACGAACGCCGCCTGAGCGGGTGAGCGTTGAAGCGAGCCGCTTCTGAGGAAGATGTCGGCCTGGAAAGCAGTGAGCCTTTCTCATCAGGGAAGCGCGTTGGCTCCCTATGCGGGGCTTCTCAGGTAGGTCTGGACCTGGCCTGTAGGAGCGCCGCCCATGTCGGACCTGAACCCCTGGCGGGCATCTTGCCCCGACGTCGGAGCCCACATCCCCCTTGCCCGCCAGGGTCGCTGCGCGCTGGGTGGCCTGGATGAGAGTGATCACCCGCCCTGTACGCCGGCGGAATGACGGTGCGCGAAATCCAGCACCACTTGGCCTCGACCAGCGGTGCCGGCCCCGCGGTGACGAATGCCGGGCTGCCGCTCATCCGTGCCGGCCGTCCACCGGTCCCGGGCCCGAATCCAGCCCCCGGGTACCCTGGGGCGCGTGACTGACACCAAGACCCGTAAGGACGGCCGCTCCCCCAACGAGCTGCGCTCCATCTCCATCACCCGCAACTGGCAAGTCAACGGCGAAGGCTCGGTCCTCGTCGAGTTCGGCCGCACGCGCGTGCTGTGCGTCGCCTCATTCGTCGAGGGCGTGCCGCGCTGGCGCAAGGGCGGCGGCGAGGGCTGGGTGACGGCCGAGTACGCGATGCTGCCGCGCGCCGGCTCCGAGCGCTCCGGCCGCGAATCCGTACGCGGCAAGATCGGCGGCCGCACGCACGAGATCTCCAGGCTGATCGGCCGCTCCCTGCGCGGCGTGGTGGACGTGGCCGCGCTGGGAGAGAACACGATCACCCTGGACTGCGACGTGCTCCAGGCCGACGGCGGCACCCGCACCGCCGCCGTCACCGGCGCCTACGTGGCGCTGGCCGACGCCGTCGCCTGGGGCACGCGCCGCGGCTACGTCAAGGCTCGCGCCGGCAAGCCGGTCATTGCCGACTCCGTCTCGGCGGTGTCGGTGGGGATTATCGACGGCATCCCCTGCCTCGACCTGCCCTATGAGGAGGATGTGCGCGCCCAGACCGACATGAACGTGGTCCAGACCGGCGCCGGCAACTTCATCGAGGTGCAGGGAACCGCCGAGCACGCCCCCTTCGACCGCACCGAGCTCGGCACCCTGCTCGACCTGGCCACCAAGGGCAACGCCGAGCTGGCCGCACTGCAGGCCCGCGTGCTGGCCGGTCCCGACGACGTTCCCTTCACCGTGTCCACATGCGAGCAGGCGGTGCAGTCCCCCGCCGGGACCGGCCCGGCGGCCGGAGTCGAGGAGGGCTGACCGTGGCACCTCAGCTCAAACCGGCGCAGGCCGCGACGCCGTCGGCCGACGGTTCGGTGGCCGTGCCCGTAGGTGCCCGGCTGGTGCTGGCCAGTCACAATCCCGGCAAGTTGGCCGAACTGCGCGCAATCCTGACGCCGCTGGTGGACGGACTGGCTCCCGAGCAGATCATCTCCTCGGCCGGACTCGGCACCCCCGAGCCGGTGGAGGACGGGCTGACCTTCGCCGCCAATGCCACGCTCAAGGCGCGCGCCCTGGCCCAGGCGACCGGGCTGGCGGCGGTCGCCGACGACTCCGGGCTGTGCGTGGATGTGCTGGGTGGGGCGCCGGGCATCTTCTCGGCCCGTTGGTCGGGCCGCCACGGCGACGACGAGGCCAACCTGCGACTGCTGTTGGGACAGCTTGCCGACGTCGCCGACCCGCATCGTACGGCGCGCTTCACCTGTGCCGCGGTGCTGGTAGTGCCTAGCCGGGACGGCGAGCCGGAATCAGTGACCGTGGTGGAGCGCTCCATGACCGGTCGGCTGCTGCACGCGCCGGTTGGCGCCGGCGGCTTCGGCTACGACCCGATCTTCGTGCCGGTTCAAGAGGACGCCCCGGGCGGTTCCGGGCGGACGACGGCGCAGATGAGTGCGGCGGAGAAGAACGCCATCTCCCACCGTGGCCAGGCCCTGCGCGCCCTGGCTCCCGCCCTGCGGGACCTGCTCGCCTAGCCTTGCCGGGACCGGCGTCCGCACCGAGGTCGGTCGAAGTGGAGCGCCAAGACACGAGCCTCAACCGGTTCTTCCGATTTGGCAGCGCTGTTCCGAGCGGCCGCACCCTCGAGTGCGAAGCGCTGGTCAGTGCTGGTTTCTGACCTTGGGGTGTGGTTTACGACTCCGGGGTGGTCGTGATTCGCACCCCAAGGTCGTAAATCGACATGGCGGTCGTCTCACGGGAGCACAGCCGGCCGGGGAACACGGGCCCCACCAACCCCGGGCCACAGGAGCAGGTCCCCGTGCCTGAAGCCCGGCCCACACCGCCGGGCGCGGGTCAGGTGGACTGCCGAGTGCGGCGTCGGAGGGCTCTGACTCGCGGGCCGTCAGGGCGCGGCGTCATGGGGGCGGCGTAGCGGGGTGGACGGTTCGTGTGTTCCGGTGACGGTTCGTCAGGTAGCAGCAACGGTTCGGCATGAACGACGACGGTTCGTACCCCTACCCCACGAACCGTCGCCGGATGTGCCGAACCGTCGACCAGAACATACGAACCGTCACCGGATGTGCCGAACCGTCGACCAGAACATACGAACCGTCACCGGATGTGCCGAACCGTCGACCCGAGCAGACGGACTGTCACTCCCAATCCACCGCGATTTATCGTGAGCACGCCCCGCCCACCCGTCACGCCCGCCGGGACGCCGGAACCGGCCCCGCCGGACGGGTGCTCGTCGCCGAGCGCGCGCCGCCCCGCTCTCAAACCGGAAAGACCACTCAACCAACAACACAACACCCCTTGCTTTCCAACACGGAAAACATAATACTTTCCACATCGGAAAGTGAGGTGTAGTCGTGTCCTCATCCCCATCGTCAGCCATGTCCCCCAACGAGGCGCGCAGCCGCCTGCGCGACGTCGCCGCCACCGAGCGCGCTGCCGCGCAATGGCATCCCGCCACCTGGGCGGTCGCGTTGTTCGCCATTGCCTTCGGCACCACGCTCGGCGCCCTACTCACCGAGCACTACTGGGTGCTGCTCGGCGGTCTCGCCGCACTCGTGCTCATACATGTACTGCTGCGGAACCAACTCCTCCGCCCCGGGGTCCGCACCCGAGACGATCTGATCGGCACCGACCGGCAGTGGTGGAAGCGGAACAGCCTGACCGCGTGGGTTCTGGTTGTAGGCGCTGTCATACGGGGGGCGTCTATACATCCGGTGCTGATCGGCGTGCTCGTGCTGCTCGCTACCGCTCACGCCTGGTACTGCGCCGCCGTGGTCTGGCCGGAGGGCAGTCGTGCTTGACCCCGTGATTCACCCGCTGAGCCGCCTGCGGATCTGCGCGACACTCAAGTCCGTCGGGGCCGTGAACGACGGCGCCCTGGTGTGGACCGGTACCGAGATGAAGTTCTCCGCGCTGCGTGACGCGGTTGGTCTGTCCGATGCCAGCCTGTCCAAGCAGCTCAAGGCGCTGGAGGAGGCGGACTACATCCGCCGCCACCGCGACTACGGCGTGGTCCGTTCCATGGACGTCGTCTGGGTGTCGCTCACCCCGCGCGGTCTGAAGGCATTCGAGGATCACGTCGCCGCGCTGCGAGAGATCGCCGGAGATTGACACCGGTTACTTCCTCGGCACGCCACCGGTGCCGGTTGCAGTGTGCTACTCGTGCCGGTCGCGGCGGGCTTGGGCATCCAGACGCCGCTGCACGCCCTTGGGGACCAACGAGTCGTGCGCCTTGACGTAGCCGTACAGGCAGCGCCAGCCGCCGCAGAAAACCACCAGGAATGCGGCCAGCATCACCGCGAACGACGCCACCCCACCGGCTCCGGGAATTGCGCCGACAGCAGCACCCCAGGCATACAGGCCCGTCCACGCCGCCCAGGTCAGCGCAATGATCCAGCCGCCGTCCGGCCAGCCCACCTCCAGGTGGTCGCCGGGACGGCGCACCAGCCACGTGACCGCCCAGGCGACGACGACGGCCGCCGCGCCGCGAACGAGCAGTCCGGGCGCCTGAGCCAGGTCATGCGCCGACGCGGCGGCGAAGCAGGCGATCAGTGCAACCGAAATCGTGTCGGCCAGCACCACCAGCCACCAGCGGGTGCGGCGCCCGCGCGTCCAGGGCCGATCCGGCCCGTCGGGCACCGGCGGCGTGTAGCTGATACTACGGGGCTCGTCTCGCGGCGATTCCTGCACGGCTCAGAGCTCCCAGCAGGCGCCGGGAGTGGCGGCCGCCAGCGGGCCGTCGTAGACGGCGGCGGCCTCGGCCACCGGATCGTCCGGGTCGGTCCAGGGCTGGATGTGGGTGAGCACGAGCCGACCGGCAGGACGGCGACCGCCCCGCCCCGAGGTGCCCGCGGCAAGCTCCCCGGCGCGCCGGCCGGTCAGGTGAATGCCGCGCACGGCGTCGCGTCCCTCCAGGAAGGCGGCCTCGGACAGCAGCAGGTCGACGCCGTCGGCCATGGCCTCAATGCCCTCGCACAGGTCGGTGTCGCCGGTGAAGGCCAGGGTGACGGGGTTGCCGTCGCGCCCGGGTCCCTCCACCCGGTAGCCGAAGGCGTCCACCGGGTGCAGTGCCGGGAACGGGGTGATGGTCAGCGGGCCGACCTGCACGCCCTGCCCCGCCGAGACGGTGCGGAAGGAGAACTCGGTGGCGTAGGTCTCCTGCGCGGGCGTGCCGTCGACGCCGTTCAGGCGCGGCAGCAGCTCTCCCGGGCCGAGCGTGAGCACCGGGTCCAGGCGTCCGGCGGGGTTCCAGCGGCGGAACACGTGCATGCCCACCAGGTCAACCATGTGGTCGGCGTGGCAGTGGGAGATGGCTATGGCGTCCAACTCGGCCGGGTCCAGATAGCGCAGCAACTGGCCCATGGCGCCGGGGCCGAGGTCGAGCACGACCGACCAGGTGCGTCCGGCGGCGTCGTCGGCCTGCACCAGGTAGGAGGAGGCGACGGCGTTGGGACCGGACATGGAACCGGTACAGCCGATGATGGTTAGCTTCATGCGGGATCCTCGCTCGAATTGGGGACAAGGGCGGGGTCTGGTGGGGCGACGGCGGGGGCCGACTCGCCGGCGTGGGCGAGCGGAACTTCGGGTCCCGGGGCGACGGCGGCCGGGGTCGGCTCGACGCGGCGGACGCGTCCGACCTCGGGGCCGAGGAAGCGGCGGGCCAGCACCGCGAAGGAGTCCGGGTCGCCCGTGGCGCGGAACTCGTGGCGGGGGGCGGGGGCATCGGGGTCGCGCAGCAGGTCGCGGCGGGCGAGCTCGCGGTAGACGTCCTTGGCGGTCTCCTGGCTGGAGGTCACCAAGGTGACGTCCTCCCCCATGACGTAGGAGATGGGACCGGCCAGCAGCGGGTAGTGGGTGCAGCCCAGGATGAGGGTGTCGACGTCCGCCGCCTTGACGGGGGCGAGGTACTCCTCGGCCGTGGCCATGACCTCCGGGCCCGTGGTGATGCCGCGCTCGGCCAGCTCCACAAAACGCGGACACGCCTGGGAGAACAGGTGCACGCCGGGAACGGCGGCCAAGGCGTCGGCGTAAGCGTTGGAGTCGACGGTGCCCTGGGTGGCGATCAGGCCGACGCGCCCGTTGCGGGTGACGCGGGCGGCGGCGCGCGCGGCCGGGTGAATGACCTCCACCACGGGCACGCCCTTGTCGCGGGTGTAGCGGCTGCGGGCGTCGTGCAGGACGGCGGCGGAGGCGGTGTTGCAGGCGATCACCAGCATCTTCACGCCGGAGTCGACCAGCTCGTCCATGATGCTCAGGGCCAGGCGGCGCACCTCCTGCACCGGGCGCGGCCCGTAGGGGGTGTTGGCGGTGTCACCGATGTAGAGCACCTGTTCGCCGGGCAGCTGGTCGATGACCGCGCGGGCCACGGTCAGGCCGCCGACGCCGGAGTCGAACATCCCGATGGCCGCATCATTCACAGCGCCGAGACTATGCGGCTCCATCGTCGTTCAATAGCACGGCCACCAGTGATTCCTGCCACCAGGAGAGCATGTCGTAGGACAGCGCCATGGCCCGGTTCCAGCGCTGCCGCTCCCCCTCGCCGGCGGGCGTCTCCTCCCAGGCGAGGGCGTGCACCTGTTCGGCCGCGTCGGCGGAGTCGATGTCCAGCCGCTCGGCGAGCACCAGGCGGGCGTCGTTGAGGGCGCCGAGCCAGCGGCCCTCCTGCCCGGCGTGCACCAGCACCGCCCCGCCGGGACCGGTGGGAGCGAGCAGTTCGTGCACCACGTCCTCCATGCGGGAGCGCTTATCGTCCCGCAGCTGGGAGCGGGTCAGGGCGGCCACCTCGACGGCGACGTCCGGGTCCTCGGAGGCGTCTGGCAGGAGCACGTCCAGCAGCGGGGCCAGGGAGGCGGGGACCGAGCTGGGCGCTCCGGCGTCGGCCGGCTCGGGCTCGAAGTCGAGGGCGGCGAGTACATTGCCGTCCCGCGAGCTCTCACCCGGACGCGGGGCGGGGTGCTCCGCGGCGGCGGGGGCGTCGGCGCCGAGCAGGTCGGCGATCTGTTTGAACAGTCCGGCCAGGTACTCGCGCTCCCACGGTTCCAGGGCGCTGGCCCAGCCCTCGGCCTCGGGGTGGAAGGCGCGCATCAGGCGCCACCTCCGTCCGGGCCGCCCGCGCTCGGGCCGGAGTCGGCGTCGTCGTCGGCGAGGGGCTCGATGGTGGCGTGCAGGCCGTAGGAGTGCATGGCGGTGACGTCCACCTCCATGCGTTCGCGGGCGCCGCGGGAGACGACGGCGCGGCCGGTGGTGTGCACCTGCAGCATGCGGCGACGGGCGAGCGGGATCGGGAAGCCGAAGTAGGTGTGGAACACCCAGGTGACGTAGTCCATCGTGTTGACGGGGTCGTCGTGCACCACCGTGCACCACAGGCGCTGGGCGGCGGTGTGGGCGTCAGACAGCGTCTGCGCCTCGGGGGCGGAGGCGGCGTCGACGGGCACTGCGGGCTGCATGTTTCCAGCGTAGTCGCGGTCGGATGCGTCGACCGGCCGGTTCCGCCGTGCGCCCGCCTGCGGTAGGTTGGCTGTCATGACAGTCAACCTACGGGACGTCCCCGCCCCGGCAACTTCCAGCACCGCGCTGCTCACGGACATGTACGAGCTGACCATGCTGCAGGCCGCGCTGCATGGCGGCGTCGCCGAGCGGGCCAGTGTCTTCGAGCTGTTCGGCCGCACTCTGCCCGCCTCACGCCGCTTCGGCGTGGTCGCCGGCGTCGGCCGACTCCTGGATGCCGTTGAGCGTTTCACCTTCACCGACGCCCAGATCGATTACCTGCACGCCGCCGGCATTGTCGACGACGACACCATCGACTACCTGCGCTCCTACCGGTTCTCCGGGACGATCCGCGGCTACGCGGAGGGCGAGTGCTACTTCTCCGGCTCCCCGCTGCTGACGGTGGAGGGCAGCTTCGCCGAGGCCTGCATCCTGGAGACGCTGGCCCTGTCCATCTACAACTACGACTGTGCCGTGGCCGCAGCGGCCTCCCGCATGACGATCGCCGCCCACGGTCGCCCCTGCGTGGAGTTCGGGGCGCGCCGGGCGCACGAGCGCGCCGCCGTGTCCGCGGCGCGGGCGGCAATAGTCGGCGGATTCGTGGGCACCAGCGACCTGGAGGCCGGCATGCGCTACGGCATCCCCACGGTCGGCACTTCCGCCCACTCCTTCACCCTGCTGCATGACACCGAGGAGGAGGCCTTCGCCTCTCAGGTGGCGAGCCTCGGTCCGGGCACCACCATCCTGGTGGACACCTATGACATTGAGCGCGGCGTCGCCCGCGCGGTGGCGGCGGCCCGGGCCGGCGGTGGCGAACTCGGCGCGGTGCGCCTGGACTCCGGCGACCTGGTGGCCGAGGCCTTCAAGGTGCGCGCCCAGTTGGACGCGCTGGGGGCGACGACGACGAAGATCACCGTCACCAATGACCTGGACGAGTACGCCATCGCCGCCCTGGGGGCCGCGCCGGTGGACTCCTACGGCGTGGGCACCAAACTGGTCACCGGCTCGGGGCGGCCGACGGCGGCCCTGGTGTACAAGCTCGTCGAGCGCGCCGACTCCACCGGGCAGATGCAGGAGGTCGCCAAGTTCTCCACCGGCGGCAAGTCGACCGTGGGGGGACGCAAGTGGGCCGGCCGGGTGCTCGACGCCGCCGGCTCGGCCACCGAGGAACTGGTCATCTCGGCGCGCTCCGAGGCCGCCGGGCTGGCCGCCCTGGAGCAGGCCGGGGCCCGGCCGCTGCAGGTGGATCTGGTACGCGACGGCGTGATCGTGGAGGAGCACCGCGGCCCGGATGCGCTGGCGGCGGCCGCCGAACGCCACCAGGTGGCACGCGCCGAGCTGCCCTACGACGGCTGGCGGCTGAGCGAGGGCGACCCGGCGATCCCGACCCGCCACGTGGACATCGACCAGCGGCAGCCGCTGCGCGGCTGACCCGGATCCGCAGCCGACGGCTCGACCGGTCTGGCGCCGTCGCCGCGCGCCCCACGGCGTGCTCGCGGCGGCGTCGGGCCCGGGCCGCCGGCTAGTGGTTTTCAGCGCCGCCCGACGAACCAGCGGCGCAGCGTCTCGATGCGCTTGTTGATCTGCTCGGTGGTGGCCTGGGCCACCTCCGGGCCGCCGCATACGCGCCGCAGCTCGGTGTGAATCACCCCGTGGGGCTGCCCGGAGCGGCGCGCCCAGGCGCCCACCAGTTTGGACAGCTCCTTGCGGGCGGCGGCGCGCTGGCGGGCGTCGTCGACCCCGGAGTTGGCGCGGCGCTGTTGCTCGGCCGCCTGCTGCCGCTTCTGCTGTTTGATCTGCTGGCTCTGTCGTTGGCGCAGCAGTGCGGTGACCTGCTCGGGCTCCAGCAGGCCGGGCAGGCCCAGGTACTCCTGCTCCTCGGGGCTGCCCACCATGGCGCCGGTGCCGAACTCGCCGCCGTCGAACAGGACCCGGTCGAACTCGGCGGTGGAATCCATCGCCTCGAACCCGCCCAGCAGGTCGTCCGAGGCGTTCTCGGTCTTGTTGGCCTCGGCGATCAGCCGGTCCTCCGGGGAGCCGAACCGGGAGTCCTCCCCCGCGCCCCGCTTACCGAGCACGTGATCGCGGGCGGCCTCCATCTCTCCGGCCAGCGCCAGCAGCGGGGTGACCGACGGCAGGAAGACGCTGGCGGTCTCCCCCTTGGCGCGTGAGCGCACGAAACGGCCGACGGCCTGGGCGAAGAACAGCGGGGTGGAGGCGGAGGTGGCGTACACGCCCACGGCCAGCCGGGGCACGTCCACTCCTTCGGAGACCATGCGCACCGCCACCAGCCAGCGGTCGTTGGAGGCGGCGAAGGTCTCGATGCGGCTGGAGGCGCCGGAGTCGTCCGACAGGGCGATGGTGGGCGCCTGCCCGGTGATGGCGCGCAGCTGCTTCGCGTAGGCGCGGGCGGAGTTCTGATCGGAGGCGATCACCAGGCCGCCGGCGTCGGGTACCTGTCGGCGTACCTCGGTGAGCCGCTGGTCGGCGGCGGCCAGCACGGCGGGAATCCACTCCCCGCTCGGGTCCAGGGCGGTGCGCCAGGCCTGCGCATCCATGTCCTTGGTCAGCGGCTCGCCCAGCCGGGCGGCCACCTCGTCGCCGGCGCGGGTGCGCCAGTGCATCTGCCCGGAGTAGCTCATGAACATCACCGGCCGCACCACGCCGTCGGCCAGGGCCTCGGCGTAACCGTAGGAGTAGTCGGCCCGGGAGCGCTTGATGCCCCCGGCCTCCTCGGTGTAGGTGACGAACGGGATCGGCGACTCGTCGGAGCGGAAGGGCGTGCCGGTCAGGGACAGGCGGCGTCGGGCGGGGGTGAAGGCCTCGCGGATGGCGTCGCCCCAGCTGCGGGCGTCGCCGCCGTGGTGGATCTCATCGAGGATCACCAGGGTGCGGGTGCGGTCGGTGCGGGCGCGGTGCAGGTTGGGGTTGGCGGCCACCTGTGCGTAGGTGACGGCGACGCCGTCGAACTGGGACCCGAGCGCGCCCTGAGAGTTGGCGTAGGAGGGGTCGATGCGGATACCCACCCGGGCGGCGGCCTCCGCCCACTGATACTTCAGGTGCTCGGTGGGGCACACGACGGTCACCTTGTGCACGTCGCCGGCGGTGAGCAGTTCGGTGGCGATGCGCAGCGCGAAGGTGGTCTTGCCGGCGCCGGGGGTGGCGACGGCGAGGAAGTCGCGCGGCATCGCCTCCAGGTACTGCTTGAGGGCGGCGGCCTGCCAGGCGCGCAGCGGCCGCGTGGTGCCCCAGGCGGCGCGCTGCGGGTAGGCCGGGGAGAGGTTCTCCGCGGCGAAGATGGAGGGCTGGGTCGGATGGTGCTGGGACTTGGAACGGGGTGCGGGACTCACCGACCGCCTCGTCCGAACGGGAAACGCGGGCGCTTGGGGCCGGAGCCGCCCTGGTCGCCGTTGCCGCCGGGGCGCATCTGCTCGTAGATCTCCTTGCAGGTGGGGCACACCGGGTACTTCGACGGATCGCGGCCGGGGGTCCACACCTTCCCGCACAGGGCGACGACGGGGCGGCCGGTGGCGGCCGCGGCGGCGATCTTGTCCTTGCGCACGTAGTGGGCGAAGCGGTCTGCGTCGCCGTCGTCGGTGGACTTCAGCTCCTCGCGTTCGAGGACGGCGGTGCCGGCGGACTGTGCGGGCTCGCCGGCCGGGGTGCCGGGGGAGCCGGGGCCGGCGGGGTCGGTGCTGGCCTGGAGCCAGGCGGTGAGCTGACGCATGGCCCCTAGTGTATGCCGCCGTGCAGGTGCGGCCGCGGGCCGCGGCTGTGGCGACTCTCTCCTTCGGGACCGGCCCGGACCGCGGCGATTCCGCGCCGGCAGGAGGCACAGAAGGGACGAGCGCGGGTGCGGCCGCGGCAGCGGAGGCGCAACCTGGACAGGCGGAGGCGGCACCCGCCGGACGGATGCCGCCTCCTACAGGTCGGTGCTGCTTGGGTCAGTGCTGCTTGAGCAGGCCGGCGGCGGCGTGGTCGACGAGTACCAGCGCGTCGGGGTGGTTCTGCATGACGGTGGCCGGCCAGTCGGGGGTGATCTCGCCCTCGACCAGGTGGGCGATGGCCTCGGCCTTGTTGGCGCCGGTGGCGATCAGCACCAGCTTGCGGGCCTTCATGATGGTGCCGAGTCCCTGGGTCAGGCAGTGGGTGGGGACGGCGTCGATGTCGCCGTCGAAGAAGCGGGCGTTGTCCGAGCGGGTCTGCTCGGTGAGCACGTCGACGTGGGTGGCGGAGTCCAGCGGCCCGCCGGGCTCGTTGAAGCCGATGTGTCCGTCGGCGCCGATGCCCAGGATTTGCAGGTCGCAGTATCCGGCGGCCGCCATCTGTGCCTCGTAGTCGGCGCAGGCCTGCTCCAGGTCGTCCGCGAGCGCGTCGGGGCCGTGCAGGGCGCCGGGGGCCATGTCCACCCGCGAGCGCAGGTTGCGCTCCATGAAGGTGGCGTAGCGCTCGGGGTGTCCCTCGGGCAGGCCGACGTACTCGTCGAGCATGAAGCCGGTGACGTCCTTGAAGGAGATGCGGCCTTCCGCGCAGCGGCGGGTGAGCTCGTCGTACAGGGGCAGGGGGCTGGAGCCGGTGGCGGTGCCGAGGACGGCGTTCGGCTTGTCCTTGAGCAGGGATTCGATGACGTCGGCGGCGCGGGAGGCGATCTCTTCGGCCGTGTCGAGGATGACGAGCTCCATATTGGTTCCTTAGGGTTTTGCTTCCGGCGGCGGACCTAGCGACCTCATCCGTGAGGCCGACGGGCGGCAAGCCCGTGTCGCGCGTCAATGCTACGGCGTGAGGGAACGGGTTGCGGGAAGGCGGGCCCTTGAGGTTGGAGCACAATGCACAATGCCGGCGCGAGACCACGTGTCCTACCGACGTCTCCCACTCACGTCTCTGCCACACGTACCACTTCCCGCCACACGTACGCGTTTTGGAGCTTTCCCCGGGTTTAGCCCGCGGCGACTGTCAGACCGCATCGTGGCCGGGCCAGGAGCGGATGGTGGCGAGCACGTGCGCGTAGCGCTGGTCCAGCAGACGACCGCCCAGCACCGCTCCGTACCAGGCGGCTCCCCCGCCCCACAGCGCCCCGCCGACCAGCAGCAACCAGCCCCAGCGCCAGGCCTCCTGCATCACCACGACGATCAGCGGCACCAGGACCGGCAGGCAGACGACGCCGATCACCAGTACTCCCAGCATCTGCAGCAACGCCACAATGAAGGCGGTACCGGAGGTGCGCGACTTCATGGGGCTCTCCCCCGGCGGGTTCGTCTCATAGGGCAGCAGCACGCTGGTCAGGCTCGACCAGGCCAGGGCGACGCCGTACACGCCCAGACCCGCCCCCAGGTAGGCGGGCGCCTCGCGCCAGTTACCGGTGAGCCAGCCGCTCACCAGTATGAGGGTGGCGAGCAGGGGCAGCTGCCACATGGCCGCCGCGAGCTCCCTGCCCAGTCTGTCGCAGCGGCCGGGCAGCCCGGCAGCCGCATGGGTCCACAGGGCCGTGGAGTCGAAGGCCAGGTCGTCGTGAATCATCCAGCCGCACAGCAGCGCGATGATCGGCCCGACGACGAATAGCACACCCGGCGCCTGCCCCGGGGAGAAGTCGACGCCGGTGAGCGTTATGGAGGTCTCCTCGGCGGTGGAGCTCATGACGGTGGAATAGTTGGTGGCGGCCATCCCGGTGAACACCACGACGAGTAGGAGGGTGGTTGCCACCTGTACCAGGTAACGCGGGTCCGAGCGCCAGTAGCGCAGGCAGCGGGCGGCCACGGCCGCCGTCGGCCCGGAGCTGGCCCGCTCGAGTCGGCGCTGCCAGGGCAGCACGTCGAGTCCTTCGGCGCCGTCGCCGGCCTCCTCGATCCCACGCGCATGGTAGGCGTGTGAGCGCGTCCGCGTTTGCGCGGGCCCCGTCATGGCCCGTACCACGACCCGGTGCCAGATCGGGGCCAGGAGCAGCGGCAGCGCCAGGGCGCCCACGGTCAGCACCGCCGCCGTCGCCACGCGCCCTTGAGCGAGGTAGCCGGGGGCCGCAAGGGCCCAGCCGAAGGGCGTCAGGCCCAACACGCGCGCGATCCTGGCGAGGCCCCCGAACTCCAGTCGCTCCATGTCCAGCAGGCTGTTCACCAGGGAGGGCAGCAGTGCGAGTGCCATGACGGCGAAGAAGCCGACGACGGCGAGCAGGTCCCGGCCGCGCCGGGAGGAGACTCCCGCGCGCACGACGACACTGCGTCCCAGCAACACACAGGTCGCCAGGGTGGGAGGGGCGAGCAGCAGCGCGAGGATGGCGGCGCCCGCACTCCCGGCCACCGCCCAGGTCAGGACCGGGATGAGCAGCACCAACCCGGTGATGATGCCGGGCAGCCCGCAGGCGCCGGCGACCGCCAACCCCGTGCTCAAGGCCCGGGAGGGCGCCGTCCAGGCCGCGATGGCGCGCGGGTCCAGAGTCGCGTCGACACCCGTGAACAGCAGGGGCACCACCGTCCACCCGATGGTAACCACGGCACCAAGAGCCCCCGCCACCAGGGTGACGGTTGCGGGATCGAGGCGTCCCAGCGCTACGGCTCCTAGCAGCAGCGGCGCCAGCATCCCCAGTGCGCCGGCGGCCCCCAGAAGCAGGCCGACGGTGGCCCAGATGTTGTTGCGCAGCGCATTGAGGGTGATCCGCCACCTCAGTTGGACGAGGGTCGCAACCATGACAACTCCTCCTGCGACACCTGCGCTCCCACGAGCTGGGCGAAGCGGTCCTCCAGGTCGGCGCCCGCGGCCACTTCGGCGGTGGTGCCCGCCGCGACGACGCGGCCCCGATCGATGATCGCCACGTGCGTGCACAGACGCTGCACCGTGGCCATGACGTGGCTGGAGATGACGACGGTGCCGCCGGCGGCGGCGAAGTCGGTGAGGATCTTCTGGATCGTCTTGGCGGAGATGGGGTCGACCGCCTCGAAGGGCTCGTCGAGTACGAGCACGCTGGGCGAGTGCACCAGGGCGCAGGCCAGGTGGACCTTCTTGCGCATGCCGGCGGAGTAGTCGGCCACGAGGGTGGTGCCGGCGTCCCACAGGTCCAGCACGTGCAGCAGTTGCGTGGCACGGGGAACCACGACGTCGCGGGGCATGCCGCGCAGCAGGCCGGAGTAGGTGACCAGTTCCAGGCCGCTCAGGCGGTCGAAGGTGCGCAACCCGTCGGGCAGCACGCCGAGCAGGGCCTTCGCGCGGGCGGGCTCGGCCCATACGTCCACGCCGTGGACCAGGGCGCGTCCGGAATCGGGTAGCAGCAGGCCGGTCGCTATGGACAGCGTGGTGGTCTTGCCCGCCCCGTTGGGGCCGACGATGCCGTAGAGGCTGCCGGCGGGAATGGCCAGGGAGAGCAGGTTGACGGCGATCTTTGGGCCGAAGGCCTTCGCCAGGGAGTCGAGAAACAGGGCGGGGCAGGGGCCGGGGACGGCGGGCCCACCCGGGGGCGGGAGCGGCGACGGGGCGGTCATGACTCGAAGGTATCGGGGCTGGCGCAGGCCTCGGCTCATCCGGCAGGAGGAACCCGGTCCCGGACCGTCACAGGGACCGGCCTCGGCAGGCAACAAGTGCGGGTCTCGGTGAGGGGGCAGGGGTGGCAGGGAACGGGTACAACGAAGGCGCGCCGCCCGTGTAGGACGACGCGCCTTATCCGTTGGCTTCCGCGGGCCGCCGTTGGCGGGCCCGCACGCCCCGGGTTCCCTAGGGGGTCACTTGCCGGAGGCGGCCTTCTTCAGGGCGGAGCCGGCGGTCAGCTTCACGCCGTAGCCGGCCGGGATCTGGATCTCCTCGCCGGTGCGGGGGTTGCGACCGGTACGAGCGGCGCGCTCGACGCGCTCGACACCCATCAGGCCCGTGATCTTGACGGCCTCGCCCTTGGTGACGTTCTCAACGAGGACGTCCTGGAAGGCGCCGAGGAAGGCGTCGGCGTCGGTCTTGGTCAGGCCGGCCTTCTCAGCGATGGCGGCAATGAGCTCGGTGCGGTTGATGGACATGTATCTGCCTCTCGGTTGGTGATTTGGACGTCTAGGTGACGGTTGGGCACCTTGGAGCGGTGCCGCTGGCCGTAACGCTATGCATAAATGGGGCGATTTGTCAGATACGACGGCGTTTTCCTCGGCGTGGCGTACCGTTTTGTGGCCCACAACAAACACTTCGGCCGCACTCGTCACACGCGCCCCACGGGTCCCGTCATCGGTGGGCGACGGCGTCGACGAACCAGGAGGTGATGGTCGTCGGGTGGGTGATGGCGGTACCGACGACGACGGCGAAGGCGCCGTGGTCCATGGCGGCTGCCGCCTGGGCGGGGGTGTGCACTCGTCCCTCGACCACCAGCGGCACCTGCGCGATCGCCGCCACCTGGTCCACCAGCTCCAGGTCCGGCCCGGTGGTGGGGGGACGCTCACCGGTGTAGCCGGCCAGGGTGGTGCCCAGGATGTCGGCGCCGGCGTCCTGGGCGGCTCGGGCGTCGTCCAGGCTGCCGCAGTCGGCCATGACCAGCACGCCCGGGCGGGCGGCCTTGAGTGCGGTGATCGTCTGGGCGAGGCTGCGTCCGTCCGGGCGTGGACGGCGGGTTCCGTCCAGGGCGACGATCTGCGCGCCGGTGGCGGCCACGGCGATCGCGTGGGTGAGGGTCGGGGTGATGAACACCCCGCCCGCACCGTCCTTCCACAGTCCGATGACGGGCACGTCCACGTGCTGGGTGATCAGGGCCAGGTCGGCCAGTCCCTGGGCGCGGATGCCGACGGCGCCGCCGGCGACGCAGGCCTGGGCGACCTGGTCCATGGTGCGGGGATCGCGCATGGGCTCGCCGGGATAGGCCTGCGCGGAGGCGATCAGTCCGCCGCGCAGACGCTCGAGTACGGGGTCAAGAGTGGTCATGGTGCCTCCTGATTCGCGCAGGTGTTTTGCGGTGGGTGGGCTCAGCGGGCGTCCGCCAGGCGTTGGGCGGCCTGGTGGGCGGCGCCGACGATGGGCGCCGTCGTGCCCAGGGCGGCGGGCAGCAGCTGCAGCTCCGTGGCTACCGGCTCGACCAACTCGCGGCGCACGGTCTCGCGCAGCGGCTCCCACCACAGCGGCCCGGAGCGGGCCAGCCCGCCGGAGATGATGACCCGGTCGGGGTCCAGGACGGTGACGACGCCGGCGATGGCCTGCCCCAGGGCGGTGGCGGCCTCGCGGTACAGGCGGCGGGCGTCGGGGTCACCGGCGCGAGCCAGGCGCTCCACGGCGAGCGCGCCGGTCACGTCCTGGGCGCCGGTGGCCTCGCAGAAGCGGCGGGCGATCTGCGGGCCGGCGGCGACGGCCTCGAGGTGGCCGGGGCGCCCACAGCTGCACCGCTCCCCCGCCGCCAGGGCGCTGGGCATGTGCCCCAGCTCCCCGGCCAGGCCGTGCGCCCCGTGGTGGACGCGCCCGTCCAGCACCACCGCCCCGCCCACGCCGGTGCCGACGGCGACGACCAGCGCGCAGGCGGCCCCGGCCCCGGCCCCGATCCAGGCCTCGCCGGCGGCGTAGGCATTGACGTCGTTGTCGACGTGCACCGCGGGCGCCCCGCCGTCCGGGCCGTGCAGGCCGGCTGCCTCCAGGCGCGCGGCCACGCCGCCGGCGATGTCGGTGCCCGCCCAGTCGGCGATGGCGTCGGTGGCGGAGATGACCGTGCCGCGCTCGGCGTCGATCACTCCCGCCGAGCCGATGCCGACCGCCGCCACCGGGCCGGGGCGCCGGGACGTCGGCGCGCCCGGGCCGTCGTCGGCGACGGCCACGATGAGGCCGGCGATGGCGTCGAGCATGGCGGCCGGACCGGCATGGGCGGGGGTGGGCACCTCCCGCACGCCCCCGCGCAGGGCGCCGTCGGGGGCGACGCGGGCGGCGGCGATCTTGGTGCCGCCCACGTCCACGCCGATCAGGTCCTCCGCGGTCGCGACCGGGCGGTCGGCCGGGCCGGCGACGGCGGGCATCTCAGATCAGCCCCTGGGCGCGGGCGATCGCCAGCACGCCGTCGCGGGCCTCGCCGTCCAGGGCCCGCACCGGGAAGGCCATGTCATTGGTGTCGATGGTGCCCTGGGCGGCCATGACGGTCTTGAAGGCGCCGATGCCGGTGGCGTCGCCGGAGCGGCCGCGCGGCACGTAGACGATCTCGAAGCCCGCGCACAGCTGGTCCTGAAGGTCGCGAGCCACGGCCCAGTTTCCGGCCTGGGCGGCCTCCCACAGCGCCACGTAGCGGCCGGGGTCCACGTTGCCGTATCCGGGCACGCAACCGTCCCCACCCAGCAGCAGCGTGCCGTCCACCACGCACTCGTGACCGGAGAGCACGGCCAGCGGGTGACCGGCGGCGGCGTTGGCGGCCACCAGCCGGCGGAAGCCGACGTCGTCGCCGGAGGAGTCCTTGACGCCGGCGAGCACGCCCTCCTTGCCCAGGGCCACGAGCAGGTCGCGGCCCAGCTTCTTGCCGTTCAGGCGCACCGGCACGTCATAGGCCAGCAGCGGCACGTTCAGCGCGGCGGCAATGGCGCGGAAGTGGTCGGCGATCTCGGCGGCGTCGTTGATCGCGTAGAAGGGGCAGGTGGCGACGACGGCGTCGACGCCGAGCACCTCGGCCCGCCTGGCCTGCTCGATGACCCGGTGCGCGGTGGTGTCGATGGCGCCGGCCAGCACGGGCACGCGCCCGGCGGCCCGCTCGACGACGGTGGCGATGACGGCGTCGCGCTGGGAGTCGGTCAGGTAGGCGACCTCGCCGGAGGAGCCGCCGACGAACAGGCCGTGCACGCCGGAGGAGATGAGGAAGTCGACGGTGCGGCCGAGGGAGTCCAGGTCGATCTCGCCGTGGTTGAAGGGGGTGACGACCGGCGGTATGACGCCGGTGAAGCGGATGTCCATGTAAAGCTCTCTCCATTGAAAATTGATCGGACGTCTGATGTCTGTTGTAAGTGTGCCAGATATGGAGCGCGCACGCCACCCACCGCCGCATCCGAGCGCTCCGATACGGATGGCGCGCCGGGCCCGGAGCAGCGTGCGCACCGAGCGACGGGGCGGTTACTTCACCGACCCTTCCGACAGTCCGCCGGCGATGTGCTTCTGGATCAGCATGAAGAACACCACCGAGGGGACGATGACGATCACCGAGGCGGCCATCATGGCGCCCCAGTCGAGTACCTCCGATCCCTGCAAGGAATACAGGCCAACGGCGACGGGCATCTTGTCGGAGTCCGTGATGAACAGCAGAGCGTAGAGGAACTCGTTGAAGGTGTTGATGAAGGTGTACACGGCGGTGGCGACGATTCCCGGCATGATGATGGGGACCGAGATCTGCCAGAAGACTCTGAACCTGCTGGCGCCGTCGACGGCGGCCGCCTCCTCTATCCCGATCGGAACCGTCTGGAAGAAGCCGATGAGCATCCAGATCGCGTACGGGATGGAGAACGACAGGTAGGCGATCACCAGGCCAACGTAGCTGTTCATGAGTCCGAGCTTGACCATCGTGACGGTGTACGGAATGGCCAGCAGGATCGGAGGGAACATGTAGGTGCTGATGAGGAGCTTGGTGAGCTGCCGCCCGACGCGGGGGAAGAACCGGACAATGCCGTAGGCGCCGAGCAGCGAGACCAAGACGGCGATGACCGTGGAGCAGCCGGCGATGAGCAGCGAGTTCTTCAGGTTCCTGAGGAAGCCGATCTCGGTGACGACCTTTCGGTAGTGCTCCAGCGTCGGAGACGAGGAGAACAGCTGCAGCGGGTTCTGGGCCAGTTCACCGGAGGTCTTGAATGAGGAGGTGATGACCCACAGCAGCGGGAACACCGCAATGAATGACGCAACAGTGAGCAGCGCATAGACACCTGCTACTCCCCACCGACTCTGACCAACGCGACGCATGGCTCAGCCCCTTTCTCGATTCCAACGGTTCATGATCTTGAAGGCGCCCACCGCAACCAGTAGCAGGAAGACCAGCAGAAGCACGGTGACGGTAGAGGCGACTCCGAGCTGCCGCAGGTTCCACCCCTCCTGATAGGCGAAGATCGGCAGGGTGGTCGTTCTGTTGCCCGGCCCGCCGCCGGTCAACAGGAACAGCATGTCGAAATTGTTGAAGATCCAGATCACACGGAGGATCACCAACAGGGCGATGACCTCCCGGATGTGGGTCAGGGTTATGAAGCGGAAGCGCTGCCACCCCGTGGCGCCGTCAACCATTGCGGCCTCGTACTGCTCCTGGGGAATCGTCTTGAGTGCAGAGAGGATGTTCACCATGAACATCGGTGTACCGAACCAGACGTTGATGGCCAGCACCACCCAGAACGTGAAGCTCGGGTTTCCCAGGAGAGCGATGTTCGCCTCCGTCAGCCCCGAGGCCGTCAGGAGATTCGGGACGACGCCATAGACGTCGTTGAGGATCCACTTCCACGCGAAGGCGGTGATGATGGCGGGAAACGCCCAGGGGACGATCAGCAGGGTCCGAAACAGGGCCGATCCCCTCGGTACGCGGTCCAGAGCGAGGGCGAGGATCAGGCCGGTGAACAGCTGGAACACGATCGACAGAGCCGTCCACTTGATGGAGACGCCGAAGGCGTTCCAGTAGTCCGACGACGTCAGGACGGCCAGGTAGTTCTTGAGCCCGACGACGTCGTAACTCGTGCGCAGGAGATGCTTGTCGGTGAATGAGAACCAGATGCTCGAGAGCACCGGGTAGATGAGCAGCGCGAGCACCACGACTATCGATGGGGCTACGAAGGCGATGCCAGTCCAGTTGAGTTGTTTGATGCGATTCATAGTCTCCGCTCCCGTCGGTGGTGGCGGGTGGGATGCACCCGCCACCACCTTCATGAGTCGGCTGCCGGCTCAGCCGATCTGGGCACCAGCCGCCTCGAAGGCGCTGTTCAGTTTGTCCTCGCAGTCCTTGGCCGCGGCCTCTATGTCCACGGCGTCGATGATCACAGAGTGGAACATCTTCTCGATCATGCCCTGACTGGTCAGGATGCCCGCTTGGACGAGCGGCCCCTCCTCCATGCCAATGGCAGAGCCGACACCGACCTGGTCTTGAATGACCTGGATCGAGTCGGAGTACTTGGTGATGGTCTCATTGTCCAGGTACTGCGAGTCCTCGGCGATGTCGGTCAGGACCGGCAGCATGCCGCCGGGGATGGCGTGAAGGAAGTCGATGTACTCGTCCTTTGAGAACAGGTACTCGAGGAAGGCCTTGGCCTCACGCTTGACCGCGGACGCCTCCCAGACCACCAGCGGGATGTTGGAGATCTCCGCCGGGTAGTTGACCGAGTCGGTGCGCTTCAGGCGCGGCAGTGGCGCGGCCGCGATCGACTCGCTGAGATCGGGGCGATTCTCCTGCACTCCGGAGATGTGGAAGCCGGAATTGAAGTCGAAGGCCGTCTTGCCTTGATAGAAGAGCGTGGCCTGGTCGAGTACGGAGTAGTCGAGGGAGCCCGACGGGGAGACGGTGCGGTACAGGTCGACCCAGTACTTGATTCCGTCGAGTGCGGCGGCGGAGGTGAGGTTCGCGGAGCCGTCATCCTTGAGCAGGCGCTCTCCCGCTGAACGCACGTAGAAGTTGAGGTAGCGGGCACCCAGCACGTCCCCGGCGCCCAGGGGCACGGAGAGGCCGTAGAGGTCGTTGGAGCGGCCGATCGTCTTGGCAGCCTCAGCCAGGTCATCCCAGGTCTCGGGAACGGACAGGGAGTATGACTCGAGCAAGTCCTTGCGGTACCACATCACCTGCGCGTGGGAGTAGATAGGCACGGAGTAGGAGATGCCGTCGGCCTGCCCCTCCTTGAGCGCGGCTTGCGGGAAGCGGTCACGGCCGATGGAGTCGATGATCTCGTCAAGGGGTACGAGAGCCTCGGCGTTGATCATCTCCACGACGTTGTTCGGCAGTGCGGTCGAGATGTCGGGGACCTGACCGGCGGTGAGTCCAGTGGTCCACTTAGTATTGAACTCGCCCCATGAGAACTGCTCGATGTTGACCGTGACGCCGGGGTTCTCGGTGTGGAAGGCGTCGGCCATCCGCTGCATCCAGTCGGCGCGGGCGCCCTGGGTGAACGAGGACCACATGGTCACCGTGCCGCTGAGCGGACCGGTTTCCTCGGATTCTGCGGAGCCGGAGGCGCCGCACGCAGCGAGCAGGCCGAGCATGCCGACGCCGGAAGCCGCCATGAATCCGCGTCGGCTGAATGCGTATGGGTAGGTCTGAGGGGTGGAAAGGAACATATTGCTTCTCCTTTGGATTGGACGTGTGCTGTTTGTGCTACGAGGTGAGCGACGAGCGCAGGGGGGGGCGGTCGCTCAGGGAAATCACGGGTCAGTCGGCGGTCTGCGCCTCCTCATTCACCTCGGCGGGGGCAAGGGGGATGCCGAAGAAGCTCAGCGGCAGGCGTGAGAAGTACAGGCCCTGGCACTCGTTCTCCCACAGGAGGCCGATCCTGCCGTCGGGCAGTTCGCACATGCACTGGTAGACGTAGTGCGCGGGGTTGAAAGTCCGGGACCGCTCCCACGATTGCCCCCCGTCCAGGCTCAGCCGGAGCACGCCGCAGCCGCGGTAGGGGAGCATGAGGGAGGCGTTGGCGAAGACAACCCGGTCCTCCCCCGCGGGCGAGGTGAGTGCCACGGCGTTGGGCTGGCACCAGATCTCCGGCAGGCTCTCATCAAAGGTGATTTCACCCCAGGTGACACCGCCGTCGGGCGACTCCGCAGTCGCCACGCGTCCGCGTGGATCCTGATTGCGCATGAGCATGAGCACGGAGCCGTCGGCCCGCTCGACGATAGTGGCCTCGTGCAGCGAGTACTGCTCATCGGTGAACTCGGCCGGCACGAGGGGGCCCGCAGGGGTGGGCCGCCCATCGTTCGGGCTGGAAGCCAGCGTCCAGGTCTCACCGTGGTCGTCCGAGTAGATGACGGTGGCGCACATGGCGAGCCAGTTGTGGTCGTTGTTGAAGTACACCGGGATCAAGATCCGGCCGGAGTTCGCACCGTGACGCAGGACGATTCCGTTTCCCGGGCAGGTGCCGAGGAATCTCATCCACGGCTCCTTGAGCGCATGGTTGAGGTCCTCCGGCTCCGACCAGGTGAGGCCATCGTCATCAGAGTAGACGTGCTGCAGGTAGGACGTCGGGATGGCGAACAGGGACTGTTCCGGGTCCGTCCCTGGCGCGAGATCGAGGTTTCCGGCGGGGCGCCCGGACCGGGTGATGTTGAGTGCGGCGTCCACCTGGAAGTCGGTGGGATCCCCCGCTGCCGTGTACACGGCGCCGTCGGCATCCACGTAGTAGCGCCCCATATCGAGGTCCCGAACCAGTCTGCGGCCCTTGGAGTCGAAGCCCGTGGACGCCCAGCAGTTGGGCTGGCCGATGCCGCCCGGGAAGTGGTCGACGAACACGTGGATCCTGCCGGTCGCCGGGTCCTGAACCATGCAGGAGTCGATGACGCAAGCGGCATCCTCCCCCGTACCGGGGCAGTCGATGACCGTCTGGAGCGGCCCCCAGGTCTCTCCCCCGTCCAGCGACCTGCGTACAACGAAATTGATGTCGTTAGGGGCGTCGTTGGCGTTGAATACGCGCTGGTCGGCCCCTGCGAGTATGGTGCCCGAGGTCAGCGTCAGGAGCGAGGGGATACGGTAGGAGGCGGAGTCGTGGAAGCCCCGGTCGAAGAGCGCGTCAGTCTGTATGGGCTCGACGCCGTGGAGCCGCTTGATCTGCTCATCGCCGAGGACCTGCTCGAAGATCGCGGCGCTTTGCACCTCCCCCGACAGACGGACGCCATGGCAGTCCTGGCCGATGACGATCTCATCGAGGCCGTTGATGTCGCCGAGGAAGAACTCGCCCGGCACATGGGCCTCTCGGTACCCGTCCACGTATATGTCCACGGCCCCGTGCCCGCAGACCACGGCCACACGGTGCCACTGGCCGTCACCCCATCTGCCCTGTGCGACGGCCTCACGGACCCGACCGACTCCGGCGACCGCGCGGTAGACGATTCCCGTGGGTGTCACCCGCAGCGATAGGCGTTCGTCGCCGGCGGCACCGGCGGCGAACAGGGTTCCCTCCTGCATGCGACCGCGCACGCGAAAACTCAGGTCGACGGCTCCCCGCCGCGTCTGGGCGAAACGAGCGACATCGAGTTCGTCCAGGCGGTTCGCAGCGAACTCCACAGCCGGCTGGGCGACTCTCGCACGGGTAATGACCTCCCGGGCGCTAGGCACGGATCGCGAGACGGTGAAGTCGGCGATCTCCGGTGTGCCGAGGTCACCGACCCGGACGGACGCGTCGGCGCCGAGATCACCCAGGAACGCCGTCGTCGTCGCGCAGAACGCCTGATAGCCGTCGACGTACAGGCGCGTGCCGCGCGCGGTCACGGTGATCACGGCGCTGTGCCAGTAACCGTCGGCCACCCCCCTGGTGTCCTCGGCCTCGATCAGGCCCCAGTTCCCGTCAACTGCGGCCTCGTAGACAAGGTAGCCGCCTTTGATCCGGGCGGAGAGCCTGCCGCGCACGCCGCCATCGATCTCTACGAGATTGCCATCGGCGGTGGCGCGGAAGTCGAACATAATGCTTCCCGTGGGCGCGCCGACAACCGTTTCCGCCAGTCCGCCATCATAAGAAGCCGCATACATTTGCTGTCTCCATTCTGAAAATAAGCGCAGTACCCCCTGGAAAATGGCTCCGGTATTAGGCGACACCGAGCGGGTACGCTCCAGGAAATCGCTGAGATCCGGTCAATACGGGCCGAGCACGGCGCCCGACGTCGTTCTCATTCAGCGCCCTCGGGGGCGGGAGGGGCGCACTTCACCCGGAGAGTTCGTTTCCGGGGTGGAAGGGGATCGCCCGCGGCTCAGCGGGCGCCACCAACGGCTCTGGCTGGTGGCGGGTCAGGACTGCGTCAGAGAGGGCCCGCGCTCCTCGCGAATAGCGGAGCGACGACGCCGAGCATTCGTAGTGATACGCCAGGCAGACGCAGCATGCATGAGACCCTCCTCGAAATGTCGTGCCGAACTGATTCGCGCCTGAGCACCTCGTAGGCGGATCCGCTTTGATCCGCCGACAAGATAAAGGTAGCGAACCCTCGCACGCTCGTCAAGCGTTTCTCGGACCGGCTGCGGCTCCTAGAATTACCGTTTCGGAACGAAGTATGAGCCGCCTCAACTGAACGGGTTCATTTAGATTACCGAAATCGCTTTTTCCGCCGCGCGCAGCCGTCGGCACACAGGCGGCGGCCGGATCCACCCGAGTGGATCCGGCCGCATACGATGCCGCCTACGCGGGGAGCGCCCCGAGGACGAGCGGTCAGGCCTCGAGCAGGGAGGGCACGGCGCCGAGCAGCGTGCGCGTGTACTCCTGCTGGGGGTGGGCGAAGATCTCCGCCGTCGTGTTCATCTCCAGGATCTTGCCGAAGTACATGACGGCGATGCGGTCGGAGACGTAGCGGACCGTGTTGATGTCGTGGCTGATGAACACCAGCCCCAGACCGAGGGCGGCCTTGAGGTCCTGCAGCAGGTTGAGGACCTGGGCGCGCACGGACACGTCCAGGGCGCTGGTGGGTTCATCGGCGACGATGATGTCCGGGTCCAGGGCCAGTGCCCGGGCGATGGCGACGCGCTGGCGCTGGCCGCCGGAGATCTGCCGGGGCAGCACCTCCAGGGCGCTGGGCGGCAGGCCCACCAGGTGCAGCAGGTCGCGGACCTTCGCCTCGCGTTCGGCGGGTGAGCCGATGCCGTGGACGTTGAGTGGGTCGATGAGCGTGTCGTGCACGATCATGCGCGGGTTCAGCGCGGTGGCCGGGTCCTGGAAGACCACGGACACCGAGCGGCCCAGGGCGCGCCGGTCGGCGGCGGAGTGCCCGAGGGGGCGCCCCTTGAAGTAGACCTCGCCGCGAGTCAGCGGTTGCAGGCCGGTCATGACGCGGGCGGTGGTGGACTTCCCGCAGCCGGACTCCCCCACCAGTCCGAGGGTCTCGCCGCGCTTGACCTTCAAGGAAACGTTGTTGACGGCGTGGACCGTGTCGGGGCGGAACAGCTTCCCGGTGCGGGACTTGTGAATGACGTGGGCGTGGCGCAGCTCGATGACCGGATCGGTCTCGGGATTCCAGCCGGCGTACTTGTCGGTGGGCATCAGTGGGCCTCCTTGGCGAGGATCGCCTCGAGCTCGGGCGTGATGGCGTAGTAGTGCTCGCCGGCGCCGGCCACCGGCTTCAGCACCGGGCGGGTGTTCAGGCCGACGTCGGGGTGGGATGAGCGCGGGGCGAAGCGGTCGCCGGCCACGAACTCCTGCGGGCTGGGCACGGTGCCGCGCACCTGGTGCAGGCGCTTGGATCCGGCCTCGATGGAGAGCACCGCCCCGAGCAGGCCGCGGGTGTACTCGTGGACGGGGTTGGTCAGCAGTTCGGCGGTGGTGGCCTGTTCGACCACCTGGCCGGCGTACATGACGGTGATGCGGTGGGCGACCTTGGCCACCAGGGCCAGGTCGTGGCTGACGAAGACCATGGCGAAGCCGAGCTTCTCGCGCAGCTGGTTCAGCAGGTCGATGACCTGCTTCTGGACGGTGACGTCCAGGGCCGTGGTGGGCTCGTCGGCGATGACCAGGCTGGGGTCGCGGGTGAGCGCCATGGCGATCAGCACGCGCTGGCGCTGCCCGCCGGACAGCTCGTGCGGGTAACTCTTCAGGGTGCGCGCCGGGTCCAGGCCGACCAGCTCAAGCAGTTCCTCGGCGCTGCGGGTGCCACCGCGGGAGGTGAGCTGCTTCATCTGGGAGCGGATGAGCATGGAGGGGTTCAGGGAGGACAGGGCGTCCTGGTAGATCATGCTCATCTCGTGGCCGCGCAGGGCGTTGTGCTCCTTGGGACTCAGCTCCAGCAGGTCGCGGCCCTGGAAGCGGATCCGTCCGGTGATGCGCGCGCTGGACGGCAGCAGCCCCATGACCGCCATGGAGGTGATGGACTTCCCGCAGCCGGACTCCCCGACCAGCCCCATGGTCTCACCGGGGCGCACGGAGAAGGACACGCCGTCGACGATGTTCACCTCCCCGTGCTGGGCGGGGAAGGCGATCGACAGGTCCTCCACCTCCAGCACGGGTGCGGCCTGCGGGGTGGGGTAGGCGAGCCGGTCGTGGCGGGCCAGTTCGGCGTCGCGCAGGGAGGCCAACCGCTCGGCGAGCGGAACCTCCTCGGCGGCGGGCTCCACGACGCCGGTCAGGGCGCTCTTCTGCCCGCCGGGGGTGGCGTCCGCGGTCACCTCGGCGTGGGAGCGCACGGCGTGGCCGGCCTCGTCCCAGGCCTGCTGGGTCTGCATGGCCTCCTCGTCGGCCTCGACGTCCACGTGGGCGCGGATGCGCGGGGAGGCCATGGCGTCGGTCAGGCCCTCGGAGAGGATGTTCAGGCACAGGGTGGTGATCAGGATCATCAGCCCGGGGAAGAAGGTCGGCCACCAGTGCCCGCTCAGGAGCAGGGCCTTGCCCTCGGAGAGCATGTTGCCCCAGGTGGGGGTGTTGACGGCCTTGATGCCGGCCCCGATGAATGACAGGGAGGCCTCGAAGACGATGGCGTCGGCCACCAGCACGGTGGCGTAGACCATGATCGGGGCGACGCAGTTGCGCACCACGTGCTTGGCCAGGATCCAGGGGACGCGGGCCCCCATGACCTTGGAGGCGGCCACGTAGTCCTCGCCGAACTGGGCGAGGATATTGGCGCGCACCACGCGGGTGAGCTGTGGGGTGTAGACGACCGCCGTGGCGATGATGATCACGGCCACCATCGGCAGCCCGGAGGCGGACATGGCCAGCACCAGCACGGCCGCGAGCGCGATGCCGGGGAAGGACATGAGCACGTCCAGCACGCGCATGACCACCTCCCCGATCCACTTGCGGCTGGTGGCGGCGATGGCGCCGAGGACCGCGGCCAGGGCCAGGGCGATGCCGGTGGCGCTCAAGCCCACCACCAGGGAGACGCGGGCGCCGTAGATGGCGCGGGAGAAGATGTCCCGGCCGGTGGCGTCGGTGCCGAACAGGTGGGCGGCGGAGGGGGCGACGGCGGGGTCGGAGGAGACGACGTCGCCCACACCCTCCACATGGGTGATGGTCTCGGCGGAGGCCAGGCCGGTGGCGCCCGGATGGTAGGGGGCCACCAGCGGGGCGAAGACGGCCATCAGGGCGATGAGGGCCAGCACGATGACGGCGATCTTGGAGCCCAGCGGCAGGCGGCGCCAGCCCTGGAAGCGCAGGCCGGGGGCGGCAACCTTGTCCAGTGTGCGGCGGTGGGGCATCAGACGCTCCTGATCCTCGGGTTGACCAGCACGTAGAGCATGTCAACGACGATGTTGATGATGATGAAGGCCAGTGCGACCGTGATGGACACGCCCTGGACGATGTTGACGTCATTGCGGGTGATGCCCTGGAAGATGAGCTGTCCCATCCCCTGGATGTTGAAGATCATCTCGATGACGACGGCGCCGCCCATGGCGTAGCCGAGCCGCAGGCCCAGCACCGTCAGCGGGGTGATCAGGGCATTGCGCAGCACGTTGCGGGCGACGACGACGTGCTTGGGGATGCCGGCGCCGATGGCGGTGCGCACGTAGTCGCGGTCGAGTTCCTCGACCATGGCGGTGCGCACCACGCGGGTGAGGGTGCCGGTGTTGGGGACGGCGACGGCCAGGGCGGGCAGGAAGATCTGCCGCGCGTAGGCGCCGGGGTCATCGCCGAAGGAGACCCATTGGGTGACCACCGAGGGGAAGGTGCCGGTGGCGCCGGGGATGTCGCCGAACCACTGGATCAGCAGCAGGGCCAGCCAGAAGGAGGGGGTGGCCAGGCACAGGATGGAGATCACGCGGATGACCTGGTCAGGCCAGGCGTCCCGGTACAGGGCGGCGATCACGCCCAGGATGGTGGCGGCGATAACGGCCAGGAAGATGCCGATGAAGGTCAGCTGCAGGGTGATGGGGAAGGCGCTGGCGACCATGTCGGTGATCTTCACGCCTGTGAAGGTGGTGCCGAGGTCGCCGTGCGCCAGGCCCACCAGGTAGTCCCAGAAGCGTTGCAGCAGCGGGTCGTTGAGGTGGTGGGCCTGGCGGTACTGCTCGAGGGCGTCGGCCGTGGCGGCCTCCCCCAGCGCCAGGCGCGCCGGGTCGGCCGAGGAGAACGACATGACGACGAATACGAGCAGTGTCACGCCCAGCACCATGATCGGCAGCGCCACCAGGCGGCGGCCGATCAGGCGGAGGAGGTTGGACACTGGGGTGCTCCTTTTGCCGGAACTGGGGGAGGCGGGCGGTCAGGCGGCGGTGGTGCCGACGTCGATGAAGGACAGGCCGGTCAGGGCGATCGGCTGGAATCCGACCAGCGCCTCGGCGTCGTAGGCGGTGGGCGACTTGCGGTGGAAGATTGGGTAGAGCGGCACGTCTGCGGCGATCAGGTCGAAGATCTCCTGCCACTTGGCCACCTGGGCGTCGCCGTCGAGCTGGACGGCCTCGTCCAGGGCGGCCTGCACCTGGTTGTAGGCGTCGGTGCCCTTCCAGTGCAGGCGGGTGTCGGTCCAGATGTCGCCGGCGTACCACCAGCGCATGAGCAGGTCCGCGTCGTTGCCGAAGACGGAGGGGTCGCCGGGGGCGATGACCACGTCCCAGTCGCCCTGGGCGGAGTCGATGAAGGCGTAGACGTCCGCGGACTTCTTCTCCTCGTAGTTGACGGTGATGCCCAGGGCCTCGAGGTTCTCGCGGATGATCGGGCGGACGGAGGCGAACCAGCCGTGGTCGGAGCACAGCAGGTTGATGCTGGTCACCCCGGCCTCGGCCAGCAGCGACTTGGCCTTGTCGGCGTCGTAGGTGTAGACGGTGCTGGCCTGCTTGTAGGCGGGGTGGTCGGCCTGGACGAAGCAGGTGGCGGGGGTGGCGAGCGTGCCCATGCCGGTCTCGCAGATCTTGTCGTAGTCCAGGGCGTACATGATCGCCTGGCGGGCCTTGACGTCGGAGAGCGTGGCGTTGTTGAACATGGCGAACAGCAGGGAGAAGCCCTGCTGGGCGGCCACGGTGATGGGCGCCTGCATGGTGGCCAGGTTGGCCACGGGGACGGCGTCGATGGCCTGGACGGTGCCGGAGGTGATGGCGTTGGTGCGGGTGGTGTCGTCGGGCAGGATCTGCCAGGTCATGGACTTGGCCAGCGCCGGGTGGGGGCCGTTGTAGTTGTCGTTGCGCTCGAAGACGATGGTCTGGGAGGCGGCGCCGTTGTCGGTCATGGTGTAGGGGCCGGTGCCGACCGGGTTCATGTCGAAGGCGGCGGCGTCGGCCTCGACGGCGGCGCGGGGCACGATCTTGACCACGCTGATGCGTTCGGCCACCAGCGAGTAGGGGTACTTGGTGGTGATGGTGATGGTGGCGTCGTCCTTCTTCGTCACGGAGTCGATGAAGGTGATGAACTGGGAGTACAGCGAGTTGTTGTCCGGGTCCAGGACGCGTTCGAAGGAGAAGACCACGTCGTCGGCGGTGACGGACGTGCCGTCGGAGAAGACGGCGCCGTCGCGCAGAGTCACCTCATAGGTGGTGTCATCCACCTGCGCGGGCAGGTCGGCGGCCAGGGCGGCGTAGCACTCGCGGGTGGCGGGGTGCAGCTCGGTCAGGCCCTCCAGGGTGTGCCAGTTGGCGGCGACGGTGAGCGCGGCAGTGGTGGTCATGGGGTCGTAGCCGTTGGTGCCCAACTCGTAGGAGATGCCGGCGGTGATGGTGCCGTCGGCGTTGGAGGCGGCCGCGTTGGCGGCAGGGTCGCCCGCCACTGCCGTGGCTCCGGAATCGGAGGATGAGCCGGAACCGCCGCAGGCGGCGAGGCCGGCGGCCAGCCCGGCTGCCAGCCCCAGCGTGGAGGACAGGCGGATGAAGTCGCGGCGGGAGGCGCGGGGAGTCGAGATCGTCATTGAGGTCTCCTGAGATCGGACATCTGTTGTCTGATGTCGGTAGAATGAATGTAGCAGGCGTCGGACATCTGATCAATCCCGGGACGGAAGATGGATTATGTGTAACGATGACCTGAGAGCCCTCCCGGCCTCACCTGACCGGGAGGCGATAGGCGCGCGAGCGCAGCGGAACCGAAGAGGGGACGAGCGAGCCATGACCGCCATGGAGATCAAGCGCGGGGCCTACACCGCCAGCAGTGGGGCGACCACGCAGGCCACCAGCGCCATGAACGCCATCAAGGACTACATCCTGCAATCCCACCTCCAGCCCGGCGACCCGCTGCCGACCGAGTCGCAGCTGTGCGAGACCCTGGGCGTGTCCCGCTCCTCCGTGCGCGAGGCCATCCGCACGCTGGCGGCCCTGGACATCGTGGAGGTGCGCCACGGCCACGGCATGTTCGTGGGCCAGGTGTCGATGCGCCCCATGGTGGAGTCCCTCGTCTTCCGGGGGCTGCTCAAGCCGGGCGACGACTACCGTAGCCTGCGCGAGGTGGTTCAGGTGCGCCGCACCCTGGATACGTCCCTGGCCGAGGCCGTCACCGAGGCGTGGCGGGGACGCGAGGACGCGGAGATCGACGCCGTCGTGGATGAGATGGAGGCGCTGGCGAAGCGTGGGGAGACCTTCACCGACCAGGACCGCAGCTTCCACCAGATGCTGCTGGCGCCGGTACCCAATCAGCTGTTCGCCCATCTGATGGAGGCGTTCTGGGCGATTCACACCCTGACGGTTCCCATGCTCCATGCCCCGCGCCCGGAGGACATCGTCAAGACCGCCAACGCCCATCGGGCCATGCTGCAGGCGGCCCGCGCCGGGGACGTGGACGCCTACCGGGAGGCGATCGTGGCGCACTACGAGCCGCTGGAGAAGGCCCTCACCCGCGACTGACCCCCACCGAGATCGGTAGAAGTTACGTACCGAGATCGGTAGAAGTTACGTACCGAGATCGGTAGAAGTTACGGCTGCGGCCGCCCGAGCCCATCATCGGGCTCGCCACCGCAGTCATTCGCGGCGATCATCGGGAAGGTCCCCTCCTCCACCACCCGCGCCAGGTTCACGCCGGGGTCCTCGGGCTGAAGCAGCCGGGTGAGCCAGCTCAGTCGCGCGGTCTCCAGGCCGTCGCGCAGCCAGGTGGCGCTGACGTACTCCATGGCGTGGGTGGCGCCAGGCCACACGTGCAGCTCGCAGTCCCCGCCGTCGCGCCACAGGGCCGCGGCGAAGGCGACCACCTCGTCCCGGAAGGTCTCGGCCCCGGCGACGGACAGGAACACCGGCGGCAGCCCGGCCAGGGCGCCCGGCTGGTCGACGGCGCGGCCAGCCGCCTCGTGCGCGCGCACCTCGGGGCCGCCGCGCCGCCCGGGCAGGATCTGTTCCCAGGCCCAGTCGTTCCAGTGCGCCGGCCACAGCCCATCGTCGGGGAACTGGCGGGCCGACGGCGGCTGCACCGCGCCGTCGGGGCCGGGCAACCCGGTGCGGTCGTCCAGCATCGGGTAATCGAGCAGGTAGCCCAGCGCCCGGGGCCCGCCGCGGTCCCGGGCGGCCAGTGCCAGGCAGGCGGCCAGTCCCCCGCCGCCGCTGGGCCCGACGACGACGATGCGCTCCGGGTCCGCCCCGTAGTCCGCGGCGTGCTCGGCGGCCCAGGCCAGTGCCGCCAGGCAGTCCTCCCCCGCTGCGGGTGCGGGGTGCTCCGGTGCCAGGCGGTACTCCGGGGCGAGGACGATGCCGCCGAAGCGCCGCGCCCAGGCGGTCGGGGCGGCCAGGTCGTCGAAGCGGCAGCCCATCACCCGGCCGCCGCCGTGGATGGACAGCAGCAGTGGGGCGCCCGGCTGCGCCGCGCCGTCGGTCGGGGTGACGACGGTCAGCGGCATGGTGGTGCCGTCGGCGCGAGTGAGGGTCGCCTCGTGCAGGTGCGCGTCCGGGCAGGCGGCCAGATAGACGGCGCGGCGCCGGGCGATCGGGATGCGACGGTCGGTCAGCGTGGAGCTGTTCAGGGGCGGGAGTCCGCCGGCGGCCTCGAGGCGCTGGAGTACGAGCGCGGTGGCGGGCTCGTAGGGCGGGCGGGGCGGCGTCGTCGGCGTCATGGGCGGAGAGTACGCGTGCCGGCGCCCCGATCCGCTCCGCCTGGGCGGGCGAATTCGAAGAACCGGGTTGAAAGGCATGCACGGGCACCCAGGCGGCGTATCCTTCAATTCCGAGGCGGGCGTGTCGCATGGGTGCGAGAAAAAGGCGGTCATGTTCTGTTCACTTGCCCGTAGGCGAGGAGGCGCCGTGAACAAGAACGTGAATAAGAAGCAGACCGCCGGGGTCGTCGTCTTGGCCGGGATCGCCCTGCTCGCTGTCCCGTTCGCTATCGGTAAGAGCGGCGATGCCGCGACCGCCGCACCCGAACCGGCGGCGTCGCCTGAGGCACCGATCGCGCCGGAAGTTCAGGAGCTCGCCCATCACGAGCTCGAGGGCGACGACTTGACCTTCGCCCCCGGGGTCGAGGTGCCCACAGCAGCAGACCTCATTCCCGAACTCGCGGGCGCCACCGTTCAGACGCAGGACGGCTCCGACCTCACCCTCGAGGCCGACGCAGAGAACCCGGCGGCCCGGCGCAGTCTGGAGGACAGTGGGCTGGACCCCGACTCCACCGGCGTGGTGGTTCACGTGGCCGAGGGAGACCTGGCGGTATCCGAGGCCCTGTACTGGCAGTGCGGCTGGATCGACGAGTACTTGAACGCGGCCGACGCCGGAGACACCACGCGCATGGATAGCGCCGAGGCACAATTGAGCACCTTCCCCACCCTCAACGCCATCACCACCTATGCGCCGGAATTCGCCGAGATGCACTCGTACATCGTGGTGCCCATGATTGACGGCGACCTCGATATCGGACGCCGATGGCTCGACAAGAACTGCCAGCCCTACACCAACCGCTAACACCACGCGGCCTGGCAGCCTCGAGGCCACAACCTCGCTCGCGAAAGGATAAGCGCTCATGCCAACGCCTGCACGGCGATTACTCAGCTCGGGCGCAGTCGTCGCAATCTATATCGCGTGCTGCGTGGTTTTGGGCGTGTCTGGGCACCTCGCACTAATCAGGGACGAGTCCATTCCCGCGCCCGTGATCGAACTCTACACAGTGTTCCTCGTGATGCCGCTTGTTCTTCCCGCAATCACCCTCCACTTCGACAAGAAGCTCCAGGCGAAGCAGACCTGGTGGACCAGCCTGCTGCTGGCGCTGGTAGAGTATCCACTGTACCTGCTCGGAATCGAACTATTCTATCATTGCGCAAACCCCAAGGCGTACATTTCTGCGTACGACTGGAAGATTGATGCGGTGTGCGCCTCGTTCCCGGCGGCGACCGTATTGATCGCCCGGATCTACCGGATCATACGGCCGCCGCGGGAGACGCAGACATCAGGCGCGCAGGAAGTTCGCAAAGTCTCGTGACGCCGCCTTCGTCACCAAGTCTCTCAACTAGATGATTAATTTCAAGGGGTGGGTGTCGGTGGGGTCAGTGTTTGCCTCGGAGCGTGTGCCTGGTCGGACCACTTACGCGCGGATGGGCCGTGTGCGCGCGGTCGGACTGCCTTAGACGCACTCTCAGGCGGTCCAACCGCCCAAACGCGGTCCAAGTGAAGCAACGCGGTCCAAGTAGGAGCCGAACCCGCCCCTGCCCCCGAGCGATCCACCCGCCCACGCCCACCGACCCCTGACATCTGCCCAAACAAGACACCCCCGCCCCCTACCACGCCCACACCCCGGAGTCGAATCATTTCCTCCGGTACGGGGGTGCGGCGCGGGGCAGCTCGCGCGCCGATGCTGAACCCGGCCGTTGGCGTGGCCGGCGCACCCACTGGCGGCCGGGGCGGCCGTCTGCCCAGTGGTGTTATTCGTTGCTCCTGTGGTGGGTCTGCACACTCCAGAAGCAAGCGCCGTTGCGGATTCCGCGTGATTGTGCGGATTCCACCCGCGGCCCGGGTGTCATGACAGTGCTCCAGTGTGCAACGACCCCTTCGTTGCACACTGGAGCGATGTCACCGGATTCGGGCCGATAAGCAACTTCCGCGTGTTTCCAAGGAAAAACGGCGATCAGCCCAGCCTGCCCAGATCACCCTTGCGTGCAAACACGCAGTGCCTGACCAGGCGAACCAATCGTCAACAAGAGCTACTTCTCGACCGCCCCGAAAACACCCCACCCACCACCCACAGGCACACCCGTCCTACGATCGCTTACCCCACACGACCACCAACCACACCCCCACGAACTCACCCATCTAGGGCAGTTCGGCGCTGAGGAGCATGAGGCCTTTCTTTACCAGATCCTCAATCGGCGCAACCTCGCCGTAGAGATTCATCCGCCCGACCTGTCCCACGAATCCCTCCGGGTAGCTGAGCAGTGGGTAGATGCTGTAGCTGTACATCGTGAGTTGCGTCCGGAACATCTCGCGCTCGGACTCCGCCGCGTCGGGGAACTGCCGGCGCAGAACCTCGGCGAGCTCGGCAAAGAAGGGATGGATGTCGCGCTGGAAGTCCATGATCGCTTCGTCGCCGCATTTGCTGCGCAGGGAGGCGTCGCTGACGGCGAGAAGCTGCAGGATGAGCCGACGGCCGAGCAGCGAATCGGCGAGCTCGCGGCAGAACTCCTCTCGCCCCATCCTCCGTTTGAACCTCACGCGTATCTCTGTCGCCCATGCGGCGTACTCGCGCCGCATCAGGTCGAGATAGACCTCCTCCTTCGTGGCGTAGTAGTGATACACGGACGGGCGCGCGATCGAGCACTTCTTGGCTATTGCGGCCAAGGTGACGGTCTCGTACTCCTGCTCGGCCAGCAAGGCCGCTGTCGCGTCGAGTATCTCCGCCCTGCGTGCGGCAACCTCCGCATCCGTCCTGGCCCTCACATTCCCCATGCGTCTCCCCCTGAGTTGCAACCGACACCCTGTCGGTTATACGCTCCATCGAGCCCAACTCAGACCCGACACACCCTCTATTTGAAGGGAAAGGTACCCATGAAAGCACTGCTGATCAACGCTCACCTGCCCTACCCCAACTGGTCGGAGGGCGCACTCAACGCCTCCGCACACGCAGTCGCGAAGGAGTTCTTCGAGGCCCGCGGCGACGAGGTCACCGAGACCAAGATCGCCGACGGCTACGACCCCGCCGCAGAGGCCCAGAAGATGCTCGACGCGGATGTCGTCGTCGTGCAGACTCCCATCAACTGGTTCTCCGCTCCGTGGATCTGGAAGAAGTACACCGACGAGGTGTTCAACGTCGGCCTGCACGATCAGACCTTCCTGACTGGAGACGGCCGCACACGCAAGGACCCGACCAAGCCGTATGGCTCCGGGGGCCTGATGGCACCGCGCAAGGTGCTCATCTGCACCACGTGGAATGCACCGCGGGAGGCGTTCGACGAGCCCTCCAACCCGACGCTCCAGGGGCGTTCGCTGGCGGACATGCTCAGCGACATCACCTGCACCTTCCGCTTCTGCGGCTTCGAAGTACTGCCCGAGTTCGGCATCTTCGACATCTTCAAGAACCCCGACGTCGAGGCGGATCTCGCCGCCTACCGCAACCACCTCGAGAAGCACCTCGGTTAATTCGGTAGTCGATCGACGCCACCCTGGTCCTCTCCGTCTGAGGTCCTGCCGCACCCGGCCTCCTGAGAACCCGCGACGCCGGCGCGCTGCACTACGCGTACGGATCCTCGTAGTCAGCTAGCCAGAACCCCGTCGTACCCGTGAGAAACGCCTTGCCATCCACCACGCTCCCGGGGTGCGGCGCAGGTGTTGTGTCGATAGGCAACCCCAGCGTGATGGGGAATCCGCAATCGGCGTTCACCTTATACCACTGATTTCCGGTGAGGCGGTTCGTCACGATCGTCACCTCATTGCAGACGGCCTTAAGCATGCCGATGGGGCTGGCATCTTCCGGCCCCGCCTCACCGCTGTAGAGCGCGAACAGCCAGGGGCTAGCGACGAACCGCGGGCCGATGTAGACCTCGTCGGGCAGGTCTTCGTCCATCCTCTTTGCCGGCGAGTCCTTCATGCTGATCGGCGTCTGGACCTTCTCCCAGTCCTCCTCCGAGTCGAACACCTCGACGTCCACGGCGATCGCACCAACCCGGTAGTCGTGGAAGCGGGAGACCGGGCAATCAGCGAATCGCCGCGGGTTAAATGGACGCGAATGCACGGTAGGATCGTTGTTATGAGTACGCTAAGAAGACTCTCTGAGGAGCCGCCGGAGCGGATTCCCTGTAGGCCGTGGAGGCCGACCGGGTTCCCGGAGAGAATCAATGGAACGACAAACGGATCGCAGACGAACTGGGCACCCATCCCGAGGCGTTACGTGACGCCATCACGTTTCTCAAAAAGGTCAATAGAATCCTCACATAACCCAGACGAGCAAGCACAGCGCTTCACTTCTTCATGGACGTCGAAAGCCACTCCGAGATCGGAAGATCTTGATATATCTACTTCATTCGACGCCAGCGCGTTCTCGCGCTTGATATTTGGGGGCACACAACGCTGCGGTCTCACGAAAGGATGAGCATTCATGACAGGAAGGCCCGTACGGCGATTGCTCAGCTCGGGGGCGGTCATCGCGATCTACATCGTGTGCTGCGCGGTCTTTGGGATAATCGGGCACTTCGACATGGGCGACGACGAATCCTCCCTCCCCCCACTGTTCGAACTCTACACGGTACTCCTCGTAATGCCATTTGTTCTTCCTGCAATCGCCCTCTACTTCGACAAGAAGCTCCAGGCGCACCAGACATGGTGGACCAGCCTGCTACTGGCACTAGCCGAATACCCGCTGTACCTACTCGGAATCGCTCTGCACTTCCAATGTATTATCCTCAGGACCAACGCCCCGGATTATCTCTGGCCGTTGTACGCGGTGTGTGCCGTATTCCCCGCGGCGACCGTAATGATCGGCCGTATCTATCGGGTCATACGGCCGCCGCGGGAGCCCCAAGGATCACGCTAGTAGGAAGTTCGCAAAGGCCCGTGACGCCTCCTAAATGCGTGTAACAGCGCGGCCCCCGCGGCAACTTCGCACGACTCCCCGATACCGGGTGAGCTTGCTAGACTCGCAGCAACCCATGCCACCAGACCACTGCACTTCATGGTCGGCGCCACGCTCGGTGCGGCATAGCGAAAGAACGAGAGGATGAGCGACCATGGTAGGAACACCTGCGCGGCGATTGCTCAGTTCGGGGGTGGTCGTAGCGATCTACGCCGCGTGTTGCATGGTATTGGGAGTATCGGGACACCGTGCACTGATCAGGGACGAGTCCATTCCCGCGCCCATTATCGAGCTCTACACGGTGTTGTTGTTCATGCCGTTGGTTCTTCCCTCGATCGCCCTCTACTTCGACAAGAAGCTCGAGGTGAACCAGACGTGGTGGTCGAGCCTGCTGCTGGCGCTGGGAGAGTATCCACTGTACCTGCTCGGAATCGCCCTACACTTCTGGTCCATCAACCCCATTGCAGATGCGTCGGTTACCCCTCCCTGGGCGTTGTATGCGGTGTGTGCAGTGTTTCCCGCGGCGACCGTACTGGTAGGCCGAATCTACCGGGTCATACGGCCGCCGCGGGAGGAGCAGGGGTCAGGCGAGCAGGAAATCCGCGAAGGCCCGTGACGCCGCCCTCAGGTCCGCATTAGTGACATCTCTGGCCTTAAGGTAAACGAGGGCGTAATTTGCCCAGTCGTGGATCAGGCTGTATATGGATGCGGCCAGAGTAGTCACGGAGGTGCTGCGGGGGATGTCGGTGTAGAAGGCGGAGTAGCGGTTCGAGCCGTTCACGGTCCTGTAGTAGGACGTCATCGCGGCGCTCAGTGAGAGGCTTGAGTCGGCCGTCAGCATCTCGGCAAGGCGGATTGCGTCGCCGTTGCTGTTGAGATCACTCAAGGAGCAGGCGCTTCCGTCAAGCGGCAGGTTCAGCGTGCTCAGGTATTCGGTGTTCAGGTGGTGGGCGCCGATGACTCCGTTGGCGGCCTCCTGGCGGTCGGCCGACGGATTGGCCTGCATGATCGTGTGAATATTGGATGCGCCGGTGACAAGGTCCCCTCCCCAATTCGTCCAGTGCCGCGGTGCGATTCCCTGCCCGGTAAGGTAGGAGTAGCCCGCGGCAGCCAGGTGGGCGAGGTCGATCACGCTTCCCTTGCCGTCCGAGGTGAGGGCATCGCGCGCGATGAAGGGGGCAACCTGGCTGCGCAGACTTGAGGCGTTTCGCTTCAGGTACTCGTCGAATCCCGGCCACCCGTCAGTTCCAGCAGACGCAACCCACTGCACCTCGCTGAAGTATGCGCGCCCGATGTAGGACATCACTCCTTCAGACGGGCGGGTGAGCCACATATTGTTGCCCGCATTGGCGTTGTGCTCGGCGATGTAGTTCTTGAACTGTGCCTCAAGCTGTTTGACCAGGGGGATGAAGCCGGAGATCTTCTGCAGCTTGTCGACCTCGGCCTTGGGGGCTCCAGCGGGCCGCTGGTACTGGATGGAACCGGATTCGCTGCTGCCAATGGCCGGCCACCGGCCCGAGTAGGCTACCTTGTCCAGGTCCCACTTGCCGCGATAGCCGGAGATCTCTGCGAACTGGTCATAGTTCCAGCCCGCCGGGATCGGGAAGCCCAGGTTGCCGGAGAAGCCGGTGGACATGTCCGACACGAAAGCTGGCTACTTCAGACCGGCCAGGCAGCGCTGGCTCGGCCTAGGACAATCCACCTCGCCGATGATTCACCCATCCCGGGCTTCACCGGCGAGGTGGATTGCCGCAATCCCTCCAGGGGCTTCACTGCCCTACGACTGCACGCTCAGCCGAGGGGTAGGCACACCTCGGTCACGAGCTGGTCGGCAGGAACCTCGTCCGGCGTCGTGAGGTAGATGTTGAACGATTTGTCCGCCAGGGAGTCGTCTGCCGGCGGTGTCAGCCCCTCGGCGGCGATTCGGGTTGCCAGCCGGTCGTGAGCCCCGGTGAGCTGGTCGTACGGACCGACGACGTGGGCCACGAGGCAGTCTCGAGCCGGAAGTTCATGGATCTGCAGCGGGGCAGCGGCCGTTGTTCCGGGTGCGACGGGCAGGAAGATCTCCTCGTCGACGTCACGCTCGGTGAACTCGGCGTCGTGCTCGATCACTCCGCACGGGCCGATGGGCGTGATGCCCTGCCGGGCGATCTCCGGCATCATGCGGGCCCAGAGGAGATGCTCGTCGGCGTAGGTTGGGACGACGTCGCGCAGGGCGACGATGGTCATGGCCGCGATGGTGCGGCGCTCGACGGTGATGGACATGCTGGTTTCTCCTTCGATGAGGTGAGAGATGAGAGCCAGCCGAGCCTGGGCGGCGCGCGTCTCCTTGAGGACGGTCTCGCGCTGGAGCTCCAGCGCGGCCGACCATGCCGGGGTGCCGCGGGCGGCGAGCAGGGCGGAGATGGCGGAGACGCCGAACCCGACATCGCGCAGGTTCCGGATGTCCGCGGCGTCGCGCAGCTGGTGCGGCGCATAGCGGCGGTATCCCGTCCACGGGTCGACGTCGGCGGGCACGAGCACACCGTGAGCGTCGTAGTGGCGCAGCATGCGTACCGACAGGCGAGTCAATGAGCTGAACTCGCCGATCGTCATGAGATTCGTGGTCTCGGCCATGAGTCAACCATGTGCCCTCACACCGTGTCAGGGTCAACCCTCAGGGTCGTCGGTGTGAGCGCGTTGCTTGTACCTCGGTTCTGGTCGGCGGGTGGAGGAGCTCGCCGTGCATCCGGCGTCGGCCGACGCCAAGCACAGCCAGGCTGATCTGGTCGGTCGAGATCGGGCTCCGCCGGTTTCGGGCATGTTGCAACGGGCGGGGCGGCGACGCCCCGCATCCCTGGGGCGACTGCAATGGTTGCCCCGCCCGTGGATTGCACGACCCCGGGCGGCGTTCCACGACCTTGGTGCGTACTGCACGACCCCGGGGTGGTCGTGCAACAGGCACGAAGGTCGTGGAGTGTCACCAAGGTCGTGCTGAAGACCGCCTCCAGCACCCACGATCAACACCAAGTCACATGTGAAGCAGCGTCTCAACACCGATAACCCGATGACCCGACTCTCACAAGCAGGATCGAAGCCGGACAAGAAAACAAAGAACCTGCTGGCGCGTGACCGTGTCAGCGCCAGCAGGTTCTTGGTGGAGATGCGGGGAATCGAACCCCGGTCCGACGGTGGTGCAACAGGACTTCTCCGGGTGCAGTTCGCTGCTGTTTTTCTCGGCCCCGGCGTCTCACGCGAACAAGGACGCCGACGGGCTCAGCCACCTTGAAGTCCCGGGACCCCCGATGGCGAGGGGCCCCAGCAGTGGCTTCCTAGATGACGCCAGGAACCGGGGCGGAAGCTCCCCCGGGCTGACGGACTTCGAGGCTCGCCTCAGGCGGCGAGGGCGAAGTCGGTGCGAGTGTTATCGGCACCTATTGGTTCGCACAGAGCGTTGACGAGATGACTGTGCATCCTCGACCCGCTTCTCCTGAATCCACGACCGTCGTCGAAACCGATCATCCCCTGTTGAGTTTTCCCCGCCCGGCATGCCGTGCGGGAACCCGCTGAAGCCTCAGCAACTCAAGGATACCAGCGCCGGTTGCAGCGGCCGCGAGACCTTCGCCACTAGATTTGTTTCGCCGGACCACTGGGAGCCGCTAGGCTGACGGCACCGGCACAAACTCGTAGGAGGCCCGTCATGGAGACCCGCCCGCTCCCCGCCCTCGATCGCAACATCTCCGCCGTCGGCGTCGGCACCTGGCAGCTCGGCACCGACTGGGGTGAGGTCACCGCCGATGACGCCACCGCCACCCTGCAGGCGGCGCTCGACGCCGGCGTCACCTTCATCGACACCGCCGACGTCTACGGCGACGGCCGCTCCGAGCAGTTCGTCGGTGCCTTCGCCGCCGCCCACCCCGACGCCGGACTCACCATCGCCACCAAGATGGGCCGGCGCGTGGAGCAGCTCCCCGAGAACTACACGCGCGACGCCTTCCTGGCCTGGAACGACCGTTCCCGGCGGAACCTGGGCGTGGATACCATCGACCTGGTGCAGCTGCACTGCCCGCCCAGTGAGGTCATCTCCGCCGAGCACACCTGGGACTGGCTGGAGGAGATGGTGGCGGACGGCCGCATCCGCGCCTACGGGGCCAGCGTGGAGACCTGCGCCCAGGCCCTGGATGCCATGCGGCGCCCCGGGTGCGCCAGCGTGCAGATCATCCTCAACGTCCTGCGCCGCAAGCCGCTGGAGCAGGTGCTGCCCACCGCGCAGGCCACGAGCACCGCAATCATCGCCCGCGTGCCGCTGGCCTCCGGGCTGCTGTCCGGCCGCTACACCGCGGACACCACCTTCCCCGCCTCCGACCACCGCAACTACAACCGCGACGGCTCCGCCTTCGACATCGGCGAGACCTTCTCCGGCGTACCCTTCGACGTCGGCGTCAAGGCCGCCCAGGAGTTCACCGCCCTGTGCCGCGAACTCGGCCCGGCGGGCGCCACCCCCGCCCAGGTGGCGCTGCGCTGGATCCTGGACCAGCCGGGCGTGACCACCGTGATCCCCGGCGCGCGCAACGCCGAGCAGGCCCGCGCCAACGCCTCCGCCGCCGCGCTACCCCCGCTCAGCGAGCAGTTGCACGCGGCCCTGGCGGACCTGTACGACCGACGCATCCGCGCCCACGTGCACGACCGCTGGTAAGGCGAGCCGACCCGCTCGCCACCGACCCGCTCGCCGTCGTCTGCTCGTCGTCGGGCCGGGCAGCCCGACGACGGCGCGCGACGCCCCCTCTGACCGGCAGGCGCCGTCACGCCCAGATGCCCGCGTCAGCCGCGGCGCCGGTTGGCGGCGGCCATGGCGCGGGCCGCATCCCGCTTGTCCTGTGCCTCCCGCAGGGCCTGGCGCTTGTCCCAGTCCTGCTTGCCTCGGGCCAGCGCGATCTCCAGCTTGACGCGCCCGCCGGTGAAGTACAGCTCCAGGGGCACGATCGTGTAGCCCTTGGCCTGCACCCGCTGCGCGAGCTTGTCCAGCTCGGCCCGGTGCAGCAGCAGCTTGCGCTTGCGGCGCGGGGAGTGGTTGTTCCAGGTGCCCTGCAGGTACTCGGGGATGTGGGCGCCCTGCAGCCAGGCCTCGCCGTTGCGGTCGATCTCGATCCACGCCTCGGTCAGAGAGGCCCGGCCCATGCGCAGCGCCTTCACCTCGGTGCCGGTCAGGGCGAGCCCCGCCTCGTAGCGGTCCTCAATGAAGTAGTCGTGCGTCGCCTTGCGGTTGCGGGCGATGGTCTTGTGCGCGTCGGCGGCCGCCTTGGCGCGCTCCGCCGGAGTGAGTTTCCTCGTACCCTCGGTCTTCTTGGCCACCGGCGTCTCCTTCCCTCGTCCCGGGCCGTCAAGCCACGGCGCCGCATCCTACTGCCGCCGGCGGCAGTCGCCAAGGCCTGCCGTCGGCGAGGGCCTCATCTGCTCTCCAGCACCGGGGCCGCCCCGGGCGTCAGAACCCGGGCAGGGTCATGGGGTCGACAGTCGTCCCGTTGAGGTAGACCTCGAAGTGGCAGTGCGGTCCGGTGACCCCGCCGGTGGCACCAGTCAGCCCGATCTGCTGCCCCTTGGAGACCGTCTGCCCGACGTACACCTGCTGCACCGACAGGTGGCAGTAACGCACCTGCACGGACTGCCCGTCAATGACGCCGCCATTGATGGTCACGCTCTTCCCGCACGCAGTGCCGCCGTAGTCGGTGGTGCTGGTGACGGTGCCGGACACGGCCGCGTACTGGGGCGTGCCGGTAGACGCCATGAGGTCGACGCCGGCGTGGAGCTTCATGTAGCCCAGCACGGGGTGAAGGCGCCAGCCGTATGACGAGGTGACCACCAGGGCCCCGGCGATCGGGTGCCCGATCTTGCCACTGCCCAGGGATGAGGTGTCGGTGCTGCCGGAACTGGCCACGCTCTGCCCGGACTTGACGGCCGCAGCCCGGTTCTCCGCGTCGATGCGCTGAATCTCGGCGGCGGCGGCGGCCTCGTCGGCCTGTGCCTGCGCCTGCTGCTCCTCCAGGTCGGCCTTCTTGTCCTCCAGGTCTGAGGCGGCGGTCTCCTTCTCGCTCTTGAGGGTGGCGACCTCGTCGCGCTTGGTCTGGGCGGTGTCCTTGGCGGTCTGGGCGGCCTGCTTGGCGGCGTCGGCCTCCGCTTTGAGCGTGGTCACACGCTCGGTGGTGGCATCCTGGCGGGCCTCGCGGTTGGCGGCCTGGGCGCGGTCCTCCTCGGCGGAGGACAGGACGGACTCCTGCACGCCGGTGGCGATCTCCATGGTGGAGGCGCGGTCGCTGAGCTCGTCGACCGAGTCGGAGGACAGCACATAGGTCCAGGAGGTGATGGCGCTGTCGCCCTGGTAGGTGGCCACCACCAGGTCGGCTACGGAGGTGGTGTTCTCATCCACCGTGGTCTGCGTCTGCGCCGATTCCTCCTGCAGCGTGGCCAGGTCGGACTCTGCCACGGCCAGGCGGTCGGCTGCGGTCTGCTGCTCGCGTTCCTTCTGCGCCAGGACGGTCTCGGCGTCGTCGAGCTCGCTCTGGGCCGTGGAAAGGGCGGTCTCCGCGTTCTGCAGGTCGATGTAGGCCTGGCCGAGCTCGGCGGACACGCCCTCCAGGGAGGAGGCCAGCTCGGCCTGCTTCTGCTGGGCGGCGGCCTGATCGTCGACGGCGTCTTGACGCTCGTCTGCCAGCGCCCCGACAGAGAGCGGGGCGGCGACCAGCATCAGGGCGGTGGCGCCGATGGCGGCACGTCGGGCCCGTCGTCTAGTGCGGCGACTGGGACGCGGGCGGTTTGCTGCGCGGACTGGGAGCATGGGAATCAGACCCTCGTGTACCTAGACAGTGAGAAGGCGGAGGACACCAGCGCGAGGATGATCGCGGCCAGCAGCAGCCAGGGGGCCAACCGCAGCACGTCGCCGATGCCGATGAAGGCGGTGAAGGTTAGGGAGGTGGACAGCCAGTCCACCACCACGTAGCGCACCAGCGCCCACAGCGCGGCCACGGAACCGATCGCGCCGATCAGGGCGGCGATGGCGCCCTCAAGCATGAAGGGCAGTTGGATGAACAGGTTCGAGGCGCCCACCAGCCGCATGATGCCGGTCTCCTTGGAACGGCTCATGGCGGACAGCCGGATGGTGGTGGAGATCAGCAGCACCGCCGTCAGCGCCAGGATGGCGGCCAGTCCCCCGGTGATCCAGGAGACCCGGTTCATCACCACGAACAGTGGCTCGAGGGTCTCCGCCTGGTCGATGACGCGTTCGACGCCGGCGCGGCCGGTGAACTGCTCGGCCACCACCTGGTACTTCTCCGGCTCGACCAGCTTGATGCGGAATGACACCGGCATCATGTCCTCGGTGGCGTTGCGGCCGATGCGCGATTCGCCGTAGGCGGCCATGAACCGCTCATAGGCCTCGGCCTTGGACTCGATGGTGTAGGTGTCGATGTAGGGGGCCAGCGTGTTGGAGTTGATCAGGTCCTCGACGGCGTCGATCTGCTCCTGGGTGGCCTCGCCGTCGGTGCAGGCGGCCGCGTTGGACGACGTCGGGCACATGTAGACGCTGACCTCGACCTTGTCGTACCAGTCGCCCTTCATCACCGAGATCTGGTTCTGCAGCAGCACCGAGGCACCGACGAACAGCAGTGACACGAAGGACACCAGGATCACCGAGACGGTCATGACCAGGTTGCGGGTGAGCCCCTTGAAGGTCTCGGAGATGATGAAACGGAATCGCATGCGGTTACCTCAATGCCTCTTTCGCGAGATTCGTAGCCCTTGCATCCACGCTGCGCGCCGGCCTCAACGGTCCGAGCCGTACACGCCGCGCGCCTGGTCGCGCACGACCTCGCCGGCCTTCAGCTCGATGACGCGCTTGCGCATCTGGTCGACGATCTCGTCGTCGTGAGTGGCCATGACCACGGTGGTGCCCTGCCGGTTGATGCGGTCCAGCAGGCGCATGATGCCAACCGAGGTGGACGGGTCCAGGTTGCCGGTGGGCTCGTCGGCCATCAGCAGCTTGGGACGGTTGACCATGGCGCGGGCGATGGCCACGCGCTGCTGCTCACCGCCGGACAGCTCGTGCGGCAGGCGCTTCTCCTTGCCGGACAGCCCCACCAGCTCGAGCGCCTCGGGCACGGCCGTGAGGATGTAGTGGCGGGGCTTGCCGATCACCTGGGAGGCGATGGCGACGTTCTCGAACACGCTCTTGTTCTCCAGCAGCCGGAAGTCCTGGAAGACGAAACCCATCTCCTGGCGCAGTTTGGGCACCTTCCAGCTGGAGATCTGTGACAGGTCGCGGCCGAGCACATGGATCGACCCGGAGGTGGGGCGCTCCTCGCGCAGGGTCAAACGCAGGAAGGTGGACTTGCCGGAGCCGGACGCGCCCACCAGGAACACGAACTCCTCGCGCTCGATCTCTATGGAGACGTCATCGAGCGCGGGACGGGCGCCGCGCTTGTACACCTTGGAGACGTTGTCGAATCGGATCATGGGGTAGTTGCTTCCTGCTCGTGGCCGACGCAGGCACGCCGGGACTGCAAGCCACGGTAACCAGTTCAGCCTGGAATCCCGGGCGTGACACGCCAGGACACACCGACTGCGGGTGTGGTGAGGCCCGCGTTGGGGTTCTAACGTTCCGAGCATGTCAACAACGCATCCCGACGACGACTCCCCCACCCCGGCCGGCGGGCAAGAGCTCGACGTCGGCTCCTGGAACCGCTTCATCCCGTCTCTGACCCACCTGCTGCAACAGACCGGGCCCGACGACGACGGCGCAATCGGCGTGCGGCTCACCGCCACCGAGCCGATTGTCACCGCCGCGACGGCCGCCTACGCGCGTCCCGAAGGCGGCCTGCGCCGACTGCTGGGGCGACGGCGTCGCCTGTCCCCCTCCCCGCTGCCACCGGTCTTGACGGTGCGGACCTGCCCGGACGCGGTGGTGCTGACCGCGCCGCTGCTCGACGACGACGGCCGGGCCCGGCTCGGGGAGGATGCCCTGGCGGCCCTGGACTCGCTGGGTTGGAAGCGACAGGACGATGCGATGGTGCTGCGCGTGGTGGACGCCGCGTCGGCGGCCGAGTTGGCGACGCGAGTACTGATCGAGGTGTTCGACGTCGCCCACCCGGCCGACCTTGTTGCCGTCGCGGAGCCCGCAGCAGCGCCCGAGGCCTGAGCCGGCGACGCCGCGGGGCTGGGTCACCCGTCCTCGTCGGCGAGCGTGTAGTCGAAGGAGGACGCGTCGGCGGCGGGGCCGCTGGTGGAGCCGGCGGCGGAAAACGACTGGGATGGGCCGACCGGCGGCGGGTTCTGGCCGGTGGGGCGGATTACCTCGTCCGGGCCGGCGACGGCACCAGTGGCGGCCGAGCCGGCCGAGGTGGCGGCGGCCGGTGTGGTGGCGTCCGTCCCTGCCGCGGCGGTGGGGCCGGCGGTATCGGCCGAGCCGGCCGAGGTGGTGGCGGCCGACTCCTCGCCCGTGCCGGCGTCGTCGGCCTCGGCGGTATTGGCGCTGTGGATGATCCGCATGAAGCGCGACTCGCCGCGGGTCAAGTCGTGGCCGCCGCAGGAGACGGTCAACACGTTGGTGGTGAACTGCTCGGTTCCTTTCGACCAGTTCTCCTGGGAGAAGCGGCCCACCAACACCACCGGATCGCCCTTGTGCAGCGAGCGCCCCAGGTTCTCGGCCAGTGGGCCCCAGGACTTGGCGGTGAACCAGATGGTGTCGCCGTCCTGCCATCCGTCGGCGGTGCGGAAGGACGGGGAGGTGGCCAGGCGGAAGTAGCAGTAGGGGCGCCCGCCGGCGGTGCGGGTGACGGCGGGGTTGGTGCCGAGGACGCCTTGGATGACGAGATCGAGTTGACGGCTCATGGGTGCTCCTTGCGTTGGAAGCCGGCACCGTGCCGGCTGCCTCAACGGTCCCGCAGCCGCACCCCGCGCCGCCACCGGCCTGTGAATGCGGGGTCGGCACCCCCTGCACGAGCCGAACCTGTGGACGCCGGTGACCACCGGCGGGCCGCTACCGACCCGGAACCTGGAGGGCCTCGCGGAGCGCACGGTGGCGCGCCAGCACGCCGTCGGCGGGGCGGGTCAGATCACGTTCCACCACCGACGCCAGCCTGGCGCGCACGGTGCGGGCATAATCGTCGGCCTCACGGCGGGCCCGCGAGTGCCGTGCAGACAGCGCCACCATCGCCACGATCAGGCCGATGATCAGCAACGTCACCGGCGCGATCAGGCCGGCGCCGGCGGCGCTGCCCTGCATCAGGCTGACGGCCGTCCACACCGCTCCGATCAGTGCGGTCAGCGTGCCGCCCCACCAGGCCAGTTCGATCAGCGGCGCGCGGTGGCGGGGCAGCTGCACGCTGCCGACCGCCTCGGCGGTGCGGGCAGCAAGGGCCTCGGGGGTGGCGACCGCGTTCTCCACGCTGTGCAGCCAGGCACCGGGCAGGCCCGCGGTGGTGCGCCGCAGCCACGTGGTCTGAATAGAGGCGACGGCATCGCGGGCGGGCGGGGCGGGCCGGGCCATGGCGCGCGGGAAGGTGCGGGCCAGGCCGGTGCGCACCGAATCCTCCACCGCCTGGGCGCCGCACGCGTGCACGAGCGCGGTGACGGCGGCATCGGCCAGTTCGGGGCGGGTGGTCACGGGCTGCGCGGCGGCCGCGGGACGCAGGCGCATGGCGATCGCGTCAAGCCGCGCCGAGGCGGTGCGGGCGGCGTTGGACTCACGGGAGACCCGCTCCAGGAACAGTTCACGTACCGCCCCGAGGTTGTCCCCGCGCACCGCGGAGACCGGCAGTACCTGCACGTCGTGCAGGCCGTCGGCCGCAAGCAGGCTGCGCACGTCCGCGAGCAGCGTGTCTACGCCGCCGGCGGGCAGGGTGTCCACCTGGTTGACCAGCACGAGCATGTCCTGTTGGCGGGCGCCCAGCCCCCGCAGGTAGCCCTCATGCAGGGCGGCGTCGGCGTATTTCTGCGGGTCCACCACCCACACCAGCAGGTCCGCGAGCGGCACCAGCCGGTCCACCTGGAGGGCGTGCTCGGTGTTGACGGAGTCGTAGTCGGGCACGTCCAGCAGCACCAGGCCAGCGAAGGCGTCCTGGTCGGTGGCGTCCAGCAGCGACTCGCGGCGGATGCGGCGCTCGTCGGCCACCTCCAGGAAGTCGAGCAGGGCCGCGGCGTCGTCGCCCCAGGTGCAGGCGGTGGCATGGGCGGTGGTGGGGCGGCGGGCGCCGACGTCGGCGAACTGCAGGCTGGTCAGGGCGTTGAACAGGGAGGACTTGCCGGAGCCGGTGCCGCCGAACAGGGCCACCACCGTGTGATCCACGCCGAGGGCCAGACGTTCGGCGACCTCGTCCAGTTGATCCCGGGCGGGCAGGGACAGGGAGGCGGGGATCTCTGTGGGGCAGTTGTCCAGGGCGGCGCGCAGGCCGTCCAGGCGGGCCTGGAGGTGGGCGGCGTCGAGCACGGTTTCCCCGGCGGGGGCGACGGTCGGGTTTGCGGTCATGCGGTGGCTCCGGGACGAGTGAACGGTGCGAGTTCGCCGGCGCGCAGGCGCAGCGCGGCGGCCAGGGCGGGATCGGGGGCCAGCGCGCGGGCGGCGCCGGCGGGGACGGCGGCGGCGAGCACGTCGGTCAGGGTCTGCGCCAGGGAGGTCTTGGCGTCGGTCACGGCCTGCCCGAGACCCAGGCGGTTGGCGGCGGCGCGGACGCCGTCGATGCCGGCGGCGGCGGAGATCAGCAGGTCACCGGCTCCCTGCGGGGTCAGGCCCTTGGGCGGGGTGGTGATGCGGGCGGTCTGGTCTGCGGCCCAGGCGTCGACGACGGCGGTCGCGTCGGCGTCGGTGGGAAGCAACTCGCCGGCGCGGGCGGAGGCGCCGGCCTCCCGCCAGGTACGGGCGGCGTCGTCGCGAACGGTTACGAGGGCCGCCTCCAGGCGGGAGGCGACGGACTCGCGGACGTCGGCGGCGAGCGCGGACAGAGCGGCGGCGCGCGCCTTGCCGGTGCGGCCGAACCAGCCGGAGCGGAGTTTGCCGCCCTGCGCGAGCGGGGCCAGTGGGCCGCCGGAGGAGGCGAGGGTGATCCAGCGGGTGGTGGGGGCGCCCTGCGCGCAGGTGCCGCGCTCGACGTCGGCGCGCAGGTCCGCGCTGGGCGCCTCCAGGAGGCGCTGTGAGGCCTGTTCCAGGCGGGCGGCGGCGTCGTCCTGGGCGTCGACGCCGTCGGCGAGGGTGAGCAGATCGGCGCGCAGACCGGTCCACACGCCACGGCCGGTGCGGCGCACGAGCCCGGCGGCGCGGTGGCGGCCGGCCAGCAGTTGCAGCCAGTCGCGCAGCTCGCTGACGGAGGCATCCGGCAGCATGCCCTCGTGGGGGCCGGCGTCGGGGACTACGAAGAAGGGGGATTCGGCCAGGCCGAGGGCGTCCAGCCGCTCGATCAGGTCGCGGCGGACCTCGGCCAGCACCTTCACGGGGACGCGGTTCAGGACGATGCCGATGGGCGTTTCCCGGCCGGCCGCCTCCTCCAGGGAGGCCCACGGGGTTTGATCGCCGTAGCGGGCGGCGGTGGTGACGAACAGCCACAGGTCGGCGGCGTCGAGCAGCCGGGCGGCTAGGACACGGTTGGTCTCCTGCACGGAGTCCAGGTCGGAGGCGTCCACGAGGGCCAGGCCGGCGGGGACCGCGGCGGAGGTGACGGTGACGCAGACCTGGGCGATCGGGTGGTCGGCGAGTGATTCGCGGTCCTCGGGGTTGACCACCAGAACCGGGGTGCGCGTGGTGGGGCGCAGTACGCCGGCGTCGGAGACCTCCTGGCGGAGCACGGAGTTGACCAGGGTGGACTTGCCGGCGCCGGTGGAGCCGCCGACCACGACGATCGCCGGGATGTCGGCGTCGGCGAGACGTGGGAGTACGTGGTCGCGGATCTGGGCGATGAGGCCGGCGCGCAGGCGGCGGGCGTCCTCGGCGCCGTCGGTGTTCAGGCTCAGGTCGAGGCTGGAAAGGTCCCCCACGGTGTCGGTGAGGACGTCGATGAGCTGTGCGCGGCTGAGCGCAGAGACGGGGACGTCTTCTCCGGCGGACAGCGGGGAAGCAGATGAAGCCATGGTCCAACCTTAGGCGGAAGCCGGGGCGAAGCCCGTATCGACCCGCCACTGTGGGGTTGGGGCGGGCTGAGCCGTCGGCGGCGGATGCGCGCACCGGCCGGGCGGGTGCGGCGCCGTCGGTGCGGGCGGGTACGACGCCACGGACGGGCGGAGGGTCGGCCAAGTGTTGCCCGCTCTGGCCAGGCGAGCCCGACACCAGCCGAGTTGGGACGGCGCCACGGGCGGGCCCGAACTGGGAACATGTGCCCGCGGTGACGTACGCTGAGCGCACGCCTCCGTAGCTCAATGGATAGAGCATCGGCCTTCTAATCCGCAGGTTCCCGGTTCGAGTCCGGGCGGGGGCACCAATGCGGGCCCTGGCCACGCCTCACGCAGCCGGGTCTAGACTCGGCGACCGTGAGCCGACAGATAACTACCGCCGATCCCCTGGTGTGGATCGACTGCGAGATGACGGGCCTGAACCTGGAGACGGATGCGCTGATCGAGGTGGCCGTGATTGTCACCGACTACGAGCTCAAGCCGCTCGACAAGGGCATCGACGTCCTGATCAAGCCCCCCGCGGCCGCCCTGGAGCAGATGGGCGACTACGTGCGCGAGATGCACACCAGCTCCGGTCTGCTGGAGGAGCTCCAGGAGGGGCTGACGCTTCAGGAGGCCAACCGCACGGTCCTGGACTACGTCAAGTCGCTGGTGCCGGAGGCCCGCACCGCGCAGCTGGCCGGCAACTCGGTGGGCACCGACAAGACCTTCCTGGCCCGCGACATGCCCGAGCTCATCGACTACCTGCACTACCGCATCGTCGACGTGTCCTCCATCAAGGAGGTCGCCAAGCGCTGGTTCCCGCGCACCTTCTTCCACGCGCCGGAGAAGCACGGCGGGCATCGCGCGCTGGCGGACATCCTGGAGTCGATCGACGAGCTGCGCTACTACCGCGCGGTGCTGTTCCCCAAGGATGAGGGTCCGACGAGCGAGGAGTGCCAGGCAGCCGCGGCCGAGATCGTCGCGCACCCGACGGCGGAGCTGCTCTGACGCCAGCGGCTCCTCCGGCGTCCGTGCACCGGGCCGACGGCGAATCGCCGCCGGCCGGGCTCATCCAGCCGTCGGCGGCGGTTCCCCGTATCCGCGCCAGTTTCAGCCAGTCCGGCCGACGGCGGGGCGGCTGTCCCGCCGCATGCGCTCGCTCCCCTGCAGCGAAGGTGACGTAGTACACGGGGCTCGGATTGGTGCCAGCACGGGCTAGCCGATAAAGTACCGACTCGGTGCGACGACGTCGCCCCATGGTGGCTGTAGCTCAGTCGGTAGAGCGCCTGGTTGTGGTCCAGGAGGTCGCGAGTTCAAGCCTCGTCAGCCACCCCACTTCTTGCAGCCGCAGTGCTGTTGCAAAGCCCTGACCCTGGCGCCGCATTCCGAGCCGCCGTTTCCCGCAGCCGCACTACCGGGCCGTCGCTCACCCCCACTGCCCGCTCACGGCATCGGGCTGTCCAAATCCGGCATAAACAAGCCTGTAATGGCGATCGGCGTTCTCCCGACCGTTGGAATCATGCGGTTTGGTTGCTCGGCAGTCGATGTCTCGCCATCGTTTATGCCGGATTTGGACATTCGTTCCGGCGATCCAGCCCTGAAGAAGACAGGACCCGGGCGCAGCGCGAGTGCCGGCCCCGGTAGTCGGTGGAGACGGCGTGTTACCCTCGACCGAGCCCGACCCGGAAGGCCGGGAAGACCGACGGCATCAAAGAGGATCTGCTTCCAGGCAGTGCCGCCTCAATGGAGCCCGGCCTTGAAGACCGGGAAGACCCACGGCACTGATCTTGGTCGACGTCGTGGTACTGCCTCAATGGAGCCCGGCCTTGAAGACCGGGAAGACCGTCAACAACCCGCAGGACGCAATCATGGGCCAGGCGCCTCAATGGAGCCCGGCCTTGAAGACCGGGAAGACGGCAAGCCCGTCGCGTACCGCACCTTCCAGGAGTTGCCTCAATGGAGCCCGGCCTCGAAGACCGGGAAGACTACTGCCGACAAGGTGGATGTCAACTCGCTACAGGCACCTCAATGGAGCCCGGCCTTGAAGACCGGGAAGACGTGGGGGCAGGTGCGCCGGCGCGCCCCCCGGTAGCGGCCTCAATGGAGCCCGGCCTTGAAGACCGGGAAGACCACCAGCGTTGAGCTTCTACCGCTAGCTGACGCCAAGCCTCAATGGAGCCCGGCCTTGAAGACCGGGAAGACCTCATGCACACGATCCAGACTGTGCGGCAGTACTAGCCTCAATGGAGCCCGGCCTTGAAGACCGGGAAGACGGTCTGGCCGGAGATGCCGATAACCATGACGGTGCTGCCTCAATGGAGCCCGGCCTTGAAGACCGGGAAGACGTCCGGGGGGAATTACACAGTTCGCACCAGCATGGCGCCTCAATGGAGCCCGGCCTTGAAGACCGGGAAGACCGGTCGGTGGGGCTGTGATTGCGGTTACTGAGCCGTGCCTCAATGGAGCCCGGCCTTGAAGACCGGGAAGACGAGGGGGTGACTGCCCATGGCAGACGCCACCTCCGGCCTCAATGGAGCCCGGCCTTGAAGACCGGGAAGACCTTCGTCATCAACACCGTCTACCGTGACGGAATCAAGCCTCAATGGAGCCCGGCCTTGAAGACCGGGAAGACGAGGGGGTGACTGCCCTCGTAACGAAGTCTACAGCCTCAATGGAGCCCGGCCTTGAAGACCGGGAAGACAATTACTGTGATGCCGTATAGGCCGTTTCTTGTGAGGCCTCAATGGAGCCCGGCCTTGAAGGCCGGGAAGACCCCGGAGGCGTTCGCAGCCGTCCGCGCCTGACCGTCGCCTCAATGGAGCCCGGCCCTGAAGGCCGGGAAGACCGAGGGAATCATCAACAGCGGGGACACGGTACCCGACGGCCTCAATGGAGCCCGGCCCTGAAGGCCGGGAAGACCGGGAGATGGTGTTCGCATGATCACCATCGTTGGGGGCCTCAATGGAGCCCGGCCCTGAAGGCCGGGAAGACTGCCAAAGTGTTCAGCCTGACCTTCGACCCCGACGCGCCTCAATGGAGCCCGGCCCTGAAGGCCGGGAAGACTGGGCAGCGCTCGGAGCGTGACTACGCGGGGAGTGTCAAGCCTCAATGGAGCCCGGCCCTGAAGGCCGGGAAGACCGGCGTCCTCCCCGAGGGGCTGACACTCGCCGTGCCTCAATGGAGCCCGGCCCTGAAGGCCGGGAAGACGCGGCTTCGCCTCCGCCTGGCCCGGGTTGGTCTTGGCGCCTCAATGGAGCCCGGCCCTGAAGGCCGGGAAGACGCGGCTTCGCCTCCGCCTGGCCCGGGTTGGTCTTGGCGCCTCAATGGAGCCCGGCCCTGAAGGCCGGGAAGACTGGCCGTGCAGTACTCCTGCGTCGTGCGCTTGGGCACGCCTCAATGGAGCCCGGCCCTGAAGGCCGGGAAGACTTGTCCGTGCTCAACTTACTGGCCATCCTCATGCGGGCCTCAATGGAGCCCGGCCCTGAAGGCCGGGAAGACCGGACGCGAAGGCACAGGTCACCGTCCACTACGACGCCTCAATGGAGCCCGGCCCTGAAGGCCGGGAAGACCCAGCGTCCAGCACGCCAAGACCCTACCCGTCGAAGCCTCAATGGAGCCCGGCCCTGAAGGCCGGGAAGACCCGGCAGGCACTCCTCGCCGCCATCCGGGCCGCACGCCTCAATGGAGCCCGGCCCTGAAGGCCGGGAAGACATCAAGGCGCTCGAGCCGCCGTTAGTCGTGTGGGAGCCTCAATGGAGCCCGGCCCTGAAGGCCGGGAAGACACGCCGGTGTCCTTCACGGTCCAACCCACCTTCGTGGCCTCAATGGAGCCCGGCCCTGAAGGCCGGGAAGACTCTTCGAAAGCGGCCTGATTACAGGGGATGCCTTCGCCTCAATGGAGCCCGGCCCTGAAGGCCGGGAAGACCCGCTCTTGCGAGGAACGCCTGAACATCACCGTCCGGGCCTCAATGGAGCCCGGCCCTGAAGGCCGGGAAGACGCACGCCAGGGCACAAAAGCGTGTAGCTAGGGCCGCGCCTCAATGGAGCCCGGCCCTGAAGGCCGGGAAGACCAGCTCGCAGAATACGCCGCGGCACGTCAACGATTCAACGCGGTCTCGCGAGCGCTGGCTCAGAAACGCCAGATCCGATCGCGCCGCATCGAGCGTCAACCACCAGAAAACCCCGCCATACCGCGAATTCGAGCGCTCCCCAGGAATCCGACCGGCACCCGAGCGCTCGCTAGACAACCTGCGCCTCCCGCGTAGGCAACCCCCGGCGACGCCCAACGAACGTGAAGCGATCCTCGCCGATCTCACCCAGATCCACAATCACCACCGAATCCTCATCAAGGTTCATGATCCTCTCACCGTCGGCACGCAAGTGGACAAGCTCGCTGCGGGTCAGGTCGCAGATGAATACAGAGTACTGCAGCCGCTCACCGTTAGCCTCCATCAGTTTGCAGATGCGACGCAGCCGCCCCGGCTTGCGGATGTCGTAAGCAATGAGGTACCTGCGTCGGTTCGTCTTCATCGGGTCACCATCGCCGTGTACTCGTCCAACTCCCCCAGCACGACGGCACCCAACACCCGAGCCTGGATGTCCATGACTCGGCGGTAGCTGGCCTTGTAGCCGAACTGCGGATGAGTGATCTCCTGGTCCAGTCGGCGTTCGTATGCTCTGAGTACAGCCTTGCGGCCGCTCGCCTCCAGCATGCAGCCGCCGGCACGACTGCGGAAGTCGCGTGGACCCACCTCACCATTGTTCAGCACCTGCAATACGACGCTCTCGGCAATCAGCGGCCGGAATTCCTCCGCCAGGTCCAAGGCCAAGGCCGGACGACCGAACCGCGGCCTGTGGAACATTCCGTAGTACGGGTCGAAGCCGATACCCGAGAGCGTCACCGTCAGGTCCTTCACGAGCAGTGTGTAGCAGAAGGACAGCAGCGCGTTGAGTGGGTCCTTAGGTGGTCGACGCGTGCGCCCGTTCCCCTGGAAATCGCTGACATCCACACGCGAGCCCTTCCCGACCATCGCCGGAAAACTCGCGAAGTACAGGCGGGCAGCCGTCCCCTCAATGCCGAGCAGTTGCTGCGGAGAGTCTGCCTGCCTTGCTTGGATGGCGAGTTCCTTGAGCTGGTCACCAACACGCCCCAGCTCAGCACGCGCGTTGCGACGCAGCATCGTGCGACTGTTGCGGATCTTCCCGGAGATCATCCGGCGCGCGATCTCAAGCTGCTGCTCCTCGGAGGCGCGGAACTGTGCGATCCGCAGGTCTACGTTCTTGCCCGGCAGCCCCTCGGCCATGCCGGAGAACCAGCCTCCATAGCTGAACCACAATACCGGAATATCGCGGGAAAGCAGCGCCCTGACACCTTGTGCCGATACCGTCACGTTCCCGAACACGCACACCTGACTGACATCTATCAGCCGATAGCTCGCCTGCAGCTCGCCGGAGGATCGGACTTCGAGGCGGTCGCTGCGTACCCCCACCGTGGCGCCTTGCAACGTCACGTACACCGGGCGCCCTTCCAGCACCGGCGCCATTAGACGCTTCAATGGACGTCGCTGCCTTGGTGGCGTTTTTAGCGCCTCCAGCTCGTCGGGCAGGCAGATGCCCACCAGGGAGCAGCGGGCGCACTTCGGGCTGTCACGCAGCGGCGGAGGCGCGACCGGATCGGAGGCCACCCGCCATGCGCGCGCTACGGTATCCGTGATCTCCTGCATTGCCGCATCGTCCACGGCTATGTGCACTCGCTGTCGGGTCTCGGCGTACCAGATCTCGGCCCACTCGACGGCGTAGCCCTCCTCGCGAAGCAGCAGCGCTTGGACCAGGGACTGCATCCGGTCGCTGGGCCAGGCGCGACCATCTCGATTCGGATGTCCCTTCTTGTAGTCAACCGGAACGACGGTGCCGTCCCCGCCATCCTCCACCAGGTCCAGTCGGGTGGCCAGGCCGAGCCTCGGTGAGGTTAGAGGTGAAACAAGCGGGGGCAGTACACGAACTCATTCAGCATGCGCGCGGGGACTGTCTCCGGCAGGCCCGGCAGGTCCGGTCTGATGACGTCGACGCTCATGACACCGGCACCAATACGCCCGCAGATTTGCCGCCGTCTGTCTGGCGGCGATGCGCATTGCACACATGGAAGATCCCGAGCAGGCGGAGAGCAGCGGCGTCCAGTGTCTTCGTCTCCCCTTTGCCTTCGAGAACCGGATGCTCAACAAGCGCCTTTATCGCCGCCGGACCAAGCGGTTCCTGCCAGAGCGGCAACCGCAGTTCCTGCCGACGACGGTCGGCAGTGTGCCAGCCACTTGTGCGGGGTTGCTTTCCAGCGGCCGTGGTGGTCCACAGCGGGTAGGACATGAGCGCAAGCCACGTCGCACCTGGAACACCGCGCATTTTCCCGTTCTGACCTCGAGGATCATCCGTTGCACTCCAGATCGCACGATGATCCAGGTACTCGCCGGTCACACCCTCGACCCTGCGCCACCCAGCAAGGGCTTGATACAGATACTCCGGGTGGGAACGCACACTTTCATGCGACTTTTCAAGCATCGTTGCTATGGTTTGTTGTCCAGCGCCCGCAATGAACTGGCTTACCATGCCGACCGGCGACTCACCTTTCTTTGCTGGCTTCCTAAACACGAGATCAGTTACGAGACTCCCCATCCAAATCGCAACCGTGTCAACCTCTGATTCGCATGATCCTGCGGTTAGAGTCGCAAATAAATCCGCCATACCTCCGGGCAACGGCCGCATTGGATCTGACCCTTTTGTGCCTATCCTTTCCAGCGGAAACCCCGCTGGCCCTCCGGGCACGACCACATCGTCGGGCATCTCGGCGACGATCTCCGCCAGTTCCTCGGCGACGGCGTCGACCGATGGCAGTTTCGAATGCAGCACCGGTGCCCGATCCGCAGGATCCCAGGACAGCCGAGCGCCTTCATCGACGAAGTCATGGATCAACCGGAGCGTGCCGATCGCGGCAAGAATGGCCAGCGGCGATTCACCGACCAGCGCGGGCAGTTTGACTTGGTTCATGATCCCTCCGAGGAAATGGTCATGTCGGCGCAGCGCACCACTGCCTCCAGCAGTGCCAAGCCCCACCGGCCGTAACGGTCATTGAGCCGGGCGAATCGATCCGCGTCGGCCAGGTGCAGCCCAACCGGCAGGGGCACATCGACGGCGACCTCACCAATCGCCGCGCGTAGAACGCCATCTCCCCGGTCGTCAACGGGCGGCAGGAAGGGCCGGGCGTGACCGTGGTGGCTGGCGATAAGGTGCTGGAGCAGCTCGGCGTCACCCGGATACGACTCCGCGAGCCCCTCCAGATGAGCCGCTACGATCGCCTCTGACCAGGCCTCGTGCCGGGCGCCGCGAGGCAGGCCGCTGAGGCGTCGGGCGCGTCGATGCCGGTCCCGGTCCCCGGGCGGCATACCGGACTTCGCCAGCGGCTCCCGGGCGAGTTCAGCGGCGATCCGGCTGCCGTCGAACAGCATGGCCTGGAAGCGCAGGTCCACCTTGCCCAGGTCGTGCCAGCGTGCCGCGTCAACGACGACGCGCCGCAGTTCATCCGGCAACCCCAGGTTGGTGGCGATCTGTCGGGCGCGCTCACCCACCGCCGTCAGATGTTCCGCAAGAGTCACGCGCTGGTTGAGGCTGGAGCTGTCCGCCACATCCGACTCATCGACTGCGCGCCAGGCGGGTGCAGTCGTAGTGTGGTCGGCATCCACGGCATTCGCACGGCCACCCCTGGTGCCAACACCGCGCCAGTCGTCTGCGCGAACGACACCGCGAAGCACCGGGATCGGCTCCTCCTGCTCCTCCTGCCTGCGGTCGGAAGGCCGACGTTTTCTGTTCTTACGTCTTTGATCGACGTTGGAGGAGACAAATGCATCGTCGCTCAACAGCGCCTTTTTCAAGTACGCCATATCGTCCGGCGTCCATGGCTCTTCCGGATCGCTTTCTTGGGATTCCAGCCACGTACGCGCCGCCCCATGAAGACGATCCTGATAGGTCTGGCGATCCTCCGGATCCACCGCATTGCGCCAGTCGGCCACCAGGCCGCTCAGCCCCTCCATGGGCTGCAGCCCCAGTCGGCTCCCCGGGTCGGAATCCAGACGCAACATTGGTTGCCCACGTCTAAGGGAGGCCAGTTCGGAAACGTCCTTGACGGTCTCCTTGCTGGAGGGGTTCCAGCCGAAGCGGTCCAGGCCGCCGTACTCGCACGGGGCGATAATCGTGTCTCCCGGCCGCAGGTCAGGAGCCGATACTGGCTCCCACCAACCGTCGGCCCGGCGACGCAGCACCTGCCGGTCGCTGTCGTCGTCTCTGAAGGGGACGTCATCGAAGTCGTCGTAGTCATCGACGTCGGCCAGATCCTCCGACTTGCCCTCCTGCAGCCAGGCACGTACCGCCATGAACGACACCTCCACGCACTCCTCGCTCCGTAGCGGGATGGCATCCGCGACAGACCCGGCGTACGACAGCAGTTCCAACGTGTCCTCGCCGTCCGCCCCCTCGTTGCGCCGCACCAGCCCGGCCCGCCAGGCGATGGTGACAGGAGGGGTGGACTTGTCGATTCCGTGCAGGTAGGGGTCGACCGGCGGATCATTGGTCGGCGCCGGGTTTGTCCTCGCCCACGCATCCAGATGAGCGGGCAGCAGCAGCGGCAGCAGGGGCCGTGGTGCGCTCAGCCCATCGGGCACCTCCAGGTGGCGCAGCGCCAACGGTGACACATCCAGCCCATCCTGCGCGACCTCGCGAAGGAAGTCGGCCGTGGCCACCTTGGCGGGACCGTATACGGGGGGCTTCTTGGCACCGTCCTCCAGCACCGTGATGGAGACCGACTCGCGGTCACCCCGCCGGTTGACCCGGCCGAAGCGCTGTACCAGGGCGTCCCAAGAGGCGGTCTCGGTGACCATATCCGTGGCATCGAGGTCGATGCCGACCTCAATGGTCTGGGTGGCCACCAGAACCGCCTTGTGCGTACCCGGTTTCCGGTCGGCGCCGAACAGCTCGGTGACCCGCGCGGCGATACCCTCGCGATCCAGCGGACGCGAGCGCCCCATGAGCAGCAGTACCTCGACGCCATCCAGCCTCGTCCTTCCGGTGGTCAGCGCCTCATACACTTCCCGGGCGCGAGCCACCGTATTGCACACCACCAGCACCCGGTCACCCTCGGACTCATTGGGGGATTCATCGGGTTTTTCGGGCTCTTTGAGGAGGTCCCGTACCCGGGCAGCCATCTCCTTGACGATCTTCTTCTCCGTGGAGTCGACGAGCGTAAGGCGCTTATACGCGGTCAGCCTCTGTTTGGCGGTCTCATTCCGCAGATGCGCGTCCTCATCGAATGAGGCCTCCCAGGCATCGGAATTCTTCTCGGGCCTCTCCGCGCTGGTTGCGCTCAGGTGGATGACCGAGCTCTCCGGCAGTCCCAACTGGTGGGTCGCGTCCGCCTCATGTGCGGAGGCCAGCGAGGTGGTGAAGGCCTGGGCCAGGTGGGCCTCGTCGATCATAATGACCGAGTCGGTGCCCACCAGTGCGGCGTCGATGGGACGCCGACCGTTGCTGACCCCGTAGCCGCGGAAGAACAGGCGACTGCCCACCTGATCGACCGTGCCGGTAATAATGGCGGGCAAGTCGGGACGCGGCAGCCAGGCGGCATCCCACGTCGCTCCGCCGCGCATCTTCACCACCCGCAGTGCGTGGTCCTCGTCCGCATCTCCCGCGAGGCCGTGTAGTCTCCGAGCCACCTCGAAGCGGACCTCGCCCTCAGTAGCCTTTTCCAGGGCGTCCGCAACGTGCCGCCCATGAGCCTCGGCCTGGTCGACCACGATGCGGCGGTCCACCACCAGGAAGATGCGACGCCGCCCCAGGCCTGCGGGAGCGTCGCCTCCGGCGCTCAGCGCCAGGAGGAACACGGCCACATCCAGCATGGAGGTCTTGCCCAGCCCGGTGGGCACATCCACGACCGCGGGCCAAGTGCCCTGTTCCACAGCCTGCTCGACCACGGCGGACTGCCAGGGGAACGGGTCATGCCCATGCACTTCCCGCATGAACTTCGCGAAATCGGTGGCCTTCATCGCCGCTCCTCCTCATACTCGGGAGCGAACAGCCCGACGCCGAAGTAGCGTCCCGCACCGGCCAGGACCGGCCCGCGCACGGGACGGTCGAAGGTCACGCGCGCATGCGTGTACAGGCGCCCCTGACACCGCTTGGGCAACTCCTGCGGTCTCAGCCGCACGGCCCCGTCCATCAGCGGTTCCTTGCTCACCTCAACTCCACGCGGTTCCGGCAGGCCGGCGTTGACGAAGGACTCGGCCACCACCGCGGCAAGGTCGCCGTCCTTCGGGTAGCGATCCAGCACCAGGGGCGTGGCCGTCGCCCACGTCCGCGCGGGGTCCGTCCAGCGCTCGACGGTGGAAGTGAAGGGCCGCGTCTCATCCGGCGCGTACCGGAGCCGAAAACTCTGTTTGAATCCGTTTACGCGCAGCAGGACGTCCCGTTCGGGGTCATTCCCGAGAATGCCCCGCAGGATGCGCAGGCGTTCATCATGCTCCAGCCCGGGGATCGCCACAGCCAGGGCCATGAGCTGCCCGTCGGCGTGCTCGTTGCCCACGAAGGGTAGCCCCAGGTACGCCACATGCGGCAGTCCGGGGGTGCCGTGTCCGTGCAGTGCGGGAGGCAGTGGGTCCTGCGTCTGCCCCATGACCTTGCGTCGTAGGGCCTCGGTGAAAATGGAAACCAAGTTGCCGGAGGGTCGCAGTTCCTCGAATCTGAGAATGACCAGGTCCGGGTAGGGGGAATTGAATACGTCCATGGCAGAGATCTCCTCACTGATCTCATCACTGGTCTGAACTGCCCCGGCCTCACGGTAGAAGCGGCGCGAACGCGGACCGGCGGCCTGCCATGCGGGTTGATCCTCCCGATACAGGGCGTTGAGTTCATCGAGGTAGCCGGGGTAGGGCACGCGGATGTTCAGAGGGCCGCGTCCCGCCGTCGGCTCGTAGGTGGTCAGGCCTGGCAGCGGTGTTGGATCGTCTACCCGGCTGAAGGCGAGTGTTGCCGACGACGTCGAGCGACCGAGGTACGGCACCCGCCGGGCTAGGTGGTCGAGTTCGGCCACGACGTCATCGGACAGCGAGCTGTCATCCACCCAGTCGAATTGGACGCGCGCATCCTCGGGGAGGCTACTGGTGCGCTGCCGGAATCCGGCGGTGCGCGCGGGGTGGGTCTGATGCCCGCCCTTATTGGCGCGTACGTTTGTTACGACGTATCCCCGGGTGCGCCGCTCACCCACCGAGGTGGTGGGGGACGCATGGATCAGCGGCGGCGCCAGGCACTCCAGTTCGGCGAGCGGTTCCAGTTCCTCCTCGCCGGCGACGGACCGCAGGGCTGCAAAGACCCGGGCCGGGTGGGGAGGCCATTCCGCCAGTCGCGGGTCCTCCCCTCCACCGGCGTCGTAGCGCTCGCTCAGGAGCGAAATGTCCAAGCGGAGGGGCATGTCACTCTCCCGTGGACTCGGCCTTGGTCAGGCTGAAGTCGATTGCCTTAGCCAGGGACTCGTTGGGCTTCAGCTCCACGGTCTCCAGGTGCAGCGGCACTCCGGCGTCCAGGGCCGCCTGCATTGCGTCCTCGTACAACTGGACCGCCGCGCTCGGGGACAGCGTGAATGACTCCGCCACGCCGCCGCGGCCGACCCACTCCAACTGCTCGGTCTGCATGACCAGGTCGCAGCCGCTGCGCAGCCACAGGCCGGCATCGCCGAAGGCGAGACGGTCGCCCAGGAGCCCGAATGCGACGAGCAGGGCCCGGGCGGCCTGGACGGCCGCAGGCTCCAGGGAGCCGAAGCCGAGGCGCCGGGTGGCGGTAAGGCTGAGGACGGCGGTGCGAGTCGCCTCGGAGATGGTGACGCCGCCGTGGATGGGTTTCTTCGGGGCAATATTGCCGTGCCCAATCTCGCTGAGCTTGGTGTCCTTCTTCTTGTCGCTCGCTGGCGAGTAGGTCCAGTTATCGCCGTCACCGCTGCGCGATCCGGTCAGGTTCACGGGGTCCATGCGCCCGGCCTTGCGCACCCCCGCCACAGGGTCCCAGCCGATGATCTCGCTGGCGTACAGGCGCGGGAACTTCGCCTGCCGCCCCTTGCGATGAGAGTTCCAGCCTCCATAGACGAGCGTGGCGGGATCGTATTCCAGCAACGCGGTCGCATCCACCAAGGAGGCCGCCAGGATCGCCTTGCCGATCTCGGTCCGGTCGAACTTGACGCCGTCGAGCTCGCAGTCGCGCCAGTAGGCGTCGAAGGCGCGGTGCGGGGCCTCCAGACCTATGAGCTCGAGGCTCGCCGCGCCTTCGTGCCACATCCGCAACATGGGCATGCGGACCGTCCCCTGGCGCCAGGCCCTCGCCTCGGCCTCCTCACAGCGGTTGGCCTGCGCCGACACCTGATCGAGAACCTCCACCCTGCGCTTCTCACCGTCACGCCAACGATCTTCTGACAGATACGGGGACTCCTTGTCTCCCTCAGTTGGGAAGGTTGGCGGATACACGCGCGTGCCCGGCCCGCCGCTGGGCTGGTAGCTGGCCTCCACGCGGATCGCGGCCCACTCCGGGTCTGCGAGCTTGCTCCGCAGGGCGTCCAGCGTAAGTTCAGTAGTCATCATTGTCTCCTAAACGGTTGTGTTGACTGTGGCTGTGATCAGGGGCGAGCTGTCGCGGTCTACGATCGTGAGCGTAGACCGCCCTTAGGCAAGGGAAGCGACCCTCGAGCGACGGTGTTGGCCGCCATGTGCGCCGACCGGCGGCACCGGCCCGCACACGTATCGCCCACAGTCCCTTGAGGATCTCCCCGGAGCTCTTCCTGTTCACGAGCATCATGCTGTCAGGCGCCTCCGACACGAATCTGGCGGCCTTAGCGTTATCGGGGTGAGCATGCTGCTTAAAATCAGGGCTTTAGTTGGCGTGGTGCGGGAAAGTCGAGGCGTTCACGGTCCGGCTGGTCAATCCAGCGGCTGCGCTCGCCATCCGCGGAGTGGAAGAGCCGGCCGAGGACTGAGCTCACGGCTCCGTGAGCACGGCTCTGCCCGATGTGTCAGCCCCCCGCCACGCGGCCCGGCGGCCAGGCCACGCCCCAGGCGCGGCGGAAAACACACGCCGCACGGCGGAACGCCGCACTCACGCCGATAACCCGGCCCGCCGCGATCGCCCCTCCGGCGGGAAAGTGTCCAAAATCGGCACGAACGAGCTCGGGGCGCGCGGGCACGCCCGAAGGAACCTTGAAATCATGCGGATCTGCAACCGACCCGACAGAGCGTCGGCGTCGTTACTGCCGAATCCGGACATTCGCGCCGACGATCCGGGCCTGAAGGAGGCGAAACCTGGGTGGAGCTAGGGGGATTCGAACCCCCGACCTCTTCCATGCCATGGAAGCGCGCTACCAACTGCGCCATAGCCCCGAAAGGGTGATCGGCCCGCCACTGGCGGCGGTGATCGTGGAGCTAGGGGGATTCGAACCCCCGACCTCTTCCATGCCATGGAAGCGCGCTACCAACTGCGCCATAGCCCCTTACGGGTCTCGCCCTCGCGGGCGACGCCCAAACTCTACGGAGTCAGACGGTCCTCGAGCAAATCAAAAACGCGTGCCGTGCCTCACCCGCCAGTGCACGCCGGCATCACTCACCGGCCGACAGCGACTCGCCGGTGGGCGCACCCCGCCCGTGCGCACCCGCACCGCTCACTGCACGTTCCACTCGGCGAGCGTCCACCCGGGCACTCGCTCCCCCGGTACAACGACCCCGTGGCGGCAGTTGTCCAGGCCGCGCAGCCCGAACCAGGCGGAGGGGTCGAGCCCCAACAGGTGGGTGATGCCCAGCGTGATCGCCGAGCCGTGGGAGACGACCACCACGGTCTGGTCGTCGTCGGCCCGCGGAGTCTCCTCCAGGATGCGTTCCAGGGTGCCCCCCACGCGCAGCGACACCGCCTGTCGGGTCTCCACCCCGACGTCGGCCGGGTCCTCGCCCCGCTTCCAGGCGGCATAGGCCTCGGGCCACTGGCTCTCCATCTCGACGCGTGAGAGTCCCTCCCAGCGGCCGAAGGAGCGCTCCAGCAGGCCCTCATCCAGTTCGATATCGATGCCGGCCAGGTCGGCCAGCGCACGCGCCGTCTCCTGGGCACGAGACAGCGGGGAGGAGACGATCCGCACCGGCTCCAGCGCGGCGAGTCCAGAGGCGGCGGAGCGCGCCTGCTCGCGGCCGATCGTGTTCAAGGGAATGTCGACGCGCCCCTGCACGCGCGCATGGGCGTTGTAGTCGGTCTGGCCGTGCCGCCACAGGATGAGTCTGGTAGTCATCTCAGGCCTGGGCCGGTTCCGAGGCGAGTTCGGGCAGAGGCACCAGCGGGCAGTCCTTCCACAGGCGCTCGAGCCCGTAGTACTCACGGTCCTCGGCCTGCAGCACGTGCACGACGACGTCGGCGTAGTCCAGGAGCACCCAGCGGGCCTCCTCGAGCCCCTCCCGCGATCGCGCCTTGGCGCCCGCCTTGAACATGGCCTCCTCGACGGCGTCGACGATGGCGCGCGCCTGGCGCTCGTTGGCGGCGGACACGATCAGGAAGATGTCGGCGAAAGGCAGACGCTCGGATACGTCAATGGCGACGGCGCTGTCCGCCTTCTTCTCGGTGGCGGCGCGGGCCGCGACGGCGGCCAGCTCGACGGCGTGTTCAGTAGCGGGCACGGGGCTCCTTCTCCGGCTGAGACATCGGTGTTGGCCCACCACTCTACGGGCCGACTCGCGGCATGAAGCACGCAGGCGGCCTAGTGTGGCCAAGCCGACGTCCGCAGCGGAGCGTGGTACCGGCGAGTTGGTTGCGCCGGGCTAGACGAGCAGATGCGTCCAAATATCGAGCACCTGCGGCAGCGAGCCGATGATGCCGTTGTGGCGCAGGAACCACACCACGGCGAGCACAACCAGCGCGATCACCACGGCCAGCAGCACGATCAGCAGCGTGCGTCCCGCACGCGAACCGCCCTCGGCCTGGGCGTACGTCGGCGCCGAGCTCGCCTCGGCCGGTGCCTGCACCGCTTGGCGCCGCGTCGACTCCGCCTCGGCCAGCGCCGGGGCCGTGGTCGCGGCGGTTTCGGTCCTGGCCTGGTCCGCGGCCTCGGAGCCGGCCGCGTCCGCGTCGGTCAGCGAGCGCCACTGCGGGTTGTCGATGCCACCATAAACCTCGACGTCCTCGGCTTCGTCCTCGCGGTCCTCGCCCGCGGCGTCCTGGGAGACCTGCAGCGCCGCGTCCGGCTGAATCACCGGCTGGACGGTGCTGAGCTCCCCGGTGTCGGTGTCCACCGTGCGCACACCCTGGGCGGCGGCGGGAATGCGGACGATCGGGCGGCGGGTCGGCACCTTCGGCTCTTCGTCCTCCACGGCGGGCTTTTCGTCCTCCGCGACGGGCTCGGCGGCTTGGTCGTCGGCGGACTGGTCGTCTGCGGTCTGGTCGGACTCTTCCGCGACGTGCCGGTGCCGCAGGGAGCGGCGCGTGGGGATGGGGGCCGCCGTATCCGGCTGCACGTCCACGATCGGGGCGTCAACCGCCTCGAGGACCCCGGTCGGCAGGCTGGCGATCTCTTCCTTCTGCGCGTCGGTCAGGGCGGTGTCGGCCGCCTGCGGGGAGGGAGCGCCGGGCACACCCGTCACCGGCCAGGCGCCCGCGGATGCAGCCGTTCCTTCGACGGCCGGAGCCTCCACGGCTGCGGGCTCCTCAGCGGGGGTCTGCGCCGGGGTCGGGGCCGACGGCGACGCGGCCTGGCCGAACGACTCGGCCTGCGCGGGGGACGCGGCTTTGGATTCCGCCGGTACCTCAGCCTTGCGGGCAACCTCAGAATCTGCCTCGTAGCCGGCGTCGGCGCCGGCTTCCTTCACCTCCGGCGCGCCGACCTTCGACTCGGCCGCCTCCGGCACCCCGGCCTGCTCCGGCGCGCTGACCTCCGGCTCAGCAGAGGCAGGCTCCGACTCGGCGGCCACCTCGGCTTCCGCCTCCGTAGCCTCCCCGGACGCGGCCTCCTCAGGCTCCGCCGACTCGGCCGGGCTCTCGGCGGTGGCGGGAGTCGGCATCGTCGCCTGCTCGGCAGGAACGGCGTCGGCGGGCGTCGCGGCGACGGCGTGCTGCCCGGTGGCCTCGTGCGCAGGCACACTGATGACGGGCTGGTCGGCCAACGGATCCTGGAGGGCGCGGGCCTGCTCGGGAGTGATCTCCCCGGCTTCAAGCGCCTGCTGCAGCGCCTCCGCCTCCTCACGCAGGCGCCGCATCTCCCGGCGAGTGAGCAGCGGCTGCTGCCCGGTCAGCATCGCCTCACGCTCGGCGGCGCGCTCCGCCTCCCGGATGGCACGACGGCTGCGACGCGGGGCAGCCCCCGAGCCGGACTCGGACTGGTTGACGTCGGTGTTCTCACTCACCTTCGCTCTCCTTCCTCAGGGACTGCTCGCGCGCTACGTGGGCGGTCATCGACGTCGTCGACGCCGACCGCTCGGCCACGCGGTAAAGACCATATTTGCGGATGTACTGGACGACGCCGTCGGGCACCAAATACCAAACGGGACCGCCGTGGCTGACCCGCTCGCGGCAGTCGGTGGAGGAAATAGCCATTGCAGGCACCTCCACCAGAGAGATCTTGTCCGCGGGCAGACCCGTGTCCGTGAGCACGTGACCGGGTCGCGTCACCCCCACCATGTGCGCCAGGGAGAGGATCTCCTCGTTGTCCTTCCAGGTCAGGATCTGGGCGAGGGCGTCGGCACCGGTGATGAAGTACAACTCGGCGCCCGGGTACTCCGCCATGATGTCGTGAAGCGTGTCGATGGTGTAGGTGGTGCCACCCCGGTCAATGTCCACCCGAGAGACCGTGAAGCGCGGGTTCGATGCGGTCGCGATTACCGTCATCAGATAGCGGTGCTCGGCCGGAGAGACGCGCCGGTCCTTTTTAAACGGCTGCGCCCAAGTGGGCACGAAGATGACCTCGTCCAGTTTGAAGACGTCCTGTACCTCAGAGGCCGCCACGAGGTGGCCGTGGTGGATCGGGTCGAAGGTGCCGCCCATAATGCCGATGCGCAGGGGACGCGCGCTGCCGCTCACAGGCACCTCACTAAGGTGTCGGTCTCCACGCACACTCCTCCGGTTCGTTCCGCACGCCGAATGCGCGCGGGCGCCTACATACTGCCACGTTGGGACCAGCATGGCCGATTCTCACACGCGGAGCGCCACTGTTATCAGGCCAACGACAACCAAAAGCTGACACATCCGAGCACTCAAAACTCGCACACGGCAAACCGAGTATGGCTACGATCACATCAGGCTGTCGTCATCCTCCTACCGCTTCTCCCAACGACACCTGACTGAGTCCCTGCCAGGCCAGCACCGGTGAAGACAACGCAGGCGTTGCGCGGAAAGCCGGCCGACGGCAGCTCTGGCCCCCACCCCGAAAGGAGACCACGATGATCTGGTTCCATCTGGCCGTCGTCTTACTGTTCATAATCATCGGTGCCCGCATGGGCGGTGTCGGCATCGGTCTGGCCGGCGGCGCCGGCATCCTGGTGCTGGTACTGACCGGCGTGCACACCTCCACCGATGACGCCCCCTGGGAGGTCATCGGCATCATCATGTCGGTGATCTGCACGGTTGCGGCGCTGCAACTCGCCGGAGCCATGGACCACCTGGTCCACCTCACCGAGGTGCTACTGCGCAAGCACCCCAAGCAGATCGTCTTCCTCGCGCCAATCGTCACCTACCTGATGTCGCTGCTGTGCGGCACCGGACACACCGCCTACTCCGTCATCCCCGTCATTGTGGACGTGGCCAAGGGGCACGGCATCCGCCCCTCACGGCCACTGTCCATCGCCGTGGTCGCCTCCCAGGTGGGCGTGGCCGCCTCCCCCATCTCCGCGGCCATGGTGGCCCTGGTCGTCGCCCTGGAGCCGATCAACATCGGCTACCTGCAGTGCCTGGCCATCGTCATCCCCACCACCTTCATCGGCTGCATGGTCGGCGCCGTCGTCGCCTACTTCCAGGGCAGCGAGCTGGAGGACGACCCGGTCTACATCGAGCGGAAGGCCAAGGGCCTGGTCAAGCCCTCCACCGCCGCGGCCTCCGACTACCAGGCCGCCCCCAGCGCGGTGCCCAGCCTGTTCATCTTCTTGGGTGCCCTCATCGCGGTGGTCGCCTACGCCACCATCTCCTCCCCCGAACTAAACATCATGTCCGACCCGCCGATGGGCTCCACCCCGGCGATCATGACCATCATGCTGGCCACCGCCGCGATCATCTGCACCGCCGCGAAGAAGCCGACCACCCAGATCGCCTCCCAGGACACGTTCCGCGCCGGCATGACCGCCGCCGTGTGCATCCTCGGTCTGGCCTGGCTGGGCAACGCCTTCGTCAACCAGTATGAGGAGACCATCTCCAACGCCCTGTCCGGCCCGTTCCAGGCGGCCCCCTGGCTGGTGGCGGTGTTCTTCTACTTCGCCGCGCCGCTGATGTTCTCCCACGCCGCCACCACCCGCGCGTTCATGCCGCTCATGGTGGCGCTCGGCCTGCCCGGGACGGCGCTGGTGGCCTCCTACCCGGCGGTGGCGAACTACTACCTGCTGCCCAACTACCCGACGACGGTCGCCGCCATGGAGATGGACGACACCGGCTCCACGCGCGTCGGCAAGATGGTGCTCAACCACCCCTTCGTGCTGCCGGGCACCGCATCCATCATCGTGTGCGTGGCCCTGGGCTTCCTCATCGCCCCGTTCATCCTCTGACCACGCCGCCCGGGGCGCGTAGGAATGGGCTCAGAGTCGCCGCCTACGGCCCACACTCACCAGCGCGCCCCGGGGCAGCACATTGTTGGGGTCCAGGGACTTGGGCACGGCGTTGAGCAGGATCGAGAAGACGGCGGGCTTGCGTTGAGACAGTTCGATGCGCCCGCCGTCGGCCTCCACCAGATCCTTGGCCAGCGCCAGCCCCACGCCGGTGGAGCCGTGCCCGGAGACGTTGCGTTCGAACACATTCGGGGCAATGTCCTCGGCCACGCCCTCACCCTCGTCGGCGACGTCGATGAAGACGCCGTGCCCACCGTTGGCGCTGCGCACGTTCACACTGGTGGTGCCGTCGCCGTAGCGCAGCGAGTTCTCAATGACGGTGGCCAGCACCTGTGCCAGCGACCCGGGCGTGGCCAGCACCGGCATGCCGACCTCGTCGGTGAAGGTGATCTCGCGTCCCGCCTCGTGGAATGCCGGCTCCCACTCCTCGCGCTGCTGGTCGAACAGGTCCTTCAGGTGCAGCGCCTCGGTGGTGCCGCCGCCGGTGCGCCGGGAAATGCGCAGCAGATCCTCCACCACGCCGGCGAGCCGGTCCACCTGCTCAATGCAGGCGCGGGCCTCCTCGCGCACCTCCTCCTGCGTGGACAGCAGCTCAATCTCCTCCAGACGCAGGCTCAGTGACGTCAGGGGCGTGCGCAGCTGGTGGGAGGCGTCGGAGGCGAACTGGCGTTCGGCGGCGATACGACCGGCCACGCGCTCGGCACTGCGCACCAGCTCGGCCTGCACCAGGTCGATCTCCTCGATGCCGGACGAACGCAGCCGCGGGCGCACCTGCCCGGATCCGAGCTGCTCGGCCTCGGCCGCCAGGTAGATCAGAGGGGCGCTGATGCGCCGCGACGCCCTGGCCGCGACGATGTAGGCGGCCACCAGCGCCACCGCTGCCAGACCGACCGTGGTCAGTACCACGACCATGATGACCCGCAGGTGGTCTTCACCGTCGGAGGAGGCTCGGGGGGCGACGGTGATCCATGCTCCGCCCAACGGCACCCCCAGGAGGAGGACGGCGACGGAGACCGCCGCCATGGTCATCTGCATCGCTCGGCGTTGCATTGTCCCTGCCTTCACAGACGGTCGCTTTGAGTTGTGGTCGGTTCCGGATCCGGCGTTCGGTCAGACCGCCAAACGGTATCCGGCACCGTCGGCCACGAGCAGTGCCGGGGCATCGGCGTCGTCACCCAGCTTGCGGCGCAGCCAGGTGATGTGCATGGCCAGCGTGTGCTCGGTGCCGGTCGGGTCCTCGCCCCAGACCTCCTTGAGGATGTCCTCGGTGGGCAGCACCTGGCCGCCGCCGCGCACCAGCACGCGCAGCAGCTCGAACTCCCGCGTGGTCAACTGGAGCTCATCCCCGCCGACGAATGCGCGGTGGGCGGCGATGTCCACACGGATGTTCCCGGCGACCAGCTCCTCCTCGATCGCCTCCCCGGAGGCACGCCGCACCTGGGCTCGCACGCGGGCGAGCAGCTCGGCCAGGCGGAAGGGCTTGGTCACATAGTCGTCCGCGCCGGCGTCGAGGCCAACCACCAGGTCGGTGTCCTCGCTGCGGGCGGTGAGCATGAGGATGGGGATGGTCAGTCCCTGGGCGCGAACCTGCCGGGCCACGTCCAGGCCGTCGATGTCGGGCAGGCCGAGGTCGAGGACGATGATGTCCGCCCCGTCCAGGTCTTCGAGGGCGCCCTTGCCGGTGCCGTGAGCGTGGACCTCATAGCCCTCACGGCCGAAAGCGCGGGCGAGCGGCTCGGAGATGGCGGGGTCGTCCTCAACGAGAAGCACAGTCGTCATGCGCAGGATCGTATGCGACCAAGGCGGCAGGCGTCATCCTCCCCGCGCAGGAGGTGTCCCGCCTCAGGACGGGGCGAATACCCGGGATCGGTGGGCCTCAGGCCAGGGCGAGCGCCCACGGGGTGACGTTGCCCAATCCCTTGGCAACCACCTCGTGGCAGGGGTGAACCGTGTACTTGTGGGCGTCCGGGCCGTTGAGAATGTCCATGGCGGTGGCCTCATCCATGCGGATGCCACCGGGCTCGGCGGTGTCCACCAGCCGGGAGGCGAGGTTCACAGGCGGACCGAAGACGTCCCCGGAGCGGGAGACGACCCGTCCCTGCACCAGGCTGGCGCGCACCCGCATCATCTCCGGGCCCGACTGGAGCTCATCGACGAGCGCGGTGACGACGTCGGCCGCCGTGGTCAGATCGTCGGCGATGTACATGACCGCATCCCCGATGGTCTTAACCACACGGGCGCCGCGGGAAGTGACCACGTCGCGGGCGGTGGACTCGAAGTCGTCGAGCATCTCCGAGAGCTCCAGCCTGCCCATGGTCTGGGCGCGCTGGGTGAAGGAGACGATGTCCACAAAGCCCAGGGAGCGGATCAGCGGGTAGAAGTCGGGTCCGGCGTCCTCCCGGCCCCGGCGGGAGACCTCCGAGTCGGTGCGGTCCAGCAGCGACGCCAGGTGCCGGCGCCACACGTAGATCAACTGCTGGGACAGGGAGTCGATCATCTCGTCAATGTGGTCCAGGGCCACCAGCCGCGCGGCAGTGTCGTCCAGGTGCAGGCGCTGGGAGATGTCGGCGACGAGGGTTTCCAATTGCCAGAGCACCAGCCGGTCCATGGTGAAGGACTGAGCGCGCAACAGTTCCAGGACGCTACTGGCGGCGAGCCCGCCCCCGGGCGCGTGCGCGGACGGCAGGCCGTCGTCGGTCTCGTCGATCAGGTCTGCGATGGTGCGCAGGGCTACGGCGTCCTGATCGGTGAAGCAGATTTCGTCGGGGTCGACGTCGGCGAAGCCCATGGCGCGCCAGAAGCGGCGGGCCAGATCCATCCCGGTGCCGGCGCGGTCGGCGATCTGCCGCAGGCTCAGGCTGGGGGTCCCCTGCAGTAGCCGCTGCTCGTGACCGCGAACCGTGGCCCAGGCGTCGTCGGCCGGGGCGCCCGCTATGGATGCGGCCTCGCCGGGATCGGAGTCCCCGGCGGGGGTGCTCGGGCCGGGCGTCTGCTGATGGGTCACCGCGCAAGAGTAGCGCACATCACACGCACGCGATCAATCGTTAGAGCAAACAGAAGGATTCGAAACTCCGGTCAGGCACCGCCGGCTCGGCCGGCCTCGCCGTCGCTCACATCCGCCGCACGCACGCCCGTCACCTCCCCCGCGGTGACGACGACGCGGCGCGCACCGGTGCCGTCGCCCACCTGCAGGACCAGGCCGGGGGCGAGGTCGACGGCGGTGCCGGTGATGGTCTCCGCGGGGCCGGTGACGCGCACGCTCTGTCCGAGGGTGGCGCAGGCGCCGCGCAATTGCGTCCCCAGCGCGCCCGCGCCGGCGTCCGGGTCGCCGTTGCTCGCCTCCCAGTCGGCGAGCAGCTCCGCCAGGTGGCGTCCGCAGTCCTCCAAGACCGCCGCGGCCGCGGGTGCGGGGGCGCCGAGTGAGGCCAGGGAGGCGGCCCAGGGCACCGGCAGCTGCGCGGCGGGCTGGGCGAGGTTGATGCCGATGCCGACGACGACGGCGGGTGCCTCGCCCCGGCGGGCCGGGGCGGCGGAGTCGGAGGCCTCGCTGCCACCGGGCGCGCCGATCAATTCCGTGAGGATGCCGGCGACCTTGCGGCTGGTCCCCCACCCCGGCACCTCCGCGGGCGCCAACGCCGCAGGGGTGGGCACGGCGACGACGTCGTTGGGCCACTTGGTGGCCACGCTCCAGCCGGTCGATTCCAGGCGGGGGGCGAGGGCGCGGGCGACGGCGAGGCCGGCCAGCAGCGGAAGCCAGGCCAGGCTGGCGGCGGGCACTAGCGGCCGCACCACGATCGAGGCGGTCAGTGCACCGGTGGGCGGCGTGGTCCAGGTGTGGTCGGCGCGGCCACGGCCGGCGGTCTGGGCGACGGCCCGCAGGGCGGACAGGTGGGGCCAGGCGGCGGACGCGGCGGGGTCGAGGGCGCCGTCGGGGCCGGTCAGCGCCAGCCGCAGGTCGGTGTTGGTCGAGCCGGTGCGCTCCACCACCACGAGCCGGCTGAACGGGGAGCAGGCGGTCATGCCACCAGCCTATGCGAGCACCGAGGTCGGTTGAAGGTACGGCCGAGGTGGTGGTGTCAGGGGGTGTTTGAGCGCCGGTGTTGGGGCCGGTCGTCGGTGTGATTGGTGCGCCCACTCGGCGGCCGGGGCGCCTGGCCCAGTGGTGTTGTTCGAGTCCCTGTGGTGAGTCTGCACACTCCAGAAGTGAGCGCCGCGACAGAATCCGCGGAATTGTGCGGATTTGACCTGCGGCCCTGGTGTCATGACAGTGCTCCAGTGTGCAACGAGGGCCTCGTTGCACACTGGAGCGATGTCACCGGATTCGGGCCGCGAAACCACTTCCGCGTATTTCCAGGGGAAAACGGCGGTCAGCCGAGTCTGCTCGGATCACCCTTGCGTGCAGACCGGCGCTAGTTCGTGTTGCGTTAGTCGGGGTGGTGTTGGCGTGGTGGTGTTGTCGTGGTGTGTGGGATGGAGTGAGGCTTTCGGGGTATCACGGGTGGCGTGAAAATGCCACGGGGCTTGCCCCTGTGGGCCTGGCACCGCTCCGGTTGGACCGCCCACGCCCCCTTGGACCGCCCACGCCCCCTTGGACCGCCAACGCCCCGTTGGACCGCTGTAACCGGCGGCTACGGCGGTCCAACGGGGGAACAGGGGTCCAACGGGGGGAACAGGGGTCCAACGGGCGGGTCGACAGCCGCGCACGCAGACACCGGGGCTTGCCCCGACGCTCCCGTACTACGCCCTACGGTCACGAACCACACCCCTGACTTACTCATCTAGGCTTGAGCCCGTGCTTGTTCTGGCATCTCAGTCCACCGGTCGGCTGGCGACCCTGCGCGCAGCCGGTGTCGATCCGCAAGTGCTGGTATCGGACGTCGACGAATCCCGCGTCCTGGCCGACCTCGCCGACGCCCACGCGGCCGCCGATGCTCCCGCCCCCACGCCCACCGAGCAGGTGCAGGCGCTGGCGCGGGCAAAGGCGCTGGATGTGGCCGGTGGCCTCCCGCCCGCCGCGGTGGAGGCGGACCCGGACCTGGTGGTGGTCGGCTGTGACTCCATGCTGGAGATCGATGGCGCGGTGGTGGGCAAGCCCGGCACGGCGCAGCGGGCCCGCGAGCGCTGGCTGACGATGCGCGGCCGCAGCGGCACCCTGCACACCGGTCACAGTCTGGTGCGCGCACGCGATGCGGCCACCGCCGAGGGCGTGTCCTCCACGATCGTGCACTTCGGCTCCCCCAGCGACACCGAGATCGACACCTACATCGCCTCCGGGGAGCCTCTGTGGTGTGCGGGCGCCTTCACCATCGACGGCCTGGGCGGCGCCTTCATCGACGGCGTCGAGGGGGATCCGCACGGTGTGGTGGGCATCTCTCTGCCGCTGCTGCGGCGCCTGCTGGCCCGCCTGGGCATCACCTGGACCGATCTGTGGTCCGCGCCGGCGCGCTGAGCCCGCTCAGCGCCGCACCAGCACGGTGCGCCCGGCGATGGTGAGGCCGCCGGCGGGGAGGACGCCGAGTCGGGCCGCCCCGCCGCCCGGCAGTGCGGCGGGGCCGGGGAAGCGCAGGTCGACGACGCCGGTCGTGGGAGTGAGGGCGAGGCTGAGTGCGCCCAACAGCAAGCCGTGGGCGACGAGTTCCTGCTCCCCCACGGCCAGCCCGGCTCGGTGGGCGGCACCGGGGTGGAGGTGGATGGGGTTGTGATCGCCGGTGGCGTCGGCCCAGGCGCGCACGTCCGCAGCCGTGATGGTGAGGGTCCCGGGCGTATCGACGTCGCGGAGCGCCGAATCGGTGTCGGCACCCGGCGGGTGCGGACCGGTGGGGACGGGAGGGGCGGTCGGCGGTGTGCGGCGGGCCAGGTCGTGGGTCACGCGGGCGCCAGCGGGCCAGGCGGGTCCGGCGTCGCGGACGACGACCGCCCCCTGCAGCAGTTCCCAGCCGCCGCGAGCAGTTCGACGAAGGCCGACCTCGGCGCCTCCGGCACCCGGCTCCTGGGGGCGATCGTCGGGAGCCTGGGCGCCGACCGGGGCGATCCGACAGCGGCGGTGGATGAGGCCGGCCGCGCCCGTCTCCATGGGGCGCTCAGGCGGCCGTTGCCCGGCGCTGTCCGATTCGAAGGCGCCGTCGCTGACCAGGTGCTCGGTCAGCCGCCCCAGTGCCAGGACTGCGGGCAGAAGCTGCTGCGCCGCGCCGGTTGCACGGGACCACGGCGCGGACCGGGCGGTGGCGACCGTCTCGCGCCCAGGGGTCGGCGCTGTGTGCATGAGTACGCGCGCTATGACGGCGGCCATGTCCGCGGCCGTCGCGGCACCCGGAGTCGCCGTCGTGGAGGTACAGCAAGGCCCCGACGACCTGGAGTCGTCGGGGCCTGTGCGCGCGGAGGGCGCCGCCATGATCAGCGGGTCTCGCGGTGCTCCGTGTGCTTGCCGCAGCGCGGGCAGAACTTCGACAGAGACAGCCGGTCCGGGGTGTTCCGGCGGTTCTTCTTGGTGATGTAGTTGCGCTCCTTGCACTCCGAGCACGCCAGAGTGATCTTGGGGCGAACGTCGCTGGACTTAGCCACGTAACTCTCCTCTCAGTGATCCTCGAGCGGCCCTTGGGGTGCCATGCTCGAACTTGCGTAGCGGGGGAGGGACTCGAACCCTCGACCTCACGATTATGAGTCGTGCGCTCTAACCAGCTGAGCTACCTCGCCAGATGACACGTCAGGGGCCCGTAGGCCCCCGCAGTATCAGAGCCCCGAAAGGGATTCGAACCCTTGACCTTCTCCTTACCATGGAGACGCTCTACCGACTGAGCTATCGGGGCAACGAGCGGAACTTTAGGCAGATCGGATTCGCACACGCAACTCCGTTCGCCGTGGCTTCGCTCACCGCGGCCCCGCCTTGCGGGCGGGTCTGACTGCGTGCGCGCAAACGCCGCAACCATGGTGGCGGGTGAGGGATTCGAACCCCCGTAGCATACTGCGGCTGATTTACAGTCAGCTCCCATTGGCCGCTCGGGCAACCCGCCGGGCTCCGGGCTCGTCGTAGGCCGTTCTCACGACCTCACGTCCTCGCTCGGTGCCGTGGAAGGATAGCAAGCCGACGGCGGCGCACGCCAATCGCCGCCATAGGACCCTGCTCACAGCGACGCCGGTGCCACGTCCAGCCCCATCTTGACGCGATGCGTTCTAGAGTCGTTGCCATGTCGCAACCTCAGTCCCCCTACGGCCCCAACCAGCAGCCCGCTCCCCAGTCCCAGTACGGACAGGCCCCGTACGGTCAGCAGCAACCCGGGATGTCGACGCCGACACCCGGCGCTCCCATGCAGCAGCCCCAACAGCCCACGCGCCAGAAACGCCGGATCCCCACGATTGTGATCGCAGTGCCGTTGATCATCATCATCGGCGTCATCATCGGCGTGACTTCGCTCAATCGTCCCACCCCCGCCACCAAGGCCGCCACCGGGGAGTGCATCCAGGAACCGGAGGGCAAAAAGAGCAGCGAGGTCCACGTCACGGACTGTGACGCCGACGACGCCGCCTACAAGGTCACCGCGGCCGCCGGAGCCGACTGCACCACCGTGGCAGGTACAACCACCGTCTATGAAGACCTGTGCCTGATCGGCGTGAACGAGGACCCGAGTATCTCGTTGGCCGGCGTACAGGAGGGCGACTGCCTGCACATCAACGAGTCCACCCGGGAGGCCACGGCGCAGGACTGCACTACCGGGAGTCGTGAGGTCTTGAAGGTACTCACCGACGTCAAGGACTCCGAAATGGAGACATGGCCTGACGCCTGCTACAACGCCGGCGTCGATGATGACGCATACGACTATTGGTACGTGTGGAACTTCGACTTCTACAGCTCCAGCACCGAACCCAACCTGGGAAGCCTGACCGGAGACGACACCAACGACATCGTGTTCTGTCTGGGCACCGAGCAGCCCTGATCCCCCCCGGCCTAGGCACCGCGGCCGCGCCACGCCGCCGAATCAGTAGCCGGCCATCTGCTCCAGACGGGCGATGCGCTGGGCCATCGGCGGGTGGGTGGCGAACAGGCTCTTCACCCGACCGAAGGGGTTGGCGATCATCATGGCGCTGACCGGCTCCAGGCGCGGGTCCTGCGGCATGGGCGCGGCGGCCACGCCCGTCTCCAGCTTGTGCAGCGCACTGGCCAGGGCCAGCGGGTCGTTGGTCAGGACCGCGCCGTCGTGATCGGCGTCGTACTCGCGGGTGCGGGAGACTGCGAACTGGGTCAGGCTGGCCGCCAGCGGAGCCAGCAGCGCCAGCAGGAGCAGGACGAGCGCGTTGGAGTCGCGGCGGTCGCGACCCCCGCCGAACCACATGATGCCGGTGGCGATCGAGGAGATCACCCCGGCGATGCCGGCGGCGATCGAGCCGGTCAGGATGTCCCGGTTGTACACATGGGAGAGCTCGTGGCCGAGCACTCCCCGCAACTCCCGCTCATTGAGCAGCTGCAAAATGCCCTGGGTGCAGCAAACGGCGGCGTGCTGCGGGTCACGGCCGGTGGCGAAGGCGTTCGGGCTCACGGTCGGCGCCACGTACAGGCGGGGCATGGGCTGCCCCGCCGCCGTGGACAGCTCGCGCACGACGGCGTACATGACCGGCTGCTGCGCCTCGCTGACCTCGACGGCGCCCATGGAGCGCACCGCAAGCTTGTCGGAGTTCCAGTAGGAGTATGCCGTCTGCGCCACCCCGATCGCGGGCATGAGCAGCAGCCAGACGCTCGAGCCGGTGCCGCGCGCCAGCAGCCAGCCGATCAGGAGCAGCAACCCCCACAGTCCCCCCATGAGGACCGCCGTTTTAAGTCCGTTGTGGTGGTTCGTGCTGGTCATGTCGACGAGTGTATGAACACTCGCTGTGGCCTTGCTGGGAATGGGCCGTCTTCAGGCCAGCAGAGTGACCACGTCGGCGACGTCGAGGTCCAGGGCCTGACCGACGCCGTCCGTGTACAGGGCGCCGGCGTGGGTGGCCAGGCCGCGGGCGAGGTCGGACCGCTGCCGACACGCGTCGCGCCAGCCGTTGTCGGCCAGGGCGACGGCGTAGGGCAGGGTCGCGTTGGTCAGTGCGTAGGTCGAGGTGTAGGACACGGCCCCGGGCATGTTGCCGACGGCGTAGAAGATCTTGCCGTCCACCTCGTAGGTGGGCTCGGAGTGGGTGGTGACGTGGGAGTCCTCGAAGCATCCGCCCTGATCGATGGCGATGTCCACGAGCACCGAGCCCGGGCGCATCGCCTGGACCATCGCGTGAGTAATCAGTCTGGGGGTGCGAGAACCGGGGACGAGCACGGCCCCGATGACGAGATCGGCGTCGGCCACCGCGCCGGCCACATCCAGCGGGGTGGAGAAGCGCGTGCGGACCGTCCCGCCGGTCAGTTCGTCGATCTGGCGCATGCGGACCGGGTTGACGTCCATGACGGTGACGTCCGCACCCATGCCGGCCGCCACGCGGGCGGCGGCCAGGCCGGCGGTGCCACCGCCGAGGACGACGACGTTGCCGCGGCGCACACCCGCGGCTCCGCCCAGCAGCACACCGGAGCCGCCGCCCGGGGCGAGCAGGGCGTCTGCACCAACCTGCGCCCCGAGCCGCCCCGCGATCTCCGACATGGGGGCGAGCAGCGGCAGACCGCCGTCGTCGGTGGCGACCGTCTCATAGGCGACGGCGGTGACCCGCTTCGCCAGCAGGGCCTCGGTGAGCGCGCGGTCGGCGGCCAGGTGCAGATAGGTGAACAGCAACAGGCCCTCGCGCAGGTAGCCGAACTCGGCCGGAACCGGCTCCTTGACCTTGAGGATCATTTCGGCGTCGCCCCAGACGGAGGCCGCCTCGGCGGCGATGTCCGCGCCGGCGTCGAGGTAATCCGCATCGGTGATGCCGGCGCCCAGCCCGGCGCCGGCCTGTACGGTCACCTCATGCCCGTGGCGAACCAGCGTGTCCACGCCTGCCGGCGTGAGCGCCACGCGGTACTCGTGATCCTTGACCTCGGTGGGGACGCCGATGCGCATGGGAGGCTGCCTTTCTCTGGTTGGCGCCTGGTCAACAGGCCGGGGCGGCACAGCCTACCGCCCCGGCGGCGGGTCAGTCCCGCAGTCGGTGTGCGACCCGCTCGGGCACGCGGTCGGGGTCCGGCTGGCCGATGAGGTCGTCGGGAACCTCGGTGCTGCGGGAGATGGCGGTCATGGCATCCCGGGCGACGACCTTGACGCGCTCGCGCGGCTTGGACTCGCCCCCAGTGACGGTGACCTCGCCGTACTCCTCCCCCAGGTGGCGTTCGTAGGCGTCCAGCAGCTCCCAACCCTCCCAGGTGGTGTAGGGCACGTCGCGGGAGTCGAGCAGCGCCAGCAGGGCGTCGTGGCCGACCTGGGACTCGTCCTCCGTGGTGGCGTGCAGCAGGCCGGCGTTGGCGTCGGCGACCAGGTTCGTGATCGTCTCCTGGGCGTCGGACTTGGTGGAGCCGATCAGGCCGACCGGGCCGCGGCGGATCCAGCCGGTGGCGTAGATGCCGGTGAGCGGTTCACCGTCATCGCCGAGCACGCGGCCGCCGGCGTTGGGGATCACGTGCCGGTCGGCGTCGAAGGGCAGGCCCTCGATCGGGCTGCCGGCGTAGCCGACGGCGCGGTAGACGGCCTGCACCGGCCAGTCCCGGAACTCGCCGGTGCCGGAGACGGTGCCGTCGCCGTTGAGGCGGGTGCGTTCGGTGCGCAGGGCGCGCACATGCCCGGCGTCGTCGGTGAGGATGGCGGCCGGCGCCTGGAACAGGTGGATGTGGATGGTGCGGGAGGCGGTCAGTTCCTCGGGTTCCTGCATGGCGTAGTTCTCCAGGGCCTTGACCACCTGCCGCTGCTGGTTGGAGGCGGCCAGGGCCTCGCGGGAGCCCTCGTCGTACTCGAAGTCCTCCTCGTCGACGGTGACGTCCACGTCGGGCTGCTTGCCGAGTTCGCGCAGCTCCAGGGGGGTGAACTTCACCTGGGCGGGGCCGCGGCGACCGAATACGTGCACGTCGGTGACCGGGGACTTCGCCAGGGTCTCGGCCACATTCGCCGGGATCTCCGTGGTCATCAGGTCCTCCACGTGCTTGGCCAGGATGCGGGAGATGTCCAGGGCGACGTTGCCGACGCCGATGACGGCGACCTGCCGGGCCTCCAGCGGCCAGGTGCGCGGGTGGTCGGGGTGACCGTCGTACCAGGAGACGAAGTCGGCGCCGCCGTATGCCTCGTGCGCGTCAATCCCGGGGATGTCCAGGGGGGCGTCGGTGTCGGCGCCGGTGGAGAAGATCAAGGCGTCGTAGTGCTCGTGCAGCTCTGCGACGGAGATGTCGCGGCCGACCTCCACGTTGCCGATCAGCCGGATGTCGCCGCGCTGGAGGATCTTGTAAAGGGCCACGATGATCTGCTTGATGCGCGGGTGGTCCGGGGCGACGCCGTAGCGCACCAGCCCGTAGGGGGCCGGGAGGCGCTCAAACAGGTCGATATTCACGTCCAAACCCGATTTCGACAGGATGTCCGAAGCGTAGATACCGGCGGGGCCTGCTCCGATGACGGCAACATTGAGGGGACGTGCGTTCACTGCTCTTCGTTCCTGGTGACTACGGGTGGGCGGCCCCACGCGCACCGGGCGGTGCGCCGCTCAGGCCGGCCCAAGTGTATGCGGGTGTTCGCCGGTCGCGGTGTGGCGTGCGTCCCGCTCGCCCGACCAGCCTCCGCCGCTCCGCTCGCCGAAGTCGACACGAGTGGCGCACCGCGACCGATGCAGGCGGCGCATCACAGTCAAGGCCGAGCGTTTCCGGCTCTTCGTGTTTGTGGGTGTGGTGGGTGGGGTGTCTGGGTGGTGGTTTGTGTGTGTGCTTCGGCGGGTGCGATGAGCGGGGATGGGATAGTTCACCGCGAATCTCGGTGAATCTCGGTGAATCTCGGTGGATCACGGCGGACAGCGGCGGATCGTGCGTGACGGTTCGGGTGCTTGCGTGAGAGTTCGCGCCTTCGCCTGACGGTTCGTACGCTCGGGTCGACGGTTCGGCACATCCAGCGACGGTTCGTACGCTCTGGTCGACGGTTCGGCACATCCGGCGACGGTTCGTGGGATAGGGGTACGAACCGTCGCCGTTCATGCCGAACCGTTGCTGCTACCTGACGAACCGTCACCGGAACACACGAACCGTCCACCCCGCTACGCCACCCCCATGACGCCGACCAATGACGGCCCGCAAGTCAGAACACTCTGCCGCTGCACTCGGCAGTCCACCTGACCCGCGCCCGGCGGTGCGGGCCAGCGCCCGGCTGAGTGGCTCGTCGGCGTGGGCCTGGGCTTCAGGGACGGGGACCCGACCCCCGTGGCCCGGGGTTGGCGGGGCCCGTGTTCCCCGGCCGGCTGTGCTCCCGTGAGACGACCGCCATGTCGATTTACGACCTTGGGGTGCGAATCACGACCACCCCGGAGTCGTAAACCACACCCCAAGGTCAGAAACCAGCACTGACCAGCGCTTCGCACTCGAGGGTGCGACCGCACGGAACCACCACGCGGCAGGCCCCCTCGGACGCGGCACGCCATCCACGGGCCCGGCAGGCCGCCCTCGGGCACGGGAGATGGCCTTCGGGCACGTGAGGCTGCGCGCGGGCGCGGGAGAGGTCGTCCTCGGCAGAACTCGTTCTCAGGCCAACCAGAACACACCACCAGCCACACCCCCAAACACGAAGAGCCGCGTTTCCGCGGCAGGGACACACCAACACCGCCCGATATAGAATTGAAATAATTCTTTCGTTTGGATTGAGGAGTCTCATGAAGCGCCGTCATCTTCTCGGCGGAATGCTGGCAGCTGCCGCATTCCCCCTGACTAGCGCATGCCGCCCGCGGACGCCGTCGAGCGGGCCCACCGCTCGTACGCCCACTGCCGGAGCGAGCGCAGCACCCTCTGCAGCGTCCACCCCGCGTATTCCGACCGCCTTCGACGACGCCGGGAGTCTGCCGGGATCAGACTTCCGACCCGAGTCGTTCACCTGGCTCCGTGGCGGCTACCTCGTGGGCAGCAGCGGCAACACCTGGTGGTACGGGGATCCATCCGCCATGAACTACTGGTACTTCACAGCCGACGGCACCGACGCCGACTCCATGGAACTGGTAGCCATGGGCTCCGCCGAAGAGCTTCAGAACCTCGCACCGCAGGTCGGACCGGCTCAGATTCTCACCGACGAAATCATGGTCGTCGACGCCGCTGCCCACTTCGGCTATGTCGTCGTAACGGCGGTACGCACCGGGGTGACCCAGGAATCCGCCTGGCAGGCCCATCTGCTCAAGGTGGATCTGGAGGCTGCGGCTGTCGTGGCAGTGCTGCCGCTAGACGTCGACGCCGCAGTCGACACCACGATCGGCAACTGGGCGATGGCGCTAGACACCGACGGCATCAACCTGGGCGTCGGTACCGGGAGAATCCGTGGCGACACCCGCGTTTGGGCCATCAACACCGAGTCGATGGAGATTGCCCTTAAGGATCCGCATCAAGTTGGTTATGACACCTTCCATCAGGTCAACGGCGACGCCCTACTGACAGGCACGGCGAGCTCCCCCTACTCCGAGGGCGCCTACCCGCCCTACATCGTCTACTCGCTCGAGTCCGGCAACCTGGTCACCCAGGAGAACAACACCGACACCTACCTGCTCGGCCGCTGGCTGTATTGGCTGGAGACGGCCTTCGACGCCTGGCGCGTCATGGACGTGACCACCGGCGAGGAGGTGACCATGGCCGATCAGCCTCCCGTAGGCGCGCCGGACGCGCGCCCGACGGTGTGGGAGACGGGCGGTTATTCGGTCGTGCGCACCGACTCGGCGCTGGATGTGCGCCCCCTCGGTTCACCGACGGCGACACTATCCCTGTCTGCGGACGCCGGCGACACCATCCCCGCAGCGCTTGCCGTCCACCGCGGTGTGGTTTATGCAGCCTATCCCTCCGCCGCGCATGAGCTGCACCTGATCGATCTCGCCACCGGCGAAGAGCTGGCCACCGCCAGGCTCGGAACCGAGGAGGACGGAATCGATCGTGAGCCGCAGGCGCTAGCCGTCTCCGAGGTCGGTGCCGGCTACTTCTACAGCCGAGGCGGGGCCTGTACCTTCCACGCAGCCACCGACTGGCTGCACTGACCGGCAGCTCCCGGTACACAACGTCCTACCAGCCCGGGGGTGTCATTGGTGCCGGTCTTAGCAACAGGGCGGCGGGCAGCCCTGCCCATGGGCATATCGGGAGCACCCCGGGACACTGGGACCGTCTCCATCCCCGTCCCCGGGTGCAGGCCCGGTAGGAGTCTCGATGCGTCGACGCACTGTTCTAACCGCCGCCGCCTTGGGTGCCGTCGGGTCGCTCATCGGCTTGCCCGCCTGCTCCGTCTTCAACTCCCCCAGTGCGGCGCCGACGCCGTCACCGGCCATGCCGCCCGGCCCGGACGCCGTCCCGGATGCTCTGAGCGACCAGCACCTGTGGCCGGGTGGCTCTCACGTGCGCTCCACTGTCACCGCGGTGCGCGAACACTTCCTTACCGGGGCCGTTCAGGCCACCGAGGCCACGGCCTACGTCCAGGGGATGTGCCCGGTGGTGGTGGACCTGAACGGTCCCACCACATGGGGCGTCCTCCTCGACGACGACGGACGGTGGACCACTAGGCAGGTAGTGCCGGACAGCAAGGCCGGGCCGGGCGAGCGCGACCCGGACGACAACCAGCCCACGACCATGCTCGTCGCCGGTCCGGCGGTGATTGATGACACGCACGCCTACACCGTCGTGGCCGCTTTGGCCGGCGTGCCGTACAACCAGGAGTACTACTCCCAGCCCGACGACGCCTGCCCCGTCAGCCTGCTTAAGGTCGACCTGGCCGACGGGTCCCTGGATGCCGTAACCACCGTAAGCGAGAGCTGGCCGGCCAGCGCGATACGCCATCTCTGCCTGTCCTTCACACAGGACCGCGCCGGTCTCCTACTCACCGGCGCTCCCGACACCGACGAGGGATCCTTCCGTAAGGAGACATACGCCCACATCGGGCTGCGTCTGTCTACCGAAGATCTCTCCGTGGAGCTGGACAGCCACGACCTTCTGCGCGGCCGAGGCTACGACATGGTCTCCCCCTGTGGCCAGGCCGTGGTGGGCAAAACCGAATTCGGCCGAGAATGGCTGCTGGTCTGCCTCGAGGACGGCACGCTTATCAGGCCGTCTGAGGACGCCTACCCCCACCTGGTGCGGGATGGCTGGTTCTATTACCAGCAAGAGCGTTCCCTTCGTGCCCAGGAGCTCGGTTCGAAAGAAGCCATCACCGTGACGGACATGGACATTCAGACATCGAATGGGAGCTACTGGCCGGAGATCTACTCCGATCAACCGGAGATCATCCAGATCGGCAGGAGCTCGGCCTCGGGGATAGAAGCTCTCCGTGTGTTACGCCCCGGCCAGACCACCCCGATCGTGTCCTGGAATGGCGAGGACAAGGTGCCTGATGGCGCCTGCGTATGCGGGGATGTCCTCTATGCCTGGTACCAAGAGGACGCTAGTGGCCACTTGCGCGTGGAGATGATCTCGCTGAGTGAGGGGGAGGAGGGCGACGCCCTGGGCACGTGTGAGACCGGGGAGATGACGGTGACAGTGGATGACTCCCCTGTGGTAACCGCCTGGGGAGTTGCCGTAGGCGACCGCTTCTACGCGGCCACACAGTGGCTCGACGGCGTCCCCCAGCAGCCCACGGGGACAGCCAGTCCCGGCCCCGCATCACCCCAGGCCTCCTCCAGCCCGACCGGATAGCGGCACCTTCGCCGTCGTCCCCGGTGCCCATCCCACATCAGCAACCCACCGCTCGCCCAACACTCGCCATCAGGCATTTAGGAACAGCCATGCGTCGTCGTACCGTCCTAGCCACTGCCCTTGCCGCAACCCTTGGCTCCGGAGCTCTCGCCGGCCTCACCGCCTGTTCATCCTCCGGCAAAAGCAACGTCATAGCGCCCACCCCCTCGCCCGTTCCGGCTGCGACCATCAAGCAGCCGCCTGTGCCCGCGCCGCCGTCCTCCACCTCCTGCCCCTCAGGCTTCTCCTCCCGGGTACTGTGGCCCACTGCCAATGTGCCCTCCGCCATCACCGCTGTCCACGAGCATTACCTGGCAGGTACTGCTGAGATTAACGACGACCTACTCCCCGAAACCAACGGCCTGCGTCCCGTGGTGGTGGATCTCAATGGTCCCACCACCTGGGCGGTACTCCTGGACGAGGACGGGGAACTGATCACCAAGGAGGTCGAGCTCAAAGATTCTCCCGCAACGTCCCGCCTCGATCCCTTCGGCACCTCCGACGACTCCGCCTCTCCCACCCCCGGCCTTCCCTATACGGCGCTGAGCGCTGGCCCCGCCGTCATTGATGGCACCCACGCATACCTCGTGGTAGCCGCCGTTGACTATGCCTACCCCGGCGAAACCATCCGCGGTTCCATGAACTTCCCGGTCAGCCTGGTTAAGGTCAACCTGACTAACGGTGCTCTGGAGGCGTCTACAACGATCAGCGAAGGGCTGCCCATCAAGGACGTCATCGTGCCGACCAGCTCGCGCCGCCCGGGAGGCGGGCTTCGCAGCGGACTGTACCTGTCCCTGTCGCCGGACCGCACCGGCCTGCTGCTATCCGCCGATCCGTCCAGCGACTCCTACGACGCCCAGCCCTTGGGGCTGCGTCTGTCCACCGAGGATCTCTCCGTCGAGCTCGATGTCCTGGCCGACGTACCCATCCTTGGGCCGTTCGACCTTTACGGCGAGGCTGTGAGGATCAACAGCAGCGCAACCTCCGTCATCTCGCTGGCAGATGGACAGGAAGTATCCATAGAGGCCGCTGAACCGTTCTTCGCCTGGAACGGTTGGCTCTACTACTACGGCGCTCCCACACGCTCCGTCAACAACAGCTGCTACGCCCGCGAAATGGCAACAGGACAGACCATTGCCCTCGACGTCACGGACTCCTATTTCAACGGCTCAACCGTGTCCTATGCCATCGGCAGCTCGTATCACGTGCCAGGCATATTCAGCGACCAGCGCCAACTTCTTTTCACCGACGGCCCCTTTTACTACTTCGACCCACCGAGCTCGACCACCGGAGCTCCCGGCTGGGACAAGAGTCGGCCGGCACCGCAGGCCGCCTGCGTTTTCGGCGACGTGCTGTACACGGTTCCCGCGGCCGGGGCGGACACAACCGCCGACGTCGAGCTGACCTCGGTCACCACCGGCGAGCCACTGGGCGAGGTCGCCGGGGTGGGGATTGACTGGCCGATCGCGGCCACGGCTTGGGGCCTGGCATGCGGCGGCAGCTTCTACCCCGCCACCGCATGGCTGAACTGATCCCTGTCGCCATGTCATTTCTGCCGGTTCGGGTGCGCTACTTGTGCCGGTCTCGGCGCGGCTGACGGTCAGGCGGCGCGGTCCACCAGCAGATGGGCGAACTGCACCATGCCGTCGTGCACCAGCGCCGCCCGCTCCCGCGCGTCGGCCAGGGCGGCCTCGCGCGCAGATCCGGTCACGCCCGCGGCATCCAGACGATCCTTGGTACCGGCCAGCACAGTCTCTTCCAGTCCGTTCAGCACCGCGATCGCCTGGTCCGCCCAACGCGTCGCCATTTCCCGGGTGCGGCTCAACACCGGATGCACCCGAAGCTGGGCGACGAGACCGGCCAGGACCGCGTCGTCGGACAGGTCGGCGCTAGACAGGGTCGCCAGGATCGACTGCCCGGCGGCGTCCAGCTCGCCGGCGGCAAGCGCCTGACGCAGCAGCAGCACCGGCATGGTGTCCACGCCCTCCCGCAGGTCTGTGCCCGGCGTCTTGCCGGTGGTGGCGGCGTCGCTGGTCAGATCTATGCAGTCGTCGGCCAGTTGGAAGGCCACGCCGATCTTCTCCCCGAAGGCCTCCACGATCGCCTCGGTAGCCTCCCCCGCTCGGGTGAGCATGGCACCGTAACGGGCCGAGACCGCGATCAGTGAACCGGTCTTGTCCGCCAGCACCTGCAGGTAGTGCGCCACCGGATCGGTGCCCGCGGGGCGCGGCAGGGTCTCGTGCAGCTGCCCCATGCACAGCCGCTCAAAGGTCTTGGAGTGGGCCAGCACCGCCTGCGGTCCCAGCGCCGCCACCAGCTGGGAGGCGCGGGCCACCAGCACGTCGCCGGCGAGGATGGCGGCGGAGTTGCCCCAAACGGTCTGTGCGCTCGGGGCGCCGCGCCGCAGCGGGGCCTCGTCCATGACGTCGTCGTGGTAGAGGGTGGCGATGTGGGTCAGCTCGACCGCGACGCCGGCGTCTCGCACCAGCTCGCCCGTCGCCAACTCCGGGTCGCCCAGTTGGGCGGTCAGCAGCGTCAGCACCGGGCGCAGCCGCTTCCCACCGGCCGCCGCCAGGTGGGAGGTCGGCGGGTTGATCGTCGCGTCAGCGCTGCTGACGACCTCGAGCAGGCGCGTCTCGACGGTCTCGAGCTCCGGAACAATCCGTTCTTCGAGCTGCGGCAGGCTGAGTGGCAGCGTTCCAATCACGGCAGGAGCATAGCGGCGTCTGCCAGCGAGCCGAGCACGGCCTGCGGCAGCACGCCGATCAGGACGGTGGCGGCGGCCGCCAGACCGATCGTCAACGCGGCCGGGCCCATCGAGCCGACCACGACCACGCGGTCGCCGTCGGGCTCCCGGAAGAACATGAGCACGATCAACCGCATGTAGAAGAAGGCCGTGGCCACGGAACTGACGATGGCGACGATCACCAGCCAGGTGGCCCCACCGGCGATGCCGGCGATGAACACCTCGAACTTGGCCATGAATCCGGCGGTCAGCGGGATCCCGGCGAAGGACAGCAGAAACACGGTCATGGCGCCGGCCAGCCAGGGGCTGCGGCGGCCCAGGCCGGTGAAGGCCTCCAGGTCATTGGCTTCGGCACCGGGGGCACCGTCGTGGCTGGTGCGCACCAGGCCGATGATGCCGAAAGCGCCAACGGTCGCGATGCCATAGGTGAGCGCGTACAGCAGCAGGCCGCTCACGCCCATCCCGTTCCAGGCGATGATGCCGATGAGCATGTAGCCGGCGTGGGCGATGGCCGAGTAGGCGAGCATGCGCTTGACGTCCTTCTGGATGACGCCGACGACGGTGCCCACGGCCATGGTCAGGATGGCGACGGTCCACAGGAAGGGGGCCAGGTCCCAGCCGAGGGTCCCGCCGAGCACGTAGTAGAAGCGCACCAGGGCGAGGAAGGCGGTGGCCTTGACCCCCGCGGCCATGAAGCCGGTCACGGGGGTCGGCGCCCCCTGGTAGACGTCGGGGCTCCAGGCGTGGAAGGGGGCGGCAGCGGTCTTGAACAGCAGCCCGACGGTGACCAGGGCGACCCCGGCCAGCGCCAGCCAGTCCATGCCGGCCACTCCCCCACCGCCGATGGCCATGGCAATGACGCTGTAGGCCACCGAGTCGGACACGCCGTATAGGAAGGCGGCGCCCATGAGCAGGAAGGCGGAGGAGAAGGCGCCCAGCACGAAGTACTTCAGGGCGGCCTCCTGACTGAGCAGGCGGCGGTGGCGGGCCATGGCCGCCATGATGTACAGCGGCAGCGACACCAGCTCCAGGGCGACGAACAGGGTGATCATGCCGTTTGCCAGCGGGAACAGCATCATGCCGCCCAGCGAGAACAGGGTCAGGGGGAACATCTCGGTGGCGACCCAGCCGGCGTGGATGGATTCCTCCTCCTCGGCGCTGCCGGGCCGGTCGGCGGCCTGTGCGGCGAAGGCGCCGTCGTCGGCGGTGGTGCGGTCGGCCATGACCAGGACGGCCAGCAGGCCGATGGCCAGCAGAATGCCCTGGGCGGCCACCCCGAAGGGGTCTTCGGCGATGCCGGTGGTCAGCTCCCGGCCGCTGCCGACGGCCACGACAACACTCCAGCGTCCCGACAGGGCGACGGCGGAGGCGAGGATGGCCAGCAGGCTCAAGAGGGCCTGGACGGCCGGGCGGACGCTACGGGGCACGAAGGCCTCCACGAGGACGCCGACGACGCCCGCGCCCAGAATGATCAGTACCGGGGTGAGGCCGGCCCATTCAATGACCGGGGCGGTGAAGCTCACTTGGTGTTCCCTTCTGCGATCACGACGGCGACAGCGGGGTCGGCCGGGGCGGTGGGCACGGTGGCCAGAGCGGCGGTCTCGCCGGGGGCCTCCACGGCGGCGGCGACCTGGCCGGCGACGTCCTCGAAGGCGTCTGTCAGCGGTGCGGGTGCCAACCCGACGGCGAGCATGGCGGCGATCACCGGAACCAGGACCAGCTTCTCGCGTCCGTCCAGGTCGGCGCTGCCCACCCGCTCACGGGCGGGGGCGCCGGTGAACACCCGCTGGTAGGGCAGCAGCACGTACACGGCGGCGATGATGACGCCGAGCACGGCGACGACGCCGAGCGGCACCGACTTCGAGAAGGTGCCGGTCAGCACCATCCACTCCGGCACGAAGCCGCTCAGGCCCGGCAGGGCGATGGAGGCCAAGCCGGAGATGAGGAAGGTGCCGGCGATCAGCGGCATGACTCGCTGCATGCCGCCGAGTTCACTGATGGCCACGGTGCCCGTGCGGCGGGCGAGGAAGCCGGTGACCAGGTACAGCCCGGCGATCGACAGCCCGTGGGCGACCATGTAGACCATGGCGCCGGTGGCGGCGATCTGGCTGCCGACGAACAGGCCCAGCACCATGAAGCCGAAGTGGCTGATGGAGGTGTAGGAGATCAGCCGGTAGAGGTTGTCCTGCGCGACGGCGGCCAGGCCGCCGTAGATGATGCCGACCACGGCCAGCACCAGGATCACCGGGGCGGCCCAGGCGGATTCACGCGGGAACAGGGGCAGTACCAGGGCGGCCATGCCGTAGGTGCCGATCTTGTCCAGCACGCCGATCAGCAGCACGGAGGTGCCCGGAGTGGCCTGCTCGGCGGTGTCCGGCAACCAGGTGTGCACCGGCACCATCGGCGCCTTGATGGCGAAGGCGATGAAGAAGGACGCGAAGATCCAGCGGCCGGCCGTGGTGGAGGCGGTGATCTGGCCGACCAGGTTCTCAACCAGGTAGGCGCCCTCGCCGCGCGGCCCGTACACGTACAGGGCCACCACACCGACCAGCATGATCAGTCCGCCGGCCAGGGAGTACAGCAGGAACTTCAGAGCGGCGCGGCGGCGGCGCTCACCGCCGAAGCGGCCGATCAGGAAGTACACCGGCACCAGCATGGCCTCGAAGCAGATGTAGAACAGGAAGACGTCGCGGGCGGCGAAGATGACCACCACGAAGGCCTCCAGCACCAGCACCAGGCCGCTGAACAGGCCCTGCTGGTCGGCGGGGATCTCACCCCAGCTGGCCAATAGCACCAGCGGCACCAGGAAGGCGGTCAGCAGCAGCATGGCCAGGCCGAGGCCGTTGACGCCCAGCGCCCAGGACACGCCCAGCATCGGAATCCAGGAGTGGGTCTCGGTCAGCTGGATGGCGCCGGCCTGGGAGGCGTCGAAGACGGCGAGCGTCCAGATTCCCACGCCGAGGGTGGCCAGGGCGAACAGCAGGCCGATGACCCGACCCTGGCGGCGCAGCGGCGGCACGAGCCACAGCAGCAGTGCCCCGGCCAGCGGGACGATGGCCATGGTGGTCAGTACGGGGAACGTTGCATTCATGGGCTTGTCGTGTCCTCTCAGAACCTGCCGGCCAGGACGGCGATGAGTACGAGCACCGTTCCGCCGAGCATGTAGCCGGCGTAGGAGCGGACGCTGCCGGACTCGGTGCGGGCGGTGAGCCGGCCCAGCGCCGCGGTGCCCTTGGCGAGCCCCTCGACGGCGCCGTCGACGACGTAGTGGTCCGTGGCCCCGGCCGCCAGGACGAGTCCCTGGCCGGGCCGCATGGCGACAGCCTCGTTGATGGTGTCCTGGTACATGTCGTGGCGGGCGGCCTCCACCATCACGTTGGAGCGCTGCACCACCGTGGGCACCGCGCGGCGGACGTACATGACCCAGGCGACGACGGCGCCGACGATCACCAGGGCGAGGGTGGCGACCATGATGACGGTGGCCGGGAGGACCGGCTCGCCGTGCGCGCCCGCCTGCCCGGTGACGGGCTCCAGCCAGGTGACGAAGGTGTCGCCGATGCTCAGCGCCCAGCCCAGGCCGACGGAGAAGACCGACAGGACGATCAGCGGCAGGGTCATCAGCCAGCCGGACTCGTGCGGGTGGACCTCGCCCTCAATGTCCTTGGCCGTGGTCCAGCGGGGAGTGCCGTGGAAGATCATGAAGAACAGCCGCGACATGTAGAAGGCTGTGAGTCCCGCCCCCAGCAGGGCGATGGTGCCCAGGATCCAGGGACGGGCGCCGTCGCCGACGAAGGCCGCCTCGATGATCTTGTCCTTGGACCAGAAGCCGGAGAAGGGCGGAATGCCCATGATGGCGAGCCAGCCGATGCCCATGGTGATCCAGGTGAGCTTCATGGCGCGGCGCAACCCGCCGAAGCGGCGCATGTTCACCTGGTCGCTCATGGCGTGCATGACACTGCCGGCGCCGAGGAACAGCTGTGCCTTGAAGAAGCCGTGGGTGAGCAGGTGGAAGATGGCGAAGGCGTAGCCGACCGGGCCGAGACCGGCCCCCAGCATCATGTAGCCGATCTGGCTCATGGTGGAGGCGGCCAGCACCTTCTTCATGTCGTCCTTGGCGCAGCCGATGACGGCTCCCAGGGCCAGGGTGATGGCGCCGACGACGGCGACGGCCAGTTGGGCGTCGGGGGCGCCCTCGAAGACGGCACCGGAGCGGACGATCAGGTAGACGCCGGCGGTGACCATGGTGGCGGCGTGAATCAGCGCGGACACCGGGGTGGGGCCGGCCATGGCGTCGCCCAGCCAGGCCTGTAGCGGGAACTGGGCGGACTTACCGCAGGCGGCCAGCAGCAGGAAGAAGCCGATGGCGGTCAGCCAGCCGGTGGAGATGGTCCCCTCCTGGGCGGCGGGCAGCACCGCGTCGTAGGCGACCGAGCCGACCTGGGCGATGCAGGCCATCATGGCCAGCAGCAGGCCCACATCGCCGATGCGGTTCATGACGAAGGCCTTCTTGGCGGCGGCCGCGTTCTCCCGGCTGGTGAACTGCTCCGCCTGGGGGGCGTCGGCATCGGCGGTGTTCCAGAAGCCGATGAGCAGATAGGAGGCCAGACCCACGCCCTCCCAGCCGATGAACAGGGCGATGTAGGAGTCGCCGAGCACCAGGGTGAGCATGGCGGCGATGAAGAAGTTCAGGTAGGCGAAGAAGCGGCGGCGGTCCCGGTCGTGGGCCATGTAGGCCACCGAGTAGACGTGGATGAGAAAGCCGACGCAGGTCACCAGTGCCACGAAGGTCAGTGACAGCGGGTCCAGGCGCAGGCCCAGTTGCACGTTCAGGTCGCCGGCGCCGAACCAGCGCCACAGTGGTATGCCCAGGACCCGGTCGGCGGCGTCCAGGCCGAGCACCTGCGCGAGGATGATCAGGCCCAGGACGGCGCTGAAGAGCGATGCGGCCACGCCCAGCCAGTGGCCCCAGGCGTCGGCGGCCCGACCCGCCAGCAGCAGGATGGCGGCCGAGGCCGCGGGCACGGCGATCAGCAGCCAGGCCAGTGCGGCGGCGCCGGTGGCCGGGGCGGCGGCCCCGACGACGGACTCGGCGGCCAGCAGGCCGGTGGAGAGCACGAGAGGGGATGCGGTCATGGTCTCGGGCTCCTTCAGTGCTTGAGCAGGTTCAAGTCGTCGACGGACGTGGACCTGCGGGTGCGGAAGATGGACACGATGATGCTCAGCCCGACCACGACCTCGGCGGCGGCCACCACCATGACGAAGAAGGCGAACACCTGCCCGGTCAGGTCCCCGTACAGGCGGGAGAAGGTGACCAGGACCAGGTTGACGGCGTTGAGCATGAGCTCCACGCCCATCAGCTCGATGATGGCGTTGCGTCGCAGCAGCACGGTCAGGGCGCCGAGGGTGAACAGCACCCCGGCCAGCACGACGTAGGCGGTGATGGGGACGCTCACTTGTGCTCCTCCTTCTGGGCCGGGGCGGCCGGGTCTGCCGGTTCGTCGGCGACGTCCGCCGGCGCCTCGGCCGGGGCCAGGGGTTGGACGACGTCCGGGGCGGGCGCGCCGGGCATCGCCGGCATGCCGGAGCGGCCCACGCTCGCGTCCTCGCGGCTGGTGATCCGGCCGGCACGCTGGGCCGCGCCCATCTCCGGGGAGACGTCGGACAGTTCCAGGTCCTGCCCGCGCACGCGCAGCACCCGGGGAATGGACTCCTCCAGGGCCTCGCCGGAGGCGGCCAGGGCGGGGGCGGCGGCGGTGTTGGTGGCGGCATAGACGCCGGGCATGGGCTTCTGGCCGGGGTGCGCGCCGGTTTCGGCGTAGGCGCGCATCTTGGCTTCCACCCGGTCGCGCTGGGTCGGGCGGGGGCGCACGCGCTGCCGGTGGGTCAGGGTCAGCGCCCCGACGGCGGCGATGATCAGCAGGAGGCCGGTCAGCTCCATGGTGACGACGTGGTCGCCGAACAGCACGGCGGCCAGCGTCTGGGGGGTGGCGGCGTCGCCGTCGGCCAGGCCGGTGGCGGCCGGGAAGACGGTGCGCCACACGACAGCGGAGAGCACCACGATCAGGCCGGCGCCGAAGAGGGCGGCCAGGCCCTTCGTGGCGGTGGAGTGGGCGGCGATGGGCTCGTCCCCGCCCACGCCGACCAGCATGATGACGAACAGCACCAGGGTCATGACGGCGCCGGTGTAGACGACCACCTGGGTGATGCCCAGGAAGGGCGCCTCGCCGGCGATGTACAGCACCGCCAGGCCGAGCATGATCATGATCATGCTCACGGCGGCGATCACGGCCCGCCTGGCGGTCAACAGGCCGATGCCGCAGCCGACGGTGAGCAGGGCGACGACGGCGAACAGGATCGCCTCGCCGCCCGAGACGGTGCCGGAGGCGGTGAGCGTGGCGGGCAGGGCGGATGCGGCCGCAATGGCGGGCGTCATGAGTGCACCGCCTCCTTCCGGGGCGCGGGGACCGGGCGGGCGGTGGCGAGCGTCGGATCGTCGGGGCGGTGTGCGCGCACCCAGTCGACCTGGCCCTGGGTGGGGCCGGTGATGGCGCCGCGGTAGTAGTCGGCGTCCTCGGTGCCCTCGACCATGGGGTGGGGGGCGGCCAGGGCACCGTCGGGGACGGGCGCCAGCAGGTCCTGCTTCTCGTAGATCAGGCCGGTGCGGTTGGGGCCGACCAGTTCGTCGATCTCGTGGGTCATGGTCAGCGCGCGGGTGGGGCAGGCCTCGATGCACATGCCGCAGAAGATGCAGCGCAGGTAGTTGATCTGGTAGACGCGCCCGTAGCGCTCGCCGGGCGAGTACTGCGCCTCGGGGGTGTTGCTGGCGGCCTCCACGTAGATGGCGTCGGCGGGGCAGGCCCAGGCGCACAGCTCGCAGCCGACGCACTTCTCCAGGCCGTCGTCGTACCGGTTGAGCTGGTGCCGCCCGTGGTAGCGGGGCATGAGCACCGGCTTCTCGAAGGGGTACAGCTCGGTGACCGTGGGCTTGAAGATGGAGGAGAGCGTCACCCCGTAGCCGGCGACGGGGGCGAACACGCGTCCCAGGGCGCTGGGCTCGTCGCGCAGCCACTGGTCGTGGTCGGTGCCCTCCCGACCCCGGGGGGCCTGGGGTGTGGGGTCAGTCATCGGTTTCCTCCTGAACGGTGACGTCGGAGTCGGTGGTCGTGGCGCCCGCAATCGCCAGGTCACTGGCGGCGTCGCGCACGGGGGCGGCCGTCTGCGCGGCACGGCGGGAACGCGGCGAGGGCGGCAGCTGCTGGCCGGGCAGCGGCGGGACGGGGAAGCCGCCGGCGAAGGCGTCCAGTTCTTCACCCGGCACGGTGATGTCCACGCCGGCCGCGGCGGTGGTTGCCTCTTCCTCTTCCTCCCCCTCGGGCAGGACCAGCAGGATGATCATGGCCACCAGGAAGATGGCGGCCAGCACGAGCAGCAGCCCCTGAGTGGAGCCGCCGGAGAAGGCCCGGTAGCCCTGGACGATTGCGACCAGTACGAACCACACCAGGGAGACGGGGATGAGGAACTTCCAGCCGAGCTTCATGAAGTGGTCGTAGCGGATGCGCACCAGTGTGCCGCGGGTCCAGATGAGCAGGAACATCACGCACCACACCTTGGCCAGGAACCACAGCATCGGCCACCAGCCGGAGTTGGCGCCGTCCCAGAAGCTGGCCAGGATGAAGGAGCGCCACCCGCCCAGGAACAGGGTGGTGCACACGGCCGAGACGTTGAGCATGTTCAGGTACTCGCCCAGGTAATACCAGGCGAACTTCATCGAGGAGTACTCCACCATGTGCCCGGCGACGAGCTCGCCCTCGCCCTCGGGCAGGTCGAAGGGCAGCCGGTTGAGCTCTCCGACCATGGAGACCAGATAGATCAGCAGGCTGGGGATCATGGCCAGTCCCCACCACAGGCGCTCCTGGGCGGCGACGATCCCGGAGGTGGACATGGTGCCCGAGGCCAGGAAGACCGTCAGGATCGACAGGCTCATGCTCAGCTCGTAGGAGATGACCTGGGCGGCCGAGCGGACGGCGCCGAACAGCGGGTAGGTGGAGTGCGTGGACCAGCCGCCGAGGATGATGCCGTACACGCCGAAGCCGGTGATGGCCAGCACGTACAGGATGGCGACGGGGAAGTCCGTCAGCTGCAGCGGGGTGGAGTGGCCGAACATGCTCACCTGCGGCCCGAAGGGGATGACCGCGTAGATCATGAAGGCGGTGAAGGCGGCGATGACCGGCCCCAGGACGTAGATGAACTTCTCGGCGCCCTTGAGCCAGAAGTCCTCCTTCATGATCAGCTTGGCGGCGTCGGCGATCAGCTGCGGCAGGCCGAGCGGACCGTTGACGTTCGGGCCGGGGCGGGTCTGGATGCGCCCCAGGATGCGGCGCTCGGCCCAGATCGCGACGATCACGCTGAGGATCAGGAAGACGATGATGAAGACGGCCTTGATGAGGGTCAGCCACCAGGTCTCGTCGGAGAAGTCGGCCACCACACCCCCCTGGGCGGCGAGTGCCGCCGGCAGGGCGGCGGGGATAGCGGAAACACTGAGCGGATTCACTGGGCCACCTCCGGGCTGTCCACAGTGGTGAGCGAGAGGGAGACGCCGGCGCCGTGGCCGACGCCGAGGCTCTGGCGGACCGTGGAGCCGGGCGAGCACTCCGGCAGCCAGACGGTTCCGTCGGGGACGTTGCCGATGGCGGCAGGCAGCGTGATGGTGCCGGCCGGGCCGGTCACGGCGACGCTTTCGCCGCCGGTCAGGTGCAGGCGGGCGGCCAGGTCGACGCCCACGCGGGCGACGGGGCGAAGGGCGGTGGCGGCCAGGAAGGGCTCACCGTCCTGCAGGCGGCCGGAGTCGAGCATCGGCTTGTGGGTGGCCAGGACGGCGTCCAGGCCGGAGACCGTGGAGCGGCCCGGCTGGTCCGCCGCCTCCGTCGCGGCCGGGGCGGGCTGCGCCTGCGGGCTGAAGGTGACGCTTGGACGCGCTCCGGCCCATAGGCCCAGCGCGGCCACCTGCGCGTGCACGTCCTCCAGCGTGTCCACCCCCAGGTCGGTGCCCATCTCGGCGGCAAGTGCGGCCAGCACCTGCCGGTCGGTGCGGGCGCGGGAGACGTGGGCCTGCCCGAAGGGGCGCACGCGCCCCTCCCAGTTGACGAAGGTGCCGTTCTTCTCCACGGGCGGCGCCACCGGCAGCACCACGTCGGCGTGCTCGCTGACTTCGCTGCGGCGCACCTCCAACTGCACGGTGAAGCCGGAGGCGGCCAGGGCGGTGCGGGCCAGGCCCGGGTCGGGGAAGTCGCGCAGGTCGACGCCGCCGATCACGACGCCGCCGAGCTCGCCGTCGGCGAGGGCGTCCAGGATGGCGGTGGCGTCACGGCCCGGCTGCGCGGGCAGCGGGTCGGGGGCGTTCAGGCCGCCGCCGGGCGCCCACAGCTGCTGGACCTCGGCGCGGGCGGCGGGGTCGGCGACGGGGCGGCCACCGGGCAGCAGGTGCGGCAGCAGGCCGGCCTCGATGCCGCCGCGCTCACCGGCGCGGCGCGGCACCCAGGCCAGGCGGGCGCCGGTGGCTTTGGCGAGCGTGTCCACCACGGACAGCAGGCCGGGTACGGCGGCGGCCCGCTCCCCCACCAGGATGGTGGCGCCGTCCTCCCCCAGGGCCCGGGTCAGCTCCGGGTGGGTCTGGGACAGCAGGGCGACGGCGCGGGCCTCGGTGCCGGGGGCGGCGAGGATGACGTCGGCGTCGAGCTTGCGCGAGCCGGCCGAGGCGAGGTTCGCGACGGTGGCGACCTTGACGCCCCCGGCGCGCACCCCCTTGCGCAGCCGCAGGAACAGCGAGCCGCATTCGTCCTCGGGCTCCAGGGCGATCAGCAGCACCTGGCCGGCGCTCTCCAGCGACCGGTAGGTGACCGCGCCCAGGCCGGTGCCGGCCACGCGGGCGGCGAGGAAGGAGTCCTCCTCGGGGGAATGGTCGCGCACGCGCTGATCGATGTCGTTGGTGCCCAGCACGGTGCGGGCGAACCGGGACCAGGCCCAGCCGTCCTCCAGGGTCAGGCGGGCGCCCGGCAGGAGCCCCACCCCGCCGTCGGCGCGGGCGGCGGTCAGGCCGCGGGCGGCCACGTCCAGGGCGTCGGACCAGGAGGTGGGCACCAGCTCACCGGTGTTCTCGTCGCGCACGAGCGGCACGTCCAGCCGGTCCTCCAGGGTGGACCAGGGGAAGGCGAAGCGGTCCTTGTCGGTGATCCACTCCTCGTTGACCTCCGGGTCGTTGCCGGCAAGACGGCGCAACACCACGCCGCGGCGCATGTCCACGCGCAGGGCGGAGCCGGAGGCATCATGCTCGGTGACAGTGTCGGTGGACACCAGGTCGTCGGGGCGGGCCCGGAACCGGTAGCGGGCGCTGGTCAGGGCGCCCACCGGGCAGATCTGGATGATGTTGCCGGAGAAGTAGGAGGCGAAGGGGCGCCCGGAGACGTCCAGCTCCTCGGCCCCGCCGAGCGTGCCGGGCCCGTAGACGGTGCCGTCGACGACGCCGGGCTGCCCGCCCGGGCCGGTGAGGTCGTCCTCGGTCACCAGGTGCTCGCCGCCGCGCACGGTCTGGGTGGGCGCGGTGGCTTCGGGGTTGTGGAAGTCGAGCACGCCGGCGTCGAAGCGCCCGATCTGCTCGGAGTAGAGCCCGCCGGTGATCTCGCCGCCCGCGTGGCCGGCGCCGCGCCCCTGCAGGGTGATGAAGCGGTCGCCGGCGATCTGGTCGGCGAAGCGCACGCAGCGCTGGCACAGGATGCAGCGGTCGCGGTCCAGCAGAATGTTGCTGGTCAGGCGCAGCGGCTTGGGGAAGGTGCGCTTGACGTCGGTGAAACGGGTGACCGCCTGGGCGCCGGTCGCCATGAGTTCCAGCGCCTGGTTCTGCAGGGGGCACTCGCCGCCCTTGTCGCACACCGGGCAGTCCAGCGGGTGGTTGATCAGGAGGAACTCCATGTTGCCGGCCTGCGCCTTGGCGGCCATCGGGCTGGTGGCCTGGGTGGAGACCTCCATGCCGTCGGAGACGGCGGTGGCGCAGGCGGGCTGGGGCTTGGGCATGGGGCGGACCACGCCGTCGCGGCCGGGCGCGGCCACCTCCACCAGGCACTGGCGGCAGTTCGCCGACGGCGACAGCAGCGGGTGGTCGCAGAAGCGCGGGATGCGCACGCCGGCCCGCTCGGCGGCACGGATGATCGGCGTGCCCTTCTCAACCTCGAGGTGCGTGCCGTCGATCGTGATGTTGACCGTGTCAGTCATCTGGTCACCGTCCGCTCTGAGCCTGGCTGTTGACAATGGAGGAGGCCGCCGGCGGGAACAGCTCGGCAGCGGGAGTGGTGTAGCCGGCCTCGAACTCGCTGCGGAAACGCTTGATGCCCGACGCGATCGGGGTGGCAGCGGCGTCCCCGAGGGCGCAGAACGAGCGGCCGGAGATGTTGGCGGCGATGTCCTCCAGCTTCTCCACATCACCGGGCCGGCCCTGCCCGGCCTCCAGGCGGGTCATGATCTGCCGCATCCAGTAGGTGCCCTCGCGGCAGGGGGTGCACTTGCCGCAGGACTCGTGCTGGTAGAACTCGGTCCAGCGGGACACCACCCGCACCACCGAAACGGTGTCGTCGAAGACCTGCAGGGCGCGGGTGCCCAGCAGGGAGCCGGCACCGATCACGGACTCGTAGTCGAGCGGGACGTCCAACTCCTCGGGACCGAAGATGGGGGTGGAGGAGCCGCCCGGCACCCAGAACTTCAGCTTGTGGCCGGGCCGCATGCCCCCGGCCAGCTCGATCAGCTCGCGCATGGTGATGCCGAAGGGGGCCTCGAACTGGCCGGGGTTAACCACGTGCCCGGTCACGGAGAACAGGCCGTGTCCCTTGGAACGCTCGGTGCCCATGGAGGAGTACCAGGCGGCGCCGCGGGTCAGCACCCCGGGCACGGAGGAAATCGTCTCCACGTTGTTGATGACCGTGGGGCGGGCGTACAGGCCCTGCACGGCCGGGAAGGGGGGCCGCAGGCGCGGGTGGCCGCGCCGTCCCTCCAGGGAGTCCAGCAGTGCCGTCTCCTCACCGCAGATGTAGGCGCCGGCGCCGGCGTGCGCCACGATCTTCAGCGGCTGCTGGCCGTCCAGGCCGAAGCCGTCGTCGAGCAGGCCGGCGTCGGTGGCGTCGTGGATGGCGTGCAGCAGTCGCCGGTAGGCGTGGGCGACCTCGCCGCGCACGTATACGAAGGCGCGGTCGGCGCCGATGGCGCGGGAGGTGATGGCGACGCCCTCGACCAGGGCGTGGGGGTTGGCCATCAGCGTGGGCATGTCCTTGCAGGTGCCGGGCTCGGACTCGTCGGCGTTGACCACCAGGTAACGGGGCAGGCCATCCGGGGCGGGCAGGAAGGACCACTTCAGGCCCGTGGGGAAGCCGGCGCCGCCGCGGCCGCGCAGGTTGGAGGCCTTGACCAGATCGACCAGCTCACCGGCGCTCATGGTCTTGGCGCGGGCCAGGCCCTGGTAGCCGCCGGCGTCCCGGTAGGCGTCCAGCGTCCAGGAGCGCTGCTTGTCCCACATGTCGGTGACGACCGGGGTGAGGGTGCCCGGGGCGGTGAAGGTCGGCTCCGCGGAGCCGGGAGTCTGCTCGCTCACTTGTCCTCCTCCTGAGTGGGTGCGTCGGTGTGGGCCGCCTCGGCGGCGGGCTGCTCGCGGGGAGCGGTCCAGTCGTGCTCACGAGCCAGGCGCAGACCGCGCAGGCTGGACTCGCCGGCGGCAATGCCCTCGTCGGCGCGGCCGTCGTCGAAGCCGGCCAGCAGCCGCTCGTTCTCCCGGAAGGTGGGCACGGTCTCCGGGCCGCGGGTGGGGGTGATGTCCTCGCCGCGTTCGAGCCGCTCAACCAGGTCCACGGCGGAGGCGGGGGTCTGGTTGTCGAAGAACTCCCAGTTGACCATCACCACGGGGGCGTAGTCGCAGGCGGCGTTGCACTCCACCCGCTCCAGGCTGATGCGGCCGTCCGCGCTGGTCTCGTCGCTGCCCAGGCCGGTGTGCTCGCTGACGGCCTGCCAGACGTCGTCGCCGCCCATGACGGCGCACAGCGCGTTGGTGCACACGCCCACGTGGTACTCGCCGGCGGGATGCCGGCGGAACTGGCTGTAGAAGGTGGCGACGGCGGACACCTCGGAGCGGGTCAGCCCCAGCTTCTGGGCGACCAGGGCGATGCCGGCCGGGGACACGTAGCCGTCCACGCTCTGCATCAGGTGCAGCATGGGGATGATGGCGCTGCGCTCATGCCCGGCCGGGTAGCGGGACATGATCTCGGCGATGTCGGCGTCCAGGCGGGCGGCCACGTCGGGGGCGTAACCGAGGGCGATGCCGGCGGCGTCGGCCGGGGCGGGGGTGTTCTCAAGGGTGCTCATTAGCGGTCCACGCCTCCCAGGACGGGGTCGATCGAGGACAGTGAGGCGACGACGTCGGCGATCATGCCGCCCTCGCACATCATGGCCAGCGATTGCAGGTTGGAGTAGGAGGGGTCGCGGAAGTGGACCCGGTAGGGGCGGGTGCCGCCGTCGGAGACGGCCTGGATGCCGAGGACGCCCTTGGCGTGCTCAACGGTCTGGTACACCTGCCCGGCCGGTACCCGGAACCCCTGGGTGACGAGCTTGAAGTGGTGGATCAGGGACTCCATGGAGGTGCCCATGATCTCCTTGACGTGCTCCAGGGACTGGCCCTGCCCGTCGGTGGCGATGGCCATGCGGGCTGGCCAGGCGATGGTCGGGTCCGCGACCATGACGGTGTTGGACGGATCGTCGCCGCGGGCGGCGATCTCGTCGAGCCGGTCCAGCGCCTGGGAGACGATCTTGAGCGACTGGTAGCACTCGTCGAAGCGGACCCGCAGCCGGTTGTAGCAGTCGGAGTTGTCGTAGACGGGGACCTCGAAGTCGTAGGTCTCATACCCGCAGTAGGGGCGCAGCTTGCGCATGTCCAGCGGATAGCCGGCCGCCTTCACGCACGGGCCGGTCAGTCCCATGGCCATGGCGGCGGCGAGGCTCATCTCGCCGATGCCCACGAACCGGGACTTCAGAATCGGGTTGGCCATGAGCAGGGATTCCAGCTCGCCCAGGTCGTTCTTGATGTTGGGCATGACCGAGCGGACGAAGTCGGTGAATCCCTCCGGCAGGTCCTGGGCCAGGCCGCCGGGGCGCACGTAGGCGTGGTTCATGCGCAGCCCGGTGGCCATTTCGAAGGCGCGCAGGATGTTCTCGCGGCAGCGGAAGGAGATGGTCATCAGCGTGGTGCCGCCCATCTCGTTGCCGGCCGAGCCGATGGCCACCACGTGGCTGGCGATCCGGTTGAGTTCCATGAGCACCACGCGGGCGACGGTCGCCTTCTCGGGGACGTCGTCGGTGATGCCCAGGAGCTTCTCCACCGCCAGGGCGTAGCCGACCTCCTGGAAGAAGGGGGCCACGTAGTCCATGCGGGTTACGAAGGTCTCCCCCTGCACCCAGGTGCGGTACTCCATGTTCTTCTCGATGCCGGTGTGCAGGAAGCCGGTGCCGGCGCGCAGCTCGGTGACGGTTTCCCCGTCCGTCTCCAGCAGCAGGCGCAGCACCCCGTGGGTGGAGGGGTGGATCGGGCCCATGTTGACCACGACGCGGTCGTGCTGGAGGCGGTCCTCCTCATCACGGGCGGCGATCTGGGCGGCGATGTCGTCCCAGTCGCCGCCGTTGGCGGTGAACTGGGGGGCGCCGTCGGCGAGGGAGTCGGTGGCGGGGCCGGTGGCGTGCATGTTGCTCATCAGCGGTACGACCTCCGGGTGTCGGCGGTGGCGGTTGAGGCGCCCTTGTACTCGACGGGGATGCCGCCGAGGGGGTAGTCCTTGCGCTGGGGGTGCCCGACCCAGTCGTCGGGCATGGCCGAGCGCGTCAGGTTGGGGTGGCCGTCGAAGACGATGCCCATCAGGTCCCAGGCCTCGCGCTCGTGCCAGTCATTGCCCGGGTACACCGGCACGAGCGAGGGCACGTGCGGGTCGGAGGCGGGGCAGGTGACCTCCAGGCGCAGGGCGCGGGCGCCGTGGGTCAGGGAGATCAGCTCGTAGCAGGCGTGCAGCTCGCGGCCGGCGTCGCCCGGGTAGTGCACGCCTGTGACGCCCAGGCACAGCTCGAAGCGCAGGTCCTGGTCGTCACGCAGGGGGCGGGCCACGTCCAGCAGGTGCTCGCGAGTGACGAACACGGTCAGCTCGTCGTGCTCGACGACGACCTTCTCGATGGCGGCGGCCGGCTCGACCCCCGCCTCGGTGAGGTCCTCGATCAGGGCGTCGACGACGTCGTCGAACCACCCCCCGTAGGGGCGGGTGGCGGCGGGCGCGAGGGCGACCACGCTGGTGGTGTCGCCGTAGCCGGTGGTGTCGCCGGCGTCGGCGGCGCCGAACTGGCCGGTGTGGGCACCGATGACCTCCAGGCGCAGTTCCTCGCGCACCGGCTGGCCGGCGATCTCCGGGACGGCGGGGGCGGTCTCGGCGACGGCGTCGGGCTCGGCTGTGGGGTTCGCGGCGTTGTCGGTGCTCATGCGAGCAGCCCCTTCATCTCGGCGGTGGGGGTGGCCTTGAGGGCGGCGGCCTCGACGGCGCGGGCGATCTCCTCGCGGTGGGCGAAGATCGGCTTGCGCTCGATCTGGCGGGTGAGCTCGAGCATGGCGTTCAGGAGCATCTCGGGGCGGGGCGGGCAGCCGGGCAGGTAGATGTCCACCGGCACGATGTGGTCGGCGCCCTGGACCACGGCGTAGTTGTTGAACACGCCGCCGGAGGAGGCGCAGGCCCCCATGGAGATGACCCACTTGGGCTCGGGCATGGAGTCGTAGACGTTGCGCACCACCGGTGCCATCTTGTGGGAGACGCGGCCGGAGACGATCATGACGTCGGAGTGGCGCGGGGAGGCGCGGAAGACCTCCCAGCCGAAGCGGGCCATGTCGAAGCGGGGCGTGCCGGTGGCCATCATCTCGATGGCGCAGCAGGCCAGGCCCATGGTCACCGGCCACAGCGAGCGCGCCTGCGCCAGGTCGGCGAGCTTCTCCACCGTGGTGAGCATGAAGCCGGGGCCCTCGACGCTTTCCAGCGCCTGGGCGTACGGGTCATCCCGCTTGGAGGGGATGTGGAGCATCTTCTCCCGGTACTCGTGCATGTCCATGAGGGGTTACTCCTTACTCCCAGTCCAGGCCGCCACGGCGCCACTCGAGGACGTAGGGCACCGTGATCAGGGCGATGAAGACGAGGGCGGCGCTCAACCCGAAGAAGCCCAGTTGCGCGAAGGCGGTGGCCCAGGGGTAGAGGAAGACGACCTCGACGTCGAAGATGATGAAGGTCATGCCGACCAGGTAGAAGGCCACCGGGAAGCGCCCGTGGTCGGTGTTGGTCGGGGTGGGGTCGATGCCGCACTCGTAGTTGGCGACCTTGACCCGGTTGCGCCGGTTGGGGCTCACGATGGCGGACAGCACCAGGCCACCGATGGCGATGACCATGGCGACCGCCGCCATGATGAGCAGAGAGACGTAGGGGTTCATGCTGCCGGCACCATCCTTGTCAGAAGTTGGATGAAGTGGTCGATTCCGTCGCCGCCGCGGCGCTCCCAGCCGTCGGACAGGAGCTTGGCGACGAGCCGCATGAGGCGCTTGCGGGGCAGCCCGTAGCGGGTGCACACGCGCATCACCTCGGGATGCTCGATCAGGGCCACGAAAATGCGGCCCAGCGTGTAGTAGCCGCCCATCTGCGCCTCCAGGGCGGCGGGGTACTGGGACAGGGCGAGCTCACGGCCCGACGCCGTGGGACGCGCCGCCGCCTGGGCCGCCGCCTCGGCCGCCAGGCGCCCGGATGCGAGCGCCTGGGCGATGCCCTCCCCGTTGAAGGGCGAGACCATGCCGCCGGCGTCGCCCAGCAGCATGAGCCCGTCGGCGTAGTGGGGCTTGCGGTTGAAGGCCATGGGCAGGGCGGCCGAGGCGATGCGGCCGACCTGGTTCTCGGGGGTGAAGCCCCAGGATGCGGGCACGTGCGCGAGCCAGCGCTTGAACACGGCGCGGTAGTCGATGCCACGGGTGGAGGCGGCCGCCGGCGTCGAGCTCACCGACCCCAGGCCCACGTTGACCAGACCGTCGCCCACGCTCCAGATCCAGCCGTAACCGGGCAGCAGGTCGGAGTGGCCGGCGGGTCCGTCCCACAGTTCCAGGCGGGACTCCATCCAGTCGTCGTCGGCGCGCGGGGAGCGGAAGTAGGCGCGCACGGCCACTCCCAGCGGTCGACGCTCGTCGCGGGTGCGGCCGACGGCGGTGGCCAGGCGGGCGGAGACCCCGCCGGCGTCCATGATCAGCGGGGCGGTGATGGTGGTGGGCGCCTCGACGCCGGGCTCGGGGTGGCGCGGGGTGGGGCGGACCTGCACGCCGGTGACGCGCCCCGAGGGGCCGGTGACGGGGGCGGTGGCGGTGACGCCGGTGAGCAGACGGGCGCCGGCGACGACGGCGTGGGTGGCCAGGTCCCGATCCAGCTGGCTGCGGCGTCGCGCCAGCGCATAGGCGGGCAGGCTGGCCTGCTCGGGCCAGGGAATATGCAGCTGATGCCCGCCGCCGATGACGCGCAGCCCCCGGTTGCGCCGCCAGGTGGAGGTGTCCACACCCATGTTGACCAATTCACGCACGGCGGAGGGGGTGAGCCCGTCCCCACAGACCTTGTCGCGGCCGAGTTCGTGGCGCTCGAGCAGCAGCACGTCCAAACCGAGCTTGGCGAGGTGGTAGGCGGCGGAGGATCCGGCGGGACCGGCCCCCACGACTACGACATCGGCGCTCAGCTGCTCGGTCGTCACTGCGCGCCTCCTTCGTTTGCGCTCGTACGGGTGGGGATGCTGGCCGCCGGACGGCCACGGCCCTGCAGGCAGACGGGACCGCCGAAGACATTACCGACTGTTCCCGGCGCCGCAGGCAGGGGGCGGCGGCTCGGCGCGGGCCGAGCGGTTTTCCCCCGGAATTCCCAGAACTTCGTGTTCCCGACGCGCTCGGGGGCGGCCCCGGGAGGGCAACACGGGTCACCTATTTAGACATACCTTGCCTTGCGAATTAGTCCCCGTTGACGCGGCGGCGCCGGCACTCCCCCGACGCGGGCGGCCCGGCGTGTCGGAGGCGGCCGCGGAATCTGCGAGGATCGGCCCATGAGTCGAGCCTCTCTCGCCAAGGACCCGCGCGAGGTCGCGGGCATGTTCGACGCCGTCGCGCGCCGCTATGACCTGACTAATGACGTCATGAGCCTGTGGCAGGTGCGCATGTGGCGCGCGGTCACGCGCGCGACCGTCGCGGCCCGCCCCGGCATGCGGGTGCTAGACCTGGCCGCCGGCACCGGCACCTCCAGCGTCGATTACGCGGCCGACGGCGCACAGGTGGTGGCCTGCGACCTCTCCGCCGGCATGGTGGCCGAGGGACGCCGCCGCCACCCCGAGATCGAGTTCGTGGTCGGCGACGCCGCCGCCCTGCCCTTCCCCGACGCCGACTTCGACGTGGTCACCGTCTCCTACGGACTGCGCAATGTGCAGGACACGGCGGCGGCGCTGGCGGAGATGGCGCGGGTGACTCGGCCCGGTGGGCGGCTGGTGATCGCCGAGTTCTCCACCCCCGTGCATGCGGCGTTCCGGCGCCTGTACTGCTTCTACCTGGGCACTGCCCTGCCGGCGGCCGGGAGGCTGGTGTCCTCCAATGCCGACGCCTACGGCTACCTGGGCGAGTCGATCCTGGCCTGGCCCGACCAGGAGGCCCTGGCCGCACTGATCCAGGACGCCGGCTGGCGGGGCGTGGGTTACAAGAACCTGTCCGGCGGGATCGTGGCCATCCACCGCGCCACCAAGCCGGGGATCCCCGCGGACGACGCCGCCGACGCCGCGCCGACGGCCCCGGAGGCCTGAGGTGGGTGCTCCCGGGCCCGCCCCGGACTCCTCGGCCCACCCCGCGCCCGCCGCATCGACCTCGTCCGCGTGGCGAGCCACCACCGCCCCGACACGCCTGTCCTTCCGCACCGTTGCCCTGCCCGCCGGCGTCATCACCCCGGAGGGCGGCGACGGCGGCACGGGACTGCTCGACCTCCTGGCGGGGCGGGAGGATGTCGTCAGCTGGGTGCGGCACGGGCGCGGCCTGGTCGGTTGGGGGCAGGCGCTGCGGCTGGAGGCGCAGGGGCCGGACCGGATTGAGGCGCTGCGGAGCGCCTGGCGGGCCACCGTGTACGCCTCCTGGTGGCGCGACGCGCTGGTGCGGCCCGGCACCGGCCCGGTGGCCCTGGGCACCATCGCCTTCTCCCCCGCCTCCGCCGCCGTCTCCGTGCTGACGGTGCCGCGCGTGCTCGTGGGCCTGGATGACTCCGGGGCGTGGCTGACCACCGCCGTGGCCGATGGCGAGGCGCACCCGGAGTTGGCGGAGGTACTGGCCCGGCTGCGCCCGCCGGCGTCCGCCCAGACGGATGTCCCCTCCCCCGACGCCCCCGTGGTCTCGGCCGGGGCACTGCTCGAGGCCGACTACCTGGCCGCCGTCGCGGAGGTGCGTCGGCGCATAGCCGCCGGCGAGGCGCGCAAGGTGGTGCTGGCGCGGGATCTGCTGGTGAGGCCGGCAGCGCCCCTGGCGACCGGTGATCTGCTGCGGCGCCTGGGGGCGAACTACCCGTCGTGCTGGACCTTCGCCGTGGATTCCACGGTGGGAGCCACCCCGGAGCTGCTGGTGCGGCTGGAGAATCGGCGCCTCGCCAGCCGGGTGCTGGCAGGCACCGCGCGCCGTCGCCCGGGTGACGCGGCGACCCGCGAGCGCGAGGCGGAGCGACTTGCGCAGTGGCTGGCGGCGTCGGCGAAGAACCGGGCCGAGCACGAGTTCGCGCGCGCCTCGGCGCTTTCATCCCTGGAGCCCTTGTGCTCGGTCGTGGAGGCCGCCGCGCCACGGGTGCTGACACTACCGAACGTACTGCACCTGGCCACCGACATCACCGGCGTGGTCGCCGGGGACACGGGGGCGCTGTCCCTGGTGGGCGCGCTGCACCCCACCGCCGCCGTTTGTGGCACCCCCACTGCCGCGGCCGCCCGCGTCATCGCCGAGGTCGAGGGCATGGACCGCGGCCGGTACGCCGGTCCGGTCGGCTGGGTGGACTGGCACGGCGAGGGCGAGTGGTGCATCGCGCTGCGCAGTGCCGCGCTGCCGCCCGGCGGGGTGGGACCGGAGGCGCCGGCGCGGGTGTTCGGCGGTGGCGGGATCATGCCCGAGTCGGTGCCCGCCGACGAACTGGCTGAAACCACGGCGAAGATGCGCCCCATGCTCACCGCCCTGGGCGCGGACGTCTAGCCGTCGAGCGGATCCATGCTGATTGGACCCGTCAGACACCACGCCCTCGAACTGGCTAGCCCGCCTATAGCCGCCGGCGCAGGGCCCACGCCCCAAGCCCAACTCCCACCGCGGCGGCCACGGCGCAGCCGGTCAGCGCCGGCATCGCCGATGGTGGCGCGGTCATCCACGCCTGGGCCTGCATGGTCTCGAACACGTAGGCCGGTGGCCAGAAGCGGTCGAATGTCTGCACCGCACGGGGCAGGGTGGCGAGCGACGAGAAGCCGCCCGAGGCGAAGAACGATCCCGCAAAGGTGATCATGAGCAGTGGCTGCACGGTGCGATAGTCCCGCAGCCAGGCACCGATCGCGACGCCGAACCCGGCACACGCCAATGAGGTCAATGCGGCCAGGGCCGCCAGCGCCGGTAAGCGCCCCATGGGAATGCGTACCCCGAAGACGGCCGCCGCGACCGCCAGCGTGACCAGGGTGCTGATGCCTCCGGCGATGACGGCGGCGACCAGTGTTCCGGCGGTGACATCGCCCAGGGGCCGGGGCGCGAGCCGCACCTCCTTGACGGTGCGGTGCTCCCATTCGCGCGCAACCATGATCGCAGCGTTGAGGGCGGAGCCGACCATGACTGCGAGGATGACGGCGCTGTGTCCGATGAAGGTGCGCCGCCATACGTCGTCTGAGCGGGTAGTCGTCTGGATGACGGTGACCGGCGCGGCGCCGGGCGCCTGCGCGGCGGCGTAGTCCTGTATTGCGCGACTCAGCCGCAGGCGGGCGTTCTTCATCATGTCGGTGTTGATGTTGTAGGTCCTGGTGTGCAGTACCGGGGTCTGCCCCGCCTCGACGCGTTCATCGAAGTCGGCTGGGATGGTGACCACCAGGTGCAGGCGGCCGGCGGCCACCAACTGCTCGGCCCGCTCGGCGTCGGTGGTCACCACGCGGAAGTAGGGGCTGATGTTGCTGCGCAGGCCGCGAACCTCCGCCTCGAAGGCGGCCGCGTGCGGCCCCTCCCCCTCATTGACCAGTCCGATGTTCCACTCGTCTCCACCGAAGCCGAACAGGATGCCGCACAGGAACATCAGCACCAGCGGGATGAGCATGGGGCCGGCCAGGGCCTGTCGGTCGCGGGCCCACTGACGCAGATCCTTGCGGGCGACGGCACCCACGCGGTCCAAGTGCCCCGAGATTCGGCGTGTCTGGCTGCTCTGCATCATGGTCTGTTTCACTGTCCTCCGGTCAGGTGGGTGTAGGCGCGGCGCAGCAGCCATCCGGCCAGGCCCAGAATCGCCGCCGTTGAAATCAGCACGATGGCGAGGTTGCGGGCCAGATCCGAGGTGTCGCCGGTGAGGAAGATGGAGCGGGCACTCATGAAGGCGTAGGTGGTGGGCAGTGTCCGGGACAGCTGCCACAGCGCGGTGATCGGCTGTCCCCAGGCGAGCCCGCGCATGGACTCCTCGTTCCCTGACACCAGGAAGAGGGCCACCGCCGCAGTGATCAGGCCCGACGCCGTCGCCAGGGTCTTCTTCGAAGCGACTCCGACCACCATGCCGATGCCTGCTCCCATGAGCAGCACCACCCCGACGATGCCCGCCATGGCCAGCAGGCTGCCGCTGGGTTGGAAGTCGAAGCCGACCACGAGCACCAGGAGCACCAGAGCCACCGATGCCAGCGACTGCCCCAGCCCCGCAATCACCTTGCCCGCCACGAGCGCGCCACGTCCGAGCGGCGCCAGCAGCAGGTGCTTGACGGTGCGGTCGTTCCACTCCGCGGCGATCTGCAGGCCGGTGTTGACCATGGCGGCGTACAGGCAGCCGAACAGGAGCAGGCTGGTGGAGATGTAGCCGAGCATGGTGGGGTCGGTGGGCAGCCAGCGGGTCTCCTCCACCTCCACCACCGGGCCGGCCAGTTCCTCATTGAGCGCGCCCACCGCCGCGTCCAGGCGCAGACGCAGGTTCTTGGAGTAGTCGGAGTTGATGTTGTTCAGCCGCAGCTCCACCCGGGCGTCCCCGGCGGCGACGGCCTGGGAGAACCCGTCCGGAATGATGACGACGGCGAGCGCCTCTGTGTCATCGAAGGCCTTCAGCGCGGTTTCGGGGTCGGTTGTGCGCACGTCGTAGTAGGGGCCCTCGTCGGACTGGATGGTGCGCATGACCTCGCTCAGGCGCTCTGCGACGGGACCGCCGTCCAGGTCGGCGATCATGATCGGGTTGTTGTTGGATACGGGGATTACCAGGGAGTAGAAGAAGATGAACACCAGCGGGATGACCACGCTGATGACCATGAGGAAGGGTTGACGCACAAACCTGGTCCAGTCCTTAACCGCGATGGCAACGGCGGCCCGGGCGCCGGTCATGACTCTCCCCCGTCGCGCAGTGCCTTGCCGGTCAGGTCCAGGAACACGTCGTTGAGGTCGGGGCGGCGCACCCCCACCAGGGCGGACCCGGGATCGTGCTCGGCGAACCAGTCGAGGATGGCGCGGGTGGTGGCGGGTGAGCCGTCCGCGGCCACCGCGGCGACGCCGTCGCGCCAGGAGACTCCCGTGACGCCGGCCAGATGCTCGAGTCCGGGATCGGGGCGGCTGCAGCGCACGTCGATGAAGGTCTTGCCGAGGCGTCCGCGCAGTTGGTCCGGGGTGCCGGTGGCGATCAGCGCACCGTGGTCGAGGATGGCGAGGTTGTCCGCCAGCGCCTGTGCCTCCTCCATGTAGTTCGTGGTCAGCAGTACGGTGCCGCCTTCGGAGGCGATGCGTCGCACTCGTTCCCACAGGGCGGCGCGGGACTGTACGTCCACCCCCAGCGTGGGCTCGTCAAGGACGACGACGCTCGGCTGGGTCAGCAGTGCCCGAGCCAGGGCGAGCCGGCGTTGCATACCCCCGGAGTAGGTGCCCACGCGGTCACCGCGACGCTCCTCCAGCCCGACAAGCTCGAGTACCTCGTTGATGCGGGTGCGGCGCTGCGCGCGGGCGACGCCGTACAGGCGCGCGTGGAAGGAAAGATTCTCATCGGCGCTCAGGTCGTTGTACAGGGCGGTTTCCTGAGGGACAACGCCCAGACGCGCCCGCACCGCGGTGACGTCGTCGCGCACGTCGATGCCCTCCACCAGTACCGTGCCGCCGGTGGGCCGTAGCAGTCCGCATAGCAGATTCACCGAGGTGGTCTTCCCGGAGCCGTTGGGCCCCAGCAGGCCGAAGACCTGGCCGGGGGCCACGTCGAGGGTGAGCGAGTCGAGCGCAACCAGGGGCCGGGATCGGCGGCGTCGGAACTCCATGCGCAGTTCGCGGAAGCTGATGGCGGGGGCTTCCGAGGGGCTGATGGCGAGGGCTTCCGAAGGGCTCATGCTTGCCAGGAAACGCCTGCGCCCACCATGATTTCTACTGTGGTGAATAAACGGCGTGGCCGCCCCTCTGGTCCCTCGAACACCCGCGAACGAATCCTGGCCGCCGCTCGGAAGCGTTTCGAACAGGACGGCTACGCCGGCACGTCGCTGCGATCAATTGCGGCGCAGGCCGACGTGGACCACTCCCTGATCACCTACTACTTCGGTTCCAAGGAGGGACTTTTCCGCGCGGTCGCGGAGCTGGCGCTGAGCCCGGCGCGGGGCTTCGACATCGTCTCCGCCAAGGTCGCGCCGGAACACCTGGCGCCGGCGCTGCTGCGCTCGGCGCTGTCCGCATGGGACCGCCCCGGCTACCGCGATGGGCTCGCCCGCCTGTTCGCCGATGCCCTCACCTCCGAGGCCGCGCTGCGGGTGCTACGGGAATATCTGCACACGGAGATGGTCGGGCGCCTGACCGAGCACATCGGCGGCTCGGACGCCGAACGGCGAGCGGCCACGGCGGCAACGATCTTCTCCGGCCTGTTCCTGACCCGCTACCTGCTGCGGCTCGAACCGGTCGCCTCGCTGTCGGCCGACGACGTCGTGGCGCAGCTGGCACCCGCGCTGCGCTCGGCGTTGACGCCGCACAGCCCCGGGGCTACCAGGGCCAGTCGGAGGTGAGGTAGGCCTCGATGGCGCGATGGCGGAAGCTGTAGGGCCTGGTGCGGCGGATAATGCGTCGGGTGAGGTCCAAGCGCTGCGCCGTAGGTCCGGCGTCGGTCCCCTTCGCATAGCCGGCGGCCCGGGCGATATTGGTCAGGGTGCGCTCCTCGGGCTCCAAACCAGCCATGGTCTCGAGGAACTGCCGTTCGCGCCCGGGGAGTCGATCCAGGATGCGCTGTACGTGCGCTTCGGCCTCTGGGGCGGCGTCACGCCACCCGGTTCGCACCTGCGTAGCAGTGATGAGATTGCCGGTACCGGCATACCAGGCGCGCTCCCCCGCGAGCTGGAAAAGGAACGGCTCTCCGCAAGAAAGCTCCACGATGGCGCGCTGCGCCGCGGGTTCCATGAACACTCGATCCGCATCGCCGCCGTCATTGGCGATTGACCAGCCGTCCGTGACAAAGGGCTGCAGCGCGGCCATGAGAGCTGTGTCGTCGATAGCATCGAGGGTGATGGTGCGGAAACGGCGCGCGAAGGTTGCTCCTGTACGGGCACCCGCCGTATCTGCGAACTCGGGTAATCCGGTCAAGTACACGGCGATCGGAAGGCCGCGATCCACCTGCATGCCTCCGGGGACGGCAATGGTCTCCTCGTACGCGAGGGCGTCACCTAGTGCGGTCAGCAGTTGCGAGCGGGTGCTCTCATCGGTGATGTTCTGTACTTCGTCGATGTGGATTAGCACCATGACGTCTCGGCGCTGAATGGCTGCGCGTCCGATCTCGATCAGCAAGTCGGTCAACACGGTGTACGGCTCCGGCCCCTCCTGCGCACGCACGGACGGCGAGACGCCGGAGATGGCCACGGTCTCTACCCGCCGCAGGAGTTCTGATATGTGCTGCTCACGGGCCGTCGCCAGCCCCGCTGCCGACGCCAGATCGAGCAGGGCCACGGCGAGCCGCTTGATGGGGTCGGTTCCGGAAGGGATGCGCAGCTGCGGAGTCACCCAGTCACCGACGTCGGTGGCGTCACGCGCGATCCGCCGTACCAGTGAGGACTTGCCCGAGCCCGCCTCTCCGAGGATCGTACGGCCCCGCTCGTGGATGCCGGCCAGGCGTCGCGGTCGCAGCACGTCCCGCCAGTCGCTGAGCTGATCGGCTCGTCCGGCCCACACCTCGGGGACCGTGTCCGAACCGGGGCTGAACGGCGAATCGAGAGGAGTCCTCACGTTGATAAGTTTATCAAGAGCGCCGGTGCGCCGTTCCGCAAACGCCTCAGCTCGCCATATCGGGCTCTTCCGGTTTGAGGGTGTGGTGCGGGGAGGTCGTACTCGACCCGCCGGGGTCGCGTTCGGGCTGAAGAGGACGTACTCGCCCGGCGAGGACGGGTCGTTCTGGGGCTTGTAAGGTCGTCTTCGGGCACGCGAGGTCGTGTTCGGGCGTAGAAGGTCGTGTTCGCCCGGCCGGGTCGGGTCGTTCTGAGGCTCGCGGGGACGTCTTCGGGCTCGCGAGGTCGTACTCGAGCACCCCGCGCTCGTCGAATACGACCTTTTCCGCCCGAAACCCTCCACATCCGGGAGGGTTTCGGGGCTCTTCGTGTGTGGGGGTGTGGCTGGTGGTGTGTTCTGGCCGGTCCGAGGACGGCCTCTCCCGCGCTCTAGCGCTACCTTCCTGCGCCCGAGGATGGCTTGTCTTTGGACGTGAGGATGTGGGCGGTCAGCGGCGCTGCCCTCCCGCGCCCGAGGGAGGCCTCGCACCACGAGCACAAGCACCGCCCGTCCTCAGGCTGCCCTCCCGCGCCCGAGCGAGGCCTGCCGCATCGTGGTTCCATGCGGCCGCACCCTCAAGCTCAAGCGCGAAGCACCGGTCAGCGCTGGTCGGCGCTGGTTTCCGACCTTGGGGTGGTCGTGAACCGCACCCCAAGGTCGGAAAACGACATGACAGCCGTCCCACGGGAGCACAGCCGACCCGGGAATCGGGGGGGCTCCTCGGGATCACGGGTGTGGTGGTGCACAGGTAAGAGCCTGGCGGCAGTCATTGTGGACGTCCGGCAGGAACATTCTGGCAGGCACGATGGGAAGGGCAGGCGCAATTGATCGCCGCGAGCCTGGACAGGCCACAACAGGTCCCGGCGGATGCGGCGGTTCGGGCGGGAGGACTCGGCTGCTCGCCTGACGGGGCCCCCTTCTCGGGTCGACGATTCGACACTTCCGACGACGGTACGTACCTTCTGATCAACGATTCGTACTCCTATGGGACGGTACGTACCTCTAGGTGCCGAACCGCCACGAGAGGGTACGAATCGCCGGCGCTAAGTGCCGAACCGTCAACCACAGGTACCAACCGCCAGGGCCCGCGCCGACCTACGCGCCAGATCCCACCCGGGAAAACACACCAGACAACCCAACCCACCCCCTCCCAGCACCCCGACCGACCCGCACCCGGCAACGAAGCGACGGAGCAGACGCACCCCGGGAGCCCGGCGTTGGCGATGCACCCGCCGCCAGCCACAGCACACGACCTCAAACGCTACTGACCCAGGCATCAACGATCAGACTCAGCCCTCCGCCCCCAGCCAGCAGCACCCACCCCCCACCAACCACACCCACCAACCTGAAGAACCCCATATCTACCGACCTCGGCGGTTACTTCAACCGACCTCGGCGAAGAGGAGAGCCGGCCAGCGGGCACAGGGGCCCACGCGGTCAGGAGTCTTTGCGCTCCTTGAGGGTCACGGGCACCTGGAGCTCTTCTCCGTCGCGAATGATCGTCAGCGTCACCTCGTCGCCGGCCGAGTACTGGCGCACGAAGCCGGTCAGGGCGGCCGCCTGGCTGGTGGCCTTGCCGTCGATCGCGGTGATGACGTCACCCTGCTTGATGCCGGCCTGATCCGCGGGCGAGCCGGATTCGACGGAGCCGACCTCGGCACCCGCACGCGTGACGCCGTCGGAGGTGGTGGCGCCGCCGTCGCCGATGGACACGCCCAGGTAGGCGTGTGTCGCCGTGCCGGTCTCGATGAGTTGGTCGGCGACCTTCTGCGCCAGGTTGGAGGGGATCGCGAAACCGATGCCGATCGACCCCGCGGAGGAGTCCGCGGAGCTGGACAGACTGGCGATCGAGCTGGTGATGCCGATGACGGCACCGGTCTCATCGAACAGCGGGCCGCCGGAGTTGCCGGGGTTGATGGCCGCGTCGATCTGGATGGCGTTGGTGTACACCTGTGTCGTGGTGGTCTGGGACTGCCCCAGCAGGCCGCCGAGCTGGCCGGGCAACGCGGATCCGGACTGCTCCTCGGTTTCCTCCTGGGTGGTGACCACGGGGCGGTTCAGAGCGGAGATGATGCCGGTGGTGGCCGTGGAGGACAGCCCCAGCGGGTTGCCGATCGCCATGACGTCCTCACCGGTGACCAGCTCGTCGGAGTTGCCGAATCGGGCGACCGTGAGGTCACTCGGGGCGTCGACCAGTTCGATGACGGCCAGGTCGGTGGTCGGGTCGGTGCCGGTCAGCTCCGCGTCGAAAATGCGCCCATCGGCGAGCGTCACCTGAATCTGGCTGGCGCCGGAAACCACGTGGTTGTTGGTGATGATGTGTCCGTCGGCGTCGTAGATCACGCCGGATCCCACCGCGGTGCCGTCGTTCAGGGCGACGGTGATGGATACGACGGAGTTGGAGACCGCTGCCGTCACGGCCTCCCAATCGGGGGCGGTACCGGTAGAGGAGACGGTCTGGGTGGTGGCGCCGGTGGCGATCGCGGTGGGCGCGGAGACGGAGGCGGTGGGAGCGTCGTCGTCGAAGTGATGCAGCGCGGCCACGGTCCCGCCGCAGGCTAGCAGCGCGGTGACCAGGGACGTGACGATGACGCCGCCCCAGCCGGGGCCGCGGCGGCCGGAATCAGGGGTGGAGGGCGTCGGCGGCTGGTAGGGGGGCTGGCCGAAGGCCCCGGAGCCGCCGCCCTGTGCGGGCCGGTCGTAGGGGCTGGATGCCGATGCGGAGGGACGGCCGAAGCTGTATCCGGCGGGCGGCTGCGGCGCGGAGGTGTAGGGCGAGGAGCCGGCATCGGCATAACCCGAGTCGGCCGCGCCGGCATTGCTGCTGGAGTAGTCCGCACTGCTCGCGTAACCCGAGCTGACCGAGCCGCCGCCGGAGCCGCCCTGGTATGAACTCGCACCGCCGGACAGCTGCTGAGTGTCATCGCCGGCTGACTGCGCGGCATCGCCGGATGCGGCAAAGGGCTCGTTCGTGCTCATGGCTCTCCTCCTCGGGCCGTTGGCCCGTTCACTAAACGAATCTCACCTAATACGCACGACCTGGGGCATCACCGACACTCATCTGGGACTTGCCTGTGAACCGGGGCGTGGGGCCCGAGCGAGCGCGCCGGGCTGTGTCACGTGGAGTTGTTATCCCCCGCCTCGGCGGCGAGGCGCACGTGCACCAGGCTCAGTCCGTGCACGGGCTGGTCCAGGAGCGCCCGCAAGGCAGCGAGGCCGGGGGGCCGGTGCACCCGGAGGCCCAGCGCGGCCGCGAGCGCGGCCGGATCGGTGGCCTGCGGCGTGGTGAAGAAACGGGCCAGGTCCGCGGGCGGGGTGACGGCCGGGTACTCCAAGGTGGAGAAGATGGCTCCCCCGCCGTCGTCGATGACGATGACCTGTAGGTCGGGCTCGGCCTCCAGGCTTCCGCGCGACAGGCTCATGGCGTCGTGCAGGAAGGTGAGGTCGCCGACGACGACGCGCACGGGCCCGGCCGTGATGGCGGCGCCGAGCGAGGTGGCGAGGGTGCCGTCGATGCCGGCCAGGCCCCGGTTGGCGATCGCGGCGGGCGCGGGGCCGCGGGCGGGCGCGGCCAGCCGGTCCAGGCGGCGGATCGTCAGGGAGGAGCCGACGACGAGCAGGGGCGCGGCGCCGACGGGGGCGCGCAGGGCGGCGTCCCACACGGCGGTGACGGCGGCGTCCGCGCTGAGGATATCCGCGCGCGCCGGGTCGGGGTCGGCCGGCAGGGCGGCGACGGCGGCGTGCCAGCGCGCCGTCCAGCCGTGTGGGCCCTGGCCCAGATCGAGGGCGTCCGCCAGGTCGGCGGGAGCCGACGGCGCAGCGGTGCCGGCGGGCGCGTTCCGGTGGGCGGCGGGCATGAGCGGCACCACGGATGCGGCGGTGCCGGCGACGTCGGTCCAGCGGGACGTACCGGTCAGCACGTCGATGCGCAGGTCGTCGCGGCCCAGTAGGGCGCCGATCGGGCGGGTGAGGCTGGGGTGCCCGGCGACCACGACGCGCTCAACCTGTGCGGCGAGCCGGGCGCCGGCTCGGGTGTTCAGCAGCTCGGCGTAGCGGGTCAGGGCCTGGGGGCCGCCGCGCGCGCCGGAGGTCGGCTCGGCCAGCAGGGGCCAGTCCAGGTACTCGGCCAGGGCGCGCGCGTACCGCCCGGTGGCGTCGACGGCGTCGCCCGCGACGACGACGCCGTGCTCCTCCCGACACCCGTTCCCCGCGTTCTGCCGTGGTTGTTCCGCAGCCCCCGGACGCTGTGGGGCGGCGGGAACGGGAGCGATCGGCGCGGCGGGCCCGCCCGAGGTCTCGGGGAGGCCCACTTGTGTCGGCGGTGCAACGCCCGGGGCCGTCCCGGTCCCGGCGGGCGTCTCCGCTCCGGGCTCGGGCGCGAGCGGGGGCCGGAAGCGGAGGTTGAGCTGGGCCGGCCCGGGGTCGTTGGTGAGTGCCCCGGTGGCGGCGTCTACCGCCCGGCGCACCTGGCCGGCGACGGCCCGCACGCCGGCCTGCCCCAGGTCGGCGGTGATGTCGGCGGGCAGGTCGACCGTCAGGCGCGCTGCGGCCCCGAAGATGCGGGTCTGCTCGGTGGTCTGGTTGGCGCCGGTGCCGACCGCCTCGTGGGGCCGGTCGGCGGTCACCAGCAGTAGGGGTACGCCGGCGGCGTCGGCCTCGGCGACGGCCGGATGCAGGTTCGCCACCGCGGTGCCGGAGGTGGTGACGACGGCGGCAGGACGGCGGCGCCCGGCCAGCAGTTCGGCGCGGGCGCACCCCAGGGCGACGAAGCCGGCGCTGCGTTCGTCGAGGACCACCCGCACCCGCAGCTTCCCGTCCCGCTCGGCGGCGGCCAGGGCCGGAACCAGGGGCGCGGAGCGAGAGCCGGGGGCGAGGATCACCTGGTGCACGCCGGCGTGAATCAGGGCGCGGACGACGGTGCGGGCAGCCACGAGCGAGGGCGGCTCGGGATGCGAGTCTGTCCCGGGCCGCGCGTTGTTGCGGCCCGTGGAGTCGGCGGCGCTCATAGGGGCAGTCCGGCCACGACGCTGCCGGCGTGGGCGCGCTCCCGCTCGCGTCGGCGCTGCAGGGCGGCCGTGATGTGGCTCAGGCGCAACTGCCAGCGGGCGGTGAGTTCGGCGTCGGCGGCGGCGGTGCGCAGCAGCGCTCGCGAGACGTGCACGGGGCGCACCGGCAGGGCGCCGTCGGCGGGGATGGCGGCGGGGGCGGCGACGTCGCGGGCGAGCAGCCGGACGGTGCCCAGCCCGCAGGCGTGCTTGAGCCCGGGTAGGGCGGCGGCCAGCGCGACGCCCGCGCCGATGCCGACGCTGGTGTCGATGGCGGAGGAGACGACTGCCGGCAGGCCCAGGCGCTCAGCCAGGGCCAGGGCGCGACGGGCGCCACCGAGCGGGGCGACCTTGAGGACGGCCACGTCGGCGGCGTCCAGGCGGGCCACGGCCAGCGGGTCGGCGGCCAAGCGGATGGACTCGTCCGCGGCGATGGGGATGTCCACCAGTCGGCGCAGGTCGGCGAGCGCCTGCGTGGAGCCGCAGGGCTGTTCCACGTATTCCAGGCCCTGGGCGGCGGCATTCATCAGCGGCAGGATTCTGCGGGCGGTCTCCAGGTCCCAGGCGCCGTTGACGTCGATGCGGATGCGGCCGTGCGGGCCGATGGCGTCGCGGACCGCCTCGATGCGCTCCAGGTCGGCGGCCAGGCCCTGGCGGTCGGAGACGCGCGCTCCGGCGACCTTGACCTTGACGGTGACGGGGAGGGCGCTGGGAGGGGTGGCGGCATGCCGAGCCGGCCCGGCGGCGGTGCCCGCCTCGGCGATCAGGGCGCGCGCCCGGTCGGGGTCGACGGCGGGGACGGTGATGTTGACGGGGATGGTCTCGCGGAGGCGGGGCAGGTCGGCGTTGCCGACGGTGGCCTGTTCCAGGGCGGCGGCCAGCCAGGGGGCGGCGGCGTCGGCGTCGTAGTCCCAGAAGGGGGCGACCTCGCCCCAGCCGGCCGGGCCGTGCAGGAGCACGCCGTCACGGCGGGTCAGGCCACGGAAGGAGGTCTTCAGGGGGACGTCCCAGGCGACGGCTCGGTCGATGTCGGCCAGCAGCGCCCCGCCGACGCCGGCGCGCAGGGCGTCCAGATCGAGTCCGCCGCGCACGCGGGCGGACGCGGACTCCGGGCCGCGGTTGGGGATGGTCACGCCGACAGGATAGCCAGGGGGCCGGGCCGTGGTGGCCGGGCGTGACGATCAGTGCCTAATGGCAATGGTTCGGCCGTCATTCCTCGTCCATGCCGTAGAGCACCTTGCTGGCGGCATCGACGGCGTTGTCCTCCCTGGTGGCCGTCTCAAGCCCGGTCAGCCGCTGGGTCTGCGAGGCACCGGCGATGGCCCGACGGAGTGCACGGCGACGGCATCCGGCTTCCATAGATGGAAGCCGTTGGCCCAGCGCAGCGCGGTCCAGGTCACGCCGGTGGTTGCCCGTTACCTTGTTTGTGGTTCCGGGTGAAAACGGGTGAAGCTGACTTCGACTCCCGCGGCATGCGCCTGCGGAGCCGTTGACACCAGCAGTGCGGCGCCAGCGCCCAGGCCGAGCCCGGAGAGCAGGCTGCGTCGGGACATGCGCAATGGCTACGATGCGTCTTGGGGTGTGGATGAGTGCATGGTTGTTCCTCGAGTCGGGGTGTTAATGCGAGGTCATGACATGCCGCGAGATTCCATGTGAGTGGGAGTACTACCAGGGTGGCGGGCCCGCGAAGAAGGGCAGCAGCCAACGGTCCCAGACCAGGGCGAGCAGCACCGTGCCAACCAGGAAGACCGCTGTTGGAAACAGGCAGCGCGCCCACAGAGGGATCCGGTCTGCGAAGCAAGCCATCACTGTCAGAGTCGCCAGCCCCGCGAAGAATGGTGCCGCCAGTGCTATTAAATCCCACGGGTTCGGCCAGCACCCTGGGTAGGTACAGGTACCGTAGGTACCCGCGCCCGCCGTTAGACGAATAAGGAACACCACACAAACAACACTTAGCGCAACCGCAATAGCTGCCACAACATCATAACGCCCCTTGGTGTGCCATTTCGGGATGAGAACGAAGCCGAGCGCCCCCTCCAGCGCGGAGCGCCACCAAACAAAAGTGAATGCTCCATCCCCCTTCATTATCCGTGTGACCATCCCGCTGTCGGCCGCCATATTCGGCCGGACCACCGAAAGGCCTGAGGCCATAGCAGCCCACTGCGCACCCCACAGCAACAGCGAGAACCCAACCAGCACCATTACCGTCCGCAAGGTGACACAAAGCCCAACCAGAAGCCGCTGGCAAGCCTTAGAATCAGTCCTCATCTTCCAGACCCTGTATCGATATTAGTCCAGCGCCTCCACAGATTCTCTAAACCCTCCGGATGACCGGGCGTCCCGGATCAGTCGGCCTGCGCCGTCGCGGCCGGGTCGCCGAGGGTGGCGACCATGACGGCCTTGATGGTGTGCATGCGGTTCTCGGCCTGGTCGAAGACGATGGAGCGCTCGGACTCGAAGACGTCCTCGGTGACCTCCAGGCCGTCCATGCCGGTGGCCTGGTAGATCTCCTCCCCGATCGTGGTCTCGCGGTTGTGGTAGGAGGGCAGGCAGTGCATGAACTTGGCCTGCTCCCCCGCCTTGGCCATCAGGGCGGCGTTGACCTGGTAGTCGCGCAGCAGCTCGATGCGCTCTGCCCACACGTCCTTGGGCTCCCCCATGGACACCCAGATGTCGGTGTGTACGAAGTCCACCCCGGCCACGCCCTCGTCCACGGACTCGGTGAGGGTTATGCGGGCGCCGGTGTCGGCGGCCACGGCCTGGGCGGCGGTGACGCATTCGTCGTCGGGCCACAGCTCCTTGGGGGCAACGATGCGCACATCGGCGCCGAGCAGGGCTCCGGCCACCAGCAGGGAGCGGCCCATGTTGAAGCGGGCGTCGCCGATGTAGGCGTAGGAGATCTGACCCGCAGGCTTGTCGGCGTGCTCGAGCATGGTCAGGCAGTCACACAGCATCTGGGTGGGGTGCCAGTCGTCGGTGAGCCCGTTCCACACCGGTACGCCCGACAGTTCGGCGAGCTGGTCGACCTTGGCCTGGGAGTCGCCGCGGTACTCGATGCCGTCGAACATGCGGCCCAGCACGCGGGCGGTGTCCGCCACGGACTCCTTGTGGCCGATCTGAGAGCCGGAGGGGTCCAGGTAGGTGGTGTGGGCGCCCTGGTCGTGGGCGCCCACCTCGAAGGAGCAGCGGGTGCGCGTGGAGGTCTTCTCGAAGATCAGGGCGATGTTCTTGCCCTTCAGGTGCTGAGCCTCCCGGCCGGCTCGCTTGTCCGCCTTCAACTGCGCTGCCAGGCCGATCAGCGTCATCCACTCCTGCGGCGTGAAGTCCAGTTCGCGCAGGAAGCTGCGTCCCTTCAGGGAGGCGAGGACGGCGGGGTCGGGGGCCGGGATGGCGACAGGCATGCGGGGATCCTTTCAAAACTGTGAGTCGAGCCGAGACTAGGCTACCGGCTACGCTGCCACTTCCCCATTACTCCGCTGTCAGTAGCACTGGCATCAGGGCGGAGCATACGGCCTCGCCCGACTTATGGCGGGCATTGCACGGCCTCAGGGATGTCGCGCACACTCGCGGAATACCCACAATGAGCGCCTCTTTGAGGACGGCAGCTACCCACCGCCGCCTGTAAGCTCACGAAAGCTGGAAGCGAATCATACGAGGGCGCGCCCGGGACGGTGCTCCTGAGCGAGAAAGGCTTCCCGAGTGAAAGGCTGCACGCCGTCGTGCGAGGCAAGGCTGGAACGCACCCGATTCAGCGCCAGGAGCGCTGCCCCCTGGGCCGAGGAGAACTGGTCATTCGCCGAGACCACGACCTTCGGGGGGCGCCTGACCCCTGCAGCGAGCGCGGCTCTGATGTCGTCGAGGAACAGATGCGCGACCGGGGTGAGGGCGCCGGCCACGACGACCAGTTCGGGATCATCAATCGCCACCGCAGTCACCAGGGCGGGAGTGATGCCCTCCATCAGTCGGCGAATGCGCCCCAGGGCGACCTGGTCTCCCGTGCTAGCCTCGCGCACGGCGCGCCCCAAGGCGTCCGCCCCCTCGCTGAGCTCCCCCAGCCCGCCGGGACGGTGCTCCGTGGGCACACGGGCATCTGCCGACAGGTCACCAGCCATCCCGTGGGCACCGTGCCTGAGACGACCGCCGTGCATGATGCCGAGCGTAGGACGCCGACCGGTTTGCAACAGAAGAACGTCATCGTAGCCGGACGCTGCTCCCCTGCAGCGCTCCGCGTATACGGAAGCACACACGTCATTGACAATGAGGCACCCGGGCCCCAGAAGAGACTCGAAGCGCTCAAGGGGACGTGTACCGTTCCAAGAGGGGATTGCCGCACTCTCCACCAGAGTTCCGTCTTCCTCAACGAAACCACCGACGGCGAGCACAGCCGACCAGCACTGCGCCCCTCTCAACGCCTGCTCGACGACCTGTCGGGCAGCAACGTCACGCTCATCGTCCTCCCGCCCGGCGGTAAGACGAATTTCGGATTGCGCGAGTTCTTTACCATCTAGGTCGAGACACTGAGCTCGGACCGCGTGGGCTCCGACATCCAGGCCGAGCACACACCCGGACGGCACTCGCAGCGAGTACGTCTGAGCGGGCCGCCCCTTGGCACCCTGAGCCGACGTCCCCACCGCGACCCACCCTTTGCTCTGGAGATCACGCAGCACCGTCCCGAGCGTGGCTACCGTCAAACCCGTCGTCTGCCTCAACTGCGATGCGCGCTGCGGGCTGGACTCGCGCAGCGCAGTAAGCACTGCGTACTCGTTCCACCTGCGCAGCACACCTGGGTCGCCGCGGCCGATGCTCGCCCGTTGCGCGTGGCGCTGCGATCCGGCCAGTGCGGGCCGCGGTTCAGCAAGGGACGTGTCCTCCACAGCCGACATCCTTCCAGGCACTTCCGCACACGTCCAAGACGTGCTATCTTTTCTTTAAGTAGTTTACTTACTACCTAACAAAAAACAACCGCTCACCGTCATGGTGGTCGCCGCGCCCCGAGGGAGGGACCATGTCAGACATCCGCTTCGAAACGACGGTGATCCCCGTTACGTCGCTCGGTGAGCTCGGCGAACTCATCCTCGACGGCGGAGACCGCCGAGTTCCGACCGCCGCCGATCTGGAGCTGTTGCAGGTCGGGGAGCACCACGCAAGTGGTCCGCCCACTCTCCTGCCCTACCGCTACCAGGACTCCTACGACGGCAGCGTCACACCGTCTGAGCTCAATGTCGCAATCCTGGAGAACCAGCGGCTACGGGCCGAGTTTCTGCTCGACCTCGGCGGACGCCTGTGGCGCCTGACGGATCGCCGTTCAGGCCGTGAACTTCTACACCAACCCGAACGAATCGACCTAGCCAATCTCGCTCTGCGCAACGCCTGGTTCGCCGGCGGCGTCGAGTGGAACCTTGGCACCACCGGCCACTGGGGCCTGACCAACGAGCCCGTGGCCGCAGGAACCCTCCCGGATGGACGCGGCGGACGGATCCTGCGTATGTGGGCGTATGAGCGCATGCTCGGACTCACCTGGCGGTTGGACGCCTGGCTACCTGATGGATCCGATTCCCTTTACACCCACATCCTGCTGGAGAATCCTACCACTCGGGAGGTTCCCGTCTATTGGTGGTCCAACATCGCCATTCCGCAGAGCGCCTCCACCCGAGTCATTGTCGACGCCGACTCGGCCTTCCACTTCGGCTACGCCGATGCGCTCGACATCGTCAGCGTCCCCGAGTATCACGGACGCGACATCACCCACCCCCAGCGTCAGGCTGGCGGCGCAGACTACTTCTATCGCATCCGATCACGCATCCCATGGATTGCAGCGGTGGACGGCGACGGCGTCGGAATCTGCCAATACTCGACGCACGAACTGAGCGGGCGCAAGCTATTCACCTGGGGAAGCGGCATGGGCGGGCGGTCATGGCAACGCCGACTGTCCGGGACACGCCGCTACGCCGAGATCCAGGCTGGGCTTGCCCCCACCCAACTGGAGCACTTACACCTCTCTGCGGGCGCCTCCATCCGCTTCACCGAGTGCTACGGCCCTGTAGCCATCGACAACCCGGAGGACCAGTGGGAGGCAGTCGTAGCGCGCACAGCGCGGGCCGTCATCAATCCCGCACGCCTGGAGGAGGCCTCGGCACGTCTCACCTCCCTTGAACAATCCCGGGTCACCCCCGTCCCCCTCAAAGATGGCCCGGAAGAGCGCGCAGCACGGGAGGGATGGGGAGCCCTCGAGGTGCTGGCAGGACATCGAGTTGCCTCCTGGGCTACGCCCTTCAACACCGATACGCTCAACGCCGAGCAGAGCGCTTGGCTCAAAGCTGCACGCACGGGCCAGCTGGACCCAATCCTGCTCGGGTCAGCGATGATCGGACCCGATTGGATCGCCGTCCTGCGACGCGCAATGCCCAGTTGGTTGCGCGACTACCTTCTTGGGGTAGCACTTCACGCCGCAGGTTTCACGCAAGAGGCCCGTGCACTATGGCGAAAGTCAGAGCGCGCGCACCTTACCGCGGACGTCCTACGCGCTCTGGCCCTCACCGACTCCGACGGCGAAGCACGCGCCCGTGGCCTGCTCCGTGCCCACACTCTTGCCCCAAATCGTCATGGCATCACTATCGAGGCACTCACCCACCTACTCGACATCGGCCTGATCGACAAAGCCCTCACCCTCATCGACTCTCTGCCCTCCGCCGTGCGTGGCCTGCCCCGAGTGCAGTATCTAGAGTGCGTCGGCCGGGTACGGGCAGGGCATCTTGCGCGAGCTCGCGAACTAATTGAGACCCCACTCAGTCTCCCGGACCTGCGTGAGGGTGACCTGGGCCTGGAACGCCTGTGGTGGGACTATCAACACCTCGCCGGGACGCACGACCCTGTCCCCGAGGCCTATGCCTTCGCAATGACCACGCCAACACAGGAGGAGCGCTACTGAGACAGGAGATCGGCGCTCGACGGTGAGCGCCTTCCCACCCCGGCTTGGCCGCACCGATATACCACGACTGCGACACAAAGCTGCAGTACCAAATACACGAACAAAGGAGATCGTGATGACACTCACGCGACGTGACTTCATATCATTGTCAAGCACAGCTGCACTTACCGCCACACTGGCCGCTTGCGGTAATTCCGGAACCGCCGACTCAGGCGGAGACCAGCGTTTCACCTATTGGTCCATGTGGCAGCAAGGAGAGCCTCAGCAGGTGCTCCTGGCAGAGCTCTTCGAGGCCTTCACCGAGAAAACAGGCATCCAGGTTGAGGCCCAGTGGGCAGGTCGCGAAGTGCTCACTCAGGTGCTCCCGCGGCTGAACTCGGGCAACCCCCCAGACCTCGTTGACCAGGCCGCTTCGGACTTCCCCGCCAAGCTCGGCCTGGACAATCTCGCAGATCTGACCGACTTGTGGGCCATGCCCATCGACGGCGAGGACATCACCGTGGGCGAGTCGGTTCCCGAGTCGCTTATGGACGCATTACGCACCGACGGCAAGATCTTCTGTTTCCCCTACTCCGTGGCCGGTGAGACCATCTTCTTCAACAAGAGAATCACCCCCGAGTTGGTGGAGAACCCACCCCAGAGTTTCGACGATCTGCTCGCCTATCTCGATGAGCGCAAGGCGGCGGGGCGCACGCCGATCGCCCTCGACGGTGACATCAAGGATTACGAGGCCTACTGGCTCGAGTCCGCGCTCCTGCGCGCTGGCGGACGTGGCGTCATCACAGAGGCTGCGCAGGACGCGACCGGCGAGAAGTTCGGGTCCAAACCGTGGGTGGACGCGACCGAGGCTATCGGCACACTCATCGCCGGGGGCTACTTCCCTGCAGGGTTTCAGGGCACCAAGTTCCCCACGCAACAGGCTTCCTTCGCCGACCAGTCAACTAAAACCGACATGATTCTCATGGGCACCTGGTTCCCATCCGAGGCCTCCTCCTCCCTAGAGAAATCTGGAGACGATCCAGACTCGGTGGAGTGGGGTTCCTTCAAGTTCCCAGCCGTCGGAGACAACGCCGGAGCTGGTATCGCGATCTCCGGTCCCACCGGCTTCGCAATCCCGATCAAGGCACGCAACCAGGACGCGGCCAAAACCTGGATGGCCTACTTTGCCAATAAAGAACGTTGTGGGCGTATCGCCTCGGACGCCAAGAACCTCACGGCACGAACTGACATTGACCAGAGCCCCGAGCTCGCTGACTACGGTAGGGAGTACGCCGAGGCCTCCGACGTTGTACCCTTCACCGACGGCGTCGGCGTCGCCGAACCGCAGTGGGTCACCGACGTCTGGCAGCCCCTCGTCAATGACTTGTTCGGCGCGAAAATCGACGCCGCCCAATTCCGGGAACAACTGGCCGCCAACACAGTGACCTACCACGGGAACCAGTGATGGCCTGGCTCCGCACATCCGCGTCGTCCCCCGGGGCAGGGGCGGCAGTGTCCGTTGCCTCCCCTGCCCAGGCAGCTCGCCGGCGTCTCTACTGGCCCTTACTCCTTCCGGCGCTCGTTGCATATGTAGGGCTCCTCATCGTACCTGCCCTCTACGGCGTCTACATCTCCTTGACCACCTGGACGGGCCGCGGCGAGGCACCCCAGTTCATCGGATTGGGGAACTACAGACGGCTGTGGAGGGACGCTCTGTTTCGTCAGGCGTTCACCAACACGCTCCTCATCCTCGTGCTTTGCGGCGTCGGCATATTCATACTGACCTTCATATTCTCCGCAGTTTTCCGCGAGGCGCGTTGGAGCCGGGCAGCATTATCGTTGATGTTCTTCCCATACCTGCTCTCCGCAATAGCCGTCGGTATCGCGCTGAGTCTATTACTGTCCCCCGATGGCCCTCTCAACGCCGGGTTGCGCGGACTGGGGCTGGGATCGTGGGCGCGGATGTGGCTGACGCCGGACTACATTTTCAAAGTGATCGTTGTCGGTATCGTGTGGGTAAGCGTAGGCTATTACCTCACCCTCATGATGAGCGCGATCGGGCGCATTCCAAGATACTACTACGAGGCGGCCGAGCTCGACGGCGCGGGTCGGCTACGCACATTCTTCAACGTGACCTTGCCTCTGACTTGGGACGTACTGACGGTCTCCGTGGTGCTTTGGTGCATCAACTCGATCAAGATCTTCGAGTTCATCTATGGCATCACCGGTTCTGGGGATGCGCCGGCACCAGAGGCCCGCACCCTGACTATCGCTCAGTTCCTGGCTACCACGGGAGGACGCAATCCCCAGTATCAGCTCGGTTTGGGTAGCGCCATGGGGGTAATCATGGTCATTCTCATCTCGCTGTTCGTCATCGGAGTACGGCGACTCATGCGACGCGAATCCTTGGAGTTCTGATGGCGGACGAAGCGATTGAAGTCACCACAACAAGACAAGTCGCCACTAAAGGCACCGCCCCCTTACCCGAGCACTCTATCCGCCATCGCATACGACGCACACTCGGCACTCTGATATGGCAGGCCACCAAACTCATGATCGCACTGTGGTGCCTTTTCAACATCGCATTATTCGGATGGGTCATCCTCAATTCGTTTCGCGGGGGATCTGCCATCTTCAGCCGTCCACTCGAACTCCCCAAGAGGGTCTCGCTCACCAACTACGTCTCCGCCTGGACTGCATCATCGCTGGGCCGGGGCCTATTCAACACGCTGACCATCGTCGTCACCTGCACGATCATCACGGTGGCCCTCGCCTCGATGGCCGCCTATGTGCTCGCGCGCACCAACGTCCCAACAGCGGGCCCAATCACGTCCTTTTTCGCGATAGGACTCGGGATCCCTGTTCAAGTCGTCATGATTCCCCTGTGGGTCGCAATGAACGCACTCTCCGGGTTCATGTGGGATACCATCGGCTGGTGGGACGAACGCATTAGCCTTGGCATGTTATATGTGGCTACCTCCCTGCCCTTTGCGGTATTTCTGCTCACGGGTTTCTTCCGTTCCCTGCCCACCGACCTTGAGGAGGCGGCGGCTCTGGACGGGGCCTCTGCGTGGATCACCTTCGTCAAGATCATGTGGCCTCTGGCACGCCCTGGGGTACTGTCAGCGGCGATGCTTACCCTCATGGGCCTTTGGAACGAGACACTCCTTGCACTGGTATTCATCACGGATGATAAGAAATACACCCTTCCGCAATCGCTGCTGGCACTTCAAGGCACCATGCAATACACGTCCGACTGGGGCGGACTGTTCGCCGGAATCGTCATCGTCGTCATTCCCACTGTCCTGCTCTATGCCATCCTTGGCAAACGACTAGTCGAGGGGATGACGCTCGGCTCAGGCAAATAGCAACCGGCGACTTAATCGCCCCACTTTCCATTTCCTTTCCCGGCCCGTCGTCTTTGAAAGGCTTACAATGATCCAGTTCGGAACCGGCGGTTGGCGCGCCATCATCGCGGATGGCTTCACCCGCGCCAACGTTCGTTTTCTCACTCAGGCACTCGCGAACCGTATGGCCCGAGAGGGCTCAACTGACCGCGGCGTCGTCATCGGCTACGACCGCCGCTTTCTGTCCGACACCGCTGCCTGGTGGGCAGCTGAGGTTCTCGTGGGCAACGGGGTGCCCACCACCGTCCTCGACCGCCCCGCCCCCACCCCGACGACCATGTGGACCGTGCGTGAAACCGGAGCCGCCTACGGCATGGTCGTGACCGCGTCGCACAACCCTGCTCTGTATAACGGCATCAAGATCGTTCTGCCAGGCGGGCGTGACGCGGACCTCGCCACCACCGACGCTCTCAGCGAGCACGCCAACGCTCTCACGGAAGCAGACGTGCGCGCCGTCGCGCCCGACGAGGCACGCTCCCACTCACTCGTCACCGTCCAGACCTCGCTTAACCAGTACCTCGACGCGATTCTCGACAAGCTGGACACCGAGACAATCCGCAACGCCCACATGCACCTCATCCTCGACCCCATGTTCGGGGTCTCCGAGACGAGTCTGCAAACCATTCTGCTCACCGCCCGCTGCCAGGTTGAGGCTATTCACGATCGCCACGACCCACTATTCGGCGGGCATGTGCCTTCTCCCACTGAGGACACTCTCACGGCACTGCGTCATGCCGTCCTCGAGTCGGGGGCTGATTTGGGTATCGCCACCGACGGCGACGCCGATCGCCTGGGCATTATCGACGAGACCGGCACTTACATCACTGCCAACCAGGTGCTCGTCCTGCTCTATGACTATCTTCTCACCCGGAAGGGGTGGAGCGGGCCGGTAGTGCGCAACATGTCCACCACCCACATGCTCGACCGCGTCGCCGCCGCCCACGGCCAAACCTGCTACGAGGTGCCTGTCGGTTTCAAGTGGATCAGCGCGAAGATGGCCGAGACAAACGCCATCATCGGCGGGGAGTCTTCTGGCGGTCTGACCGTGCGCGGTCACATACCCGGCAAAGATGGCGTCTACGCCGGTTCCCTGCTGGTAGAGGCCGTGGCTGCCTCCGGCAAGTCTCTGTCCGAGCTGTATGCCGACATTGTCGAGCGCTATGGCGAGCTTGTCATGGTCGAGGCTGCTTACGGCTTCACCGCCGAGCGCCGCAGCCAGCTGGCCTCGCTGATCTTCGAGGACCATAACCTACCGGACTTCACTGTTCTTGGTCACAAGACCGAAAAGGTCGTCTGGGAGGACGGCTGCAAGATCTACTTCACGGATGGCGGCTGGGCGACCATCCGCTTCTCGGGGACAGAGCCCCTGTTGCGCGTGTTCTGCGAGATGCCCACCCGCAGCCAGGCGCAGACCGTTGCCGACGCCATCGCCACCTACTATGAGCTGAGTTGACGACATGACCGACACGACCACCCGGACGGCTCTCATTCTCGCCCGGGGCTTGGGCACGCGGATGCGCGCCGTCAGCGGCGGCTCCATCATGAGGGCCGACCAGGCTGCCGCTGCTGCCAGCGGCAACAAGGCACTCATGCCCATCGGAGAGCACCGCCTCGTCGATTACTCCATGAGTGCTCTGGCAGATGCCGGCATCGAGCGCATCGTAATAGTCGTCGGTCCCGAACACGACGATTTTACAGCACACCTGCACTCGCTCAGCCTGAGTCGAATCGCCGTCGAGCTTGCCGTCCAGGTTGAGCCGCGGGGCACCGCCGACGCCGTCGTATCGGCCGCCGGAGCCATAGGTGATGACCCCTTCCTTATGGTCAACGGAGACAACTACTACCCGGTGGAAGGAATCCGGGCTCTCGCCGCCCACAAGGGCAACGCCTTGCTCGGTTTCGACCGCGCTACTCTCGTGGCTGGTTCCAACATCCCGACCGAGCGAGTGGCGTCTTTCGCACTAATATGTTCGAAAGATGGCCTGCTAGTCGACATCGTCGAAAAACCAACGCCAGAGGCGGTCAGTTCCGCCGGGACGCATGCACAAGTCTCGATGAACTGCTTCGCCTTCATGCCAGACATCTTCGAGGCCTGCCGCCGCATCTCACCGTCACCGCGTGGCGAGTACGAGATCGTAGACGCAGTGCGCGCCCTAGACACTCCCGTAACAGTCATCGGTTGGAGCGGCCCGGTACTCGACCTGACATGCCGTGACGACATCGCAGACGTCGAAGCCCGTCTCGCCGCCACCGAGGTACTCCTATGAATGAGCATGGCACTCCCGCATACGCGACCAACCTCGGCAGCTCCGCCCCCGTACGCTCCGCCTGGCGCGTACCCGGGCGTATCGAAATCCTGGGCAAGCACACCGACTACGCCGGAGGACGGGTCTTGGTGGGGGCCGTCGAACGGGGAGTCACCGTCTGCGCCGAGCGCTCCAACAACGCTATGGGCACCCTGACGGCCACAACGACAGCTGGCGGTGAGCCCGTGTCGCTGACAGCCAACGTCAACTCGGCTTTACCAGTTGGCCACTGGGGGCACTACTTACAGACGGTACTCGATCGGCTGACTAACAACTTCTGCGCGTCGGTACCCGCCAGTCTGACAATCACCTCGGACCTGCCGCCAGCGTCAGGTATGAGCTCCTCCTCGGCGCTTGTCTGCGCGTGCGCCCTCGCCTTGGCGGACCTCAACGGCTGGTCCTCCTCGGAGGTTTGGAAGCGCAACATTCCTGATCGTCTATCACTCGCCGGCTATTTTGCCAGCGTCGAGAATGGGAGGGATTGGCGCGAGCTGCCAGGCACAACGGGTGTAGGGACGCAGGGCGGCAGCGAAGACCATACGGGCATACTGTGTGGAGCAAGAGACAAGTTGCTCTACGCCGAGTTTGACCCTGCGCAAATACTTCGACTTATCACTTTTCCCTCACAGTGGTCGATCGTCGTCGGCATCAGCGGCGTGCTAGCTGAAAAGAGCGGTGCAGCGCTTGCGGACTATAACCGCGGACCGGAAACCCTGCAGACAGTACTCGCGCGCTGGAACGAAGCCAGTGGACGCAGTGACACCACGCTGGCAAGCGCGGTCCGTTCACTTATCGGTGAAGCCACCGGCAGTGAAGCCATGAAAGACCCACAACTAAAAAGGCTGCTCAACTTCACAAAGTCAGATTACGAGAGAGGACGCGTTGAACAATTCCTCATAGAGTCGCTAGTCCTTGTGCCCGCCGGAGCCGACGCCATCGCAACGGCCGACGCTAACGCAATCGGAGCGATAGTCAATCGCTCACATAGTTTAGCAAACGAGCGTTTGCACAACCAGGTTCCAGCTACAAACTCAATGGTGTCGCTGGCCCGAGACATGGGTGCAATCGGGGCCTCAGCCTTCGGCGCAGGATGGGGCGGTTCAGTTTATGCCATCGTACCGAGCACTGATGCCTACGCTTTCGCAGACGAATGGATAGAACGGTACAGAACAGAGTACGACGCACTTCCGTCGGCCTCGGCCTTCGTCACTCGACCGGGGGACAGCGCTACACAGCTGGAGGGTAATTGATAGGGATGTAGGAATCCGGCGCGCCAGGGTTTGGGCTAGCGAGGAGGCGGCCGACCGTTGAGACGACGCGGATGTCTTAGCCCGAGCCTCTCAGGAACCAGGCCGCCTCGGCAACACGCCGGCCGTCTGACGAAGGAACCCCGCACCAAGTGCGGGGCCCTTACGAATCGGCGCCGGGGGATCTGTTTCATCCCTAGCTCCCAGGCTCAACGCTTCCGCCGGTCTTCGCGCCAGTCAAACCCGGCCATCGCCGACTGCCGTTCACTCGCAGACCTCCGGGCACCATTTGCCAAACAGGCTGGCAACCTCATGATCGCGTGGGTGTCAACCGGCGTCCTGGCGGACCGTACGGTCGCCGAGGTCGGCACCGAGAGCTACGCGCGTGGTTGAAGTCAACGCGATCGCCTGGCAGGCGCCGGCGTCCGGCAAGGTACCGACGCTGAGGTTGATTGTCACGTCCTGGTCGGTCTCGAGAACTTCCGCACTCACGCCCTCACACTGCGCAGGGCCGGCCAGGAATGTCAGCTCGATCGTCCGCGGGTCGACCAGTTCCCACGAGTCCCACGCGACGGCGGCGGGCGAGACCAGGTCGTCGCGGGCCTGAAGCACCTGGACCGAGCCCGTCGCATCACCGGTGGGTGCGGGAACGCTCGTTGAACCAGCCGCTCCGGAGTCACCGGTGGCTGTGGCCTGCTCCGTCGGCGAGTCCGTAGCATCATTGGGACCGGTCGGCTCGGTTGAGGCGGTGGGTGAGTCCCGCGCTTGCGTGCAGCCTCCCGCCCCCGCGATCGCAATGCCCGCGGCAAGCGCAAGCCTCGTCATTGTGCGGCGTCCGATCAGCGACATGATCGCCCCCTGTGCTCGATGGTCGGCGTCGGTGCACGCCGGACTAGTCGGACTAGTCATGTCTTGAGGCGTCCACCATCTTCTTGACATCGGTGTTGAAGTAGGGCCCCCAGTTCTGGTCCGCCGAGTCCAGCCATGTGGACGTCACCGACCGAACATGCCCCAGCCCGGTACGGTTGTTGTACTGGGCAAGCCAGGGCCCGCCCGATGAACCATTACCGAAGTCGCAGCCCGTGACCGTATCCCGATCGTCGTCACCGCGGGTAGCACTCCAACAGGCCCACATGCTGTAGCGACCGTTCGGATTGCTCTTGTTGCTCGGGTAGCCGAAGATTGAGACGTCGAAGCTCTTGGAGCCGTTCCACATGAGGCCGTGCCCGCCGACGGCGTCGACAATTCTTCTGTTGTCGTCTCCGCCGTTGTCCAGGGTAATGATTCCGACGTCGTGGGAGAGGTCCGAGTTGTCGATCCAGGAGTTGAATGTGCGCAGGGTGCGCGCAGTCCAGATTCCCACCGGATCGGGGTCCGCCTTCCGGCCGTCGTAGGCAGGGACGAACACAACGTTCTGCGACCAGGCCCCCTGGTAATACACGCAGTGTCCCGCCGTAATGATCACGCGCTTAGTCGGCGTGTTGAGCGCGGACGCCGAACAGTATCCGTTCTCTTTTTCATAGCCCTCGAAGAACAGCTTGCCGTTGGTCACGGAGTAGTTCGTCACCGGCGGCGCGACAACCGCAGTCTCCTCGCCGGAGTCCGCGGTCAGCGTTTGCAGGTCCTCGTCGAAAAGGCCGGCGGCCTGCGCCTGCGCGAGCACGTCGTCGGCGGGCTCGGCGGGATCGGTGAGGCCCTCCTCTCCCGGCTCGGAATCGGCGGCGGACGCCAGCGCCGGGGCCTCGGCCTGGGCGAGCTGTTCGGAGTCCGCGACGACGTCTACGGGCTGGGCCTGGGCCATCCGCTCGGCCGTCCAGTAGTCGATTACGTCCTGATTGGATTCGGCATCGGCGTCATCCAACGCGGCCTCGTCCGCGAGCACCGCCTCTTGACCGAAGCTGTTGGGTGCGACGACGGCGGTTGAGGCGGCGTCGTCTTCGGCAACCGCCGCGGCAGCCGCTGATGGCGCGACCGCGCCGTCCGGGGCCGGTGCAGCGGCGGTTCCGGACGCCGAGGTCGCGGCGACTGCCGGAGAAACAGTCAGGGCCGCGATCGCAGTCAGTGACAGAAGCGTCACTCTCAGGGGTCTCTTGGGGTTCTTTCCAGCGAGTCTCGCGTTCATGAGGTCCTTCCATGTCCACCCACGGAATCGCCTTGCGTAAACAGCACTACGCACTCAAGCGCCCGGGCGGATATTGGATGTTGCAGGGTTCAGAGACATGACCGCGCAAGCGATCAAAACTCACGGTAACGGTACGAACACATCGAGTCAACCGCCCGAGGAGACTCATCGCGAGTGTTCGCAAACGGGGTGCAAGCCCTCATCCGGAAAAAACGGCAGCGCACCGGCTCGGACCGGCGAAGACCTCAGACGGCGTCGCGGGCGACGGGGCAGGTCATGCAGTGGGCCCCGCCGCCGCGCACGTCAGCCGACACCACACGACTCGTCCCAGAGCTGGTTACCACTGTCACCACCGCCGACTCGCCGTTAACCGTCACCGGCTATGAGAAGGTCGTAGCCTCACCCCATGGGAGTGGTTGATGATCTTCGCCGGGTGGCGGCGGCAGCACCCCACTTGGACGGGTTGGAGTCGCAGCGGGAGCGTGCGCGGGGGCTTAGCTCCTCGGGGCGCGCCCTGCGGCGCTCGGCCGTGCTCGTCCTATTCGGGGTGGGCGAGCAGGCGGCATCCCGCGGGGTGCGCGCCGACGGCGAGGGGGCATCGGTGGACGACCTCGACGTCGTTCTCACGCTGCGCTCCGCGGCGGTGAGTCACCACCCCGGCGAGGTCGCTTTCCCCGGCGGCGGGCTGGAGCCGACCGACGGGGGCGATCCCACGGCAGCGGCTCTGCGCGAGGCATGGGAGGAGGCGGGCATCGAACCGTCCGACGTGGATGTGCTCGGCGCGCTGCCGGAAGCGGCGCTGACCGCTTCGGCGAACCTGGTGACTCCTGTGCTCGGCTGGTGGGCGACGCCTCGGGATATGCGGCTGGACGGCACCGAGACGAGGTGGGCGATGCGGGTTGGGGTAGGTGCGCTCGTGGATCCGGCGGCTCGGCGTACGTGGGTGCTGGAGAGCGGCGGACAGGTGTGGCGGGGCCCCGCCTTCGTTCCCCGCGACGACGGGCCGCTCGTATGGGGCTTCACCGCCGCGGTGCTGTCCACGGTGATCGATGCCGCGGGTTGGACGGTGCCTTGGGACGAGGCGCGGGAGATCAGCGTCGTCGGGAAGTGAGCGGCGCAGTCGCCTCGGACATCCGAGCAAGCTCGGCGTCACTCGGCTCAATCGCGCGTGTACGGCAAGGCCTCTCACGCGACTCAATCGCCTCGGACACCCGAGCAAGCTCGGCGTCACTCGGCTCAATCGCGCGTGTACGGCAAGGCCTCTCACGCGACTCAATCGCCTCGGACACCCGAGCAAGCTCGGCGTCACTCGGCTCAATCGCGCGTGACCGGGCAGGTCATGCAGTGGGCCCCGCCGCGGCCGCGCACCAGCTCGACGCCGGGCGTCTCGATGACCTCCACGCCCGCCCGGCGCAACACGTCGTTGGCCCGCTGGTTGTGCGCGTAGCCGATGACCCGCCCGGGCGCCAGGGCGACGACGTTGCAGGAGTCACGAGACAGTTCGCGCAGTGCCTCGGCCTCATCGGACATGTCGGGGCTGATGACCTTGAAGGCGTCGATGCCGGCGGCTCGGGCCAGGACGGCGTCCATGTCGCCGCCGTCGTGGACGGTGACGCGCAGGGCAGAGCCCTTGGTGGAACCGTGGTTGGCGCCGGGTTCGATCTCCACGGTGGTGACGTCGTTGAAGCCGGAGAAGCGCAGGTAGGTGTCGGGGGCGACCATGGTCATGAGGGTGTCCAGGTGCATGACGGCGTCGAGCTCGGTGTAGAAGGCGCGGTCGGGCATATGGATGCCGATCACCCGGTCGGCGACGCCGTCGGCGAAGAGCCGAGTGGCCAGGCGCTCCACGCCGGCCGCGCTGGAGCGGTGGGTGAGCCCCATGACCAGGGTGCGGTTGCCCAGCACCTGGAAGTCACCGCCCTCGACGGTGGCCGGGGAGGCGCCATGCGACTCCACCCACAGCGGGCCGCGCTCGCCCCGGTCCCGGTCCGACGACGTCGCCCCTCCCCCACGCGGGACGGAGCCGACTCGGCTGGCGAAGGCGGGGTGGAAGCGGTAGACGGCCTCGTAGTTGACGGCCTCGCGGCGTCGGGGGGCCAGCGCCATGGTGTTGACGGACACGCCGCCGTACAGCCAGGCGGAGGTGTCGCGGGTGAACAGGTGGTTGGGCAGGGGGGTGACCACGAACTGTCCCTCCAGGGTAGACAGGTAGGTGGTGGCGAACAGGGTGGCGGCGTCGCCGGGGTCCAGGCGCTCGCGCAGCTCGTTGCGGGTGATGCCGGCCAGGAGGACCTCGGCGAGTTCGGCGTCGGGCAGGCCGCCCAGGAAGTCGATGAGCACCTCGGACGTGGACACGCCGACCGCCTGCGGGCCGACGGTCTCCTCCAGGACCAGGCGACGAGCCTCGGGGACGGCGAGGGTCTCGGTGAGCAGGTCGCGGAAGTCGTGGACGATCACGCCCTCGGCGCGCAGGATGGCGGTGAAGGCGTCGTGCTCGGCCTGGGCGCGGGCGATGTTCAGGGCGTCGTCGAACAGCAGGGAGTTGGCGTTGATCGGCGTGATGCGGGCGATCTCCCGCCCGGGCCGGTGGACGATGACCTCGCGCAGGCGGCCGGTCTCGGAGTCGACGCGGCCACCGCCGGCCGAGCGCGCGATGACCGTGCGGTCGGCGGGGTCCGAGGCGGTTTGGGGACTCTGCGTCATGAGCGTCATGGGCACAGGCTAACCGGGTCGAGCGCCGGGCGTGTGCGCGAGCACTGTGAACCGGGCATTGTGCGCGCCGTAAGCGGACGCGCCTGCACTCACGAAACGCGCGCGCATCTGTGCGCCGACGGGCGCGCACCCTCATGGGCGACGCCTCACGTGTTTCTGCGACGGCCTGCTCCACCGGCGTCCGCCGGCCTCGTAGGCTACTCGCTGAGGCCGAGCCGGCTCGCCGCGTCACCTAGGGAGAATGTCCCGGCATCGCTGCTTCCAGCAACGCCGTCAGAAACCGGAAACACACCCTGATCCGCCGAGGTCAGGAACACATCCCCATCATCGGAAACTCTGACGAAGATCGCATACTCGCCGCCGGACGCCATCTCAACCGACTCGGCCGTGCCAGTATCCGCTGGAATCTCCAGGGTGACCGCCTCATCACTGAAACTCGGATCACTCGCAAGCACGTCACAGTGGACAACATCCCACGCCGCACCATCCACGACACTCGCCTCAACGTCGGTCACCGAGATGCGCAGCGCATAATCCGAAGCGGCTTCCAACTCACTCAACGAACCGTAATAGGGCGAGTCCTCCGCGACGCGATCATCGCCCGAGCCGCAGGCAGCCACCGTCACCACGCCAAGCGCAGCGCAGGCAACAGTGAGCATCTTCTTCACGGAAGGCATCTACGACCTCCTAGTCAGGGAACACTGCCAGATAGAAATGATTTTAACATAAGAGGCTCTTCGTGTTTGTGGGTGTGGTGGTTCGGGTTGGTGCTGTGATGCGGGTGGTCGTTTCGGGTGTGGGGGTCATTTTCGAGTTATCGGCGTGAACGTGTTGCTAAAGATCGGGATTTTGGTTGCTGTGGTGCGGGGAAGTCGGGGTGATTATGGCCTGGGAGGTTAACCCGGGGCGGTGGTTGACTTTCGGGGGTAGATGTGCGGGCCGTGAGAACACGGTCCCCACGAGCAAGGCTCTGCCCGATCTGTCAGACCCCTATGAAGAAGCCCGGCCGCACCGCCGCAGGCACCCAACGGTGGAAGTGCACCACCCCGGTTGGACCGCCCACGCCCCGTTGGACCGCCCACGCCCCGTTGGACCGCTGTAACCGGCGGCTACGGCGGTCCAAC
>NZ_FQTT01000011.1:220236-381280 GCF_900098745.1 Actinomyces glycerinitolerans
AAGTCGGGGTGATTATGGCCTGGGAGGTTAACCCGGGGCGGTGGTTGACTTTCGGGGGTAGATGTGCGGGCCGTGAGAACACGGTCCCCACGAGCAAGGCTCTGCCCGATCTGTCAGACCCCTATGAAGAAGCCCGGCCGCACCGCCGCAGGCACCCAACGGTGGAAGTGCACCGCCCCGGTTGGACCGCCCACGCCCCGTTGGACCGCCCACGCCCCGTTGGACCGCTGTAACCGGCGGCTACGGCGGTCCAACCGGGGAACAGCGGTCCAACCGGGGAACAGGGGTCCAACAGACAGGCTCAACAGCCACGCACACCGCCACCCAACCGTGCATCGCCACCCAAGCACTTACACAACAGGACCTAGTGAGCCCGGGGGCGCCCGAACCACACACACGTTCGCGCCGACAACCCCGAAGAAGGCCTCTGGGCCCGCAAAGGCTGGGCCGGACGAACCAGCTAGAACACCCCGACACGCCGGTCTAAAGCAACACGTTCGCGCCTATAACCCGCAACAGCTCGCGACCCGCGGGTGATGTTCACCGTGGTGCCGCCTCCACCTCCGCCAGCAGTGCCGACGCCACCAGGCCAAAGGCGCCGAGGGGGATGAAGAGTGAGCAAAAGGCCCAGATCTGGCGGACTGTCGTCGAAAGCATTCCGCCGATGATCTGGGCCCTTGCGGCTCTGCGCAGCGTCCTGCTAGGCCGCTGAGATCAACATCTCCGGATGTCTCCGGGGAGTCGGGCGGTTGCCGCCGCTCGGCTCCCCATCATTATGGTGACACAGTCGCGCGATCGACAAGCCCGATCTGCGGATCACCCGTCCTACTCCCACAGCAGCAGCCCGTCGGCCAGCAGGTCGCGCGCGTCGGCGACCATGCGCGCGGTAAGCGCCTCGGCGTCGGCGCCGGTCAGTGCCGCCACGGCGGTGGCGATCTGTCCGACACTCAGCTCACCGTCGGCCACCTCCACCAGCGCCGCCAGCGCCGTGTCCGCCCGCACGGTGCGAGCGAAGCCGCCGCCCTGACGCAGCAGGATCACGCTGGGTTCGCTGTCGCCCGGACGCAGGTGGCGCTCCTCGGTGACGTCGGGCGCGACGACGGGGTGCAGCGCCGCCACCTCTACGTCGCTCATGGCGGCCAGGCGGCTGCGCGATGCCACAGACGCCGCCACATGCGGTCCGAGCGGGCCCGTCGGCCGGGTGCCGACCTCCTCCAGCGCCCGCCAGGGCGCACGGCCCCCGGCATCTGCCTCATCCGGCCGGTGCAGCACCACGTAGCCGAAGCCGACGGCCTCCACCTTCCGGGCGGCGAAGTCGTCGATCCACGCCCCCAGGGCGGCCTCGAAGCCGGTGCGGTCGCGCTCGGGAATGGTGCCGCCGTCGCGCAGCCACATGGTGGCGTACTCGACCGGGTCCTGCACCTCCCGTTGAATGACCCAGGCGTCGACGCCCTCCGGCAGCCAGCCGCTCACACGCTCCCGCCAGTCCTGGCCGGCGTGGTGCTCCCAGTTGCCGAGCATGACGGCGATGCCGCCGCCCGTCAGGTGCGCCCCGAGGGCGGGCAGGAGCATCGGCAGAACGGGGCCGCCGGCGTCGCGGTACTCCATGAGCGGCAGGCCGGCCGCGCGGACCGCCGGCGGAGTGATGACGAAGGGCGGATTGGTGGCGACCAGGTCGAAGCGGCGCCCGGCCACCGGTTCCAGGAAGGAGCCGCACAGCAGTTCCAACCGCCCGGGGTCGGTGCCGGCGAGGGCCGCGTTGAAGGCGGTGAAGGCCAGTGCCCGCGCGGAGATGTCGGTGGCGACGACGTGTTCTGCGTGCCGCAGCAGGTACAGGGTCTGGATGCCGCAGCCGCAGCCGAGGTCCAGGGCGGTGTCCACCGGGGTGCGCGGGGTCAGGCCGGCCAGGGTCAGGCCGGCTCCGCCAATGCCAAGGACGTGGTCGGGGGCCAACTGCCCCTGCGATACCAGCTCCCCCAGGTCGGAGGCCACCCACCAGCGCACCTCGCCGACGTCGTCGCGCGCCTCGTGGGGGCGCAGGTCGATGGCGGCCCGCACCCGGTCCGCGACCGCGACGACCAGCCCCATGGCCCGGGCGCCGGCGGAACCGGTGCGCGGCAGGGCCGCGTCCAGTTCCGCTGCGGACACCGGCTCCCCGAGCATGAACAGAGCGGTCAGCACGGCCACGGGGTCGGCCGCACCGCCCGGCTCGGCATCGGTGCGGGCGGAACCCTCGGCACTCAGCACCTCCCGCACCCGCCGCAGGGCGGGGTAGCGCTGCTCGCGACGCAGGGCGGCGTCGGCGGCGGGACCGAGCAGTTCGGCGACGGCGTCCACGCCCCAGCCGGACGCCTCCAGGTCGGCGCGCAGGGAGGCGGCCTGGGCCGGAGTGGCCACGGGCGGAGGTGGAGCGGTGGGGGCGTCGGTCATAGGGGCGACCGTACCGCTTTACCGCGCGCCGGCCACCGCGGGCCGCACGCGTATCCGGTCGTGCCCACCGCAGCCAGCCGCCCCGCCGTCTCCCGGGTTCATCCGGCCAGCATGTCCACGCCTACGCTGAGCACCACCGGGACGATCCCCAGGATGATGAAGGCCGGCAGAAAGCAGGTGCCCAACGGCAGCACCAGTCGGACCGCCAGGCGCTCGGCGGCCTCCGCGTCTGCGGCCTGCCGGCCGGCCCGCAAGGAGGCGGCGGTGCCGGCGAGCAGCGGCGCGGGCGAGGCGCCGTCCTCCCAGCCCGGCCGCAGGCACGCCTCGAGCCGGCCGTAGCGGCGCGGCCCCCGCGACTCCGCCCAACCCCACCACCGGCGTCGGTGCGGCCCGTTCGCGGCACCACCCTCCTCGGCGCCATCCTGCGAACCGTCCGCGGCAGCGCCCACTCCCCCGCGTCCGGCCCGCCATGCCTCGTCCCAGTCGGCCCCCAGCAGCAGGGCCCGACCGACCACGCCCAGCATCTCGTCGTCCAAGGCCCGCCCCAACGCCTGCAGCGTCCCCGGCACCGACGCGCCGGCCGCGAGCGCGGCCCCGGCCAGGTCCAGGACGAGGGCCTCATCAACCTCCTCCGGGGCGGCAGCCGCGGCCGCGACCAGCCTTCCGGTCAGCCAGTGGCCGACGCCCATGAGGACCACGCCGGCCACCCCCAGGGCACTGCCCCAGCCGCCGTCGAGGAGCATCCGCCCGGGATGAGCGCCGACCGCGGAGCCGAGCAGCAGCCCGACCGGCGGCAACAGGGCCAACAGGCGTGCGGTGGACCGCGGCCCGGACAGGGCGGTGCGGCGGGAGGCGTCGGCGTGCCCGGAGTCGGCCACTCCCCCGGCGACGGCCTCCAGCACACCCGCGAGCGGGGCGCCGAGCGCCGTTGTCAGTCGGCAGGCGGCCACGGCCCCGGGCACCGCCGCGGCGGTCAGACGCCGACGGGCGTTGCGGGCGCGGCGCCCCGGCAGCGGCGGCTCCCACTGCCAGCGTCCCGCCCGGCGGCGGGGCAGCCAGCCCGTGGGAGGCTCCCGGGCGAGGGCGCGCAGGGCGGGTGGGACGCCGTCATCGTCGGGCCGAGTGCCCTCGCTGATGCCGGCGCGCTGGAAGGTGCGCTCCCAGGCGCGCTGCGGGGTCGCGCCGGAGCGCAGCAGGGTGGCGACCTCGGTCAGCACCAGTCCGAGGTCGAGGTCCTCGGCGCCGGGTCGGGGTGGTCGGGCCAGGCGTCCGGCGTGGTGGGTGCCGAGCGCGGCCGGGGGCTCACGCCGGGCGGGCAGCAGGATCACCGCGGCGGCCAGGGCCACCAGCAGCCCGGCCAATACTTGCGCGCCGCTCATGTTCGGCTCCTGCGTCCGCCCGCGCGGGTGCGCCTCGGAGACTCGGCGTTGGTCACCGGCGCCACTGCGTCCGGGGCGGGGCTCCGCGCGGCGTCGACACCCAGGGCGGCGGCGATGGGTGTCTCCCCGATCCGTGCGGCCAGGCGGTCCACGCCGGGACCGGCCGTCACCACGCCGTCGGTGCCGACCACCAGGGCGTCCCGACAGCGCATCCGCTCCCCGTCCCGCTCCAGTACCCCGACGGCGACTACCCGGCGCAACGTGGTGGTGCCGGGTCGGGCCTGGCGGCGCAGATGGACGACGGCGTCGAGGGCGCTGACGGCCTGGGCGGACACGGCGGTCTCACCCATGCCGGCCAGGGCGCCCAGCGCGGTCAGGCGGGCGGGAACGTCGGCGGGCGAGTTGGCGTGGAGGGTGGCCCAGCCGCCCTCGTGGCCGGTGTTGAGCGCGGTCAGTACGTCGCGGACCTCGGGGCCGCGGCACTCGCCGAGCACGATCCGGTCCGGCCGCATGCGCAGGGCGGTACGCACCAGGGTGGTCATGGGGACGGCGCCGACACCCTGAACGTTCTCCCCGCGCTCCTGCAGGTGGATGACGTGCGGGTGGTCGGGGCGCAGCTCGCTGGCCTCCTCAATGCACACGATCCGTTCATCGCCGGGCACTCGCCCCAGCAGGGCCGCCAGCAGGGTGGTCTTGCCGGTGCCGGTGGCGCCGGTGACCAGGCAGTTGGCGCGGCATTCCACGAGTGCGGTCAGGACGGCGTCCATGCCGGGGACGATGGTGCCGGCGGCGACCAACTCGGGCAGGGTGAAGGCGCGGCGCCGTTTGGTGCGCAGGCAGATGAGGGTGCCGTCGGCGCTCAGCGGCGGCAGGACGGCGTTCAGGCGGGTGCCGTCGGGCAGGGTGACGTCGACGATGGGGCTGGCGTCGTCCAGGCGGCGACCGCAGGCAGCCGCCATGCGCACGGCCAGCGCCCGCGCCTGCGTCTCCGGCAGGCCGGCGTCGGGGACCGGTTCGAGCCCGCGGCCACGGTCGATCCAGGTGCAGCCGGCGCCTACGAGCACGTCGGTGACGCCGTCCAGCTCCAGCAAAGGCTGTAGGACGGGGCCGGCACCCGCGACGTCGGCGCGCACGTGTCGGGTGAGGCGGGCCAGGCCGCCCGCGCCGGTGGTGGGGGCGGCCCCGGAGCCGAGGGCGGCGTCAAGGCTGGCGCCGTGAGCCAGGGCGTTGCGCACCCGGGCCAGCTCGTCGCGGTCGGCGTCCCCGGCGCCCGTTCCCGGAGCTTCTGCCGGGGTGATGCCCGGGCCGACCGGTGAGGATGCGGCTACCATGACGCGCCCTCGGGTGCTTCGACGTCGCCCAGCAGTCGTTCGGCGACGGCGCGCGCCTGGGCGCGCAGGGTGCCGCGGCCGCGGGTGGGATCGTCACCGCGGGCGATGCGCTGGGCGACGGTGCGCTCGTGCGGGAGGACGGCGAGGATCTCGGTGCGGGTCATCAGCGCCAACTCGTCGGGGCTGACGTCCTCGCCGAGCTTGCGCACCACCGTGTACAGCCCGGGTGGCGCGTCCGCCCCCGCGCCCGCCGGGGCGGTATCCCGCCTCGCCGCCTGGAACCGCGCGGCCAGGGCCTCCGCGGCGACGGCCGAGCGCAGGTCGAGCCCGGACACCAGCAGGACGGTGGCGCCCTGCGGCACCGGCCACCCGCGGGGCAGGTCGAGCAGCACCAGGTCATGCTCGGCGCGCAGTGCGTCCAGGACGGGGCGCAGCTGCTGCGGATCGTGGGGGCCGCCGCGCCCGTCCCCGGTCAGCACGGGCATGCCCAGCCAGGTGGGCAGGGCGGTGGTGAGTTTCTCCGGGCGGAAGGCGGGCTCGTCGTCGGGCAGGTCCGCCCAGCGCAGCCCGGGCAGTACGCCGTCCCCCATGAGCAGGCCCAGGCAACCGGCGGGGTCGGCGTCGACGATGGCGACGCCGCTGCCGCGGGCGTGGCAGGCGCGCGCCAGATGCAGCAGGAAGGTACTGGCGCCTAGTCCGCCCCGCGCACCGACAACAACCAGGAGCCGGGCCCGCGGCGGATGCTGCGCGGACAGCAGCAGGACGAGGAGGTGGTCGGCGCCGTCGGGGGCGCAGCAGCGCTCGAGGCCGCCCACCACGATCCCCGGTTGGGTGGGTACCTCGGGGCTCCCCTGCCGCGTCAGCAGCAGGACGGCGGAGGTATCCGCTTCGGCGAGCAGGGCCCGGGCGGAGCCGAGCGGATCCTCTCCGGGCACGGTGACGACGGGTTCGGCGCCGGTGCAGGCCCGCACGATGTCCGCCGGGAAGCCCTCCGGGACTGCGGGCGGTTGGGCGGCAGGCTGCGCGCCGTCGGCGGTGCCGGCGAGGAGTACCCGCACGTTGGGGACGAGTGGAGCGGTTTCCATGGGGCCTCCTGCGCGACGATGCCGGACGGTCGTGACTCGTGCCGACCGCCAACAGGGTGCGCCGGGAGCCGGCAATGGTGCCGGCGGCCTGTGGATAGCGTCCGCGCGGGGTGTCTTGAACCGCGCCTGTGGGCTCCGGTCGCGGCTCAGCGAACGGCGGTGGTCCCGGCCAGGACGGAGCGGCAGATGGCCTGCCCCTCCTGGATACCGACGAGGATCGCCTCCGCCTGCCAAACGATCCAGTCGATCACGCCGTCGGGCTGCCCGGAGGCGTAGGCGGCGGCCGCATCGGCGTAGGCGCCGGGCGCGCGGCCGGCGTACTGGTCGGTGACGGCCACGCCGGTGGGTTCCAGCCCGTCGCGGGTGATCAGGTAGCGCACCAGCAGCCGACCGACGGCGGCGTTGGCGGCGATGAAGGGGCGGGCGGTGATCATCTCGCCGTGTACCACGGCGGCGCGCACGAGCGCGGGGACGCCGGGAAGGTCGAGGAGGCTGAGCAGGGCCGCGATGCGGTCCCGCAGTGCGGCGGCGTCGGGAGCCGCTCCGGGGCCGCCCTCGCGCGGGGACACCCCCGGGGCGCGCGGGATGGCGACCGCGTCCAAGGGGATTTGTCCGGTAGCGGCGAGGGGGCCGGCGACGTCGCGGTGCAAGGCGGTCAGCAAGGTGCGGGGGCTCGGTTGGGCGGGTCGGGCGGGGCCGCCCAGGTCGGGCATCCACTCGCCCAGGCGCACGCCGGCGCGCCACAGCCCGGCGGCGGCGTCTAGGGAGGGATCGCCGGTGGCGGCCTCGGCCAGGCCGCGGGCGGCGACGGCGTCGCGCAGCACCGCGGCGGGCAGGACGACGCCCTCGACGGCGGCGGAGGCGATGGCGCCACGTATTGCGGTCTCGGCGCGGGCCTCGCGCCAGCGGCGACGTAGGGCCTGGTGCCAGCGCAACTGCGTGGAGGCGTCGCGCACGGCATCCTCGGCGCGCTTGACCCGCGGGTGAGCGGCGAGCGCCTCCAGTGCCCGGACGGTGGGATCACTGGTGCGCGCAGGCCGCTGGTGCCGCGCGCGTGGCGCGCCCGCGGACTCGGCCGCGCGCACGGACGGCACCCCGCGCGCCGGCCGCTCGCCAGGCGGCGGTCCGATCGACACCCCCATGCTGATCACGGAGCCACTGTAGGCGTGCGGGCGGAGCCCGCCACAAGCCGGTGCGCATGCGACTGCGTCGCAAACACCCGTTATGTGCAACGCACCAAGAGCAGATGTCACACAAGTGCCCGTTGTATGCAAAGTTCCTCTGGAACATGTCACACAAGTGCCGTTAGGCTGACATGGTGGACCTTGAGATGTTCAAACACAGCTCGATGGGAGAACTCGTCGACATCGCAGGCTCTGACGCGCTCCTTGGAGACTGGAGACACAAGGCCTTCATCCCGGCATCCTTGGGCGCGCACGAACCTGAGTTGACCGGAGCCACATACCGCTCCATCGCCCAGGCCCGCGCCGCTCTGGCGGCTTTGGACGCCACCGCTCGTCGCCTGCCGAATCCTTACCTCCTGCGTACGCCCGTACTGCGCCGCGAGGCTCAGTCAACCTCAGCGTTGGAAGGCACCTACGCTCCGCTTGACGATGTCCTCACAGCCGATGAAGACGCTCCATCCACGCCCCAGATGACTGAGATCCTCAACTACGTGGCCATGGCGGATCAGGGCTTCGCCTGGGTTCAGGAGGGACGACCTCTCACCGTCGGTCTCATCGAGGACCTTCAGGGACGTCTGATGCGGGGGACTCCTTTGGAGCCCGAATCGGGCCACCTGCGCACCACCCAGGTGGTAATCGGCCGTCGCGATGAGGCCGCTTCCGCGACGGCAACGGACGACTCGGACGCTACCTGATCGTCCTGACGCTGCTGTCCCTCGGCGTACTAAGTGAGCCGACGCTCACAGTCTCACCCTGGTTTGAGGCTCGCCGCAGCCACTACTACGACGCCCTCCTCGGGGTGAGCACGAACGGCGACTGGGACACCTTCCTCAGTTTCTTCGCCTCCGGCCTTGCCGCTGCCGCAACCAGCACCCAGAAGCAGATGGAGACACTCACGCAGGTGCAAGGTGAACTCAAACAAGTCATCCATTCCTCGTCTCTGCGTTCCGCACGCGCTGCCGACCTGGTGGACCTGGCGGTGTCGACGCCGTCTTTCACGGTGCGCACGGTGGCACAGCGACTTGGACTGTCCTACGGGCGAGCCAGTGGTCTGGTGGGGCAGTTGGCCGACTTGGGAGTCCTGCGGACACTCAATCCCGACGCACAGCCGCGCCGCTTCACCGCACCCCGAGTGCTAACAGTCCTACTCGCCGGAGACCCGGTGTAGCTGCGTACGGGTGGTTACTCGCTTCGATAGAAGACGGCTTCGTAGGCGTTTACGGGCACGTCGTGTCTCCTGGCTGGCGACCTACTACGACGACGACGCGCGACGGATCCGTCGTGCCCGCCGCAGAACTCGTCTGCTACGCCACTTCGCCGTTTGGTACGCCGGTTAGAGGTCCGCTGTATACCTCGGAGGCCTTCAACAGACCGCTAAGTGGCGTAGCAGAGCACAAACCGGCGCAGTAGGCGGTCAAGTGGACAGGCACCCAGCACCGCCGTCCAAGTTGGGGCCTCGGCCCCGCAAGGCCTGCGCAGCTTGTCAAGGAAGCGACCGGTGCTGTCTGATGTCATAGGTCCGGTACTGTGCGGGACATGACCGGTGAACGAAATGCTCGCGCGTTACCGGCCCAGGCCGACCGCAGCGGCGCCGCCGCACCGATGGTGCGCACTCGCCCCCGTCCTGATTCCCCGCCCGTCTACTCGGCGGGATCGGACAAGGTGCTGGCCGCCGGCGCCCGTGACTGGGGCCTCGACGACGTCCTGGACGCCGTCTTCTTCGCCGTCGCCGCGCTGGCCACGCTCTGGCTGGCATGGCTGCTGCTCGGTTCGGGCACCCACCTGAGCCCGGGGGCGATAGTCAACATCGTGCTGTTCTGGGCGGTGCTGTCCTATCTGGCGCTGCCCCGCCTGCATCAGATACTCACCTGGTTGTACGTGCCCGACTACTTCATCGGCCGCACCCGTACCGCCGACGGTCTGCTGGGCGATCCGGTCAACCTCGCCGTGCTAGGCGACGAGGAGGACATCCATGCCGCAATGACGAAGGCCGGCTGGGTGCGCGCCGACCCCATCACGCTGCGCTCGGCATGGGGGATCGTCGTCTCCTCGCTGCTGCGCCGCTCCTACCCGGCCGCACCGGTCTCCGACCTACTGCTGTTCGGGCGCAAGCAGGACTTCGCCTACCAGAAGGAGGTGGAGGGCAACCCGGCCCAGCGGCATCACATCCGGTTCTGGCGTGTGCCCGAGGGCTGGGTCATGCCCGGCGGCCGCCGCGTGGACTGGCTGGCCGGTGCGACCTACGACCGCTCCGTGGGGCTGTCCACCCTCACCTTCCAGGTGACGCACAAGATCGACGCCGACATCGACGTCGAGCGCGACTATGTGGTCGACGACGTCCGCTGGGCCAATGATGCCGCCTCGCTGGAGATATGGCCGGACTTCTTCACCGCCTACCACCACCGCAACGGCGGTGGCGACCGGATCGTCACCGACGGCGATCTGTACGTGCTGAACCTGGATCGCCTGGTACCCGACTCCGGTGGCGAATTGCAACGGGCACGCAGGACTGAGGCCGAGGTGCGCCGTCGGCGGCCGCCGGAGCTGATTGTGGCCATGGTGCTGGTGGTGTCGCTTCTTTGTGCCAATGCGCTGAGGCTGTTCGGCGGTGCGGCCATCGACGACATTGCTCGTGAACTGGATGGGAGTGGCGTCGCCGACACCCGTCGACTGGTCGTGGCGACGGCGACGGTAACCACCGCGGTGATGACGGCCCTGATCCTGGGGCTGGCGGTGGCGGTCTGGCTCGGGCATCCCCGTGCCCGCATCGCCCTGATGGTGGTGCTGGGTCTGAGCCTCGGTTCGCTCATGACCGAGATCTCCGGGGTCGGGATTCGCCAGGCGAGTTGGGGGCCGATCGTCGCGGCGGCGCTGGGAGTGCTGGCGCTGCTGGCGATGACGGCCAGACCCATTCCCCGCTGGGAGCGGGAGCACAAAGCCGAACGGCTGCGGGCACGGGCTGAATGAACCTCGAATGGGCCCTGGAGGAGCTATGTCGCTCCGGTCGCCACACTCGGTCCTGCTGGCCGACCGCCGCGGCGGCGGTCGGTGCGAGGTGTTCTGGTGCGGACTTACCCGTCACCGTGTCCCATGCTCATCCGCTGTTTACCGTCGGCCGCCCCCCTATACGCGCCCCGCTTCTGGGCGACGCGGGCCGTATTGCTCCCCACCAAGAGTCATTTGGCGACAAACACCTCCCTGCCGTTCTCGGTGGTCTTCTCGGCCTTGATGGTTCCGGTGATCTCATCACCCGTGACCGTGAGCACGCCGTCGGCGTAGCTGTGCGGCGCGTTGATCAAGGGGATATTCAGCGATTCCTTGTCAGCGCCGGTGAAGGTCGGCACTCCCAGCACCTGAAGATTCTGCCCCTCACCATTCAGGACCAGAATGGTGGTGGTCAGCACCACCTTGTCCTTGTAGACGAAGGAACCGCCGTAACCGATCTCATCCAACTTGGGCAGGTGCAGGTAGGCCACCGAAGTATCCGCCTCGGCGTCGTCGATCTTCTTGATGTCCGGTGCAACGTACTGGTCGGCCTCCTTGATCGCCTCGTCAACCTGACCACCGACCTCGGGGTCAACCTCCTCCGGAACGGGGGCCACGTCCTCCAGGAGCATCTCCGTGAGCGTCTTGCCACTGGTGAAGAAGCCGTTCTTCCAGTCGGGCTTGACCGCGTCCAGCAGCACCCCGGTGATGAATCCGAATGCATAGGACTCCACGTCGACCGATACGTCCAGCGGTTCCTCCTTCAGCAGCGCCGCCTGCCGGGTCTGAAGCTGCTCAGGGGACTGATTCTCCTGGATGGACAGCGCCATGTACTCCACGTACCGGGCAGTGCCCTCAACGATGTCGTACTGATGGATGTCCTCGGCCTCGCCCGCGAACTCCGACTTCCAGGTGTCCATCCAGTAGCGGGCGTGCCCCAAGTGCTCGGACCGCTTGTCCGCATCCGTTGCCGCCTGGCGCAAGCGGTGCAGCATCATGCGCCGCAGGGTGCGGGGCTGCGCCTGGTACGGGTAGGGGGTGTCCCTGCTGCTGGAGGCGGTCACATTGATCTCGCCCTGATAGTAGAAGTGGACCAGTTCGTGGGTCATGAGCGCGAAGGCGTAGGTGGCCGGATCCTTCAGATCCGCGACGGGCTCCGAGGCGCCGGTGGCGGTCACGGACGGCGTGGAGTTCATACCCGCGGCGGCCCCACCGCCCTCTCTGCCGCTAACCCCCACCGTGGCTGCCTGACCGAGGTTGAGGGTGATGGACGGCTGGTCCTCGAAGGTGATCTTGCCGTAGGAGGTGGGCACCTCAATGCTCGCGTACTCGTCGGCCTTGAGTTCCCGTTGACCGTCAACCGAGATCGCCCACGCACGTTTCACCTTGAACTGCTCGTCGACCTGCATGGCCACGATCCGATGCCTGGTGTAATCGACCCCCGGCCACACCTGCCCCATAAGCGGCCAGACACGGGTCACCCAGACGGACACCCCCTCTACCACGGTCTCGTACTGCTCATCGGACAGCGACGGCGCACCTGCCAGACTGCCGAGCGGGTCCTGCGCTCCCGCGGGGGGCTCGGGGGCCGGCGATGTGGACACCGGGCTCTTGCCCCGCGAGTCATTGCCGCCCGCGCAGGCCGCCAATGGCAGCAGGAGCGCGGCCCCGATAGCCGCTACGGCAGAGCGGCGCGTGAGTGAGAAGGAGGTTGGACTGGACTCAGTCATCAGATGCTTCACTTTCAACGGTCGTTTCAACTTCTATGGCTTTCTGAACATTGCACAGCGGTGGTTGAGCGAGTCCGTTCAACCGACCCGCCCCGCCCGGGTTCAGTAGTACTGCTCAATCTCCTCCTTGCAGGTCAAGTCCTTCTCCGGCAGCTCGCCGCGCAGCAGGTAGTTGTCGATGGTGTTGTCCACGCAGTCACCCTTGCGCTTATAGGCGCCGTGACCGTTGCCCTCCACGGTCAGCAGGCGGGCAGAGTCCAGCTGGGCGGCCAGATCCTTGGCCCACTGGTACGGGGTGGCGGGGTCTCCGGTGATGCCGACGACGAGGATCGGTGCCGCACCCGTGGCACGGATCTCACCCGGCTGGTTATCGGTGTGGTGTCCCCAGCCCTTGCAGAACGCGTCGGGGTAGGTCAGCCCCGTGCCGAGCGTGGGCGCCACCTCCTGGATTCTGGCCGCCTGCTCGTCCCACTCGGACTCGTCTCCACGGACCGGGTAGTCGAGGCAGTCGATGGCGCTGATGGCGTTCTCATTGGCCGCCTCGCGGGCCTCCTTCTCAGCCAGCTCCTGCGGGTCCGTCTCATCGTCCACCAGTGACGGATTGGTCAGCACGGCGAGGGCCGTACCGTCATTGTTCTTGATCGCCTGGCTGAGCGCCGCGGTCAGAAGGTCCCATGCACTGTTGTCATACATCATGTCGATCAGGGTCTTCGTGAGCGTCGCCCCGTCTACGGAGTCGCCCAGAGTGGACGGCAGCGGCGTGGTGTTGGCCTTCTCAATGAGTTGCCTGATCTGCTCGACGCCGGAGTCGACATCCCCGGTCAGTGGGCAGTCCTCTCCCGCCTGGCAGTGTTCGACGTAGGCGCGCAGGCTCTTCTCAATGGCCTCCGCCTGCTGCACCACGTTGTCCGCATTCTCCTGTGAGGGGTCCTGCGCGCTGTCCAGCACCATCCGGCCCACGTTCGCGGGGAACATCTCCGCGTAGCGCGCTCCCAGGTAGGTCCCGTAAGAGGTTCCCAAGTAGTGCAGGCGCGCATCACCCGATAGCGCCCGCAGCACATCCATGTCACGCGCCACCGAGGCGGTGTCCATGTGGTCGATCAGATCGGGTTCAGGCGAGTACTGCTTGCACCTGGCGGCCAGTTCGGCCGCAGTTTGCTCGGTGCTCTCGGCGGTCTCCTCCTCAAAGTCCACCGGCGTTGAGCCCTGCCGCGGATCGGCGGCATCATTGTCCTGCTGCTGGTTGGTGGCTCCGGAACTCTTCTGCTGCAATGTGGCCTCGGCCACCTCACTCATCTCCTGCGGGCTGAGGCAGGTCAGGGGCGTGGACTCGCCCACCCCGCGCGGGTCGAAGCCGAGGATGTCGTAGCCCGCTCGCAGTGCGTCGGAGAAGACGCCCTCCTGCGAGACGTATTCCAGGCCGCTCCCACCGGGTCCTCCGGGATTGGTCAGCAGCGTGCCGATCGGCTTGCCCGACGTGGAGGGGAGCTTCTTCAACGCCAAGTCGATGGTCTTACCCGAGGGCTCGTCGTAGTTCAGCGGAACCTTCGCCGTGGCGCACTGGAAAGAGGCGTCGTCGTCGCATTCCTTCCAGTCGAGCTTCTGATTGTAGAAGGTCTCCAGGCCTGCGGGTACCGGCGGAGCGCTCTGCGCATCCACCGGGATGGCGGATGTCGTACCGCCCGACGCCGTCGAGCCGCTGCGGTTGTCGCTGACTGCGGTACACGCAGACAATGCCAGGCATGCGACTGCCGCTACCGCAAGCGGAGCAGCAACCTTATTGTGAATCATTTTCGTTCTCATGAACGGGAATGTAAACATCTCCGACACCGTCCGAATCCCCCCGCCGACCGATTGCCCCGTCGGCCACGGTCATGCCACGGGAGGAGACCCCTACACCTCAGCCAACGGACGACGCCGAGCACGGCCAACCGCCAATCGTCTAGAATCCGGTTGTGGCGCAAGACAAGTCCTCCCCCGCGACGGCGTCATCGGGGCGAGCCGTCCCCACGCCGTCGACCCCTGATCCCGATCCCGACGGCGTCCGCCAGGCGCCGCGCTCGCGCCGCGGCGACTACCTGCTGACCGCCGCCGTCGGCGTGGTGTTGCCGCCGCTGACGCTCGCCCTGGCTGGTGCGACCGCCCAGGCCTCCACCGCCGGCCAGCTGCTGCGCATGATCGTGCTCGGGCTGCTCACGCTGCTGTTGTCCGCCCTGGCGCAGTGGCTGTTCGCGGTGCGTTCCTCTTTGGGCGGTCTGGTCGGCGGTGTGGTCGCGCTGGTGGCGCAGGCAATCATCCTGCTCAGCCCCGAGCGCGCCGCCGCCGCACCCTTCGAGTGGGCCCGCTCCCTGATCCCCACCGGCGCCGTGCTCATCGTCGCGGGACTGCTGCTGGGCGGTTCCTGGGGGATGCGCCGGGCTCGCCGCGCGGGGCGCGTGGAGGCACGCCTATCGGTAAGGCTTGGTGCGAGCGATCGGAAACTGGGGGTCACCCCGGCGGCCCCGCCTTCGCGACGGCGCGACCACGTGATCTCCTTCCCGCTTACGGCAGTGGCGGTGGGAGCCGGCCTGACCCTGCTCGCGGTCGGGTATGCGCCCCTGGTGTCCCCGGGGGCGTCGCTCGGAGGCGCCCTGCTCGAGCCCGCACTGGCACTGGTGCTGCTGGCCCTGGGGGCAACCTTGACCGGGCGATCGACCCTGGGGGCCCGCGTCACCGGGGCGCTGCTGGCACTGTTCTCTCTGCCCGCAATGCTGGCGCAGGTGTGGCCGCAGCTGCCTGGTGCCGGGCTGCTGGCCCGGCTGCTTCCCCACGACCCGACCGGTATCAGCCTGCTGCTGGCGGGCACGGTGCTGGTCACGGTCGGGTGGGGCGCGCACCTGGCCCGGCGCCGAGGGCGGGCGGGTGAACTCGCCGAACTGCACTCCCGCGAGACACCGCCGCACGTGTAAGGCGCCGCAGCAGGCCCGGCCTCCGCCGACGCCACCTCACCTGCCAACTCGGTCGACTTTCGGCCCCCGCCCGGCACGCCTCCCCGCGGGCGGGTACCCGACCATTACCGTGGGCGGAAAAGGAGGTCACGATGAGCACCGACACCACCGCCGGGAACGACCCCGAGGATCAGGCCACCGCTTCCGATCTCGAATCCACGGCCTGGGCCCGCGCATCCGCGCCGGGCGACGCCGCGGCCGACGGACCTACGCCCGACGCACCGAACACCGCCGAGCCCGAGCCCAGCGCTGCCGATCTCGCGGCCACCCCCGCCGCCTCCGCGGACGCCATCCCCACCGCCTCCAGCACGCCGGAGGAGAAGACCACCTCCACCCTGTTCCCACCGGACCCCGCCCCGGCCCCGGCGGCTCAACCGCCGCTCGCCTCACAGGACACCGCGGACCTACCGCCCGACACCCAGGCAGACGCCAGCCCCGCCGCAGAGCAACCCGAGCCGCGCGCCCCCAAGGCACGCACGGAGGACGACATCCTGCTGGACGGCTCCAGCGTCGTCGGCCGCCCGAAGTCCCGCGCAGCCGCCCACTGGGCCGGCGTGCTGGTCTGGGTGGTAGCCCTTCCCCTGGCCTGGTACCTCTTCCACGACGGGGCCGCCGCCGCGGTCGACGGCGCCACCCCGCTGAGCTTCGGCACGCCGGTGCGCGCGCTGCTGGAGTTGGGTGCGGGCGCCGTCGTGCTCGCCATCGCCCTGTGGACGGCAAGCCGCTCCAGCCTGGGATCCTTCGTCGTCGGCGTGGTCTCGCTGCTGGTCGGGGTGCCGTTCCTGGTGGCACCGACGGCGATGAACGGCTCGATCGGACCGTTACTGGACCGACTCACGGCACATTCGAACCTGGGCGCCTCCCTGTCCAGCTACTTCTGGGCGGACGCCGTCAGCGGCAAGTTCGTTGCCTTCGGTATGTTCATGATCATGGTTGGCGTGGTCTCGCACAACGCCCGCCGTGCGGGTCGCCGCGAGCAGGAGATCATCGATCGCGGCCGTCACAACGACTGACCCCAACACCGATGCGTCCGCGGCGGTGCCGCCCACAGGCAGGTCGGCCCCGAACAGCGGCGCGGTCTCACCATGAAACCAACGGCGCTCCCGCGCCCGCCGGCGGCCTAACCTGGGCCGGTGCCCGCTCCCCGTACCTCCCCCACCGGCCCGCGCCCGGCGTCCGCGTCCCGCCCGGCGTCGCTGCCGATGGTGACGAGGCGCGACGCCGCCCGCGACGCCGTGCCGGTCGTAATCGGCTACATCACGCTTGGCCTGGCGGCCGGCCTGCTACTGGTCGCCGAGGGCCTGAACTGGTGGTGGGCGCCGCTTTGGAGCGTGCTCATCTACTCGGGCACCATGCAGATGCTGCTGGTACCGCTGGCCGGTGCCGGGGAGCCGCTGGCGGCGATCGCCGCCTCCACACTGTTCGTTTCCGGCAGGCACGTCTTCTACGGACTGGGTTTTCCCCTGGACCGGGTGCGCGGCCGCCTGGTCACCCGCCTGTATGCGATCCATGCCATCACCGACGAGGTGTACGCCCTGTTGGCCTCGCGGGAGCGGACGGCGATGAGCGGGCGCTACATCGTCACCGTCGAGGTCATGAGCCACTGCGCGTGGATCTTCGGCACCACGGCGGGGGCGCTTGCGGGTACGGGTCTGGCTGCCCTGGTCGGGGAGCGGGTGGAACTGCTCGGCTTCGTGCTGACGGCGCTGTTCGTGGTCCTGGCGATTGAAAACTGGCGTTCCCACCCGGACCTGGCGGTGCTGCTGATCGGGTTCGTGGCCGGCGCAGTCGGACTGGCGGTGGGCGGATCGGCGGCCCTGCTCAGCGCCCTGGGTACTCTCGCCGTCGCACTGATCGCGCTGTACACCTGGCGGCAACGCGCCGCCCGGACCGCCGGCGAGGAGGCGCGCTGATGCTGACCAACTCCCAGCTGGCGCTGACCGTCGTGGTGGTGGCGGCGATCACCTTCGCCTGCCGTATCGCGCCCTTCGTGCTCCTGCGCGGCCGCGGCCGCGTACCTTTGCTGACCTTCCTCGGCGACGCCATGCCACTGGGCGTCATGATCGTGCTGGTGGCCTACACGCTCGACGGCGTGACCACCTCCCCGGCCACCTGGCTGCCCGCCGTCGTCGGTATCGGCACTACTGCCGGACTGCACCTGTGGCGCCATGCGATGGGCCTGTCCCTGGTCGGGGGTACCGCCGTCTACGTGGCGGCCTCGCTACTGATGGCCTGAACCACTTCGCTCCGCGGCCACCAGCCGAGCGCTCCGCGAGCACAGCATGAACCTCGCTCGGGGATGGATCGGACCTCCCTCGGGAACACGCCGGCCCTCGGCACTCGACAATCGGGCGACGCCGGTGACGGTTCACGCCTTCGTCTGACGGTTCGTGTACTCACCCAGCGGTCCGGCACCTTCGCCCGACGGTTCGTGCGCTGGCCTGACGGTTCGTACGTTGCGGTCGACGATTCGGCACATCCGGTGACGGTTCGTGGGGTAGGGGTACGAACCGTCGTCGTTCATGCCGAACCGTTGCTGCTACCTGACGAACCGTCACCGGAACACACGAACCGTCCATACCCGCAACGGCGCCGACGACGTCCTCATCAACCCGAGAACGACCTCGCCAGCCCGACGTCGACCTCCCACACCCAAACACGACCACCACACCCCGACCGCCAGCCCGAACCACCACCCCCACAAACACGAACAGCTCTTTCAAGCAATGTCGGTGAAGGGCCGCGGCAGACCGAGCGGGCATCGACGTCTTACCAGTAGGCTGCCGCTGTGCAAGCCACCGTGACTCGTCCCGGACCGTGGACCCACCGCCACGTCACCGCAGGCGGTACTCGTTTCCACGTCGTCCTGGCCGGCCCCGAGGCTCCGCTGGCCTCCGCCGTCCCGCCCCCGGCCTCACCGGCGGCACGCAACCCCGAGACGGCCGCGCCGGCCGGACACCCGGTCCTGCTGCTGCACGGCTTCCCCGAGTGCTGGTGGACGTGGCGACATGTGATCCCGGCGCTGGCGGACGCAGGCCACCGCGTGATCGCCGTCGACCTGCGCGGCTTCGGCGGCTCCGACCGCCCGCCGTCGGGATACGACCTGGTCACTCTCGCTCGCGACGTCGCCGCCGTGGTGCGCGCGCTCGGGCACGACCACGCGATCATCGTCGGCGCCGGGCTCGGCGGGCAGGTCGGCTGGACGCTGGCCAGCCTGGAACCAGAGCTGACGGTGGGGCTGGTGCCGATTGGGGCGCCGCATCCTCTGGCCGTGCGCTCCCTGCCCATGCGCACCGTCATGGGCTCCACGGTGCAGCACCTGTTCTTCAACGTCCCCCTGCTGCCCGAACGCAGCCTGCGGACGACGGCGGGCGTCGAGCGGCTGCTGCGCTCCTGGGCGGCCCCAGCCACGCGCCCACTGGTCACCGAGGGCGCCGAGTATTACGCCGCACTGCTGGCGCGCCCGGGCGCGGCGCATTCCGCACTGGAGAGCACCCGCCGCTCCACCCTCACACGCGCCGAGGTGCAGGCGCTGAACCGGCCGACGACGGTGCCGGTGTTGTCCGTGCAGGGCGAGTTCGACCCGGTGCAGCCCGCCCGGGCCCACGCCCGCGACACCCACCATGTGGTCGGCGTCCTGCAGCAGGTGACCATCCGCGGCGTCGGGCACTTCCCGCAGGAGGAGGCACCCGAGCGGCTGGTTGACGTGCTGCTGCCCTTCCTCACCGAGCTGGCGGCCCCGCCCCGACAGGCCCAGTCCCAGTCGCACTCCTCCATCCGTAGGCAGCGGACCGGCGCGCGCCGCAGGACGTCGTTCATACGCCCACCCGGGGGCATAGCCCGGCGGCGTTCAGCGCGCACGCCTCGCAGCGGGGAGCGCGGGCGCGGCACACCGTCCTCCCGTGCTCAATGAGCCGGTGACACCCGCCCGTCCACCGCGCCGGTTCCCACAGGGCGGCAAGATCGCGTTCGACGGCGAGCGGATCGCGCGCCGTCGTCCAGCCCAGGCGGCGCGATAGGCGGCCCACATGCGTGTCCACGGTGATCGCGGGCACGCCGAAGGCGTCGCCGAGCACCACGTTGGCGGTCTTGCGCCCCACTCCGGGCAGGGCCACCAACGCCTTCCGGTCCGCGGGCACCGCGCCGCCGTGAGCGGCTACCAGCTCGGCACCCAGCGCGATCAGTCGGGCCGCACGGGTGTGGTGCATGCCCAAGGGCCGCAGCCGCGCCTCCAGGTCGACCCGGTCCGCGCCAGCGAGCGCGGCCGCATCCGGGTAGCGGGCGAACAGTTCCGGGGTGATGGTGTTGACGCGGGCGTCGGTGGTCTGGGCGGACAGGACCGTCGCCACCAGCAGCTGAAAGGGGCTGTCGTGGTCCAGGGTGCAGCGGGCGTCCGGGTACAGGCCGATCAGGACGTCGTCGACGGCGGCGGCCCGCCGGGCGGCCGCGTCACTCGGGGCGTCTGGCTCACCCGGGGTGGGAACCGGCGCGCCCGGGCTAGGGGTCGACCCGCCCGGACCCGTCGACGTGGCCGATGACTCGATGATTTGACCTGGCACACAGTGAGACTACAATGCTCGTCGGCGTGCCACAGGTCACAAGCCGTGGCTAGGATATGACGTAAGAGGCCCCGCTCGTTTCCGGGCCCGCCCTACTACACACCACAGGAGGACCCTCGTGGAAGACAGCATCATCTCCAAGATCCCACTGTTTGAGGGGATGAATCCGGAGGAGCGGGAAGAGCTGCGCAACATGATGACGCAGACCACCCTGCGCCGCGGCGAGATCCTCTTCAACGAGGGTGACCCGGGCGACCGCCTGTACATCCTCCTATCCGGCAAGATCAAGCTCGGCCACGCCTCCGCCGACGGGCGGGAGAACCTGCTCGCGGTGCTCGGCCCCGGCGAGGTCGTCGGCGAACTGACCCTGTTCGATCCGGGCCCGCGCTCCACCACGGCCACCGCGGTCGCCCCCACCGACCTGTTGGCGCTGGAGCACACCCAGCTGATGAGCTTCATCGAGACGCACCCCACCCTGGCCAAGGACATGCTGCGCGCCCTGGCCCAGCGGCTGCGCCGTACCAACACGGCCCTGGCCGACCTGGTCTTCTCCGATGTGCCCGGCCGCGTCGCCAAGGCCCTGCTGGACCTCGCCGACCGCTTCGGCTCCACCACGGAGGACGGGGTGCACGTGCCGCACGACCTCACCCAGGAGGAGCTCGCCCAGCTGGTCGGCGCCTCCCGCGAGACGGTCAACAAGTCGCTGGCGGAGTTCGTCTCCCGCGGCTGGATCCGTCTGGAGGGGCGCGCCGTCACTCTGCTCGACGTCGACCGCCTGCGTCGTCGCGCCCGCTGACGCCCGCATCTCCTTCGCCGCAAGCTCGGCGCGGATAAAACGCCGAAACCGGCACGAATGACGTGCCGGTTTCGGCGTTCGTTGCTGCTGGCGCGGCCGCTCGGAGTGGTCGGCGGTCCGGCCGACCGCGGTTACCCGGACCGCCGACCGCAACCACGTCTCAGGCCAGTGGCCGCTTCAAATAGGCGACCAGGTTGTCCGAGCCGGTCGGGCCGGGAACCACCTGCACGAGCTCCCAGCCGTCGGCGCCCCACTGGTCGAGGATCTGCTTGGTGGCGTGGACGAGCAGGGGCACGGTGGCGTACTCCCACCGGGTAATTCCCGGGGCATTGCTGTTGCTTGTTGCGTCGGTCATGACCTAAAGCCTATGGGGCAAGAAGCACAGCCGAAAGCTCAGCGGCGGCGTGGCCGCGCATTCCGCCCCGCAAAGCAACGAGCACATACGGGCGCGCTGCGGACCCAGTTACCGCGGGCCCAACACCGGCGCCGGTCACCGCACGCGCGCGAGGATGCGGGGAGCGCGTCGGGCATGAATCTCGGCGACCAGTTCGTCGTCCTCGCGGCGCAGCCACTCGCTCCAGTCGGTGACCTCCGGGAACCGCCGCAGCAGCGCTCGACGTTCACGCTCGGTGAGCCCTCCCCAGACGCCGAAGCTCAACTCCGAGTCCAGGGCCTCCGCCAGGCACTCCATGCGTACCGGGCAGGTGAAGCACAGCGAACGGGCATCGCGCTGCTCCGCCCCCTTGCCGAACAGCCGGTCGGGCTGGACGCTTGCGCAGGCCGCACGGGCCGCCCAAGTCTGGTCGCTCGTCATTTCTCACTCCCCTACCGCTGCGGTCGACTACAATGTCGGCCGGATCACACGTAGACGGTATGCCAACCGATGGTCATTTGCCAAATTGGCATCCGCACAAGGGTTCGTGCGCCGACCAAGCACCCCCGCACTCCCCACCATGCGGCCGTCGACCACACCACGACCACCACGCACCGGCGCCTCCAAGGCGTTTTCCAGCCGCTGTTCGTCGTAGCCCGGTGCACAAACACACCATTTCGCCGTAGTGTGGACACCATGTCGAAGTCTTCCTCCCGCGGCAGGTCCTTATCGTCCCCTGCCCAGGTCGTGGCGATGCTGCTGGTCTTCCTGCTGCTGTCCGGCGCAGGCGGAGTACTGGCGGCGGGCTTCGCCATGCCCGCCGTCGGCGTCGCCTCCGCAATCACCAACGCCTCCGCACAGCTCTTCGACGAGCTGCCCGACGACTTCAACGTCCTCGAGCCCAGCCAGGTCTCGGTGATCAAGGCCTCCGACGGCAGCCAGATCGCCCAGTTCTACGCCGAGAACCGCATCGTCGTCTCCCTGGACGACATCGCCCCGAGCATGCAGAACGCCATCGTGGCGGTTGAGGACCAGCGCTTCTACCAGCACAAGGGCGTCGACCCGGCCGGCATTGTCCGCGCCGTGGTCTCCAACGCCAACGGCGGCTCACAGGGCGCCTCCACGCTCACCCAGCAGTACGTCCGCAACGTCCTGGTCGAGGCGGGGCTGCAGAACGACGACGACGCCGCCATCGCCGCCGCCAAGGCGCCGACCGCGGCCCGCAAGCTGCGAGAGATCAAGTACGCGCTCACCCTGGAGCAGAAGTACTCCAAGCAGCAGATCCTCGAGGGCTACCTCAACATCGCCTCCTTCGGCCCGTCCACCTACGGGGTCGAGGCATCCGCGCAGCACTACTTCTCCCATTCGGCCAAGGACCTGTCGATCGCGGAGTCGGCACTGCTGGCCGGCTTGACCAATGCCCCCGGCGCCTACGACCCGGTCCAGTACCCGGACAAGGCCAAGAGCCGCATGGACTGGGTGCTGCAGAAGATGTACGAGGAGGAGTTCATCACCGCCGACGAGTACCAGGCGGGTCTGGACACCCAGATCGCCGACATGCTCAACGTCACCGACTCCGTGGGAGGCTGTGGGGCCGCAGGCTCGGCAGCCTACTTCTGTGAGTACGTGGTCGGGGAGATCGAGAACTCGGACATCTTCGGCGACACCGAGGCCGAACGACGCCAACTGTTGCTGCGCGGCGGCCTGGAGATCACCACCACGCTGGACCCCGCCAAGCAGAAGAACGCCAACGACACGATCCAGGCCTACGTGCCCACCGGCGACCCGTCGAACGTCAAGTCCGCCCTGGTGTCGATCGAGCCGGGCACCGGCCGTATCCTGGCCATGGCGCAGAACACCAACTACGGCGACGCCACGGGCTCCGACCCCACCGCCACCCAGATCTCCTACTCGGCGGATTACCTGCACGGCGGCATGGAGTCGAACGGCTTCCAGCCGGGGTCGGCCTTCAAGACCTTCGCCTTGGCCCAGTGGTACCAGGAGGGGCGCTCCGGGTACACGGTTACGAACACCACCCCGCGCACCTTCTACTCCTCCGACTGGACCATCTCCTGCGACCCTGACCTCCATCCGGAGGCCTGGGCGCCCAAGAATGCCGACCCCAGCGAGAATGGCCGACACACGGTGATTGAGGACACCGCCATGTCGATCAACGTCGGCTATGCGGAAATGCTGGCGCAGATGGACGTGTGCTCCGTGACCCAGTTGGCGGCCGACATGGGCGTGACCAAGGCCAGCGGGGATCCAGTCGACCCCTACCCGTCCGTGGTACTCGGCGGCACCGAGACCACCCCGGTGTCCATGGCCAACGCCTATGCGACCTTCGCCGCCCACGGCGTGTACTGCACCCCCGTCGCCATTGACTCGATCATCGACGCCGACGGCAATGAGATGAGCACTCCGTCGGCCAGTTGCAGCCAGGTCATGAGCGCCACCGCGGCGGACCAGGTGACGCTCACGCTCCAGTCGGTGCTGACCAGTAAGGGCACCGGCCCTGGGGCCGCCCTGAGCGGGCGCCCGGCGGCCGGAAAGACCGGCACCACCGACTTGATGGACAACGCCTGGTTCATCGGCTACACCCCGCAGCTGGCCACCGCCATCTGGGCCGGCCACTCCGACGGCTACTACGCCATGAATCACCAGTACATCGGCGGGCGCTACTACGCCACCATGTACGGTGCCGACCTGCCAGCGCCCATGTTCAAGACCTACATGGACGCGGCCCTGGCCGGCGAGCCGGTGGAGGCCTTCAACCAGGTGAGCCTGGGCGCCGGTGCGCCAACATCCAGTAACTCAAACAACGGCGGCCAGGCGCAGCAAAACTCCGCCGGGTCCCATGACGGCGACGACGACTCCGACGACGAGGACTGATATGCCCGCGGCTCGTAACGCCGTACTCGGCGGTCTGGCCGCCGGCGCCGGCTTGCTCGGCTATGCCCTGATCGAGGCTCGCCTGCCGGTGCTGCGCCGGGTGGACGTGCCCGTGCTGGCGGCCGGCCAGCGTCCGCTGACGATCCTGCACCTGTCGGACTTGCACCTGACCGATCACACCGAGGCACGTGTGGCCTGGGTGCGCGGCCTGGCGGAAGCCCGCCCCGACGTCGTCGTCAACACCGGTGACAACCTGTCCTTCGCCAGCGGCCTGGAGCCGCTCAGCCGGGCCCTGGAGCCCTTCGCGCACCTGCCGGGCGCCTTCGTCTTGGGCGACCACGACTACCGCACCACGGTGTTCAAGCTGCCCACTCGCTATCTGCGCCGCGATCCGCGCTCGGGCGATGACCCCGAGCAGGAGGCCGCCGTCGAGCCGCTTCCCTGGCGGGAGGTTCGCGAGCTGCAGACGGGCGCCGGCTGGGTCGATCTGAGCAATGCCCGCGGCGCCCTCGACGTCGGTGGCCGCCGTGTCGAGCTGGTCGGGGTGGATGATCCGCATGTGGATCGGGACGCCTTCCCACCACCCGCCCTGGTGGTCCCGAGCGCCGACGACGGTGAGCCGGTCCTCGACCGCAGTGGCAGGCCGCTGCGGTTGGGACTGATGCACGCCCCTTACCGGCGGGTTCTGGACGCCATGGTGGCAGACGGCGTGGAACTGGCCTTCGCCGGGCACACCCACGGCGGGCAGTTGTGCCTGCCCGGCTACGGGGCGCTGGTGACCAACTGCGACCTGGACCGCCGCCGCGCCTCGGGCCTGTCCCACTGGCCGGACGCCCGCCCCGGAGACCGGGAGGCCGACGCCATGTTTCTGCATGTGTCCGCCGGCCTGGGCACCAGCCCATACACGCCGGTGCGCGTGGCCTGTCACCCGGAGGCGACGCTGCTGACGCTGCGCCCCGCCGGCTAGGGCCCCGACGCCGTCAGAGGACAGCCACGGAACCTGTGATCTCGCTCTCCCGTGGCCCGGCGGGTGACCGACCCCTCAGAGACACGATTTCCCCCACCGGCGCGACGGCGGCTATAGTCGTGCCGCACACGGGGTGTGGCGCAGTTTGGTAGCGCGCTTCGTTCGGGACGAAGAGGTCGTGGGTTCAAATCCCGCCACCCCGACGATAAGAAGATCCATGAGCTTGCTCATGAGATCTTCGCAGAGGAGGGAGTAAGAGGCCGTCAGGCCGAATACCCCGACGACGAGGGCGCCCGTGAGCTTGCTCGTTAGGCGTCCGAGGAGGAAGGGGTAACAAGGCCGCCAGGCCGAATACCCCGACGATAAGAAGATCCATGAGCTTGCTCATGAGATCTTCGCAGAGGAGGGAGTAAGAGGCCGTCAGGCCGAATACCCCTGCAAACGGTCGTTGCCCAAGCGGGCGGCGGCCGTTCGTCGTTCGCAGCAGCGAGCGAGGGGTTGACACGCCTTGGATACTTGAGGGGAAGGCGCGCCGCGCGAATCCCGCACAAAGGAGGGATGTACTGTGAGCACTGCAGTTGCGCCGCCTCGCGGCGTGGTAAAACACTTTACACGCCCGGAGCTAGAGGCCCGCAAACGAGACATCGTCAATGAATTAGAGCGCCGTTTCGGCAGCCTGGACGCGGCGCTTGCCCAGGAGTACACCGGAGACTACCCCTCGGAAGACCTGCGGCTATTCGGTGCCTACCATGACGTGCTGTTCTTACTAGAGCATGACCGATAGCGTCGACGAGCAGACCTTACGGTTTGCCAACGGCCTGACTCACACGGTCCGGGCGGTGACCATGGAAGCTCCCGAGTTTCAGGTCAACGTTGCTGGCGATGATCCGTGGTTCGCCACCGTCCGCCCTGAAGACGAGGCCGCAATCAACCTGACCATAGGTGGTAGATGCCTGCTTGACCTCACGGTCTCTTTCCAATGCACGCTGTCTCAGAAGCATCCGTACATGCTCATCGAGCGGTCACAGTTCGGCTTGCGCCCACACGGTGGCGGGGAATGGCTTGTCCGCCTTGACTACGAGCATCACCCGGCAGGGAACCTTCCTTGTTCCCACCTTCACGTACACGCCCAATGCGATGGAAGCCCTGACGCAGGCTCGCGCTGACTGGCGACTGGAACAAACCAAGTCCATCGTTGCATCGTCGCAAGATACCGCCGCAGATGTTCTCCGTGGCCTTGGGTGGAGTGTCACCCCACCGGATGGATACGAGCCCAAGCCGGCCTTACCTGACTGGCTTTATCGTTACTGATCTAACTCAGCTGAGGTACTGCGGTCCCCGATTCCTATGCTTTATGAGACCCATCCACCATCGCCGGAAGGGCGAGGGCTTCTCGACGTCCGCGGCGGGCGGACACGCGCCGGGAGCCGAGCCGCGTGTACTACCCTGGTCGCGACGTCGGGCCGCGACGGGCCCCGGGCTCCAACATAAGCCGCCACGAGCGGCCATCGCGCCGACTGGCGCTCTCCGGCCCGACGTCCCTTAGACGGCACCGAAACCGCGCAGAGCAGGACGCCGTCAGCGGCCCTCGGAAAGCACCGGGCGCTGCTTCTCAATGGCCACGGCGCGGATCTTGCCGCGCGGACGGCGCGCCATGTGCACCACCATGATCTCCCCGGTCTTCAGCCACGGGTCCCGGTCCGGAACCGAGCGCAGAAGCTTGCCGGGCGCATAGTCCGAGATCGCCTCCATGACGGTCGGCAGCACCGGGCGGTGCGTGCACACGGCCACCGGCACGTCGCGCCGACGCAGCACCTTGGAAACCACCTTACGGGCGGCCTTCGGCTTGGCGGCGTGCGCCGCCTCCGTCAGCGCCGGCTCGGTCACCAGCTCCAGGCCGGCCGCCTGCGTGTACGGGGCGACGGTGTCGTAGCAGCGCCGCCACGGGCTGGTGATCACCTGGGCGACGCCGTAGGCGGCCAGCACCGGCACCAGCGCCCGGGCGCGCACCTCCCCCTGGTCCTTGGTCAGCGGACGAGTCGCCTCGTCGGTCTCCGCGTCCCGCTCCTTGGGTCGGTTCCACACCGAGCGCTTGACCGCGCGGGCATGGCGCACCAGTACGAAAGTCCAGGTGTCGAGCTTGCCGTCTTCCCACAGGTCCACCAGGGAACCGAGCAGATCCCGGTCAGCCGGGTGAGTGAGCAACGTGCGGGCCTTCTTCGAGCGCACCCATTCGACGTCGTCGATCTCCGCCGCATCGGCCGGGCTCACCGGTGTGCGGGCGCGCAGGGCCGGAGAGTCGCCGGAGAGCTCGCGACCGGCCCAGTAGCGGACCTCCTTGCGGGCGCCGTCGGGCAGCTTGTAGCGCACCGTGTCCAGCGGCTGCCCGAGGGCGACCTGGATGCCGGTCTCCTCGGCCACCTCGCGCACCGCGCAGGTGCGCACCGACTCCCCCGGCTCCACCTTGCCCTTGGGGAAGGACCAGTCGTCGTAGCGGGGACGGTGTACCAGAAGAATCTCCAGGTGTCCGTTCGTCTCACGCCACACCAGGGCACCCGCCGCCCGGATCACCGCTTCTGTTTTGGACTTATCTGCCATTTCCGGAGATTCCCGCTGTCAGTGCCCGCTCCGCAGACGCGAACGCGCCCGGGTCATGAGCGTGGTCTGGATGTCCTCCAGCCGATTGCCCTCGGCGTCGTGGGTGTGCCGGGTCCAGCTGCCATCGGGCTCCAGCCACCAGGAGGAGACCGCGTCGGAGGCGGCGTGGGTGACCAGCCACTCGAGCTGGGCGATCATCACCGGATCGGTGATGCGCACCAGCGCCTCCACGCGGCGGTCGAGGTTGCGGTGCATCAGGTCCGCCGAGCCGATGAACAGGTCGGTCTCGCCGTCGTTGCAGAAGGCGTAAATGCGGGAGTGCTCCAGGTAGCGGCCCAGGATCGAGCGGACCCGGATGTTGTCGCTGAGCCCGGGCACGCCGGCGCGCAGGCCGCAGATGCCGCGCACCACGATGTCGACGTCGACGCCGGCCCGGCTGGCCCGGTACAGGGCGTCGATGCAGGCCTCGTCGATGATCGAGTTGACCTTGATGCGGATCCAGGCGGGCTTGCCGGCCCGCTTGTTGGCGATCTCGCGTTCGATGCGTTCGATTAGCCCGTCGCGCACGGTGCGGGGCGCCACCAGCAGGCGGCGGAAGCGGGCGCGCGGAGCGTAGCCGGACAACTGGTTGAACAGGGTGGTCAGGTCCTGGGCGACGTCGCGGTCGCAAGTGAGCAGGCCCAGGTCCTCGTACCCGCGGGCGGTCTTGGGGTGGTAGTTCCCGGTGCCGACGTGGCAGTAGCGGCGCAGACCGTCGGACTCCTGGCGCACCACCAGCAGCAGTTTGCAGTGGGTCTTGAGCCCCACCATGCCGTACACGACGTGCACGCCGGCGCGCTCCAGTTTGCGGGCCCAGGAGATGTTGTTCTCCTCATCGAAACGGGCCTTGATCTCCACGATCGCCACCACCTGCTTGCCGGCCTCGGCGGCCTCAATCAGGGCGTCGACGATCGGGGAGTCGCCGCTGGTGCGGTACAGGGTCTGCTTGATGGCCAGCACCTTGGGGTCGGCCGCCGCTTGCGAGACGAACTCCTGCACGGAGGTGGAGAAGGAGTCATAGGGGTGGTGCAGCAGCACGTCGTGCTCGCGCATGGCCGCGAAGATGTCCCCCGGAGTGCTGGACTCCTGGGGGGCCAGGCCGGCGGCGGTCACCGGCACGAACCGCGGGTACTTCAGTTCGGGGAGGTCCAGGTCGTGCAGCTGGTTGAGGCTGGTCAGGTCCAGCGGCGCCGGCAGCTCGAAGACGTCGTCGTCGTGCAGGTTCAAGGCGCGCACCAGGTAGCGGCGCACGAAGGGGCTGATGGTGTCCTCCACCTCCAGGCGCACACTGGCGCCGAAGCGACGGCGCTCCAGCTCCTTCTCCATGGCGGTCAGGAGGTTCTCGGCGTCGTCCTCCTCCACCTCGAGGTTCTCGTTGCGGGTCACCCGGAACAGGTGGTGCTCGAGGATGTCCATCCCCGGGAACAGGTGGTCCAGGTGCCGGGCGATGACGATCTCGATCGGGATGAAGGCGGTGCCGGCCTGCTTGTTCTTGGGGTCGAGCTCCCGCCCGGGCACGGTGATCAGGCGCGGCAGCGACTGCGGCACCTTGACGCGGGCGAAGTGCTCCTTGCCGGAGCGGGGGTTGCGCAGCAGCACCGCCAGGTTCAGTGACAGACCAGAGATATAGGGGAAGGGGTGAGAGGGGTCCACGGCCAGCGGAGTGAGCACGGGGAAGATCTGGTGACGGAAGTAGCGAGTGATCTTCTCGGCCTGCTCGGGCTCAAGCTGTTCCCAGTCGAGGATCTCAATGTTGTGCTCGGCGAGCTTGGGACGGATGTCATCCTGGAACAGGGCCGCCTGCCTGGCCATGAGCTCCTTGGTGCGCTCGGTGATGGCGGCGACAACCTGGTGGGCGTCCAGACCGGAGGCACGCACGGGTGTGATGCCGGCCTTGATGCGGCGCATCAACCCGGCCACACGCACCATGTAGAACTCGTCGAGGTTGGAGGAGAAGATTGCGGTGAACCAGGCGCGCTCCAGCAGCTGCAGGTCTTGGTCCTCGGCCTGCTCCAGGACCCGCTGGTTGAAGTCCAGCCAGGTGAGTTCACGGTCGGTGAAGCGGTCGGTGAAGGAGTCCAGCGGCGGCAGGTCGGCTTCGGGGTCGTCGACGACGACGTCACCGGCGGCATCCGGTCCGGCCGCGGCATCCGTGGAGGTGTGTGCGGTGGCGGACTCGGCCTCGGGCAGCGGCGTGGGATCCGCGGCGTCGAAGAAGCCGGTCTGCTCGTTGGCGTCGGGGGGCGAGACCGGGGTTATACCGGTGTCATCGCCCCGATTGCCCTCGGCAGCGGGGGCATCCTCGTCGAAGTCCTCGTCCTCGTACTGGGGGCCGGCGTCATCGTCGACGAAGTCGCGAGGATCGGCCGCCTCAATGACGTGATCCTCAATGATGTCCAGGTCGTCCTGGGACAACGCCTCGGCGTCGCCCGCATCCGCAGACGGCGCCGAGGCCGCGGCGAGCGTATCGGCCTCCTCGGGACTGACCGGAGAGGAACCCGGGTCGGCGGCATGCCGGGCCTGCGCGCGTGCCCAGCCGCCCAGGAAGGAGGCCAGCGGCGCGGAGTTCGTGGAGGGGGTCGCTTCGGGGTCGGGCGTCGTCATGGGGAAATCGTCCCACGTCTAGGCCGGCAGCGGGCCGTGAACCGCGCCGAGGAACCCCGTGCGGAGAGCGCCGACGCCCGGCGCCGGGATCTGCGGCAGGCGCCTGCGGGAGAAGTTCGTGCGGGCCCGCACAATGTCGGGCAATCTCAGTCCAGCAGACCGACGTCGGCACGGCGGGCCGCCTCGGCCAGTTCGTCGGCGGTGGCCAGCAGCGCGGATTCGCGGCGGGTGACGCGGTGTGCCAGCTCGTCGGCGTCGTCGTCGATCCAGACCGGGCTAGAGCCGGCGGCCAGGGCCCGCAGGAAGCCGGACGTGGTGGTCAGGATGGGTACGAGCGCGGGCACGGAACCCGCAAGGCCACCCGCGAGGACGTCGTCCAGGGCAGCACGTACATCCTCCGGGGCGGGGGCCGGGCGGGCATCGACCAGGGCCGCGTCGAGGCGGACGCGCGCGGCGGCGGCCGCGGCCTCGCTAGTGATGGCGGTCAGGTCCACGACGGTGGCGTAGCGCCGCTCAACCAGCTCCGGGTCGCGGCGGATCCACTCGCGCACGAGAAACAGCCGCCAGAGCGTGCCCGGCAGGGTGGTTGCCGGGGAGTCCGCCCACAGCTCGGCTACGGCGTCGACTCCGTGGCCGGCGACGGCGGCTACCACGCCGGCGCGGGTGATCAGCTCGACGGAGGCGTCGGTCTCGGGTGCGTCCTCGGGGAAGCCGCCGATCAGGGCCTGGGCGGCGCGGTGGGCGAGTTCGGAGGCGACGGCGGGGTCGTCGCTGCCCTCGATGTTCTCGGCCGCTTCGGGGTCGAGTCGGGCGGGGCGATGGAACTGGCGAGCCATAGGAACTCCTTGTGATCCGCGGGTGTTTGCCGGGTTGGCCGTTTCGGCGGCGCGTCGACGGCGAGTAGCCCGGTTCGCGTTGCTGGTGGCATTGTCCCGCATGGGTGAGCGGAAGCGTGAGTGGCACCCGGCGCGCGTGGTGAACAACGCACGCACGGGCAGCCCACGTGCCTGCCGCAGGCGCTTCCTGGAACCGATGGCGCACGCACGGCTCACCGACCAGTAGGGCGGCAAGTTCGTAGGTGCGGCCGGGCCCGATCGCGCGCACAGCTCGCCGGCAGGGGGCGGCTGCGGAATCGGCTATGCTGACGGCGCCGACCGCGTCAGGGTTCTACTCCCGGCCGGGGGCGCGCCCCTCTAGCTCAGTTGGTCAGAGCTGCGGACTTTTAATCCGAAGGTCGTGGGTTCGAGCCCCACGGGGGGCACCAGCGAGATGCCGCTGCCGCACCCGCATACTCCCCGCCATCACGCCCCAAAGTGCGAAACATCCGTCGCCGAGGCCACCGTGCGCGCGGCACCGGGAGAGGGCCCGGCGACTACGACCAGAGCCGGCGAGCTATCAGCAGCGCGATGACCGACGCCAGCGCGACCACCCCTGCGGCCGGAATCAGGAAGGGCACCACCGCGACGTCGGCGCCACCCTCCGCTAGTAGCTCGATGGCCCCTTCGAGGAGCGTCAACGCGAGCACGGCGAGCAGCACACCGATTATATTCGCGACAACGGCAGTAATCACTGACCGCACCGTTCCCTCCTCCTTATGTACAGCGTCCCGTCACCCAGTATTCCGGTCAGCTGCAACCAGTGCGACCGCCCGGTGAAGCGGACAGAAAATGTTGGCCTGCCCTATTCTGGCGCGCAGCCATATGCGGACTAGCAATGACCTCGATTACCCGGGCCACGCAATTGAATGCCGGCACGCGGCGTGGCGAGGGGCCCACATGCCGCCTCGCCACGCCCGCGCCTCACCGCCTGCGCGCAACGGCCAGGTAGATGTAGATCGCGATCATGGCGGCGATCAGCGACAGGAGCCAGCGGATCCAGTCGATACCTGGGGTTGCGTCCACGCCGAGCGCCCCCGCGAGCCAGCCACCAACCAGTGCGCCCACGGCCCCCAGCACGATGGTCCACAGGATCGACAGATTCTGGTCACCCCGCATAATGAGCCTGGCCAGGGCACCGATAATGCCACCGAATACGACCATTCCAATGAGCTCACCCATGACGCATTCCCTTCATCTAGTGCGAAACGATGCACTCAACGCCGCAATCACCGCGTGGAGTACCGGCGCCCTAAACGCCTGGAATCAACATACACCAGGAATTCCCCGCTGTGAGACCGCTCTCCCCCGGATGCGTTAAAGCAACCGCCCACACATGCTTTTCCCGTCACCTTCCCACGTCATTCCGGTACGAACTCCAGGAAATGCACACCTTCCAGTCCGAACCTCAATGAATCCTGAGGACCGGGTGGGCCTGCTCCGGCCGCCGCGGGTTATCGGCGTGGACGTAGTGGTTAAGCGGCTCTTCGTGTTTTGGGGTGTGGTGGTTAGTACTGATGTGGCAGTCGGTGCGCGGGCGTCGCGTGCGGTGGCAGTGCCGAGAGCCGTCTACTACTCCGGTTGGTGCTCTACTACGCCTGTTCGGCGTCTGTTGAAGGGTCCTGAGCCCTTCAACAAACACCCAAGAGGCGCACCAGACGCCGAACAGGCGTACCCAACACCACCTGCCACACGCCATACACCACCTACCGCCATCCCCCACCCCCAGCGACCCCTACACCACACCGCGGACCCGCCCTGCCATGCCTGACGCACCCACGGCCCGCAGACCGAGGACAAGAGACACTAGCCGAAGTGACCATGTCCAATACTCCCAGTCACGCCGCAACGACTAGGGCAGAGGAACACCCCAACGGACACAAAACAGAACCACCCCACCACACCCACAAACACGAAGAACCCGATAACCGGCCGACGCCAACAAGAACGCCCCGCCCGGTCATGAAGACCGGGCGGGGCGGCACCCTGACGCCTGCGCACGATGGCGCCGGGTTTGCCCGCTACAGCACCCCGATAAGCAGGGCGACCAGCGCGATGACCAGCATTGCCGTTACCGACAGGATCGTCTCCATGAGCGACCAGGTCTTGAAGGTCTGCCCCACGGTCAGGCCGGCGCGGCGGCCTCGAGCGCGGCAAGGATCGCTCCGAAGGTCTCTTCGGGGGTGGCACGCGAGACCACGGTGACGCCGTCCTCGTCGTCGGCCAGGGGCTCGAGGGTGGCGAATTGCGATGGCAGGAGGCTCGGGGGCATGAAGTGCCCCTCTCGGTGCTCCATGCGTTCGCGCAGCTCATCCTGCTCGGCGACCAGGTGGATGAAGAGGACGCGCCCGTCCGCCTGGGAGAGCAGGTCCCGGTAGGCCCGTTTCAGTGCGGAGCAGGTGACGACGGTCTTTGTGCCACTGGCCGCCTGCTCGCTCATCCAGTCGCGTAGGGAGTCCAGCCAGGGGCGGCGGTCGGCGTCGGTCAGCGGCACGCCCTGGGACATCTTGTCGATGTTCGCCTGTGGGTGGAAATCATCCGCCTCGGCCACTGGCCAGCCCAACGCGGCATGGAGATTGGCCGCGGCAGTGGTCTTTCCGCAGCCTGCGACGCCCATAAGCACCAGATGCTCGACGGGTTGTTTCATGGTGGCCTCCTTTGACCTCGTTACCCCTGAACCGCATTGTCTCCCCTAGTCATCCGCTGGCAGTTGTAGGTATCGCCCGAGGTCTCCGAGCTCGGCACCCTCACCTAGCTGCGCGCCGCCATCGACCCCGTTGGCGGCTCACAGCACCGCCGCGGCGAGCAGCACCACCGGCACGAATCCCGCCGTCGTGAGCAGCACGGCGTCGCGGGCGAGCGGCTTGGCCACCCCGTAGCGGGAGGCGTACATGAACACGTTCTGCGCCGTCGGCAATGACGCCGTCGTCACCGGCATCAACAGCGCGGAGCCGTGCAGCCCGGCCACCAGCCCCAGCCCCACGGCCAGGCCGGGCACGACCAGCAGCTTCCAAGCCACGGCCCAACGCAGAGCGGTGCGGCTGGCGGCGTCGTGCACCGGCTCGGGCGGCACGTTGACGACGCGGGGCACCGCTCCACCCGTCCCTTCAGCGCCACCGGCCCGGCCGGACTTCGGCGCGCCGGCCACGTTCTGCGGCGGCCGCAGCCGGGAGGCGGCCAGGCTCATGCCCAGCGAGAGCATCATCAGCGGCACGGCGATCCGCCCCAGCGTGTCGAGCAACTCGGCGAGGTGCCCGCGCAGGGCGGCATCCAGGTCAAAGCCGCTGAGGTTGACCAGGACGCCGACCAGCACGGCGAGCACCAGCGGGTTGCGCAGCGGCAGGGTGTAGGTGGCGAAGCGGGAGGGACTGCCGCGGCGGGTCACGGCATCCAGCACGGTGAAGGCGAGCGGCGTGAGTACCAGCAGTTGCAGCAGCAGGATCGGGGCGACCGCGGTGGCGTCGCCGAGCACCAGTACCAGCACCGGTATGCCCAGATTGGCGGCGTTGACGTAGGCGGAGGCGAGCGCCCCGAGCATCGCCTCGGCCACCGGCCGGTGCAGCAGGCAGCGGTGCACGCACCAGGCGGTCACCAGCCCCAGCAGTTCAGCCCCGATGGCGACGGCGGTGCCCAGGGAGGTGACGGCCGCAAGGTCGGCGCCGGCGAGGGTGGTGATGAGCAGGGCGGGGGTGGCGGCGAAGAAGCACAGTCGGGTCAGGACGGTGTCGGATCCCACGGGCACGGCCCCGGTACGCACCAGCACCCAGCCCACCGCGATGACGACGGCGAAGACCGCCAAGCCCCCGATGACATCCGACACGCCCCCACCTTATGCGCTTTAAACCGCGGCCTCGAGGTCGATCCAGGTGCCGGCATGGTCGGAGACGACGAAGCTGTGAGTGCCGGCGGCGACGGCGTGCAGCCGGGGCCCGACCGGCAGACCGCCACCGGACGCGGCCGCCTCCGGGACGGCGGTTTCGCTCGCCGTCGGCGACGGGCCGTTGGCGGCGGACCCCGGGTCGGTGAGGAAGTGGTCGATGCGGCGAACGGGGCGGGCGGCGGGGAAGGTGGGCCCGTCGCCGAGCATCCGCGCCACCCCGAGGGCCGCGATCTGATCGGCGGGCAGGTTGAGGTCGCCGGCCAGTAGGTGGGGGCCGGGGAGGGCGGCGAGTCCGGACCAGGCCGCGGCGAGTTGCCTTGCGGCGGTGTCGGCGCGGGTGGCCAGATGAGTGACGCCCAGATTGAGCGCGTCGACGCCGGGCAGCACCCCCTCCGGCGGCTCCAGGCGACCGACCAGCAGATTGCGGGCGGTGGCGGTGAATAGACGATAGGAGCGCGGGTCGACCGGACTGCCACGGCGCAGGAGGGTGGCCGGACCGCGCCCCAACCGCATCACCCGCCAGACGGTGACGGGGTACCGGCTCAACAACGCGTTCCCGAAGCCGACCGGCCCCTGGCCGAGCCAGGCACGGGCGGGACCGAGCACGTCGTCGCCGGGGCCGGTCAGGGCGGTGCGCAATGGGCGACGGCGCAGCCCGGCGACGGGGCCCGCGTAGGCGGCGGCGAAACGGCGGTAGCGCCACCCGAGCAGCTCGGCCAGGGTTGTCGCCTGGTCCAGCCGTCCGGAGCGGGCCTGGCCGAGGTCCACCTCTTGTAAGGCGACCACGTCGGGGGCGAGCTCGGCGATCTCCTCCGCCAAGGCCGCCAGCACGGCGCGGGCGGTGGCGGGGTCGTGGATGTCGGCGCCGGCCAGTGACCCGCTGACAGCGGTCCCGTCGCCCGCGCCGACGCCGGGCTGACCGTGTTGCAGGTTCAGAGTCAGCACACGCAGCACGTTGGGCCTCCTATTGGCGCTACCGGTATCGAGCCGCGGTGTAGGCGCTCCCCGGGCCGGGTCTAGGCCTCGGCGGAGTCCAGGTCGGGCTCGAAGCTCAGGCTAACGGAGTTCATGCAGTAGCGCTGGCCGGTAGGAGTGCTGGGGGCGTCGTCGAAGACGTGCCCGAGGTGACTGTTGCAGGCCGCGCAGCGAACCTCGGTGCGCACCATGCCGTGCGAGGTGTCCGTGGACAGCACCACGGCGTCGGTGTGGGACGGGTCGTAGAAGGAGGGCCAGCCGCAGTGAGAGTCGAACTTGGTGGTGGACCGGAACAGCTCCGCCCCGCAGGCACGGCACCGATAAATGCCCTCGCGATGCTCGTCGAGCAGTTCCCCCGTGTAGGGGCGCTCGGTGCCGGCCTCGCGCAGCACGTGGTACTCCAGCGGGCTGAGCGCGGCCCGCCACTCGGCGTCGGTGCGCGCGACGGCAGCGGGGTCGAGGCGCGGACCAGAACTCGTGTTTTCGTTGGCGGTCATGGCGCCATACTGGCCCGGCCGCAGCGGGCCGACAACCCCGCACCGGCGTGGATAGTCTCACCTGAACAAGGCGTGTCAGCGGGAATACCACCGACGCTCGTCTAGCTCGGATCCCCCACACCCGACGGCCACCCACGCCCTCCTCTTTTTGCCCTTAGCCGCACGGCCCCATACACGTATTAATTAGGGTTGACATACCTCACTACGTTGGATAGCGTCGTTATCCAGCTGTGGAAGCTCATTGAGGAGAGGTCCGAGGTGATCGGCAGGGCCACGCACACGCGCCGGCCGGCACAGACCCGGCGGCGGACCCTGGCCGCCGCGCAAGAGGAGGAACACAGTCATGCTGGTCCACACCGCGATCGGAACACTCCGAGCCGAAAGGGTCGGCCCGACCAACACCCCGGTTTACCGCATCCTCGGCATCCCCTACGCCCACGCAGAGCGCTTCCGGGCGCCGGAGCCAGTGACAACCGACCCGGGCGACGGCGTCGTCAACTCCGGGCGCGGACATTGCTTCCCCCAGCGACTCATGCCGGGCTTCATGAACCTGTTCCTGCGTCATTTTCAGCTGCGCCCCGAATGGCAGCCGCGCCACGACATTCAGAGCGAGGACGCACTGCGCGTTAACGTCTGGACCTCCGGTTCGGACACCCCCAAGCCGGTGCTCGTATTCATCCACGGCGGTGACTGCGGCTCGGGCACGCTCCCCATCTACGACGGCACCCACCTGGCCGCGCAGGGCATTGTGGTGGTCACCGTCACCTACCGGATCGGAGTGCTGGGACACCTGCACGTGGTCGACGGCGACCGGATCAGCTGCGACCGCGCCCTGCTGGACCAGCAGGCTGCGTTGCGCTGGATCAAGGACAACATCTCCGCCCTCGGCGGCGACCCCGAGCGGATCACCCTGATGGGCCACTGCGGCGGCGCCCAGTACGCCCTCTACCAGGCACTCAACCCGGATAACCGCGACCTGTTCCACCGCCTCATCCTGTGCAGCGGACAGCGCGCCACCCCGCAGCCGCTGGACCCCGACGCCGAGCGGGACGCCTTCGCCCGCCTGCTGGCGGACAACCACCTGCGCGATTACCGGGAGTTGGCCGCCGCGCCGCTGAGCCGCTTGCTGCGGCTGGCACAGCCCACCATGACCCTGTCCACCACCATGGATCAGCCCTTCTTCAAGGTCGATCCGCGCGACGTACTGCGCGAGGGCGCTTTCCCGCATGTGGCGGTGCTGGTGGGCTCCACCAGCGACGAGTTCTCCATGATTGAGATCCCCATGTGGTATCGGCGCATGGGGATCGCCAAGACCCCGGAGGAGTTCGACCGCACCACCACGCGCCTATACGGCCGCTGGGCCGCCCCCATCGCCGACGCCCTGCGCCCGGAGTCCACGGACCTGCCGGATCTGCAGATCAAGATGATGGAGCTGCTGGTTTTTCACAGCGCGGCACTGAACCTGATGGAACGACTATCGGCCCACACCACGGTCTACGGCTACCGCTTCGAGTACGTCCCGAACCTCTACCGGGGGCTGCGCTGCGCCTACCACGGCGCGGAAGTAGCGATCTTCTTCGGCAACCTGGATCGCATGCGCATCCCCATCACCGACGACAACCGCCGGGCGATGGCCGTCACGCAGCGGGACTGGCTCGGCTTCGTGAGGGACGGCGTCATGCCGCATCGGCCCGCCTTCGATGCGCAGGCGCGGATCACCCGCTACCGGGGCGACGGCGAGACGATCCCATTCCCGCACCTGGAGCTGCTGCGCGAACTGGAGGGGACCGATCTGGCCCAGCGGGTGGTGAACGCCTATATGAGTCGCCGTTGACATCGACTCCGCACAACACTGCGGCGGAAAAGGTCCATCGGTGCCCACTTTGACGCGCACCACGCCCTACGACCGCCGCACCACTCGGCCTTTTCCGCCATATCAAGCGGTTTCCGCCAGCGGCCGTATTGCGTCCCTCTGCCAAAATGGGCACCGATGGACATTCTGGCGTCTTCAACGGTCAGTCGTCGGCCTCGTCGGCATCCGTGCTGGACTTGCCGATGCCGAGCTTGCCGGTGGCGGGCGGGTTCGCGTCCAGGTAGGCCTGCTGTTCCTGGGTGGAGATGACGCCGGTCGCCTCGCCGGTGTCCACCGCCGGGCGGGCGGGCATGTCGGAGCCATCGGCGACGGCACCGCCCTGCGCCGCATCCCGGGCGAGTATGCGCCGACGCCGCACCTTGTCCCGGCGGGCGCGGCGGAGCTTCGCCCGCCCCTTGGCGACGGCGCGCAGGCGTGCGGCCTCGATCGGGTCGTCCGCTATGGGACGCTGCACGGCCGTGGCCTCCCCCACCGGCTCAACGCCGTCGGCGTTCGGTTTTTGCAGGGTGACGAGCTCCTCGGCCAGGCGCGCCACCTTCTCCGGCGTGGGGTCGTGGGCGACGTCCACGTTGTCGACCTCCACGCGGGTGCGCGGCAGGGCGTAGGGGGCCTCCCGCTGCAGCCAGGCGACCAGCTCCTCGCGCAGCTGGCACTGGAGGGTGAACACGTCGGCGTTATTGGCGCCGGAGACGGCCACCCGCACGGTGACGGTACCCGCGGAGGTATCGGTGACGTCCACGGAGGCGACCCGCCCGTCCCACACGGACGAACCGGACAGGATCCGTTCCACCTCGGCGCGCAGGGCCGCCACCGGCGCGCGCCAGTCCAGGTCGATGGTGAAGGTACCGGTCAGCTGACTGCCGCGGCGCGACCAGTTGGCGAAGGGGTTCTGAGTGAAGTAGGTGGAGGGGAAGATCAGGCGCCGCCCGTCCCACACGCGCACCACCACGTAGGTCAGGGTGATCTCCTCGATGAAGCCCTGCTCGTCGTTGACCACCACGACGTCGTCCACGCGGATGGCGTCGGTGGTGGCCAGCTGGATGCCGGCGAAGAGATTGCCCAGGGTCGACTGGGCGGCCAGGCCGGCAACGACCGAGACCAGTCCGGCGGAGGCCAGCAGGGAGGCCATGGCCACACGCGCCGAGGGGAAGGTCATGGCGGCGCCGACGAGCCCGCAGATCACGATGATGAACTCCGCTACGCGCCGCAGCACCTGCGCCTGAGTGGTGATGCGCTTGGTGCGGTCGACGTCGCCGTGGGCGCGCACCCCGATTACGATGGAGGACTCCACCGCCTTGGCCACTCCCACCACCACCCAGGTGGCGGACAGGATGATGCCGATCACCAGGGCGTGGAGCACGAACTGCGCCCAGTCCGGCTGGGAGAGGTCGAAGAAGGCGATCTGCCCGCCGACGAAGGCTCCGATCAGCGCCGCCAGCACGTACATGGGGTTGCGGCAGAAGCGGATCAGCTCGGCGTACAGCGCCCGACGCTGCCCCATGGCGCGCAGGACGACGACGAGTATGAGTACCAGCGCAATGCCGATGAGCACCCCAATACCCGCCCGCCAGGCCAGCGCGAATACGTCGGCGGTGGCCTCCACGACCGCCTCGGCGGCGTCGGCAGCACCTTCGGTGGCCGAGGAGGTGGCGGAATCGCTGGGGTTATCGGCACTCAGGACCGCGGTCAGGGCTGTGAGGGCGCGTGCTGGTGCGGCTAGTGCAGCGGGTGCGATGACCATGTGCCCAAGACTAGGGCCCGGCGCTGTGCCCGAGCTGTGCAGGTCCGGGACATGGTCGTCATTCACATCACTGCGGTTCCGACCACTCGGGCGTCGGCCGCGCCACCGTCAACCGGTGACCAGCGGTAGCCCCGCGAGGACGGATCCCAGGGCGAGCAGCTCGCGGGGAAGGTACTCGGCCACCGTCAGCCCGACGACGTCGGCCGCCTCGCCGAGGTCGGCAATCAGGCGGTGCACCTGGGCGGCAGTGAGCCCGCCGGATACCCGCCCGAGACCGAGGGCGACCTCGTCGGCGTCGATCGTGTCGACGTCGAAGTGGATAGCCAGGCGGGAGGCGCCGGTGGCGTGGAGCCAGTCGATGAGGGGGCGGGTGTCCACGCGCAGATCATCCGGCCCGAAGGCGGTAATGCCCCAGCTCGACACGTGCTCGTCGCAGTCGGGCTCCCACTCGTGCAGGCCGGCCCAGGCGATGCGGGAGGGGTCGATGCGGGACGGCAGATGTGACAGGACCTCGGCATCGCCCCTGCCGGCCAGGGCGGTTACGGCCATGGCGTGGTAGCCGTCGTAGCCGGTGTCGGGGGTGTCGACGTCGGGGTGGGAGTCGATCCAGACCACGGCGAGGTCGTCGCCGTACTTGTTGGCGAGCCAGGCGAATGGGGCGACGGAGACGGAGCACTCGCCGCCGATGGTGAGGATGCGCTCGACGCCCGGGTGGGAGTCGATGGTCCGCACGGCGGCGTCGATGCCGGCCAGGATGGCGCTGCGCGATTCGATGCCGCCGGTGGAGCCCTCGGGGCCGTCCGGGCCGGCGAGCTCGGTCAGATCGACGGGGACCGTCGCGGTGGGGCCGGCGGCGGGCGGGAGCAGGGCGGCCAGGGCACGGGCGCCGGCCATGTAGCCGCGACGGGCGACCGGCGCCGGGAGTTCCGGGACGAGCGCGCCGGCGTTGCCATAGCCGGCACCCTGCCATTGGGGCCAGATCAGCCGCAGGGTGGCGGGGTCGTCGTTGGGCGGGTAGGAGGGGAGGAATCCGGGGACGTGCTGCGCTGCGCTCACGGCTTCAGGGTAGGCGTAAGAGAGGAACAGCCAGCAATAGACCACTAGACGTACTACGTCTGCCGTAGTACGTTGGACGTATGGACACCGTCGCAACCCTCGATCGGCCCCCCGCGGCCGCACGACCCCGGAGATCGTCGCCATGATCAGCGCCGACGCCATCCGCGGCTACATCGACCTGATCGCGCTCACACTGTTGCGCGACCGTCCCTCCTACGCCTACGAGCTCGCCAAGACCATCGCCGAGGTGGCACAGGGGCAGTACACGATCAAGCAGACCACGCTGTACTCCGCACTCAAACGCCTGGAGTCGGCGGGACTGGTCTCCTCCTTCGCGGACACCAGCGAGTCGGGCAAGCCCCGCACCTACTACCGCCTCACGGACGCCGGACGTACCCACCTGAACGACAAGCTCGCCGAGTGGGAGGACACCAAGGCCCTCATCGACCGCTTCGCCCTGTACGCCTCCGCTCACCCCTCCTCCGCTGAGCCCTGATCCACCGACCGCCCGTAAAGGCGCGAATCACCCGCCCCCTCCAAGCAGACAAGGAGCCCATGATGGACACCATCGACACTTTTCTCGAGGCCATGTTCGCCCCCTACCCAGCCACCCCGCGCCTGTTGGAGGCCAAGCAGGAGCTCCACGCCATGATGGAGGACGCCTACGCCGACGCCATCGCCTCCGGGAAGTCACACAACGAGGCGGTCGGGTCGGTGATCACCGACTTCGGCAATCTGGAGGAACTGGCGCCCGTGCTCGGCATCCTTCCCGATATCCGTGGCGCCGAGGCCGGGACGACCGCTGCTGGCGAGCACGGCGCCGCGAGCAGCAGCGACACCGGCACCCCGACCACGCCCGGCACGACGTCGTCGGAGTACCCCGTCATCACGCTGCCGGAGGCGCAGGCACTGGCCGAGGCGCGTCGCACCACCGGCACCCTGCTCGGCAATGGCGTCGCCCTGTGCGTGCTGGCGGCGGTGCCGCTGTTCCTGCTCCCCGGTCTGTCGCGGAACGACGGCCTGGGTCTCATCCCCCTGAACGAGGACCAGGCTTCAACGCTCGGACTCGTTCTGACGCTTGTCCTAGTGGCGCTCGCGGTATCCGTGCTGATACGCCGCCACCGGGCCTTCACCGGCCTCACCCACCTGACGGACGGAAAGTTCACGCGTAATCCGGTCGTCTCCGCTTGGACCGCGAGACTGCGGCTGGAGCACGAGGGAGTGCGGTCGCGGGCGCTGAGCATCGCCGTCGCCCTGTGGATCATGGCTCCAATCCCCACCGTGGGGGCAGGCATCCTATTCCAGGAGTCAGCCGACCGCTCCGGGCCGCCGCTGGGTCTAGTCCTCACCCTGTTCATGGTCGCGGCCGGTCTGCGGATCTTCCTGCCGACCACATGGGCGTCCATGACGCATACGACCGTCACCGAGGAGGGCCGTCCCGCCGACGCCGCACCCACCTGGCGCAACCCCGAGGAGAACCCGTTCATTGAGGCGATCGCCGGGCCATACTGGATCGGCTGTGTAGTCATCTACCTCGCCTGGTCCTTCATCTCCTCCGACTGGGGCATCACCTGGATGATCTGGCCGATTGCGGGCGCCCTGTTCGGCGCGATCGCCGCAGGCGAGGCCGGCCTGCGCTCCTGGCGCTCCCGCTGACAAACCGCCGTGCCGCAGCGTCCCCGCATCACTGAGATCGGTTGAACCTGTTTCGATGAGGGTAACCTGGCGCGTGTAGGCACTGCGAGTTCGAGGAGGAACATCTCATGCTCGTCAACCAACACGCAGGCTCACCGAACCGAAGGACGCCGACTGCGTGCGAGCGCTCCGGTGCCGACCGATTCCCTGGGAAGCGCTCGAGTTCGCGGCATGACGCGGTTTTCTTACCATTCGCCGAGCAGGGCACCGTGGCTGAGTCATGCGTTTCAACGGCAGCGCTCGCGAGATCAGGTACAATCCTTGGCATGCTGCGGCAAAATTAGCGAGCTGTCTTCCCGGTCTCCACGACCGGGCTCCATTGAGGCAGGCCGTCGGCGGCTTGCTGCGCGAAGTAGCCAGTCGTCTTCCCGGTCTCCACGACCGGGCTCCATTGAGGCCTAGTCTCCGGTAACGTACACGTCCCTTGCTTGGCGTCTTCCCGGTCTCCACGACCGGGCTCCATTGAGGCATTGTCGAGATTGGCGGCCGCGTGGCTAGCAGGGAGGTCTTCCCGGTCTCCACGACCGGGCTCCATTGAGGCTGAACGGCAACGCGGTCACGAAGATCGTTCAGGGCGTCTTCCCGGTCTCCACGACCGGGCTCCATTGAGGCAGGCTGATACTCGGTGTAGTCGTAACCCATCGCCGGTCTTCCCGGTCTCCACGACCGGGCTCCATTGAGGCCTTCCTAGTCTCAGGGTCCGATCCTGACGATGCTGAGTCTTCCCGGTCTCCACGACCGGGCTCCATTGAGGCTGATGGATCAGGACCAGCTCGGTGAGCGTGACGGCGCGTCTTCCCGGTCTCCACGACCGGGCTCCATTGAGGCTAGATGGAGCCGGTACTGAGCTCCGGCGGAACATAAGTCTTCCCGGTCTCCACGACCGGGCTCCATTGAGGCCTTCGAACAGCTGGCCGAATTCCTCCGCGTCGTATGTGCGGGTCTTCCCGGTCTCCACGACCGGGCTCCATTGAGGCTCTGCCTGCCCGAGGTACTCGACGAGAGCCTGCGTGGTCTTCCCGGTCTCCACGACCGGGCTCCATTGAGGCGCGTACATCTGCAGATGCGACTCGGTCAGGGCCGTCATGTCTTCCCGGTCTCCACGACCGGGCTCCATTGAGGCCTTGTCTCCTTCTCGGTCGTGTTTACGGCGTCGATTGTCTTCCCGGTCTCCACGACCGGGCTCCATTGAGGCCATGATGGCCTGCCGTGTGGCAGGCGGGAATCCGGGTCTTCCCGGTCTCCACGACCGGGCTCCATTGAGGCTCCGCGAGAGACACGGTGTCGAACGCCTGCCCACTGGTCTTCCCGGTCTCCACGACCGGGCTCCATTGAGGCGTCGGGGTTGGGTTGGTGCTCATTGCTTCTCCTAGGTCTTCCCGGTCTCCACGACCGGGCTCCATTGAGGCTCGCTACTCATCAGGGCCACGTACTCGGCCAGATCGTCTTCCCGGTCTCCACGACCGGGCTCCATTGAGGCAACTCGACAGGGGACTGGGCGCTACGACCCTGCGCCCGTCTTCCCGGTCTCCAAGGCCGGGCTCCATTGAGGCCCCACGCACGGGTGAGCTTGAACTGATCGCGCATGCGTCTTCCCGGTCTCCAAGGCCGGGCTCCATTGAGGCTGAACCAGCCCCGCAAACACGACAGTGGCCGGGGAGGTCTTCCCGGTCTCCAAGGCCGGGCTCCATTGAGGCGATCTTGTAGTCGTTCTGCTGCCACTCCATCATCTGGTCTTCCCGGTCTCCAAGGCCGGGCTCCATTGAGGCTTGCCGGCGGTCGCCCACGTGCTGGGAATGAACTGGTCTTCCCGGTCTCCACGACCGGGCTCCATTGAGGCCCGTAGGTGAGGGTGGACAGGTCGCGTCCGCATCGGGTCTTCCCGGTCTCCACGACCGGGCTCCATTGAGGCCATCGTCAGCCTCCTTGTCGACGAGGGCCCTAAGCGGTCTTCCCGGTCTCCACGACCGGGCTCCATTGAGGCGATTCATCTCAGGTGCTCACGTATGGGTGCCTGCCGGTCTTCCCGGTCTCCACGACCGGGCTCCATTGAGGCGAGGCTGGTCGCCGCTACATCTCTCCGGTCAGCTACGTCTTCCCGGTCTCCACGACCGGGCTCCATTGAGGCACGTCGCCGGAGTTGGCTCGGCTCATAGCCTCAACGAGTCTTCCCGGTCTCCAAGGCCGGGCTCCATTGAGGCGACGGGTCCTCCTGCAAGTCCGGGCGCAGCGACACGTCTTCCCGGTCTCCAAGGCCGGGCTCCATTGAGGCGGGGTAGGTGATGAATCCGAGGGTGTTGGGGTTTTCGTCTTCCCGGTCTCCAAGGCCGGGCTCCATTGAGGCTGGAGGATTGGGTCAGTCATTGTTGTGCTCCAAGGCGTCTTCCCGGTCTCCACAACCGGGCTCCATTGAGGCGTGTTGACCTGAGCCGGGTAGCTCAGCGGCGCGGGCGTCTTCCCGGTCTCCACGACCGGGCTCCATTGAGGCACGAGCTCGGCAGGCGCGGGCTCGCCACGCGATCCCGTCTTCCCGGTCTCCAAGGCCGGGCTCCATTGAGGCTCTGCCCAGTGTCCACAGTGAATCCTGACCACGCCCGTCTTCCCGGTCTCCAAGGCCGGGCTCCATTGAGGCCTGAGGTCGGTGGGGGTGACCTGGGCGAAGGGGTCGAGTCTTCCCGGTCTCCAAGGCCGGGCTCCATTGAGGCGAACTCCCAGCCTCCGGAGTACGTACTCCCCGGGTGTCTTCCCGGTCTCCACGACCAGGCTCCATTGAGGCATTCCGTCAACCTGGGCGCAGTACGGGATGGACGGGTCTTCCCGATCTCCACGACCGGGCTCCATTGAGGCGGTCCGACCGCTGGCCTACGGCACCAATCATCCGCATGTCTTCCCGGTCTCCACGACCGGGCTCCATTGAGGCGCTCCACCGAAAAGCGTATCCGTCCTATGGGCACTCGGTCTTCCCGGTCTCCACGACCGGGCTCCATTGAGGCATCATGAGAGTCGCATTGACCACGCCGGCGATACCGTGTCTTCCCGGTCTTCAAGGCCGGGCTCCATTGAGGCGGCGCCGGCTGGTTGAGGTCGATTGGTGCAGTGCGCAGGTCTTCCCGGTCTTCAAGGCCGGGCTCCATTGAGGCCGATCGGCAGCTGCTGCGATGCCCGGCTCGTCGACGTCTTCCCGGTCTCCAAGGCCAGGCTCCATTGAGGCTCATTGGGCCTCCCTGTAGGTGTCGACCGCGCTGGGTCTTCCCGGTCTCCAAGGCCGGGCTCCACTGAGGCTGGACCAGCAACGCGCGCATGGTGATCGCACCGCTGCGTCTTCCCGGTCCCCACGACCGGGCTCCACTGAAGCGCGGCGACAAAACGGGCTTGTTCGACTCGGGGAGTGGAGTGGGGGACGTGACGTGGTGTTTGGCACCTGCGATGTCGGATGCTGGCCTGCTCGCCGGTCACCGTCGACGCCGGGCAGCTTGCCGCTAGCGCATATTCCGGCGGGCGAAGGCAGGGAGTGTCCAGATCTATGACAAACGAGGTAGGAGGCGGCAGCAGCCGCGGGCAGAACGTTGGAATCATGCGGGTGTCAGATCGGCTCTCGCGGTCGTAGGCGGCGTTTGTCATCGATTTTGACAACCATAGGAGCATCATTCCGTCCCACGGCGGGGCCCCCGGGGTACACACCCCACACCACCCACACCCACTAACCAGAAGAGCCTCTTCACGGATACCACAACGACCGGCAGGTTGTGGGTCTCGGCGCGCTCACGCAACCGGGCCAGCAGGCCGTCTCCGGACACGCGCGGCAGCATGCCACTCCACCCGGCGGTTTCCAGTCTGGGCCGTCTCCGGACACGCGCGGCAACGTGAGGTCCACAGGGACGACGTCGATCCCCTGGCCGCGCTCCGCTCCAGCGCGGCGGCGGCCTCAACGACCAGGACTGCGGGGGCACCCATACCGCCGAACGCCGATGATGGCAACCACCGCAACCGTGGCCAGAAACGAGCGAAGCCCCCGGGACCTTGTGGGTCCCGAGGGCCATCGCCGTGGCTCCGACCGGCGTCGATCCGGTGACCTTTCGATTTTCAGTCGAACGCTCTACCAACTGAGCTACAGAGCCGAGGTGCGCGATCGCCCAGCCGTTTCCGACTGAGCGACCCGCATCCGCGACCTCGACGGGACTTGAACCCGCGACCTCCGCCGTGACAGGGCGGCGCGCTAACCAACTGCGCCACGAGGCCAATATGTCATCACTTACGTGAATCGTACCCCCAACGGGATTCGAACCCGTGTTACCGCCGTGAAAGGGCGGGGTCCTAGGCCGCTAGACGATGGGGGCCCGGTGCCCTTGGCGTCGTCGCGCCTTGAACCGGGATGTACGGTATTGGGGCGGGACCCGTCCGCGCAAATCTTACGGGCGTGACTCTGCTCACCGCCCGTCGAAGTCCCGCAGACAGCCTCCCCCAAACGGCCGCCGGCCGGCGCATGGCAGGCTGTTCCCATGACCCCGATCCGCCTGTCCGACGCCGAGTTCGAGTCCGCCGTCGCCGACGCCCTGGACGCCATCCCGGAGGAACTGGCCGCCGAAATGGACAACGTGGTGGTGCTGGTCCAGGACGAACCGGATGCGGACATGCTCGGCCCCGGCGACTACGACGCCGCCGGCCACCCCACCCTGCTGGGCCTGTACGACGGCGTGCCGCTGACCGAGCGCGGCGCCGACTGGTCCCTGGCGCTGCCCGATCGCATCCTCATCTTCCAGGGCCCGCTGCAGCGCTGGTGCCGCAGCCGGGAGGAACTGGTGGAGCAGGTGGCGGTAACCGTGATTCATGAGGTCGGCCACCACTTCGGCATCTCCGACGCCCGCCTGCACGAGCTCGGCTGGGAGTAGGCGTACACATTCACACGGGGCGCAAGCTTCACTCCCGGCGCGATTACGTGTGACACTACCGTTATGACCACAGTTGCACCCGGGGAATCCTCCTCGCCCGAGGCGCGTCACCTGAGCACCTCATCCACGCCGCCCCGCCGCGAGACACGCATGAGCCGCCGTCACCCGGAGGGGCTGATGGCTCACGGACCGGTCGGGGATCCGGTGGTAACCGCCCGCAACCTGTCCAAGCTCTTCGGCGACGGCGAGAGCGCGGTCACGGCCCTGGAGTCGGTGGACGCGCATATCGCTCAAGGCCGCTTCACCGCCATCCTGGGCCCCTCCGGCGCAGGCAAGACGACCCTGCTGCGCTGCCTGGCGGGCCTGGAGACGCCCACCTCGGGGACGATCATCCTCGACGACGAAGAGATATCCCTGCTGAACCAGCGGCGCCTGACCCGCCTGCGGCGTGAACGGATCGGCCTGATCTTCCAGTCCCACAACCTCGTCCCCTCCCTGAGCGTTGTCGAGAACATCACCCTGCCGCTGACGCTGGCCCGGCGGCCCATCGATACCGCGCGCCTGGACCGGATCGTCGACGTCGTCGGCCTGCGGGGCCGTCTCGATTACCGCCCCGACGAGCTCAGTCCGGAGATGGCCCAGCGAGTGGCCAGTGCCCGCGCACTCCTCGGCGCTCCGGCGGTGGTGCTCGCCGACGAGCCGACCGGCTCCCTCGGCTCGCCGGCCGCCACGCAGATCCTGCGCATCCTGCGCACCGCGGTCGACGAACTGGAGCAGAGCGTCATCGTCGCCACTCACAACGCCGACGTGGCCGCCCACGCGGACACCGTCCTGTTCCTGCAAGACGGCAATATCGTTGCCGAGATGAACCAGCCGGACCGGGATCGGCTCCTGGATGCTCTACACGATCTGGGCGACACAGCCAACGCCAGCATCGGCGTCGGCAACGTCGAGCGGGAAGTCTCGCAGGTGGAGGAGGCCTGGGCGCAACCGCTCGGCGCTCGAGGATCCGCCCGCTCCCACACCCGCGGTAACCGTCCCCACGACTGGGACGACCCCGGTGAGCGCCCCCGCCCCGGAAGGTCCGCACGCGACTACGACGCCGCCCCCCACGACTGGGACGACCCCGGCAACCGTCCGACCCGACCCGGGCGACGGCCGCATCGGGCCGCCGGATCCGGCGGCGCCGGAGCGGACGGCGCAGACCGCAACGACCCCTGGGGCTACCAGTGATCCGGGCGGCCTGGCGCGGCGTGCGCATGCGGCCCGGTCCCGCTCTCCTGCTTGCCGTGGTCGTCGCCGCGGCCACGGTCATCATGGTCGGCGCCTTCGCGCTTGTCGCCGCCGACCGGGACGGCGGATCGGTGGTAAGCGGACAGGCCGACTCGTTGGCTCGGGCCGGCACAAATGCACTGGTGCTGGGCCTCGGCGGCTTGACGGGACTCATGCTCGCGCTGATCGTCGCCGAGGCGTTCAGCACGAGCCTGCGTCGGCGCGCCGGGGTGTTCGCGCTCCTGCGGGCCACCGGGGCGTCCACGTCGCTGTTGGCGGGGGCCATCCTCCTCCAGGCGCTCGTCATCGGCCTGTTGGGCAGTGCGCTCGGCCTGCTCGGCAGCATCGTGGCGCCGCGCCTGCTCACCGCCGAACTCGCCTCGGCCCTCAAGCCGACCTGGGACTCCGGCGAGGCGCTGCTGCCGCAGGAGCTCGCCGTCGGCACGGCCCTACTGGCCACGCTCGTCGGCACCCTGCCGCCCGCCTTACGCGCAGTCACCGCCCCACCGGGGACGACGCCGGCCGCGCCCTCCAAACCGCAGCAGCCACCGCCGGCACGCGGCGTCATCGGCGCAGTGTTGCTTGTTGTGGGTGCGGTTGGCAGCGTCGTGGTCTGGCGCGTGGATGTCCTGCCTCACCGCGTCGGCGTGCTGTGGGCAGCGGCCGGAGTGCTGCTCGTCGGGCTGCTCATTGCACTGCCGCAGGCGGTGCGCGCGCTGGTCGCCGTATTGGGACTGCCGGCGCGACTCGGTTCCAGCGGCCGGCTGGCGCTGCGGCAAATGACGGCAACACCCCGCAGTGCGGCCACCATCGCGGTGGCCCCGCTGCTCGCCACTGCGGCGGTCTGCGCGGGCGCGCCGCTCGCCGTCTCACTGCGCGCCACCGTGGCGGATGAGGCCGTCCCCGGACGGGCGGCTGCACAACTGGATGTACTGCCCACGTTGCTGATCTGTGTGAGCGCACTCGCCGGTCTGTGCGCAGCCGGAGCCCTGGCGGCATCGGCCGCTGAGCGGACGGGTGAGAGTGCGCTCATGCGAGCGGTAGGGCAGGGCCGCGGGCAACGGGCCGCGCAGCTCCTGTGTGAATTCACTCTCGCCTGCGTAGCCGGACTGGTCCTGGGCGCGGCGACCGGACTGCTGCTGGCCGGGGCGGGAGGAGCCGTGCTGGCCGACCAGGGAATTGGCGGCTTCGCGATCCCCTGGCGGCAACTGCTGCCACTGCTGGCGATCGGCTGCGGCGTCGGCGTGCTATCCGCGCTGGCACCGGTGCTGAAACCAGCACCGCAAGTCGTGTCAACCACAGAACCGGACGGGGCGCCTGCATAACCCCGCCCCAGTCCGTTACCATGCCATTACCTTCCCGTAAGCCCGCGATGAGGTGGTCGACTCTTGTCGGCTCTCGCCGCACCCGGCCACTGGAGGTACCAGACCCGCCCGCGCCTGTTGAGGAATGCCATGGCGAAAACCACCATCTTCATCTTTCATCCCGATCTCAGCCAGTCCACCATCAACCTGCGCCTGGCGCAGGCGGCGGAGGGACTGGAAGGAGTCGAGATCCGCGACATGTACGCCCTGTACCCCGACTTCAACTTCGACGTCGAGGCCGAGCAGGACTTGCTGGAACGCACCGATCGGATCGTGCTTCAGTTCCCGATCCAGTGGTACTCCAGTCCGCCGCTGTTGAAGAAGTGGGAGGACGACGTCCTGACCTGGGGATGGGCCTACGGCACCAACGGAGACGCCCTGCAGGGCAAGGAGCTGCTGCTGGCCGTGTCCGCCGGCGCCGTGGCCGCACACTACCGGCGCTTCGACACCCGCCGTTCGGTGACCGACGTGCTGTTCCGACGGCGTCGGCGCGATCGGGACGCCGCCTCCTCCGGCTACACCATGAACGACGTGCTGCGCCCCTTCCAGGCCACCAGCGTCATCATCGGCACCGACTACCTGGAGCCCTTCGTCACCCCGGGGGCGACGACGATGCACACCGCCGACCTGGAGGCGCGGGCCAAGGCCTACGCCCGCTACGTGACCTCACGCAAGCTGCGCATCCTGGACACCTACCAGTAGCGCCCGCCGCTCGGCCGGTGTCGGGGCCCCGACACCGGGTCCGCTCCCGGCACGGGCACCCCGGCATGGACCGGAACCCGCGCCGACGCCTATTCCCGCCTTCGAAGCGTCCCTTCCCACACCGATCGGGCGGCGCCCGTTTGCTCGGGGGCGGCTAGCCTCATGCCACCATGGCCGACTCTCGAATGCCCCGCGCCGCCGTCCGACGGCTGCTGCCGCAGCCCGACGCCCCGCTCCCCCAGCCGCCCGTCGGCACGTCACCGGGGAGACTGCTGCGCTGGCTGCTGCGCCGCGCCGCCGCACCGCTGGCAGTCGCCACCGCGGCGGCGATCGTCTCCAGCATTATCCAGGCGATCGTGCCGTCCTTCCTCGGCGCCGCCCTGGACGCGGGCATCGAGCATGGCCTGAACCCGCGCGTGTGGGCGATTGCGCTGACCCTGCTGGGGCTGTTCGTGGTCTACGCGGTGGGCGACACCCTGCTGTCCTACTTCCGTGTGCACGGGTGGATGCGAATCAACTTCGACATCACGCGTCTGGTGGGGCGGCAGGTGTCCACCACCGGCGCCGACTTGCCCCGGCAGGTCTCCTCCGGGGAGGTCGCCTCAATCGTCGCCTCGGACGCCCAGTACATCGGAAACTTCGCCGAGCGGCTGCCGGAGCTGATCGGGTCCGCCTGCGCCTTCCTGGTGGTGGCGGTGGTCATGCTGAGCACGTCGGTGCGGCTGGGCGTGATCGTGCTGGTGGGGATGCCGGTGGTGGCGTGGGCGATCACCCCGGTTATCCGGCCGTTGCAACGTCGCCAGTCGGTGCAGCGGGAGGCACAGTCGGCACTTACCACCATCACCACCGACACGGTGGCGGGTCTGCGGATTCTGCGCGGGATCGGCGGGGAGGACGTGTTCGCCCACCGCTACCGGGAGGCCTCCCAGGAGCTGCGGCGCCGTGGCGTCGACGTCGCCGGGGCCCAGTCGCTGTTGATGAGCCTGCAGGTGCTGCTGCCGGGACTGTTCGTCGCCGTCGTCGTGTGGGCGGCGGCCCGCATGGCCATCACCGGGGCGATCACGGCCGGTGAACTGGTCACCTTCTACGGCTACACCGCCTACCTGTCCTGGCCACTGATGGTCTTCTCCTACTCGGTGCAGGACTTCACACGCGCCCTGGTGGGCAGTCGGCGCCTGGCGCGCCTGCTCGCGGTTGAACCGGTCGCCGGGGGCGTTGCCGAACGGCTGGTGCTCGATCCGGCCCGCCCGGTGCCGGTCGACGGCGAGCTGGTGGACTCCGCCTCGGGGGTGGTGCTGGCGCCCGGGCGCATGACCGCGCTTGTCGCCGCCGATCCGGATGCCTCCGCCGCGCTGGCCACCCGCCTGGGCCGCTTCGACGACGCGGCTCCGGCCGTCACGCTCGCCGGGCGGGCCCTGACCGACATGCCCTTGGAGCAGGTGCGCGCCTCGATCGTGGTCTCCGGGGCGACGGCGCAGCTGTTCACCGGCACCCTGCGCGAGGCGCTGGACGTGCGCGGCGGGGCGGCACCCGCACCGGTTGACGTTGTCACTCTGGTGGCCGCCGAACGAGAGCGGTCCGGGGTCGCCGATGTGGACCAGAACGTGCACGCGGCGGTGACCCGCGCGGACGGCGACGAGCGCCTGCTGGCCGCCCTGGAGGTGGCCGACGCCCACGACGTTCTCTCCTCCCTGGACCTGGGGCTGGCGGGCATGATCACCGAGCGGGGGCGGTCACTGTCCGGCGGGCAACGGCAGCGCGTGGCGTTGGCCCGGGCGCTGCTCACGCAGGCGCCGACGCTGGTACTGATCGAGCCGACCAGCGCTCTGGACTCGCATACGGAGGCCCGGGTGGCGCGGCGGGTACGCGCCGCCCGCACGGGGCGCACCACGATCGTCACCACCGCCTCCCCGCTGGTGCTGGAGGTCTGCGATGAGGTCGTCTTCCTCGACGACGCCGGCCGCGAGCGCCTGCGCGCCCCGCACCGAGAGCTGCTGGCCCGCGCCCGGGCCGGTGACCCCGACGCCGTCGCCTACCGCGCCGTCGTCGCCCGGGCCACGGGGGAGCAACCGCAGGCGGGCACGACCCAAACCCCACGGACCCCGCCGTCGGCGCGACCGAACGCCGTCGCCCCCACCGAGGAGGCGACCCGCTGATGGCACTGCCCGTAGCCCCCGGCAAGGTGGCCATGCGCAAGACCTTCGGGATCATGGCCTCCTACCGCATGCGCTTCGTGTGGGTGCTGATGTTGCAGATCACGGCGGTGCTGGCCACTTTGGTGGCCCCGCAGCTGCTGGGTCGGCTGGTGACTCGCGTGTCCGCAGGCACCGCCACCGTCGACTACGTCGACAAGATCGTCCTGGTGATCGTCTTGGTCACGCTAGTCGGCGCGATTATCAATCGGTTCGCCCAGCTGCGTGCACGCACGCTCGGGGAGTCGGTGTTCGCCGACCTGCGTGAGCGCATGATGACCCGCGTGGTGCACCTGCCCCTGTCCGCCGTCGAGTCCGCGGGGACCGGCGACCTGGTGGGGCGGACCACCAATGACGTCTCTCGCATCGAGTTCCTGGTGCGGGTGGGCGTGCCCCAGATCATGGTGTGTACGGTGACGATCGTGTTCACGATCGCCGCGGCGGCGGTGTCGGATCCGCTGCTGGCGGCGGGGCTGCTGCTGGTGGGCCCTCCGGTGTGGGCGATGATGAGCTGGTACTTGCCGATCTCGGTGCCCGCCTACCGTGCCGGCTCTGCCGCCGATGCGCGAGTCAACGGCGTCGTCTCCGAGACTGTCGACCACGCCTTCACCGTCGACGCCCTGGGGATTGGCCGCCGCCGGGAGGAGGTCATCGCCGCGTCGATCGCGGAGGCCTGGAGCCTGGAGAAGTTCACCGCCTGGCTGCGACTGCGCCTGTACCTGGTGCTGGACGTGGCCTGGCGCGCGCCGGTGGTGGTGATCCTGTTGTGGGGCGGTTTCCTGGCCTCCCGCGGCTGGGCGAGCCTGGGGGCGATCACCACCGTGACCCTGTACGCCATGGAGCTGCGCAAGCCGATCGGCCAGCTGATGTACTGGATCGACCAGGTGCAGGTGTCCCAGGCGTCGCTCACGCGCATCCTGGGGGTGGAGGAGGTGCCCGAGGACCGTACTCCCACCGGGGCCGTGCCCGAGGACACGCGTATGCGTCTGCGCGATGTCCGCTTCTCCTACCGCCGGGGCGTGGAGGTGCTGCACGGCATCGACCTGGATCTGGTGCCCGGGGAGCGGCTCGCCGTCGTCGGCCCGTCGGGCTCTGGCAAGTCGACGCTGGGGCGAATGCTGGCGGGCATCAACCCGCCCACCTCCGGGTCGGTGACGGTGGGCGGTGTGCCGTTGACGGACTTGACGGAGACGGAGCTGCGCCGGCATGTGGCCCTGGTGACACAGGAACAGCATGTGTTCTCCGGCACGATTGCCGACAACGTGCGCCTGGGCCGCCCGGACGCGGACGACGCCACCATTGCCCGCGCGATCACGGCCATCGGCGCGCAGGCGTGGGTGGAGGCGCTACCCGATGGCATGCACACGCGGGTTGGCTCGGGAAACCTGACGCTCACGCCCGCGCAGGCCCAGGAGGTGGCGCTGGCACGATTGGTGCTGCTCGATCCTCATACGCTGATCCTGGACGAGGCGACCTCCCTGCTGGACCCCCACGCCGCGCGCACCCTGGAGCGGACGCTGTCCACGGCGCTGGCTGGGCGCACGGTGATCGAGGTGGCGCACCGGCTGTACACCGCGCAGGACGCGGACCGGGTGGCCGTCATGCTGGATGGGCGGATCGTGGAGCTGGGTACGCATGACGAGCTGGTCGCCCGCGGCGGGGAATACGCGAGCCTGTGGGAGGCCTGGAGCCAGGAGTAGGCCCGCCCTCCGCATGGGAAAGCGAGTGCCATGCCGTTGGACCGCCGCGCCCCCGTTGGACCGCTGTTCCCCGGTTGGACCGCTGAGCCCCCGTTGGACCGCCGTAGCCGCCGGTTACGGCGGTCCAACCGCGCGTAAGCGGTCCAACCGCGCGTAAGCGGTCCAACCGCGCGTAAGCGGTCCAACCGCGCGTAAGCGGTCCAACCGCGCGTGAGCGGTCCAACCGGGCTGAACCGCATCAGCGCACAGGGCGGATACCAGCTCCAGCAAGGATCTCCAGCAGACCTTGTTCCCTCCAGGCGTCGTCCCAAAGCCAACGTACGACTCGCATGCCGGTAGCGCTCTCAATGTCAAGCTCTCGGCGCCGCTCGGCGAGTAGGACCTCATCCACCGGTCTGCCCGTCAGCTCCCGTCCGTACTTAACCCGACCGTCGAACTCCCCGATCACGCCGTGCTCAGGCCAGATGAAGTCCACCCGTCCAAGCAGCCCGCCGTGCCGATCCCGCACCGGCTCCTGCAAAGCGGGCATGGGTAGGTGATGTTCGATCATCACCGCCCGGCTCAGGCTCTCTCCCGGTGACTCGGCATTCGGATCGGCCACCTCGATCGTCCGGTACAGCCTTGGTCGTCCCCGCGAGCGCTCCGGAGCCGCAGCGGCGATATCCTCCTTCGTCACTCGACCGGCTCTCAGCATGGCGTCAAAGCCGGCCAGTACATCGCGCAGTGGGCGACGACGTCCAAGATCCGCCAAGGTCTGCGCCACCGAGGCCACCGGGACGCCATCGTCCAGCACGGTCTGGAAGCCGTGGCCGGCACGCAGCGTACGAATCCCCGACGACATTCGTCCACCGTCGCGCCCGGGTCGTACCACCTGCACCTGTTGAGGAATCGCTCCTACGAGAGGGATGCCGTGTATCACGGCAGCAGACTCCCTGGCCAGTACGGCACCATCCAGTGCCCCGGTGAGTTGGGCAGCGATCACCTTGACCACGTGTGCCTGCTGCCTACTCAAACTGCTGAACTCACTTCGCCGCACGTAGACACCGCGACGGATACGAATGAGTTCTCCTCCAGAACGCGCGGCTTCTTGAGCGAGGACGTCGCTACGCCGCCCCTGTCCGGCGAGATCCGAAGACAAAATGATCGGAATCGGTGAAGTCCACATGTTTCCACTGTGCACACCGGCAGTGGCGTGCATCCGAAGGCCTGTGAATGCGCCGAGCGGTGCCCTGCGCGAACCCGGCCTGTGGACCTTGGTGAACTTCGGCGACGCGGCCGCCCTCCACATGGGAAAGCGAGTGCCACGCCGTTGGACCGCTGAGCCCCCGTTGGACCGCCGCGCCCCCGTTGGACCGCCGTAGCCGCCGGTTACGGCGGTCCAACCGCGCGTAAGCGGTCCAACCGCGCGTAAGCGGTCCAAGCAGATCCCCGGAGGCGCACTCCCCGAGGACAGGGGCCGGGACACGACCACACCGACGCGCCGCAACGTCACCATTCGGTTGCACTACTCCTGCTGCCGACGAATCAGACACTTACGCAGGGGCGGCAAGCTGCCGCTCAGGCCCGGCATGTGAGATTCTGGTGCAAGCAGTAGGAGCGGCCGTCCGCCGCCCCGGGATTGTTCATCAGCAGGCATGAGAAGGTCGGTTCCATGAGCCAGCAGGCCCAACAACCCAAACAGCCCCCAGCGGCGTCCTCGTCATCCGCCTCGGCGGCGCAGCCGACGCTCGGCGAGCTCGTGACCCGGATCTCGGACAACATCTCCGCGCTGGTGCATGGTGAGATCGACCTGGCCAAGGCAAAGGGCAAGCGCATGGCCACCACCATGGGCGTGGGCGGTGCCCTGCTTGCCGTGGGCGGGGTCGTCGCCCTGTACGGCGTGGGCTTCCTGCTGGGAACCATCGTGGAGTTGATTGCGCTCGCGCTGCCCCTGTGGGCGGCCAAGCTCATCGTCGCCGTGGTGCTGCTGATCGTCGCCGCCATCGCCGCACTACTTGGCGTCAAGCGCCTCCAGGCCGCTAAGGCCGACATGCCCGACCCGAAGGGCGCCCTCCAGCATGATCTGAACACCGTCAAGTCCGCCGCCACCACCGGCTTCGAGAAGGGCAGCCAGCAGTGAGTGAGAACAATTCGGCCGCAGCGGCTACCCCGGAAGAGATCGAGGCCCGGCTGGCCGACCTGCGCGCATCGGTTGTGAACGACGTTGAGGAGCTGACTCAACGCCTGGCCCCCAACGCCCTCAAGGCGGTGGCCCGCTCCACCACCGAGGCAACCGTGGCCGACCTGCGCGAACGTGCCCGGTCGGCGGCCACCGGTCTGAAGGCCCGCCTGCAGGGCGACGCCGGCGCTCCACTGGTGTCGGCCGACGCGCCGAGAACCGACAGCCTGTCACTCATCGAGCGGGCCCGGCGTCTGCTCGACGACGCCCAGGACGGAGATCCGCAGGCACTGGCCCTGGTCACCGGAGCCGTGGCGGGGCTGGCCGGGTTGAGCGTGTTCGCCCTGATCAAGGCCCTGCGCCGCTAGGCGCGCGCCGCCGCCATCCCGCGCGCCGCCCGACCCCGCCCACACCCGTATTCCCAGCATGCGGCGCCCCATCCGTGGGCCTTACCACGACCGAAGCGCCGCCTGTGGAATGGTGTTTCGGCGCGGTGACGTTGTACGGTTGCCTCACGACACATTTGCCCAGTTGCTGCGCGCCCACGTGCGCGCCCAGAGATATGTTGGAGGGGGTCGAGCCTATGGGGCGCGGCCGTCAGAAGGCCAAGGCGACCAAGGTCGCCCGCAAGCTCAAGTACTTCAGCCCGGAGACCGACTATGCGGCACTCGAACGCGAGCTCGCCACAGCGTCCTCCGCAGCGTCCCCCGACGTCGAGTCCGACGACGACATGTATGAGGAGTTGGCCGCAAAGTATGCGGTCGACGACGACTGGGACGACGAGGACGCCTGACACCCGCCCCGGGCGCCTCGCCGTACGCAGCCATGCGCGAGTGCGGCACCTGAGCGTCTCCGCGTGACGCCGCGACGCGCCGCCGGGCCCACAGCGGCTCCGGCGGCCCCGCCCCGGTGTCGGCTCAAGCGATCCGATAGGTCCCCAGCAGGTCCACGCCACCACCGTCGACGCCCTTGGTGCCGGCAATCAGCCGGCCCCGGGGCGCGTAGTCGGCGGCGTCCTCGACGCTGCCCAGCACCCAGGCGGGCACGCCCGCGGCCTCGGCTCCGCCCAGCACCGCATCGGCGGCGTCCGGGGATACCACCGCGACCATGCCCACCCCCAGGTTGAGGGTGGACTCCAGGTCGTCCCACGGGACCGCGCCCAGGCGGCGCACGACGTCGAATACCGCGGGCACCACCCAGGTACCGCGGTCGACGACGGCGATGGTCCCGGCGGGCAGGACGCGGGCCAGGTTCGCCCCCAGGCCGCCGCCGGTGACGTGCGCCAGGGCGCGGATGCGCAACTCGGCGGGGTCGACGTCGGCGGGGTCGATCTGGGCGATGAGGTCAAGCAGCACCCGCGTGTACAGACGTGTGGGCTCCAGCAGCTCCTGCCCGACGGTGCGGCCGAACTCGGGCACCTCCCGGTCCAGGGACCAGCCGGCCTGATCCACCACGCGGCGCACCAGTGAGTAGCCGTTCGAGTGCAGACCGGAGGACGCCAAGGCCACGAGCACGTCGCCGGGGCGCACCCGCTGCGCGCCGAGCGCCCGGTCGGCCTCCACCACGCCGGTGGCGGCACCGGCGACGTCGTAGTCGTCCGGGCCCATCAGCCCGGGATGCTCGGCGGTCTCCCCACCCAACAGGGGGGTGCCGACGGCGGCGCAGGCCTGGGCCACGCCGCGCACGATGTCGGCGATGCGCTGCGGGATCACCTTGCCGCAGGCGATGTAGTCGGTCATCAGCAGGGGGCGGGCGCCGACCACCACGATGTCGTCGATGACCATGCCCACCAGGTCCTGACCGATGGTGTCGTGGATGTCGAGGGCCTGGGCGATGGCGACCTTGGTGCCGACCCCGTCGGTGGAGGTGGCCAGCAGGGGGCGGCGGTAGCTGCGCAGCTCGGAGACGTCGACCATTCCGGCGAAGCCGCCCACCTCCCCGACGACGGCGGGGGTCATGGTGGCGGCAACCGACGCCTTCATAAGTTCGACCGCCCGGTCGCCCGCGGCCGTGTCGACGCCGGCGGCGGCGTAGGTGATGGGGGCGTTGGGGGCGTCGCTCTGGCTCATCGGACGGTTCCTTCCGGTGCGGGGTCGGCGGGGGTGGCGGCGTGCCGGGTGGATGCGGTGTCGGCACCCGAAGACGTGGCGGCCTCGGGGTCGGCCGGGGCCCGGTGGGGACTGCCGGCGCTCAGGTCCGGGCGGGTGACGCGGCGCGGGGCCGCGGGGACGGGTGCGGCATCGGTGTCGGCGCGACGACGCCGGTAGGCGCCGGGGACGCGGGCGGCCGGCGCACCGGGTAGCGGGCCCGTGGTGGGCGTGGCGGTGGGGTAGTTGCCGGTGAAGCAGGCGGTGCACAGGGCGTCGGCGTCCTGCCCGGAGGCGGCGACCATACCGTCCACCGACAGGTAGCCGAGGGAGTCGGCGCCGAGGGAGTCGCGGATCTCCTCCACGCTCATGCCGGTGGCGATCAACTCGGCGCGGGTGGCGAAGTCGATGCCGTAGTAGCAGGGCCACAGCACCGGCGGGGAGGAGATGCGCACATGCACCTGCGCGGCGCCGGCCTCCCGCAGCATGCGCACCAGGGCGCGCTGGGTGTTGCCGCGCACAATCGAGTCGTCGACGACGATGAGGCGCTTGCCGGCGATGACCTCACGCACCGGGTTGAGCTTGAGCCGGATGCCGAGCTGACGCAGGGTCTGGGTGGGCTGGATGAAGGTACGGCCGACGTAGGTGTTCTTCACCAGTCCCTGCCCATAGGGGATGCCGGAGGCCTGGGCGTAGCCGATGGCGGCAGGGGTACCGGATTCGGGGGTGGCGATGACCAGGTCGGCGTCGACCGGGTGCTCGCGAGCCAGGGCCGCCCCCATGGCGTTGCGGGCGGCGATCACCGAGGTGCCGGCGATGCGCGTGTCCGGGCGGGCGAGGTAGACGTACTCGAATACGCAGCCGGCCCGGCGGGGCGTGGCGAAGCGGGTCGAGCGCACGCCGTCGGCGTCGATCTCGATCAGCTCGCCGGGCTCGATCTCGCGGACGAAGGCGGCCCCGAGGATGTCCAGGGCGGCGCTCTCGGAGGCGACCACCCAGCCGCGCTGCAGGCGGCCGAGCACCAGTGGACGCACGCCGTGCGGGTCGCGGGCGGCGTACAGCGTGTGCTCATCCATGAACACCAGGGAGAAGGCGCCGCGCAGCAGGGGCAGCACCCGCCGGGCGGTGGCGGAGATGCTCAACGGCGGAGCGGCGTCGGCATCGGTCACCGGGAGGTACAGGGGGGTGTCGGCGTCGACGGCGTCATAGTCCCAGGCGTCCAGGCGGCCACGCTGGGAGACCAGCTCCATGAGGGCGGCGATGACGGCGGTGTCGGTGGAGGAGCCGCGGCCGAGTTCGCCGGTGAGGTCCTCCCCGCTGGTGCGGTGGACCGCCTCCATGAGTTCCCGGGTGTTGGTGAGGTTGCCGTTGTGGGTCAGCGCCAGGGTGGAGCCGGCGGCGGGCCCGAGCATCGGCTGCGCGTTCTCCCAGGTGCCGGCGCCCTGGGTCGCGTAGCGGACGTGTCCGACGGCGAGGTGGCCGGTGAGGCTGGACAACGTGCCGTCGTCGAAGATCTGGGAGACCAAGCCGAGGTCCTTGTAGACCAGGATCTTGCTGCCGTCGGTGGAGGCGATGCCGGCGGCCTCCTGGCCGCGGTGCTGGAGGGCGTACAGACCGAAGTAGGTAAGCCGCGCGGCCTCCTCCCCCGGCGCCCAGACGCCGAAGACGCCGCACTCCTCGTTCACCTCCTCGCCGAGGGCGAGCGGCGGAGCGGGGCGGGCAGGGGCGAGTGTGCCGCCGGAGGGCGGGGTGGTCCGGTCGGGGTCACCAAAGCTCACCGGAGCATCATCCCACAAGCCGATCCGGCGGACCCTAGTCGCGTCGGCGGGCGGTCAGCAGGGTGCCACCGCCCATGAGGCCGAGGGCGAGCAAGCCGAGGGCGATCGGCGCGCCGGTGCGGGCCAGGGCACCGCGCGAGCCGTGCCCCGTGGCGGGCGTACCGGCGACTACCGGGACCACGCCGGCCGTCGTCGGAGCCCCGGTGGCCGGCCCCACCGCCGCGCTGGGCGTCGACGGTGCCGGCGTCTCCGGCGAGACCGCGCGCACGACCTGGGCGGTGACGGCGAGCGTCTCGGTGGACTCGTCGGCCCTGGTGATGGTGAAGGAGACGGTCGCGCACGTCGTGCTCACGCCGTCGACCGTGCAGTCCTGGGTGGCGACGCCGTCGGGAAGCGTGAAGGTGAGCGTCGCCTGGCCGGTCTCGGGCAGGCCCGGGGTGACCGACTGGTCGATGTCGCTCGTCGTCAGGGTGCGGGTGGTGCCGTCGGCCATGTCGACGGTGGCGGCGATCGAGGTGGCCGCGTCGCGCACGCCCTGCTCGGCGGTGGCCGAATAGCTGAGTCCGGTGAAGCGGGCCGTCACGGTGTCGCCGTCGACGGCGAGCGAGGTGCCGACCTGGTGCTTGTCGTAGGAGGCGGTGGCCGGGGAGATGCGCACCAGGTACTCGGAGGTGACCGTGCGGTCGAGGATGCCGGTGTTGATCATCGTCTTCTCGCCCAGGGTGTCGAAGTTGTCGCCGCCCGCGAGCAGGAAGGTGTTGGAGGCGACCGTGACGGTCGCCGCGTCGTCGAGCAGCTCGCCGTCGATGTAGACGGCGTCGATGACCCGCGAGCGCGCGTCGGCGATGTCGTCGGCGAGGCTCTCGACCAGTGCGCTCCGTTCCGCCTCGGAGGCGGCGGTGGAGATCTGCGTGAAGTAGTCCTCGAGCTGGTCGGCGGCGTCCTGGTCGAGGTAGACCTCGACGTTGTCCGAGGTTCCGAGCATGAGCGCGGCGCGCGTCGTCGTCGGCTGGAACTGCTCGGCGAGCACCTGCTTTACCTGGGCGCCCGTGTAGGTGGCGTAGGCCATCTCGTTGCCGAAGGGCTGCACCGTGTAGGCCTCCCCCGCGGTGAGCTCGCCGGCCAGGTAGTCGGCGCGCACCCCGCCGGGGTTCATCAATCCGATCGCGTAGTCGCTGGACGGCTGAATGTCCTCGGCCAGCCAGGAGGCGAAGGAGGTGGCGATGAGGTTGGAGGCGGTGGACTCGGTGGAGCGGTTGGCCCCGTAGTCCGTGCCCGTGTCGGTGCCGCGGTAGAAGTTCGAGCCGAGGGTCGTGAGGACCTCGTTGCCGGCGGCCTCGGAGTCCGTCTTCGCCTTCGCGACGATGTCGGCCACGCCGTAGGCGTCGGTGGTGCAGTCGGACTCCGCCAGGTCGAGGTTGCGGGCGGTGGCGGCGGTGACGTCCTTGGTGCCGTCCGCGGCGGTGGTCACCGTCAGGGAGATCTCGCCGAGTTTGAGGCCGTAGTGGTCGGGCTGGACGACGGCGATGTCCGTGCCGTCGGTCGACTTGACGACGTCGGCGAAGGGCACGTGGGTGTGGCCGGCGACGACGGCGTCGACGGCGCCGTTGAACTGGTTGCCATAGATGGCGGCGTCCTCGTGGGCCAGGACGACGACGACGTCGGCCTCTCCGTTGGCGGCGTCGCCGTCCTTCAGCGCGGTGGCGCGCGCGTTGGCGGTGGCGGTCGCGTCGGAGACCGTGAGGCCTTCGAGCGCGGACTTGGACACCAGGCTGGGCAGCTCTTCGGTGACGACGCCGATGAAGCCGACCGTGACGCCGTCGACCTCGGTGATCCAGGTGCCGTTGCCGGAGCCCTCGGCGCCCAGGGCGGCGTTGCCGGTGACGTTCGCGGACAGGATCGGGGCGTTGAAGGCGGGCAGGAGGCGGTCGGCGAGGTCGGTGATGCCCTTGTCGAACTCGTGGTTGCCGGCGCTGGTGACGTCCAGGCCGATGGCGTTCAGGACGTCGATGGTGGGCTGGTCGTCGAGGATCGAGGAGATGTAGGCGCTGCCGCCGACGTTGTCACCATTGGAGACGAAGAGCGTGCTGGGGTTGCGCTCGCGGGCGGCGGCGACCTCGCAGGCCAGGGTGACGGCGCCGGGCTCGTCGCCGGTGGTTTCGATGTGGCCGTGCAGGTCGGTGATGCCGAGGATGGAAAGCGTGGTGGTGTCGGCGGCCTCCGCGGCCGTGGCCGGGGCGGTGATTGCCGGCGCGAAGGCACCGAGGGCCAGGGCCGCCGTGAAGGCGACGAGGCGGCGATATAGGTGTGGCATGAGCAGTCTCGGGAGGTTAGTGGGGTGGAAGACGCGACGAGTGTAACCCCTTTCACACGGCGTCCGGGCCCGAGTGGCAATCCCACCCGGGCCCGGACGCTTCGGACCGACTCAGTCGACGGTCGGATCAGGCGGCAACCGCCTCGGCGGCGGCTTCAGCCAAGAGCTTGCGAGCCCGGGCCTGCTTGAGGACGAGCACGCCGATGGCGGTGACCAACATGCCCGCGATGATCGAGATGAAGAACCCGAGCAGGTTGTCGATCGCGAAGAACACGAAGATACCGCCGTGCGGAGCACGCGAACCCACGTGCAGCGCCATGGACAGGGCGCCGGTCACGGCGCCGCCCACCATGGACGGCGGGATGATGCGCAGCGGGTCGGCGGCGGCGAAGGGGATGGCGCCCTCGGAGATGAAGGAGGCGCCCAGCAGCCAGGCGGCCCGCCCGTTGTCCCGCTCGACGTCGGTGAACAGGCCCGGGCGCACCGTGGTGGCCAGCGCGAGGGCCAGCGGCGGCACCATGCCGGCCGCCATAACCGCGGCCATGATCTCGTAGGAGGCGGTGGTCGCCGCGGACAGGCCGGCGGTGGCGAACAGGTAGGCGGCCTTGTTGACCGGACCGCCCAGGTCGAAGCACATCATCAGGCCCAGGATGATGCCCAGGAAGATGGCGGAGCCGGAGTCTGCCATGGAGGTCAGCGAGTCGCTCATCCAGGTCATGAAGGAGGCCAGCGGGTTGCCGAGGACCATGTACATCAGGGAACCGACCACCAGTGTGGTGGACAGCGGGATGATGACCACCGGCATGAGGCTGCGCAGCCACCGGGGCACGTCCAGCCCCGCGAGCCAGGAGGCCATGTAGCCGGCGAGCAGCCCGCCGATCAGACCGCCGATGAAGCCGGCACCGATGGCCACCGACAGCGCGCCCATGGCGAAGCCGGGGGCGATGCCGGGGCGTCCGGCCAGGCCGAAGGCGGTGTACCCGGCCAGGGCCGGCACCAGGAAGTTCATGGCCGCGGTGCCCAGGAGGGCGAAGACCGCACCGATGTAGGCCATCAGCGGGGAACCGCCCAGGGCGTGCGGGGCCGCGTAGGCCGGGTTACTCAGATCCGGCAGGTTCCAAAGGCTGGAGGCCGCGAGCCCCTCATCCGCGTTGCCGATGACGATGGTCTGGGCGGTGGAGCCGATGTCGTAGCCGCCGAACAGGAAGCCCAGGGCGGTGAGCAGACCGCCCGCGGCCACGAAGGGAATCATGTAGGACACGCCGGTCATCACCGAGCGCTGCAGGCGCCGCGCCCAGTGCACGTGCTCCTCCTCGCCCTCGGCCTCGCCGCCGCCGGCTCCCGCCGCCACCCGCTTGGCGCCGGGATCGTCGATGGCGGCCAGGGCCTGGTCCACCAGGGAGCCGGCGTCGTTGACAGCGGCCTTGACCCCGACGTCGATCACGGGCTTTCCGGCGAAGCGCTCCAGGCCCTTGACCGGCAGGTCGTGGGCGAAGATGACGGCGTCGGCCGCCTCCACCAGGTCGGCGTCGAGCCAGTCGATCTTGCCGGAGCCCTGCCCCTCGATGCGCACGGTCACGCCGCGCTCCTTGCCGGCCTGTTCGAGCGCCTCGGCGGCCATGAAGGTGTGGGCGATGCCGGTGGGGCAGGAGGAGACGCCGACGATGACGCGGCCGGTGTCGGCGGGAGCCGCGGCGGGCGCAGCGGCATCCTCCTGAGCGGGGGCGGCGCCGTCGCCGAGCAGCTCGGGCTGGACCTGCTCGGTGACCAGTCGGGCGACGTCCTCGGGGGTGGCCGCGGCGCGCAGGGCGCCGGTGAACTCCGACTTCATCAGCCCGCGGGCGAGCTTGGCCAGCAGCTGCAGGTGGAAGTCGTCCGCACCGGCGGGGGCGGCGATCATGAACACGAGGTCGGCGCCCTGCCCGTCGGCGGCACCGAAGTCGACCGGCTGGTTCAGGCGGGCGAAGCCGAGCGAGGGGGCGAGCACGTGCGGGCTGCGGCAGTGCGGGATGGCGATGCCGCCGGGGATGCCGGTGGGCGCGGTGGCCTCGCGGGCCAGGGCGTCGGCGGCGAGCCCCTCGGTGGTGTCGGCGCGGCCGGCGGCGGCGACGACGTCTGCCAGGTAGTTGATGACCGCCTGCTTGTCGGTGCCGGCGGACGCGTCCAGGCGGACGAGTTCGGGCACGATCAGCGGCGTGTTCGCTGCGTTGGTGGGTTGGGACATGGTGTTTTCCTTGTGGTCTCCTGGTTAGTGGTGGTGTGGTTGCGGGCTGGTCAGAGCTCGGTGATTTCGGCGGCCTGCGTGGACAGGTCGGCGGGTCCGGGCAGGGTGGTACCGGGCAGGCCTGCGGCGGCGGAGCCGTAGGCCATGGCGGTGGCCAGACACTCGGGGGCGGCGGCGCCGTGCACGTCGGCCAGGATGTAGCCGGCGACGGAGGAGTCTCCGGCACCGACGGTGGAGATGACGGGGACGGCGGGCGCGGTGGCCCGCCAGGCGCCGGAGGCGGTGGCCAGGACGGCACCGGCGCCGCCGAGGGTGGCCAGCACCGCGCCCACGCCGCGGTCCACCAGGACGCGGGCGGCCTGGGCGACGGGGGCGTAGTCACCGGCGAGCGCACCCTCTTCCAGGGCGGTGGCGCGCTCGGGGGGCAGGCCCGCGAGCTGGCCGAGCTCCTCCCCGTTGGGTTTGATCAGGTCGGGGGCGGCCTCGGGCAGGGCGGCGGCCAGGGCGGCCAGGGGCGCGTCGGAGGTGTCGACCGCGATGCGCAGCCCGGGGGCTGCCCGACGCAGCAGACCGACCAGGCGCGCGTACCAGTCGGTGGGGGCGCCGGGCGGCAACGAACCGGACAGGATGGCCCAGCTGTGGACGCCGGCCGGGCTGTCCCGATCGACGCCGGCGGTGTTGTCGGCCGCACCCGCCGCCACGGCTCGACTCAGGGCCGCCTCCACGGCGGCGACCTCGGCGTCCGTCAGAGTGGCACCGGGCTCGTTGAGTTTGGTGGTGGTGCCGTCAGGCTCGGTGACTGCGGTGTTGATGCGCACGGCCCCGGCCACATCCACGGGGATTGTGCTCAGGCCGGGCGCGTCCAGCGCCTTGACCGCGGTCACCAGCGGGTCGTGCTCGGGCGCGGGCAGGACGGCGGTTACGGCCTCGCCGGAGCGGGCCAGCACGCGGGCGACATTGAGTCCCTTGCCGCCAGGCTCGGTGGTGACCGACTGCAGCCGGTTGACGCCACCGCGCACGAGCGGACCGGCGAGCGTGACCGTGCGGTCCAGTGAGGGGTTGGGGGTGAGTGTGATGATCATGCGATGAGGACCTCGGTTCCGGTGTCGGCGAGTTGGGCGGCCAGTGGCGTGGGGAGGGCGGCGTCGGTGACCAGCAGGTCGACGTCGTCGATGTCGGCGAAGGAGACCAGGTGCTCCTGGCCGATCTTGGTGGCGTCGGCCAGGGCGACGACGCGGCGGGCGGCGCGGACCATGGCGCGCTTTACGGCGGCCTCATCCGGGTCGGGTGTGGACAGCCCATGCTCGGCGGTCAGGCCGTTGGTGCCCATGACGGCCACGTTCACGCGCATGGCGGCGAGCGTTTCCAGGGCCTCGGGGCCGACGGCGGCCTGGGTGATGCCGCGGACCTGACCGCCGAGCATGCGCACGGTCAGGTCACTGCGGCCGGCCAGCAGGGCGGCGGTGAGTACGGAGTCGGTTACCACCGTCAGTCCCAGGCCCTCGGGCAGGAGCCGGGCGAGGCAGCCGACGGTGGTGCCGGCGTCGAGCAGGATGGTGGCACCGGGGCGCAGCTCCAGGGCACCGACGGCGGCCGCGGCGATGGCCTGCTTGGCGGTGGCGCCCAGCAGTTCGCGTTCGGCGACGGCGGTCTCCGGGAGGGCCAGCACGGTGGCGGGGACGGCGCCGCCGTGGACCTTGCGCACGGCGCCGGCGCGGTCCAGGGCCGTCAGGTCGCGGCGGATGGTTTCGACGGTGACGCCGTAGCGGGTGGCCAGGTCGGCGACGGCGACGCGACCCTCGTGGGCCACGGCATCAACGATGTCCTGCTGGCGCTGTTCGGCGTTCACTGCGTACCTCCACCCTGAAGTCCGTTCGGGCATAAGCATATGCCCGAACGGACGTTCTTGTGAAGGGGTTATGCGAACTTCGGGGAACTTTCTTGTCCGACCGGGCGTTCAGGCGCGCAGCAGCGGCAGGTAGGCGGACAGGTCGCAGCGCTCACCGGAGGCGTGCAGGGCCCCGGAGTCCAGCGCCTCCCGCCAGCCCAGGCGGCCGGTGGCCAGGGCCAGCCAGGTGGCGGCGTCGGTCTCCACCACACTGGGCGGGGTCCCCCGGCGGTGCACGGTGCCGGAGACCGCCTGGGTGACGCCGAAGGGCGGCACCCGCACCTCCACGGCATGCCCGGGGGCGCAGGCCGCCAGCTCCTCCAGGGTGTATCGCACGGCGGCGGCCGTATCGGCGCGTTGGGGCCGGGCGCCGGCATCGGTTGCGGTCGCCCACTGCCGCACGGCGTGGGCGCCCGCGGCGGGATCAATACGTCGTCTCACGCCTCCGACGGTACGGCATGGCGCCACCCGCGCAGGCCCCGGCGGATCACGCGGTAGCAGGCCAGCCCCGAGGCGGCGACCACGGCCACCGACATCACGCTGAAGGAACCCAGGAAGTCCGCCACCTCGAAGCCGGCCAGCGAGTCGTCGGCGGGGGCGACGATCACCTGATCGGCCGCCTCCGGGACGCCGGCATCGGCCTGAGCGGCGGCCGCACCGACCGGCACCAGGGCCTGCAGATCAATGCTGCGGGTGGAGCCGTCGCGGGCCACCAGGGTGAAGGAGACGACGGCGCAGGCCGCATTGGCGCTGACGCCGGCAGCACTGCCGGCGTCAGCCGGGCAGGTAGTGGTGGCGACGTCGGCGGGCAGGGCGATCTTCAGCGTGCTGGCGCCGGTCTCCGGCAGTTCGGGGGTGATGGTCGCGTCAATGGCGGCACTGGTCAGATGCTGGGTGCCGCCGTCGGCCAGGGCCACCGTGGCGGTGACCTCCGCGGCGGCGCCGGGGGCGGCCTGTTCGGAGGCGGCGGTGAAGCTCAGCCCGGTGAAACGGACCGTAGCGCTGCCGTCGGCGGCGTCAACGTCCAGGTCGACGCCGATCTGCCGCTTGGCCAGGTCGGCGGAGGTGGCGCCGCCGGCCTGGAGGTACTCGGCGGTGACGGCGCGGTCCAGAATGCCGGTGCTGGAGACCTCGCCCCCGCGCAGGACGGTGAAGCCGTCGCCGCCCGACAGCATGAAGGAGTTGGAGGCCACCACCACGCTGGCATCGTCGTCGAGCTCGACACCGTCGACGTAGACCGAGCGGATGACACGGGCGCGAGCGGCGTCGATGGCGGACTCGAGCTCGGCAGCGCTCTGCGCACCGTTGGAGATTCGGCTCCAGTACTCCTCGAGCTCGTCGGCGGCGTCCTGGTCGATATAGACCTGCACGTTGGCGGAGACGCCGAGCATGAGCGCCGGCCGGGAGGTGTCGGGCTGCCACTGCTGGGCGAGCACGTCCTTGAGTTGGGCGCCGGTATAGGCGGCGTACCCCATCTCGTTGCCGAAGGGCTGGACGGTGTAGGCCTCCCCCTCGGTCAGATCGCCTAACAGGTAGTCGGCGCGCACGCCGCCGGGGTTCATCAGCCCCACATAGTGGTCGCCTTCGGGGCGAATATCGGTGGTCAGCCAGGCGCGGTAGGAGTCGGCGATTAGGTTGGCTGCGGTGGACTCGGTGGAGCGGTTGGCACCGGGGTCGGAGCCGGTGTTGGTGCCACGGTAGAAGCCGGTGCCCAGGCTGGTCAGCACGCGGGCGCCGGCGGCGCGGGACTCGCGGGCGGCCTGGTCGACGATGGCCTGGACGCCATAGGCGTCGGTGGCGCAGTTCGAGGCGGCCAGGTCGATGTTGGCGGCCTGCACCACGCCCACGGCACCGGTGGCGGGGTCGAAGGACAGGGTGATGTCGCCCAGTAGTTCCCCGTACTGGCCCGACTGGACCACCGCGATGCGGTTGCCGTCCTTGCCGGTGACGGTGGTGGCGTGGGCGACGTGGGTGTGCCCGCCGAAGACGGCGTCGACAGAACCGTTGAACTGGGTGGCGTAGACCGCGGCGTCCTCGTGGGCCAGGACGACGACGACGTCGGCCTCCCCATTGTCCGGATCGCCGTCCTTCAGGGCGGCGGCGCGGGCGTTGGCGGTGTGTACGAGGTCGGCGACCTCGAGTCCCTCGAGGGCCGGGCCTGCCACCAGGCTGGGCAGGGAGTCGGTGACCAGGCCGATGAAGCCGACGGTCACGCCGTCCACCTGCGTCGTCCACACGCCGTCGCCGTCCCCCTCGGCGCGCAGGGCGTCGTTGCCGGTGACATTGGCGGCCAGCACGGGGGCGTCGAAGGCGCCCAGCAGACGGGCGGAGAGGTCGGTGGCGCCGTTGTCGAATTCGTGGTTGCCGGCGGCGGTGACGTCCAGGCCGATGGCGTTGAGGATGTCGATGGTGGGCTGGTCGTCCAGCACCGATGAGATATAGGCCGAGCCGCCCACGTTGTCGCCGGTGGAGACCAGCAGGGTGCCCGGCGTGGCGGAGCGGGCGGCGGCGACCTCACAGGCCAGGGTGACGGCGCCGGGCTCGGAGACCAGCTGCGCGCCCTCGCTGTCGGTGGACACCCGCTCGATGTGGCCGCCGAAGTCGCTGATACCCAGCAGGTTGATCGTGACGGTCGCAGCGTCCGCACCGGCAGGGGCGGCAGCGGCAGCCGCCCGCTCGTCGGCGACACTCGCGCCGGGGCTCGCGCTCAGCATGCCGCCTACCGGGGCGGCCACTACCACCGGGCCGCCGATGGCGGAGCCGGTAACCGCGGTCGGCGCAGCCACTGCGCCGGGATCAAGGGCAGCGAGGCAAAGGGCCGTCAGGGGGACGACCAGCCGGCCCAGGTGTCGCGATCTCATGGTGGTCCTCGTAGTGATCATCAGTAGGTCGAACGATTGACATCACCATAAGTGTCAGGACACCTATGGGCCAGGGCACATACCAATTAGTAATCATGACAATTTGATGATGCTAGGCAGGCCTCCACCTATGAACCCGGATTGCCGCCACCGCGCCCCCTACTTTCCGGCTCCATACCGCGCATACGACACGACGGCGCCCGGCCGCTTGGGAAGCGACCGGGCGCCGTCGTCGGGCAGCAAGTCCCGGAGCACGTGACCGCGAGGTAACCGCACCCGCGCTACGCATCGGCCGATCGGCTAGGCCGATTGGCTACCCCCGTCTTTCGGATCATCGGATCAGACGATGCCGTGGGCGATCATGACGTCGGCCACGCGGGTGAAGCCGGCGGCGTTGGCGCCCAGGACGTAGTCCCCGGGGCGACCGTAGGTCTCGGCGGCCTCGACGCAGGAGTCGTGGATGTCGGCCATGATGCCGGTGAGCTTGGCCTCCGCGGTGGCGAAGTCCCAGCGGGTGCGGCCGGCGTTCTGCTCCATCTCCAGGGCGGAGGTGGCCACGCCACCGGCGTTGGAGGCCTTGCCGGGGGCGTAGAGGATGCCGGCCGCCTGGAAGGCCTCGATGGCCTCCGGGGTGGAGGGCATGTTCGCGCCCTCGGCGACGACGGCGCAGCCGTTGCGCAGCAGGGTGGCGGCGTTGTCGGCGTCGAGCTCGTTCTGGGTGGCGCAGGGCAGGGCGACGTCGACCGGGACGTCCCAGGGGCGGCCCTCGGTGACCAGGCGGGCACCGGGGCGCCGGGAGACGTAGTCGGCGACGCGGCCGCGCTCGACCTCCTTGACCTGCTTGAGCAGCTCCAGGTCCACGCCGGCCTCGTCCACGACGTAGCCGGAGGAGTCGGAGAAGGTGATGGGCTTGGCGCCCAGCTGCTGCGCCTTCTCGATGGCGTAGATGGCGACGTTTCCGGCGCCGGAGACGGCGACCGTCTTGCCCTCCAGGGAGTCGCCCTTGGTGGCCAGCATGGACTGGGCGAACAGGACCGTGCCGTAGCCGGTGGCCTCGGTGCGCACCAGGGAGCCGCCCCAGGCCAGGCCCTTGCCGGTCAGAACGCCGGCGTCATAGCTGTTGCGCAGGCGCTTGTACTGACCGAAGAGGTAGCCGATCTCACGGCCACCCACGCCGATGTCACCGGCGGGCACGTCCACGCTCGGGCCGATGTGGCGGGACAGCTCGGTCATGAAGGACTGGCAGAACCGCATGACCTCGGCGTCGGACTTGCCGTGCGGGTCGAAGTCGGAGCCGCCCTTGCCGCCGCCGATGCCCTGGCCGGTGAGCGCGTTCTTGAAGATCTGCTCGAAGCCGAGGAACTTGATGATGCCGGCGTTGACGCTCGGGTGGAAGCGCAGGCCCCCCTTGTAGGGACCGAGCGCCGAGTTGAACTCGATGCGGAAACCGCGGTTGACGTGGACCTCACCGGCGTCGTCGACCCACGGCACCCGGAACATGATCTGCCGCTCCGGCTCCACAATGCGCTCCAGCAGCGCATTCTCGGCGTAGTGGGGGTGCTTGGCGATTACCGGGCCGAGCGACTCCAGCACCTCGCGGACGGCCTGGTGGAACTCGGCCTCCCCGCGGTTGCGAGCCACAACCTGCTCATAAACCTTCTCAACGACGTCCTGCATGGGGAACTCCTTCACCTGTCACCTGGCAGCGGCGCGTGCCGATTTCCCATCAGCGTCGCGTGACTGCGATTACGGCGCAGGAGCACGTCTTTGAGCAGGCGGGCATCCCGCGCTGGGCTAAACACTCCCACCTCGCCGGTAACTGAGACGAAACATCTCATGTTTCGACCGTAGGCTGCGGAGAGGGAGGGAGCGGCGACCGCGAACGCGGGGGCGCCACTCACAGAGCAGCGTAAGCGACGTCGTCGACGGGCTCGAGCCACTCGTTGGAGGTGTTCTCCCCGGGAACCGCGAGCGCGATGTGGGAGAACCAGGAGTCGGCCTTGGCACCGTGCCAGTGCTTGACGCCGGCGCGGATGAACACCACCGATCCGGGCTCGAGGGAGACGGGCTCCTCGCCCTCCGCCTGGTACCAGCCGGAGCCGGCGGTGCAGATGAGCACCTGGCCGCCGCCGGAAGTGGCGTGGTGGATGTGCCAGTTGTTGCGGCAGCCGGGCGAGAAGGTGACGTTGTGGACGCCGACGGCGCACTCGGGGTCGTCGACGAGGTTGTTCAGGTAGCTGTCGCCGATGAAGTACTGGGCGAAGGCGGTGTTCAGCTCGCCCTTGCCGAAGACGTTCTCGGCGGCGAAGACGGATTCGTCGGTGGTGGCGGTCATGGTGGTTCCTCTCCCGCGGCCTGGACGGCCGCGCAGCCTCAGGCTAGGAGCGCCGCCCGGCCGCAGCCAGGCACCGACCGGACCCCCATGCGCCGTCCCGCCGCACTCTGGGAGCACGCCGAGGTCGGCAGAAGTCTCGCGCCGAGGCCGGTCGAGGCGGCGGCAGCATTCGGTCCGTCTACGCCGCCTCCAGCACCGCCAACTGGCATGATCCAGGTATGAGCGCCACTGACTCTTCCGGGTCCGCCCCCTCTGACTCCAGGCCCTCCTCGTCCAGCCGCGGCCGCGCCGATAGCAAGCGGTGGAGCGCTCCGCCGGTTGATTCGATCCTGCTGCAAGCACCGACCCGACTTCCACGACGTCGCCGGACCGAGTGGTGGACGGTCGCCGCATGGTCCCTCGCGCTGCTACTGCAGATAGCCCTACGCCTTGACGAGGAGTTCTCCGACAGTTCTGACCGGGTGAGCCAAATGACGGAGGCATATTCGAACTCGACCATCCTCCTGTGCATCCTCGGCCTCATCTCCTGCCTAGTCCTCCTGAGCACGGAATCACTGCGCGCCGCCATTTGGGGAACGATCTTGGCCGCCGTCACGCTCACCGCCTCGCTAGTTACCTGGACGATCCTGTATGGATTGTGGCCGATTGAATACGTCTGGTGGACGCGCGGATGGGTTGTCAATTTCGTGTTCGGCATCGTCCTCGTCCGCGCCATCCGCGACCTCGCCGCAAACATCAATGAAAGCTTCGGTCACCGGTACGAGGTGTAATCACGCCCGCCGACCGCAGTCGACGCACCGCCGTCGACGCAGAGGCCACCACCTGGCGCGCTATCCGGCCGTGACTGCCTCGACGGCGACTCCGACCGCTTCATATGTCCCCCTCGCGCGCGCGTCCCGTGTGGCGAGCACCGCGCCATTCTCCAACGCCGCGAGAGCGACCAGACCGTCGTAGACGGCACCGCCGGCGATTCCAAGGCCGGCCAATCGCCGGTGTGCCGTGATCGCCGAATTCGCAGAAAGGGCGAGTACCTCTGGGAAACGGTCGTCGATAAGCGCAACCGCGTCTTCGGCGGACACGCGCGCGTCTCCGGGGAGCCGCGTCAGCACCGCATAGGTCTCCGCCAGGGCGTGCCCGCTGAGACTCAGCCGCCTCCCCCTCGCCCAGTCACGCACCGGGCGATGTGCCTCATGGGAGGCGACCAGCAGAGGAATGGCAACACTCGTATCGACGGCTAGGCGCGGCGCGGCGTTCACCTTCTGCCACCATCGATCAGTGCGAACATCACGTCATCGGTGACTGGGGTCTGCGAAGTGGCGACCAGGTGCCCATCCTCACCACGCTCCACTCGGGCAGTACGCCCACCCGGGGTCAGCTGCACGCCGCCTCCATAGGGGGACACATCCACCTTCGTTCCCGGCAGCAATCCAAGCGACTCCCGCAGGCTCTTCGGCAGGAGGATGCGTCCGCCCGAATCGATCGTCAACTCCATGGGATGAGATTACCATCGTAGTCCCATTTCGCTGAGGGTCGCTCGCACGGACGCGGCAGGGCCGGGACCGGGCCCAGGAGGGGCGCCGGAGTCAGGCGATCAGCCAGACGACGCCGGTGAGCAGGAAGCCGGTGAGTCCGCCGACGGTCGACAGCAGGGTCCACTTCTTCAGCCCGTCCTTGACGGACAGGCCCATGTACTTGGTGACGATCCAGAAGCCGGAGTCGTTGATGTGGGAGAAGCCCAGGGCGCCGAAGCCGATCGCCATCTGAATCAGCACCACCTGCAGGGCCGAGTAGCCGCCGCTGGCAATCGCGTCCGCCAGCAGCCCTGCCGTGGTCAGGATCGCCACCGTCGCCGAGCCCTGCGAGGCCCGCAGCGCTGCCGAAATGACGAAGGCGGTCAAGAGGATCGGCAGGTGCGCGGTCACCAGGGCCTGCGCCAGCGCATCGCCGATACCGCTGGCCACCAACACGCCGGCGAACACTCCCCCGGCGCCGGTGACGAACACAATGGTGGCCACATCGGGCAGTGCGGAGTCGAGGATCTTGCCGCGCTGCTCCAAGGACCACCCCTGCTGCTGGCCGACGATGAAGTAGGCCAGCAGCACGGCGGTCAGCAGCGCCGTCGTCGAAGAGCCGATGAATCCGAGCACCGCGTGGGCGGAGGACTCCTCATCCACCAGCATCTGCCCGACGGTGCCCACCATGATCTGCACAATCGGCTCGAGAATCAGGAAGACGACCGTTCCGGGGCCGGTGGCGTGCGCCCGGGGCACCGCGCCGCCGGGCGTATAGGTGGACTCGGCGGCCTCCGTGGCGCTGCCGAGCGGCGTCGGGCCGACCGGAACCGCCTCCAGGCCCAGTCGCGTGGAGGCGAAGTAGACCACGACCGCCACCAACGCGCACACGGGCAGGGCCAGCAGCATCAGCAAACCGACGTCAACCTCGAGCGTGGCCGCCGAGGCTACCGGCCCCGGATGAGGCGGGATGACCACGTGCAGGGCGAGCATCGTCGCCGCCACCGGCAGGCCGATCTTGAGCGGGTTGATCTTCGCAATGTAGGCGAAGCCGAAGACGATCGGCGCCAGGATGATGAAGCCGACGTCAAAGAAGATCGGGATGCCGAGGATGAAGGCGGCCGCGACGACGGCCGCGACCACGCGCTCACGCCCCAGCATCCGAGTGAAGCGCTCGGCCAGGACCTCCGCGCCGCCGGCGGCCTCAATGACCCGGCCCAGCATCGCCCCCAGGCCGACGACCATGGCCACGGACCCTAGGGTCTTGCCCATGCCGTCGATCATCGTCTGGACTACGTCCCCGATCGGGATGCGCGCGGCCAGCGCGAGCACCATGGACACCAGGATCATGGCCACGAAGGCACTCATTTTGGCCTTGATGACCAACACCAGCAGAACGGCTATCGCCGCTACCGCCAGTAGCAGCAGGACGGTGGTGGACATGGTCCCGCCCTCAGTCCTGCTCGGGCGCGATCACGGTGATGACCGTGGAGTCGTCCTGCGCTCCCAGGCCGCGCCGCGCCCCCTGCAGGTACAGCTGCTCGGCGGCGGCCGCCACCGGCGTCGACAGCCCGACCGACTTGGCGGCGGCCGTAACGATGCCCATGTCCTTGACGAAGATGTCGAGCCGGGAACGCACCTCGGGCCCGTCATCGTCGTAGGCCTGCAGCATGCGCGGCCCACGGTCGCCGAGCATGAAGGACTCCGCCGCGCCGGCCATGAGCGCCTTCAGCGCGGCCTCCACATCCAGGCCGAGGGCCTGGGCCAGCGCCAGTGCCTCACCGGCGGCGGCGATGTGCACGCCGCACAGCAGCTGGTTCACGGTCTTCATGGACTGGCCGTAGCCGGGTTCGTCGCCCACGCGCACCAGGGTGGAGGACATCGCCTCGAGCACATCCTCGGTCGCCGCCCAGGCCTCGTCATCGGCGCCGACGACGACGAGCAGGTCACCGTCTCCGGCGCGTACCGGTCCGCCGGAAACGGGGGCGTCCACCAGCAGCAGGCCCATGTCCCGCAGCCGACCGGCGACGGCCTCCACGCCGGCCCCGCCCACCGTGGAGGTGAGCAGGACCGCGGCGCCGGGGCGCATGGCGGCGGCGATGCCGTCCTGGCCGAACAGCAGTTCCTCCAGCTGCGCCTGGTTGCGGACGGCGACCAGTACGACGTCGGCGTCGGCTACGGCCTCGGCTGCCGAGGTCGCGGGCACGATCCCGGCCTGCTGGGCGAGGGCCAGTCGTTCGGCCGAGATGTCGAAGCCGCGGACGGTGAAAGTCTGGGAGAGGTTGGTGGCCATGGGCAGACCCATGGCGCCTAGTCCCAGGACGGCAACGGTGGTGGTCATGATGAGATCTCCTTTGATCGGTTGTGGGGCAACTGCCCCCGGGTGTTGATGGGAAATGGTGAGGTGTGCAGCGCCGCCGCCCGGCGAGGCGATCAGGCGTTGAGGGTGCTCACGACGGCGGTGAGTGAGCTCTCGTCGCCGACGTTTCCGGCGAACACGATGTAGGGGACGCCCGCGGCAGGGCCGTCCTGCGGCTCCCACAGGGAGACGATGCCGGGCAGCATGGGACCGCGGACCAGTGCCCGACGCATGCCCAGGCCGCGGGAGGCGACGTCGGAGGAGGTGATGCCGCCCTTGGCGATGACGAAGCGGGGGCAGCGGGCGGCGACAATGCGCTGGGCGATTTCGACGACGGCGGCCGAGACGCGGCGGGCGAATTCGAGGGACTCCTCCGCGTCTCGTCCGGCCACGAAGGCGCCGCCGCGGCGGACCACCACGTTGCCCTCGCGCAGCGCGGCGGCGGCCTGTTCGGCGACCTGTTCGACGTGGGCGTCGCGCCGGTCCGGGTCGAGCACGGTGGGGACGTCGATGACGACTTCGGGCGTGCCGGTGGCCTCGCGCAATGCGTCGACCTGGCGCCCGGTCAGGCCCACGTGCGAGCCCACCACGATCAGGCCTCCGGCGGCGTCGGAGGCGGGGGCGAAGTCGGCCGGGCGGGCCTGCTCGGGGGTGAGCGGCGCATGCGGCACCTGCCCGATGCGTGCCCGGACGAAGGGCGGGCCGACGCGGTAGACGAAGTTCGCGCCGGCCGCCTCCGCCCGCTGGAGGGCGCGGGCGAGCAGCAGCAGGTCGTTCTCCTCCACGCAGTCGACGGCGATCGGCGTGCGGTTGTGCACGGAGGTGAGCCGGTCGACGACGGCGTCCTCATCGGTGCGTAGCATCTCCAGGTCGATGACGACGACGTCCTGCGCCCGGGTGACGCCGGCGGTCTTCTCCTCGACCCACTCGGGCAGGTAGGAGGCCCGGTAGCCGAAGGTCTTGTCGGCGGCGAACTCGGTGTCTCCGACGGACACGAAACCGGTCTGCGCATTGCCCGCGTAGTGCGTGCCGTGCACGGTGATGCGTCCGGCGTCGGGGAAGGCCGGGGACAGGATGACGCCGTCCACCTTGGTGCCGGCGTCTTCTAGCAGGTTGGCGATGGTGTCGGGCTCCAGCGGGAAGTGGCCGCGCAGTGTGGAGTCGGAGCGGGACACGAAGGCGATCTCCCTGCCGACGGAGTTGGCTGCAGCCAGGGCATTAGTGACGACCTCGGTGTTGACGCGGGCGGCCTCGGCTGGGTCGAGGCTGCGCGAGTTTGTCATTACGTAAACGGCGCTGGCGCCGGTGGCGAGGGCCCATTCCAGGTCCTCGACCGCCCACCCGGTTACCACCGGCAGGTCGGCGACCGACTGGGTGCCGGTGGGGTCGTCGTCGAGGACGACCAGGGCCCGAGTCAGGGCGGCGGATACTTGTGCCGGGTCCACGGCCGGGCCGGCGGGGATGCCGGCGGTGAGCTCGTCCAGCGTCTTCATGAGTGCACTCCTTTGTGACTGATGTTTTCGGATATGAGGTTGTCGGCGTCGTCCGGATTGCCGGCCTCAGGCCGCGCGCCGGCACGGCGGAGCGGTCAGGTGGTGTATTCCAGAAGGTCGTTGGTGGTCTGATCCATGTGGGCGCGCATGGCCGCCTTGGCGGCGTCGGGCGAGCCGAGGCGCAGGGCCAGGAGGATGCGCTCGTGCTGGGCGATGGCGTGGGCGCGCACCTCGTGGTGGGCGGAGGTGACCCGCCGCGCAGTCATCAGCTCCTGCCGCAGGGGTGCGAAGGTGGCGTGAATGAAGAGGTTTCCGGTGGCCTCGATGATGTGGTCGTGGAAGGCGAGGTCCGCGGCGGTGGCGGCCTCGACGTCGTCGGCGGCGTCCGCGGCCTTGAGGGCAGCGATAGTGGACTCCATCGCGGTCAGCCGCTCGGGGGTGATGCGGGCGGCGGCGATGCCGGCGCTGCCGACCTCGATCATGCGCCGCACCTCGAGCAGGGCCAGGCCGATCTCGCGCTCCGAGCCTTCGTGGCGGGCGAGGGCGACCAGGCTGGCCAGGTCCTGCCAGTCGGCGGGATCGTTGACGTATGTACCCGATCCCTGGCGGGCCGAGAGGACGCCCCGTGTGATCAGGACCCGCACCGCCTCGCGGGCGGTGAGCCGGGAGACGGACAAGACGGCGGCGAGCGCCTCCTCCCCCGGCAGAGCCGAGCCCACGGCATAGGTGCCGTCCACGACGCGGCGCAGCAGCTCGGCGACTGCGGTGTCGATGCGCGACGGGGCCATGCAAACTCAACTCCTCTGAGGACTTGAGCACGAGCGTACGCTTCCGGGCGCCGGCTCGCAAGGGCAGTTACGGCTTGAATCGACAAATCACCCCGCCTGGCGAGGGGCGAGCGAGCCACACACGCGCCACAATCCTCAGAGGACTAGCGCAGCATCCGCGCGTCCCGGACATGGGCCGAGGCCCCCACGCCTTGGCCGTCCCACCCGGGCGGTCCGGCATACACGAGCGCGGAGGCGGACGCCCTGCTCGCCGAGCAGCGCAGGGACCACTGACCATGCCCGGTCAAGTGGTTTATCTCGATTCGTCGGTGGCCCTGCGCACGATCCTGGATGTGCCCGAGCGGAAACGGGTGCAGGCCTGGATGCAATCACCGGGGATGACGCTCGTCTCCTCGCGCCTGCTGCGCACGGAGGTAATCCGCGTCCTGCGAAGAGAGAACCGACCGCTACGCGACGGGCTTCCGCTGCTCGACCGCGCGGGTCTGATCGACATCACGCGCCAGGTGCACACCGTGGCCGAATCCATTGAGAGGCACGTCAAGACCCTGGATGCCCTGCATCTGGCGACCGCTCTTGTTCTGGGTGAAACGAGTGCCGTCGCCACTCACGACGCCACAATGAAGACCGTTGCCGAGAATCTCGGGCTGAGCGTGATCGACCCGGTCGAATATCCGTCCTCCCCGAATTCGGCGTGACCAGCACATCACCCGCCAGCCCACGAGCACCCGCCAAGACAAAGAGCCGTCATAGAGGATGTCGAGTCCGCGCAGGCCCCGTTGGCGCCGGCGAGGAGACTCATTGAGTCGGGGGCATGGCAGTGGTAGCTAGCGGAGAATCTGGTGGCTCCGCTTCGGCGCGCTGCCCGCAGCCGAAACCGGGGACAACGCATCCTGCGCGCCTCAACGGACGAAATCGGCCACAACCTCGTATAGGGAGCGGTGCTCACGCAGGTCCTCCAGCGCCTGCATGACGGGGGCGGGCAGATCGGCGTCCTCGGGCAGATAGGACAGCAACCCGTAATCCGCCCTTACCGTTCCCACCGCCCGGGACCAGCGCAGCGGGGCCAGCGGATCCTCAACCCGGTAGGGCATGGGTGCGTCGGCGACGCCCGCGTCACGTACAGCCTGCTCGCTCGCCGCGACCAGATCGGGCGATTCAGCGTCATAAACGATTCCGCCACCGGGGAAGCTGTGCGCCAGCTCGTCGACCAGCCGCCGCACGTCCTCCTCCGCGAAGAAGTAGACCACGCCGGAGGCGACGGCGACCATTCCGGCGTCGGCGTCGATGTCTGCCATCCAGTCGGTGTCCGTCAGGGAGGCGGACAGTTCCCTCTCACGTGGGTGAGGTGGTAGCCACTCACGCCGCAGGCTCACGACTTCCGGCAGGTCCAGGCAGTAGACGCGCGCCGCGGGGTCGTCCAAATCGTCTACGAGTCGGTCCATTCCGCAGCCCAGGTCGACGACGGCGGCGCCGGGGTGGTCCCGAAGGTACCTGCGCACCTCTTTTACCGCAGCCCGATGCCGCAGGGCGTAGATGGCTGCGGGGACGTCACCCAGGTCCGCTGCCGCTAGTTCGGGCATGCGCCCTGTCATTCTTTGGGCGAGGTCCTGGGCCCAGGCGTCCTGAAAGCAGTGCGGCCACAGGCGTGCCGCACGCGCTCTACCGAGCAGTGGAGTGAACAGGGTCCGCTGAACCGCCTGACTAAGCAGGCACTAACCATAGTGCCGATCCGAGGCCGACGGTCCCCACACGCCCCGCCCGCGCCTAATGCACCTTGAGGTGCGAGGTGCTTCCTGACGGTTCGCTCACTCCACCCCGGAAGGGAGTCCCCTATGACGTCTTAATGCACCTTAAGGTGCGAGGTGCTTCCTGACGCGCAATGAGCCTGAGACGGTCAAGCAGGGCAATCAGTCTTAATGCACCTTAAGGTGCGAGGTGCTTCCTGACCGGCCAAGAGTGGGCCGACCTGCTCCATGAGTTGACGTCTTAATGCACCTTAAGGTGCGAGGTGCTTCCTGACGCGCAATGAGCCTGAGGCGGTCAAGCAGGGCAATCAGTCTTAATGCACCTTAAGGTGCGAGGTGCTTCCTGACCTCAAGGAGGAGTCGTGAGCATCAGGGAGGACCGGCGTCTTAATTCACCTTAAGGTGCGAGGTGCTTCCTGACTCAACCCGGTCAGGGCGTACTGATCGTCCTGCTGATGTCTTAATGCACCTTAAGGTGCGAGGTGCTTCCTGACACTTCCTGTCCTACGACCACCCGTACATGACGGCACGTCTTAATGCACCTTGAGGTGCGAGGTGCTTCCTGACACGCGAGGAGATGCGGCGAACCTGCACCACCCGGGCGTCTTAATGCACCTTAAGGTGCGAGGTGCTTCCTGACCCTGGTTCGTGTATGACTGGAAACAGTCCGACCCGATCCGTCTTAATGCACCTTAAGGTGCGAGGTGCTTCCTGACGTGAATGTGGTGCGCGTGCCCTGCAAGATGACTCGGTCTTAATGCACCTTAAGGTGCGAGGTGCTTCCTGACTTGCCGCAGCCCTCCAAACCTCCCCCTACAGGGGGGTCTTAATGCACCTTAAGGTGCGAGGTGCTTCCTGACAGGAAATAGTATGCGTAGCACGTTTGGCGAGGTCGTCTTAATGCACCTTAAGGTGCGAGGTGCTTCCTGACGCGTCACTGTTCTCGAGGCAACGGGGAACGCCCTAACGTCTTAATGCACCTTAAGGTGCGAGGTGCTTCCTGACCATGTGTCGAACGTGGCGATGCGGAGCGGCGACGCTACGTCTTAATGCACCTTAAGGTGCGAGGTGCTTCCTGACCGTTCGACGCGGACATCAACTAACCCCGACTCATTAAGTCTTAATGCACCTTAAGGTGCGAGGTGCTTCCTGACCCCTACCCCTGGAAACCGCGCCATACCGCCACTTCCAGAGGCGAGATCGCCACCGACCCCGCAAGCACCCCACGAGACCGACTGGCACCAGGCCAAAACTACCACCTTTCGTTGAAAACACGCCAAGCGCCACCGACACCCCTCCAAACCCCTCCAGCCACCAACTTTCAACGAAGTCATGCGGAAAAGTCAGGGTCAAAACGCACCAATCTTTGTACCGTAGACCGAATCGTGACCATCTGGCGAGTACCACACCAACCCCACACGTCCCAACAACCCCACACACCACACCCGCCACCGTTGCCCGACACCGCGAACACCCCGCCATGCACCACCTCGAGCACCCACACCACGCCGCGCGTCTACTACGCCGCTTCACCGTTAACAACGCCAGTTAACGGTCTGCTGAAGGCCTCCGAGCCATTCAGCAGACCCCTAAAAACCCCGAACAGGCGTAACAGACCGCGAACCGACGTTCTAAATGCCCTCCCTAGAACGCCCCCTGGGCGACCTCAATCGAACAGCGCCGGCAGGGTGGCGTCCACACCCGCCCGCAGCTCGTCCAGGTCCAGCACGAGCGGGCGGCCGGAGCCGCCGTCGGCGAGCAGGTCGGTGCCGGTGACGGCGAGCATGTCCCCGCCAGTGGTGCCCAGGCGCCCCCAGGTCACGCCCTCGGCCTCGGCGGCCGCCGCCACCGCGGGCAGGGCACCCTCCGGCACCGCCACCAGGGCGCGGGCGCCGGACTCGGACAGCAGAGCGGTGAAGTCGTCGACGTCGCCGGGCAGGGCGGCCAAGTCGATGGCCGCCCCCACACCGAAGCGCAAGCAGGCGTCGACCAAGCTCTGTGCCAGCCCGCCGGTGGACAGGTCGTGGGCGGCGCGCACCAGCCGGGAGCCGTCGGGCAGGTCCACCTCGCTCAAGGCCACCAGCACCCGCCCGAGGGCGGCCTCCGCCTCCAGGTCCACCTGCGGCGGCAGCCCGCCCAGGTGGTCGTGCACCACGCGAGTCCAGGCCGAACCGTCCAGCTCGTCGCGGGTCTCGCCCAGGGCGATGATGGCCAGGCCCTCCTCCTGCCAGCCCGAGGGGTTGGCGCGGCGCACGTCATCCATCACGCCGAGCACACCCACCACCGGGGTGGGGTTGATGGAGGAATCGGGCAGGCCCTTGACCTTGCCGTGGGAGTTGTACAGGGAGACGTTCCCGCCGGTGACGGGCACACCCAGCTCCCGGCAGGCGTCGGCCAGGCCGGTGATCGCCTCCACCAGCTGCCACATCGCATCGGGGTCCTCCGGGGAGCCGAAGTTGAGGCAGTCGGTGACGGCCAGCGGGCGGGCACCCACGGTGCACACGTTGCGGTACGACTCAGCGAGCGCCTGGGCGGCGCCGGTGGCCGGATCGAGCTTGGTGAAACGGCCGTTGGCGTCGGTGGCGATCGCAACCCCGCGGCCGGTGGCCTCATCCACGCGAATGACACCGGCGTCGTCGGGCTGGGCCAGGGCGGTGGCGCCGCGCACGAAGCGGTCGTACTGGTCGGTGACCCAGGCCGCGGAGGCCTGGTTGGGGCTGGTGACGACGGCACGCACCTGCTCCGCCAGCTCGGCGACCGTCTCGGGCCGGGCCAGTGCGTCGGAGGTGTCGGCGTTCAGGGCGTCCTGCCAGGCCGGGCGGGCGTAGGGGCGGTCGTAGGCGGGCCCCTCGTGGGCGACCGTGCGCGGGTCGACGTCCACGATCCGCTCCCCGAAGTGGTCGATGGTGAGCCGACCGGAGCCATTGACCTCGCCGATCACGGAGGCCTCGACGTCCCACTTGTCGATCACCGCCATGAAGTCGTCGAGCTTGTCCGGGGCGACGACCGCCATCATGCGCTCCTGGGACTCGCTCATGAGGATCTCCCCGGCCGTGAGGGTGGGGTCGCGCAGCAGCACGTTCTCCAGGTCAACGTGCATACCGCCGTCGCCATTGGAGGCCAGCTCGCTGGTGGCGCAGGAGATGCCGGCGGCGCCGAGGTCCTGAATGCCGAGCACCAGGTCGGAGGCGAACAGGTCCAGGCAGCACTCGATCAGGACCTTCTCCATGAAGGGGTCGCCCACCTGCACGCTCGGCCGCTTGGCGGGCATGCCGTCCTCGAAGGACTCCGAGGCGAGGATGGAGGCACCGCCGATGCCGTCACCGCCGGTGCGGGCGCCGAACAGGACCACCTGGTTGCCCGCGCCGGAGGCGTTGGCCAGGTGGATGTCCTCGTGCCGCAGCACGCCCACGCACAGGGCGTTGACGAGCGGATTCTCCTGATAGGAGGGGTCGAACTCGGTTTCACCACCGATGTTGGGCAGGCCCAGGCAATTGCCGTAGCCGCCCACCCCGGCGACGACGCCGTGCACCACGCGGGCGGTGTCCGGGTGGTCGACGGCGCCGAAGCGCAGCTGGTCCATGACGGCCACGGGCCGGGCACCCATGGAGATGATGTCGCGCACGATCCCGCCGACGCCGGTGGCGGCCCCCTGGTAGGGCTCGACGAAGCTGGGGTGGTTGTGGGACTCGACCTTGTAGGTGACGGCCCAGCCGTCGCCGATGTCGACGACGCCGGCGTTCTCCCCCATACCCACCAACAGGTGCTCACGCATCTCGGGCGTGGTCTTCTCCCCGAACTGGCGCAGGTGGAGCTTGGAGGACTTGTAGGAGCAGTGTTCGGACCACATCACCGAGTACATGGCCAGCTCCGCGGCGGTGGGGCGACGGCCGAGGATGGTCTTGATGGAGTCGTATTCCTCGTCCTTGAGACCGAGTTCGCGGTAGGGCATCGCCTGGTCGGGGGTGGCCGCGGCGTGGGCGACGGTGTCGGGGTGGTCGGCGGGGCGGGCGGGTTCGGTCACGGCGTTGGGCTCGACGGCGGACATGGCTGCTCCTGGGTGGGCGGTGGAACCGGTTAGAGGTTACCCGGCGGGGCGGCCTCGCACCTATTCCCCCTCCGTGTCCGCCTCAACGTTGCGAGACCGCCCCAGGTCCCCTCGCCGAGATCGGTTGACATGACGGTCGAGATCGGTCGTTATGGTGGCTGGTCATCCGCCGTCCAGGTGGTGGTCGGCTGTGTGCCTGTGGGTCGGGTGGGCAAACGTAATGGGCTATTCCTGCTGCCGACGACTGGCGCCGTCGACGAGCTCGGGGACATCGTGAACACGCGTCGGCAGCATCGACACGTGATTTGGCGGTTTGCACGGTTTCTACCCGCGCAAACCGCCAAGATCTCCTGCACCCGAGCTGAACTCGTGTGTCTGGGAGCAACTCGCGCTCTAGGTCCTGTTGTGTAAGTACTTGGGTGGCGGTGTGTGGATGTTGAGCCTGTCAGTTGGACCGCTGTTCCCCGGTTGGACCCCTGTTCCCCCGTTGGACCGCCGTAGCCGCCGGTTACAGCGGTCCAACGGGGCGTGGGCGGTCCAACGGGGCGTGGGCGGTCCAACCGGGGCGGTACGAGACCCACTCGCCCCCTTCGACTGTCGGCAACCAGGCCCCCGACACCGCGGGAACGCCCTACGCGCCTGACTGCGCACAACGATCCTCGCTGAGCACACAACCGGCCCGCCCACAGGCACCCGCGTCGACAACCCGGCTCCGGGACGACGCTCCCAACAGCGCGAGCGTGCTCACGAAGGCGACTCCGCGTCCCCCACGGGCGCACGCAGCCCACTCAAACTAGGGCCCCGTAGCCACCAGACACGACCAACTCACCATCCGCCACCAGACCACCACCCACATCGCCAGCACCGACCCACCACCACAAACGACTTACACACCTAGAGCCCCGCGGCGGGACGGCCGCGCCAACGGTTATGGGGCGGATGGGGCTGACGCTTCGTACCCCGACCCGACGGTACGTACCTTCCGGTGGACGCTTCGTACCCTCCGGTGACAGTTCGTACCCCTGGGTGCCGAACCGTCGTCGCAGGTGCCGAAGCGTCGGTGCCAAGTGCCGAACCGTCGTCGCAGGTGCCGAACCGTCGTCGCAGGTGCCGAAGCGTCGCTGCCAAGTACCGAACCGCCGTGGAAGCACACGAACCGTCAACACGAGCACCCAAGGACGTCGTCGGACGAAACAGAGAGTCGGACTGGTAGCCAAAGGCAGGCTGCGCCCGGGCATGGCTGAATGCACGGACGAGGTCCCGGGCGGTAGCCCCATAGCACCGATGAGCGCTCCTGCCATACGTTCCCCAACGCGGTGCGCACGCGTCGCGATCTGGACTTCGACAGCGTCGGCTGCTCTGGCTCAAACCGCCCAGTAGTTGCTCATTGAGTCGAAGTGCAGTACGTGCAGACGTTCGGGGGTGAGCATGACGGGCGTGCCCGTGACCCGTGCGGTGAGCTCACCGAGCACGGCGCGCAGTGCGTCGGGCGCCAACGGCGTCGGCGCCTCCGGCCGGTAGTAGGCAACGGTGATGTGGGGCGTGAACGGCCCGGACGGGACGATCTCGTCGAACAGGGGGCGAGCCGAAAGCAGCTTGCGATGCTCGCCCTCATCCACCGCTCTGATCCCGACGACGACGCTCGTGTTCACCAGGTTGAAGACCGCCGTTCACCTGGTGCGGATGGGGCCGATCGTGCGCGCCCTCGCAACCAACTCCGCGGCCTTCACCGCGCCGCCAAAACCCTCCCGGACAGCCACACCGACCGGACCCGAAGGCGGTCACGACCGATCTACGCTCTCCGACAAGGGGTTGGTTATATCGACTGCAACGATGGCGACTTATGCCCCTACCGGAGGCTGCCGTCGTTGGAGACCAGGATCATGATGAACTCGACGAAGGCCCAGATGCCGTTACCAGCGGCGACGAGCCAGCCCAGCAGCATCAGCATCCCGGCGGTGGAAGCTGCGCCGTCCGACACATTGCCGTAGGCATCGACGTTAGTCCCCAGGACCACCCCGCCGATGATGAACAGCACAATCGCCGCGCCAACCAGGCACAGGTGAATGATGCCGTTGCGGGTCTGGCCCCGGTAGAAGTTGTGGATGCCCAGGGTCCCGAGGAAGAAGGCCAGCACCGCCGCGGCGACCTTCGACTTGGGCTCGACGTATCCGCCCTGCCCATAGGGGTCGCCGTATGCCGGCGCACCGTAACCGGGGGCCGCATAGGCCGGCTGCTGACTGTATGCCTGCTGGCCATAGGGATTGCTCGGCTGCCCACCGCCGTACGCAGGGGGCTGCGGCTGGCCGGGGTTATTGGGGCTCTGGCTCATGACTGTTTCCCTTCAGACGGGTTGGACTGGGCACGGGATGATCGCAGGTCGCACCGGTAACACAGCCATCCCGCGACATGCTCGTTACCCGGCTAGCCTCTCCCCCACACCTCCCGACGCGCAAGCCGGTTCGTACAACTGAGGGTGACGCAACACCTTGAAACGCACGGCGCGCCGTCGAAAGTGCTGCGCATCACACGGCTTTGGGGCAGTATCGGGACATGAGAACCATCGACGTCGCCCCGCTCCCACTGTCGGACCTCGAAAGCCACCTGGATGAGGTCGCCACCCGACGCCTGCGCGACGGCGTCGCCGCGGCCCGCAACCTCCTGGAGGGACGCACCGTCTGGACCATCACGCCCACGTCCGCCGCAGCGTCGGGGCCTGCGGAGATCGTCGCCCCACTGGTCGGATACGCGCTGGACATCGGCGTGGACGCCCGCTGGCTGGTGCTGGACGCGCCGCGCGAGTTCAACACGATCGCAGCCCGCCTGCACGCCGGCATTCACGGCGACCGCGGCGATGGCGGCAAGCTCGCGGAGAAGCAGCGCGACATCTACGAGCACGTGATCGCCTCCAACGCGGAGAACATCGTCGACGACATTCGCGACGGCGATGTGGTCATCCTGCACGACCCGCCCACGGCCGGCCTGGCCAAGGCGCTGAAGGCGGCCGGCGCCGCCGTCATCTGGCGCTGCCACCTGGGCGCTCAGGACACCGGCGACGCCGGCCAGCGCGCCTGGGCCTTCCTGGACCGCTACCTGGAGGAGGTGGACCTCGTCGTCGTCTCACGCCCCAACTACCGGCCGCCCTTCGTGGAGCCGGAGCGCTGCGTGGTGATTGCCCCCTCGATTAACCCCGACTCCCCCAAGAACCGAGTGCTGGACCTGGACGAGTCCTGGTCGGTGGCGAGGCTGGCGGGCGTGTTCGCCGGCGAGCCGCCCTTCGACGCGGTCGCCTTCGTGCACGAGGACGGGCGCCCCGACGCGCTTCGCGAGTTGCCCACGCTCGCCGGCGCGGGCCTGCCGGTGCCGCAGGGCGTGCGCGTGATCGCGCAGGTGTCCCGCTGGGACCGCCTCAAGGGCGCCAAGGAGCTGATCGACGCCTTCGCGGACAACGTGGCTACGCTGCCGGCCGACGCGCACCTGCTGCTGGTGGGGCCGGACCCGGACCCCGAGCGCGACGCCGAAGCCGCCGCGGTGCTGGGCGAGGTGCTGGACCGCTGGGACCTGCTGCCGGAGTCGGTGGCCTCGCGCGTGCACATCGCCGCCGTGCCCATGCACGACCGGGATGTCAACGCCATGGTGGTCAACGCCGTGCAGCGAGTGGCCGACGTGGTCACCCAGCGCTCCCTGGTGGAGGCCTTCGGGCTGCCGGTGGCGGAGGCCATGTGGAAGAAGGCGCCCGTGGTCGCCTCTGCGGTAGGCGGCATTCAGGACCAGATCGACGACGGCGTCGACGGCATGCTGGTGGATCCCGCCGACGGCGCCGCGTGGGCACAGGCCGTGGCCGACGTGCTGCGCTTCCCGGAGCGGGCACACGACATGGGGCTGGCAGCGCACGAGTCCGTGCGCCGGGAGTTCCTGCCCGACCGCCACCTGCTGGAATTGGTCGACGCCATCGCCGGCGCCCTGGAGTGAGCAGAACCACACCGGCGGCGGGGCCGTTCGCAAGACGACGGCGCCGCCGCCGACGTCTGCCCGCACCCCGCCCCACCGACGGTTATCCACAGAATTGATCCACAGGTTTGTGCACAGACCTGGTGATGCCGAGAATGCCGCCGCTTGGCCTGTGGGCGACCGTCGGAACACCCGCCCCGAGGGCGTGAAACCCGGCGTCCAACTGGGCACACACCTCGCCGAGCGGCCAGTACCACCGCCACCACCGGCCGGTCAAATCGTTGCAATTACGCGGTTCTACGACGCCGCCTCCGAGAATCGATCGACGCCAATCCGCGCGAGCGCGCCACTTTCACCGCTACTGGCGAGGCCGCCGCGGCTGCACCAACTGCAGCCTGCACGGACATTCATGATCATCCACCCACGCGGCATGCACAAGAAGTTATCCACAGGCAATGTGGATGCGACCGCGCCTTTGCCGATTCGTTTGCCGCCGGGTCGGCCGGCAAGCACGAATGCATCCCGCTCGGCAGTCGGACCGCTTAAGAGCTCTTCCGGTTTGCGGGTGTGGAGGCGGGGGTTGGGTGGTGTCAGGCACGCGGGGAGCCTGTCCGCCCACGAACCGCCGTCGGCGCTCGTTCCCGCGCGTGGCGGCACAAAGTGTCCAGGATCGGCACAAACGACTCCGACGCGGCCCGCGGCCATGGGCAGAACGTTGGAATCATGCGGATTCAAAATCGGCTCCAGCGGTCGGCGACGGCCTTAGTGCCGAATTCGGACATTCCGCCCCACGGCGGGGCGCCCGGGCACACACCACCCACACCCACCAGCACCCAGCCCACCAGGCCGGCAACACCCACCACCCACCACACCCACACGCCGGAAAAGCCCGTTTAGGAGGAGCGGATTGCGGCATCCAAAACCATGGCTGCGGCTCCCAGCGCCGCGGCGGTGCCGCAGTTCTGTGAAAGCCTCGCCGACACCGGACGCGAGGCGGCCGCCCCATAGCGCAGTTTGAGCTCACTCTCAATGGCCCGCAGGTACACCGCGCCAGCGCCGGCGGCACTCGGCCCAGTGAGGATGACGGCCGCATTGTCCAGCACGTTGACGACCGACCGTATCGCTACTGCCAGAGCGCGAGCGGACTCGGCGAGCAGACGCCGCGCGGACTCGTTCCCCAGGTGCGCGGCCCGGGCGATCGCCGCGAAATCCGCCTCGACCGAACCGCGTGAACCGACCTGCGCCCCCAACCCTGCGGGGCCGGCGATGTCGGGGTCCAACAGCGCCCTGGACACCACCGCTTGTGGTCCGGCAACCGCCTCCACGCAGCCGCGGGCCCCACAAGTGCACACCGGGCCGTTGAGATCCACGCAAACGTGCCCGAGCTCGCCGGCATTGGCCGAGGTCCCCCGCTGCAAGCGGCCGCCGACCAGCAGTCCTCCGCCGATGCCGGCACCCAGGTAGACCACCAGGGCGTCGTCTGCGCGCCCGCTCGGAGAAACCCACCATTCGCCTAGTGCCGCCGCAGTGGCATCGTTCTCCATGAGGACGGGCATGCCGGTCGACCGCTCCAACGCCGCGCGCAGTTCATCGCGGTCGGTCGCGGAGGTCGTCCCGGGCAGACCGCGGTCGGCGGGTCCCGCCAGCACCACGCCGGTTCCAACCAACTTGGTGTTGTCGATTCCGGTGCCGGCAATGATCTCCGCAATGGCCTCCTGCACAGTCTCCCGCAGACAGCCCTGTCCCACGCCCTTCCCCGGGTCTGTTGGCAGCTCTCTCCGGGTGCGTCCAATGATCGCGCCCAACAGGTCGGTCAGCACCAGCACCATGTCGGTGCGCGTCAGGTGCACACCGACCGCATACCTAGAGTCCGGCGCAACCCGCACGAAGGTTCGCGGCTTCCCACCGGTTGATGGAGCTCTTCCGGTTTCCTCAAGCAGCCCCTCATCCAGCAGGCGACGGGTAATGGTCGAGATCGACGCTCCGGTCAGCCCGGTCCGCTTGACCAGTTCCGCCCGTGAGGTGCGCTCCAGAGCGCGCACGAGGTCGAACACCAGCGCCTTGGTATCGGTACCTCGTACCATCCACTGTCTCCTTCATAATCCCGTTATCCCGGACAAATGCGGCAGGCCACATCCCCGTTCCGACCTAGGATAGGGGGCGTCCCGGCTCACACCGGGTGGCTTCCCAGGCGCCGCTGATCTCGGCCCGACCAGCAATTGGTTCAGACTGAAAGGCCCGCATGACTACCGGCTCGGATACTCACCGTTGGGGCATGGTTCTAGCCCGCCCACGGGGACTACTTACTGCCGAGTCCTTCTGGTCGGAGAACGCCGACGGCATCGAAGAAACCCTGCGCGGCACCTCTGTACTGTTCTTCCTGCATCAGGTTCCCGGACTGTGTGAGGAGCTGGAGGTCTATCGCCGCTGGGCCGCCGAGGCCTTCGTCCGCGGGGTGATTCTCGTCAATCCGCTGGTGGACGATCCGCGTCCGGCACTCCTGAATGAGCTGGGCCTGGCCACACTCCACGCGGGTGTGGAGCAGGCTGTACCTGACACTGCTTCGATCGTCTCCGACAACGCCGAATCAACCCGCGGGGTGATGGAGCGGCTGCACGAACTCGGCCACGAGCGCATCGCCCGCGTAAGCGGCCCTGAGCACCTGGCGCACACCCTGATCCGGGACACGGTGGCCCGCCGGGTGGCACAGGAACTCGGCGTAGAACTGCGCATCGTCCCGGGTGATTACAGCGAGGCCTCTGGTCAGCGGGCCACCGCGGAGTTGCTGAAGCTCCCCGCGGCCACGCGTCCGACGGCGATCATCTACGACAACGACACCATGGCGCTTGCCGGGCTGGCCACCGCCTCCGCTCTGGGCGCCGTCGTGCCCGACGACGTCAGCCTCGTCGCCTGGGACGACTCCTCCTCCTGCCAGCTGGCCTCACCCCCAATCACCGCGATCGCACAGGATGTGCATGCGTTTGGCCGGACCATCGCCGAATGCGTGCTGCGCATTGAGTCCGGGCAGACCTCCTTCGAAGTTCCTGAGCCCGCCCACCACTGGCTGCGGCGCGCCTCCGTGGCGGAGGTGACGCCGCAGCCGTGACGGCGGCACGTGGCCGCAACATGCCCGATCGCCGTCGCGGTCAGCCCGCCAAATGATTGGCGCTGCGCAGCACCGGCCAGGTGGCCAGCACCTGCGGGTCTGTCGGTTCGCCGTCGGTCAGGACAGTGAATGAGGCCTGCTCGCCGGGCAGCAGGGTGGTGAGCATGTCGTCGACGACGGCGCCGGGCCGTTCGGCATCGGCGGTTACCGCCACGTCCCGCAACAGCACTCGCGCGGTCACGTCGAGCCGGTAACCGCCCGCAATCCGGGCCACCTTCACGTCCGCGTCGAATTCGGGCAGGCCGGCCTCGCGGTCGGTGGACACGAACCAGACGACGCGGCGGGCGTCGTCGGCCTCGGCCATGAGGAAGCCATCCGGGTCCTCCGGCAGGGCCAGCTCGACCGCGGCGGCAGCGCGGGGCGCGACCTCGATTCGGCGCTCCTCCCACGCGACCTCCAGCCCGTGGCGCGTGCCGTATCCAATCCTGACGTGCGCGACCCAAGGCTCGGCCAGGTCGTTGACCGCCGCCAGCCGGACCCGGCCGCCCTCGGCGGGCTCCAGGCACAGCATGCGGTCCTGCTGGGCGTGGCGCAACGCGTACCAGGCGGGCTTGCGCACCCCGGCGGAGTCGACCACGGCCCAGGAGATGACGGGCCAGCAGTCGTTGAGCTGCCAGATCAGCGATCCCGTGCAGTGCGGCTGGAGCGAGCGGAAGTGGCGCACTCCGAAGTCGAGGGCGCGCGCCTGGTTGAGCTGAGTGGCCCAGTGCCAGTGGCGGAAGTCGACCGGCTCGGGGAAGTGGGCATCCAGCCCGCGGCGCAGCTTGGTGAAGCCGTCCTCGGCCTTCTGGTGCACGGCCAGTTGCGCGCCGCTCACGTCCAGCGGCTCATCGTGCACCGCGGCGGTGAGGGTGGAGTAGGCCATGGGCCCGCCGAAGCCGAACTCGGAGGCGAAGCGCGGCGTCTGGTCCGCATAGTGCAGGTAATCGAGCTCGTTCCACACGTCCCATACGTGCGTGTCGCCGTCGGTGCGGTTATTCGCCTCGGCCTCGGGATCCGGGCTGAACGGGCTGGAGGGGATGTAGGGAGTGGTCGGGTCCAGTTCGGCGACGACCGCCGGGAGTATCTCCCGGTAGTATCCCTGCCCCCAGGCACGGCCCCGCAGGCGCTCCTTCCAACCCCAGTCCTGGAAGGCCGTCTCGTTCTCGTTGCTGCCGCACCACAGTGCCAGGCACGCGTGTCCACCCAGCCGGGCCACCGCCTGGCGGGCCTCGGCGATGACGTTGTCCCTCATCCAGGCATCCTCGCTGTAGGCGGCGCAGGCGAACATGAAGTCCTGCCACACCAGCAGCCCGAACTCATCGGCGGCGTCGTAGAAGTACTCGGACTCGTAGATGCCGCCGCCCCACACACGCACGGTGTTGCAGTTGGCCTCCACCGCGTCCGCCAGGGCGCGCCGGTAGCGGGCACGGGTGATGCGGGTGGGGAAGACGTCGTCGGGGATCCAGTTGACCCCCTTGGCCAGCACCAGCTCTCCGTTGACCTTGAGCCGCAGCGGCGTCCCGATCTCATCGGGCGTCAGATCCACCTCCATGCGCCGGAAACCGACGCGACGGGACCAGACGGGTTCCCCGTCCAGGTGCAACGTCGACTCGTACAGGGGCTGGTCACCATATCCGCGCGGCCACCACACGTCGGCGTCGGCCACGCGCGCCTCGAGCACGACCTCGCTGATGCCGGGGGCTTCGGCCGTTACCTCCACGGTGGTTCCCGCGACGGCGTAGGCCAGGGACGCGGCCGGCGCGTCCGGGTCCCGCTCGACTTCGGCGACCAGCCGGGCGACGCCCACACTCCCCTCCAGGTCCACCCCCAGGCGCACGCCGCGGACCCGGGTCCCGCTCCACCGCTCCAGGCGCACCGGTTGCCAGATGCCGGCGGTGATCGTCACCGGCCCCCAGTCCCAGCCGAAGGAGCAGGCGCTCTTGCGGACCATGGGGAAGGGGTGGGCGTTGACGAACGGGTACTCGCCGTGGAGGCGCTCGCGCTCCTCGGCCACGTTGAGCGCGGAGGTGAAGTCGACCACCAGGCGGTTCTCACCGGCCTGCAGCAGGTGGCCGACGTCGAACCGGTACCGTCGGAACTGGTTGTCGGTGCGGCCCAGCTCGACGTCGTTGAGGGTGACCGTGGCGATCGTGTCCAGGCCCTCGAATACCAGCTCGACATGCTCACCGGGCGCGGCCGGTGCGGCGTCGAAGCGCAGTTCGTAGCGCCAGTCGCAGCGCCACATCCAGGCCAGGCGCTCCTCGTTGTCGGCGTCCAGCGGGTCGGGGATGAGGCCGGCGTCCAACAGGTCGGTGTGTACGCAGCCGGGGACGGTTGCCGGCACCGTCTCGGGGATCCGGGTCTCCTCCGGGACGGCGCCAGCCAGATGGCTCAGTCGCCAGCCGGAGTTCAGCGTGGTCGTGGTGATCATGGGTGGTCTTTCCTGAGTGGTCAGTGTGCGGATGATTCCGGGGCGTCCATGCCGGCGGCCCGCCAGGCCTGCCACCAGGCGTCGGCAATGGCGCGGTGGCCGGCGGGCGTGGGGTGGACGCCGTCGGCAGCGACGGCGGCATCACCGATTTGGGCCGCGAGCGCCGTCATGGGTTCTTGCAGCGGCACGTATACGGCGTCGAGCTCCTGGGCGATCCGTGCGATCGCCCGCACCCGCGGGTTCAGGTCCTCCTGCCAGCTGCGGTCCTCCCCGGTGTAGGGCAGCACGAAGGGGGAGAGCAGGACCAGCGGCGTGCCGGCGGCGGCGAATGGAGCGAGCAGTTCCCGCAGCCGCCGTCCGAAGTCGGGAATGGGAGAGACGATGCCCTCGTCATAGCGTCGCCAGGTGTCGTTGATGCCGATGTAGACGCTGAGCACGTCGGGGGCCAGATCGATAACGTCTCGCTGCCAACGCTCCGCCAGGTCCACCAGGCGGTCCCCACCGATGCCGGTGTTCAGGACCGTGCCCCCGGCCAGGTGTTCCTCGGCCAGGAGCTGCACGTAGTTGTGTCCCAGGTCGTGCGGGTCGCGCTTATCGATGCGCCCCCACTCGGTGATCGAGTCGCCGGTGAACAGCCACCGCTGGGGGCCCGGGTTTGCCGGGGGCGTCACTGGTTCGCCCCCTGCTGACGGCGCAGCTGGGCCAGGCGGCGCTCCGGGTCGGGGGCGGCGGCCAGGAGTCGCTTGGTGTACTCGTGGTTCGGGTGGAGGATCACCGTGTCTGCCGGCCCGCGTTCTACGACGTCACCGTGGTAGAGCACCATGATCTCGTCGGAGAAGTGGCGGGCGGTGGCCAGGTCGTGAGTGATGTACAGGACGCCGAGGTCGTTGTCCTGCTGCAGCTCGGCCAGCAGGTTGAGCACCCCCAGGCGGATCGACACGTCCAGCATGGACACCGGTTCATCGGCGATGAGGATGCCCGGGTCGGGGGCCAGGGCACGGGCTATGGCCACGCGCTGGCGCTGGCCGCCGGACAGTTCATGCGGCTTGCGATCGGCGTAGTCGTCGGCCGGATCCAGTCGCACGCGGCGCAGCAGCTCCAGCACCCGCTCGCGTACCGCATCCTTGCCCAGGTGCGGATTGTGGAGCCGGACCGGACGCGCCAAGTGGTGGCCGATCGTGTGGTAGGGGTTCAGGGAGGCGAAGGGGTCCTGGAAGACCATCTGCACGGTGTTGCGGTAGCGCGCCAGTCCCCGGCCGCGGCGGCTGACGGGCTCGCCGTCGAGCAGGATCTCGCCGCTGGTGGGCGACTCGAGCTGCAGCAGGAGCTTGGCGATGGTGGACTTGCCGGAGCCGGACTGTCCGACCAGCGCAATGGTCTTCCCCGGCACCAGCCGGAATGAGACGTCATCCACCGCGCGCAGGGTGGAGGTGTGCAGCCCGTTGCGGAGCGTGTACTCCTTGACGAGGTTCCGCGCTTCAAGGACGGTCATGACTGCTCCTTAACGTGGGTGCGGCGGGTGCGGACGAACGCGCCACGCTCGCCGGTCAGCGACGGGAAGGAGCTGAGCAGCTGCTTGGTGTACTCCTCCTTGGGGTGGGTGTACAGCTCGATGGCGTCGTCGAGCTCGATGACCACGCCGTCGCGCATGACGGCGATGCGGTCGGAGATCTCCAGCAGCAGCGGCAGATCGTGGGTGATGAAAATGACCGCGAAGCCGAGCTCCTCCCGCAGCCGCGAGATCTCCTGGAGGATCTCCCGCTGGACGACGACGTCGAGCGCGGTGGTGGGCTCGTCCATGATCAGGATCTGCGGCTCGAGGGCGAGCGCCATGGCGATCATGACGCGCTGCCGCATGCCGCCGGACAGCTCGTGGGGGTAGGCGTCCAGGCGATTGCGGTCCACGCCCACACTCTCCAGGAGTTCGCCGCTGCGCTCCAGCCGCTGCTGCTTGCTCATCTCCGGACGGTGGGTGGTCAGCACGTCGCCCAGCTGGGTCTTGACCTTGAGCACCGGGTTCAGGGAGTTCATCGCCCCCTGGAAGACCATGGCGATCTTGTCCCAGCGCACTGCCCGCAGGTCGGCGCCCGTCAGGGCGGTCAGGTCGATGTCGTAGCCCTCGCGGGAGTGGAAGACCGCGGAGCCGCTCACGCGGCGGGCCGGGTCCTTGAGCAGTTGGACCACGCCGTAGGCGAGCGTTGATTTTCCGCAGCCGGACTCCCCCGCCAGGCCCAGAATCTCACCGCGGTGCAGGGTCAGGGACACGTCCTTGACGGCATGTACGGGTGGGTCGACGTCGTAGTCGATCGACATGTGTTCAATATCGAGGACGGCGGGCCGGGGGGTGCGGCCGGCGGGCCGGACGGTGCCGTCGATTGTGGTTCGGGGGCTCATGCGGCGACCTTCTGGGGGGTGCGGTTGCGGGCGGACTCGGAGCGTTTGCGTGCACGACGGCGTTTCTTCGCGTCCGTGGCCGCCCGCAGCTTCGGGTTGATGGTCTCGTCGATCGAGTAGTTGATCATCGACAGTGCCGCGCCGAAGAGCGCGAGCATGAGGCCCGGCGGCACGAACCACCACCAGGCGCCGAGTCTGAGCGCCAGTCCGTTCTGGGCGTAGAACAGCATCGTGCCCCAGGTGAAGGAGCCCGAAGCACCCAGGCCGAGGAAGGACAGCCCGGCCTCGCCGAGGATGCCGGCGATGACCGCGCCGACCACCTGGGAGGCCAGCAGCGGGATCAGGTTGGGCAGGATCTCTATAGTCAGGATCCGCCAGGTCTTCTCCCCGCTCACGCGGGACGCCAGCACGTAGTCGCGATTGCGCACCGATAGGGTGACGCCGCGCAGCACCCGCGCGGACCCCGCCCAGCTGGTCAGCGAGAGGATGAAGGCCACCAGCCAGATGCTCTTCTTGGGCACGTAGCTGGAGATGATGATGACCAGCGGGAGCCCGGGGATCACCAGCATGATGTTGGTGAACAGGGAGAACAGGTCATCCACGATGCCGCCGATGAAGGCGCCCACGACTCCGAAGAACGCGGACAGCAGCAGCGTGAGGCTGCCGACGATCAACCCGATCAGTAGCGATCCGCGGGTGGCGTAGGTGAGTTGAGCGAGTACGTCCTGCCCGGTCTGCGTGGTGCCCAGCAGGAACTCGCCGGAAGGCGCCGTCATGCCGAGGTTGCGCACGGTCGAGGGGTTGCCGACCACGAGCGGTCCGACGAGCCCGAACAGGATGGTGAGCACGACGATCGTGGTGCCGACGACGAGCTTGGGGGTGACGCGGAGGCGGAAACGGCTGCCGCTCCTGCGGGCGGGCCTGCTGCCGGCCGCGGTAGAGGTTTGCGTGGACATGGTGGAGCCTCCTTCAGCCGCGGGCGCGCGTGCGCGGGTCGATGACGCCGTACAGCAGGTCGACGATCAGGTTGGCGCCCAGCACGGACAGGGTGATCACCAGGAAGATCCCCTGCATGAGGGCGTAGTCGTTGTTGTTCACTGCCTGGTACAGGGCGGTGCCGATGCCGGGGTAGGAGAAGACCTGCTCGGTGACCAGCGAGCCGGCGACCACGAATCCCAGGGAGATGGCGAAGCCCGAGATGGATGGCAGGACGGCGTTGCGGGCCGCATACCAGGTGCGGATGCGGCGGGGTGTGAGGCCCTTGGCCTCCGCGGTGAGGATGTAGTCCTCACTCATGGTGGACACCATCATGTTGCGCATGCCCAGCGTCCAGCCGCCCACCGAGGAGATGACGATGGTGATCGCCGGCAGGATTCCGTAGTAGACGACCGACTTGATGAACGGCCAGTTGAGTCCGACCACGGTGCCGTACACGTCGTAGCCGCCGTGGATCGGGAAGATCCGCCAGGTGGAGGAGAACAGGAACAGCAGAATCAGTGCGAGCCAGAAGTAGGGCACCGACTGCAGCATGGTCAGCCCGGGGATGATGTTGTCCAAGAGGTGTCCGCGCTTCCAGCCGGCGGCCGTACCCAGCACGATGCCGAGCAGGAAGGAGATGATGGTCGCCAGCCCGACGAGCCCGATCGTCCAGGGGAGCGTCTGACCGATGACCTGCCCGACCGGGGTCGGGAAGTAGGCCACGGATACGCCGAGGTCGCCGCGCAGCAGCTGGCCCAGGTACTGCACGTACTGATCCCACATGCTCGCACCGGTGTCGGCGCCCAGCAGGGCCTCGATCGCCTGCCGCGTGGCGGGGCTGACCTGACCGTGCGTGGCCAGGCGGGAGACCATGATGTCAACGGGGTTGCCCGGCAGCAGCCGGGGCAGGAGGAAGTTGAGGGTTACGGCCGCCCACAGGGCGATGGCGTAAAACCCGATCTTTCGTAGGAGAAAACGCAACCTGGGGTCCTTAGGGTTCCGAGTAGCCGGTGCCTGCATACGGTGGCGGCGGACTCACCTATGTGAGTCCGCCGTCGCCGCGGGTCAGGACGCGGGCTCCAGCCGCTGCAGGATGATGCCGGTAGACCAGCTGCCCCAGGAGGCGGGCAGCGCGTACAGATCGTCCTCGGTGGGCCAGCCCGTGTAGCGGGAGGTGTTGAACTCGGTGAGCATGGAGTTGACGTAGATCGGGATGTAGGGCAGGTCCTCGGCGATCTGCTCCTGGACGATCGCGTACTGCGCCTTCTTCTCCTCGGGGTCGTTGGTCTGCCCGGCGGCACGGATGGCCGCGTCAACCTTCTCGTTCACGTAGCGACTGTAGTTACCGCCGGTGGCGGAGTCCCCCACCTGCTCGGTGTTGTCGGAGTGCAGCATGCGGTTGTAGGTGAAGTAGGGGTCGGTGGAGGCGCCCAGGTTGAGCGAGTCCAGGGAGAGCTGGAAGTCGCCCGTGACCTCCTTCTGGTTCCACTCGTTCCAGGACACCTGGGAGGTGCTCAGCTCGATGCCGACCTCGGCGAGCTGCTGCACCAGGGTGTCGTTGATGGAGATGAAGTCCGACCAGCCGGTCACGGTCTGGATGTTCAGTGCCAGGCGCTCGCCGTCCTTGACGCGGACCCCGTCGGACCCCTCGGTCCAGCCGGCGTCTTCGAGGATCTGCTTGGCCTTGTCGACGTCGGGGCTCTGCGGCACGACCAGGTTGTCCTGGTCGGCGATCCAGTCGTCGTCGCGCCCGGGAACCAGGTAGGACGGGGAGGCCTCGCCGGCGAGCCCGCCGCCGGCCAGCTGGTTGAGTTGGCTGCGGTCCATCGCGTAGTAGATCGCCTGCCGCACCGCCTTGTCGGTCTGTGGGCCGGTGGAGCCGAGGTCGGGGTTGCAGGAGGCGTAGATGCAGCTGGTCAGCGTCGGGGTGTTGACGTAGGTGAGGTCGGGATTGGAGGCGATGATGTCGTCGATGCTCGGCAGGAACGCGCTCATCCAGTCGACCTCGCCGGCGACCAGCGAGGCGGAGGCCGAGTCGGCGTTCTCCAAGGAGATGTAGCGAATCTCTTCGACCTTCGGCTTGCCGTTCCAGTAGTTCTCGTTGGCGACCAGGGAGTAGGACTGAGAGGAGACGCTGTCCAGCACGAAGGGGCCCGTGCCGACGGGCTCCTCGTTGGTGTAGGTGTCGGGTTCGGCGACATCCTTCCACAGGTGCTCGGGGAGGATCGCCTGGTTGCCCAGGGTGTCCGCCTCCGAGGTGAAGGACGTCTGCTGGAAGGTGAGCACGACGGTGGTGTCATCGGGGGCCTCGGCCGTCGCCGCCAGCCCGGAGGTGTTCAATGCCGGCGTCTTCTGGATGAGGTTAAAGGTGAAGGCCACGTCGTTGGCGGTGAAGGGTTCGCCGTCGGACCAGGTGACGCCCTCGCGGGTCTTGACCGTTAGGACCGTGCCGTCGTCGTTCCAGCTGTACTCCGTGCCCAGCATCGGTTGGGGGTCCTCGCCGGTGACGAGGTTGTAGAAGAACAGGGGCTCGTAGATCACGCCGCGGGTGGGCTGGAGCGCCGTGGGGCTCTGGGGGTTGAAGTTGGCGGTGACGGTACCTGTGGCGCCGTTGAAGATGGTCAGGGTGCCGCCGGAGCCGCCCGCCCCTCCGCCGGAGGAGCCCGAGCCGCCTCCGCAGGCGGCGAGGGTGCCGACGGCGGCGACCGCCGCCGTCGAGGCCAGGAAGGAGCGGCGGGTGATGGGGATGTTGCGCAGCTGCATTGCGTGCCTACTTTCCGTATTCGCCATCGTTGGCGAGGACCTCTCGACGCGGCCGGGGAAGGGTGTCGCCGCTGGATCGGTCGCGGTCTCTACCGACCACCGCAACTTAACTCACTTACTTAACTAAGTGCAATGGGACGATCGTCCCTACTTTTGCCCACAATTGCGGCGCGCCCGCATGACGGTCCCGAACGCTGCTGGTACGCCACGTTGCCGTCGGTGGTATGGCCGAAGGCGACGTACGGAGTAGGCCGCCGGGCGGTGCAGTTGACGCGCAACCGGCGTGACGCCGGCCGGCGACTCGAACTCAGGCGCCGACCAGCGCGCTGATGGCGGACTGGAACAGGCGCAGGCCGTCTACGCCCTGGCGGGCGCCGGCCGGAGAGTCCGGGCCGAAGCCGGGCTCGACGGCGTGCTCGGGGTGCGGCATGAGTCCGACGACGTTGCCGCGCTGGTTGCGCACGCCGGCGATGTCGCGCGCGGAGCCGTTGGGGTTGTCCAGGTAGCGGAAGACGACGAGTCCCTCGCCCTCGAGGCGGTCCAGTTCATCGGGGGAGGCGATGAAGTTGCCCTCGCCGTTCTTCAGCGGGACGACGATCTCCTCCCCCTCATCGAACAGGTTGGTCCAGGCGGTGGTGGTGGATTCCACGCGCAGGCGCTGCTCGCGGCAGATGAACTTCTGGTGGTCGTTGCGGATCAGCGCGCCGGGCAGCAGGTGGGCCTCGGTGAGGATCTGGAAGCCGTTGCAGATGCCGAGCACCGGCATGCCCCGCCCAGCGGCCGCGATGACCTCGTCCATGACCGGGGCGAAGCGGGCGATGGCGCCGCAGCGCAGGTAGTCGCCGTAGGAGAAGCCGCCCGGGACCACCACTGCGTCCACGCCGTGGATGTCGGCATCCTTGTGCCACAGGGAGGCGGGCTCGGCGCCGGCGAGCCGGACCGCGCGGGCGGCGTCGACGTCGTCGAGCGTACCGGGGAAGGTGATGACGCCGATGCGGGTCACTCAGGCCTCCTCGGGGTTCGACGCGGCGTCCGCGCCGTCGGCCGGGTCGGCGGTTACGGAGACGACGTCCTCGATGATCGGGTTGGACAGAAGCTTCTCGGCGGCCTCGGCGGCGGCGGCCAGGTGGGCGTCGGTGACGGGACCGTCAACCGTGAGCTCGAAGCGGCGGCCCTGCCGCACCGCCGTGAACTGGTCGAATCCTAGGCGGGGTAGGTTGCCCATGACGGCCTTGCCCTGCGGGTCAAGGATCTCGGGCTTGGGCATGACCTCGACGACGATGCGTCCCATCGGTCCTCCTGGATGCGGTCGGGCGGGAGCGGGTCCGGGCCCAGCCTACCGGCCCGGGCCTGCATGAATCGCATGGCCCGCCATATCAACCGACCTCGGCACGTAACAACGACCGACCTCGGCGAGCTAGATCGTGCCGAGCCAGTCGCCGGCCAGGCGGACGGCGAGGATGCCACCGATGGCAAGAGCCAGCGTGCCCAACAGCCATTCGCTGCCCAGCACCAGCGCGAGGATCGCGCACACCACCGCGGCGGCGAGCATGAAGCCGCCGACCGCGCCGGCCACACCCGCCGGGGCGTGCACGGACTGGTCCATGGTGGAGGTGCCCATGACCGGTTTAGGTCCGGAGTCGATCCTCACACCGGAGCCGCCGACACCGACATTGCGCTGCCCCGGTGGCAGTGCGGGCCCGCCGAGGCCCGCGCCGGCCAGCAGGTGGTGGGGGTCGGCGGCGTCGACGACGCCCGCGGTCAGGCCCGCCGCCGCGTCGACGACGGTGGGCTCCCACCGCTCGGCCTCATGGCGCACGGCCGTGCCGCCGGCCCAGGCCAGGTAGCCGGCGGCGGAGACCAGCCCGGCCCCGCCGAGCACAACCACCAGCCAGGGCGGCAGCCACGGGTGGCCGGCCTCCGCGTTGGCGGCCAGGTGCATGGCCGACCAGGTGGCTAGCGCCAGCCCGACCATGGCGAACACGATGCCGGCCAGGCGCTGGCGGCGCACCGCCTGCGGCCAGGGGGTGCGACCGGGCGCGGCGGCGGAAGCGGGCCCGCGCCCCACGCCCCAGTCGGTGCCGGTGTCGTTGCGGCGGCGCTGTGCGCCTCCGGGAGAGGCGGGAGCGCCCCAGTCAACGTCGGGCTCGGTATCCGTGTCCGGCGCTGCATAGGCGCGGGCCCGGGTGCCGCCCTGGGCGGCGTAGGCCCTGGCGCGCTCCCCCATGCCCCAGTCGACGGGACCGCGCTCATCCTCCCGACGACGGTCGCGTGGCGGCGTCACACGATCACCTGCCCGAGGATCGAGGCGAGTCCGAGGGCGAGCAGCAGGAAGCCGAGCGTTCCGGCGAGCAGTTGCAGGACCCGGATCAGCGTCTCGCCGATGGTGGTTCCGGCCAGCAACTCGTCGGCCTTCCGCCCCGCGGCGGTGGTGGCGAGCGCGGTGGTCAGCGGCCCGCTCACGACGTCGAGCGTGGTCAGCTCCCGTCGCCCACCGGAGTCGGGAATGATCAGGTCGGTGCCGGGCACCGTCAGCGGGGCCGGTTCTTCCGGGTACCCCGTCGCGGCGGCTTGCTGCGTCCCGCGCCGCCGCCGCGCCATCCGCGCCCGGTTGCGCTCCAGCCGCAGCCGGGGTGCGTTGACGACGACGCTTCGCGCCGGCACGCGCAGCAGCAGCAGCAGCCCGACTCCCACTATCACCAGCGCCACGCCGCCGAGGATGGCGGACAGACCGGGCGCACCGAAGGCACTGGCGGCGGCGGCCACAAGCGCCAGCAGCAGCACCGCGCCGACGGCAACCAGCGCAATCACGAAGCCGGGCCCCGGCTGGAAGCTGCGGGTCGTGCGCACGGCCGTGGGGTCGGGAGTCGCCTGGGGAGCACTCATGCCAGCTCCAGGGGGCTGCCGGTAAGGCGCTCGTAGGCCTCCAGGTACCGCTGCCGGGTGCGCTGCACGACGTCGTCGGGCAGGGCGGGCGGGGCGGTATTGGAGCCGCGGTCCCAGCCGGATGCGGGCGAGGTGAGCCAGTCACGCACGTACTGCTTGTCGAAGGAGGGGGTGGGGCGGCCGGGCGTCCAGGCGTCGGCGGGCCAGAAGCGGGAGGAGTCGGGCGTGAGGACCTCGTCGCCCAGGATCAGGGCGCCGGTGGCGGGGTCCTGGCCGAATTCGAACTTGGTGTCGGCCAGGATGATGCCGCGAGCGCGGGCGATCTCGGCGGCGCGGGTGTACAGGGCGAGGGTGGTCTCGCGCAGTGCCTCGGCCGCCTCGCGGCCGACCGTCTCCACCACCCGCTCGAAGGAGACGTTCTCGTCGTGCTCGCCGAGTTCGGCCTTGGCGGCTGGCGTGAAGATCGGCTCTGGCAGGCGCGACGCCTCGGTCAGGCCCGCGGGCAGGGGCAGGCCGCATACGGTGCCGCCGGCGCGGTACTCGACCAGGCCGGAGCCGGTGAGGTAGCCGCGGGCGACGCATTCGACCGGGTACATCTTCAGGCGCCGGCAAATCATGGCGCGACCGGCGACCGCGGCCGGCACGTCCAGGCTGACCACGTGGCCCGGAACGATGTCGGCGAGCTGCTCGAACCACCACACGGACAGGGCGGTGAGTACCTTGCCCTTGTCCGGAACCGGAGTGGACAGGATGTGGTCATAGGCGCTGATGCGGTCGGAGGCGACCAGCAACAGCACGTCCTGCCCGGACCAGGGGCCGACCTCGGCGGGGGCGTAGACGTCGCGCACCTTGCCGGAGGAAATGTGCTTCCAGCCGGGCAGGTCGGGGGCCGGCGGGGGCCCGCCCGCAGCGGACGTGAAGGGGGCGTCAGGGGTGCTGAGCTCGCTCATGCCCCCATCCTGCCACCGCAGGCGTGCCTGCGGCGATGGGCGCGAGCAACTGCGCCGGCTCAGCGCCCGGCGGCGATGTCGGTGCGGTACTGGGCGCCGTCGAGGTGGATCTTGCCGATGGCCTCGTAGGCGCGGGCGCGGGCGTCGGCGACCGTCTCCCCCAGGGCGACCACGGACAGCACCCGCCCGCCGGAGGCGATCAGGTTGCCGTCGTCGTCGCGGGCGGTGCCGGCGTGCAGGACGTGGACGCCCTCGAGGGCCTCGGCGTCGGGGATGCCGGTGATCAGGCCGCCGGTGGTGACGGTGCCGGGGTAGCCGGGGGCGGCCAGGACGACGTCGACTGCGGCCTGCTCCGACCAGCGCGGGGCGGGGACCTCGGCCAGGCGGCCGGTGGCGGCGGCCAGCAGCAGTTCGGCCAGCGGGGAGTCGAGGCGGGCCAGGACGGCCTGGGTCTCGGGGTCGCCGAAGCGGACGTTGAACTCGACCACGCGCAGGCCCTTGTCGGTCAGGGCCAGGCCGCAGTAGAGCAGGCCGATGAAGGCGGTGCCGCGGCGGGCCATCTCGTCCACGACCGGCTGGGCGACCTCACGCAGCACCTGCTCGGTCAGGTCATCGGGTGCCCAGGTCAGCGGCGTGTAGGCGCCCATGCCGCCGGTGTTGGGGCCGACGTCGCCGTTGCCGAGCCGCTTGAAGTCCTGAGCGGGGGCGAGTGGGCGGACGGTGGCGCCGTCACAGACGCAGAACAGCGAGACCTCCGGGCCGTTCAAGTAGTCCTCGACGACGACGGCCCCGCCCTCCTTGGCCAGGCAGGCGCGCCCGTGGGCGAGGGCGGCCTCGAGGTCGGAGGTGACCACCACGCCCTTGCCGGCGGCCAGGCCGTCATCCTTGACGACGTAGGGCGCGTCGTAGTTGCGCAGGGCGGTGTCCAGTTCGGCCTCGGTCGTGCAGGTGACGGAGTCGGCGGTGGGCACGCCGGCCGAGGCCATCACCCGCTTGGCGAAGGACTTCGATCCCTCCAACTGGGCGGCCTCGGCACCGGGCCCGAAGACGGGGATGCCGGCGTCGCGGACGGCGTCGGCGACCCCGGCGACCAGTGGTGCCTCCGGGCCGACGACGACCAGGTCGGCGACCATCTGGGTGGCCAGGTCCACCACCTCCTCCGGGGAGGTGGGGTCGATCTTGATGTTGGTGGCGATGTCGGCCGTGCCGGGGTTGCCGGGGGCGACGACGAGCTCGGTGGTGGCGGGGTCGGAAGCGAGGGCGCGGGCCAGGGCGTGCTCGCGCGCGCCGGACCCCAGCAGCAATATCTTCACGCTCCCAGCCTAGCCGTCCCGTGACCATTCCGCCTCCACCCCTCACCGAGACCGGCACCAGTTACATGCTCAGGTCAGTCATCGATGCGGTCGCGGGTCGCCGCGCCCCCAGTCGATAGGCCAATTCGCTTCCTCGAAGTAGCCTCGGACACTGTCGGCGTCCTCCACCCAGTCGTCGTAGCCCTGCTCGCCGCGGGTGAGGAAAATGTAGTAGCCACCAGTCCCCTCGGCGTCATACATGACTTCGACGTCCCAGCCCGCATACTCTCCCGCAAGGATTCTCCCCTTGACCCCGATAGGTATCTCCATCGGCTCCTCCTCAACATGCACACCCGAGCGTACGGTCAATCGCCGACGTATCGGATCCCTGGCAGGCCGGTGTGGCGGTATCGTCGGCGTTCATTACGACCGCCCCCGCACCCGCGAGCGTCTGCGACACCGGAGGAGAACAGATGGACGCCCCTACCGCTGTGTTGGAGGAACGAGCCGCAGCCCTGCTCGATGTTGATGTCAGCCAGGAGGACGTGCACCGGTTCCTCCTGGACACAGCCGACTTCCTGGGCTCACCACCACGGGAGATGGTGGGGCCGGGCGTAAGGTTCCGCTGGTTCCTTGATGATCGCGTCGTGCAGGTCGGTGCTGGCAAGGGGATCGGTACCGACTACAGCCTTAAGGTGCAATCCTTCAGCACGGAGGTGGTCGACGACATCGAGTACCGGTGGTTCAAGTACGGCGTCCTGGACCACTCGCTTCCCTACCTGTGGTCGGTCGGGATCGATCAGGAGCCCAATGACCGTCTGGTGGAGATGTGGGATCCCGATTCGGCTACTACGGTCGCAACCTGGGCGGGAGTGGAGAACACCCTAGACCCCGTAATGGATGACTGGCCCCTGGACGTGGCACTCACTCCGCCGGAATGGCGCAGGTACTTCGCCTACCTGTGGGAGATGCCCGAGACCTCCCCCTGGAGCAAAGTCCGCGTGGCGGCGAACCCCGAGGGCATCGAGATCGTCGCCACGAGCCGTGACGGGCAGGCCGAACCTGCCCGGTTGTTGGTCCCCCCGACCGTGCTCCGCCACCATCGTCTGACAGTCGCCGATATCCTGGCGGGGCTGGCGGGAGGCGGGCTGGCCGCGGACATCCGACTTCTCGACGTCGAGGGATTCGATCTGCGCACCGGGGACCTATTCATCATGACGCCAGGTCGCTACAGCACCCTCGGAGCGGAGATCCCGATCCCCGAGCCGGGCTGGGATGACGTAGAGGACACGCCGCGCACGGGCATCAGTTTGGAGAAGCTGCGTGCCCTTGTGGAGGAGGGGCCCGCCCGTCCCAATCGTCCTGGGCCGCGCGTTCGGGAGGTTCGTCCCATGCAACCGGGCCTGACGATTCCCCAAGTCCTGGACCTGATAGACGGATTACTGCGTGGAGAGCCTGCGATTGAGGTCCTTACGAAGATGGGGGCAACTGCCGGGGAGCGTCATGGCCGACCCGCCCTGATCGGTGAGGGGTGGTACGCGGAGGAGCACCTCGGCACGTGGACCGTGAATGTCCTGCCCTATCCGCCACGGGGCGTCACCTACAAGACGCGGGAGGTGCTTGGACTGGGATGGTGGCTGGCCCAGGCGCTCGAAGGGCGATACGGCAGACCGTTCGGGCAGGAACTGTCTACCTGGGGACATCTCATGCGTCTCTTCCGAGTCGGTCGGACCGGCGTGAAAGTCAGTGTCGGAAGCGAAGTCGAGGTCAACATCGGCGAATTCGAAGGCCTGACCCGCTATGCGGGCTGATCCCCGACCGATGGTGCCTCCGAGCCGGACGACAGCTGCCGGGCTTCACAAGCGTCCCAGCCGCCGCCATATCAACCGACCTCGCCGGTAACTTCGACCGACCTCGGCGGAAGGGGGCGACTCGCCCGTGGGCACCGCTGCCCATGGCGGCGCGGGTTCACGCGTGTAGCCTGGAGTGTGCGCGGTTCCCGGCCGCGGCGCAGGAAGGACCCCCATGAGCGACGGCGGATACGGCATCAGCTCCGCGAACGCCCCCACTGCGAGCGCTTCCCCCGCGCCCTCCACCCAACCACCGGACCTCGGCGACGTCGGCTCCTGGACCAGTTCCGCCGGCCACGACTGGCTGATACTCGCCGATCCCGACCCCGAGCAGTTGCTGCTGGCCGCCTACTTCGACTACGGCCTGGTGGACGAGCCGCCCGCCCGCCTGGATGCCGCCGCTCGCCTGTGCGGCGCGCTGCGCGCCGAGTTGCAGCGCCCGATCGAGGTCGGCGTCGGCGAGGTCTCGGTGCCCGAGGTCGCCGTCGAGCTGGAGCCGTCCATGCTGGGACTGCGCATCCGCGGCCGCCGCGCCGCCGTGCTCGGAGCCTGGACGCATCTGGGAGAGCTCTTCGCTCGCCCGGACCTGCCCGCCAATGCGCCGCTGCTCCCCCGTCAGGTCAACGCCTGGGACCGGGATCTGGCCACCCATGCGGGCGTCTCCGCCATGAACCTGGCAGACATGCCCATCCACGGCCCCGACGGCGAGGCGGGCCGACTGCTGTCCTGCGAGCTGCTCGCCCACCTGGACCCCCGCCGCGGCGCAGTCCGGCACGTGTTCATCACCAACGATCCCACCCTGGTCGGCGTCGGTTGGACGGCCGACCCGCCCGCCGCGGCACCGCCGACCCGCCCGCCCGTCTACCTCGACCGGCGTCCGGCCCTGGTGCTGTGCCCTCCCGACGACGGCGTGGTGCTCTCCGCCACCGCCACCCCGGGCGCGGACGCCTATGTGGCCGGGTTCGTCATGCAGGCCCTGATCGCCGACCTGCTGGACCGGATGGATATGCAGGCCCGCCTCGGCTACGAGTTCATCACCCTGCGGGACGCCTTCTACTGCTGCTTCGCGCTCAACACCAACGACGGCCGCCTGGGCGGCCGGGAGGTGATGGCCGTGCACGACGCCGTCGTCACCCACCCCCAGCCCGTGCCCGACACGCTCATCGAGCGGGCGCTGAACGCATACGGCCCCTCCGCGACGGTCGACGACGCGCTGCGGCTACGCACCAGCGGTCGGGCCGGCAACGTGCAGCCGACCGCCGACGGCGTGCGGCGGGCCCTGGCGGAGATCCGCGCCTCGGTGCACCTGCCGCTGCGCGATGAGACCGAGCCGCTGGCGGAGCAGGCCGGCTACCTGCTCTGGAAGCACATCGATGAGCCCGGAGGAGACGTCATCCTCCTCCATGACGGGCCGCAACACCGGCGCAACGCCGACCATCCCGATGCCATCAAGCTGACCGCCCACCAGATTCAAGCGCACCAGTTCAACTGGGTGTATCGGGGGCTGCCTCGACGCTGGCATCCCGACCACTCCGCCGGCTTCCGGTGGGTGGACTCCACCCGGCTGGTGATGGCCTGCTACGACCCCTCCGACCAGTACCTGGAGCTGATCGACGACCGGCTGCGCACCGTCAGCCTGTACTGGGACGAGGTCGTCACCCACCCCCAGTTGCGCACCGAACTGGAACGCCGCGGCATCTGGCGCCTGCCGCGCGGTACCTTCGGACTTATCCAATGACCGCGCCCGTCCGCCGGCCGGGAAGGCCGGCCTCGCCAGGCCCGGCCGCGGTCCACACCCAAGCACGCAGTCAAGCAGGTGAGCCGAGATGAACGACGCCGTCGAACCCGAGCACGAGTGGGCGACCTTCGCCGGGCACGACTGGATGGTGCGCACCGCGGGCCTGGAGCCCGGGCAGGCGCTGCTGGGGTTGAGTCTGGACTACGGCGCCGTCGACGAGCCGCCCGCCGCGCTCGACACCCTGGCACGCCTGTGCGGGGCGCTGCGCGCCGAGTTGCAGCGGCCGGTGGAGGTCGGCGTCGGCGACGTGGTCGTCCCCGAGGCGGAGGCGAGCTTCACCGCCGTCAGCCTCACCATCGCCGTGTGGGGGCGCCGCGAGGCTGTGCTGCGCGCCTGGGAGCATCTGGGCGACCTGTTTGCCGAGCCGGGTCTGCTGGCCACCGACGCGACACCGATTAGCCGACCCGGGGTCGTCTGGGACCGGGACCTGGCCACCTACGTCGGCACCAACACCCAGACCCTCGGAAACCTGCGCGTGCACGCGCCCGACGGCGAGGCCGCCTGGCAGGCCGTGCGCTCCCTGCTGGCGCATCTGGACCCGCGCCGCGGCGAGGTCCGGCACGTGTTCGACACCAACGATCCCTACCTGGTCGGCGTCGGCTGGACCGCGCAGCCCGCCTACGGCGCGGCCCCGGCGCGTCCGCCCGTGTACCTCGACCGCCGCCCCGCCCTGCTGCCCTGTAATGACGACCGGCGCATCCTGCTGAGCGCGACGGGGAACCCGGGCGCGAACACGCTGGTAGCCATGCGCGCTCTGGCACACCAGTCGATCCGCGTCCTGCGCGACTTCAACGTCTACGACAACCTCGGATTGAACGTGGTGGAGCTGCGCGACGCGGCTTACTGCTGCATCCACCTGGAGGAGCGCGAGCCAACCCCCATGCTGCTGCGCCGCATCGTCGAGCAGCTGATCCACAACCCGTTGCCCATCCCGGACGCCGTCGTCGATGCCGCGCTGGAGGAGTTCGGGGCGGAGGAAGTGGCGGCTCTCGACCGCCATCTGCACCTGACCGGCCGCAGTGCCGAACTGCATCCGACCTCCGCCGGGGTGCGCCGCGCCTACGACCAACTGCGCGCCGGCGTGCACGTGCCCCTGAACGACTCCACCCGCGCACTGGCCGAGCGCCACGGCTACATCGTCTGGGACGTGCCCGAAGAGCCCGCCCGCATGGAGGTCGCGCTCCCCTACGACCCCGACCGCGGCATCGACATCGCCCACCCCGAGAGCCTGCGCGTCAGCGAGCACACGCTGGCCGCCCTGTGGCAGGAGCGTCGTCGCGACGACGACGGCGCCTGGCGCCTGACCGGGCACACCTCCGTGCGCTGGGCCGACATGTCCCGCCTGCAGCTGACCAGCTACGACGCCGACAGTCAGGTGCTGATGCTCGTCGACGACCGCATGCGGCACGTATTTCTGCCTTGGGACGAGGTCGCCGCCCGGCCGGCGCTGCGGGCCGAGATCGAGCGCTTCGGCATTTGGCGGGCACCGCAAGCCCGGCTGGGGGATTCCTAGCCGGCGGCCCGGGCGGAGGGCACGAGCTCCACGCCGGCCTCGGCCATGGCGGTGCGGGCCGCCTCGCCCTGCTCGGGGCTGACGGGCGCGGTCAGGTCGGTCAGGACGCGGACCCGGTAACCGCCGCGCACGCCGTCGAGCGCCGTGTCCTTCACGCAGTGAGACTCGGCCAGGCCGACCACGTCCAGGGCCTCTATGCCGTGGGCGCGCAGGATCGCGTCCAGGCCGGTGCCGGTCTCGTCCACACCCTCGAAGCCGGAGTACGCCGCGGCGTACTGGCCCTTCTTCACGCTCACGTCCGGGGCCAGCGCCGTCAGGGCCGGGTGCAGTTCGGCCTCGGCGGTGCCGGCGACGCCGTGCGGCGGCCAGGTGTCCACGAAGTCGGGGGTCTCGGAGAAGTGCTCGCCGGGATCGATGTGCCAGTCCTGGGTGGTGACCACCAGGGCATAGTCGGCGCGGTGAGCGGCGGCATAGGCGGCCACTCGCTCGGCGACCGCGTTACCGCCGGACACCGCCAGGGCGCCGCCCTCGCAGAAGGTCGGCTGGACGTCGACGATGATCAGAGCGCGGTTGGCAGCAGTCATGTGGCCACGCTAGCCGCCCAGGTGTCTTGACACAAGGCGGAGCGGCCCGGGTGTCAAAATCGATGACAAACGGCTCGCGTGGCCGCGGGCACCGGCTCGGCACCCGCATGATTTCGCCATTTTCAAGAGCGTCGCGGACGTCGGCTTCCCCGTTTGTCATCATTTTTGACAGCCATAGAACCGTCAGCCGTGTGCGGGCGTCCGAGTAGATCGTCGCGTGCGGCCAGCAGACTCCGAACCTCCGCACCTACCTTCCCAAGGTGGACGTCCTTGCGGGTAAAACGGGCAACCCGATACCCCTGTCGGACCAGTTCCCGATCGCGGGTGCGATCCTTAGCGAACTGAAAGTCGTCCTCGTGGTAGGTGTAACCGTCCAGTTCCATAACCAGGCGGCCGTCAACCAGCAGGTCTACCTCGCCCACGTGCGGAATAACCACACCGTCCTCGAAGGGAATCCCAGCGTCGTACAACTGCAAACGGGCCAGAGTCTCTAGCGGGGAGCGCGCCCGCGGGCTGGCCAGCGCCAGCCGCCGAAGCGCCTGCCGGGACCCCGGCCCTCGCAGCAGCGCCGCGATGGTCTCGATGTTGGTATGTCCCTGGTGAAGGGCGGCGTCGCAGGCCATTAGTGGTGCTTCGCGGCTGGGATCGCAGCGCAGGTAGCGCGCCAGCATAAGCGGCACTGGCGCAACCGGGAACCGAGTCGGAGGAGGCGGCTGAAGGGAGCCCTCAGCGTGCAGCACCTCGCCCTTGAGCGAAGGCATCGTCCTGCCGCGAGGAACCGCCAAATGCACCGGCACCCACAGCCGCGGGCATGGGTACCCATAATGCTTGGCGGCGTGCATACAGGTGATCACCCCGCCATGGATGCGAGCAAGGACCAAGTCCCAGCCCACGCCAGGCAAACTCACCACCCCATGGGGATGCGCAATCAGTTCGCGAGCCTCGACCAGCCTCTCGATGTGACGACGCTCCGTCCGATCCGGATGCAAGTCCCGTATCCGAACGGCGCCATGGCAAGCCCGTACCCGCACCAGAATGTCATCCTCATCCTGTCTCATGTCCCGAGGGTGCGCCGGTGGGCGATGCCGCGCCACCCGACCGAACGAGCTCTGTGGATTCACCCTGCACGAACCGAGCCTGTGGGCGCCGGTGACATTGGCTGGCGCGAATGGTGCTCCAAACGGCATAAACGCCCTGCGGGCGCACACCGGCCGGGTGCGGAACGTTGAAATGACGCCGATCGTGGTTCGCCGTCGGCGGGCGGGAGGGGCGTTCGTGCCGATTCTGGACAATTCGCCCGCTGAATGCGGCGGGGTCCCCGGTCAGAAGACCGGGGACCCCGAGGCGCTCAGGCGCCCGCTGACATCCAGGCGTCGCCTGGGGAGTGTCGGCTGCTCAGGCGTTGGCCTTGGCAGCGGCGATGCGCTCGCGGAACTTGGCCAGCTCCTCGCGGATGGCAGCCGGGACCTTGTCACCGAACTGCTCGTAGTACTCCTCGGTGCTGTCCATCTCGGCAGCCCAGGCGTCGGGGTCGATGTCGTACATCTGGTTCCAGATGGACTCGTCGACGTCCAGGCCCTCGAGGTTGAAGTCCTCGAACTTCGGGTACAGGCCCGTCACGCCCTCGATCGCGTCGACCTCACCGGCGGAGCGGCGCACGATCCAGTCGAGCACGCGGGAGTTGTCGCCGTAGCCCGGCCAGAGGAACTTGCCGTTCTCGTCCTTACGGAACCAGTTGACCTGGTAGACCTTCGGGAAGTTCTCGCCCAGCTGCTCCTGCATCTCCAGCCAGTGGCCCCAGTAGTCGGCCATGTGGTAGCCGCAGAAGGGCAGCATCGCGAAGGGGTCGTGGCGCAGCGAGCCGACCTTGGCGTCAAGGGCGGCCGCGGTGACCTCGGAGGCCACCGAGGAGCCGATGAAGACGCCGTGCGCGGGGCTGTACTGCTCGGCCACCAGCGGCACGTTGGTGGCGCGGCGACCGCCGAACAGGATGGCGTCGATGGCAACGCCCTCGGGGGCCTCCCAGTCGGGGCAGATGATCGGGCACTGCGAAGCGGGCGTGGTGAAGCGCGAGTTCGGGTGCGCGGCCTTCTTGCCGGCCTCAGCGTCGGCGGGGGTGTAGTCGTTGCCCTGCCAGTCGATCAGGTGGTCCGGCAGCTCGGCGTCGATGCCCTCCCACCACACGTCGCCGTCGTCGGTCAGGGCGACGTTGGTGAAGATGGTGTTGGCCTTCATGGTGTCCATGGCCACCGGGTTCGTCTTGTAGGACGTGCCCGGGGCGACGCCGAAGAAGCCGGCCTCGGGGTTGATGGCGCGCAGGCGGCCGTCCTCGCCGGGGCGCATCCAGGCGATGTCGTCGCCGACGGTCTCGACCTTGTAGCCGGGGATGGTCGGCTGGAGCATGGCCAGGTTGGTCTTGCCGCAGGCGCTCGGGAAGGCGGCGGTCACGTGGTACTGCTTGCCGGACTTCTCGTCGGTCAGGCGCAGGATCAGCATGTGCTCGGCCATCCAGCCGTCGCGGCGGGCCATGGTCGAGGCGATGCGCAGCGCGTAGCACTTCTTGCCCAGCAGGGCGTTGCCGCCGTAACCGGAGCCGTAGGACCAGATCTCGTTGGTCTCCGGGAACTGGGTGATGTACTTCTCCTCGTTACACGGCCAGGTGGTGTCCTCCTGGCCGGGGGCCAGCGGGGCGCCCACGGAGTGCACACAGGGAACCCAGGTGCGACCCTCGTTGATGAGGTCCATGGCCTTGGCGCCCATGCGAGTCATGATGCGCATGTTGGCCACGACGTACGGGGAGTCGGTGATCTCGATGCCCAGCTGGGAGATCGGGCCGCCGAGCGGACCCATGGAGAAGGGGATCACGTACATCGTGCGGCCGGCGTAGGTGCCGTCGAACTTCTCGTTGAGGATCTTCTTCATCTCGGTCGGGTCGTACCAGTTGTTGGTCGGCCCGGCGTCCTCCTCCTTCTCGGAGCAGATGAAGGTGCGGGACTCAACGCGGGCGACGTCGCTGGGCAGCGAACGCGCCAGGAAGGAGTTGGGGCGCTTCTCCGGGTTGAGGCGGATGAACATGCCCGACTCGACCATCTCGGTGGTCAGGCGGTCCCACTCCTCCTCGGAGCCGTCGCAGAAGTAAACGTCCTCCGGCTTGCCGAGCTCGGCGAGACGGACGGCGAAGGCAATGACGTCCTCGGGGGCGTTGGCCGGTGCAGCCGCCCGGACATCCTGCTCAGACACTGTCATGTGAGTCCTTCTTTCTTCGATTCTCGTGACTCAACGGGTCAGGTCCTATCCTTCCTCATCTGGCGCCCCAGGTCACGTCCGAAGGTCCCCCGAACGCGGAATTGGCGCCCTCCGGGGTGGTGTTTCCCGCCACACCCGCCGCCGTGTAGCGTCGGGGCGTGTCCCCGAAGCCACTCGCCGACCGCCGCAAACGCGCACTCGCCCACCGCCTCGCGATCACGGTGGGCGCGGCCGCACTGGTGCTGTCGGGCTGCACCGCCCACATGGACATGCACCTGGATGCGGCCGGCACCTACGCCGTCGACCTGGTCATGCGCGACACCACCGGCGCGGTTTTCACCGACGGCGCCGACTGCGAGAGCCTTACCGCCGACTCGCTGATCGGCTCCGGCGACGGCGCGACGGTTACCGCCTCCCCGCTCGGTTCCGCCGACGACGCCGAGGGACTCGGCTGCGAGGTGCACGTCACCGGCGTGCCCATCCCCGACGCCGACGACGAGGATGCCGCCTCGGAACAGTTGGTGGTTCGCGACGGTGACCTGTACGTGGTGCACATCGCCGGCGTCGGGGGCGCACTCGCCGCCGACGCCGCTCAGGCGGACGCGGATGCAACCGCGCAGACCGATGCCACACAGGCCACCACCGCGGAGTCCACGCCTGGGTCGTCTGGGTCGTCGGAGTCACTGAACACGGTGGTGGACGCCCGCCTGTCGATCACCTTCCCGGGCGCCGTCGTGGACGCCGGCGGCGGCACCGTGAAGGGCACCACCGTCACCTGGGAGGATGCCGACCTGCTGTACGACGGCGTGAGCGCGTCCGGGCGGGCGCAGGCGGGCGCAGGCGTGTCGGCCTGGGACCGCTACGGAACGTGGATCGTGGCCGGGGTGGCGGTCGCCGGCGCGGTGGTGGGCGCGGCCGCGCTGTGGCGACTCCGCTCACAACGGCGTTGAGCGTCATCGTTTTGTTGCCGGAGTTGGGGTGTTTCCGTACACTCCGGGGCATGAACAACCTCTTCCCCAACTCCCTGCGCCGCACGGGCGCCGTGGTGGCAGGCTCAGCGCTACTGCTCGGCTCCGCCCTCCTCGGCCCCACCGCGATCGCCGACGACAACGACGACTTCTACGGACTCTCCATGAACATGAGCCTCGACCTCGTGCTCCACGAGGACGAGCTCGTCGACATGTCCGTATCGGCTGGAATCGACGGCATCGACCCCAGCCTCTACTGCACCCAAGAGATGCTGGAACTCAGCGGCATCAGTGACGACGATATCGCGGAGCTCGGTGACGAGGCCGAGGTCGACGTCGCCGCCCAGGACGACTCCTGCGCCCTGACTGTCACCGGTGCCTCCCTTGACGCCTTTGACGGCTCCGACTCCCCGATCACGCACGAGGGCGACGAGTACATCGTCGACTTCGGCGACATGGGGGACGCCGGCGACTACTTCAGCTCGATCTCCATCTCCGTCACCTTCCCCGGCAAGGTCACCGAAGCCGATGACAGCGCCACAATCGACGGCAACAAGGTCACCTGGAACGACCTGACCGACGCAGGTACCATCCGGGCGGTCGGCAAGGACTCGGCCGGCAAGAGCTCGGCCATTTGGATCGCGCTCGTCGTGGTGGCGCTCCTGGTGGTTGCCGGCGTCGTTGCCTTCATCGTCTTCCGGAGCCGGAAGAAGCCCGCCCCGGCAGCCGGCTACCCCGGGGCCGGATACCCGGCCCAGCCACAGCAGCCCGGCCAGCCCGGCTACGGCGCCCAGCCACAGCAGCCCGGCTACGGCGCCCAGCCACAGCAGCCCGGCTACGGCGCCCAGCCACAGCAGCCCGGCCAGCCCGGCTACGGCAACCCGCAGCAGTACCAGCCGGGCCAACAGCCTGGAGGCCCCGCCCAGCACTGAGTGAACTCTTCGCGACGCCCACGCGCCCGGCACCGGACGCGTGGGCGTCGCCCTATGCTGCGACCGTTGCTCCTTCGGCGGTGCTTAAGCGGCGATACCCCAGTCCGACTCTAGGCCGCAGCCCAGAAGGTTCCGTACACTCCCGGCATGAGCATCCTCTCCCCCACCACCCTGCGCCGCGCGGGCGCCGCAGTGGCCGGCTCCACGCTACTGCTCGGCTCCACACTCGTGGGTCCCGCCGCCTTCGCCGACTACGGCGATGCGAGCGCCCATATTGACTTCACACTGTATGAGAACAAGACCGCCGACTTGGTCATGACCATCGACATCGAAGGCGTGAGCGCCGACCTCTACTGCACGGAGGATGCGGCCGATCTTGATAGCCTCAAAGACATCGAAGACGCCGACGACGACATCGAGGTGACACTGTCCGCCGAGAACGACACCTGTGTGCTGTCCATGCTCGGCCTGCCCATCGTCGGCTCCACCGACGATGGGTTCTCCGTCAAGCACCAAGACGGCACCTACGTCGTCGAGATGTCCGGCTTCAGCGACTTGAGCGATTACGACTCCGCCACCCTGACGCTCACCTTCCCCGGCGACGTCATCGAAGCCGACGAGAACGCCACCATCTCCGGCCGCAAGGCCGACTGGGAGGATATCGCCGCACTCGACTCCCTCCAGGCGACCGGTTTCGACACCGCCGATCCGGCCACGCCGAGCCCCTCCGCCTCGGCCTCCGCCTCCGCCTCCGCGGAGCCCACCGACGCGCCGTCTCCTGCCACCGGAGACGCGGAGCCCACTCCCACGAGCGAAGCGGTTGCGGCACCCGCCGACGCCGACTCCGACGAGGGGCATTCGCTGCTGCCGATCGTTCTCGGCATCGTGGGCCTGCTGGCGATCGCCGGCGTCGTGGTCGGCGTCGTCGTCTACCAGAACCAGAAGAAGCACGCCGTCCCGGCCGCCGGCTACCCCGGCACCGGATACCCGGCCCAGCCTTATCAGCAGCCCGGCCAGCCGCCCTACAACCAGCCGGGATACGGCGCGCAGCAGCCTTACGGCCAGCAGGGTTCCGGCGTACAGCCGCAGCAGCCCGGCCAGCAGGCCTACGGAAACCCGCAGCAGTACCAGCCCGGCCAGCCCGGCTACGGCAATACGCAGCGGTACCAGCCCGGCCAGCCGCCCTACGGCCAGCAGCCCGGCCCCTACGGACACCAGTGAACTAGCGCCGTCCAGACGTCAGCGCGCCCGCGCGGCAACAGCGGCGGCCGGCCCCCACCTGCGGGGCCGGCCGCCGTCGTCGTTAACCGTTCAGCCGAGCAGCCGGTGCCGGGTGATGGTGGCCTCGCGGCCCGCACCCACCCCGATCGCGGAGATGCGGCAGCCGGCGAGCTCCTCGATGCGCAGCACGTAGTCGCGGGCGGCGGCGGGCAGGTCCTCGAAGCGGCGCACGCCGGTGATGTCCTCGCTCCAGCCGGGCAGCTCCTCGTAAACCGGCTTGGCGTGGTGGAAGTCGGTCTGGGTCAGCGGCATCTCGGAGGTGACCTCGCCGTCGACGTCGTAGGCGACGCACACGGGGATGGTCTCGTGTCCGGTGAGCACGTCGAGCTTGGTCATGACCAGGTCGGTGAGTCCGTTGACGCGGGCGGCGTAGCGGGTGACGACGGCGTCGTGCCACCCGCAGCGGCGCGGACGGCCGGTGGTGACCCCGTACTCGCCGCCCTCGGCGCGCAGCCGCTCCCCCATGGCGTCGGTGAGCTCGGTGGGGAAGGGGCCCTCGCCGACGCGGGTGGTGTAGGCCTTGACCACGCCGACGACGGCGTCGATGCGGGTGGGGCCCACCCCGGTGCCGGTGCAGGCGCCGCCGGCGGTCGGGTTGGAGGAGGTGACGAAGGGGTAGGTGCCGTGGTCGATGTCGAGCATGGTGGCCTGCCCGGCCTCGAACAGGACGGTCTTGCCGGCGTCGAGGGCCTGATTGAGCAGCAGGGAGGTGTCCACCACCATGGGGCGCACGCGGTCGGCGTAGGACAGCAGCTCGTCCGCGACGGCGTCGGGGTCGATGGCGGGACGGTTGAAGACCTTCAGCAGCAGGCTGTTCTTCTGGGCGAGGGCGGAGTGAACCTTCTGCCGCAGGATCGACTCGTCGAACAGGTCCTGCACGCGCAGGCCTACGCGGTTCATCTTGTCCGCATAGGTGGGGCCGATGCCGCGGCCGGTGGTGCCCAGTTGGCGGGCGCCGAGGAAGCGCTCGGTGGTGCGGTCCATGACCCGGTTGTAGGAGGGGATCAGGTGGGCGTTGGCGGAGATCTTCAGTGCGGAGGCGTCCTTGCCGCGGGAGGTGATCTCCTCGATCTCCTGGAATAGGACCTCCAGGTCCACCACCACGCCGTTGCCGATCACGGGGGTTACCCCGGGGGTGAGGACGCCTGCGGGAAGAAGGTGGAAGGCGAAGGTTTCGCCATCGATGACGACGGTGTGGCCGGCGTTGTTGCCGCCGTTGAACTTGACGACGTAGTCGACGCCCTGACCGAGCTGGTCGGTCGCCTTGCCCTTCCCTTCGTCTCCCCATTGAGTTCCGACGACGACGACGGCTGGCATTGCTGCTCCCTGTGTGCGTGGGTGCCCCGGAGGGCAGGCGCGGCCTGGGCGCGCCGCGGACAGCCTACCCGAGGCCCGGTGGGCGGGAGCCCATCTGTCTCGGCGCCCGCCCCCACCACCGGGCCCGGTTTTGCCGCTACTTGGCACCACTACCTCATACGACGACCCCGATCGCACCGGCGCCTGGTGGCCTGGGACGCGCCGCCCTCACCGCCCGGCTGTCACCAGGTCCACGCCGCGCACACTGATATTTCCTCCAGCGGGGCCACCAGTCAGGTCCACCCCGACAACATGGGTGGAGGCCGCCTCTTCAGGCAGCACGAACCTGATCGTGGCCAGGGTGTAGTCCCCGTTCGCGTCCGCCCTCGCCAGGTTCCGCAGCGCTTCAAGCCTCCCGGAGGGCTCCAGCACGTATCGAGAGCCATCCGCCGCAGTCACCACGACGCGCAGTGGCGTATGCGTCAGGCCGTCTGCACGGTCCCCCGTGGGCGCCAGGTGGACGGCGAGGGACTGCACGTCGTGCGCGTCCGTGTCCAGGTGCCCACCACCGCCATCGGTAAGGGTGACGGCGGCCGTGAATGAGCGGGAGGACAGGACTCCCACCTCGGGGTACGGGCACCGGTCCGAATACTGGTTGGGATCCATATCCGCGTAGGTGCGGCAGGTGGTCACGCTTCCGCCATTGAGCGCGGTCAGTGCCGGTGCGTCGGCCGCATCACCGGAGGCAGTCCAGCTCACTCGCTCGACTCCGGGGGCGATGAGCCAGCGCGCCGGAATGCCGACGAGCTGCTCGGGCAGCTCAGCCATCGACGACGTGGGGATCGCCCCGGTCTCCCCCCGCACAGTCTGGGCCAGCCACTGCACGGCTACGTCCGTCAGCATGCGCTCGTGGTCGGCCGCTTTGGGCGCCTCCATCCCCTCGTCCAGTACCCGGTCGTCGAAGCCGCGCTCCGACAGCGCCCGGTTGATGTAGTTGTGCCCGTATCCGGGGAGCCGGACACTGATGGCCGGGGCACTGCGCGGCTGGCCGATATGCTCGGCCAGCCACATGGGGCCGGCCTGCTTGACATCGCGGTCGGCATCGCCGTCGACGGCGAGCAGGGGCACATACGCGGGCGCCGGAGCGGCGAAGTCTGCCTCCGGCCCGTCCGGGACACCGTAGTCGCCGCCGTAGGACATCAGTGAGGTGATGGGGCTCGCGGATTCCCGCCAGGACTCCACCGCGGCATTGGCGATGCCGGCGGAGCGCGAGTGCATGATGAGCGCGGTCCGGCTCGCGTCGACGGCCCCGGTCAGTCCTTCCCCCAGGACGGAGTCCCTTCCAGCCGATGCGGCGATGGCCTCCTCGCGCATGCGCCCGACGGTGGCGAGCCAGCCGGCGACTTGGTCATAGGGGGCGGACAGCTCCGCCCCCGACCACAGTGGGGACAGGTCGGGGATCAGCACTGCGTACCCCTGCGCGGCCAGGGCCTTGCCGAAATAGGTCATGCCCCGGTCCGCACGGATCTCCTCGACGCCCCTTGCGCAGGGGTAGCCGAAGGTGTCATCGGCGCAGCCGAAGGTGCGCAGGTGACTGAAGATCACCAGGGGCGCGCTCTGGGCCTCGGTATCGGGGGTGACCAGGACGCCGCGCACCGGCGCCCGGAACGCCCCGGGATTCGACTGGGGACCGAGCTCGACGTCGCCGAGGTCGAAATCCCTGACAACCGCGCCATCGCTGAGCTCAACCGTGGTGTGGGCGGGCACGCGGTCGACCGGGGCGTGCGGACCGTCCACGTCACCGGAGTCGATAACCGCGGTGGCCGTCTCCTTGACGGCGGGCTGTGACTGCTCCGGCCCATACCGGGCACCGGATGCCAGCAGCAACCCGATGACAACCGCCATGACGACCGCCAGCGATGCTCGACGGCGCAGTTGCCTTCGCATCATGAATCCTCCCGAGAAACTCAGCATCAGGGCGTCCACGACGACTCTGCGCGCGCCCGGCATCCACGTTGCGATACGGGATCGCGGCCGGGAAGAGCCCGGAGGAGGAGATGACGCCGCGAGGGCTCCTTCTCGGAAACGACCTCCATGGCTCCGGCCTCCTGCGCACGACGCACACGCAGCGGGATCCGGCGCGCATTGTCAACGCCGCCTTGCGAGCCGTAACGATAATCATTACCGTTTGCGGCATGAGAGTCCAGCACCTTCCGCACACCCTTGCACTTGCCACCGCGGCCGTCCTCGTGCTGTCCGCCGCAGCGTGCTCCAACGCCTCCGCGCCCACCACCAGCTCGCCCAACGGCGATAGGGACGGCGCGGGCGCGCAGGCATCCGCCTCGGAGAAGCCGGTGGAGGTCAGCGATGTGGATCCGCGCGCCGCCATCGCCTATGAGGGCGGTATCCAGATCGTCGACACCTCCGACGGCACCGTCGTGGCGGACATCAAGAAGGAGGGGTTCCTGCGCCTCAACCCGGCCGGGGACGGCCGCCATGTGCTGGTCTCCTCCTCCGAAGGCTTCGAGGTCCTGGACCTGGGAATGATCGTCAAGCCCCACGGCGACCACAACCACTACTACACCACCACCCCCGGCCTCACCGGCTCCGTGATCGCGGCGCAGACCCCCGGACACGTCGTCACCCACGCCGGGAAGACTGCCGTCTTCGACGACGGCACCGGCACAGTCACCATGTTCGACACCAAGGCACTGGAGGACGGCCAGCTCAGCCCCGACGAGCTGACCAGCTTCCAGACGAACGACCCGCACCACGGCGTCGCCGTCCCCCTGGTCAGTGGCAGCGTCCTGGTAACCGAGGGGACCGAGGACGAGCGGCACACGGTCCACGAACGCAAGGCCGACGGGAGCATCGGCGCCGAGTCCACCGACTGCCCCGGCGTCCATGGCGAGGCCACTGCACAGGGCGAGGACGTGGCCAGCTTCGGCTGCACCAACGGCTCGGTGGTGTTCCGCGACGGGCAGTTCCACAAGGTGCCGGTGCCGGAGGCGTACCAGCGCAGCGGAAACCAGTTCGGTTCCCCCGAATCCCCGTACGTGCTCACGGACTACAAGACCGTTGAGCCGGTGGACGGCGCCGCGCCGGAGCACCCCACGAAGGTCGGCATCATCGATACGACCGATGCCACCACCACAACCGTGGAGCTGGGCTCGGCCTACTGGTTCCGCTCCTTCGGCCGCGGCGCCGCCGGGGAGGGAGTGGTACTGACCTACGACGGCCGGCTCAACCTCATCGACCCGGCATCGGCCGCGGTGACCAAGCAGGTGGACGTGGTCACGCCTTGGACGGAGAACGAGAACTGGCAGGAGCCCGGGCCCAATGTGAAGACGGCCGGCGACTTCGCCTACATCACCGACCCCACCGCCAAGAAGCTGCACCTGGTGCAGATCTCCACCGGCAAGCTGCTCTCCAGCCTGGACCTGTCGGTGGTGCCCAATGAAATGGCGGTGATCGACGCCGAGCTGAAGCAGTAACCGGTGCCGGGTAGCGCGGCGCCGAGCCGCGCTACCCGGTGGATGTACGGGCGTCCTCACGCAGACGGTCGATGACGGGCCGCTGCACCAGAGCCATGAGGTAACCGATGAAGGCGACGCCGAGCAGCACCACGAACCAGCCGGCGGCGGCACGCGCGCCCGGCAGGGCCACCACCAAGACCACGGGGGCGGCAAGCAGAAGCAGGCACACGGCGGTGCGGCCGAGTGCCCCGACGGCCAGGCGCGCCGCATTGGCCACGTGCGCGCCGACGGTGTTGTCGAAGAAGGCGACCAGCGGCACCAGCCAGATCAGGACGGCGACGATCAGCAGCGCCCCGGCGTCGACCAGACCGGTCAGGGCGGCACCGCCCAGCTGGGACAGCGACAGGTTCATCCAGGCGGCCAGTCCCGCCGCGGTGAGCGTCGGCAGCCACCAGGCCAGCGACTGGACCAAGTTGGTGCGGAAGGAGTGCCACCAGGTGCGCACCGTGTAGGTGTCCTCGTCGCGCACCATTTCCATCACCACGCGGGCGCAGGCGGTAAGCGCTGCGCCCGCGGTGATGATCGGCAGACACGCCAGCAGGGTGAGCAGGTTGACGACGACGAGGTCGGCGGCCGCGGACCAGGCCCGGTAGAAGGCCGAGTCGGGTCTTAAGAAACCGGGCATGGCGCGGGCCGGCTCAGCCCTTGACGGCCCCGGCGGCGACGCCCTCGACGATGTACTTCTGGCCGAAGGCGTAGAAGACGACGATCGGGATGATGGCCAGGACCAGCATGGCCATCTGGGCGCCCATGTCGCGGTTGCCGTTGGAGCCGACGAGCATCTGGATGACGATGGGCACCGTCTTGTAGCGCTCGTCCTGGCCGATGACCAGGTTCGGCAGGAGGAAGTCGTTCCACACCCACATGGCGTTCAGGACCGCGACCGTCACCGAGGTTGGCTTGAGCAGCGGCATGACCACCCGGAAGTAGCTCTGCAGCGGGGTGCAGCCGTCCATGTAGGCGGCCTCCTCGATGTCCATCGGCACGGACTTGATGAAGCCCGCGAACAGGAACACGGACAGGCCGCCGCCGAAGCCCAGGTAGAGGATGATCATGCCCCACGGCGTCGCCAGGCCCAGCGCGTCGGCGATCTTGACGGTGGGGAACATGACCAGCTGGAAGGGGGCAATCATGGAGAAGGCGAACAGGTAGTAGATCAGGGAGGTCCACCAGGTCTTGACGCGGGTGATGTAGTACGCGGTCATGGCCGTCAGCAGCACGATCACCGCCACCGAGCCGACGGTGATGAACAGCGACCAGCCCAGGGCCCGGGCGAAGCCGGACAGCTGCAGACCGGTGATGTAGTTGGTCAGCCCGGCGAAGGTCTCGCCGGTGGGCAGGGAGAAGGGCGAGTCGGAGATGAAGAACTTGCCCTTGAAGGAGTTGATCAGGATGAACAGCAGCGGAATGATCCAGATCAGCGACAGCACCGTCAGCAGGGCGGTGAGCAGGTTCTGACCGGCCGTCTGCTTGCGGCGGGCGGGCTTGGAGGGCTGCATCGGCTTGATGGCCGTCGGGCCCATGGGGGCGAGGGTCTCGGTGCTCACGCTTCAACCTCCTTGGCGCGGGTCGCACGCAGCTGCAGCACGGCGATGACGGAAACGATGATGAAGAAGATGACGGCCTGCGCCTGGGCGATGCCCTGCTTGCCGACCTGCTTGTACATCAGGTCGACGATGTTCAGCGCCGCCATCTGCGTCTGCTTGAGCGGAGCGCCGTTGGTCAGCGCCAGGTTCTGGTCGTACATCTTGAAGGTGTTGGCCAGGGTGAGGAACAGGCAGATGGTGATGGAGGGCATCACCATCGGGATGGTGACGTGACGCAGGGTCATCCACTTACCGGCACCGTCGATCTGGGACGCCTCGATCAGCTCCGGCGGCACGTTCTGCAGGCCGGCGATGTAGATGATCATCATGTAGCCCATGAGCTGCCAGTTGATCAGCAGGATCAGGCCGAGCATGCCCAGGTGCCAGTCGTTGACGATGGTCTGGCCCCAGTGGCGCAGGATCGCGTTGAGCATGACCTGCCAGGTGTAGCCCAGCACGATGCCGCCGATCAGGTTCGGCATGAAGAACACCGAGCGGAACAGGTTGGTGCCGCGCAGCTTGCGGGTGAGCAGGTAGGCCAGGGCGAAGGCGCCGAGGTTGACGGTGATGATGGATATGGCCGAGACCAGGGCCGTGAAGCCGAGCGCCTTGACGAATCCGGTGTTGCCGGTCAGCGCGGTCTGGTAGTTGGCGAAGCCGACCCACTTGGCGTTGGTCAGCGTGGTGAACTTGGTCAGCGACAGGTACAGGCCCATGAAGAAGGGCACGATGAACGCGATGAGGAAGGCGATCAGCGTGGGGCCGGTGAAGACGACGAAATACTTCTTGAGCGACTTGGTCATGTGTGTCTCGAGGGGTTCACGGAGGCGGGGTGGCAACGGCGCGTTTGAGTGGGAATGACAGGCGGCGCCCGGCAGTGTCACCGGGCGCCGCCGTCGTCAATTCGTGATTCTACAAGGGCCACTCAACGGCCGTTGTGGGAGTGCGGAGAATCAGGCGCTCTTCTCGGCGTGCCACTCCTCGACGAAGTAGGTCTTGACGTCGTCCCACTCCTCGGCGCCGGAGGCGTACTGGGACAGGTGCTGACCGGCCTGATCCTTGAAGTCCTGGCTCGGGAAGGTCTGGAACACCCAGTTGATCGGGTACAGGTCCTCGTTGTTCATGTACTCCACGACCTCGGCGCCGAGTGGGTCGGCGGGGGTGAGCTCGGCGAAGGCCGAGTAGGGAGCCATGGAGACCACGGAGTTGTCCGTGAGCAGCTTGGCCGCCTCGGCGTCCATGAACAGCCAGTTCAAGAAGTCGATGGAGGCCTGCTGGTCGGCCTCGGAGGCCTGGGAGTTGATCGACAGGTAGTTCTCGGTGCCCAGCGCGATGCCGGAGTCCTCCTCGCCGTCCACGCCGATGTAGATCGGCATGAAGTGGATCTGGTCCTCCTTGACGACGTTGCCGTCGACCTCGGAGATCTGGGACCAGGCCCAGTTACCGTTCTGGACCATGGCTGCCCTGCCCAGGGCGAACTCGGCCATCGAGTCGGAGACGGACTTGGCGGAGGCCTCGGAGGGGGCGATCGTGGAGTTGTTGAGGTACAGGTCGAAGATCTGCTGGTAGTTGTCCGAGTAGGTCAGCTCGAGGTCGGGGGTGTCGGTGACGCCCTTGTCCTTGAACTCGTAGTAGATGGGGTAGTTGGCCAGGTGGGTCTGCCAGCGCCAGTCCTCACCGGGGGTGAGGGAGGTGGAGGCGAAGACGCCGTCGATGCCCAGGTCGTCCTTCTTGGACTGCATGTCCTCGACGACCTCCTTGAGCTTGTCGAAGCCCTTGATCTCGTCGATGGAGGAGGCCTTGGCGCCGTCCATCGCGAAGTAGGCGTCCATGATCTCGCCGTTGTAGATCAGGCCGTAGCCCTCGGTTGCGAGCGGGGAGCCGTAGACGGTGCCGGCATCGTCGGTCAGGGCCATGGACGGGTCGGTGAGGTCCTTGACGAAGTCCACGTCCGAAATGTCGAGCGCGTAGTCCTGCCAGGTGGCCAGGCCGACCGGGCCGTTGATGTTGAAGATCGTGGGCGGGTTGGACTTGGCGACCTCGGTCTGCAAGGTCTGCTCGTAGGTGCCGGAGGCGGCGGTGACGACCTTGACCTGGACACCGGTCTTCTCGGTGTAGGTGGAGGCGATGGTCTTGAAGGCGTCCTCGGCCTCGGGCTTGAAGTTCAGGAAGTAGACCGAGCCGGTCCCGGAGTCGCCGGAGCCGGAGTCGGACCCGTTGGAGCAGGCGGCCAGAGTCGCGGCGAGCGCGACCGCCGCGGAGCCACCGAGCATGGAGCGACGGGTGATGGGTCGCATTGATTGTCCTCCCTTGGACACGAGGTTGCCGGGCCGAGGCCCGGGTAGAGAGCAACTGCCAATCGTGAGCCATGAACCGCGGAACGGCTCACAGCGCGACGGCGATGACGCCCCCCATTACACACGACACCCCGCCTTGCTGCAAGCCTTGCAAGCCGGATTCGGGATATTCATGGGCAAATACGGGGTTTTCCACGAACTTGCGGCACCATCCTGTAACCTTTTTGCAAAGACGGCGCCACTTCATTGCAGGCCGGCGGTCGCCCGCGCAGCGCAAACCGGACTCGGCAACCCATGTCCCGCGACTGAGGCGTCACACCCCGAGCGGTATGATTCTGGTATGACTCAGAAGATTGCGGTAAGCCTCCCGGATGAGCAGGTCAGCTCCATCCGGCGTGCGGTTGCGCAGGGGCGGGCGGCGTCGGTGTCCGGGTACATCAGCGCGGCTGTCGCCCGCGCCGAACGCGAGGACGGCCTGACCGAGCTGCTCGACGACTTGGACCGCGAGCTGGGCCCGGTCGACGACGCCGACCTGGCCTGGGCCGACCGCGCCCTGGGACTGGCGTGACCACGGACGGCGAGGTCACGGGCCTGACCCTGGACACCGGGGCACTGCTGGCGCTTGAGCGCGGCGACGCCAGAATGCGGGCCCTGCTGCGCCGGGCAGTCGAGGCCGGGATCGCGCTGGCAGTACCCGCCGGCGTCGTCGCCCAGGCCTGGCGAGGAGGACCCCGCCAGGCGCGAGTCGCACGGCTGCTGGGAGACCCCGCGGTTCAGATCATCCCGCTGGACGACGTGACGGCGCGGGCGGTGGGGCTGCTGTGCGGCCGCAGCGGACACCCCGACGCCGTCGACGTCCATGTGGTGCTGCACGCCCGCGAGCAGGGCCACGCGGTAGTGACCTCGGACCCGGGCGACCTGCACGCCGTCGACCCCGGGCTGCGCCTCATCGCCGTGTAGCCCGCCGACGACGGCGAGGCCGGCCTCCTGGACATCACAGGGTTCAACGCCTGTGCCGACCCCCTGTCTCCTACTACGAGCTTTTGCACCCTGGTGTGCGGGTATACCCATCGGATCAGGGCGCAAAAGCTCGTACCACAGGTGAAGGACGTGTTCCTGCGCCACGTCCCGAGCCTTCATCGGCGGGCATGGGCCGCGGTGCCCATTGCCCGTGATTGCCCAGCCGGAGAGGATACGATGCATGTCCGCTCCCACCGAGGTATCCGGCAAGGTCGTGCACCGCCTGACTGGCCGACGCACTGCCCCGGAGCGGGCTGCGCTCGCGCTCATCGTCATGACAATGCTGATATCCCTTCTGGTCGTGGTTGACCACGTCAGGCGGAGCAGGCCCGAGGCCTCCATCGGAGGAGACGCGTCGCAGCCGGTCCGGGAACTGGTCGAACTGGTCGAGACCCTCAGCAACATGAGCGGCTGGTTGTACACCGCGCTCGTACTTGAGACGGTCGGACTGGTACAGCTCATGAAGCGCCGGCAGGCGACCGCGGCCGTAGCGGGGTTGTGGGTGAGCGGACCGCTTACGTACACGATCGCGTTCACAGGGGCGGATGAGACATTTCAGGTAATGGAGGGAACGATTGGTGACAGCGTCGCCCTGTTGGTGGCCTTGCTCGTCGCCATGATCCCAACCGGCATTACCGCAGTAGTGGCGGGACGGCGGATGCCCCGGCCCCGCCCCGTGTCCGTCGCGTTGGGCCTGGGGGCGTCGGTGTTCCTGCTCGCCTTCTCCGCGATTCAGCTGATCCGAGGCTGGCTGAATTACCAGTATGTAGCGAACCTCTGCTGGTACGCACCCGTGCGAATCGACGCGGCGGTGGGCCCGTGGCTGTCCACGGAAGTCAACCTGAACGGCTCCGAACACGGTCTGCCGTTCATCGGTGCCGGTGGCGTGATGCTGGTGGCGGTGTTCGTACTCGCGCTGCTGGCCGTGACGGCGTCGGCCTTCCGGATTCGAGGGCTGTTCCTGGCAGGGGCGGTCGGTGGACCGGTTGCTCTGCTGATTCACCATGTAGCGGTCTGGGTGGTCGCGGACAACAGCCTGTTCCGGGGATCGCAGTGGGTGCCGTTGGCGTTCCTCGTCCTGCAATCCGGGATTCTGTTGGCGATGTCCCTGGCTGCCCGGTCGGCGGCAACGACAACCGTGGCGCCGGTGGCGGCCAGTTCATAAGGCGCTGGAGGTGCCAACCGGCTGATGCGAGCTTTTGCACCCTGCTACGAGCTTTTGCACCCTGGTGTGCGGGTATACCCATCGGATCAGGGCGCAAAAGCTCGTACCAGAGGTAAAGGGCGTGTTCCTGCGTCAGGGGCGCGGCAGGCCGAGGTCACCCCGCCAGCGTCGGGCGCAGGCTAGCAGGCCGACTGCCAGCAGCCCGACGGCGACCAACCAGGACGTCAGCACGGTGGCGGGCGCCTGCCCCCAGTTCCACGGCGCGGGCGCTCCCGCCGGGTGCCCGAACCAGGCGATGACGAAGAATCCCGCCAACGGCCCGATTGCGGCCAGGGATTCGCGCAGCGCGCCGGCTGCCAGCAGTGCCAGGCCGAGCCAGGCGAGGTAGGCACGCCCCGCCTCAAGCGCCCCCATGCCCGAACGGGGCAGGGACGCCGCCACCACAAGCAACAGCCCCAGGGCTCCCATGCCCGCCAGGTGCAGCCAGCGGGCCCGCGCGACCACGCCGACGTCCCCGCGGTCCATGGCGGGCACCGGGGAGGCCAGGCTGCCGACCGCCAACACCGCGATGAAGGCATCGAGCACCAGCAGGTAGGGCACGGCCACGGGATCGCCGCGGGATACGAGCGTCAGCATGTTGGTGCCGATCACTGCGCTCATGACCGCGATGACCGCCATGAGCGCGCAAGCCGCGAGCAGCCTGCGGGAGCGCACGTAGAGTTTCACCGGCACTGCTCCGCCGCGCTGTCACGCATGGTGTCGAGGCGCTCTTGGATCCAGGCGTCCTGTGTGGCCTGGTCGGACCTGGCCACGCGAGAGATCTCCTCGCGGTCGATTTCTCTGGTGTCTCCCATGCCAGCAGGACGGGCATCGGCGTCCTGCAAGCGCAGTTCGATCAGTCCTTGCAGTTCGCCATAGGCCCGGTAAAAGTCCGCGGCGTCAGGATCGGCGTCCGTCGGCAGGCAGTCGACCGACACCGCCGAGCCGACGATTATTCCCGCCAGGTCGTTCGCAGCGAACCAGACAGAATCGGACTCGATGGTGAAGTTCGAGGCCCCCGGCTCCAGCCCGTAGGCACTGACGTGGTCGGGGAGCTCCAGGCCGAGCGCATCCGCCTGCTCGGCGGCGCGCTCGGCAAGCGTGGTCAGCGCGGGCAGCCGGGCGGCGTCCTCGGGCCACACGCACAGCCGCAGCTGCGTATCGGTGCACACGGGATGTTCGGGAATGGCGCGCTCCACCGTCAGCGGCGGACCGGTCAGCACGAGGCCCGCCCCGAGCACGCACACCGCACAGCCCGCGGTGACTGCCACTCGGGTTCGCCGCGGCTGCGGGAAGGCGGTGCGCTCACGACGGGCTCGCAGGGCGGCGAGCAGACCCGGCAGCGCCAGAGCGGCGGCAATCACAATCGCGGCCTCGACGACGGCGAGCGTCACCCCTGCGGGTGTCAGTGCCACCCAGGCGTGGCCGGCAAGGAATACTCGGGTCAGCCGGCTCTCCGGCGCGCCCACGGCCGTCCCCTGGGTGGTGATGAGCCGGAGGAAGCAGGCCAGCACGGCGACCACGGGCGCGAACCAGGCCGGGCCGCCGAGTCGGCCCAACAGGACGCCGACAGCCAGGCATTCGCTTACCACAGCCAGGGCGATGATGAGGTACGAGGGCCACAGAAAGCCCACCGGGGCGGAGGCGGACAGGTTGACCGCCACCGCGCATATCGCGCCAACCGCAATCACGCCCGCACCCGCCAGCAGGTAGGCGGCCAGCAAAGGTCCGGCCCAGGGCTCGCCGCCGTTGCGGGAGTCGCGTTCCCCGCGGCGACGCCGCGCCTCCCAGGCTGCCGCCCCGGCCAGGGCGGGGCCGAGGTAGCACAGCGGGGCGGTGATGGCCGCCGATGCCTCGGGCCATACTCCCTGCCACTGGTGACGGTCGCTGAGCATCAGGGCCACCAGTCCTACTGCGGCCAGGGGTGCCACACGGACCAGCAGCGAGCGCCGCAGTTCGATGCGCAGCACGCCGCTCATGACTGCTCCTGACTGAGCACGCTCATGTAGCCGCGCTCGAGCTGGTTGTCTCCGGGAGCGTCGGGCGACACCTGCACTTCCAACTCCGCCGTGTTGCCGCGGAAGCGGACCTGCCCGGCGTCGAGCACCATTATCTCGTCGCTGAGGGCGCGCACGTCCTCGACCAGGTGGGTGGCCAGCACGGTGGCGGTGTCTTCGAGCTCCTCTACCAGGGCGCGGAAGGCGATGCGCTGGGCGGGGTCCAGGCCCACGGTCGGCTCGTCGAGGAGCAGCAGGGCGGGGCGGCTGACGAGGGCGGCGGCCAGGTGCACGCGCTGGACCATGCCCCCGGACAGGGTACGCAACGGTCGCTTGGCCTGCGCGGCCAGTCCCACCCGGTCGAGCGCGTTCATGCAGGTCTCCCGTCGCCCGCGCGTGGGCAGGCCCTTGGTCCAGGCCGCGTACTCGACCGTGTCGAGGGCACTGAATCCCGGGACCGACGCCGGGCGCTGGGGCATGAGCGCGAGCCGGCGCCGGGCCCGGCGCGCAGCGGAGGTGTCGGTGACCGTAGTGCCGCCGACCGTCACCGTCCCCGTGCTTGGCGCCAGCTCACAGGCCATGATCGACATGAGCGTGGTCTTGCCGGCGCCGTTGGGGCCGAGCAGGCCGAGCACTCGCCCCGCACCGACCTCCAGGTCGAGCGGGGCGAGTGCCTGCAGCCGGCCGAAGTCGCGCGACACACGGTTCAATGTGATGATCGAGTGGGAGTCCGCCCCCGGTCGGCTGTGTTGGTGGTGCTGGGCGCCTGCCCCACCCGGCATCTGCGTCTTCATGATTCGGTTGTACGCCGATTCCCCAGGTCCAGCCATGCGGGATTTCCCTGACCTGGCCCTGATTCACCTGCTGGACTCACAGGGTGATACGGCCACCGGCGCAGTCATGTTCAATCAGACAGAAGTCTCAGTCGTCCCGGTGGCGCATCCAGTACAGGTAGGAGTACACCCCGACGACGGCGAAGAAAAGTGGATATCCCCAAACGCGGGGTGTCAACCAGGCCTCAGCCGAGCTCAGGTTGTCACCGTCAATCAGTCCTAGTATCACTCTGGCCAGTAGCAGCCCCCAGAAGAACTCGATCACCAGCCGCCACACCGGTGGCCGACGGCGCTGAGGAGCCTTCGAGTTCATAACTCTCCCCTGCAACTGAAAGCTGCGGCGGCCAGCTGCACGCCGATTGCCACAGGACCACCAAGCGCCTTAACAGTCGAAGCGCCGAGAATCTTCGCAACGGTCTTGGCCGTAAGACCCCAGTTCCAAGCCTTGATACCGGACTTAATGGCCGCGATCAGTCCCGAAGAAGCCTTGCCAGCGGGGACCCCCAAACCCTTGAGCGCCACACAGAGAGCGAACGATCCGGTACTCTCGGCCTGCATTCCGCCTTCGCGTACCGAGCCTGAACTCGTCTGGTCAACCTCATTCAAGACGTCCGCCAGCATACGGAGTTCTGGAAGACTCTCCTCGAATCCGTCTTCAATAACGGCGTTCTCATTCACCATCAGCTTCCCATCCGCACCCATGGGGATGTAGCGGGTGAAAAGTATCTCGAGGTCGTCGGCGAGTTCCTCGGTCTCCGCCGCGGACAAACCCGTGGCTTCAGAAACCGACCCGCTCTGCACGACGTCTGACGATGGAACAGCCGCGGCCATTCCCCCACATCCAATGGAAAGCGACGCAGCCAACAGGAATCCAACAACGCGTCCCGCACTCTTGACCGACATGATGATTCTCCTTTGAAAAGCAGTCACATGCTCATCGACCAACCGCCGGTCGATGCAATACAAGGCTATGACTTAGGCCTCACCTGGAACACCGACGAATGTCAGTAACCTTCCTACTCCCAGCAGTAGCGAGAACCGCCAAGGTTGCTGCCTACGCCTCACTCTGCGAGTCGGCCGATGCCATCATGCCGAATCATCCGCCACCAGCCCGAGGCGGTTGGCCTTGACCGCAAGTTCGGTGCGAGAGGAGCAGTTCAGGGTTTGGAGGATCTCCGAAAGGTACGTGCGCACGGTCGACTCTGTGTGCCCGCTCCGCGTCGCCACCTGCCGGTTGGACAGTCCCCGAGCCACCAGTTTAAGCACCTCGGCATGGCGGGGAGAGAGCGCTTCGGCGCGGTCGAGGAACTCAGCGTTGGCCTCCCGCTCGGCGGCCCGCTGCCGGAGGCTCTGCGCCGCGACTTCCAACGGCTCCGGCCCCAGAACCGTCTTGCCCGCCACGGCATCGCGCACAGCAGCGATGATCTGCTCAATGTCCATGTCCTTGGTGAGGAATCCTTGCGCGCCCGCGCCCAGGGCCTCTGCCAGGCGGGCCTTGTCCTCAAAGGCGGTCAGCATGACCACGACGACCCCGGGATGACGGGCAGCAATCTCCCGAGCCGCCTCGACGCCGTCCATCCTCGGCATCTCCACGTCCACCAGCGCCACATCCACTCGGTGCAGGTCGAGCACGCGCAGTGCGGCGAATCCGTCCTCAACGGCCGCTACGAGTTCGATCCCCGGTTGATCAGAGAGCATGTCCGCGTATCCCTCACGCACGAGGGCGTTGTCCTCGGCGAGTAGTACCCGCAGGGGCGTGCTTTCCGACGGCAAAGCGGCATTGGATGAGGCGGTCATGTTGTCAGTCTCCCCCCGTGTCACCGGCAGACTCCACTCCCACACGGACGTCGGCTCCGCCATCCGGCTCTGCACCCAGGCGCACCGGTACGCTCGCTCCGAGCAGCCAACGATCGCCTGCGGGGCCGTAAACCACCTTGCCGCCCAGGCGCGCCGCACGCATGGCCAAACCGCTGAGGCCGGTGCTGCCGCTCATTCCCTGCCTGCGCATCTCTTCTATTGTGGCCGACTGCCCGCCGCCGGTGTGCCTCGCGGAGGAAACCTCGAGGTTGATATGGTCACCAATCTGGTCGATTTCTACCACTACCGTAGATCCATCCGGCGCGTATTTGAGGGCGTTGACGGCGCCCTCACGCAACGCCAGTACAAGCAGGGTCTGCGACGGAGGATCAAGGTCGCGCAGCAGCACATCCCATGACACCGACGAGCCAGCCTCGAACAGGACCCCTCTTGATTCCAACATCCGGCGGCACTCGGAGACCGCGGCGCGCAAGTCGATGTTCTTACGTTCCGTCACAGAATCCGGTGTACGCAACCCGTCCATGAGACCGCGCAGATGCGTCATGGCCTGCTGCCCGGCGTCCACAAGGGCACGCGCACGGTCCTCCTCGGAGCCGGCGGGCAGGTCCCGGGCAAGGCTCTGCCCCGCCACCACGACCTGGGCCAGATCCGTTGCGATCGAATCGTGTAGTGTCAGCGCGATTTCGGAGCGGACCCGCAGCTCCTCGTTCTCAAGCTCCAAGCGCAGCCGCGCCTCCCGCTCCGCCAGCTCAACCAGCCTGTGCTCGTACTGCCGCAGCGCCATACCGACAATCACAGCGATTGCCGTCAGCACAGCCTGGGCGCGCATAAACGCCATCGAATCGTTCGCAACGACAGTACCAGTCATCGCATGCACTGCGACGACCGCCACAACGGCAGCATCCCAACGTCGCGATAACCAATCCACTACCACAAGCTGTAACACGACCGAGGACAGCAATACACCTGCAGACAGCACCTCGTCCGCCATACTGCAAACGACTACAAGCACTCCGGCGAAGCGCGGAAACCAGCCCAATAATACGGAACCCAAGGCCGTCAAGATAGTTAGTACTACGGTGGATGCCGCTGACCGCCCCCCAACCCAGGTGCTCGCATCGAATACCAGGAAACCTGCACCAAGAGTCGCGTAGGTGATCTTCTTTCCTAGCGACATCCCACTGCCACCGATCGAGCGGTCCACCGGATACCTACGCATCAACGCCAATACTTGCAGTAGGAGGGAAGTAATATACATAATACCTCGTGTCCTCCGTCAGTATCGCTGCCCCAGGAGTTCAACGTCCCTCCCGCCGATCCCTCCACGGCGACCACCGCTAACATTGACGATACATCCGCCGCCACCGGCTCTGCCGTCACCTGCGGTACCGCACCGCCCACCAGCGCCGCCACCAACAGCATCCCGGCCGTAGCTCGCCTCATCATCGTGTGCTCCCTCCATCTCGCCATCGAGCGTTGCCCGAGGCCATTGTCCCCGGTGAGCCGCGCCTACGCCATCGACGAATGTCGGTGTCCGCCCGCCCCCTCCCGTCCTCCGAACCACAGGGGACAAGCCTGACCCGGTTCAGGGCATCGACGAACCGAAGTCCTACGCCGGTGTCGAACACGCCCCGCCTCGTCAAGCGATGTTCTCAGTCGTCCCGGTGGCGCATCCAGTACAGGTAGGAGTACACGCCCATGACGCCGAAGAAGAGCGGGTAAAGCCAGACACGCGGGGTCAGCCAGGCCTCGATGGACAGCAGGTTGCCGTTTTCCAGTCCCAGAAGCACCCGCGCCACCATGAGCGACCAGAAGAACTGCGCCACGACCCGCCCGGCCGTCGGCCGCCGGCGCCGCGTGCTTTCGCCGGTGACACTCATCGGGACCTCCTTAGTCCGAACTCACCGCAGTGTACCCGGCAACTCACCGGCACACGCGGGCGTTTCCACCACCATCGGATGTACCCCGACACTTTGCGTCCTGCTGCGAGCTTTTGCACCCTGGTGTGCGGGTATACCCATCGGATCAGAGCACAAAAGCTCGCAGCAGAGGGCAGAGGTGGTTCCAGGACTACGTCGGCACCGACGCCGTAGCCGGATGTCCCGCCGCTGCCATGCGCCTGCCGTCGATGGCCGACGCCCCAGCCTCGGGCTGCGACAACGGCGATCGGGCACAGGGATCTGCCGCGGGAGGGCCGGCATTCCAGAAGGTGCACATGCACTCCCAGCGCCCCGCGCCGCTACCATAGCCCGATGACGGGGTACCTCGGAGCGGTGAACCACTGGCGCGCCGCGGGCGTTACTGCGGCCAAGGACATTGCCAACGGAATCCCGGAACCCAAGACAGTCAACCCCATCCACGGCGAGCGCCAGTCGGGCAGGAAATCGGCATACACCGCCCAAACCGCCAGGTGATGAACCAACAGCATGACCGGCCCGCCGATCGCCCCAGCAATAAACGCTCTCCACATCCGGGTGCTCCATGCGATCACGGCCAGCATCCCGAAAGCACACGCCGCCACCAGCACCACGCCTCCAACCCCGAGGAAGGGCAGTCCGTAAACAAGATCAGCATCGATGATCATTGGGGCCAGCCACGGTCCGATCTCCAATACTTGTCCCTCTTCTGGATACATCACTTCCCAGAAGGTGAACCACACCAGGCTCAGCCACGCGCGCCCAACCTCGATCACCGCCAACAACAACAAGAACAGGGATGCTCCTACCCCCACGGATACAGCAGCGGGTTAAGCACGCATGCCCCTGCGCCCCGCCATCACCGCCGCGACGCCCGTCGCGATCACCAGCGGCAGCAGTACCAATCTCAAGGCAGCCCCGACAGAGCTCCCGCCCGCCAAAGGCGCCTCGGACTGAGATTAGGCGACAGTCGTTGCGAAGTCTTGGAGGATCGGCACACCGAGACCAAGCAGTCCTGCCGCCGCGCTCGCCGACCGCCGCCGCCCCATTTGAGCCAGAGCCACCACCTCCAGCGCTACCGCGACGAGCAGCCAGCCGGGGTGGTCCAAGAGTCCGTAGATCAGCGCCATGACTATCGCGTACGGATTCCCACTCGCATTAGCTACAACAAACGATCCAATCGCCATCAGGGCGAGCACCAACGTCGTAATGAACGTCAAGAGGAGCAGCACGAGCGCAACCATCTCCTCGGTGCTGCGCGGAGAAGGCGGGTTCTGCGTACGACGCATTTGGGCCGACGGCGAGAATCCGCCCGGCACACCAAGCCCATGAAAGCCACTGGAAACGCTCATGGGTCGAATGTTTTCCCCAATGACCTCGGCACGCAACGGTGACCACTGCCCATGGGAACAGACACCGTGCCGCCGCGACACCAGACCGTGCGAGACCGTGCGAGACGGTCTCCGCCAAACGCCGCTGCGGTCCCGGCACCGCGTGGGTGCCGGGACCGCAGATGATGTTTAACGGCACCGGGGCAACCGCACCCGCGTGCGGGCACCCCGGGAAACACCGGAGCCGGGACGACGACGCCGCGCCGGGCGCGCCGTCGCCGGGCCGATCAGCGCTTGGCGGAGCCGACGGAGCCGAGGCGCTCGCAGGCCTCGACCACGCGGGCGGCCATGCCCTCCTCGGCGGCCTTGCCCCAGGCGCGCGGGTCGTAGGTCTTCTTGTTGCCGACCTCGCCGTCGATCTTGAGGACGCCGTCGTAGTTCTTGAACATGTGGTCGGCGACCGGGCGGGTGAACGCGTACTGGGTGTCGGTGTCCACGTTCATCTTGATGACGCCGTTGCGCACCGCGGTGGCGATCTCCTCGTCGGTGGAGCCGGAGCCGCCGTGCATGACCAGGTCGAACGGAGAGTCCTTCACACCGACCTTGGTGGACAGGCGGTCGCCCAGGCGGGCCGCGACGTCCTTCTGGATGTCGCCGAGGATCTCGGGGCGCAGCTTGACGTGGCCGGGCTTGTAGGAGCCGTGCACGTTGCCGAAGGTGAGGGCGGTGATGTAGCGGCCGTTCTCACCCAGGCCGAGGGCCTCGATGGCGCGGAAGGCGTCATCCGCGGTGGTGTACAGGTTGGCGTTCTCGGCACCGGTGATGCCGTCCTCCTCGCCGCCGACGGCGCCGATCTCGATCTCGAGGACGGTGTTGGCGGCCTTGGTGCGGGCCAGCATGTCCACGGCGATCTCGATGTTGTCGTCCAGGGACTCGGCCGAGCCGTCCCACATGTGGGAGTTGAACATCGGCAGCTCGCCGCGCTTGACCTGCTCCGCCTCGATCTCGAGCAGCGGGAGAATCCAGGGCTCGAGCATCTTCTTGGGGCAGTGGTCGGTGTGCAGGCCGATGACGCCCGGGTACAGGTCACCGACGGCGCGGGCGTAGGCCGCGAAGGCGATGGAGCCCTTCACCCGGTCTAGACGGGAGGAGCCGGACCAGTACGCGGCGCCGCCGTTGGAGATCTGGACGATTCCGTCGGACTCGGCGTCGGCGAAACCCTTGAGCGCCGCAGACAGGGTCTGCGAGGAAGTGACGTTGATCGCTGGGATGGCGTACTTGCCGGCCTTGGCGCGGTCAAGCATGTCGGCATAGGACTCCGGGGTTGCAATGGCCACTGGGTGCCTCCTGATGAAAGTGAATAGTCAGTGGTGCACCGCTGATTCTGTCACGGATTCACTCGCGCGTGAACCGGATCATGGTCCTGTTTGGTCGCGCAGTCCCGCAACCGGCGGGTTTCACCGTTGGCGATGACCCGGATCACTCCGGCGGGAGGGGGTCCACAATTGACCCACAGGCGGTCGGCGCGCAAGGACGCCGCCGCTCGACTCTCGGACCCTCCGAGGCCGTAACCACTGGAGGTGGTTGACATGGCAACAACATCCTTTGACCCGTTCCGCGACCTGGACCGCTGGCTCACCGGCGGCATGGTGCGCACCCCCGCGTCCGTGGGCATGCCCCTGGACCTGTACCGGGAGGGCGAGTCCTTCGTGGCCCGCATTGACCTGCCCGGCGTGGATCCCGCGACGATCGACGTGGACGTCGAGGACCGCACCCTGACCGTGCGCGCCGAGCGCCCGGCCACCGACGCCAAGGACGTGCAGTGGCTCGCCCACGAGCGCCCGACCGGCACCTTCGCCCGCCAGCTGACGCTGGGCCACGGGCTGGCACTGGACCGCATCTCCGCCCAGTACACCGACGGCGTGCTGACCCTGACGATCCCGGTGGCCGAGGAGGCCAAGCCGCGCAAGATCGAGGTCACCCACGCCCCGGCCCACCACCCGGTCATCGAGGCCGACAAGGCCTAAACCCCGCGGCGCCCCGGCACTCGCCCGGCGGCGCCGTGATCACGTCAAACGACTCGGCCCGTCCCGTCGTCTCCCCGGGCCCGTTCCCGACTCAGTCGGGGGCGGGCCCGGCGTGCTGCAGCACCCAGGCGTGCATGGCGACGGCGGCCGCGGCGGCCACGTTGATGGAGCGGGTGGAGCCGTACTGGCCGATCCGCAGCACCCGTGAGCAGCGCGCCAGCAGCGCCGGGCTGATGCCCTCCCCCTCGCTGCCGAACACCATCAGGCAGCGCTCCGGCAGCACGGCCTTCTCCAGCGGCTCCGCCCGCGGCCCGTTGTCGATCCCGATCACCTCGTAGCCGGCGTCGGCGGCCCACTCCAGCAGCGCGTCCGGCTCGGGGTGATGGCGCACGTCCAGGTAGCGGTTGGTGACCATGGCGCCGCGCTTGTTCCAGCGGTGGCGCCCGATGATGTGCACGGCGGCCACGTTGAAGGCGTTGGCGGTGCGCACGATCGACCCGATGTTCAGATCCTGCGAGAGGTTCTCCACGGCCACGTGCAGCGGGTGAGCGCGACCGGCCAGGTCGGCGCGGATCGCCTCGATGGTCCAGTAGCGGTAGCGGTCGACGACGTTGCGGCGGTCGCCGTCGGCCAGCAGCGCCCGGTCGTAGCGGGGGTCGTCGGGCCACGCATCCGGGCCCCCGGGCCAGGGGCCGACTCCGACCTCGCGCACGCGCGCCGTCGGCGCGTCCGCACCGGCGGTGTCGGAGGAGTCGGCCGCAGCGGGGCGGTCGGCGGCGTCAGTCAAGTCCCAGGTCCGCCAGTCCGAGGGCGGCGTAGTAAGGCAGGCCGGCGGCCTCGATCCGCTCGCGCGCCCCGGTGGCGCGGTCGACGATCACGGCGACGGCGAGCACGTTGGCGCCGGCCTCGCGCAGCGCGGCGACGGCCTCGAGCGGGGAGCCGCCGGTGGTGGAGGTGTCCTCCAGGACGACGACGTTGCGGCCGGCGACGTCGGGGCCCTCCACGCGGCGCTTCATGCCGTGGTCCTTGGCGGCCTTGCGCACCACGAAGGCGTCCAGGTCCAGCCCGCGGGAGGCGGCGGCGTGCAGCATGGCGGTGGCCACCGGGTCGGCGCCCATGGTGAGCCCGCCGACGGCGTCGACGTCCTCGGTGCTCAGGCCGGCCTCCTCCAGCATGTCCAGCATGACGTGGCCGATGAGGGGGGCGGCCTCGTGGTGCAGGGTGGCGCGGCGCATGTCCACGTAGAAGTCGGACTCCAGCCCGGAGGCAAGAGTGACCTTCCCACGCACGACGGCGAGGTCGCGGATGAGTTCGGCCAAGCGGGCGCGGTGGGAGTCGTTGGCGATCACATCGGTACTCACGCCGCCAAGGCTAACCCGACGGCGCCGTACGTTGCAGGATGGGTTGATTCCAGGGCGGGAAGCGGGCTGTAGGCGTCATGGCCGGGCGCCCTCGGTGTGCGTGTTGACGGTTAGTGTGCTTCGGCGGCGGTTCCGGTGACGGTTCAGCAGTTGGCACCAGCGCTTCGGCGGTTCCGGCGGCGGTTGGGCCCCTGGCACCAGCGCTTCGGCAGTTCCAGTGAGGGCTCTGCACCTGGCGTTGACGGTTCGGCACTTCCCGCAACGGTTCGGCACTTGGCACCAGCGCTTCGGCAGTTCTGGCGACGGTTCGGCACCCCGAGGTACGAACCGTCACCGGAGGGTACGAAGCGTCCACCGGAGGGTACGAAGCGTCGTCGTGAGGGGATGCGCCCTCACCCCGGCCGCCGGCAGGGGTGGCCAACGCGCAGGCGGCACACGCCCAGGGCAGGCAGACGACCCCACACCGTGGACACCCCCTACCAGTCCTCCCCCACCCGGCCCGCGGGCACACAGACGACCACCACAACGACCGAACTCGGCACGTGACCTCTACCGACCTCGGCGAGGGTGGGGTGGAACGAGGCGGGGGCCGTCTGGTCAGGCGCCGGTGAGGGCGCGCAGCGACTCGTCCATCTGCTCGGGGGTGAGCAGGCCGACCTGTACCTGCTCCACGACGCCGTCGGCGCCGATGAAGAAGTGCGAGGGCACGCCCATGATCCCGTAGGCGGCGGAGATCGCCTGGCTGCGGTCGGGCACCTGCGTGAAGTCATTGCCCACGCGCTCGGAGTAGGCGCTCACCGCGGCGGCATCCTCCCCCACGTAGACCACGATCACCTCGACGTCGTCCCCGTAGTCGGCGGCGGCCGCCTGCACGTCGGGCATCTCGGTGCGGCAGCCCGTGCACCAGGTGGCCACGAACATCAGCCACACCGGCCGCCCCTCCATGGCGTCCGGATCCAGCACCACCTCCTGGGAGTCGAGGTCGGTGGCGGTGAAGGCCGGAGCCCTCTGCCCCACCGCCGGGGCGCTGTCCGCCCCCGCCACGTCCACCTCGGTGACCACGGCGGTCTCGGCCTGGGCCGGGCCGGCGTCGTCGGGCCCCACGGCCCACCAGGCGGCGATGGCGATGGCGAAGGCCGCGACGATCATCACGGCCACCTGCCCGAAGCGGGAGCCGCGGAGGCCGGCGCGCCAGGCAGGCTCGTCGGGGTCATCGGCCCGGGTCGCGGGCTCGGGGTCATCGGCCCGGGTCGCGGGCTCGGGGTCATCGGCCCGGGTCGCGGGCTCGGGGTCGGGCCGGTCGCTCACGTCGGCGGAGGTCTCCTCCGGCAGCTCGTCACTCGAATCGTCACGCATAGGAGTGCAGTCCTCCGAAGAACAGGTTGCCCAGGTAGGTGAACAGGACGGCGGCGAATCCCAGGATCAGCAGCCAGGCGGCGCGGTTGCCCCGCCAGCCGCGGGTCACGCGCGCATGCAGGTAGGCGCCGTAGATCAGCCAGGTGACCAGCGCCGCCGTCTCCTTGGGATCCCAGCCCCAGTAGCGGCCCCAGGCGACGTTCCCCCACAGCGCCCCCAGGATCAGCATGAGGGTCAGCATGGGGAAGGTGACCACGGTGGCCCGGTAGGCCAGGTCGTCGAGCACCTCCTGCCGGGGCCAGCCCCGCCAACGCACGTGCGGGGCCAGCAGGTACATGACCGCGGCGGCGAAGGAGACCACCGCGGCCCCGTAGCCCAGGGAGGCGGTGAACACGTGCAGCGTCAGCAGCGGGGAGTTCTGCAGCGCCGGCATCAGCGGGCTGGGCTGGTAGGACAGGGTGGAGGCGTAGATGAGCATCGCCAGGATCACCGGCAGCACGATGATCGACACGGTGCGCACCCGGTAGCGCCACTCGAACACCACCTGCGCCAGCATCATGCCCCAGGCGAAGCAGATGGCGAACTCGTAGTGGTTGGAGAAGGGGGCGTGCCCGGTGGCGATGGTCCGGGCGATCAGCGAGCCCGTCAGCAGCAGCAGGGCCAGCTGGGTGGACTTGGCGGCCCACCAGGTGACGGTGAAGCGCTTGATCGGGGCCCGCTGGACCCCGCCGGTCACCTCCACGGTGCGCTCGCCGTCGCCGGTGTCGACGACGACGGTGACGCCCGTCCCCCCGGCCGGCGCGGCGGCCGCGGCCCGCGACATGCGGGCGGCGAAGAAGGCGCCCAGGTAGGCGATGGTGGAGACCACCACCAGGGCGGTAGTGATCAGCAGTAGGGCCTGGGAGTACTCAAGCATCGGCGTCGGTCCTTTCCGCGTGCCGCGTCATTTGCCCGCTCAGGCGGACGGCCATGTCGGTGAAGAATGCGCTGAACCCGAAGTCGCGGCGGTCCGGGGAGGCCAGCTGCACCAGGACGCCGCCGTCGCCCTCGGTGACCCGCACCCAGATGCGCCGGTGCCGGAAGAACATGGTCATGCAGGTGCCGATCGCCAGCAGGCCGAAACCGACCCACACGATCGGGGCGCCGGGGTCGCGGCGCACGATCAGCCCGGTGAACTGCTGCTCCCGCTCGAAGGTGAGGGTGTAGTCGCCCACCGCGCCGGGCGTGCCCTGGTCCAGGACGGCCTGCGCGCTGGGTGTGGTGGCGTCGCCCTGGTACAGCTCGACGCGCACCTGGCCGGGCTCGATACCGGTGCCGACCTGCCCGGAGGCCGCCTCCACCACGTACATGACGGTGCCGTCGGGCAGGGTGGTGTGGCCGTAGTTGAAGATCTTGTCCGACGTGGTCCATTCCAGGGCGACGCCGTCGTGGAGGACCTCCGCCCCGGAAGCGTCGACCACCCGCATGACGGCGGAGACCCCGAAGTAGGACTGGTGGAACATGACGCCGTGGTAGCTCAGCGGGGTGTTGACCCGCACCTGCTGGGAGGCGACCTGGCGGCCGGCGTCCAGCAGGGTCAGGTCGGCGACGTAATCCTTGGGAGAGCCGTCCTCGTAGTAGGTGTCCTGGAAGCTGTTGGCCTGCACGGTCAGCGCGGTGCCATGGCCGACGTCCTTGGGGTGGCCGACGGTCAGGGCGAACTGCTGGTCGCGGAAACCGGTCAGGGAGGAGACCACGAATCCGGCCATGACCACCACGAAGGCGACGTGGGCGAAGACCGTACCGAAGGGCGCCCAGTGGTTGCGGTCCAGGTAGGCGTTACGACCGGGTCCCCGCTCGTCGACGATCACGCGCAGGTGGTGTCGGCGGGCGTCGGCGCACACGATCTCGAAGGCATCCTCGGCACTCACCGGCGCGGTGAAGTGGGAGCGCAGCCGGGCCCGGTCGAAGAAACGTGCGGTCACCCGGGTGCGGGGGTGGCGGGCGGCCCGCCAGATCACCGGCAGCCGGTGCGCCGTGCAGGCGAGGATCGAGGCGGCCAGCAGCCCCATCACGACCAGGAACGGCACCGAGGTGAACATGTTGAAGGCGCCCAGCGCGCGCAGCATGCCGGTCCAGCCGCCGAACACCGGCCGCACCTGCTCCAGCCACTGCTCGGCGGCCTGCGCATCCGCCCTGGCGGAGGCGGGCATCTGCGGGAGGATCGCACCCAGCAGGCCCAGCAGGCCGGCCAACAGGATCAGCACCAGGCCGACGGTCTTGTTGTAGAGGAAGGCGTACACCTGCCCGGCCAGCTGACCCGGGGACGGCGCGGCCTGATCATCGAGGCCGTCCACGGCTCCGGCGCCGCCGGGCTCACCGGTGGTGCCCGCCTGCTTCGCGGCGGGCGACTGCGCCGGCCCGGTCGGCCGCGTGTCGGTCTGTCTCACCTTCAGGTACCTCCTCACAGCCCCGGGGTGGGGATCAGGGCGGACAGTCTTCCCAGCAGTCCGGCGATCATAAGCAGCCCAATGACCACAAGGATGCCCCCGCTTACGAGCGAGACTCCCACGTGGTGGCGGCGGAACCAGTCGAACCTCCGTGTGGCCTGGGCCGAACCCATGGCGACGGCGACGATCGGAATCCCCAGGCCCAGGCAGTAGGCGGCCATGAGGGCGACGCCGGACCACGCCGTCGGGCTCGCCGTCGCCAGGGCGAGGATCCCGCCGAGGATCGGGCCGATGCACGGGGTCCAGCCCGCCCCGAAGGCGACTCCCATCAGGGCGGCGCGCAGCGGCGACCCGGCGGCGTCGGCGGGGCCCGACGCCCGCACCAGCGTGTCGAAGGGCCGCAGTGTCAGGATGCCCGCCACATGCAGCCCCATGAGCACCAGCACCGCGCCGCCGGCCATGCGCGCGTAGACCACGTGGGGGCCCAGCGAGCGCCCGAGGAGCCCCAGCGAGGCCCACAGGGCGATGAACACCACGGAGAAGCCGATTACGAAGCTCACCGAGTTGGCCAGGGCGGTGCGGCGGCGTACCGGGCCCGCGTCCGCGCCCACCAGCTGCCCCACGAAGGCGGGCACGATCGGCAGGAAGCAGGGCGAAGCGAAGGAGACGAGGCCGGCCAGCAGGGCGACCGGAAGGGTCAGCTCCATCCGCTCACCCCGCACTCGGCGTCGCGGTGGCCGATCCCATGGTGGTCACGTGGCCGCGGACGTTGGCGGCCATCTCCGAGTCGGGGGCGAGCTGGAGCACCTTCTCCCAGCACTGGTTGGCCCGCTCGGCGTCGGGCGGGGTGCGGGCCATGTACAGGAAGCCGAGGTTGTACCAGGGCTCGGCCACCTCCGGATCGATCTCGGAGGCGCGCAGCCAGTGCGTCTCGGCCTCCTCGTACCGGTTGGACTGGTACTCGGCCACGCCGATGGTCAGCAGGGCGTCGAGGTTGTCCGGGTCGAGGTCGAGGATCTGCTGCAGCCAGGTGATGGAGTCCTGGTACAGGGCCGCCTTCAGGTACATGACGCCCAGCTCCTGGCGGGACTCGATGTCCTCGGGGTCAGCCTCGGCCTGTGCCCGGAGCTCCGCCTCCCGTTCGGCGTCCACCGGCTCGGCCTCATCCATGGCGGCGACGGCGCTCGCCGCGGCCGTGGCGGCGACCGACGGGTGGCCTTCGGGCAGGGCCGTGCTCGCGGTGTCGCCCCGGCCCGCCTGTTGCACGATGATAACCACGGCGGCGGCCAGCAGCGCCACCAGCGCCAGGTTCAGGCGGGAGACGCCGGTGCGGCGCTCAATCGCCGAGGGGGTGCGCTCGCGCCCCGCCGAGGCACTCCGCCGCGGCCGCGGGGCGGCATCGTCGTCGTCGGCCAGCAGGTCCTCGACGTCGGCCGCCGCCTCGACGTCGGAGTCGGAGTCTCCCTGCGCGTCCGGCCCGGAGGGGGCGGTGCCGCCGTCGGGCGCGTCCGCCTCCCCGGCCGCCTCGCCCGTTGCCTCAGCGGTGGGTTGAAGCGCGTCCAGCTGGGCGGCCGCCCAGCCCTTCAGCTCCTCCGGGGCGGTGGCCAGGAAGGCCGCCAGTGCCTCCCGATCCGGCTGGTCGGCGGTGCCTGCTGCTTGCTGCTCCGCGCTGTCCTGCGCCTGGGTCATACCGTTCCCGCGCCCCGTCAGTTGCCGCTGTCCGGCATGTGCTGCTCGGGGATGGCCGGGCCGATCCCGTTCTCGACCTCGACGCCGCGCAGCGCCAACTGCCCGGAGCGGGCCCAGTCGGTCGACTGGTTGAGGATGGAGATCGAGTACGCCGGGGCGTGGAAGCCGCGGCCGTTCTCGGAGAAGGAGTAGTCGATCACGAACTGCGCCTTGCGCTGGTAGTCGCGGGCGGTGGCCAGTTCCTCCGCCGACGCGCTGCCGTCCGCATCGGCCGCGGCGATGTCGGTGATCAGCGCATCCAGGGCGGTGAAGGAGACGTTCAGCGACTCCTGCCAGCGGGTCTGGATGCCGTCCACCCGCTCGCGCATCTCATCCGCGGTGGAGTGGTGGCAGGTCAGGCAGGAGGCGTTGATGGTCTCGTCGCTGGCCATCGGGCTCATGATCTGGTGGTTGGAGACCTTGTTCGCGCCTACGCGGCTGTAGGCCATGTGGCAGTCGGCGCAGGTCACTCCGTTGGCGGCGTGGATGCCCTGCGACCAGGTCTCGAAGTCGGGGTGCTGTGCCTTGAGCAGGTCGGCGCCGGACTCCTCGTGGGTGAAGTCGGTCCACCCGACCTCGTCGTAGTAGTCCATGGCGTCGTAGACGGTCAGACCGTTGTCCCACGGGAAGGTCAGCGTCTTGGAGTCTCCGGCGAAGTAGTACTCGACGTGGCACTGGGCGCACACGTAGGTGCGCATCTCCTGGTTGGTGGCGTCCCGGTTGACGTCGTAGTCCTCCACGCCCTCCGCGGCCTTGGCCTTGCGGATGCCGTCGATGAAGGCGGGCCGCGTGATGGTCAGCTCCATCGTCTGCGGGTCGTGGCAGTCGATGCAGGCGATCGAGGAGGAGGCGTGCTCATAGGCCTCGTCGTAACTCATGGCGTTCATGGCGTGGAAGCCGGCCTCACGGTCGCCGTCGCCCAGCTCGTCATAGACCTCGGGCATGGAGGCGTGGCAGTTCAGGCAGGTGCCGGGCTGGTTGAAGCGCTCGCCGGTGCGCTCGGTGTAGCGCTGGTCCGCCAGCGCCCACTCGTGTCCGCGCGGCTCGGTGTAGTCCACCGCGAAGGCGTATCCGCGCCACATCCGCTGCGCGCGAGTCTCGGACTCGATCCGGGACAGCGTGTGGTACTCGCGCGGATCATCGGCGGTGGGGGTAGCGGGGATGAAGTCGCCGTCGGTGTCCTCGATGGTCTTGAGGTACTGCTCGTACTGGATGGGGAAGTTCTGCCCCCATACGGCCGGGTCGTAGGAGGTGTCGGTCAGCTCCACCACCTCGGTGAAGGAGGCCGCCGACTCCTGCTTGTGCTCGAAGATCGTGGTCAGCAGCCAGGTCACGGCGGCCGCGGCCACGGCCACGGTCACCAGCACCAGGGCCGGCACCAGTTTGCGGGAGCGGCCGGGCCGGGACTTCTTCTTGGCGTCATCCGCCACGCCGACGTCGTCCCCGGCGTCGGAGTCGATGGCATCGTCGTCGAGTTCCGGAGCATCCACCTGGGGGTCCTCCATAGCAGCATCTTCCCTCTCGGTACTCATGTCGCGTCACCTCATGTGCCCGACGCCGTCGTGGCAGCGGATGCACGACACCGTCTCGTCCTTGTGGGTGGAACTGTTGGTGGCCTGGTCGACGAAGTCGCCATGGCAGTAGAGGCAGGCAGCCTCGGTGATCTCGCGGTTGTGCTCGCGGATCTGGATGTTCTCCGGGTAGTTCTGGAAGGTGAACTTCAGGGAGTGCCAGAAGCCGTTGTCCGCCTTGTTGATGTACTTGTAGACGATGTTGTCGTGCGGGGCGTGGCAGGAGTTGCAGGTCGCCACGTCATGGTGGCTGCCCCGCTGCCAGGCCTCGTACTGCTCATCCATCGCGTGACAGTTGGCGCAGGTGGCCGGATCGTCACCGAGGTAGCCGGTGACGCCCGAGTAGTACACGGTGAAGCCGCCGACCCCCAGGACCACGCCGAGCAGCACCGCCAGCGCGATTCGCGTCCAGCCGCTGAACAAGCGCGTGTAGCCGCGCCATAGCGCCCTGACGAGACGTACCACGCGGCACCCCCTCATACTCCGGGAATGTCACGCCCCGTCCGTTGGGAACACGGACCTACACAGGGCTTCCTGACCTTATGCAGGATATCACAGGGCGTCAGGAAAAGTCAGGACCTATGCCCTGCAGGTACCGAAGTCAGTACCGAGTGCGCACGCTGGCATGCCCGGCGACGCGCCGCACCACCCCGCGGGGCGCCACGCGCAGCAGGGCGTTGACACCGAGATAGCGCAGCGATGGGGTGCAGATCACCTGGCCGCGGCGCACCGCCGCGAGCGCGGCCCGCGCGACGTCGTCGGCCCGCAGCCAGGCGATCTGCGGCCAGGCGGCCTCCATGCCGGCGCGGTCGTGGAACTCCGAGCGGGTCAGCCCGGGGTTGACGACGGTGGCCGTCACCCCGGTGCCGCGCAGCTCGCTGGCCAGCCCCTCGGTGAAGGTGCGCACCCAGGCCTTATGCGCGGCGTAGGTGCCCATCGCGGTCAGCGCGGTCACGGAGGAGACGTTCAGGACGGCGCCATGCCCGCGGGCGATCATCCCCGGCAGGACCGCATGGGTCAGCTCCATGACGGCGCCGACCATGACGTTCAGCGCGCGCCGCTCCTGGGCGATGTCGCCACTGGTGAAGGGCTGACCGACGGCGAAGCCGGCATCGTTGACGAGCAGGTCGATGGGGCGGGCGGCCACCTGCGCGGCGGTGTGGGGGGCATCAGAGCGCGCCGGGCCCGCCGAGGGGCCGGCTGCGGGCGCCTCGACACGCAGGCGCTCGGCGACGCGGGCGACGTCGGCGGGAACGGACAGGTCCGCGGCGATCACCTGCACGCCCACGCCCGCCACCTGGCTGATGTGCTTGGCGACCTGGTCCAGCCGCGTCCGCGTGCGGGCGACTAGGACGAGGTCGTGGCGAGCCTCGGCGAGCTGCCAGGCCAGCTCCAGGCCGATGCCGCTGGTGGCGCCGGTGATGAGTGCGGTTCCCATACGGCGAGCCTAATCGCCCGGCCCCGTCGTCGTCGGCAAGTGGTCGCGGTAGCCTGCACGCATGCGCCTGGCCACCTGGAATGTGAACTCCGCCCGCACCCGCATCGACCGGATCGTCGACTTCCTGCAGCGCCGGGACGTGGACGTGCTGGCCATGCAGGAGACCAAGTGCCGCCCCGACCAGTTCCCGCGCGCACCCTTCGAGGCGGCCGGCTACGAACTGGCCGTGCACGGGTTGAACCAGTGGAATGGCGTCGCCATCGCCTCCCGGGTGGGGCTGACGGACGTCGTCGCCGCCTTTCCAGGGCAGCCGGGCTGGGCCGCGAAGGCAGGGGCCGAGCCGGTGGTGGAGGCGCGGGCGCTGGGCGCCACCGTCGGGGGCGGGAACGGCGACGCGGTGCGGTTGTGGAGCCTGTACGTGCCCAACGGGCGGGAGCTGACCCACCCGCACTACCAGTACAAGCTGGCCTGGCTGGCGGCGCTGCGTGACGCCGTGGCCGGCTGGCTGGCGGCGGATCCGAGCCAGTCGCTGGCGCTGGTGGGTGACTGGAATGTGGCGCCGCGCGACGAGGACGTGTGGGACATGAGCGTCTTCGAGGGCGCCACGCACGTGTCCGAACCGGAGCGGGCGGCCCTGGCGGCACTGGAGGCGGCCGGCCTGCGGGAGGTCACCCGCGAGCGCGTCACCAACTACACCTACTGGGACTACCAGCAGCTGCGGTTCCCCCGCAACGAGGGCATGCGCATCGACTTCGTGTACGGCTCGGCGGCCTTCGCGACGCGCGTGCGGGACGCCGCCATCGACCGGGACGAGCGCAAGGGCAAGGGCCCCAGCGATCACGTGCCCGTCGTCGTCGACCTCGACTGAGCGGGCGGCAGGCGCTCCGGCGGCGCCGTGCAGGCACGCAGCCGTAATCTCGGCGGCGCGCAGTCCGCACAGGACCGCAGGCCGGCCCGGGACGCACCCGCTCCGACCTTCATTACGCGTGTCAAGATGCGTCAATACGAGTGCCGCACGCTTAGCCGTCGACGCCCAGTACACGAACCGCGAGATTCCGCGGTTTCACCGAGCGCGCCGCGGACGCGGGAAAGCTCCCATGTGCGCCGGCGCCTTCGCCGCACATGGGAGTGTCGGCGCCGAATACCGGGCAATTTCAACAATGGCTTGTTTTCAAGGAAAAGTCCCGATTGGAATGATTGAGGCGAGCGGCTAAGCGTGCGCGGCGCCGATGCCCTAGGTCGTGTTGTGTAAGTCGTTTGTGCTGGTGGGGCGGTGCTGGCGATGTGGGTGGTGGTCTGGTAGCGGGCGGCGAGTTCGTCGTATCTGGTGGCTACCGGGCTCCAGTTTGAGTGGGCTTGGTGTGCGCCCGTCGAAGGGGCGAGTGGGTCTTGCACCGCCCCGGTTGGATCGCCCACGCCCCGGTTGGATCGCCCACGCCCCGGTTGGACCGCCCACGCCCCGTTGGACCGCCCACGCCCCGTTGGACCGCTGTAACCGGCGGCTACGGCGGTCCAACGGGGGAACAGGGGTCCAACGGGGGAACAGCGGTCCAACCGACAGGCTCAACAGCCACACACCGCCACCCAACCGCGCACCTCCACCCAAGCACTTACACAACCGGACCTAGTCACAGGGCGAGGATCTGGGCGCCGAGGGCGGGCCAGTTCTCCCGGTGCACGGTGCCGAAGGGGCGCGCACCCAGGAACACCGCCTGGCGGCGGGCGACCGGGTCTATCCAGATGAAGGACCCGGACTGGCCGAAGTGGCCGAAGGTCTCGGGGCTGCTTGTGGGGGCGGTCCAGTGCGGCTGTTTGGCGCCGCGGACCTCCAGGCCCAGGCCGAAGTCGTTTACGGCCTGGCGCCCATATCCGGGCAGGACGCCCGGCAGCCCGGGGTGGACGGGGCGGCGTGCGGCTTCGGCCAGTGCGGGGGAGACGAGTGTGGGGGCCGCGAGCTCGCGGGCGAAGGCGGCCAGGTCGGCGGCACTACCCGTCCCCGAGTGAGCGGGCGAGCCGGGGATGCGGACGCTCGCCATGCCGAGGGGCTCGAGGACGGCCTCCTCCACCCACGCCTCGAGCGGGGTGGCGGTGGCCTCCTCCAGGTGCCGACCGAGGATTTCGAAGCCGCGGTTGGAGTAGATGCGCCGTTGTCGCGGCGGCGCCAGCACGGCATCGGAGTCGAAGGCGACGCCGGAGGCGTGGGCGAGCAGATCGCGGACGGTGGCGCCGGGGAGTTCGGGCGCGGCGGGGGCGTCGAGGTCCAGCAGGTGGCGGTCGACGGCGATCAGGGCGCTCCAGGCGACGATCGGCTTGGTCAGGGAGGCGAGTGGGAAGACCGCGTTGCCGTCGCCAACCCGGGCGAGGGTGCGGAAGCGGGGTCGCCCGCCGGGGGCGAAGGGAGCGTCGGCGCCCGCGTCCGCGAGGAGCTCGCCGGCGATGAGCGCGATAGGAAAGTCGAATCGCTGTACGGCGGGGAGGGCCTCCGGCCCGACCGGGGCGGGCACGGCGCCAAACCCAGCGGGGAGGGCCTCCGGCCCGACCGGGGCGGGCACGGCGCTGCCGGCTCGGCCCGGCCGGTCGGCTCCCAAGGAGGTCGGCATCGCGCCTCGCCTCAGTGCAGGCAGAGGCGCTGCTCGTGCAGGACGTCCAGGACGGGCGCCTGTGAGGCGGGGCCGCCGCCCAGCGCCCGGGCGATCTGCGTGGTGAAGGAGTCCACCCGGTTGTTGGTGTCGCGCAGGTCGTAGTACTGCTGGACCTCGGCGTCGTAGGCGGCCAGGGCGTCGGCGTGGGCGTCGAGGTCGGGGTAGGCGTCAACGGCGGTGACGATCTCGCGGGGCAGGCGCGGCTTGTACTGGGGCTCCTGGGCGGCGTGACCCACGAGCAGGCCGAGCAGCGGGTAGGTGCGTTCGGGCAGGCCCAGGGCGGAGATGACGCGACGGACGTCGCCAATGATGGAGCCGAGATAGACGGTTCCCAGGCCCAGGGACTCGGCGGCCACGACCATGTTCTGGGCGGCGATGACGGCGTCCTCCACGCCCTGGAGGAACAGGGCGGTGCGCTCGAGCGGCTCCAGGGAGGCGCCGGCGCGCTCGCGGATGACGGCGTTGCGGTGCAGGTCGACGACGAACACGAACAGTTCCCCGCGGTCGCCGCCCACGTAGGGCTGGCCGGAGGCGAGGTGGAGTTGCTCGCGCACGGCGGGGTCCTTGACCCGGATGACGGTGACCTGCTGCTGGAAGGAGGAGCTGGCGGCGTGGCGGGCGACGTCGAGCAGGGTGGTAACGACGTCCTCGGCGACCGGCTCGGAGGTGTAGGCGCGGATGGTGCGGTGGGCAAGTTGGGCGGCGATGGTTGTGTTGGTGATGGGCGTAGTCGCCGGGGTGGTCAGGGCGTCGGTTGGTGCGGCGGCAGCGGCGCCGGTGGACTCGTTGGCAGGCGTGGTCGTCATGACTCGACTTTAGCCCGGTCGGCCGGGTCCCAGCCGGGAGTGTTGGGAGAGAACCAAGGGTGGGGCCGGCCTGCGGCGAACGCCTACCATGGGGCCGATGCCCTTCTATCACCGCACGCGTCGTCCACTGCGCCAGACTCTCCAGCCCCGCTCCGCCGCGGGCGCACCGGAGACCGTGGACGTTTCGCGGGTGGGCTACGCCGTCGTCGACCTGGAGACCACGGGCCTGTCCCCGGCGGCGGATTCGATCATTGAGATCGGGCTGGTACTGGCGGGCCCCGACGGCGCCGTGGAGCGCACTTGGTCAACCCTGGTGAACCCGGGCACCGGTGTCGATGTGGGCCCGACGTACATTCACGGGCTTGTGGCCGAGGACCTGGTCGGGGCGCCCGCCCTGGCCGACGTCGCCGACCTGCTGGTGCGCGACCTGGCGGGGCGGGCGGTGGTCGCCCACAACGCGCGCTTCGACGTCGGCTTCCTCACCCAGGCGCTGGGCGGCCTGGACCGGTTGGAGCGCGGAGCGCGGGTGCCGCGCGTGTGCACGATGGAGATGGCACGGCACTTCATGGCCACGCCGTCGCGGCGGCTGGTCACCTGCTGTGAGACCGCGGGCGTGGAGATCGGGCGGCATCACACGGCGCTCGACGACGCCCTGGCCAGTGCGGGCCTGCTGCGCCACTACATGGCGGTGGGGCGGGAGCGCGGCGAGGAGCCGGTGGCGTGGTCGCGCTCGCTGACGGAGGCGGTGGCCTTCAACGGCTGGCGCTGGAGCGAGACGGCCGCCCGCGCCCAGGAGTCGCGTCTGGTGCCGCGCCGCGGCGACGGCGTGCTGCGGTAGGTTGCGCCTCGGGTTCTTCCTACACGGGAGGTTCGAGATCAAGACAAACGCACGTCGGGATGCTGGGCTTGAGTGCACCGACCAGATCGAGTTGCTGGTCGGAGATGAACCAGCGGCCTCTGACAGCTCCTCGTGGGCCAACCCGTGTCCTCGACCTACCACCTGACGCGAAGGCACTTGGCGGTCTCGTACCCCACACCGGCGTTGAATCGGTCATGATAAGCGCCATAGAACCAATGCCGGCGCGACGGAGCGCCGGCCCGAAGGGACCACAACACCATGAAACGCACCGACCTCAACCGCGGCTGGACCTTCCGCGAGAACACCGGCGCCTTCGCCAGTCTCCTCGGCGCCGCCCCCACGAGGGTAGTCGACCTTCCCCACGACGCCGTCCTCGCCGGCGGCCGCGATCCCGGCAGCGAGAACCAGGGCAACAACGCCTACTTCCGCTCCGGCGCCTGGGTCTACGAGAAGACCATCGACGTACCCGCCCAGTGGCGCAACCGCCGCGTCGCCCTGGAGTTCGAAGGCGTTTACCGCGACGCCGTCGTCAAGGTCAACGGGGCCTTCGCCGCCCAGCGGCCGGGCGGCTACACCCTCTTCCACGTCAGCCTCGACCCGTACCTGCGCTACGGCGAGGAGAACGTCATCACCGTCGAGGCCCAGGCCCACAACGACTCGCGCTGGTACTCCGGCGGCGGCATCACCCGCCCCGTCCACCTGCTTGTCGGCCCGCTCGTCCACATCGCCCCCACCGGCATCCAGGTGACCACCCCGGAGATCGACGACGAACTCGCCGTCGTTGAAGTCGCCGTCCCCGTGGTCAACGGCTCCATTACCACCGCCACCACCGACGCCCGCATCGAGGTCCTTGGCCCCGACGGCGCCCTCGCCGCCACCGGGACACTGCGCGTATCGACCCTCGCCGGCGAGACCCAAACCGGCCGCCGGCGCCTCTACATCCAGGCCCCGCAACGCTGGAGCACCGACTCCCCCGCCCTGTACACGGCCCGCGTCACCCTCGGCAGCGGCGATGCCGAAGACACGGCCGAGGCCCGCTTCGGCATTCGCAGCCTGCGTCTGGATCCCATCCACGGGCTGCGTCTCAACGGCCGGACCGTCAATCTGCACGGCGCCTGCGTGCACAACGACAACGGCGTCCTCGCCGGCGCCTGCATCGCCGCCGCCGAGGACCGCCGCGTGCGTCTGCTCAAGGCCGCCGGCTTCAACGCCCTGCGCTCATCACACAACCCCATGAGCGTGGCCATGCTCGAGGCCTGCGACCGCCACGGCATGCTCGTCATGGACGAGACCTGGGACGTGTGGACCGACGCGAAGACCACCGATGACTACTCCCTGGCCTTCCCCGAGTGGTGGGAGCGCGACGTCGAGTCCCTCGTCGCCAAGGACTTGAACCACCCCAGCGTGATCCTCTACTCGATCGGCAACGAGATCCCCGAAATCGGCACCCCCCACGGCGCCCGCCGCGCCCGCACCATCGCGGAGAAACTCCGCTCCCTGGACTCCAGCCGGTACGTCCTGAACTCCCTCAACGCGATGATGGCGATCCTGGACGAACTCGCGCAGATGCGCGAGCAGGCCGGTCAGGGCTCCGATGCGGACTCCCCCGCCGAGGGCGCCGACTCCGGCGACATCAATACCGCCATGGCGGACGCCGACGACATGATGTCGGCGATCATGAGCCTTCCGGAGATCACCGACAAGATCACCGAGGCGGCCGACGCCGTCGACATCCTCGGACACAACTATGCGGACGTGCGCTACCGGATCGAGCATGAGGCCGACCCGAACCGTGTCATCGTCGGCTCGGAGACCTTCTCCACGCGCATCGCCACCTACTGGAGGCTCGTCCAGGAGCTGCCCTATGTCATCGGCGACTTCACCTGGACCGGCTGGGACTACCTGGGCGAGGCCGGCATCGCCCGCCCCATCTACTCCGACGACCAGGCCTCCGGCATGGGCGCCGCCTACCCGTACCTGCTCGCGGGCTCCGGCGACATCGACATCCTCGGCGATCGCAAGACGATCTCCCTGTACCGGGAGGTCGCCGTCGGCCTGTGCAAGAAGCCGGTGCTGGCCGTCCAGCGGCCGGAGCACTTCACCGAGCCGATCGCGCCGCACTCGTGGACGTGGACGGACTCGGTCGCGTCGTGGACGTGGGATGTACCGGCCGGCAGCCCCGTCACGGTCGAGGCCTATGCCGACGCCGACGAGGTCGCCTTCCTCGTCAACGGCGCCGAGGTCGCTCGCACGCCCGTCGGCACCGACCTGCCCTTCTACGCGAAGGCGGACACGACCTACCAGCCCGGCGAACTCACCGTCGTCGCCTACCGCGACGGCCAGGAGCTCGGCCGTACGAGCCTGGAGACGGCGGGGCCGGTGGCCGCGCTCAAGGCGGAGGTCGAGGCGGGGCCGGTGCGGGCCGACGACGCATCACTGGCCTTCGTGCCGATCTCACTGCTCGACGCCGCCGGCCGCCTCAACCCGGCCGCGGACCGACCAGTCACGGTGGAAGTCGCGGGACCGGCGGTGCTGCAGGGACTGGGCTCCGCCCGCCCGAGCCACGAGGAATCCTTCCTGTCCGACACGTTCACGACGTATCAGGGCCGTGCGCTCGCGGTGATCCGTCCAACGGGCATAGGCGAGGTCACGGTGAGAGTCTCCGGGGATGATCTGGGCACGGAGGTGTCCTTCACCGTCGAGCCCTGACCCGTGGGCGTGTTCCGGGGGCCGGTGCCGTCCCCAACCGGCCCCCGGCGCGTCGTTCACGCCGGGCAGCGGCTGTTGCGGGGACGGTCAAAGCGCCACCAAGAACCCGTCGTCGTCCACCACCACTCCCCCGGCGCCGCCCAGCAGGGTGGCGGCGATCTTCTCAATCAGTGCCCCGGCGGCATCGCGCGCCCGCCGAACGTCGGTGGGAGGGTACTCGTGGTGAGCGTCGGCCGGGTCGAGGGGTGCCCACACAACCTGGTAGGCGATCACCCCGCCGCGCGCCCAGGACTCGCCGCGCACCGCCAGCGGCACCGCCTCGGCCGCCTGGACGCGGATCTCGATCCCGCCCCAGTCGGGGCGCTCCTCCGCCACGTCGGTAACCACGCCGTACCCGTCGCGCAGCTCCTCCACGGGAATTCCCGCGGCGAGGGCCTGCGCCTCCTGCTCGGCCTGCTCGTGACGGTGCTGTTCGGCGGCGCGCCAGGCGGCGTCGAGCGCGTCCTCCCCCAACGTCTCAACCAACCTGTCCAACTCCTCCGGCGGTATGGACGCCAAACCGGTTGGGCCCGGCGTGGAGTCGGGCTGAAGTAGCACGTGCGCGCCCGGCGCGACCGGGGCGGTCAGGGCGACGACGCCGTCGGGAACAATCCACACGGGCGAGTACACGGTCAGGGTGGTGGAGCGCTCCGGGTCGGGGACCACCAGCACCGGTCGGGTGCGGCCGCCGGGCGCAGCCGGGTCGCCGGCCAGGCGAATCCCACCGGCCAGGCGGCGCGCAATGGCACGCAGGCGGATCAGGGCGAGCAGCTCCGTGCCGGTCGGCTGAGCGAGGGGGAAGGCGTCGGTGAGCGGGTCGACGCCGACCAATTCCTGCGGCAGGGCGCCGGCGCGCTGCGGTGGGCAGTCCAGGACCATGACCTGGGACGCCCAATCGGGCAGTTCCAGCACCCGGCGCAGCTCGCCGTCGACATGCCAGGGCCCCTGCAGCTCGGCGCCGGGAGCCACCTGCAACCGGGAGGCGCCCACCCAGCCGGCATGTTCGTCCAGGGACAGGGCGAGGGCCTCGACCTCGTCGACGGTAACGTCGTCGGCGAGCAGCAGCAGGTGCTGGGAGTCGGCGCGGCCCACCGGGAAGGAGCCGACCGCGGAAAGCGTGGTATCCGGAAGGGTGATGGCCAGGTCGGCGCCGGCGGTGAAGAAGTCCGGCATGGCCGGGCCGGCGGACCGGGGCGCTTGAGGCTGGCTCATGCCCCGGCCCCTTCGGGATGACACGCGGTGGCATCGTCGTCCGGGGAACCGGGGTCGGTGATGCGGACGCGGTGGAAGGACAGGTGGGAGCGCGAGGCCGTAGGGCCGCGCTGGCCCTGGTAGCGCGAGCCGGTGGCGCCCTGGCCGTAGGGGGCGGCGGCGGGCGAGGACAGCCGGAAGAAGCACAGCTGCCCGACCTTCATGCCGGGCCAGAGCTTGATGGGCATGGTGGCCGTGTTCGACAGCTCCAGGGTGACATGCCCGGAGAAGCCGGGATCGATGAATCCGGCGGTGGAGTGGGTCAGTAGGCCGAGGCGCCCCAGGCTGGACTTTCCCTCCAGGCGGGCGGCGACGTCGTCGGGCAGGGAGACGCGCTCGTAGGTGGAGCCGAGCACGAACTCGCCGGGGTGCAGTACCAGCGGCTCATCGGGGCCGACGTCGACCAGGTGGGTGAGCCGGTCCTGCTCAACGGCGGGGTCGATGACCGGGTAGCGGTGGTTGTCGAATAGGCGGAACCAGCGGTCCAGGCGCACGTCAATGGAGGCGGGCTGGATCATCTCCGGGTCGTAGGGCTCGAGGCCGACGTGACCGGATTCGAGTTCCGCGCGGATGTCACGGTCGGAAAGCAGCACGACCCCGATTGTGCCAGGTTGCCGGCGCCCCGGCACCCGGGTCGGGGCGCCGCGGCCGACTCAGTTGCTCAGCGGCACGCCCCTGGCGTCGACGCCCCACGGCTGGGCGCCGGGGGTGGCGGTAAGGATGATGATGCCCTCGACCAGCCCCCAGATCGCCGAAACCACAGCGAGGATACCGAAGGACAGCAGCGTGATGAGCAGTTGGGCGACGGCCTTGCCGGTGTAGCCGAGGTAGAAGTTGTGGACGCCGAGCGACCCCAGGAAAATGCCCAGTAGGCCTGCGGCGACCTTGGACTTCTGGTCGTACATCGCGTAGGGCGGGCCGTATGCCGCCGCGGACCCCTGGTAACCCGGCTGCTGGTAGCCCTGCTGGTAAGCGGGGTCCTGGTAGCCCTGCTGATAGTCGGCCTGACTGTAATTCGGGTCTTGGTAGCCCTGCTGCTGGTAGCCGGCCTGTTGCGCCTGCTCATACCCGGTCGGGTAGGCGTCACCCGGGTAGTCCTGGACGCCCGGGTAGGCGTCGGGTTGGCGGTAGGGATCGGCGGTCTCGGCGGTGGAGGCGTTTGAAGCGCCGTTACCCTGAGAGTACGGGTAGCTCACGGTGGGAGCGTCGTTGAGGTTCGCCCCATAGGAGCCATCGTTGTTCTGCGGTTCGGGCGCACTGAAGGGCGAAGCAGTCATGGCGTCATGCTGACAGATCGGCGCGGCGGCGTGCAGCCCGTCTCGGGGGTTGTTCTACCCATACGCGAGGTATCTCACGGTCCGGCTGCTCCCAGGGTCGGAGCGGTGGCGCGTTGCGCCAGGCCGGTCGCGTGGTAATCTGTGCGGGCACCTCACCCAGGTGAGGCATGCGGGTGTAGTTCAATGGTAGAACTTCAGCTTCCCAAGCTGACAGCGCGGGTTCGATTCCCGTCACCCGCTCCACTTGCGGCCCGCGGACACCTGACGAATCACATCCCTCACCACAGCTCGGCGACGGCGCGCACGACCAGCCAGGTAGCACCGGCGTCGACCAGCGTCCAGGTCAACCACCAGAATCCGGCCGGTAGGGGGGTGAGCGCCCCCAGTGTGCGGTGGTCGGCGCCGCCGTCACGCGAGCGGGCGACGTCGCCGAGTGATTCCCACGCCCCGGCCAGCAGCAGCAGTCCAACGCCTGCCACCACGCCGGCGCGCAGCGGCACGGCTACGGTGGTGTCACCCCACCACCACAGGGCCGCCACCGCCGCGCCGCACAACGTCACCAGTACTGCGGTGCGCACGGATCGGCTCATCGCCAGCAGCACGACCAATACCACCAGCGCCACCGCCAACACCGCGCCCGCCCAGCCCGACAGGACGGCGAGCACGGCGCCCGCCCCGACAATCGCGGGCATCGGGTAGCCTGCCCAGGCCGTGATGCAGCGGCCGGGCCCGCGGCTGCGGCCGGAGGTGACCGCCCGCCCGGACAGGTCTCCCGCGACGACGAAGCCGTGGAAGCGGCGTCCGACCAGCATGCCGACGGCGGCGTGTCCGGCCTCGTGTACGAGCGTGGTCAGTGCTCGCGCCCACCGGCGCGCCACCGGCAGCGCCCACGCCAGGGCGACGACCGCCGCCGCGGGCCACAGCAGCCGCGGGTCGGGCGGCGTAGTGGCGGCAACCCGGGCAAGCACCCCGTCCCAGAAACCGGCGACGCCGGGGGTCGCCGCGGCAGCGTCCGGGGTCGGCCCCGCCGCAGCGAGCATTGTAGTGTCGATTGCGTGCGTGCTGATCATGGTCACCGCCCGCAGTCTGCCAGGTGCTCCTGTGCAGGGATGCCAAGCCCCAAACGCAGCCCGAGCACGTTTCACCGGCCGTGATTCAAGCGGATGCTGTCACAGGATGCACCACTTTAAGACGGCTCCACCACTTGTAACATCGCCGGGTCGCACGATGACGCGGTTATCAAGGCGATCCAATGGCAGGGCGGGTTGAAAGTGGTGCATTCCATGACAGCTGAACCCAACCGGCCATGGCCCCGACCGGCCTCGGTGCGCGTGACCTAGGGTCGGTCCATGCTCGAAACGCGTCGTGTCCGCCCCGGCCGCCTGGTGGTGGCCGCCGCCATAGTGGACCAACTGCCGCCCTGGGGCCGGACGGCGGCCGGGCCATCAACCGCTCCGCCCGCGCCGCACACCACCGCTCCGGCTTTCTCCACCGCGCACGCCGCGCCGCCGAGGCTGCTGTGCACGGCGCGGTCTTACCCGGCCGAGCACGTCGGCCAGTACGAGTTCCCCGGCGGAAAGGTGGAACCCGGCGAGACCCCGACGGCCGCGCTGATGCGCGAGCTCGCCGAGGAGCTCAACCTTGAGGTGCGGCTGGGCGCCGAGGTTCTCCCCTCCCCCGACCTGGCGGTGCCGCCGCCAACCCGGGCCTCCCGACGGGGTGATGCCGCGGCCACCTCCGCAGGCATACAGGTCTCCGACGCGCAGCCGGATGGCACCGTTTTCCCGGGTGACGACAGCCCGGCCTGGCCGGCAATGCACGGCTACCGCATGCGCGTGTGGCTCGCCGAGCCCATCGGGACGCCGGCCCACCTCGGCGAGGCGCACGCCGCGCTGAGTTGGGTACCGCTGGATAAGGTCGCCACCCTGCCCTGGCTGCCCGCCGACCAGCCGATCCTGAAGGCGATCCTCCACCTGCTTATGCGCCCCCGGGTGTAGCGAAGAGTTCGAGGCTAACGGCGACCCGGTGTAGCGCCGGCGCAACCGACCGAACTGCTCAACGACGACGAGCACTACTCGCCTCTGGCCACAACCCAGCGGTGGGAAAAAGACGGGACGACATACGCCCACAAGACCCTCTACGCTGTAAGCACGTAGAAAACTCCGAGGCCCGGACAGCCTAACCGGCTCTCCGGGCCTCGCTAAATCCAAGATCTACACCACCGTCCCCAATCAGCGCCTAGGGAGGCAATGACGCCGCCACACCATCTCGCACCCCTGTTGTGCCGCACGGCGCAATCAATAAACACAGCAGCACCGCTTGAACAGCGGCAACGCCTAGAGTCACCCTGAAGAACGCTGCTGCGAACCGCTTCACCGTATCCCCGCGAAGCGGTTCGCAGCCTCACCCCAGTGCATCAAGGTAGTCCTGCCTCACATCCTCAGGCATCTCATCTTGAAACCACACCACATATCTGCCCAACACATGTGGAACGATAATATTGGGCGGGTTCACAGACGAGAAACCCTCTAAGTAATCGCCGCGTTCCTTGGCATGCTCTTCGGCATCGAACTCCTCGATTCCTACGCGACACCTATCCTCATCATCCAGATCATTGAAGCATTCATATTGGGAGTCATATACAACCACAATCGACCGCACCCCTTCCTGCATCAAAGGTTGGTACATCAAATAATCATGATCACCCTCCGACTGGACTATTGCGGTCTTTGCCGACGGCACTCGCCTCTGAACATTCTTAGCGATTTCCTCCGCGTCGCCAGACAGGTCAGGCCCGGAACAGCCCGCAAGTATCGCCGCCACCAAAAGCAGAACCGCCGCCCATGAAGCCCTCATGGTCTCTCCCACCGCTACAAACGCCGGCCACAGGAACCACATGAAGTTTACCCGATTCTTCGTGTTTGTGGGGGTGGTGGTTCGGGCCCGCGGGTTGTTGTGGGAGGTCGTTTTCGGGCTGACGAGGACGTTCTCGCCGGACACAGGACGTCCTCGGGCAGACGAGGACGTTTTGGCCGCTCAGAGGTCGTTTTCGGGCGTATGAGGTCGTTTTCGGGCGGATCAGGACGTAGTCGCGGGGCGGCGACGGGGTGTACGGTTCGTGTGTTCCAGTGACGGTTCGTCACCTAGCAGCAACGGTTCGGCATGAACTACGACGGTTCGTACACCTACCCCACTGTGTTGTCTCATGACTTCTGGGACTGTTGGATCTCATGACATCTGGGAGTGTCAGAAGTAGTGAGATTCTGGGGCGGTGTGGGTGGGGTTGGGTTGGGGGATGGGTTATGCAGTTTCGCCGTTCAAGCGTCAGCGCATCATTGAGTTCGACTCGCGGGTTGCGGGTGTGAGCGTGGAGGAGTTCTGCCGGCAGGTGGGGGTTTCGAAGTCCTCGTTCTACCGGATCCGTAAGCGGGCCGAGCAGGAGGGACCGGGGGCGGCGCTAGTCGCCCATTCCAGGGCGCCGCTGCACCCGGCGCGCCGTTGGGATGAGCAGGT
>NZ_FQTT01000007.1 GCF_900098745.1 Actinomyces glycerinitolerans
GCGCATGAGTTGGGCGACGGCGTCGTTGGTGAGCTGGCTGGCCCACTGCTGGTCGTCGGTGGGCATGAGCTGCTCGATCAGTTCGATGGTGTGTCCGGCGACCTGGAGGAAGCGGCCGGTGTACAAGACGGTTCCGGGAAGCAGGGCCACCTCCTGGGCCTGGGGCACGGCCGATACCGGGCCCACATCCCTTCCGGTATGTACGACGACGACGGCGATGCCGGGGCTGGTCATGCCCGCGGTGGCTACGACGAGGTCGCGGCTGGTGGCGGTGATACCCCGGGGCACTACTACTCCTGGCTGGGTGCCGGAGGGGCTGGTGATGCCGCGGAAGGTGACCGCCCCGGTGGGCGGCAGCTCGCGCAGTCCCGCGACGGCGCGCTCGAAGCGTTCCTCGGGCGTGGGCTGGTCGGGAACGGGCTGGTCGGGCGTGCTCATTGACTGGTGTCCTCCTGGTCCGGGCCGCTTTCGGATTGTTGGCGCTCCTGCATCCTACGAAAAGTGAACTTGGCGGCAATGCCCTCGGACTGCCGGTAGTACCGACGGTTTGGTGCGGGCTTGATCCATGGCTGGGGCCGGTAGGGCAGGATCGGATCACCGTCCCTCCACCAGGGGCCGAACAAGGCGTGGTCGGTGGCGACCCGTGCCGGGACGGGTTCGGCGGAGGGGACAGTTATCGGGCTGCCTGGGTCGGTTGGGACGGCGGGCAGTGGCGTAAGGGTCACGGGAAGCCACAGCGCCGGGAGTCTGATCTCCATGGCGTTTAGGTCGGTGGGCCAGGGGACGCCGTCGGTGCGGGCCGCCGCCCATGCCCGCCCGTAGTACTCCAGCACGAATGTGGTCTGGTCGGCAGGGTTGGTGGTGCGGAATAGTCCCACGATCCAGGCCTGCTGTTCCGGACCCTCTATCCTGTAGTCCCATCGATCGGCGTCTATTTCTGTTCCGCTGGCCTGGCCGGTGTCGAGGCGGATGCTGGTCGAAAAGCCTCGACGCAACCGAAGGCTGTAGGTGGGAGGAGTCTTTACCGGCGATAGGACCTCATCGGCCCAACGCGGCTTCCTGGGCGGGACCCGACGCAACCGCGTACCGCCACGCTGATCCTCTAATGCGACGTATTCTGTCTGTGCGTGGCGCAGCCGGTTGCGGCGCCAATTCTCGGCGTCACGTTCTTGGGACTCCTGATCGGTCATGCATTCGTAGTCGATTTCGCCATCTTCGGGACGAACGGGGTACCAGCGACGGTCCCAATACTGGTCCTCAAGATCATCGGGGATCTGCCCCAGCCCCAGACGCGTGGCCTCCTCCTGATCAATGCGCAAACGGTCTTGAATGACGCCTGGGCGGAGATCGCGGATGTCGCCGGTGAACGGACGACGCACTCCGTCGTCACCAATCAGGTCAAACACGGTCGTTCCTGGAGCGTGTGAGTGTCGTATTCAGGCATCGCGATCCGCCTGATAGCCATGCTCGCCTGGCAGAGGATCTGGAAGGGGCGCCAGCACCGCGGTGACCGTCTTGGGTCACCTGTTGGTGCGGGGCCGTGGCGGGGGCTCGGTTGGGAACTCAGCTTCCTCCGCGAGATAGCGTCGTTCAGTCTCGGCCGCGCGGTTAGCGGCAGGCGAGTTCACGGTAACATCAATAATCCTTCCCAGGATCCCGACTGTCAGTGATGCCCCGCTCGGCAGGGTCCAGGTGGTGGATTCCTGGGGGCCGTTACGCCCCTGGAAGTGTTTGGTAGTGCCAGTGCCGTAAAAGCCAGTCAACACTTCGATGTACTGGTCGTATGCCTGGCGCACCAGCACAGCCGCCTCCGGCGGCGCACTGGCCTTAGGAATACGCGAAGCCAACCCCATGTGAAAGGAATTCACCTGACCCTTAAGATCGATGAAGTATGCATCTTTCCCGCCCAAGTCATGACCCGTAGTAAACATCATCTCGTCTGTTGGTGACGACTGCCAGCCGAGACGGTCGCGCAGTTCCAGGCCCTCCCGGACACTCATGGGCCACTCGTGCTCCAACCACAGCCGAATCACCGGCACACCCACCTCAGGCGGAACCACCCGAAACACCCCACCACCAGGCAAAGACAACTCAAACCCCGGAACCGCCCCAGCAGGGCCGCCGGTCCCGGCCTGTCCGCCGCTGGTACTGCTCATACCTGCTTCCTCCCTGAATCACTCGGACTGCCCAACCAGCAAGGCTGTGACCTTCTAGACTACTAAGTATTTTAGGCTGCGCTGTCCGCAATGTCTACTGTATCGGCCGTTGAAGACTTTGCGTAACGCTCAATGCTCGTGGCTAGGACCGTCATTCAGTCGAGCGCGTCGATCATCTCCTGTAGCGTGTCGCGAACCTTGTGGCCGTTTGGCCCGTCTCCGACCAGGTCGAAGAGGACGTCCTGCACGTGCGGCTCCCCGTGTGCTGTGCGAGTGGAAATAGTTCGGAAGCATAGACTGGTCTTCCCGCTCTTGATCGCTTCCCACACGTCCTTATGATCATGGAAGTACTGGGCGTAGCGCGGGTCAGTGATAAGGTGATCGCGCGCGTACTCCGGTGTGCCCTGAGGAAAGTCTCCTTCGAACGTGGTGTGCACAGGCGATTTGCTCAGCTTGGCGGTAACGCCCTTGTACTCCAGCTCGTAGAAGGTCTTGCCGTCACCGCTCAACGCGGCGCCATCGGAGTAGCCCCCCGGCGGGGTGTGGCCATTGTTCTCGTTACGCCACGCATCCAGCACCGGAGCGCCATGCGTATCCGAGTAGTGCTGCCCACCGACCTCACCAATCGCCGCGGAAGTCTCAGAGACATTCTGCCTGGCGGCGGTCAAATCGGTTGAGATCTTTTGCAGCTTCTTGATCTCTTCCGGGTCGTAGCCATCATCTAAAAGATCACGTATGGTCTGCTGTCGGTTCTCGACATTGAAGGCGTTTCGTTCCAGGCCGTCGGGCATTGAATCGTCCAATTGCCCCAGCAACTCGTCGCGCTGACTAACGAATCCTTCACGGTCCTCGAACAACTCAGGAACACTCTTCTGATACCTGTCATCAACGTCGCCGTCAGCACCGTCTGCCCCGTCTACATCGGCGTGATCGTCAGCGTTGTGGTCGTCATCGGCCTCGTGCTGACCGTCCTTATCGGCAGCGCCGTCCTTCGCGTGGTCATTGCTGGTGTCGGTGTCGCTGTTGTGGGTGGTGTCGGTGTCGGGTGTGTCCTTGTGGCTGGTGGCCGGGTCGGGTGTGTCGTCGGTTTTGGTGTGTGGGGTTGTGGCCTCGGCTGCTGCGGTGTTCGAGTGGGAGTTGTTGTCTTCCGGGTCCCTGCGAGCAGACACGGATTCGGGTTCCTGGCCCTTGGGGCGCTCGGGGTCCGGCGACTCCGGATCCCGGGGGTGCTCGTCGGGGGCCTGTTTGCCGTGCTCGTCGGGTTGATGCTGCTGTGGGCTGTGGTCGCCAGGCCGGTTGCCACCCGGGTCGGCGTCAGCATCGGACCGGCCGTGAGTGTCTGTGTCGGTGCCTGTGTCGTTGGGGTTGGTGTTCCCGGGGTCGCTGGTGCGTGAGAGTCAGGAGCGGCGTTACGGGCTGCGGTGATCGGCTCTGGCTGCTGTGGAGCCGGGTGCTGGTTCAGCTTGTCAGTGAGTTGATCAACCCGTCGTCCCGGCACTGCAGCATGTGCCGGGCTGTTTCATGCGATTGGTACGGCGAAGCGGGCGCAGTAGGCGGGGTCTACCGGGGGTGTTTGGCCCTGGGCGTTGGTGATGGTGGTGGCGACGGCGCGCATGAGTTGGGCGACGGCGTCGTTGGTGAGCTGGCTGGCCCACTGCTGGTCGTCGGTGGGCATGAGCTGCTCGATCAGTTCGATGGTGTGTCCGGCGACCTGGAGGAAGCGGCCGGTGTACAAGACGGTTCCGGGAAGCAGGGCCACCTCCTGGGCCTGGGGCACGGCCGATACCGGGCCCACATCCCTTCCGGTATGTACGACGACGACGGCGATGCCGGGGC
>NZ_FQTT01000008.1 GCF_900098745.1 Actinomyces glycerinitolerans
GTGGCCCACACCCAGGTATCCATACCCACAATCGTGGCCCCCACATCCCCAACCATCGGGTTATACGAGATCGTCGCCGTAGGGATCGTCACCGCATCCCAGGCGGCCTGCGCGAGCGTCGCCCCATCCACCTCCGGAACGGGAGCAGACTCGCCTGCGGGAACCCACACCGGGCTATTTTCCGCATAGTACGCCTCAGCGATATCGCCAATGCTGCGCTCGTCATCGTTGGCCATATACTTCGACGAGCACGTCGGCATATACCAGCGCCCTTCCGTGTCATCCGCGTGCAACCGGTAGTCGGGGTAGTCTAGTTTCTGCTCCTCCACACTCTTCCCATCAAAGTTCAAGTTCCGGGTATCCTCGTCCGCCTCACCGGAGTCGAACCACTCAGCCACCTCCGCCCCCGTACTGCCCTCCTGGTACCAGCACACCGGATGCACCGCAGCCGTCACCGACTGCGACGACACCGTAGCGCCACCCGAACCAGACCCGTCCGCAGCAGCCGACACAGACTCCACCTCCACACTCATCGTCACCGAACCATCCCCGCCAGATGACACCGAACCAGATGACAACCCAGTGTCATTGTTCCCGATACCTTTAGCCTGCGCAGGGGCCACAACAGAGGCCAGGCTGATAACTAACGCCATCACAGCCGCCGAAACACGTCTATCGATCATCATAACTCACACCGCACACTCATTAGTGGATAGAGTCTGTTCGCCTGACACTTTCCAGGTTCCATCCTCATTGATCATAGTTATTAGCGTTTCATAGCGCCCTTGGAGGACTTCAGGGTTACTGACATCATTACCCTGAGCATCGTAGGCGGTCAGCGCCGATTGGTCCCCACAAGTGACAACTTCCGCCTGAGCATTCTTAGAATATGGCGATGTTATGAGTACGGAAGCAATCGCAATCCTCAGTCCACCCTCAACGATCTCTCCACTAGAAGCTTCGTAATTGTTTACGATAATCTGATATTCTTCGTCGGTGGTGAGTGGTTCGGCGTTTTCTACGCCGGTGCCGGTGAACCAGATGTTCCAGGTGACCTGGTCGTAGTTGACGAAGGCCTTCAGGACTTCAGTCTGCTGCTCATCCAGATCCTCGGGGATGGAGGTAACTTCGTAGCGCTCGGTGGACAGCGACTCCGCCGTCACCACACCCGCAGCCTCCGCCGAAGCAGCAGCCGACGCAGACGCCTCAGCCGACGCCGCCGACTCAGACGCCTCCGCCGACGCCGCAGCCTCCGGATCATAAGTAGGAATACCCAAGGGGTTGTCATCCGACTCAGACGAACACGCCACCAGAGGCGCACACGCCAGAAGCAATGCCAGCAGGACAGCCACCGGCCGGTGTCGGCCGTGACGCGAAACAGGAGTTAAGGATTGCATGTTGGACGGTTCTCCTTAGCAGTGCAGGATGGTTGATAGGGGTAAGTCGTCGGTGCTGGTGACCGTGTCCTCGGCCTCGGGCGTGGTGGAGGGAACAGTGACGTGGGTGGGGGTTGCAAAGGCCAGTTCGGGGATCTGGGCCAGGGCAGGCTCAAGAACGGCGTGGAACTTCTCCACCTGCTCATCCAGATCCTCATCCGGACCCCAATAAGTCAACCTGGCCAACAGCACCTGGTTGTCGTTATACCGCCAAGCCACATAGATACTGACATCAAAGGTCCACACCCAACCCTCACCCTCCACACCCTCAAAAGTCAGCTCCCGGGCGGTATCGGGAAACTCAACGGGAATGTCATCGAACTCCAACGCAGGTTGCGCACTCGGCTGCACGTGGATTCCAATGCGGTAGTCGATGTCGAGCTGTCCGAAGGGGGCGCGGTTAGATCTTGTGCCGCAGCTGTAGCTGTAACCAGACTCGCCGGTCTCAACATCCCCCGTGGGGCCGGTCATGTAGTCATACCAGTAGGTGCCGAAACCAAGGGTCTCCTGGAGATCATGGTTGGGGAAGACACCGCAGATGGTCTCATCCGCCAGCGGAGTGTCCGGAGGCTCGGTGGTCTCACCCGAACCATCAATAAGCCCACACCCTGCCGAAATCATGACCAAGCATGAGGCTACGACAACAGCACAAGCATGTCTGCCTCGAAGCCGCAACCAGGCACTCCTCCGAGCGACACAACCCGGCTGCCTAATCCCTCTTGATCGCGATCCCACCGTCTTCACCTCCCTGCTTCTCTTCGCCGTCACCGCCCAGAACCACCATTGCCGCCAGCCATCCCACGCGCGCCTCCGCCCGAGCAGCCTTATGGTTGTTTGGTGGGTATGGTGTTCAGGGCCTGGATCTCCGCCACCGGGATGCTGGTGGTCGTGGACGTGGTATGCGTGTCCATGGTTCCGGCGGCGCCGTCGGTGGCCGTGTAGGTGATCGCGTAGGACACCTTCACATCCACCGGAGTCACACCGTCCTTGAAGTGCGCACTGGACCGGTCGAACACGATCAGGCAGTCCGTACCCTTGGCGTCATTGTCCTCACTCCAGGGGATGCCGAAGCCGGTGCACTTGGCGGTGCCATCCTTGGACTGCAGGGTCAGCATCGAGGCCGTGGCTGTGATCGTGGCGGTGGTCGACCCCGCCGTAGCCGTCACCTGCACCTCCTTGGGGGTATCACCCGTGGCCCACACCCAGGTATCCATACCCACAATCGTGGCCCCCACATCCCCAACCATCGGGTTATACGAGATCGTCGCCGTAGGGATCGTCACCGCATCCCAGGCGGCCTGCGCGAGCGTCGCCCCATCCACCTCCGGAACGGGAGCAGACTCGCCTGCGGGAACCCACACCGGGCTATTTTCCGCATAGTACGCCTCAGCGATATCGCCAATGCTGCGCTCGTCATCGTTGGCCATATACTTCGACGAGCACGTCGGCATATACCAGCGCCCTTCCGTGTCATCCGCGTGCAACCGGTAGTCGGGGTAGTCTAGTTTCTGCTCCTCCACACTCTTCCCATCAAAGTTCAAGTTCC
>NZ_FQTT01000019.1 GCF_900098745.1 Actinomyces glycerinitolerans
CCTGACTCCTGACAGGTCGCTGGGGTGATCGGGGTTTTTCGTTGGTGTGGTGCGGTTGGGTTGGTGGTTGTGGGGCACTAATCCGGTGGGCGGTAGAGTGATGGTGTGTGAGCCCGTATGTTCGTAAGGTGCGTACCGCTTCTGGTGCTACGGCGGTGCAGATCGTGGCTAAGGAGCACGGGGTGCGCCGGGTTGTGGAGCACCTGGGCTCGGCGCACGATGAGGCGGAGCTGGCGGCCCTGATTCAGGCTGGGCGGGAGAAGATCCGGGGAGGCCAGGGGGGTGCTGGACCTGGCCGGCCTGACACCTCAGGCTGCCCGCCAGGCCGCCCCGGCGGTAGTCGTCGGGCAGCGCTCTGCCCTGCTGTGGGACGTGCTGTGTGGTGCGTATGAGGCCCTGGGGCTGGATGAAGCGGTGGGTGGGGATGAGGGGTTCAGGCAGATGGTGCTGGCCCGTCTGGTCGAGCCCAGCAGTAAGGAGCAGGTCCCCGCCGTGCTGGGAGAGCTCGGAGTTGATGCCCTAACCCCACGCTCCTTGTTCCGGTCCCTGGCCCGTTGCGTGAGTAACGAGTGGCGTGCCGGTATTCAGGCCGCCTGCCTGCGGCACGTGAGTGCCGGCGGGGACCTGTCCCTGTGCCTATACGACGTGACCACCTTGTACTTCGAGGTCGAGAAGGAGGACTCCCTGCGGCGGGTGGGGTACTCCAAGGAGAGGCGGGTCGACCCGCAGGTCATCGTGGGGCTGCTGGTGGATAGGGCCGGCTTCCCCCTACAGATAGGCTGCTGGGAGGGCAACAAGGCCGAAACCAGCACGCTGATCCCCATGGTCGAGGAGTTCCGGAAGGCTTCCAACATTGAGCACCTGGTGGTGGTGGCCGATGCCGGCATGCTCTCCGCAACCAACCTCGAAGCGCTCGACCAGGCCGGCTTGGGGTTCATCGTCGGGTCCCGTATGACCAAGGCGCCGGCGGACCTGGCCGCCCATTTCCGCTGGCACGGGGACGCCCTGGCCGACGGGCAGGTGATCGATACGATCACCCCACGTCGATGCACGCGCTCGACCGAGAGGGACGACAAGACGCGTGATGAGCCCGTCTGGAGCCCAGCGGAGTTCCCGGGCTCGTGGCGGGCGATCTGGGCCTATAGCGCGCGCCGGTTCGCTCGGGACAACAAGACCCTGACCGCGCAGGAGAACCGGGCTAGGGCGGTGGTCGCCGGGGACCGGCGCCCCAAGGCCACCCGCTTCGTCACCACCCGCAAGGGCGACCAGGTGCTCGACGAGAAGGCTCTGGCTCGCGCTAAGCGGCTCGCGGGACTGAAAGGCTACGTGACCAACATCCCCGCCACGGTGATGCCCGCCGGTGAGGTGATCGCCTCCTACCACGAGCTGTGGCACGTGGAGCAATCATTCCGCATGAGCAAGCACGACCTGCGGGCCAGGCCCGTCTTCCACCACACCCACGACGCCATTCAAGCCCATCTCACCGCGGTGATGGCATCCCTGGCCGTCGCCCGCCACCTACAAGCCGCCACCGGCATCAGCATCAAACGACTCGTCCGCGAACTGCGGCCCCTCCAGGAAGTCACCATCACCATCAACGGCCACCAAATAACCGCCCAGCCCCAGCTCACCCAGACCGCACAGCAAATCCTCAACAACCTGAACGCCGCAGGGCACTAAACTGTCAGGACTCAGG
>NZ_FQTT01000005.1 GCF_900098745.1 Actinomyces glycerinitolerans
GGTGTCAGGCCGGCCAGGTCCAGCACCCCCCTGGCCTCCCCGGATCTTCTCCCGCCCAGCCTGAATCAGGGCCGCCAGCTCCGCCTCATCGTGCGCCGAGCCCAGGTGCTCCACAACCCGGCGCACCCCGTGCTCCTTAGCCACGATCTGCACCGCCGTAGCACCAGAAGCGGTACGCACCTTACGAACATACGGGCTCACACACCATCACTCTACCGCCCACCGGATTAGTGCCCCACAACCACCAACCCAACCGCACCACACCAACGAAAAACCCCGATCACCCCAGCGACCTGTCAGGAGTCAGGTCGGATGCTTGAAGCCGACGTCTGTTGTAATAGAGGAATGGACGCTCACGAGGTCATGCCTTCGCCATCCCGGACTCTGGCCGAGACCGTCGCCCGTCATTTCGACGGCGCGTCCGTAACCGAGGAGGGTGAGTGCGTCACCGTTCACCTCGGTGCGGGGCTGCCCGCAATTGATTGCTTTGTTGAACCGATCATTCCGCGAAGGCCGGCAAGTGCGTTCGCATGGATGAGTATTCGTGGCGCCGTGATGGGGCGCAGCGGTGCGCTAGTCACCGCCAGCGGATATGGGGACACGGACCTGGAGGCAGTGGTGGCTGCGGGATGCAACTGGGCCTGCGCCTTCGGGCCCGTCCTCCTGACTGCTCTCGGGCATCCCGAACGCATCCGCACACCCGCACCCGACGTCGAGCAGTATGACGCGACTGTCGGGGGCAGACGCTACCGGATCACCACAGGCGGTTTGGACCGGGGCATCAACGTGCCCGTGGAGGAGGTCGCTTCCTTCCGCGCGGAACTTGGCGGTTCGTGCGCGCTGACACGCCGAGTACTGGAATCGGGCACCATTCCGGCGACCCGTCTCGACGACGTCGTCTCGCTCGGGACTTTCTTGGCCGTCGGCCCACGCGTCAGTGCGGAGGTGAAACTCGGCGCAGCGGATTGGCCCGCGGCAACCGCCGTTTTGAGCCGGCTGCCGAGCGCGGAGCCGGGTGTGCGCATGCTCCGCGAATGGGCTCTGCTCGTCCCGCTGGAGCCCGCACCCCCGCTGACTCGTGATGGTCTGCAAAGCACCCTGAACCTGCTCCGGCATTGCCGCGACAACCCGGACTCGGAGGCCTGGTGGCTCGGGGGACGCACCCATGGTATGCAGCTGGGAGACACCGCCCCCGCTGATGCCGACCTTCCGGAGGACATGCGCCGCTTCATGGCAACCGTTGCGAGCTCTGGGGCCGGTCCCGGCTACGGACTGAACGTGCGACGCGAGGAATCTGGATGGGTGCATCTCGCCGATGCCGGATGCGGGGCGGAGTGGGTCCTTGAGCTGGCGGAGAACATTGTCTGGCTGGACGCACGTGCGTGCGATGGCTCGATGGTGCCCGTCGCCTCCTCCTTCACCGGCTGGTACGAGTCGTGGCTGGACAATGCGATACGCAACGGTGGTCCCTTCGCGAAGTGGAGTTATGAGGTTGACGCCGCCTACAAGATGCTCGCCGATGCGGTTGACAAAGTGGGACCCGACGCCGCGCACGACCTGGTACGGACAGTGAAGATTCGTGAGCCGGGTGGAAGCCTGGTCGGGCCCTGTCATGCGTGTCAACGCGTCTACTATCGCTACCAGATCCCGAGCACGGTCTTCCGACTCGACTAGAGCTCGGGGTGCGCGTGTTCACTGCCTCTCGCATCGGGGAGTCGATTCGGCGCGGTCGTCGGTCATGCCGACTGGTGGTGAGGAAGGGCACGTCGCCTGGGTTTGCGGTCCCGACGGCCGCCAGACTAAAGTACTAACCACGACGCGGGGTGGAGCAGTTCGGTAGCTCGCCGGGCTCATAACCCGGAGGTCGCAGGTTCGAATCCTGCCCCCGCTACCACTCCGGAGGCCCCGGCACCAGCAGGTGCCGGGGTCTTCTGCTGCCCGGGCATTGCGTTCCGGTGCGGTAGTTTGCTGTCATGACACTCACGCCTCCATCCGCTCCCATTTCGCCTTCGCCAGACACCATCGGCTCCACTGCGGATGCGAGTGGTTCCCGCATCGAGAACGCCGGCCTGGACGTGATCGCCGAATCCGAGCGCAAGGGCCGCCCCCGCGACTTGTTCATGCCCTGGTTCGCCGCGAACATCTCGGTGCTCGGCCTGTCCTGGGGCGCCTGGGTGCTCGGCTTCGGCCTTTCCTTTGCGCAGGCCGTCGTCGCCGGCGTCGTCGGGGTGATCGTCTCCTTCATGCTGTGCGGCTTCATCGCCGTGCTCGGCAAGCGCGGCAGCGCCCCCACCCTGGCCCTGTCCCGCGCCGCCTTCGGCTACCACGGCAACCGCCTGTCCGCCGCCATCTCCTGGATGCTCACCGTCGGCTGGGAGACGGTGCTGTGCGTGTCCGCGTCCCTCGCCTCCGCCACGGTGCTGCAGGCCCTGGGCTGGCACAACGAACTCGGCGCCCAGATCGTCGGCTTCCTGCTGACCGTGGGACTTGCGGCCAGCGCCGGCATCCTCGGCTTCGACACCATCATGCGGGTGCAGACATGGATCACCTGGGCCACGGGCATACTCACCGTCATCTACCTGATTCTGGTCTCCCCGCAGATCGACTTCGGGGCGCTTACCGCGCTGCCCGCCGGCTCGGCCGCGGCCTTCATCGGCGCCCTGGTCATGGTCGCCACCGGCTTCGGCCTGGGCTGGGTCAATGCCGCCGCCGACTACTCCCGCTACCTGCCGCGCAGCGCCTCCACCGGCGGCGTGATCGCGTGGACCACCATCGGCTCCTCGCTGCCCGTCGTCGTCCTCGTCATCGCCGGCATCATGCTGGTCGGCTCCGACCCCGAGCTCGGCACCGCCATCGACTCCGACCCCATCGGCGCGCTGACCACCATCCTGCCGCCCTGGTTCCTGATCCCCTTCGCCGTCGTGGCGATCCTGGGGCTCGCGGGCGGCATCATCATGGACCTGTACTCCTCCGGGTTGTCGCTGCTCGCCACCGGCCTGCCCGTGAAGCGGCACGTGGCCACCTCCATCGATGCCACCATCATGACCGTGGGTACCATCGCCGTCATCTTCGGGGCGGACGACTTCCTGGGACCCTTCCAGGGATTCCTGACGACTCTGGGGGTGGTGATCGCGGCTTGGGCGGGCGTCATGCTCGCCGAGGTGTGCCTGCGCCGACGCGACTATGACGAGGCCGCCCTGTTCACGCCCTACGGCGTCTACGGCTCGGTCAACCTGGAGGCGATCGCGCTGGTCGTCCTCGGGGCCGGCGTCGGCTGGGGCCTGGTCGTCAACTCCGCCGCCTCCTGGTTGAGCTGGCAGGGCTATCTGCTGGGCCCGCTGGGCGGCCGGGACGGCACCTGGGCCGGCGCGAACCTGGGCGTGCTGGCAGCGCTGCTGATCGGCCTGCTCGGACACCTGCTGCTCGGTCGGCGGCGCGTGCGCGTCCAGGAGCGGGCGGGGGAGCGCGCATGAGCTCCACCGGCTCCCTCCCACAGCCAGTTTCGGGGCCCGACGGCGTTCCCGCCGAGTTGCTCGTCGCCCTCACCGAGTCCGGTGGCGGGGACGGTCCCGGCCCCGCCGTGGAGGCCGCCCACCAGATCGCCCGGCGCACCGGCGCCGCCCACCACGACGTGTTGGTCGTGCTCGGATCCGGCGCCGACACCGCCCTTGACGGTTGGGGCGCGCCGACGGCGTCGCTGCCGCTCTCCGACCTGCCCGGCGTCGTCGGCCCCATCGCACCCGGGCATGCAGACCGGCTCGACTCCTACGAGTGGCGCCCGTCCTCCGGCCTTGACGAGGTTGGAAGCCCGACGACGGCGCCCCGCAGCCTGCGTGTGCTGGTGGCCCACGGCCGTACCCACCTGTATGAGGGACGCGGGCCCGGCACCGTCGTCGCCCTGGCCCGGGCCGCCGCCGCCACGGGCGTACGCGCCGCCGTCCTGGTCAATGCCAACGGCTGTTTACGCGACTGGGCGATCGGTGACGTCATGACGATCACCGATCACCTCAACCTTTCCGGCGCCTCGCCCTTCGACGGCACCGTGTTCGTCGACCAGCGTGAGCTGTGGGATCCGCAGCTGACCGCCGTTCTGCGCGGGCACACCCAGCGTGCCGGCGTCTACGCCATGGTGCGTGGCCCGGAGTACCAGACCCTGGCCGAATCCCGCATGCTGGCGTCCCTGGGGGCCGATTGTGCGGGCATGTCCACCATCCTGGAGGCGATCGCCCTGCACCAGTTGGGCGTGCGCGTGTCCGGGATGAGCGTGGTGTCCGACCTCTCCTTCGCGGCTGCTCCTACCGACCCGGATGAGGTCGTGCGCCTGGTCGCCGCCGCTCACGGCACCCTCGCCGCCGGCATTGAGGCGGTGCTGGCCGCCCTTTAGTGCCGCGGGCGGGATGCGCCCCGGACTCGGGCGGGGGAGTGGCCCCGTCCGGCTCCGGGGCGCACCGCTGCAACTCACGGCCCGCAAGTGCGGACATAGGACGCCCGTCCCCGCCCGCACGCGTCCGCATCCGGCTAGCCTTGGACCATGGCACCTGAGAATTCCACCGGCGCGACGACGCGCACCGAATCCGACTCCATGGGCACCGTCGAGGTCGCCTCCGACCGCTACTGGGGTGCGCAGACCGAGCGCTCTCTGCACAACTTCGACATCGGCCGCGAGACCTTCGTCCTGTCCCACCCGCTGATCCGGGCCCTGGGCGTGCTCAAGAAGTCCGCCGCCCTGGCCAACGCCGAGCTCGGTGAGCTGCCCGAAGACATCGCGAAGTTGATTGCCCAGGCGGCCGACGAGGTCATCTCCGGTGAGCTCGACTCCCACTTCCCGCTCGTCGTCTTCCAGACCGGCTCGGGAACCCAGTCCAACATGAACGCCAACGAGGTCATCTCCAACCGCGCCATCGAGCTGGCCGGCGGCCAGATGGGCTCCAAGACCCCCGTCCACCCCAACGACCACGTCAACCGCGGCCAGTCCTCCAACGACACCTTCCCCACCGCCATGCACATCGCCGTGGTCTCCGAGCTGGCGGCCATGTACCCGCGGGTGCAGCAGCTGCGCGACACGCTGGACGCCAAGGCCAAGGAGTTCGACGACGTCGTCATGGTCGGTCGTACCCACCTGCAGGACGCCACCCCGATCCGTCTGGGCCAGGTCATCTCCGGCTGGGTCGCCCAGATCGACTTCGCGCTGGACGGCATCCGCTACGCCGACTCCCGTGCCCGTGAACTCGCCATCGGCGGCACCGCCGTCGGCACCGGCCTCAACGCGCACCCGAAGTTCGGGGAGTTGGCCGCCAAGAAGATCAGCGAGGAGACCGGCATCGAGTTCAAGCAGGCCGACAACCTCTTCGCCGCGCTGGGCGCTCACGACGCCCTGGTGCTGGTCTCCGGTGCTCTGCGGGTGCTGGCCGACGCCCTGATGAAGATCGCCAACGACGTGCGCTGGTACGCCTCCGGTCCTCGCAACGGCATCGGTGAACTGATCATCCCCGAGAACGAGCCCGGCTCCTCCATCATGCCCGGCAAGGTCAACCCGACTCAGTGTGAGGCCATGACCATGGTCGCCACGAAGGTCTTCGGCAACGACGCCACCGTCGGTTTCGCCGGCAGCCAGGGCAACTTCCAGCTCAACGTGTTCAAGCCGGTCATGGCCTGGTGCGTGCTGGAGTCCATCCAGTTGCTGGGTGACGCGTGCGTGTCCTTCGACGAGCACTGCGCCTACGGCATCGAGCCGAACCGGGAGAAGATCCAGGCCAACCTGGACTCCAACCTCATGCAGGTCACCGCCCTCAACCGCCACATCGGCTACGACAAGGCCTCCAAGATCGCCAAGAACGCGCACAAGAAGGGCCTGTCACTGCGCGAGTCCGCCCTCGAGCTGGGCTTCGTCACCGCCGCCGAGTTCGACGCCTGGGTGGTCCCGGCCGACATGACCCACCCGTCCGCCGCGGACGAGTGATCCGGGCGGTTCGCCTGACTGCGGCCAGACGATCGAAGTAGACATCGTTGCCCGGCGGCGTAGTGGCGCCGCCGGGCAACGTGCCGTCTGCCGAACCGGCGACGGCTACTACGAGGCGGTTCTGCTCGATCCCGAGGGCAATCGGGTGGAGGCCGTTGCCGGGGACTACACCGATGAGGTGGCTGAGCGCCTCGGCCTTTGAACCCCGCATCCGCCACGCCTCAAGGACCTACACGCATGTCGGCCACGGCTCGTGGCAGGCTTCGGCCATGAAGCGATCGAGCGTTTTCGGTCTTGTCGTGGAGGCGGTTCTCGTCATTCTGGGGCTGGTGGCCGTATTCGGAGGAGAGAGTGAGCTGGCCGCGTACTGCTCGGCCGCCTGGGTCTTGGTTGCGCTGGTTTACGTTGCGATCGTGGCCTGGGCCGCGTGGCGACGCCGGGTGCTGGCGGACGACGGCGAAATCCAGGAGCCTGCGCTCAACCTTCCCCGCTGGCTGATCGCTCTGCTGGGAACCTCCCCGGCAATAGCGGCGCTCGTGGGTCTGGTCAATGTGCTGACCGGAATTAACATTCCACAGGAACTGATCGACCAATTGGCCGTCATCAACGGCGCGGCGCAGGTGAGTGCCCTGACTCGGGCCCTCCAAATCGTCGCCACGGTGATTACGATACTCACGGCCATGCTCGGTTGGGCGCTTCTCCACCTGGGATATGCCCGGCATTACGAACGTCTGGACCACCTGTACGGGCCGGCCCTGCAGTTCCCGGGCACAGCGGACCCGGATCTCACCGATTACGTGTACTTCTCCCTGACCGTGGGAACCACCTTCGCCACCTCGGACGTCGCCGTGACCTCTCGCCGCCTGCGCTGGACAGTGGCGGTTCACTCCGTCTTCGCCTTCTTCTATAACGCGATCGTGCTGGTGGTCGCGTTTAAGTTCATCACGGGCTGACAGGGATCCGCGGAGCGGCGACTTCCGAATCGCCGCCCGGCCCGCGCCGCGGCATCACCAACCACCCCCCTTAAGCTTCGGCCCGTGAATGCACTCCTCGTCATCGGCCTTCTAGCCGCCGTCCTCGCCGCAGCCCTGCACATGCTCATCTTCTGGATGGAGTCGATCGCCTGGGAGGGTCCGCTCGCCCGCAAGACCTTCGGCGGAAGTCCCAAGGAAGCCAGACCACACGCCTTCTACGCCTACAACCAGGGCTTCTACAACCTGTTCCTCGCGGTGGAGGCCCTGGCCGGCGTCGCCCTCATGGCCCTGAGCTCCGGCGCATGGCACACCGCGGGCAGCGCCCTGGCCCTCTACGGTACGGGCTCTATGCTCGCCGCCGCGCTGGTACTCGCCCTGAAGTCCCCGGCACACCGCCAGGCTGCGCTCAAGCAGGGGGCGTTCCCACTGATCGCCGTTGTGTTCCTGGTCTTGGGGCTTTTGCACTGAGCCGCGCTGCCCGAACGGTCGGCGTTGCCCAACGACGGCTCCGAGAATAAGTTACTAGACTGCCAGCTCGTGAATCCCATTGACCCCGACCCATCCCGGCCCCGCACGGTCCCGGTATCCCTGCTTCGTGCCGCCCGTCGACCGATTGCGGCGGCAGAGGCGGCACTGGCGCAGCACACCGTCCACCTGGCGCCCGAACCGCCCGGGGAGCGCTTCGGCCTGGTCACCCCGGGCGGAGACGCAACGCCGGGGGCGGACAGTCAGATGAAGAGCATCCCGCTCCGTTTTGAGGCCATTGGCGACTCACTTGTGGCCGGCTCCGGCGTCGATGACCAGTCCGAGGCGCTGGTGCCGCGCATCGCCCGGCAAGTCGCCGCCGGGACCGGTCGCGACGTGCACTGGTCCACACACGCGCGGTTGGGCGCAACCATGCGCCGCGTCCGCTACCGCTTCCTGCCGGAGCTCGACGGCGCCGACGTCGTCTTCGTGTGCGCCGGCTCCAACGACCTCATGGCACGCCGCACGCTGACCGAATGGGAGGAGGACCTGAACGCGGTGCTCGACGGCGCGGCCGCTGTGGCGCCGCATGTGGTCGCCTGCTCCGCCGGCCAGTTGTACAAGAGCCCCGCCCTGCGGCCCACCCTGCGCGCGGTGCTGCGCGAATGGACCGACGTGCAGACCGACGCCTCCGCCGCGATCTGCGAGGCGCACGGCGTGCCCTATGTGGACGTCGCCCACTGCGAACTGGTCGACGACTTCTGGGCCGCCGACGGCTTCCATCCCTCGGCCGCCGGTTACGCGATGGCGGCCGACATGATCGCCGAAGCGGTCATCACCGAGCTGGCCGCCTGACCGGCGTCCACGCCGCTCACGCCCAGGGCAGGCCGACCAGCTTGCCGGTGTGCGCGCCGGCGGCCATGTCCCGCTGCGCCTGAACCACGTCCTCCAGCGGGTAGGTGTGCACCGGCAGGAAGTCCAGGGCGCCCGTCTCAATCCGGTCCAGCACCCGCTGCAACTCCGCTTCCGGCAGGTCGGAGGCCTGGCCGGAGTAGGTGGTCAGCCGCACCCCGTTCGGGATCCAGTCCAGCGGATAGAAGTCCTTGATGGTCCACGAGTCCGAAAGCATGCCGGTGAAGCACACCGTGCCGTGCACCGCGGCGGCTTGCAGCGAGTCGCGCAGCGTCGGCACGCCCACCAGCTCCAGCACCGCGTCCACCCCCGCGGGCGCGTGCCGACGTACCTGCTGTGCCACCGCGCCGTCGTCGCGCAGTGCCATCACGCCCCGGGAGGAGAGCAACTCCAGTCCGGCATCCCGGCGGGAGGTCGCGTAGACCGTGCAGCCCATGTCAAGTGCGAGGGCTGCCGTGGCCAGTCCCAGCGCCGACGTTCCGCCGCGCACCAGCAGGCTCTGCCCGGGTTGCAGATTCAGTCCGGTGGTCAGGGAGCCGTAGGCGGTCTGCAGTGTCTCGGGGACCGAGCCGATCACCTCCCAGGGCAGGCCCGAGTGGAAGGTGATGACCTGCTCGCGCGGCACCACCACGTATTGGGCGTAACCGCCGTCGAAGGCCCGGCCCATGCCGCCCATCATGGTGACCGCCTGGGTTCCCGGGGCCAGACGCCCCTCGGGATCCAGGTCCACGACGCCGGAGGCCTCGATCCCCAGTACGCGCGGATAGCTCATGCCGCCGGCCTGTCCGGTCACCGAGTGGTACTCGCTGCGGTTCAGTCCGAAGGCCATGACCTTGAGCCGTACCCAGCCGGGCCGCGGCTGCGGGACGGGCATGTCCAGCACGTGCAGGTTCTCAATGCCGGGGGCGGTCAGCACGGCGGCGCGCATGCTCGCGGGCGTGGTGGTGTCAGACGGTATGGCGGCGGTCATCGGATAACGCTCCTGGGTTTTTACGGAAGTGGTTCGGGGTGCCGGGGCCGGCACTCCGGCACCTGGGAGTCCGGAGTGGTGCCGACCTCGTCGACGGGGGCGGCCAACACCTGCTCCAGCCAGTCGATCTCCGCCTTACGGGACGCGGCCACGATGCGGATCATGCCGCGCCGGTACGGATCGGGCTCGGTGCTGGAACGGCGCGGCGCGTCGTCGTCGTAGAAGAATGCGGGTGCCGGCTCACGCAGCACGGCCAGACGTCGACGCAGCACGGCCTCGCGCTCGGCCGGATCGGGCAGGCGGGAAAGGAAGGCGAGCAGAACCAGGAAGCGTGGCTGGGAGGCGATGTCGACCTCGGCGGGATGGCGCAGCAGATCAAGCAGGCGCTCGCGGCCGGTCGCCGTGATCTCTAGCCGCTTGCGGGGGCGTCCCCGGGCCCCGGGCTCGTCGGTGCGGACGAGCAGACCGACCTTCTCCAGGCGCGCCAGAGCGGGGTATAAGGAGCCCTCGGAGAGATGACTGCCGGGCCCGTCCAACTCGTTGATCCGGCGGCGCAACTCATAGCCGTGCAGCGGTCCCTCGGAGAGGAACCCTAGGATCTTGAGTTCAAGCACGCCGTCACACTACATCGAATCGACATATCCGCAAAGCGTTGTTACGGTAGGGCGACGTCGCCGCTCGGCGGAGGAGAGGAGACAGTCGTATGGGACTGGGAACCGGGACTCGGATCACCGACGCGTCCGCGCCTGCCACCGCAGGTTCCAGGCCGGCCATGACAGGTGCCAGCACGATCGAGTTCTCCGATGTCACCAAGCGCTACCCGGGACCTGCCGGCAACGGGGCCGCCGTCGACTCCTTCTCCGCCGTGCTGCCCGCCGGCTCCATAACCGTCCTGCTCGGCTCTTCGGGCTGTGGGAAGACGACCCTGCTGCGCATGGTCAACCGCATGGTCGAGCCGACCGCCGGCCGGATCCTCCTCGACGGTGAGGATGTCCAAGACGGCAGCCCGGTGGCCCTGCGCCGTTCCATCGGCTACGTCATGCAGAACGCGGGACTGTTGCCTCACCGGCGGGTGCTGGACAACATCACCCTGGTGCCGCGCCTGAACGGCACCGGCCGGTCCGCGGCACGGGCGCGCGCTCGCGAGTTGATGGACATGCTGGGCCTGGCGGAGGACCTGGCCGACCGCTACCCGGGGCAGCTCTCCGGCGGCCAGGCCCAGCGCGTCGGTGTGGCCCGCGCCCTCGCCGCCGACCCCGGCGTCCTCCTCATGGATGAGCCCTTCGGCGCCGTGGATCCGCTCGTGCGCCGCGACCTGCAGCGAGAGTTGCTACGCATTCAGGGCGAACTCGCCAAGACGATCATCTTCGTGACCCACGACGTGGACGAGGCCCTGATGCTCGGTGACGAGATCATCCTCTTGCGCGAGGGCGCCCAGATCGCGCAGCGCGGCACCGGCGCACAGCTGCTCGCCGATCCGGCCGACGACTTCGTGGCCCGTTTCCTCGGGCTCGACGACGCCGACCGCGTCCTGCGCCTGGCCGACGTCGCCGGCGGCCGGGTGGTTCTGGACCGGGTCGGCCGGGCGATAGGGCGGATCGACGCGGACGCGGAGATGCGCTCGTGACCTGGGTCCTGAACAATCTCCCGGCGATCGGCTCCTACCTGATCGCGCACGTGAGTCAGGCGGTGCCCGCGATCCTTGCGACCCTGGTGCTCGGCATCCCGATCGCCCGCCTGACCCAGCGGTTGGGGCCGCTGCGCGGCGTCCTCGTCTCGGGCGCCTCCCTGCTGTACGCCATCCCCTCGCTGGCGCTGTTCGTGATCCTGCCGGTCGTGCTCGGCACCGGTATTCGCGACACCATCAACGTCGTCGTCGCATTGACGCTCTACGGCCTGGCACTGCTGGTGCCCACCACCGTAGACGCGCTCGACGCCGTCGACCAGCGGGTGCTCGACGCCGCCACCGCCATGGGCATGGGGCCGCTGCGCCGCTTCGCCACCGTGGAACTGCCGCTGGCCGGGCCGGCGATTGTGGCCGGCCTACGCGTCGTCACCGTCTCCACCGTGTCGCTGACCACGGTCGGGGCGGTTCTGGGCGTGCGCAGCCTGGGCTGGCTGTTCACCGACGGCTACCAGCGTGGCATCACCGCGGAAATCCTCGCCGGAATCCTCGCCACTGCTCTGCTCGCGGTCGCGCTCGACGGCCTGGTGGTGCTGGGCGGACGCGCCCTGCTGCCGTGGGCGCGCCCCACGCGGCTGCGTGAGGGGGCGATGGCGTGAACTACGTCGGTGAGGCGATCGCCTACATTTTCGCCGCCGCCAACTGGTCCGGCTCGCTCGGCATCGGGCGGCTGCTGGTGCAACACATCGGGTACTCGCTGCTAGGGGTGGCCGTTGCCGCCGCCATCGGGGTTCCGTTGGGCTGGTGGATCGGACACACGGGGCGAGGGCGGGGCGCCGCCATCGCTCTGGCCGGCGCCGTGCGGGCCCTGCCCACCCTCGGCCTGATCACCCTGTTCGGGCTCGCCCTCGGCGTGGGCCTATCCGCCCCCATGCTCGCCTTCATCGTCCTGGCCCTGCCCAGTGTGCTGGCCGGCGCCTACACCGGCATTGAGTCCGCAGATCCCGTCGCCGTCGACGGCGCCCGCGCCAGCGGCATGAGTGAGATCCAGCTACTCACCCGCGTGGAGATCCCGCTGGGCGCCCCGCTGCTGGTGGGCGGCCTGAGGTCCGCCACCCTGCAGGTGATCGCGACCGCGACCCTGGCCGCCTACACCGGCGCCGGCGGGCTTGGGCGGCTGATGTTCCTCGGTCTCAAGACCCAGGACTACGGCATGATGCTGGCCTCCTCACTCATGGTCATTGCCCTGGCTCTGATATCCGAACTCCTCTTCATCCTCCTCCAGCGCGCCGTCACCCCGGTCGGTGCACGTAACCGAAAGGAATCCCCGTGAATCCCAATGCTGACAAGCGCACGGTGCTCACCCGTCGCAGTGTCCTGGCCGGCGGTGGTCTGCTCGCCGTGGCCGCCACGCTCGCCGCCTGCTCCAACTCCGACCCGCTGTCCTCGGGCACGGCCTCCGGCACGATCGTAGTGGGCAGCCAGCAGTACTACTCCAATGAGATCATTGCCGAGCTGTACGCCCAGGCGCTCGAGCAGGCCGGTTTCACCATCGACCGCCAGTATCAGATCGGGCAGCGCGAGGTCTACATCCCCGAGCTCGAATCGGGGGCGATCAGCGTGCTGCCAGAGTACGGCGGCAATCTGCTGCAGTACTACGACTCCGATACCGACGCCACGGACTCTGAGTCCATCCACGCCGCCCTGTCGGACGTGCTCCCGGACTCGTTGATGGTGCTCGACTATGCCGAGGCCACCGACCAGGACTCCTATACCGTGACCAGCGAACTCGCCGAGGAGTACGGCCTGGTCTCCATCGGCGACCTGGCCAAGCTCGACGGCACCGTGATGGTGGCGGCGAACTCCGAGTTCAAGACGCGTCCCTACGGCCCGACGGGCATCAAGGCCGTCTACGGGGTGGATGCCGACGTCTACCCCGTGGAGGACGACGGCGGATCGCTTACCATCGGCGCTCTCAAGGACGGAACGGTGCAGGCGGCCGACATCTACACCTCTTCGCCCGCCATCGACGCCAACGACCTGGTGGTCCTGGAGGATCCGGAGGCACTGATCCTGCCGCAGAACGTGACTCCGCTGGTCGCCGCCGACCTCGACGAGGGCGCCGTCACCGCGATCAACGCCGTCTCGGCGCTGCTGACGCCGGAGGCGCTGCGCGCGCTCAACGCCCGTTCGGTGGACGAACAGCTCGACTCCGCCACGATCGCCACCGACTGGCTCACCGAGCAGGGCATCCTGTCCGACTGAGTGCGTCCCATCACCGCCCTCGGCGGGCGCGTGTTCGGCTACGACACCGGACCGTGGTTGCCCGGACGGCGCAGGTAGTGCTCAACCCGCCAGGTGGCGTCCCCGGAAGCGGGGCGCCACTGGCCCGGCGGGTCCGTACAGGGGCCTCCCGGACTCCACTGCGACGGATCAAGCGCCGGAGCGTGCACCAGAAGCCCCGGGTCCATGCCCGCCGCGGCCGCGCGGGCACCGGCGTCCAGGTCGATCACCGACACCAGTAGTTCGTCCACGCAGTCGGCCGCAAGCGCCTGCGCGTATACGCTGCCGCCGCCGATTACCCACACCCGTGGCAGGGTGCGGTAGATGCCCTCGCGGGGATCCTCACCGGGGGCATCGACGGCGTCGTGCGCCGCCGCCAACCCGGCACGCAGGTCGCGGGCCACTACCGCGTCCTGCGCGGCCCAGTCCGGCCTGCGGGTGAGCACGATGCTCGTGCGCCCGGCCAGTGCGCCCCCGATCGACTCCCAGGTGGTGCGGCCCATGACCACGGCACCGCCCAGGGTGGCCGCCCGAAAGTGGCGGAAGTCGGCGGGCACCCGCCACAGCATGCCGCCGTCGGCGCCGATGATGCCGTAGCGATCCTGTGCCCAGATCGCCCCGACGGCACCGCCGCTCACACCGCCACCGGCGCCTTGATCGTCGGATGGTGCTGGTAGCCGGCGGAGGCGTCGATGTCATCCATGGTGTAGGCATCGATCGAGTCGGCCCGCTTCAGCCGCAGCCGCGGGAACGGGTAGGCCTGCGGGACCCGGGACAGCTGCTCGCGGACCTGGGAGACGTGGTTGTTGTATATGTGGCAGTCCCCGCCGGTCCACACCAGTTCCCCGACCTCCAGCTCCGCCTGCTGGGCAAGCATGTGGGTCAGCAGCGCGTAGGAGGCGAGGTTGAAGGGCACGCCCAGGAACAGGTCCGCTGAACGCTGGTAAACCTGCAGCGACAGGCGCCCGTCGGCCACATAGCACTGGAAGAAGGCGTGGCACGGGGCCAGCGCCATGCGATCCAGTTCGCCCACGTTCCAGGCGGATACGAGCATGCGGCGGGAGTCGGGGTCACGGCGCAGGGTCTCGATCACCCCGGTGATCTGGTCGATCGCCCCACCGTCCCGGGCCGGCCAACTGCGCCACTGGGCGCCGTAGATGGGGCCGAGCTCGCCGTCGGCGTCGGCCCACTCGTCCCAGATGGTGATGCCGCGCTCCTGCAGCCAGCGGGCGTTCATGTCGCCGCGCAGGAACCACAACAACTCGCCCTTGACGGCCTTCATGGCCACGAACTTGGTGGTGATGCGCGGGAAGCCTGCCGTCAGGTCGTAGCGCAGTTGCCGGGCGAACACCGAGCGGGTGCCCGTGCCGGTGCGATCGCCCTTGGAAACGCCGTCTAGCAGAACCTCGGCCAGCAGGTCCTCGTAGGCTGCGTCCACGCCGGCCGGTGCCTCCAGACCCAGCCGCGCCAGGTGCGGATAACGCCTGGTCTCGCCGTGGCGGTGCGCGCTCTGCTTACCGCTCTCACTCATGTGCGAACCTCCATCTCAACGCCGCGCCGGCCTTCGCTGGGGGCACTCTATCGACTCCCGTCGCGACCGTGCGGCATGCGGGCCCGACGCGGCGCAGGACCGACCGGCTATGCGTCGGGGTCGTCGAGCAGGTGCAGGCGCAGGCCGGCGCCGTGCTCCAGGGTGTGACCGACGGTGCAGCCGCGTTCGATCGCACGGTCCACCCGCTCGCCGAGTGTCTGGCGCTGCTCGGGGCTCAGCGAGGCGAAGTCGGCGACGATCTGCACGTCCAGATCGCTGTAGCGCTCCTCCTCCTCATGCTTAATGGAGGCGGCGATGACGTTGGCGTCGAAGTCCTCACCGAGTGCCTTGGCCAGCCGGTGGTCGGCGGACAGCGCGTTGCAGGTCGCCAGGGCGAGCTTGAGGAGATCCCCCGGGGAGAACTCGCCCGGGCCCATGCCGACGCGCACCTCGGCGCCGCGGGCGTTGTGGCCCAGGTACTGGCGATTTCCGGTGCGTTCCGCCCACACCGAGTTGGACTCGGTGGGAGTGATGACGTCATTGAGGTCGTTCATGGGGGAGATGGTGTCACAGGGCCGGTGGGGCGACTAGCGCATGCGCGTTGGGCGGAACGGGAATATTCGGTAGCGCCCGCCGGGACGTCCCCTCAGGCCGGTCCCGGCACGGCGGCTCCGTTCAGGCGTTCAGCCAGGCGGCGCCCCGGCGCTCCTCGTCGGCCACAACCCGGTTCGCCTGTGCCAGCGCCTTCTCCTCCACGCTGCGCCCCACCAGGGGCACGGAGACCGAAAGATCCAGGTCGACGACGACGCGGGTGGACTCCCCGCCGGCGTCGGGGCGCATGCTGGTGGTGGCGCCGGCCCTTACCGGGGCCCCCTTGACCGCGAGGTCGAGGCTGCCGCTGCGTGAGCCGTCGTCGGCGGGTTCTCCCCAGGACTCGGTCAGGCCGAAGGAGACGGCGGAGCGGACGAAGCGGGCGGCGGCCGCCGGCAGGTGGCCGGGTGATACCGATCCGGAGATGGTCGCCACGAAGCCGCGGCCGCGTGCGGCGACGTCGACGGAGGCGTCCTCCAGCTGGAATCGCTCGATGCGGCCACGCTGGTAGGCCGGATCGGCCAACATGGCGGCCACGCGATCCGGGCCGGCGGGGTAGGTGATCGTGACGCGCTGCTTCATGGTCCCGATCCTGCCACGCCTCGGCGGGTGGCGCCCACGACGTGCCGGGCCCTGGTTGCGGACGTGTCCCATGGCTCGGGAAGCCGAGCTCCCACCTGTACCCGGTAGCATCGGGGCGTGTCGAGTCTTCTGCCCTCCACGGTCCGCGGCGTCGTCAGCCTGCCCCCAGCCGACCTCGACTGGCTTCATCAACTCATGGCGGACTGGCAGGTGATCGCGGACCTGTCCGTATCCGACCTGGTTTTGTGGGTACACACCGACTCCGGCCGGTTCGTGGCTGCCGCGCATTCGCGTCCGGCTACCGGTGCCACCGTGCACCTGGAGGATGTGATCGGTCGACGCATGCCCGCCGCCCGCGAGGCCATGGCGCTGGAGGCACTGATGAGTGGGCAGATCGTGGTGGCGGCCGCCCCGGAGTGGACCGGCTCTTCGGCAGTGCGCGAGGAGTATGTCCCGGTTATTCACGGCTCCCGTGCAATTGCCGTCGTCACCCGGGAGACCGCCGTCGGCGTGCTGCGCGGCGGCCGCATCGTGGACAAGCCCCTGGAGGAGCTGGCCGACGCCCTGTGCCTGATGATCGCGCAGGGGAGCTTCCCCATCAACGGCGCCGCCACGGCCGTGCGCCATGGCACCCCCCGTGTGGGCGACGGCGTGGTCAGTCTGGATGACGACGGCGTGGTCACCTACGCCTCACCCAACGCTCAGTCCTGCTTCCACCGGCTCGGCGTTGAGGGCGACATCGAGGGCAGTCAGCTCGCCGAGGCCGTCACCAGCATCATTCCCGAGCGCACTCCCGTGGATGAGACCATGGCGGTGGTGCTGATGGGGCGGCAGGCGTGGTTGACCGAGGTGGAGGTTGGTGGCGTATTCCTGTCAATGCGCTCGATTCCGCTGCGTCGCGACGGGGCGCGGGCGGGCGCCCTGCTGCTGGTTCGCGACGTCTCGGAGATTCGGCGCCGGGAGCAGGTGCTGATGAACAAGGACGCCACCATCCGCGAGATTCACCACCGGGTCAAGAACAACCTGCAGACGGTTTCCGCGCTGCTGCGAATGCAGGCGCGCCGTGCCACCAACGAGGAGACGCGTTCCGCCCTGACGGAGGCGGAGCGACGCGTGGGCACGATCGCCACCGTGCATGCGGCGCTGAGTCAGAACGTTGATGAGCAGGTCAACTTCGACGAGGTGTTCTCCTCGGTGCTGCGTTCCGCCGCGGCCGTGGCCACCCCCACCGGGCAGGTATCTACTCGCCTGGAGGGCAAGTTCGGGGTGATCGAGGCCGACGTGGCCCAGGCATTGGCCACCGTGCTGGCCGAACTGGTGACCAATGCGGTCGAGCATGGGCTGGAGGATCGCGACGGCACCGTGACGGTGCGGGCACAACGCGACGGCGAGCAGTTGACCGTGCATGTCATCGACGACGGGGTGGGCCTGGTCCCCGGCAAGGAGATGACCGGCCTGGGCACACGGATCGTGAACACCCTGGTGCGTGGTGAGCTACGCGGCTCGATCGACTGGCGTCCCGCTCCAGGCGGGCAGGGCACCGACGTGGTCCTGCACGCCCAGCTGGGCGAGGCCTGAACCCGGGACGACGGGGCGGACGGTGTGGTGGGAAAGGTACCGGTGGCGCACCGGGGTGCGGCGCGCCACCTGACGGCTCAGGAGGAGCGGCGGGCCCGGGCGGCGCGCCGCTTGAGCGAGCGCCGCTCGTCCTCACTCATGCCGCCCCACACGCCGGCGTCCTGGCCGTTCTCAAGCGCCCACTTCAGGCAGGTGTCGACCACGTCGCAGCGGGCGCACACCTCCTTCGCCTCCGCGATCTGCGCGATCGCGGGGCCGGTGTTGCCGACGGGGAAAAAGAGTTCCGGGTCAACCGTGAGACAAGCTGCCTGGCTCCGCCAGTCCATAGAGGGCTCCCTTCGGGGACGTGAATGCTGCTGCGGTGCGCGTGACGTGCCGTCCCGAGTTCGCCGAGGCGGGCGCTGGACCACCGCGTCCTGCCCCCAACTTTCACACGCCGACCGGGCCGGGGCAAGACCTCGCAGGTGAGACCTGTGCCGACGGCCTGTAGTGATAGTCACAGTCCCGTGCGTCGTTTCTGCAATGGTTACAGGAGCGAAACCTCGGCTCGACGCGCTCTACGTTAGCGGTCTGCCCCATCCGCCGCCACCTGCAGCGGCGTGATGGCACCGCGCCACACCAGCACGCCCCTGCCCGGCACGGTCGTGCCGCGCGGATCAATCGCCCCACGCAACTGGCGCCCCGCTGCCTGCGCCGCCGGCCCCAGCCCCGGCCACAGCACGACGACGGCGCCCCGCTCGCGCAGCACGGCCAGCGGTCCCCGATAGGTTCCCGCGGCCCGCTCCGTGGTTGCCGCCGCGATCACCCGACGCCCCTGTCCGAGCGCCTCCTCCACCCGTGCCTGCGTCGCCGCATTGCTGAGGTCCAGGTCGTCCACGACCAACGGTTCCTCGGCGCCGAGCCGGCCCCGGATGCAGCTCGCCAGGGCAGCGACCGCGCAGCTGCGCCCCGACCCCGGTGGGCCGACCACGAGCACACTGCCGTCCGGCAGCGGCACCGGGGCGGCCTCATCTCCGCCCACCGCCCACACGCCCGGCGCGGGGGCAACCAGCCGGGGAATCTCCTCTAGTCGGCGCGGTCCCGCCCCGAGGGCGGGCCCCTCGTCCGCAGTCGGCACCACCACCTGGCAGGCGATCGCGTCGCCGCCGTCGAGCAGCACTCCGCGCCCGGGCCCCGAGCCGGTGACGACGCCGCGCGGCAAGCCCGCCAGCGAGGCCTGTGCCGGCTGCACCGCCCCCAGCACGAGCCGGCGTCGCAGCGGCACGGCCCAGCGGGCATTGGCCACCGTCAACGGTGCGGCCACCAACACCCCGGTGCCGGTCGACGTTGCACCGCGCACCAGCGACTCCAGCAGTGCCTGTCCCTCACCCGGCCCGAGCGCCTCATCCACGGCCGACAGCATCACGTCAACGTCGTCGATCGCCAGCAGGTCCCCGTGTAGGGAACCGGCGGCCGCCAGCGACCACAGGCGGGCGAGCCGGCGTGGATCCTGGCCGCCCACGACCGTGCCCACCCCGGCCCGGCCGGCCAGAGCCGCAGCGGGGGAGCGGGGTTGTGCGCACACATGCACCGTCATCCCGCTTCCGAGCGCACCCAGCGCGGCGGTGTACACGCCGGTCGAGCGGCCGCAGCCCGGCGCCCCCATGAGCAACAGGGGCTCGGAGGGCGACCACTCCCAGGTGCCCAGGCACTGGCTCTCCGGCAGATCCGTCAGCAGTAGCGTGCACCCGGCCTTGTCCGCCTCCGGCCGGGCGAGCGGGGACGCACCCGCTGACGCGCGCGTGGGGCCGTGGGTGGCGAGCGCTTGCGCCTGCTGGCGGTCCACGTGCGCGGGTAGCGGCAGCGCCCAGGGACGCCAAGGAGCCGCCGCATCCGCGGCGGCCGCGATCTCACCGACCAGCGCCGCCAGATGCCGTTCCGTACCACACCAGGGAGCCTGCAGCACCGGCTCGGACTGTCCCTGAACCCCGGTCGCGACAATCACCCGCCCCGGATGCGTCGGCAGGCGTGCGGCTCCATCGTGTCCCAGGATGTCGCGCGAGTCGGCTGGATCGAGTACCCGCAGACACACTCGCAGATTCGTGTTGGCGCGAATGGTGGGCGAGACCGCGCCACTTGGACGCTGGGTGGCCAGGATCAGGTGGATCCCGAGGCTGCGCCCCTGGGCGGCCACCCGCACCAGTGCATCCAGCACCTCCGGATGCTCGGCCGCCATAGTGGCGAACTCGTCGACCACCAGCACCAGTCGCGCGGGGGCATCGGCCGGGTCCAGGTAGGAGACGTCCTTGGCGCGGTGCTGGGCCAGCAGGCGCTCGCGGCGGCGCACCTCGGCCTCCAGGGAGGCCAGGGCCCGGCGCGTGCCCGCCGGATCCAGGTCGGTCAGGACTCCGGCGGTATGCGGCAGCTCGGCGAGTGGACCGAAGGCCGCGCCGCCCTTGTAGTCGACCAGAACCAGGCTCAGCGCCGAAGGCGGGCGGGTGGCGGCCAGTTGCAGCAGCCAGGAGATGAGCAGCTCGGACTTGCCGGACCCGGTGGTGCCGGCCAGGAGGGCGTGCGGCCCGTCCCGGACCAGGTCGACCGCCACCGGGCCGCCCGCGCCCACCCCGAGCACCGCGGGCAGGCCGGCGGGCACCACCTGCTCCCAGCGGTGCCGCAGGAGACCGCGGTCGATCTCCGCGCATACCTCCTCCAGACGCACCGTGGACGGCGGCCCGCCGTGTCCGGCGCCATCGGCTCCGTCCTGTACCGGCAGCCCGGCGACGGCGCGCAACGTGGCCCACCATCGTCCGCCGGGGTCCGGCGCCCGCCCGCGCACCGGCAACACGCTGACCGCCCGGGCCGGTGCTCCGCTGCTGGCGGCCGTGACCGCCACCTGACTGCGGCGTCCCTCGGGACCCCAGGACACGCGCACGCTGGCATCGCCGGCCTGCACCTGCCCGAGGCCGCGGGCAAGCACCTGCGCGCCCCACCAACGCACCGCTCCGACCGCCCACGGCCCGGTCAGGGCAATCCGGTCGCCCGCCGCCACCCGCAGTACCGTGCGTCGACACCGCCGTCCGGTCCACGCCCTGATCGCCTCCTCGTCGTCGGCCCTGCCGGCCGTCTCCGGCTGGTTGCGGCCGCCCGCGTGCCGCACCGCCACGGCCAGCAGCATGCCGGCGGGATCGGGAGTGCGTGCCCGGGCCCCGCGCCAACCGGCGGTCCCGGCCTGGCGGCCGGCGCCGCGTCCCCGCCCGAGCAGGGGCAGCAGTCGCAGCGCCGCCATCATGCCCATGGGGGCCATGGCCAGCGCCCCCATGGCGCCGCGGCTGCCGGTGCGCACCGCGACAACCGCCAGCACCCCCAGCAGCAGCACCGCCAGCGCCGAGCCGAGCGCCATCCACCGGTTCTGTGCCGGGGTTGGTGGCTTCGGCGGGTGCAGGTCGGCGGGGCGACGCCGCAACTCCGCCACGGTGTCGCCCAGGCGCAGCCGGGTTCCTTCTCGGCAGGTGTGTGGGCGGTTCCCCAGCCTGCGCCAGCACCAGCGGCGGCGCACACGCGCACCGTTGGCAGAGCCGGCGTCCGACAGCAGCACGCCGCGGGGTGTTTGGCGCACCCGCAAGTGGGAGCGGGAGACCGCCTGATCGGTGAGCACGCCGTCGCGCCCCACCGTGCCACGTTCGGGCAACGGGATCACCAGTCCCTCGTCGCGGCCGGAGAGGACGGCCAGGTGCCAGGTGGAGGACAGCGCCGCATAGGCGGCCGCCGCGGCCACCGCCACCTCACCGGTCATCGCCGTGGGGCCGGATTCGGGAGCGGCGGGGGCCCGGGTGCCGGGGGAGGAATCGGAGTGCATGCCATGAGCCTGCCTTCGCCACCGGTGGGCCGCCGGGGGCCTGTGGAGACGCCGCCGAGGGGGTGTCGCGAAGCGCGCCTGTGGACTTCGGCGCCGTACCTGTGCGCCCCGCCGGCACCCGCCCTGTCGGCAACCGCGGGGGAGCGCCTTGGGGGAAGATGGCCCCATGAGCGAAGCCCGCCCCACGCCTCCAGCCGCGTCCGCCACCGCCCTGACCGGCGTGCCCGCCGCCATACGCACCCGCTGGAGCGAGCTCGTCCGGGACATTGAGCGCGCCCGCGACGCCTACTACGACGCCGTCGACGCCCAGAGCCCGTGGTCCGACGCCGAATACGATGCGCTGTACCGCGAGCTGGAGGCCTTGGAAACCGCCCACCCCGCGCTGCGGCTGCCCTCCTCACCGACTCAAACGGTGGGCGGACGTGCGGTTACGGACTTCGCCCCCGCCCCGCACCATGAGCGCATGTATTCCCTGCAGGACGTGTTCAACCTGGACGAAGTGGAGCAGTGGGCGCAGCGCATGGCGGCCGAAACCGGGGTGCCCGACGCCGAATTGCCCATGACCGCCGAGGTCAAGATCGACGGCCTGGCGGTCGCCCTGACCTATGAGCACGGGGTGCTCACCCGTGCCGCCACCCGCGGCGACGGCGTGGTGGGGGAGGACGTCACCGGCAACGTCCGCACCATTGACTCCATCCCGCTGGTGCTAGCCGGCGACTCGCACCCCGACCTGTTGGAGGTGCGCGGCGAGGTGTACTTCCCGGTCGAGGCCTTCCATGAGTTCAACGAGCGGCGCCGTACCGAGAACCTGCAACGGGAGGCGGACGGCCGCCCCCGCTTGCAGGTGTTCGCCAACCCCCGCAACGCGGCCGCCGGCTCCCTGCGGCAGAAGAACCCGGCGGTGACCGCCGCGCGTCCGCTGTCGATGATCGCCCATGGCGTCGGCGCCATCATCCCGGCCTCCGGGGAGCAACTGCCAACCTCCCAACATGCCTGGTACGAGCTGCTCTCCGCCTGGGGCCTGCCGGTCTCTCCCTATAACGCGGTGGTACGGGGCCGGGCCCAACGGGAGGCCTATATCGCCCGCTACGCCGACCACCGCCACGACCTGCTGCACGAGATCGACGGCATCGTGTTCAAACTCGACTCTCGTCCGCTGCAGGCCGAACTGGGGTATACCTCGCGCGTACCCCGGTGGGCCACCGCCTACAAGTACCCGCCCGAGGAGGTACACACCCGTCTGCTGGACATCGACGTCCAGGTCGGTCGCACCGGCCGGGTGACCCCCTTCGGGATCATGGCGCCCGTGCTGGTGGCCGGTTCGCGCGTCTCCCGCGCCACCCTCCACAATGCCGCCGAGGTCGCCCGCAAGGGCGTCAAGATCGGCGACTTGGTGGTGCTGCGCAAGGCCGGCGACGTGATCCCGGAGATCGTGGGACCCGTGCTCGAGCGGCGCGACGGCAGCGAGCGGGACTTCGTCATGCCGCAGCATTGCCCCTCCTGCGGGACGGCGCTGGCGCCGGCCAAGGAGGGCGACGTCGACCTGCGCTGCCCCAACACTCGCTCCTGCCCGGCGCAACTGACCGAGCGCATCGCCCACATCGGCTCCCGCGGCGCCCTGGACGTTGAGGGGCTGGGGGACGAGGCCGCCTCCGCCCTGACCCAGCCCGATGCCGGACGCGTCGAGGCACTCGCCGCCGTGGCTGCCGGCCGCGTGCTGGAAACCGAGCGGGGGCGCCTGCGCCTGCCGGCCGAAGAATTGCAGGCGCTGCACCCCGCGGAGCGGATCGGGGCCGCCGAGGCCCTGCTCACCGAGGGGGGCGCGCCCGCCCAGCGGCCGGTCCTGACCGGCGAGGCCGCCCTGTTCGAACTGACGGTCGACGATCTGCGCGACGTGTTCGTCTACCGTCCCATTACGCGTGGCGGCGTCCCCACCGGCGACTGGCGGCGGTTGCGCTTCTTCTGGTCGAAGCAGCTCTACGCCAAGGACGGCGCGATCAAGCGTCCCGCCGCCGCCGGCAAGAACGCCACCGCAATGCTGAAGCAGCTTCAGGCTGCCAAGCAGCAACCACTGTGGCGGGTACTGGTGGCGTTGTCGGTGCGGCACGTGGGTCCGACGGCGGCCCGGGCGCTGGCCGGGCGCTTCGGCTCCATGGACGCGTTGCGTGCGGCGAGCCTGGAGGAATTGGCGCAGGTCGACGGCGTGGGACCGACCATCGCCGCCGCCTGGCAGGACTGGCTGGGCGCCGATTGGCACGAGCAGATCCTGACGCGCTGGGCGGCAGCGGGGGTGCGCATGGCGGACGACGCCGAGCCGGCCGGGCAGGCGCCCCAGACGCTGGCGGGCCTGACCGTCGTCGTCACCGGCACCCTGCAGCACTTCACCCGCGACGGCGCCAAGGAGGCGATTGTGGCCCGTGGCGGCAAGGCCTCCGGGAGCGTGTCTAAGCGGACGAATTACGTCGTCGTTGGCGAGAACGCCGGTTCTAAGGAGACCAAGGCCCGGGAGCTGGGGCTGCCGCTGCTGGACGAGGCCGGGTTCGAGACGCTGCTGGCTGGTGGCCCGGACGCGCTAGAAGCCTGAGACGTGACTAGGCCCGCCCACCGCTTCAAGCGGTGGGCGGGCCTAGTCTGGGCCGTTCGGGCAGCCGCGATGGGGTGCGGCGAAGGCTCAGTAGTGAGAGACGACGGTGGTGCCGATTTCCGCCCAGTCGTAGATCCACTTGGCCTCGGCCACGGGCATGTTCAGGCAGCCGTGTGAGGCGGAGAAGCCCCAACTCGACCACCACGGGGCGCCGTGCAGTGCGTAGCCCGCGTAGAAGTAGGAGATCCACGGCACGTTCTCCGTCTCGTAGTCGGTGCCGTCCGCGTTCTGCCCGCGCATGGTCTGGGTCTCGTACTGCAGGTAGACGTGGTAGGTGCCGGTTACGGTGGGGGTGGCGGCGGCGCCGTCGACGATGGTTACCGGGCCGCGCACCACGGTCGCACCCTCGTAGGAGGTGACCGTCTTGGCCGACAGGTTGATGTCGATCCACTTCTCGCCCTCGGCCGCCTGGTAAACCAGGTTCTCGGCGCCGTCGGCGATCTCGCGTTCCTCCCACTGCTCCTCGTCGGTGGTCATTTCGAAGGCGCCGGCGTAGGCCTCGCCGCTGGAGAGCGAGTCGGCGATGGCCGTGGTAATGGTCTCGGCGTTGTTAACCGTCTGGCCGGCAACCGCCTCAACGCTCGTGGCCACGACCTGACCGGAGGAGTTGACGTTGCGCTGTCCGACAACCGGCTCGACGTTGGCGGCGGCCGCCTGGGTGCTCACCCACTCGGCCACCTGGTCGCTGTCAATGGACAGGGTGGGGGCGGCATCGAGGTTCTCGGTGACCTCCACCCAGGACGCCTTGGTCGCGATGTCGGCGGTGTAGGACGCGGTTCCGTCCGCGTTGGTGATGGTGACGTCTTGAGAGATCCACTGGTTGGCCGTGTCCGCCACGGCCTGAGCATCCGCATCCGAGACGGCGGGAAGCGTGTTGATGTACGTCAGATCCACCGAGGCGGGGGTCAGTGAGGACGCGGCCTGTGCCGTGGCCGCGGCCAGATCGGTGGTGTCTATGCTCACGCCCGCGCTGGCGGCACTCACCTCGAAGGTGGTGACGTCGGTGTTGAGCACCACCGAGGCGTTTTGCGCCTTCGCCTGGTCCTCGGGCACGAGGCCGTTGGCGTATTCCTCCAACACGGCGTCATCACTGGTGGTGACGACTTCGATGTCGGATCCGCCCAGCAGTGCCGTGAAGCGGTCGACGACGTCGGCACCGCGGCTCATGGCAGCGTCCGCGGTCGCCTCGGCGTCGACGGTTGTGCCCAGGTCTGTCAGGGAGGCGGTCGCCTCCACATCACCGGTGACGGTGACGGTGGCGGCCTGTACCCGGGCGTTGATCGCAGCGACGATCTCGTCCCGACTCATGCCGGCCATGTCGGTGCCCGCAATCGTGGTTCCGGGCACGGCGACGTTGGCGTAGTGCGCGGCATAGGCGTAGCCGCCCACGCCGACCAGGAGCAGCGCGGCGGCCAGGGATGCCAGCGCCCAGCGGCGCCGACGGTGGGGCCGCTTTTCACTCTCCGAAGCATCCGGGGCGAGCGGAGCGCTTTCGGCGGAAGCCGGTGATGCCTGCCCGCCCTCCGGGGTCGACGCCGTTTCGGTAGGTGCTACCGCTGAGGTCTCCTCGGCGTCGGGGGCCGCATCCGGCTCGGCCGGAGTGATTGCGCTCGGGGCGACGGGCGCCGCTGCATCCACCGGTTCCACCGGGGCGTTCTGCTGCGTCTGGGCCGCCTGCGCGGTGGCTTCGGCGTCGGCGGGGGTGTGCGCCGTCGGCGCGGCGCTCGCTGCGGCAAGGATTGAGGTCCGCGCCACCGCGGGGGTCTCGCCATACGGGCTCTTCAAGACGGTGTCCGGGGCAGCATCGGTGTCAGCGGGTCGGTCGGTCAGTGCCGACGACTCGTCGATCTCCTCCGGGGCCGTCCCGGTGGGGAGCTTGTCGCTGTGCATAGGATCCTTATTCGCTGGCGGCCCGGCGAAGGCGGGGTCGTCCTGTTCTGGGTATCCGCACTAACCGCGGAACCTCTGCCGCCAATGACACCGGCACCCGCTGGGAATGTCAATGTTGTCCGCCACGGTGTGCCTGTGACTTCTCGCATGAGGCGTGCGGAAACGCCGTAGTGCGCCCGCAGTTTCGGTATGCGTCGCGCCACTATGTAATGTTATTGTGATGAAAGCGCAATTGCTGTGCAAAGGTTGCGGGTGACAAATCTCCGGCCGAGGAGCCGATGCCGTGCGTGGGAGCGGAGGGGCGGGCGAGCGGGCGCCGACTCGGCAGGGGGCCGGCAAGTAGATACACTCGGGCCCATGTCTGCTATCTCCAAGGATGAGGTCATTCGCGTCGCGGCGCTTGCGCGCGTGGCCCTGAGTGACGAGGAGGTGACGCGGCTGGCCGGTGAGCTGGATGCGGTCGCCTCCGCCTTCGCTCGGGTCAACAGCGTGGTCACCCCCGACCTGCCGGCCACCTCGCACCCGGTTCCGCTTACCAATGTGATGCGCGAGGACACGCCCGGCCCAACGCTCAACATCGAAGAACTGCTCGCCGGCGCCCCCGCCGCGGAGGACTCCGCGTTCATGGTGCCTCGCATCCTGGGAGAGGACTCCGCCTCGTGAACCCGATGAACTCTGACACCACAACCGCCGCCGCCCTGGTGCGGGCAAGTGCTGCCCAGCAGGCCGCCGCCCTGGCCGCCGGCGAGGTCTCCTCCCGCGAGCTGACTCGCGCCCACCTGGACCGCATCGCCGCCGTCGACGGCGCCGTGGGTGCCTTCCTCGACGTCGACGCCGAAAAGGCCCTGGCCGACGCCGATGCTGCCGACGCCGCCCGCCGGGAGGCCGACGCCGCCGGCGAGCAGGTGCCCGAGCTGACCGGCGTGCCGACGGCGGTCAAGGATCTGATCGTCACCCATGGCCAGGTGACCACCGCCGCCTCCCGGATTCTGGAGGGTTGGGTGCCACCGTACGACGCCACCCTGGTGAAGAACCTGCGTGCCGCGCACCTGCCGATCCTGGGCAAGACCAACCTCGACGAGTTCGCCATGGGTGGCTCCACCGAGCACTCCGCCTTCGGCCGTACCGCCAATCCCTGGGACCTCGAGCGCATCCCCGGCGGCTCCTCCGGCGGCTCGGCCGCCGCGGTCGGCGCCTTCGAGGCGCCCGTCGCGGTTGGCACTGACACCGGCGGTTCGATCCGCCAGCCCGCCGCCGTCACTGGCACCGTCGGCGTGAAGCCCACATATGGCACGGTCTCCCGCTTTGGCGTGATCGCCATGGCCTCCTCCCTGGACACCCCCGGCCCCATGGCGCGAACGGTGCTGGACACCGCGCTCCTGCACGACGTCATTGCCTCCTACGACCCGCTCGACTCCACGTCGTTGCCGGACGCGCCGCGCGGTATGGCCGAGGTGGTGCGTGCCGCTCAGGCCGGAGCCGACCTGAGCGGACTGCGCGTCGGGGTGATCGCCGAACTCGATGGGGGCGAGGGCTACCAGAGCGGCGTCGTCGACTCCTTCCATGCCGCTCTGGAACTGCTTCAGGAGGCGGGTGCCGCGGTGGAGACCGTCTCGCTGCCCCACCTGGAGTACGCGCTGGACGCCTATTACCTGATCATGCCCGCCGAGGCCTCCTCCAACCTGGCCCGCTACGACGGCATGCGCTACGGCCTGCGCGTCGAGCCCGCGGAGGGCCCGGTGACCGCCGAGACGGTCATGTCCGCCACCCGTGGCGCCGGATTCGGCGACGAGGTCAAGCGGCGCATCATCCTGGGCACCCACGTGCTGTCGGCCGGGTACTACGACGCCTACTACGGCTCCGCCCAGAAGGTGCGCACCCTGGTGCAGCGCGACTTCGCCGCCGCTTGGCAGCAGGCGGACGTGCTGGTCTCGCCGACCGCACCGGTTACGGCCTACCGCTTCGGGGAGAAGGACGACCCGCTGGCCATGTATAAGCTCGACGTGACCACCATCCCCGCCAACCTGGCCGGTGTCCCGGCGATGAGCCTGCCTTCGGGCCTGAGTGACGGTCTGCCCGTCGGCTTCCAGATCCTCGCGCCGCAGCGCGCCGACGACCGCCTGTATCGGGTGGGCGCGGTGCTTGAGCAGATGTTGGAGAACAAGTGGGGTGGTCACCTGCTTGCCCAGGCCCCCGAGCTGGAGGTGAAGTGACATGAGCGAGAAGCTGATGGACTACGACGAGGCCGTGCGCCGCTACGACCCGGTCATCGGTCTGGAGGTGCACGTCGAACTGGGCACCGCCACCAAGATGTTCGACGCCGCCCCCAACGTGTTCGGGGCCCAGCCGAACACCATGGTGACACCCACCAGTGTGGGCCTGCCCGGTTCCCTCCCGGTTGTCAACGGCAAGGGCGTCGAATACGCCATCCGAATCGGGCTGGCCCTGGGCTGCCAGATCGCCGAGACCTGCCGCTTCGCCCGGAAGAACTACTTCTACCCGGACCTGTGCAAGGACTTCCAGACCTCCCAGTCGGACGAGCCGATCGCCTACGACGGTGCCCTCCCGGTGGAACTCGAGGACGGGACGGTCTTCACCGTGCCGATCGAGCGCGCTCACATGGAGGAGGACGCCGGCAAGAACGTGCACGTAGGCGGCACCGACGGGCGTATCGAGGGCGCCGACCACTCCCTGGTCGACTACAACCGGGCCGGCGTGCCGCTGGTGGAGATCGTGACGCGCCCCATTGAGGGCGCCGGTGCCAGGGCGCCCGAGGTTGCCGCCACCTACGTGCGCACCCTGCGGGACATCTTCCGGGCACTGGGCGTGTCCGAGGCGCGTATGGAGCGCGGCAACGTGCGCGCCGACGTCAACGTCTCCCTGCGCGAGGGCCCCGACGCCCCCATGGGCACTCGCACCGAGACCAAGAACGTCAACACCTTCCGCGGCATCGACGCCGTCGTCCGCTATGAGATCAGCCGCCAGGCGGCCATTCTGGCCGACGGCGGCACGGTCCAGCAGGAGACCCGGCACGGCCAGGCGGACGGCACCACCCGTGCCGGCCGTATCAAGTCCGACGCCGACGACTACCGCTACTTCCCGGAGCCGGACTTGGTGCCGCTCGCCCCCAGCCGCGAGTGGGTCGAACAGATCCGCGCCAGCCTGCCCGAGATGCCGGCCGCCAAACGGCGTCGGCTGAAGGCGGAGTGGAACTTGGCCGACGACGAGATGCGTGACGTCGTCAACGCGGGCGCGCTAGAACTCATCGAGGCGACCGTCCTGGCCGGTGCGACCGGCCAGGCGGCGCGCAAGTGGTGGATGGGGGAGTTGTCCCGCGCCGCCAAGGAGCGGGAGGTCGCTCTGGAGGACCTGCCCATAACCCCCGTGCAGGTCGCTGAGCTGCAAGCACTGGTTGACTCGGGCCGCCTTACCGACAAGCTCGCCCGGCAGGTGCTGGAGGGTGTGCTGGCGGGCGAGGGCGATCCCGAAGCGGTGGTGGAAGGCCGCGGGCTCGAAGTCGTCTCCGACGAGGGCGCGCTGCTGGCCGCCGTCGACGAGGCTCTGGCTGCAAATCCGGATGTCGCCGAGAAGATCCGCGGTGGCAAGGTCAAGGCGGCCGGAGCCATTGTCGGCGCAGTCATGAAGGCCACCAAGGGGCAGGCCGACGCGCGCCGGGTGCGCGAGTTGGTGATGGAGCGCGTGGGCGTTTGACCACCCGACCACGCCGTTGGTGACCGACAACTCGCGGCGTTGACGCGGGACATGCGGATCCGGCTGTCTCTCCGCTGTGAGCCGAGAGACAGCCGGAACTGTTTAGCGCTTTATGGGGATAAGCTCACTCCGTATACACAGTCATCTGGCCGAGACCTGCGACCGTCGTTGGTCTGTCTGACTTACCCCATAACGGAGGATCCAACCCATGGCACAGCCGAGTCCCAGCTACACCGTTGCCCTGCACCTGGAGGTGCCGGCCTCACAGAAGGCCGTCACGACGCTCGTCGACACGGCTTCGGCAACGGGAGCCATCGTCAACGGCGTAGACGTTGCGGACACCGACGGCGACACTCTGATCGTGGACCTGACCGCCGACACCCGTGACTCCAAGCACCGCGGTGAACTGGTAGAGGCTCTCAAGCAGCTCGACGGCGTAATCGTCCACAATGTCGGCGACTCCACCTTCCTCGCCCACGTGGGAGGCAAGGTAGAGGTCACGCCGCGTACCCCCATCCACAACCGGCGCGATCTCGCCCGCGTATACACCCCCGGTGTAGCCCGTGTGTGCAAGGCCATCCACGACCACCCCGAGCGCGCCCGCCAGCTGACCATCAAGAAGAACACGGTGGCGGTCGTCACCGACGGGACCGCCGTGCTCGGCCTGGGGGACATTGGCCCGGAGGCCGCCATGCCGGTGATGGAGGGCAAGGCGGTGCTGTTCAAGCAGTTCGGCGACGTCGACGCCTGGCCGGTGGCACTGGACACTAAGGATCCCGAGGAGATCATCAAGATCGTCAAGGCGATCGCCCCTGCCTACGGCGGCATCAACCTTGAGGACATCGCCGCGCCCAAGTGTTTCGACATCGAGGCGCGCCTGCGCGAGGAACTCGACATTCCCGTCTTCCATGATGACCAGCACGGCACCGCCATCGTCACTCTGGCGGCGCTGATCAACGCACTGAAGGTCGTTGGCAAGAAGATCGAGGACGTGCGCATCGTGCTCTCCGGCGTCGGCGCGGCGGGCTCCGCCATCGCCAAGCTGCTCATGGCGCATGGTGCTACGGACATCGTCGGCTACGGCCGCTCGGGCGCACTCAACAGCGAGCACACCGAGGGCATGAACGAGCACCGCAAGTGGCTGGCGGAGAACACCAACCCGCGGCACGTCTCCGGCACCCTCAAGGAGGGCCTGAAGGGGGCCGACGTATTCATCGGTGTGTCGAGTGGAAACTTGCTCGAGCCCAAGGACCTGGCGGTCATGAACGAGAACGCGATCGTCTTCGCCATGGCCAACCCCACCCCGGAGGTCGACCCCGTGGGTGCGGCCGACTACGCCGCCGTGGTCGCCACCGGGCGCAGCGACTTCCCGAACCAGATCAACAACGTGCTGGCCTTCCCCGGCCTGTTCCGGGGTCTGCTTGACACAGGCATCACCGAGATCTCCGTGGAGCTGCTGCGCGCTGCGGCCACGGGCATCGCCGGTGTGATCGCCGATGAGGAACTGAGCCCGGTGTACATCATTCCCGGTGCCTTCGACAAGCGTGTTGCGGCAGCGGTCGCCAAGGCGGTGCGCAAGTTCGCCACCGTCTGACGCACGGGAACCCGTAACGCGGGCGCCGTGACAACCGGATCGGCGGATGACTCCGGCGGCTCGGCCGGCGACCGCAGGGAAGCGTGGGCTGTTGGCTCGACCTCGAACTCGGGGGAGTCAGCAGCCCATCGCCGCATCTGCCGCGCGCGATGGATCGGCGTCGCGCCGCGTGGTCCAGTTCATAGCGGCGGGATTTGACGTCGCCCCGCGCCGTGGCGATAAAGTACAGCCCGCTGCGTCGGACGCGGTTCCCGAACCGGGAACGGGCCGCGCGGCCACGCATCCGCGAGGAGCCGGCTGTGATCGGGGAGATGCTCCCCGGCCTTGACGCCGATCAAGTTTCCTCATAAGATCGCGGATGCTGCTCGCCGGAGTGAAGGGCCGATCGGAAGACCGCCCGGAGCTTCGACTGGGTGTGTTGTTTGGGATCTCGATAGTGTGTCGTGTTTGTTTGTTTTGTTGGTTTTTTGTTGGTTTCTTTGTTTGGTTTTTGTTTTGTTTGGAGAGTTTGATCCTGGCTCAGGACGAACGCTGGCGGCGTGCTTAACACATGCAAGTCGAACGGGCTGGCTCTGGTTTTTTGCTGGGGTTGGTTAGTGGCGAACGGGTGAGTAACACGTGAGTAACCTGCCCTCTTCTCCTGGATAACTGCTTGAAAGGGCGGCTAATACGGGGTGGTCTGGCCTGCCTGCATGGGTGGGTTGGTATAGGTTCAACTTTGGTTGTTCTGGTGGGGGATGGGCTCGCGGCTTATCAGCTTGTTGGTGGGGTGATGGCTTACCAAGGCTTTGACGGGTAGCCGGCCTGAGAGGGTGGACGGTCACACTGGGACTGAGATACGGCCCAGACTCCT
>NZ_FQTT01000010.1:0-140468 GCF_900098745.1 Actinomyces glycerinitolerans
CCCCGCCACGGTGATGCCCGCCGGTGAGGTGATCGCCTCCTACCACGAGCTGTGGCACGTGGAGCAATCATTCCGCATGAGCAAGCACGACCTGCGGGCCAGGCCCGTCTTCCACCACACCCACGACGCCATTCAAGCCCATCTCACCGCGGTGATGGCATCCCTGGCCGTCGCCCGCCACCTACAAGCCGCCACCGGCATCAGCATCAAACGACTCGTCCGCGAACTGCGGCCCCTCCAGGAAGTCACCATCACCATCAACGGCCACCAAATAACCGCCCAGCCCCAGCTCACCCAGACCGCACAGCAAATCCTCAACAACCTGAACGCCGCAGGGCACTAAACTGTCAGGACTCAGGTCAGTAGTGTTGTCAGCCTCGGTCAGTGGGCGCCGGACCTCAGGCCCAGTCCTCGACGTCGGTGGTCACGTCCCGACCGGAGGCGGCGGCCTCGTCGATGGCGCAGGAGAGCAGGTGGTCCTGACAGGCCTGCGCCAGCGGGTAGGGGGCCGGGCCCTCGCCGCGCGCCCACCGGCCGGTGTCCTGAAGGATGGTGGCGACGGCGAGGTCGTCCTCGCTCATGCGCGTTCCCACCCACCGGTTGCGGTAGACGACCCGCCCATCCAGGCTGGCATGGATCAGATCATTGCCCTCCAGGTTCAGGTCGCGCCCCGTGCGCCGGTACTCGATCCGGCTGGTCACCGCCCCGGCGTCGGGCACCCAACGGGTGACGGCGTCGTCGACGATCTCCCCCAGCGTGCCGCGCACCAGCACGCGCCGCGACAGCAGCGGGTTGTGCCACTGGTTCGAGGTGAACTCGTAGACGCCGGTGCGGCCGCCGTCGAAGGCGAGGGTGGCCAGCACCGTCTCGCCCGGTTCGACGGCGGGCACCGCATTCCAGCCGTCGCGGCCGAGTGGCTGGAGGAGCGGGGCCGGGAAGCTGCGGGCGGTGACGGTGACGGGACCGCCCAGTGGGGCGTCGTCGTCGGCCAGGAAGTGCCGCAGCAGCGAGACGGCGTGGTAGCCGTGCGTGGAGGAGACCTGCGCCCAGGTGGGGGTGCCGATGGTGCCGGCGCGGATGGCCGCGAGGCGGGCGGCGTGGCCGGGCATGCGCGGGTACTGCTCGGCGACCTGGACCAGGCCGGAGGCGCCGACGTTGCGCCACAGGGCGCGCAGCGAGTCGGGGTCTGGCGCGGGCGGAGTCTCCGACAGCACCGGGATGCCACGGTCCACCAGCTCACGAACCAGGTCCGGCATGGCGGCCCAGCCCACCGACGGCACGACCAGCTCGGGGGAGCGGGCTCGCAGGTCGTCGAGGGAGCCGGTGGTGGCGACGCCGAACTCCTCGGCGAGCGCCTGGCGCGACTCGGCGCGGCGGGCCAGGGCACCTACGCACTCCAGGCGCTCGGGGGCCATGGCGGCCAGGCGCAGGAAGAAGCGGGCCCGCCAGCCGGCGCCGATGACGCCGAAGCGAACCGGCCCGTGCGGCGGCGGGGCCGGGCTCTGGTCGGGCATGGGGGCGCTGTAGGGGCGGGTCGGTTCGGGCGCGGCGGGGTGGCGCGGAAAGCGCGGCGGCTGCGCGGGCGGCGTGGGGGCGTGATCGGTGGTGTGGGCGTCGCTGCTCACGGCGGTCTCCTCGGGCTGCAGACTTCATCGTCGAGACGGCAACGACGCTATACCCCGGGCGAGGCGGGGGCAACGGGGGTTATCCCTTGACGGTGCCTTCCGGGATCCGAACCGGACGCGGGTCAGCGCACTTGCCAGCGGAAGAAGCACTCGGCGAATTCCGCTCCTTCGGGCGCGCCTGCGGCGTCGCGTACGGCCGCTTCGCGCAGGAGGCGCTCCATCCGGTCCAGATCGGGGAACTGACTCACATGGCTGCGTACGGCCGCGATCTTGCGGTCCAGATCGCCCTGGGTCACCGGTGATACATGATTGATCTCCCTGTGCCCCTGGAACCAGACTTCGCTCGGGTCGTGGGGCTCCAGCCCCTGTGCGAGGAGATCGCGGTAGTCGAAGGGGTTGCCGGCGGCCGGATAGGCGGCCTCGACGACGGCGTGTCCCACCGCCCGATGATCGGGGTGGTTCGCAGCGGTGGAGGCGAAGTTGTACTCCGGTGAGGTGGTGAGGATCAGATCAGGGGCGTGGCGTCGGATTGCGGCGACGATTTCGCGCACCAGTCCCGTGGCCTCGCGAACATGGCCGTCCGCGACGCCGCTCAGGAAGGAGACGTCACTGATGCCGAGATGAGCCGCGGCGGCCCTCTGCTCCGCCCGGCGCCGCTCCGCCATGCGCTCCTGGCCCTCGGCCGTGAAGCCGCCGGCGTCACCGGCGGTGACGAGCAGCAGGGCGACGTCGGCGCCCTCCCGGACCAGACGGGCGAGGGTGGCGCCGGCCCCGACGTCTGCGTCGTCGGGGTGGGCGTAGATGCCCAGCACGCGCTCATACTCCACAATGGTCTCCTTCCGTGTGGCGCGGTTGTCCTCGCGCCTGTACACGCGCTCTCCTTCACTTTCCTTCGGAGAGTGTGGGATGGTCGGTCGACGTGTTTGAGGTTCAGTCCTCGATGACCTTGTTCCCGGCCTCTTGGGCCGCTTCGACTCCCTCGGCAACGTCCCGACGGCCGAGGAACACCTCAGAGAGGATCTTCACCGAGGCGTCCATGGCCCCCTGAATGTTCGAGCCGAACGGTCCCGGCAGGGCGGTGTCGGTATCGATATCCGTCATGGCGGAGACGTCTACTCCCTGCTCATTCCAGTAGTTCGTCCACGACTCCTGGGCATCGGTATTGCCCGGGAGTCCGACGCCGGTCTCCCCAAGGCATTTCGAGCCGTCGGCGCCGGCGATCCATGCCAGGAGCTGCTTCTGAGCGGTCGGATTGTCCGAATTGGCGGAGCCGGCCGCAACAATGGCGTTGATGACGCCTCCCCGGCCCCTGGGCCCCTGCGGCAGCGGGACTATCCCCCATTCGAAGCTCGCGCCGTCGTTGACGTTGGCGAGGTTGTAGGCGCCGGATTGGAACAGTCCCATCTTGCCCTGTATGAACTGGTCGCGGGAGAAGTCTCCGTTGTCGTTGGTGTCCGCGGCGGACGGTGCCACGTGGTCCTTGTTGATGAGGTCGACTATGTATTGAAAGGTGTCGATGCCCTCAGCGGAGGCGAAGTTCAGCGTGCCCTCGGAGTCCTGGTAGGAGGCGCCGTTGGCGCCGAGCCAGGGGAGGTAGATCGCCTGCAGGTCCAGTGCGGCGTTGTAGCCGAATTGGACGATGTTGTTCGGGTCGAAACCGTTGTCCGCAGGTGTCAGGCCGTTGCCGTCCAGGGTGAGACGGGCGGCGGTCTCCCGCAGCGTGTCGGTTGAGGCATGGGGGTCCCAGGCCAGCTCCTCGAGGTCGGCGACGGTGATGCCCGCCTTCTCGAGCAGTTCCTTGTTGTAGTACACGGCGATATTCGGGTCGGCCAGAGCGGGAACGCCCCACAGAGCACCGTCGTGGGTGTACTGCGTGATCGCCGCGTCGAGCCAGCCCTCACGTTCGGACTCGGGGAACGCCTCATCGATGTTGAGCAGTCGGCCGGCGGCGGCGTAGTCGACGAAGTTGGAGCTGTTGGTCCAGAAGACATCGGGTGCGGAGTCCGCGGCGATGTCATTGCGTAGCGTCGTGAAGTAGTCCGACCAGGCGACCTGCTCGATTCGGACATCGATGCCGGTGTCTGCCGTGAAGGTCTTGAGGGCGTCCTCGTAGGCAGAGGCCGCCTGCTCGTCCCACAGGCGGAAGGTGATCGAGTCACCTTCCGCCGAATTGTCAGAGGACGAGGACGAGCCGCAGGCGGCGAGTACGGACATGACGGCGCTGGCGGAGAGGGACATTCCGGCGGCGTGTAGCGCGGAGCGTCGGGAGATGGTGGCGGTGGTGCGTGACATGAGGTCTCCTCACTTCTCGGTGTCGAGGTCGACGTTGTTCTCCGGGGTTTGGTGGACGGCCGGTGTCGGATCGCGGCGTTCGGAACATGGTTATTCGGGCCTACTTCAGTCCGGTCAACACGATCGAGGCGACGATCTGCTTCTGGAAGGCGATGAACAGAATGATGAGGGGTACGAGTGCAATGGTTGTGGCGGACATTACGTACGTCCAATTGGCGTTGTACTGGGACTGCAGGGCGGCCGTCGCCACGGTTATCACCTTGGGCCGCTGGCTGGCGATGACGCGCGGCCACATGAAGGAGTTCCACTGGCTGACCACCGTGATGAGGGTCAGCGTGGCGAGGATGGGACGCGATATCGGCAGAACGACTTGAAGCAGTGTGCGCACGTGCCCGGCACCGTCTACGCGCGCGGCGTCGATGAGTTCTTGCGGAATGGACCGGAAGTTCTCCCGCAGGAGGAAGACGGCGTAGGGCGATGCCAGCATGAAGGGGATGACGATGCCCCAGAAGGTGTTGTTCATTCCGGCTTTGGCCATCATGAGGTACAGCGGGATCACGAGCACGCTGGAGGGCAGCATCATCGTCGCCAGGAATATCCAGAAGATGATGTCACGTCCGGGGAAGGAGAGGCGGGCGAAGGCGTAGGCGGCCATGACGGAGGAGCCGATCTGCGCGACAACCATGACGGCGACCATCGCCAGAGTGGTCCAGATGGCGCTGGCGAAGTCGATGCGACCGCCCAACACCGCGGCGAAGGAGTCGAGTGTCCAGGGGTCGGGCGGGGCCAACGGCGAATGGGAGGCGAAGTCTCTAGGAGACTTGAACGCCGTCATGAAGCTGAACAGGAAGGGCAGAACCATGATGATCGCGGCAAGGCCCAGTCCCAGGTAGATTCCCAGCACCGCTAGCGGGCCGCGCCGGTTGCTGACACGCCCCCATCCCCGCCCGCTGCGGCCTTGCGAGCGGAGACTCGGCCGCGTGTGAACAGGAGTGGTGCCGATCGCGACGGCGTCGTCAGAGGAGCTCATAGGTCGTCCTCCTGCGGAAGTAGAGGTTCTGGGCGGCGGTGATGACCATCAGGATGAGCATCATGACGACCGCCATGACGGCGGCCCTCCCCATGTCCCAATTGACGAAGGCCTGCTCATATATCTCAAAGGCGAGGACCGACGTCGATCCTGCGGGTCCGCCGTGCGTGAGTGCGAAGACCTGATCGAAGATATTGAATGCCGCGATAATGGTGGTCACCGAGACGAAGAAGAAGGTCGGGCGCAGTAGCGGTACTTTGATCCGCCAGAAGATCTGGGTGGGTGAGGCGCCATCGACCCACGCCGCCTCTATGAGCTCGGAGGGGATGGACAGCAGGCCGGCGATGAAGAACAGGGACGTGTAGCCGACGTTGTTCCAAATGACGACGAGTGCGACTGCCGGCAGCGCCCACGTCTCCGAAACGAGGATCTCCAGGCGGGTTCCGGCGATGGCCGAGAGCAGACCGCCGGTGGGCGCGAAGATCCACGACCACACAACACCCAGGGCCAGAGGGGAGGAGATCCAGGGGATGACGATGAGGGTGCGAAATACGTTCGTGCCGCGCACACCTTTGGTGAGCATATTGGCCAACGCGAGCCCTAGGCCGATCTGAATCGGCACCACCAGGGCGACTAGGAGCAGTGTCACCCGGAGGGAGGAGAGGAACTCGGGATCGCCGAGGACCTCGCTGATCTGCGTGAGTCCGACATACTCGGGATCAGAAATCATGTCCCACTTGTGCACGGTGAGCCAGAGCACGATGCCGACCGGCACAACCATGAACAGGGACACGCCAATGACGCTCGGCGTGAGGAAGAGGTATCCGGAGATCGCCTCCCGGAGACGAGCTCGGCGAATGAAGTTGTTCGCCTTCACAACACAACACCGCGATCGGCATATTCGTGCCGGGAAAGTGCCGCGTACTCTTCGATGAGCTCCAGGAAGTCGGTGCTGAACCCCTCCGGCAGGGGCGTGGTGCGGACCAGCGCGGCCACCTGCGCAGGGCTGGGCGCGTTGAGTGATCCGCCCGGCCGCCCCAGGGTGGCGGCGGCTACCACACAGGCCAGGGAGACGGCCGGGTGCAGCCCCAGATCATGCAGGTACGCCCACACCAGTCCGGAGGTGAAGGCGTCCCCGGCGCCGGTGGTGTCCACCACGGGCACGTCCAGGGCCGGCAGCGTCAGCAGCTCCTCCCCGTCGCAGGCGACCACGCCGTCGGCCCCGCAGGTGACCACCACGACGGGCACCCGCTCGGCCAGTGCCCGGGCGGCCTCGGCGGCGGTGCCCGTCCGCGTGTAGTGGAGCGCCTCGGACTCGTTGGGGGTGAACACGTCCACAAGATCCAGCGGGGCGAGGTCCTCCTCGCTCCAGCGTCCGGTCGGGTCCCAGCCGGTGTCGCCGAAGACCATGGTGGGTGCCGGGCCGTAGCGCCAGCGCGAGACGGCCTCCCGGCCCGTGCGAATCGCACCCAGATCCGCCACGAGCGCCGTCGGTGTCGGCCAGCCCGAGGCCGGGACGGGCGCCGTGTCCTCCCCGCAGGTGGTCAGGGCGCGGTCGCCGTCCAGGGCCAGGGAGACGGTGACATTCTGCCGTCGGGTGCGTTCTGCCCGGGACAGATCCACACCCTCGGCCTCAAGCATGTCGGTGACGAGGACTCCGGCCCGATCCGTTCCCAGGTACGTGCACAGTCCGGTCGGCAGACCGAGGCGCGCGAGGGTGACCGCCTGGTTGGCGGCGCCTCCCGGCATGAGGGCGCAGTCCTCGACCCGCTGCTCCTCCCCGGGGGCGGTCGCATGCGTGAGGCCGCTCATGACGACGTCGAGGAAGGTGGGCCCGACGACGAGGGCCCGGCGGTCCGGGTCGGCGGGAGCTGCGCGATGCGGCATGCGACCTCCTCATCAGACACGCCGGTTGCTCGGCGCACGTAAGTGTACTTGAAATTGCTCAAAAATGCGCGATTTCGCGCATAAATGACGTGAGGTCGATAGACTGTGCGCATGTTGGCTCAGCAGCGTCGTTCGGCGATCGTGGAGATGGTGAAGGAGAGCGGCGGCGTCTCGGTCGCCGATCTGGCCCGGGCGCTGGAGGTGTCCGCCTCCACCATCCGCCGCGACCTGAACGCCCTGGGTCGCGAGGGTAGACTCCGGCGGGTGCGCGGCGGAGGCACGATCGAGGCGGACGCCCAGCCCTTCGCCCACGTCGCCGCCCGGGCGGCCGGGGAGAAGGACCGCGTCGGTGCGGCGGCGGCCGGGCTCGTACGCGATCGGGACGTCGTCCTCATCGACATCGGCACCACGGGCGCCGCCGTCGCCCGGCACCTGCGGGGACGGGACATCACCGTCGTGACCGCCTCACTCGCCGTCGTCGACGTGCTGCGGGAGGACCGGCACGTGGAACTCATCGTGCTGGGCGGGGTGCTGCGCCCCTCCTACCTGTCTCTGGTGGGCGGGCTGACCGAGAACGCCCTGGCCCAGATCAGCGCCGACATCGCCTTCATGGGCACCTCCGGCGTGCGGGCGGACGGCACGGTCATGGACTCCACCGGCATCGAGGTGCCGGTCAAGCGCGCGCTTCGGGCCGCGGCCGAGCGCACCTGCCTGGTGGCCACGGCCGACAAGTTCCCCGGGGCCGGGCTACTGCCGGTGTGCCCCATCAACGAACTCGAAGTCGTCATAACCACCGCCGCTCCCGGCACCGCCCCGCTGCCGGACCTGGCGGGCACAGCCACGGAGGTGCTGTTCGCATGAAACTGCTCATCGTCGGTGGCGGCGGGTTCCGCGTGCCCCAGGTGATCGAGGTACTCGCCGCCGCTCGGGCGGGCTCCGGCCACCACCCGGGGCTGGTGGTGGATGAGGTGTGCCTGTACGACGTCTCCCCGCGGCGCCTGGAGGTCATGCGCGCCGTACTGGCCGACCTCGACTTCCCGCACGCACCCGCGCTGACATCCACCACGCACCTGGAGGAGGCGGTGCGGGGGGCCGACTTCATCTTCTCCGCCATGCGAGAGGGCGGCACCCACGGGCGCGTGCTGGACGAGCTCGTCGCCCTGGAGCAGGGCGTGCTCGGGCAGGAGACCGTGGGCGCCGGCGGCTACGCCTACGCCTTCCGCACCATCCCGGCGGCCATGGAGCTGGCCCGCACCGTCCGCGACCTCGCCCCCGAGGCCTGGGTCATCAACTTCACCAACCCCGCCGGCATCATCACCCAGGCCATGCGCACGGTGCTGGGCGGGCGCGTCGTCGGCATCTGCGACACCCCCATCGGGCTGGTGCGGCGGGCGACGACGGCGGTCGGCGGGGACGCCGCGCGCGCGTCCCGGATCGGGCCGGGGGCGGGGCTCGACTTCGACTATGTGGGCCTGAACCACCTGGGTTGGCTGCGCAGCCTCGTGGTTGACGGTCAGGACCGGCTGCCCGGCCTGCTCGCCGACGACGCCGCCCTGGACCGCATGGAGGAGGCGCGCATCATCGGCTTCGACTGGGTGCGCGCGCTCGGGATGCTGCCGAACGAGTACCTCTTCTACTACTACCTGGGCCGGGAGTCGCTGGAGCGCATCCGCGCCGAGGCGGAGACCCGCGGCCAGTTCCTGGAGCGGAGGCAGGGGGAGTTCTACGACGCCGTCGCCGCCGATCCGCAGCGGGCGGGGGAGCTGTGGCGGCGGGCGCACGTCGAGCGCGAGGCCACGTATATGGCCGAGTCTCGCGACGCCGCTGACCGCGCCGGGCGCCGTGAGGAGGACATTGCCGGCGGCGGTTACCAGCAGGTGGCCCTCGACCTGATGACCGCCGTGCATACCGGCGTGCCCGCCCGCATGATCCTCGACGTCGGCAACGCCGACGCGTGCTCCGCCGGCGGCGGCCTGCTGGTGCCCCAGCTGCGCGAGGACGCCGTGGTGGAGGTGCCGTGCGTCGTCGACGGCGACGGCGTGCACCCGCAGCGGGTGGGGGCGCTCGCGGGCGCCGAGCTCGGGCTGGTGACCACGGTCAAGGGCTGCGAGGAGCTGGTCATCGACGCCGCGCTCAGCGGGGACGAGACGCTGGCGTGGCGGGCGCTCGCCGGCCACCCGCTCATCGACTCCGTCAACGTGGCGCGGCGGGTGCTGGACGGCTACCTGGCCCGCAACCCCCTGGTGGCCCGGACCTTTGGGCGGTGAGAGTCGGGCTGGGAGGAGTTACGTATCAACGGCTTGCCGCGTCTTCAGTTGCGACCTCACTCATGTCACTGATGCCTTCACTCTATAGACTGAACCCTTCACTGTAGGAAGTGAGCGTCTCACTGTATGTAGTGAGAGGCTCGGCCGGAGTGCCTCATGTAAAGGTGTCCGCCTACTCGTCTACTTCTGATCGTCGAAGTCGATGTGCTGGGACAGGAACATCCGCTCCTGCTCCTTCGCCGGAGTGTCGAAGCTGCTGACGCCGACTCGGCTCGAACCACTACACCGACAAAGGCCAAGAGCCGGAAAAGTGTCCATCGGTCGCGGCTTTGAACATGTGGCGCGCGTTGGTTTGTCGTGCAAACACGCTCTGAGCTGGGCAAATAACCGTTTTCTATTTACGTTGTTGGCCTCCCAACTTGTCAAAGCCGCTACGGATGGACACTTTCACCGTCGCGTTCTCAGCAGGCCGGCGCGCAGTCGACGCCGGGCGCGCCGACAACTTGTGGTTCCCGTAATCGCTGTGCGGCCTTTCCGCGGCGTCACTCAGTAGTTCGAGAACCGCGCATCGCGCTCAAGCGCCGCCATCCGCGCCATCTCGGCCTCCGTCAGCTCGAAGTCCCACACGTCGTAGTCCTCGTTGATGTGCTGCTGGTTGGAGGAGCCGGGGATGCAGACATTGCCGACCTGCAGGTGCCAGCGGATGATGATCTGCGCGGCGGACTTGCCATGCGCCCGGGCGATGTCGCTGATCGTCTCGTCGTCGAAGAGCGTCTGGGTATTGCCGCGCCCACCCAGAGGGAACCAGCTTTCCAGCACCGTTCCGTACTGTGCGATGTGCTCCTTCATCTGTCCGCTCTGATGGTACGGGTGCGTCTCATTCTGTAGGAGTGCGGGGCGGATGCTGGTCGCCTCCACGAGCCGGTCGAAGTCCTCCGGCTCGTAATAGTTCGACAGGCCGATCGACCGCAGCCGACCGTCCCCCACCGCGCGTTCCAGCGCCTGGTAGGCGTCCACGTCGTTCGCCGGCTGACTGTGGTGCAGGATCATCAAATCGATGTAGTCGACGCCGAGCCGCTCCAGGGAGGTGTTGATCGCCGCGTCGGCGTCGTCGTAGTCGGTGGTCCATATTTTGGTCGTGATGAACACGTCCTCGCGGGCGACGACGCCCTCGTCGATGGCCCGCTGCAGGCCTCTGCCGACGCCGGTCTCGTTGCCGTAGATCCGCGCGGTGTCGATCAGCCGGAAACCCGCCTTGAGGGCCCAATAGGTCGAGTCCGCCGCCTCCTCGTCCGACAGGGAGAAGGTGCCCAGGCCCAGGATCGGCATCTCGTAGCCGCTGTTCAGGGTGACGGTCCGGGCGTCGAAGTCGAAGGCGGGGTAGCCGGACACGGCCGGGCCCTGCGGGGAGGCGCCAACACCGGGGCCTGCGTCACCGCTTTCGGTCTCGGCCCCGCTTCCGCCTCCGCCTGTGGCGGTGCATCCGGTGAGCGCCAGGCACAGCAGCAGGAGGATCGCGGCCAGGCCTCCCGGCCGCGCGGCAAATGGACTCAGTTCGCGTTGACGGCGATCCATGCGTCACCCCTCCTGCGGTAGTGGTGTGAGCCGGCCATGCGGAAGGTCCCCCTGGCGCCGTAGGCGTTCGCGTTCAGGACAGACGTGAAGGTGATCGTTGCGGTGTCGCCCGCCACTCGGACCCGCGGGTCCTCGATGCCGATGGTGAAGTAGTTCAGGCGGCCGTCGGCGACGTCGGCGAAGTACTCCTCACGGCTTTGCCGCCTGCCGCTCATATGGGTGAAGGTCATGTCCGCGGACACGATCTCCCGCATGGTGTCGATATCGGCCTCAGTCATGGCCTGGCAGTACTGGGCCTGCCGGTGGAGCACGGACAGCTCCTCCGCGCTCATGGCATTCAGGTCCGCCCCGGTGATGGTCACGTTGCCGAACACCGAGAAGTCGTATTCGGTCATTACCTGTCCTCCTTACCCTGTCCTCCGTTTGCCTCCCGGCCCGTTGCCGCCGGTTCATCGTCTGAAGCCGCGGTGTCCGTGCACCCGCAGCGTGCCGAGTTCGGCATCGAGGGCCCGGAACTCCGCGTCGGTCAGCTCCACCCGGCTCGCGCCCAGGTTCTCGATGATGCGTTCCTTGTTCTTCGAGCCGGGGATGGGCACCGTGCAGGACCACTTGTGCAGCATCCACGCCAGGCTGATCTGCGCCGGGGTGGCGTCCTTCGCCCGGGCGTAGCGGCTCACCAGCTCCACGATGGGTCGATTGCCGCGGAGGTTGCGCCGGGACAGCTGCGGCACCCAGGTGCGCACGTCGTCGAAGGATTCGAACTCGGTGCTCTCGGTGACCTTGCCGGACAGGAGCCCGCTCGCCACGGGGCTGAACGCCACCAGGCCGATGCCGTGCTCCTCGCAGTAGGGCAGCACCTCCGCCTCCACGTCGCGCTCCACCATCGAGTAGATGTTCTGCACGGCCGTGAGCGGATACGCCCCGTGGGCGCGGCGGATCACGTCGACGTCGACCTGCGACAGCCCCCAGCCCCGGATCAGGCCCTCCCGGGCAAGCCGACCCATGGCCTCGGCGACCTGTTCCACCGGCGTGGAGCCCAGGCGATGCAGGTAGTACAGGTCCACATAGTCGGTGCGCAAGCGCTCCAGCGAGGCCTCCAGGTGGGAGCGGATCTCCCCGTAGACGGAGCCCCGCCCGCCCGAGGCGAACAGCTTGGTGGCCAGCACGACGTCGTCGCGCACCTCTTCCAGCGCACGCCCCACGATGCGCTCGTTGTGCCCGACGCCGGACAGCCCCGGGCTGTAGATCTCGGCGGTGTCGAAGAAGGTGCAGCCGTGCTCGTAGGCGCCGCGGATGGCCTCGAGGCTGTACTGCTCGGGCGGGATGCGGCCGTATCCGTGGCTGAAGGCCATGCAGCCCATGCCCACCTCGGAGACGGTCAGCTCACCGATCCGGCGCGTGTTCATGCCATGTCTCCTCTTGCCTTTGAGCGGTATTCCGCGAGTACGACGACGCCGTGGGCTGCGACGAGGCGGCTTGCCACGCCGCGGGGCCGGCATCTCCGGTGCGGCGTGATTGGTGCGGACGACCACGCCGTACACTGTGTTTTGCAACTCGCGTTACTTATCCTACGAAGGGCGCGTGCCGGCAACAATGGACGACTCCGCCGAGAAGGTGGCTTAAGCAACCCCGATGCGGCCCGAGTTGCATATCTCGTGAAAGGAAGACCGTGCGCACCACCCCCGCCAAGGACCTGCGCGTCACCAAGACACTCGAGGCCATCGACCGCACATTCCGCGCCATGATGCTTCAGGGCGGCTACGGGTCCATCACCGTCAAGGCCCTGTGCGAGCGGGCACGCATCAACAAGAAGACCTTCTACCGCTACTACGAGACGCTCGACGACCTGCTGGCCGAGGTCATGTCCGCCTACGCCTCGGCCTGGCGCGAGCGCACGGCACACCTGGGGGCCTCCGACTTCGCCCAGATAACTCGCGAGCTCTTCTACTTCGGGGCCGAGCAGGACGAGCTCTACGACGTCATCACCTGCGACCCGGCCTGGGACGGGATACGGCGGCAGCTGCAGGACGACGCCAGCGGCGAGCATGCGGAGAACGTGCCCGCGGGCTTCACCCCGGAGCTCTGGCACCTGCTCTACGCCTACGTATCGCAGGCCGGGCTGGCGATGTACCGCGCCTGGGTGGCCGACGGCAAGGCCATTCCTCTGCCGCGGGCGGCCGAGACGGCGGCCAGGCTGGTGTGCCAGGGGACCGATGCGCTCACCTCGGAGTGGTCGGGGGCGTCCGGCCGCAAGTGACCGGTGCTGGTGCCGCGACGACGCCGTGGCCTCGCCGTCACTCACGTCACAGACGTCCTCACTTTATACAGCTACACCCTCACTTCAAGCGCTGATGCGGTCGCCTTTGCGACCGCGAGCGCGGGGCCTGCGCAGCGCCCCCGCGTGGTTCGACCGGTGGGGGTGAGGGCGTAGCTGACGTGCTGGGTGTGTGCGGGCATGGTCTGGCCGGTGGGGCCGGGTTGTCTCTCCCGGCCCCACCGGCCTTGGCGGTGAGGTGGCCGCGTCCGGGGGTTCCCACATCCCCGGGGGCTCTGCCTCCTGCGCCGGAGCGTACCGGGGCGGGCTCCCATGTACCCGGCCTGGTTCTCGGTGGCGGTTCGGTCTTCGGGGTCCCCAACCCTCGCGACCCGCACCGTCCGGCGGCAGGAACCATGTAACTCGTCCCGCCTGGACGATCACCCCCAACCCCCCTGAGAAAGTCCGGGGAAGCTCGGCCGTCCGGGGTCGGTCCTGGTGTACCGGTCCCGTGGGCCGCCCCGTGGTGCTGGGTGGGCGTGCTTGGGCGGGTGTACTGCGAGCCTTTGCCCTCTGCTGCGATGTTTTGCACCCTGGTGCACGGCAATTCGCCGTGCACCAGGGTGCAAAAGCTCGTGGTAGAGCCATGAGACCGCGTCATAGGTCGGCGGCGGCAGTGTTCCCGCCGTCGTCCACTTATGACCTCCGGTTCGCGGCCTCCTGCTCACGCGTGCTGGACGACGGCGCCAGCTCGGAGCGGGCCGCCCGCGGATCGCGGCCCCGCAGCCGGTTGATGTAGCGCTGGTACCAGGCCAGTGCCAGACCGAGGAACACGACCACGCCGCCCACGTTGTACACCAGCGTCAGCCACAGCGGCTGATCCAGCGGCGTCGTGCCGGCGATGAACACGAAGGCGAACACGGCCAGCAGGAACACCGCCACCGCCAGCCCCACCGGCCGCGAGCCCATGCGGAACTCCCGGGGCGCGGCGTCGTAACGCAGGCGCAGCACCAGGTAGGCCAGCAGGATCAGCAGCGGCGGGATGAGCGCCGTGGCCGCGGTCATGTTGATGACGATGCCCAGCAGGTCGTCGATGTTGCTCGATCCCAGCGCCGGGATGATCAGGATCGGCACCACGATGGCGAACTGCAGCCAGGCCGCCCGCCACGGAATGCCCTGCTCATTGAGCTCGACGAGCTTCCCTCCGAACACGCCCCGGGGGATCTCGGAGAAGAAGATCTTCACCGGCGTCGAGGTCCACATCAGCAGCGAGCCGAGCGTGGCCGCGAGCAGCACCAGCCCCACCACCCGGAAGGTGAGCGCCGCCGGCACCCCGAAGTGCTCGCCGACCGCCCCCATCACCACGAACAGGCCGTTGGAGTAGTCCAGGCCGCCCGTCGGGACGAACACGTTCATCAGCAGCGAGGCCACCGCGTACAGCAGGCCGATCATCAGCCCGGCGGCCACGATCGTGCGTACGAATGCCTTCACGCCGCCGCGCAGGTCGTTGAGGAACACGCCCACCGACTCCGCGCCGCCCACGCCCTGGATGATCCAGGCCAATGTCCCCAAGAACGCCCAGGTGGTGGCGAAGGAGGATGTGTCCGGACGCAGTGCCCGCAGCGTAATGGGGGAGGCCGGTTCCACTCCGCCGATCAGGGCCGCCAGTGAGGCGACGATGAACACGCCCGTGAGCGCCAGCACCGCCGACGCGCCGATCGAGGTGACGGTGCCGATCCACTTCGCGCCCTTGGTGGACACCCAGGTGGCCACCGCGAAGATCGCGATCGACAGCACCGTGATCAGCCACGGTGACATCTCCCTGTCCCCGCCGGTGAGCAGGTAGGAGGTGAACACCAGGATCAACGGCAGCAGGGAGGCAAAGTAGAATAGGTTGACGAACCAGTAGCAGAACGCCGTCATGAAGGCCCAGCGCCCGCCCATGGAGGTCTTCACCCACTGGTAGACGCCGGACTCCGAGGAGCGGTTCATGGCCACGAACTCGGCGATGATGAGGGTGAACGGAACGAAGTACAGCAGCGTGGCCAGGAAGAAGGCCGGCGCCGAGGCCAGGCCGATCGCAACGTTGTTGTTGATGACGTTGCGGATGTTGAAGACGGCGGAGACCGTCATGGTCAGCAGCGCGAACTGGCCGATCCGCGCCCGAGTTTCAGAAGACGAAGACATGGTGCAGTCCCTTGTTCATGTGGATAAGTGCGGCCCCACGGCGTTACTCGCGTCTCAGGCGGGTCCACTGGCGACGACGAGGAGGTGTCCCCTCGCCGCGGCGTCCGGGCCGTCGGCGTGACCAGGAGGTCGCGGCCGGAGCCGCGCCGCAGGAAAAGCGTGGGGTTTGCGGTTGATAGGACGGTGGATGCACGGCGCCGACGGCGCCTCGGTTCGGTTACTTGTTGGGGAAGGAGGCCTCCTCGACGGTGACGCGGATGATGGCGGCCTCGCCGCTGCCGGGAAGCAGCCGGAACACCTCGGAGACGTCGACCACGCCGATCCCCCCGGCGGGCACGGTCACCGTGCGCAGCGTCTCGGCGGCCTCGTGCACCTCCCGGTCGGTGAGGTCGTCATAGGGGGTGCGCACGGGGGCGACGGCGACCGGCGCCACCTGCACGGTCAGATCGGCGTCGACGGCGTGCAGCACGTTCAGGTAGCGGCGCGAGGTGACCAGGCCGTCACCGGCGTCCCAGGCGGCCAGCAGGTGGGCGGCCGAGTCCCTCCAGTAGGTCAGGGAGTCGCCCACCGAGTACGCCACTGCGGGCCGGATTGCCGGTAGGTGGTCGATCGCCTGGCAGACCCGCCGCCACTTCTTGACGGCGCCGCGCTCGCGGGCGAGTGAGTCGAGATCGGGGAAGAGCCGCATCGGTTCACGCTCCTGTTCCGGGGGTTGCGGGGGTTGTGGAGGACTCGGTTGCTGTGCCCGTCCCGGGCAGGCCGGATGCGGACTCGCCGGCCCCTCCGGTCGGAGCCGCCCCGTCGGCGTCGCCGCCGTCCAGGGGGATCAGGTCGAAGGCGAAGGAGAAGTCCTCCAACCGGGTCCGGTAGGCCTCCAGCACCTCCGAGCCCCACGAGTTGGATCCGAGCCCGAGTACACGGTGGTTGACGTTGACGGTCACGTTCTCCCGGGGCACCAGATCGGTACGGTGGCGGGCGGCGTCGATGTCTTGGCACGTCCAAGGCCACACCGAGAAGTCGAAGTCCTCCGGCGGCTCGCAGGCGCCCGGCAGCGGGGTGCGGGCCAAGGCCAGGCCCGCGCCGTTGGTGTCGGTGAGCGTCAGCCAGCGCACCCCGCCCCGGTTGGCGCAGTCCTGCGGCACCACGTAGGGGGTCTGCATCTCCTCCACGGCGGCGCTCCAGCGGCCCACGACGGCGGCCGTGCGGGAGTCGGGGTAGTTCTCACCCGGGCCCAGCCCCAGCCACTCGACCGTCCGGGCGTAGCCGGGGGCCTCCAAGGTGAGGCCGATGCGCGGAATGATGTCGTGGTAGTCGCCCCAGGCGCGACCGACGGCGCCGACGCTCACCGTGGAGCCGGTGACCGTGTAGCTCAGGTCCACCTCGAAGCCCAGCGCCTGCGCGGGCGGACCGATGATTTGCGCCACCTCCACGACAACGGCGTCCCCCTCCCGCCGCAGCACCACCGACCGGGTGGAGGTCTGCATCAGTTGCAGGTGGCGGTCGGACCACAGCGCGTCGAACTCCTGCTGGTGGTTGTCGATCAGCGGCGTCCAGAAGCCGACGGCGGGCGGCGCCGCCAGCACCCGTCTGTCGCCGCGCACCCAGGAGGTCAGGGCGCCGGTGACAATGTCGAAGCGGAGCTCCTGCTCCACTCCGAAGATGACGAACTCGTCCCCCTGGGCGCGCACCTCCATGCGGGAGGTGGCCGGGCGCAGGTGAACCGCGGCGTCGGGGCCGGCGTCGTCGGCGACGACGAACTGGTACACGCCCAGCTCATATCCCTCTGGCGCCCAGGGCGGGCGGGCTGTGGAGCGCACACGCACCCGCAGGTGGGTCAGACGCCCCGCCTCGACATCCACCGGCAGGACCTGGCGCATCTCCTGCTGCGGTGCCAGCGGCCCCGGCGCGAGACGACCCAGCGGCTCGGCGACGCCGTCGACGACCCGCTCCAGGTCCAGGACCACGTCGGAGGCGTCGGTGAAGAACCGGCCGTTGCGCACCCGCAGCTCGCCCTCCTCCCAAACCACGCCGATCGGGCAGATCACCTGCTTGTACTCGGCCAGGCCCGGGCTCGGCTCCTGCCAGGGGAAGACGAGCCCGTCGATGCAGAAGTTGGAGTTATGCGGGTAGTCGCCGTGATCGCCGCCATAGGAGTGGTACTCGCGGCCGTCCGCGGTCTGGGCCACCAGCCCCTGGTCGCACCACTCCCAGATGAACTGGCCCTGGATGGAGTCCCAGCGGTCGATGACCCGCTGATACTCCGCCAGGCCGCCGGGGCCGTTGCCCATGGCGTGGCCGTACTCGCACAGGATGCGCGGCTTGGGGTGCGGGTGTTCGCCGAAGTCGTTCATCTGCGACACGCGCGAGTACATGGTGGAGACCAGGTCCACGCATTCGGCGTCCCGGTCCTCCTCGTAGTGCACCGGCCGCGCATCCAGCTGCTTGCAGCGGGCGTACATGGCGCGGATATTGCAGCCGAAGCCGGACTCATTGCCCAGTGACCAGGCCACAATGCAGGCGTGGTTGCGCTCCTGGATCACCAGCCGCTCGATGCGGTCCACGAAGGTCGGCTCCCAGGCGGGATCGTCGGTGATGCGGGCGATGTCGCCGGTGTTCTCGAAGCCGTGGGTCTCCAGGTCGGTCTCGGCCATCACCAGCAGGCCCAGCTCGTCGCACATCTCGTAGAAGCGCGGGTCGTTGGGGTAGTGGGAGGTGCGCACCGCATTGATGTTGTGCAGCTTCATCAGCTCCAGGTCCCGGCGCACCCGTGCCATGCCGACGGCCCGGCCGCGGCGGTCGTCATGGTCGTGCCGGTTGACCCCACGCATCTTGAAGTAGGTGCCGTTGAGCAGTAGGCGGCCGTCCTCGATGCTCACTTCGGCAAGGCCCAGGCGGTGCGGTACGGTCTCGGCGACGGTGCCGTCGGCGTCGTGCACAGACATGACCAGGTCGTACAGGGCGGGGGACTCCGGGCTCCAGGTGTGCGCCTCGGGCACGTGCAGGACGCAGGGGGCGGCGTCGGTGGCCGTGCCATGCAGCGGCGTCCCGTCCGGGCCGGTAAGGGTCAGGCGGACGTTGCGGGCGGCGCGGGTGCGCACCGCCACCGTCACCTCCGCGCCGCCGTCGTCGCTCAGGCGGGTGGTGACGTGGAAGTCCTCCAGCCGCGCGGCCGGGCGGACCATCAGGTAGACGTCGCGGAAGATCCCCGACGCCCACCACATGTCCTGGTCCTCCACATAGGTGCCGTCGCTGAACTGGAGGACCTTGACGGTCAGCAGGTTGGCGCGCCGGGTCAGCAGTTCGGTCACGTCGAACTCGGCGCTGAGCCGGGATCCCTTGGTCATGCCGACGAAGGCGCCGTTGAGGTAGATCTCCGCGTAGGAGTCGACCCCGTCCAGGCGCAGCACCGCCTGCTCGCCCGGGGCCAGGACGGGTCGGAGCAGTTCGCGCTGGTACACGCCCGTCGGATTGTGCGAGGGGACTTCCGGCTGCCTGACCGGAAAGGGGAAGCCCTCGTCGGTGTACTGCAGTGGACCGTGTCCGTCCACCTGCCACAGGTGAGGGACGCGCACCCGCCCCCATTCGGGGTGGGGTACGGCCAGGTGTTCGGCGCGCACCCGGCGGGGGGAGTCGAACAGGCGGAAGAACCACAGACCGCTCAGGTCCGTGAATCCCCGGGAACGCGCCCGGTCCCGGGTGGCGGCCGCCTCGGGGGAGTCGTATCCGAAGAAGTAGGCCCGTGCCGGCAGACGGTGCCGATGGGGCAGACCCGGGTTCTCCCAGTCATTCGCATGCACCATTGACGTGCTCCTTTGACGATGGAACCGCTTCCACGCTTTTGTGGAAGCGGTTCCACAATGTAGGGGTACGTTGCACGGAACGCAAGTGGGATGCAAGAATCGATATGTTCGAGCAAGATGAGCCCGTGACTTCTCCGGGCAGGCGCGTGACCATCGCCGACGTCGCCCGCGCCGCGGGCGTGGCGCCGTCGACGGTTTCGCGCGCGCTGAACGGTTCTCCCAAGTGCAAGCCGGCCACGCGCGAGCGCGTCATGCGAGCCGTGGAGCAGACGGGCTTCGTCGTCAACCGGCGGGGGCGAGCGCTGGCTGTGGGCCGCTCGGAGGCGATCGCCCTGCTGTTCACCGACCCCTTCGCCGAACTGTTCACCGACCCCACCTATGCGCGATTGTGCGATGGGATCGTCTCGCGACTCACGGACGGGCCCAACCTGCCGATGATCCTGGAGGCGGCCACGCCTGCGGAGCGTGAACGCGTTCTGGAGCACGTCGGCCGGGGCGCCGTGGACGCCGTCATCGTCATCACGCCTTATGCGGGCCGTGAGTTACTGGACCGACTCGCCGAACTGCCGGTGCCGGTGGTGCTGTGCGGCCAATTGGAGGGCGACCCGTACCGAGGGGTCTTCTCCACGGTCTACTCCGACGACGTCATAGGCGCCGCTCTGGCCGCCCGGGCGCTGGAGGAGGTGGGACGAGAAGCGCCCGTCAGCGTCATGGGTCCGGCCGACAACCCTGCCTCCGTCGACCGTATCCGCGGCTACCGGCGCGTACTCGGCTCCCGCCTGGGCGATGAGCGGGTTGTCCACACCGGCTGGGACCAACTCAGCGGGCATCGGGCCATGCGTGAGATTCTCGCCCGCGGCATCGGTTTCGACGCAGTGCTGGCGGGATCGGACCGCATCGCGGTCGGGGTCATCGAGGCCCTGCGGGAGGCCGGACGGGAGGTGCCCGGCGAGGTGTCGGTGGTCGGATTCGACGATCACCCCCTGGCAGCTCAGTATGAGCCGGCGATCACCACGGTGCATCAGCCGCTGCGGGAGGAGGGGAAGCGCGCCGCCGAGATGGCGGTGGACATGATTGACGGCGTGGAAGCCCAGACGGTGGTCATGGACATGTACCTGGTGGAGCGGGACACGGTGTGATTGCCGGCCAGGTGGGGCCGGATTGTCTCTCCCGGCCCCACCGGCCCGTGGCGTCGAGGGGAGCCTCCCCGGGGTTCCCACATCCCGGTGGCTCACGCCTCCTTCGCCGGAGCGGAACGGCGCGGGCTCCCATGTACCCGGCCTGTCCTCGGTGGTGGGTCGGTCAGCGGGCTCCCCAACCCTCGCGACCCGCACCGTCCGGCGGCAGGACTCATATAACCCGCCCCGCCTGGACGATCACCCCCGACAGACCTTGGAAAACACGGGGAAGTTCGGCCGTCCGGCGCCGACGCCGGTGCACGGCCCGTGGGTATCCCCGGTGCTGGGCGGGTGTGCTGCGAACCTTTGCCCTCTGCTGCGACGTTTTGCACCCTGGTGTATGGCAAATACCCGCACACCAGGGTGCAAAAGCTCGTAGCAGGCGCGAGCCTCCCTGCCGCGGCGCGGGCAGCGCTCCCCATGGCCCCGGCCGCGCCCGAGCCGTTACTGTTCTGCAAGAATGCTCCGGAGGTGCCCGTGTCCGACCTGATCGTCCGCTGGGGCGGCCTGCGCGCCGTCGCCGCCTTTACCATCAAGTCTCTGCTCATCATCGTGCTCGGTGTGATCGTGCCGCTGTACGCACTGGACCCCTTCGGTGCCACGCACACACCGGCGGTAGAGATCCATGACGAGGCCGAGGTGCTCGACGACGTCGCCCTCCAGACCACCCTGGAGGACATCGGCTTCCGCCGCGACATCCGCCTGGCCGTGTTCACGACGGACGACGTCGACCCCTACGCCAGCTCCGACACCGTCTTCAACGACGCCGTCCTCGACTATGCCCTGAAAGAGCAGCCGTCGTGGATCTCCACCGCGGACCCCGACGTCTGGGCCGACGGCCTGGTGATCCTCGCCGTGTCCCCGCAGGGGCGGTGGGTCGGCTGCTACTTCGGCGAGGACGTCAAGGTCGACCTGCGCACTCAGCAGAAGATCCAGGACGCCGCGAAGAGCTCCTTCCGCCTGGCGCGCTGGGACGTCGGCCTGGAGACCATGGCGCAGCGCACCGCCGACTTTGTCGGCAGGCCGATCCCTTCCACGGAGGTGGCGCTGCTCGTGGCGTTTGTGAGCTTGGCCGCCGCCCTTGCGCTGCTGGCGTGGATGTTCTGGTCCCGCCGCGAGGCGCGCGACGCCTACAAGCAGGCCCGCCGTCACTTCACGCAGATCACCACCGACTACGACGCCACCCAGATCCGTGCCGGCACCATCCCCGCCGACGACGCCCACGGCGCCCAGGTGCTGGCCCGCTTCGCCTGGTTCGAGGAGCGCTACGCGGGACTGGTGCGTCTATTCAGCGACTTCGGCTCCCCGCGCGGCGCCCAGTGGTTCATGAGCAGCCGTCGACGGCGTGCCCAGAAGCTGGCTGCCAGCGCCAAGGAACTCGACAGGGTCGACGACGTCATCGCCGCCGCCTCCACCTTCCTCACCCTCGGCCTGGGTTGGGAGAAGGTGTGGGAGAACGAGCAGGGGCCGGTGCACGAGGATCTCGCCTCCTACGCGGCCCTGTGCACCGCCGTTGTCAACAGGACCCGGCTCGCCCACGTGAGCTTCGACGTCGAAACCGACCGCGCCTGGATACAGAAGCGACGCGACCGCCTGGCGGCTATGACGGTTGAGTTGGCACAACGAACGCTGACGCCCTCGGCGGCACTGAACGAACTGGACACGATTGCCGCGGGCGTGCACAGCCGCTGCGACATCCTGGCCCGGCGTGCCCTGGCAGCGGATACCTCCCGTCTGGGCCGGGAACGGCTAGGCCGTTACGAGTACAGTCGGCGGTCGAGCGCCTACCGCAACAGCGGCCCCGACTACCTGGGCTGGTGGAGCGCCCGCAGTGGTCGCATGCACTACAACCCCGCCACCACCATCCGCATCAACTCCAAGTCTCCGGGCCTGCGTGCCCCGGGCCTGTCCTCCTCCGGCACCGGCCCGGTGCCGCAGTTCTCCCGTCCGGTCGCCAACCTGGTCACCGGTTACAGCAGGGCGTCCACCTACACTCCCGCCTCCAGCAGTAGCGGTTACCACGGCTCCGGCTCCTCCAGCCACTTCAGCGGCGGTCACAGCAGTCACAGCAGCTTCCACGGCTCCGGCTCCTCCTCCCGCTTCTGAGCGAGACCAGCAGTGCGCGGTCAACAATCCCGGGGGTGCCCGTGTCCGATCTGATCGTCCGTTGGGGCGGCCTGCGCGCCGTCATGGCGCTCGCCGGCAAGTTCTTGATCGTCGTGGTGCTGGGCCTGGTGGTCCCGCTGTACATCGCGGCGCCCTTCGGCGCTACGCACACCCCGGCGGTAGAGATCCACGATGAGGCCGAGGTGGTCGACGACGACGCCCTCCGGTCCGCCCTGGAGGGTGTCGGCTTCCGCCGCGACATCCGCCTGGCCGTGTTCACGACGGACGACGTCGACATCGAGTCCGGGTCCGACACCGTCTTCAACGACGCCGTCCTCGGCTACGCGCTGAATCGGCAGCCGTCGTGGATCTCCACCGCGGACCCCGACGTCTGGGCCGACGGGCTGGTGATACTCGCGGTGTCCCCGCAGGGGCGGTGGGTCGGCTGCTACTTCGGCGAGGACGTCAAGGTCGGCAAGTACACCGAGGGAAAGATCCAGGACGCCGCGAGGGGCTCCTTCCGCATGTCGCAGTGGGAGGCCGGCCTGGAGGCCATGGCCCAGCGCACCGCCGAATCGCTCGGCAAACCCATCACCTCGGCGCGGGCGGCGGTACTCGTGACCTGCCTGAGCATTGCCGCCGCCCTCGCCCTGCTGGGACTGATCTTCTTCTGCCGCAACGCGGCGCGCGATTCCCTGCGGCAGGCCCGGCGGTGTTTCGCCCAAGTAACCGCGGACTACGACGCCACCCAGATCCGTGCCGGCACCGTCCCCGCCGACAACGCATACGGCGCCCAGGTGCTCGCCCGCTTCGCCTGGTTCGAGGAACGGTACGTGCAGTTGGTGCGTCTGTTCCGTGAGTTCGGCGAGCCCCGTGGGGCTCAGTGGTTCGCCCTGGGCTGCTTCAGGGATGCCGCGGAGTTGGAGGACAGGGCGAAGGAACTGGACCGGCTCGACGACGTCATAGCCGCGGCCTCTACCTTCCTCACCCTGGGCCCCGGCTGGGAGGAGGTGTGGGAGAACGAGCAGGGGCCGGTGCGCGAGGATCTCGGCTCCTACGCCGCGCTGTGCGCCTCCGTCGCCTTCAGCACGCAACGGGCCAAGGTGAGTTTCGATGTCGCGCCGGACCGCGATCTGGTCCGGGAACGCCGTGACCGGCTGGCGGCCATGACGAGCGAGCTGGTCTCCGGGGCCCTGACGCCGTTGGCGGCCCTGGACGAGCTCGACGCCATGGACTTGGACGTTCACCACCGCTGCGGCGACCTGGCCTGGCGGGCGCTGGCGGCGGACACCTCCAGTACGGGCCGCAAGCGGCTGGCCCGCTATGAGAAGGACTACGCGCAAGGTAAGTACGCCGGCGAGAGCGCCGACTATCAGGGCCGGTGGTCCTCCTCGGCGCGCAGCGAGCGCCACCACTACGACCTGGCCACCACCATCCGCATCAACTCCAAGTCGGTGGGCCTGGACGCCCCGGGCCTGTACGACGCGGCTGTGCGCCGATCAGGTGTCCATGACGCGGGGGCGTACGGCGCGAACTGGCCGTACTCGGGGTCCGGCGCCTCCGGCGTCGGCGCGGTGCCGCTGTTCTCCCGGCCCGTCGACGGCCTGGTCACCGGCTACAGCAATATCGCATCCCCCTCGTCCGGTTCCTCCTCCGGCGGGTCCGGCTCCTCGAGCGGCTTCGGCGGCGGCAGCTTCTCCGGTTCCGGCTCCAGCTCTCACTTCTGAGGCGAACGACGGCGCTGTGCGGTCGGCCGGGGGCGCGTGGAGCCGGCCGCCTTTGGCGCAGGCGCAGTCGGCGACCGGCGGTTGCCTCGGCTCGCCGGGGTCGGCCGCCCGTGGCTGGTCCCACCCGGTAGGCTGGCGCGCATGTCGAAGAAGAACCGCCAGCGGCGTCGCGACGGCGACCGCAAGGCCGCCAAGAAGCAGCAGATCCCCTTCGTGGCTCGCCCCTTCGCCGGGCTGCCCGCCGAGCCGGACCTGGTGGCGATGATGCAGATCATCCCCGCCGCCTCCATGACGGTGCGCCTGGACGCCGACCACGGCGGCCAGGAGGTCCAGCTGGTCACGCTCCTGCCCGAACTGGCCCGCTCCCTCAAGCGCGCCGACGGCCGGGTGCTCGTGGCCATGCAGACCACCGTCCGCTCCGGAGACGCCAGCCGAGACGTGGCCGCCGCCCTGCTGGAGGCGCTCGATCTCGAACCCGGCACCGGCCTCGCGCCCAGCGGCCTGCCCGAGCCGGGTGAGCGCCTCCAGGACATCCTCGACCCCGACTTCACCCCCAGCATCGACGTGCGCGAGTCCTTCGACTTCTGGCTCACCGCCGAGCAGGCCGAGGAACCCGAGGCGCTCCGGATCGTGGAGGACGCCAAGGAGGGGATCGCCCCCACCGTGCCGGTGCCCGGCGTCGAGCACGCCTACTGGTGCCGCATGAACGGCAAGGAGTTCGTCCGCTGGGTGCGCGGCGAGGACGAGGACGCCTTCTTCAACGCCTTCGCCCGCATCCACGCCGCCCGCGAGTCCGACCTGGAGGAGGGCGCCCGCTTCCTCGGCGCCTTCCGCGCCTGCGGCCTGGCCATCCCCGTGTGGGAGCTCGTGCCCGGCACCGAGGCCGAGGAACTCACCGAGCCCATGCGGGCCATGGCGCAGCGGCTCGAGGCCGCCCTCGCCGACGGCGCCCCGCTCGACGCCGAGGCCCGCCGCGCCAAGGCCGGCATCATCTCCCGCCAGGTGAACCTGTAGGGCGATGGCACCCCGCCGGCCGGACGCCCCGCCGTCGTGAGGGCCGGCCGCAACGGCCGACGGCGCTCACGAGCCTGCGGCGGGGTGCCCAGAGCCGCGACGACTGGGCGTCAGCGCTTGCGCCGACGCCCGGCGTCGGGTCAGGCGTAGCGGCGGGCGAGTGCCACCGCCTGGGGCCCGTAGCCGCCCCCGAACAGGAACACGTGAATCATCAGCAGGTGCAACTGGTGCAGCCCCACACGCTCGCGCCAGCCATCCGCCAGCGGTGAGACCTCGTTGTAGCCGGCCACGATCCGCTCCAGATACGGCTGCCCGAACACGCCCAAGGCCGCCAGGTCGGTCTCCGCGTGCGCACCCTGGGCGAGCGGGTCGATCAGCACGCCCACGGTTCCGCCCGCCCCGCGGTCCGCGCCGGCGGGCGCCCAGTCGGCCACTTCCGCCGTCGGCACCCACAAGACGTTGCCGGTCCACAGGTCGCCGTGCGTACGCGCCACGGCGACGGCGTCGCCCCGCTCGGCGGCGGCGTGGCGGATGAGGCGGGGCTGGGCGGAGTCGAAGTCGCCGTCGGCCAGGCGTGCGCAGACCCGCTCCAGCAGGGCGGCATCGGCGGCGGAGAGCGTGCCCGCATCCCGACCCGGCCGGATGTAGGGGGCGATGCGGTCCGCAGCGTAGAACTCACCCCAGCGGCGCGGCGTGCCGGACTCGGCCGTGTGCGGGCGCAGACGGATGTTGCTGCGCCCCATCTGGGTGCGCCCGTCCCAGCCGGGCGGGGCGCACCCGAAGGCCGGCGCCCCGGCGGCGTGGGTGACGGCCAGAGCCCGCCCGAAGGCCTCGGCCGCCGCCGGTGTCACCCGAGAATCGGTGAGCCGCGGCTCCTCCAGCCAGCCGTCGCCGACGCGCGCGGGCACCACGCACGCGCCGCCGTCGGCCATGGCCTGGCCGAGCCAGGCCAGTCCCTGCGCCTCTAGACGGGTGGCACCGGGCAGATCGTCCTGCTTGCGGAATACGGGTCGGATACTCACCCGCCCAGCATTCCACGCGGTCGCGCTCAGGTGGTCGAGGCTCGGTACACCTCGGCGATCGAGGCCTCCAGAGCGGCGTCGAACTCCGCCTGGGTCTGCGAGACGTCCAGCCCCTCCAGCAGGGCGCGGGAGAAGCTGGCGATCAGGCCGCGGTTGCGGGCCAGGCGCCGGACGGCCTCGGCGCGGGTGTAACCGCCGGACAGGGCGGCCACACGGGCGACGCGCGGGTGGCGCATGAGTGCGTGGTAGAAGTCGGTCACCGAGGGGATGGTCAGCTTGAGCACCACATCGCGGCCTTCAGGCAGATCGTCCAGGTGGGCGTTGAGCGAGGCGAGCAGGAGCAGCTCGATGCCGGTCTTGTCCGGCGCGTGGATGTCCACCTCGGGCTCGATGATGGGGGTGAGCCCGGCGTCGAGGATCTTCTCCGCGATCTCGAACTGCTGATCGACGACGGCGGCGACGCCCTGCGTGTCGGCGTGCAGGATGACCGAGCGCATCTTCGTGCCGAAGACATGCTTGTCCACGGCCTTGGCCAGGGTGTCGTCCAGGCCCGGGATGGGCTTCATGACGCGGGCGCCGTGAGCCTCCTCGGCCAGGCCCTTGTCCACCTTCAGGAAGGGAACGATGCCCTTGACATCCCACAGGTAGTCGGCGGTGGGGCGGCCCTCGACCTCGGAGTCGAGGGTGCGCTCGAACAGGATGGCGGCGAGGATCCGCTCGGAGGTGAAGGCGGGGCTGGTCATGACGCGGGTGCGCATGGCGTGGACCAGATCGAACATCTCCTCCTCGCTGCTCCACGCGTCGGGTTCGATGCCGTATGCCTTCAATGCGCGCGGGGTGGAGCCGCCGGACTGGTCGAGGGCGGCAATGAAGCCGGCGCCGTGCCGGATCCGGTCCATCTGGGTGCGGTGGTCGGGGCGCGATTGGGTGGGCATGATGTGCCTCCTGGCTGGATTGTGCGAGTGCTCGGGACGACGTTGTCGCGGCGTTGGCGGCTGGGCCAGCTCGGGCATAAACAATTGTATGCGAGAACGGTTCTCATAAAAAGAGTCGATTGCGGGCAATAGTGGTCGGCGCGGCACCGGCGGCGCGGCGGCGTGGTGCCGCGTTTGAGTCGGTCCGCCGGGACTCCGCCCCTGCCGACCCCGACGGCTTGCCGCGCCCGGCACCGCGCGCCGGGAGTGCCGGGCTGCCGTGCGACGTCGTCTAGGCCGCAGCCGACACGGTGCGGTCGGGTAGTACCTCGGCGGCGAAGATCTCCCCCGGATGTCCGAGCGCGCCGTCGCGCCCGCAAGCGCCCAGCGTGAACCAGATGGCCTCCACCGCGTCAGCCAGCTGCTCGCTTGCGGAGGATTGCTCGGAGTCCCGGGAGGCGCGCGCCGCACGCCGCCAAGCCAGATACTCGGCGGGCTCACCGTTGGGACCACCGAGAAGATCTGGTGCGTGCTCCTCCGGGGTCTGTCGCACGGCGTCCTCGATGCCGTTCCACGCGCCCGTCGTGCTCTGGCTGCTCGCCCTGCCCCCCTGCGTGGGCTCCCAGTAGGCGCCCAGGGCGGACACGAGTCGCGGCACGGCTGGATCGGTGTTGATCCGACTCAGTCCGCGCCCGGCGGCGCGCGTGAGTCCGTGGGGAGCCAGGCTGAGGAAGTCGAAGACCGCGTCGTGCATGGACAACAGATCGAGGCGGGTCTCCGGGTAGGTACTGCCGGTATCACCCGGTTGCGGCGCCCACCGCCCGTACAGGTTCAGATTGCGCAGGCCCAGGACGATCTCGTACAGGCGGCCGAGCCCGACCGCGAGTGTGGTGGTCACCGAATCGCGGTTGACCTCCGACAGGCCGCCACTGCGCGCTACGCGTACTCCGGTGGCCAGCAAGTCGCGCACTACTGCCGATCGGTAGCGGAGCTCGAGGTCTTGCTGCCGGGAGAGCGCCGAGTTGAACATGACCCAAATGTTATCGGCCCGATGCGAAACCGTGGCGAGGCGCGCTGGGTGACGGCACGTTGGTGCGGGAGCAGTGCCGTGAACCGGCGCGGCGCCATGCACTTTGCGGCCCGACTCATGCGCTTTACGACCTTGGGGTACGAAATACGACCCCGGGGTGGTCGTGAAACGCACCCCGGGGTCGTAAATCGCAGGCTGAGTGGCACGACGACGGCGGCTACCCCTATGCCGGCTCCGCCGCGGCCTTTGCCCGGACCTCGCTGCCCTCCCGCAAACGATCGTTGGCGCGCTCCACGTCCAGCCGCGAGAGCAGGAACAGGATGATGCCGTTGACGATCGCCGGGATCCACAGGTACATGAAGTACAGCATGTTGATCGCCGAGTCGGGCTGGACCGGCGCGTTGGCGATGTAACCGCTCGCGGCCAGCAGCCAGCCCGCGAGCGCTGTGCCGAGACCGCCGCCGATCTTCACCCCCAGCGAGGTGCAGGAGAACATCAGTCCATCGATCCGCTTGCCCGAGCGCAGGAGGGTGTGCTCGGAGGCCTCCGCGATCAGCGCGTTGACCGTGCCCTGCAGTGGGCTCATTCCGATGGAGGCGATCCCGGAGCAGATCAGCATCAGTGGCAGGCTGCCCGCGTAGGCCGCTGCGACCACCCCCAGCCGCCCGAGGACCGCGATGATGTAGCCGACGATGTTCACCCGGTACATGCCGCCCACCCGGGACACCACCCAGGGGGTGGCCAGCAGGCCCGCGATCAGCGGGATGTTGATGGCCCAGGCGAACACACCCAACAGGTTCGCGTTGCCCAGGATGTAGGTCATGAAGTAGATGCCCATGTTCAGCGTGGCGGTGAAGATCTGGGTCATCAGGAACACCACCAGGATGATCAGGTAGTACTTGTTGGCCAGCAGCAGCTGCATGGACTCCTTGAACGGGAGCTTCTCGTCGGCCCCGCCTGACGCTGCGGCGTCGGCGGCCGCGGCGCGGCGGGCGTCCTCGGTGGGCATGTCGGAGCGGTCGGCGAGCTCCTCGGGGGACAGCTCCCGCACGGACATCACCGACAGGGTGTTCACGGCCAGGCCGATGAGCGCGTAGATGATGGCGATCGTCCGCCAGCCCTCGGCGCCTCCACCCAGCAGCTCCACGCCCTTGACGGTGAAGGTCTGGATCAGCAGGCTGGTGCCGAAGGCGAACATGAAGCGGATGGAGCCCATCTGCACCCGCTCGGCGCTGTTCTTGGTGATCAGCGCGGTCAGCGAGGAGTAGGCGATGTTGTTGGCCGTGTAGAACACCGAGTTCAGCAGCGTGTAGGCGATGAAGAACCAGGCGTACTGGGCGGTCTCGCCCAGGCTGGGGGGAATGGCGAAGACGGCGATGATCATCGCCGCACAGCCCACGAAGCCCCACAGCATCCAGGGGCGGGCCTTGCCCATACGGGTGCGGGTGCGGTCCAGCAGGGTGCCGAAGAGGATGTCGGAGAAGCCGTCGAAGAACTTCGACAGCATCATGAGCGTGCCGATCACGCCGGAGTTCAGCCCGACCGTGTCGGTCAGGTAGATCATGACGAACGCGGACAGCAGCGCGTACACCACGTTCCCGGCCACGTCACCGGAGCCGTATCCGACCTTGTTGTACCACTTGAGGTACTTCTTCTCTTGCATCAGTTGACCTCGCTGTGAGTCGAGCCCGCGAGTACGGAATCGCCGCGGGCGGGGGTGATGGATGGGAGGAGGAAGAGACGAATGCCCAGGTCGGTCAGGTGCCCCGGGACCACCCGGTAGATGTCCCGCAGGGCGGGGCCGCAGGAGGCGGAGCCGATCCCGGCCATGGCCCGGTCCAGGCACAGCACCGTGGCGCCGCACGGCCGCAGCTCGACGTCGTGGCGGGCGCGGGTGAGCTCCTCCTGGGTGTACCGGGAGGCGTTGAAGGACAGTGGTCCGAAACCGGCCGCGGTCAGGGAGGCGACGTCGTCGCTGACGGTGACGTAATCGCAGTCGGCGTGGGAGCCGCCCTCCTGCGGACGCAGGTAGGGCACGTGTAGGGCGTCGACGTCGCTGCGGAAGGTGCCGTGGTAGCCGGCGCGGTGCTTGTCCACGTAGCTCTCGTGCGGGCCGAGCCCGTGGTAGGCGACAGCAGTCATGGACGGCGGCAGGAACAGGCGCAGGCCCAGGCGCGGCAGCGGCGGGAAGTCCGGGTCGAGCATGACCCGCGCGTCCAGCTCGATCAGCCCGGAGGGGGTGATGGTCCACGTGCCCGCCGCCCGCAGCACCGGCTGCACCGCGGGCGCCCCGACCGACAGCTCCGTGTGCACGACGACGGCGTCCGCGCGCTCCTCGGCCTCCACCCGGTAGGCGCGGGTGGTGGTGCGGTGGTATTGGGCGGTCTCCCAGTCCTTGCGCACCTCGGCGTCGTTGTCCGTGGGGGCCCGCCAGGTGTTGATCTCCATGGGGCGGGTCAGCAGGCTGCGGCCGCCGACGACGAGCCGGCTGAGCAGGCCGGTGCGGGTGTCGAACTCATAGTTGAAGGACTCCCCGGCCACCACCAGCCCGGTCGGGCCCGCCGTCGTGACCGTGGGCGTGGCCGCCGTCGTGTCCGACGACGGCGCACCGGCCAGTGCGGCCAGCCGGTCCAGTACGTGGTGGCGCGGGTGGGCGTTGGGCAGCGGCACCTCGTCAAAGCCCAGCTCGTGCCCGGCCTCCAGCAGCGGCGCCGCGGCCTTGAGCCGGTAGGAGACCAGTAGGTGGCAGCGGCCGGACTCGGGCACCCTCGCGGCGCAGGGGATGGTGACGGCGGTGTGCGGCGGTACCGAATCCGGCAGCACCAGCTCACCCGAGTCGACGACGACGCCGTCGCGCCGAACCTCGTAGCGGACCTCCAGGTAGTCGGCCAGGTCGGTGGCGTCCAGGTCGTTGCGCAGCGTGAGGGTGCCGGCGTCGGCGTCGAAGGCGAGCACGCGCGCGGGCCGCTGCACGTTCTTCAGCTCCAGCAGGCCGGTGTGGGGGACGCGGTCGGGGGACACCAGACCGTCCACGCAGAAGTTCCCGTCGTGCAGTAGCTCCCCGCTGTCCCCGCCGTACAGGTAGACGGGGCGACCGTCGTCGGCGGTCCCGGCACGGATGGCGTGGTCGCACCACTCCCACACGAAGCCGCCGCACATGCGCGGCTCGGCGAGGATCAGCTCCCAGTACTCCTCCAGGTCGCCGGGGCCGTTGCCCATGGCGTGGCAGTACTCCACCAGCAGGAAGGGCTTGTCCGGATCGGCGTCCAGGTAGGCGTGCACCTCGTCCAGCCCCGGGTACATGCGCCCGTACAGGTCGATGCCGGAGTAGTCGTAGGCGCGCTTGGAGTCGCGGTAGAAGGCGCTCTCGTAGTGAGTCACCCGGGTGGGGTCGGCGGCCTTGATCCAGGCCAGCGCCGCCTCGAAGGTGCAGCCGTAGGCGCACTCGTTGCCGGCCGACCAGGAGATGACGCTGGGCCGGTTCTTCTCCCGCTCGACCATGGCGCGCACCCGGTCCAGGGTGGGCTCGGTCCACTCGGGGTTGTCGGCGATGGGCTCGTTCCAATGCTCCACCTGGCTGTCCCAGGAGGAGTCGGCCAGCACCCGCACCTGGGTGCCGTGGGACTCGACGTCCGCCTCGGACATGACGAAGAACCCATAGGCGTCGCACAGTTGGTAGAAGCGCGGATCGTTGGGATAGTGGGCCGTGCGCACCGCATTGATGTTGTGGTGCTTCATCAGGCGCAGGTCGCGCAGCATGTGCTCTACGTCGATCGTCGGCCCGGTGACCGGATCGGACTCGTGCCGGTTCACGCCGCGCAGGGTGGCCGGGGCGCCGTTGACGTACAGGACGGCGCCCGCGGTGGTGACCTCGCGCAGGCCGACCTGCTCGGTGATGACCTCCCCGGGGGTGGTCAGGTGCAGCGTGTACAGGTAGGGGTCCTCCGCGCACCACAGGTGCGGGGAGGCGACGCGCAGGGCGGTGGCGTGGGTGTACGGGGAGCCGGTGTCGGCGGGTTCCAGCTCGCCGTCGGCGACGACGGCGCCCGCGGCGTCGCGCAGCTCCAGGCGGGTGGGGACCGCCTGGCCGCGGAAGCCGGCGCGGACGGTGACGGTGGCGGCGTCGTCGAGTGCGGTGGTGATGGCGTAGTCGAACAGGCAGTCCTGTGGGCGGTCCAACAGGTAGACGTCCCGGAAGATGCCGGAGGTGCGGAACTTGTCCTGATCCTCCAGGTAGGTGCCGTCGCACCACTTGAGCACGAGCACGGCCAGCCGGTTGGTGCCCGGGATCAGGAAGTCGGTGACGTCGAACTCGCTGGTGGCGTGGGAGACCTGGCTGTAGCCGAGATAGCGGCCGTTGAGCCACACGTAGAAGCAGGAGTCGACGCCCTCGAACACCAGGTGGGTGCACGGCGCCGCGGCCGGGGCGGCGTGCTCGAAGTCGAGCAGGTAGGTGCCGCAGGGGTTGTCCTGCGGAACATAGGGCGGGTCCAGGGGGATGGGGTAGCGGTAGTTCGTGTACTGGTGGTGGTCGTATCCCTGGTGCTGCCAGCTGGAGGGGACCGGGATGCGAGCCAGGTCGGTGGTGGGGGCCGCTGGCGCCCAGAAGTCCTCGGGTACGGCGTATGGGCCCGGGTAGTAGGCGAAGGCCCAGTCGCCGTTGAGCAGCTGAAAGCGGTCTGAGGTCTCTCGCTGCCAGGGCGCACCGTGGGTGGGCGCGGAGGCGGGGACGTAGTAGGCGCGGTGGGGGAGGGTGCCCTCGTGCAGGACGGTGAGGTCCTCGTGGTGCCCGGGAAGGATCATCGTTGACTCTCCTGTGTGCGGTAGCGGACCGGGCGGGTCCGCCTGGGTTCGGGGCCGGACGACGCCGGTGGCGCCGGCGCGAAGTGCCTGGGCGGCGGGGCTCTGGCGCCCCACACATGTCGACGTTAACATAAGGGGGTACGGCTTGAGAAGGTGCGAGTTAGTTCAGTAATTGGTGGGGTAACTCGAAGGTGTCATTGAGGAGGCGTACATCTGCTATGATGACGTTATCACTGCCGTGGGCGTGGATTGGGCTGCCGCTTGCGCCCGGACGGGCTGCTAGGCTCACGAAGGTGGCTGGGAGAAAACGCGATCGAGGTGCACCGTCGGTCGCCGACGTTGCCCGCCTGGCCGGCGTCTCCTCCCAGACCGTGTCCCGTGTCTCGGCCGGCGCCACGAACGTGCGCCCGGACACCCGGGAGCGGGTGCTGCATGCCATGCAGCAGCTCGGCTACGCGCCCAACCGTGCCGCCCAGGCCCTGCGCAGCGGATCCTTCAAGGCCATCGGTGTGCTCACCCAGCAGATCCTGCGCACCGGCGAGGCTCAGACCACTAATGGCGTGTTACAAGCCGCCTGGGAAGCCGGATACACCGTGTCGATGGTGCAGGTGGACCGCCCCCAGTCCGAGGACATGGGGGCGGCCGTCCACCGGTTGGCCGCGCAGGCGGTGGACGGGCTCGTCGTCGTCCAGGCGGGGCGGGCGGGCCGTGAGCACCTGGCGCTGCCCGCCGGTATGCCGGTGGCCGTATCCGACTCGGCACTCGTGGGCTATTACCCGTCGGCGTCGGCCGATCAGGTCGGGGGTGTGCGCGCCGCGGTGGGACACCTGCTCCAGCTCGGGCACCGCACCGTCCATCACATCACCGGGCCGGCCGACTCGCAGTCGGCGCTGATCCGATCGGCCGCCTGGGCGTCCTGCTTGGAGGAGGCCGGCCGGGAGGTGCCCGAGGCCATCTCCGGTGACTGGGACGCCGCCGCGGGCTATGCCGCCGGGCGGAAGCTGGCCGCCGACCCGGAGGTGACGGCCGTGTTCTGCGCCAACGACGAGGTGGCCATCGGCCTGATCCGCTCCCTCCATGAGCAGGGGCGGCGCGTGCCCGAGGACGTGTCCGTGGTCGGCTTCGACGGGCTGGAGCTGGGCGAGTACTGCTTCCCACCGCTGACCACCATTCGCCAGGACTTCCACCGGGCGGGCGTGGAGATGGTCAACCTGGTCCTCGAGCAGGTGGCCTCCGGCGTGCAGGACGGCAGCAGGCGCATCGTCATCCCCACTGAGCTGGTTGTGCGCGGCTCCACCGCCCCGCCCGCTCGCTGACGTCCGGCTCCGGCCCCACTTCGCCTGCTTGGACCGCCGGGCTGCACTTGGACCGCCCCAGACGCGCTTGGTTTCCAAATCGGCCCTAGGTCCTATTGTGTAAGTGCTTGGGTGGCGGTGTGTGGCTGTTGAGCCGGTCAGTTGGACCGCTGTTCCCCCGTTGGACCCCTGTTCCCCGGTTGGACCGCTGTTCCCCGGTTGGACCGCTGTTCCCCCGTTGGACCGCTGTTCCCCCGTTGGACCCCTGTTCCCCCGTTGGACCGCCGTAGCCGCCGGTTACAGCGGTCCAACGGGGCGTGGGCGGTCCAACGGGGCGTGGGCGGTCCAACCGGGGCGGTGCAAGACCCACTCGCCCCCTTCGACGGGTGCACACAGCCCACTCAAGCTGGGGCGCCGTAGCCACCAGATACGACGAACTCACCATCCGCTACCAGAACCAGACACCACCCACATCGCCAACACCGCCCCACCGGCACAAACGACTTACACAACACGACCTAGCCCTCGCCGGTGACGGCCTTTGTGCCGAATTCGGAGCATCATTCCGTCCCACGGCGGGGCGTCCGGGCACACACCAGCCACACCCAACAATCGGAAGAGCCCCTAAAGCACCGTGCTCACACCGATGCTCCAAAGAAGTCACGTGGCGAAAGCGAACGTAGTTTCGGCGTCGGCCAGCCGCTGCGCCCGACGAAGAGGAAGCGGAGTCCGACGTCGTCATTGCGCTGGGGATGGAGAATCAGCCTCGGTCATAGACGTGGTCGCGGTTGCCGACATCAAGCGCAAGCACCACCAGCCGGGAGTCCTGGATGTCGCAGATCACGCGGTAATCGCCTATTCGATACCGCCACAGTCCTGCCAGCCGCCCGGTTAACGCCTTGCCGCGGATGCGTGGATCTCCGGTGCGTACCACCGCCGTGAGGGCATCGCGGATACGGCGCGCCACCTGTGGGTCCGTTTTCCGCAGCCAGCGGACGACGTCGGGATCGTACTCGAGCCGCCAGTTCGTCATGAGATCGTGTCGATGGCGTCAGCGGCGGGGTCGCCCTCAAGCCCCAGTTGTTGATCGACTTCCTCGGCGGAAATGGCGGTTGCCCTCCCGGCGCGGTGCGCGGCCGCGCGATCCGAGATGCGCTGTTCCCATTCCAACGCGGCGAGATCGCGTTCGAGAACCTCACGCACGATATCGCCCTGGCTCCTGCGCGTCGTGCGGGCCAGGGCGGCTACGCGGTCACGTAGGTCTTTAGGGAGCCTGACGGAGATCGGGCTGCCGAGTGTCGAAGACATGCCTACATCGTATGCAGTGTTTACAACGTAAACAACGTATACAACGTAGGTAGTTCGGTATCCGTGATCGCCCCTGATTCGTGCTGGACCACTGCTAGCCGACGGAACGGCCAGTGATGACCTTGCTCATGAAGCCGATGGGAGGGGCCTCGACACCCACGGGGTGCATGCCCCGCGCGGTGCGCGGCCGCGCGATCCGAGATGCGCTGCTCCCGGTGTCACATGGTCAACCGCTCGTCGAGCAGGTGTCGGGCGGGCACTCCCAACGCCCGGAGCGTGTGCCGCATCGCCAGTACCGCCGGTGCGGGGCCGACGACGACGAAGCGCCCGTGGGCGAGCAGATCGGCGTCCAGGAGCGCGGCGAGATCGGCACGCGTGTAGCGATGCCTGTGATGGTTGTAGCGGAAGGTGGGGTTGTGTCGGGCCAGGGAGCTAAGCACGTCGTCGTAGTACAGGTCCTCCGGGCGGGAGACGGAGTGCAGCACCATCACCCGCCGGGAGGCGGCGTAGGCCTGGGCGAGTCCCACCAGGGGTGCGATGCCGGTGCCCATTCCCAGCAGGACCAGGGGACGATCCTCGGCGGCGATGACCCGGTTGAAACGGCCGAAGGGGCCCTCGAGCGCGACGTCTGCGCCGACCGGCAGCCGCGACAATTGGGAGGTGAAGTCGCCCGCCCCCCGGATCGTCAGGACCAGGGGCGCGGGGCTTGCGGTCGTCGGACTCCCCGCGGCCGCCGAGGCCCGGGCGTACTCCGGGGCGAAGGTGACCGAGAAGGGGTGGGCCTGGGCGGGCAGTCCGGGGGTGTGGAAGGTGACGAAGCAGAAGTCGCCGGGCTCGTACGCCGTCGCGCCCGCCGCCGGCGCGATCACTACCTGGCGGGTGGTGTCGTTCAGGGCGGTGTTGGCGATTACGGTGCCTTGTCGGCTCGGCGCCGCCGGGGCGATCAGCTTGCCCCACAGGTAGACGGCCAGTGCGGCGAGGGTGTACAGGTCGACGGCGATGACGAAGCCGGTCGCGGCGCTTACCCGCGGAATGACGTGGACGTGCAGCACCACCAGGCCGATCATCACGAAGTTGAGCCGGTGGATCCACACCGAGGCCTCATGGGTGAGGAAACGCCCGAGCCGTCTCTTCACGGCCGCCGCTAGGGGCAGGCGATCCACCAGCCAACCGCTCATGAACAATGCCGCGTATACGGCGCCGAAGATGGCCAGATACCAGGCCACGCGACCCGACCAGTAGATGATCGGGTGCATGGTGAACAGGTTGAGTACGTGGGCGGAGGCGAGCAGCAGGGCGAGCACACCGAGCCCCCCGTGCAACTGGTAGAGCGCCGGCAGTCCGATGCGCCGATCCAGGGCCCGCGGGCGCGTGCTGAGAGCGACCGAAACCAGCCACCAGGTGTAGGCGGCCACGCCGCAGTCGTACAGGATCAGGTCCCGGGTGGGCGCCAGCAGCTGCGTGTTGAGCAGGAGGATGAGCGGCGCCGGCGCCGCCAGGCTGACCGCCCAGGCGGCCCACCAGGACGGTGGGCGCAGCGCGTCGCGCCGTCCCCGCCGACCGCGCGGCCGCGTCCGTTTCGGCGCGCCATCCTCCTGCCTCGGCGGTGTCATCGCGGCAGCCGGGCGTACGGGTCGAGTCTTCACAGACCGAGGTTTTCGAGCCACGCATCCACATCCGGCTGGGCGTCGGCGGCCTGACTGCCACGCACGGCCAGACCGTCGAGTACCGTGGCCTGCGGGTACTGGGCCTCAAGCTGCTGTTGGGTGTTGCCCAGGCCGGAGCCCTCGTGGGTGGTGAAGGGGATGACGGTCTTGCCGTTCAGGTCGACGGCGTCTAGGAAGGTGCGCACCACCATCGGGTACTCGCCCCACCAGATGGGGGCGCCGACGAACACCGTGTCATAGCCGGACACGTCCGGCAGCGGGTCGCGGATCTCGGGGCGGGCGTCGGCGTCGAGCTCTTCCTGGGCGACCTCGGTGGTCTCCTGGTAGTCACTCGGGTAGTCCGCGAGCGGGACGATCTCGTAGGAGTCGGCGCCGGTGCGCTCCTGAATCATCTGGGCGATGCGGGCCGTGTTGCCGACGGTCAGGTCGCCCCCGTAGACGCCCTCGGTGCGGGAGAAGTAGACGACCAGGATCGAGCTGTCGCCCGCCGGGGTGTTCTCGGCGTCGGCGGTCGGCCGCTGGGAGGGCGCCGCCGGGGCCGCCGAGCGCGATGCGGATGTAGACGTCGTCGCCGAGGGCCTTACTGCCAGCTCATAGCCGACGACGGCGGCCACGACCACGGCGAGGGCGCTAACAAGCGCGACGATGCGGGCGCGCTGGGACATGGAATCACTCTCCGGTGGTGTTGTAGGAATGCCCAGGGCCAGAGGGCCTATGAATGAAGACTATTGAGGGCCGGCCCAGTCAGGGAGGGCCGGTGAGGGCCTGGATGACCTGCATGACCCGCGCGGTGAAGCGCCCCGTGAACGCAGTTCTGCCGAACGCGCAGGGGTCGCGTCGCGACAGCGCCTTTTCGACGTCGGCGTCTTAGGCTGGCCCCATGAGCGAGTACTTCGGGGGCAAGCGGGGCCAGGCCGCGCCACGGGGACTCCCGGAGAGCGGGCGGTCAGAACCCTGGACTCCCTTCCCGGGGCGCCGACCGGATACGGTTTCCAGCGCCGACATTCCGGGCCGGTCCCGGCCGCGGGAGCGCTCGCACGGCCGTCATGTGGCACCGCCGGCGCCCGAGCACGTGCGCTTCGGGCTGCCGTTCAACGACATCCTGCCCCTGTGGCACGACGGCGCCGACATCACCTGGCACCGTCCCGCCGATGCCGTCGACTTCGCCTCCATCCTCGGCCTGGGGTACGTGCAGACCGAACCCGGCCCCACGGCGACGCCCAACGGCTGGCAGGAACTCGTTGAGACCGCCACCCTGCTGCCGGCCGCTCCCGACTCCGACGACGGCCCGGTACTGCAGTTGCGTGCGGCCACGCCGGCGGGCCGCCGCGCCATCAACGATCCGGGTGACGGCGCCCCCATCCGCCTGTCGCCGGCGCTGCCGGCCCAGGAGGCCATGGGAGTGGCGAGCGGCCTTGACCACACCCGCTTCGCCGTCCACATCGGTCGCCTCATGCTGCGGGCGGCGCGCGACGGCGCGATCCTGCTGTTCACGCTGCGCGCCCCCCGCGATCCCGAGGCTCACCACCTGCTGTCCGTGCCCAGCGAGGTGGATGCGCGCCAGGTCATGCATTTCCACCTGGGTACCTTGTTGGACATGGACGACGGCGCCTGGGCGCACGCCAAGCGGGCCGACAACATGACCCTGCTGGATCTGGACATCCCCTACCAGAGCCTGCTGTCCAAGAGCGGTCAAGTGGGCCAGGGGCTGGAACTCGAGCGCCTGACCGACATGGCCCGTCCGGTCGTCGAGTGTCTGCTGCGCCCGGGCTTCCCCTTCGCGCTGGGGTTCTCCGTGATCCTGCATGAACGGTAACTTCTTGGTCTTCGAGAACAGCGTGGTTCAAGGAATGGCTTTCCTTGAACCACGCTGAGGTCGTCGAAACAAAGTGATGGTGGTGTTCAGAAGGTCGGGTAAATATCTATTGTCGAGCCTCCTGTCACCGTGACATTGCCGCCGGTCTGCCAGGTCTCATCGTTTATGAGTGCCTTGACTTCGAACGCCTGCCCCTCGGAGATGCGCTCGGTTCTGTACTCCCACACGTCGTCGCTAACGGTGTGAGCGCCGCGCCCGGCGTTCCAGGTGAAGGGATAGGCGTTGCCCCTAATAGCGATGCTGTTGCCCCAGCCCACGTCATAGTGGACCCGTATAAGAGTAGTGGGATTATGTGTCGGCGTGTGATCGGAAACGGTGCCGGCCTCCACGAAGATCGCGGTGCTGTGCTCTGGCAACGTTACTGTGATCTGCTTGCCCGTGATGCCGCCGGCGGTTGTCCGTCCGCAGCCGCTGCTGGCGTGAGGACGATGCCCGAGAGGGCCAGTGCGCTCGATGCAGCGCACGCGACTGCCGCGCGAAGCCATCGTGTTCGTGTTGTCGTGTTGAAGACTCCCTTGTCTGGTGTGGCCTGGTCGACACCGCCGGGCCTGTAGTGTATGATAGTAAATCGATGCACATGTGACGAGGGGCACAGCATCGGTCGATGGTGGCGAAACCCCTTAAGGAGTTGACATGAACAGACGCACGTTTCTCTTCGCAAGTGCGGTGGCCGCGACTCTGGGCACGGTAGCGGCATGCGCGCCGGGTTCCTCTGGAGGCAGCGGCTCGTCGGCCGACGGCGCATCCCAAGCGTCCGGCGAGGTCACGATCTGGCACTACTGGGATGGTACGAACGCAGACGCGTTCGACGCTGCGGTCCAGCGGTACCAGGACGAGCATCCCGGCACGAAGATGACTGTCGTGAACGTCCCCAACTCGGACATGCTGACGAAGATCCAGACCGCAGCGCAGACCGATACGTTGCCGACCATGGTTATCGGCGATCTCGTGTGGGCGCCACAGATCTCAGCGACAGGGAAGACTGTGGATCTTTCAACGGGGCTGTCACAGGACGTCGTTGACGCCATATACCCGAGCCTCGTTGCCTACGGCAGCGACGGTGACGCTCTGCGTTCGGTGCCGGTATCGGCGAACAACCTCGGATTGCTGTACAACAAGGACCTGTACGCAGAGGCGGGTCTTGATCCGGCCACACCTCCCGAGACATGGGAAGAACTTCGGGAGAACGGCAAGACCATTCTCGAGAAGACCGGGAAGCCGCCATATGAGCTCTATACCCAGGCCGGGGACAACGGTGAGGGCCTTACGTGGAATTTCCAGGTCAACTTGTGGCAGGCCGGAGGTCAGTTCCTCAACGAAGACAACACAGCCGCGGCGTTCAACACCGAAGAAGGTAAGAAGGCGCTTCAGTTCTGGGTGGATCTCATTGACGAGGGTCTGGTGCCATCACCGTCTACGTCATGGGGTGAGTTTGAGAAGGGATCTGCGGCAGCGGCCCAGGAGGGTTCGTGGATGGTAGGGATCTGGCAGGAGGATCCGCCGTTCGACTTCGGGTCCGGGCAGGCCCCATACCCCGAGGATGGTAAGGCGGCGACAAACCTCGGCGGCGAGCAGGCACTGGTGTTCGAAGGTGACGGCGCGGACGCAGCGATCGCATTCCTGAACTGGTTCCTTGAGACCGATCAGGTTCTGGAGTGGTGCAAGACCACGGGCATGTTGCCTGTTCGGCAGGATGTAGGAACGTCGGACGAGTACACCTCGTGGGTCGCCGAGACGCAGCCACTGCTGCAGCCGTACGTAGACGCGATGGAAACAGCGAACACGCGGCCGGCAACTCCTCTGTACCCGAAAGCCTCCTACGCCTTCGCTGTTGAGGTGGAGAAGGCGCTCAACGGAACCCTAAGCGTCGACGAAGCCTTGCAGTCGGCGGAAGACGCAGTCAACAAGGCTCTGAGTGAAGGGAACTGACATGCAAGCTGTGATCGGGGAGGGCGCGGTTCTCCGCGGCTCTCCAACGCCAGAGTCATCGTCGCGCCCGACCCGGTCACGGCAGTACTCCCGACAGTTGCGCGAATCTCTGGTAGCTGCGGCATTCCTGGCGCCGGCGGTCGTCGTCATAGCGGTGTTCGTAATATATCCGATGATATCCGCGGCATACCTGTCCCTGACATCGTGGAGCGGATTCGGTACGCAACAGATCTTTACGGGGATCGCGAACTATAGACGCCTGATTCATGACCCGGCCGTTATCAACTCCCTGCTGGTGACAATCGTTTACGCCGCGGGCGTGGCAGTTCTGTCTGTGGTGTCGGGGATGACGATCGCGCTGTTGTTGGACGCTCCTATCAAGGGACGCGCCTTGTATCGCGGGATCTACTTCCTGCCAACGGTGTCGTCGTCGGTCGCCGCGGCGATCATATGGAAGTACGTGCTGGATCCCTCGGGAATCTTGAACAAGATATTGGAATCGTTGGGGGTGAACGGCTATGACTGGCTCGGTCACCGCTGGAGCGCGCTAACGGCGCTGATATTGCTCACCGTCTGGAAGAACCTGGGATTCAATGCAATCATGTACCTGACCGCACTTCAGACACTTCCAGCCTCGTGCTACGAGGCGGCTGCGTTAGACGGAGCCGGGACGTGGAGGAAGATCAAACATATAACCATTCCGCTATTGCGGCCGATGACGTTCTTCGTAGTCATTCAGGCTCTTATCACGGCTTTCCAATCGTTCGACTTGGTCTACGTGCTTACGGGAGGCGGTCCTTCAGGCGGCACTGACGTGCTCGGTATGCTGATGTACCGCACTTCGTTCCGGTTGGGTGACTTCGGTTATGGGGCGGCAATTGCGTTCGTATGTCTTCTATTGGTTCTCGGCGTGACCGCAGTGCAGTGGCGCTGGTCTGGTTCTGGTGAGTCGGATTTGGCATGAGGAACAACCATGAATGAGACACGGGTAACACGATGCGTGCGCCACGTTCTGCTTGTTGCAGGATCGTTCACGGTGGTGGCGCCATTCCTCTGGATGTTATTGACGTCCGTGAAGAAGCGGTCAGAAGTGTTCACGACGGTGCTTCCGACAGAGTGGCACTGGGAGAACTACGTACGCGCTTGGCAGGCGGCGCCCTTCGGACGGTATTACCTCAACTCGATCCTAATGACTCTCGGCATTGTCATTGGACATCTGGTCCTGGACTCGCTGGCGGCCTATGCGTTCGCTAGACTGAACTTCCCAGGCAAGAAACTGCTGTTCTTCGTTCTGCTGTCCACGATGATGGTGCCAACCTTTGTTACCATCATTCCAGCCTTCTCAATCATCGTAACCCTGGGGTGGATCGACACATATTCTGCGTTGATCGTCCCGCGCCTGGCTGATGTATTCGGGATTGTATTGCTCCGACAGTACTTCTCCACGATACCCATGGAGTTGGAAGACGCTGCGCGGATTGATGGCTGTAACAGGGTTCAGGTGTTCGTGAAGATAGTCCTGCCGCTGGCGCGTCCCGCTCTGGCCACGTTGACCATATTTGCAACGCTGTTCGCCTGGAACGACTTTCTATGGCCGCTGCTGGTCACGAACGGCGATGAGATGCGTACTATCCAAGTCGGTCTCACGGCATTCCAGGGGCGCTACGGCACATCATGGCACCTGCTGATGGCGGGCACATTGATGGCGACGGTCCCGACCATCATAATGTTCCTGTTCTTCCAGCGGTCTCTTATCAGAGGGTTGACCTCGGGTGGGGTCAAGCAGTGACGACGAAAGGTTATGAAGTGGAATATGCGGCAGTAGCTGCAGGGGCTCGGCTCGATGCTCCGGTGTCGGTACCGCGGTGGCTTGAGTCCGCGGTCTTCTATCAGGTGTTCCCGGAACGCTTCTGCAACGGCGACCCTAGCAATGATCCGGCTTATGTCGAGCCGTGGGGCGGTGTGCCTACTCGTGAGAACTTCTTCGGCGGAGACCTTCAAGGCATTACGCAGCACTTGGATCACATTCAGTCGCTGGGCGCGAATGCCTTGTATCTGACCCCGGTGTTTACTGCTGGGACAAACCATCGGTACGACGGTGAGGACTACTTCGCGATCGATCCCGTTCTGGGCGGGGACATGGCTTTCGATGAACTTCTCGATGCGGTGCATCGTAGAGGTATGCGGGTAGTGCTCGACGGCGTGTTTAACCACTGCGGCTGGCATCACCCGTACTTCGAGGATGTGCTTGATAAGGGCGCCAAGTCTAGGTACGTCAATTGGTTTTTGGTCGAAGACTTTCCTGTCGTGTCCGATCCGGCGCCAAACTATGAGACGTGCTCTGGGTGCGCCTATCTTCCGAAGTGGAATGTTTACAATCCGGAGGTACGAGAGCACCACTTCCGGGCGGCCCTGCATTGGCTCGAGCGCGGTATTGATGGGTGGCGACTAGATGTTCCGTATTTCATTAATGATGTATTTTGGAAGCGGTTCCGGAGCGTCGTGAAGGAGCGTTTTCCGGATGCCTGCCTGATCGGTGAGGAGTGGCAGTCTCCAACGCGCTGGCTTCACGGTGACACTTTCGACGGGACAATGAATTATGGGTTGCGTGATCTGGCCCTGGCTTACGCGGCCACGCGGAAGGCGGATGCGTCGACCACGGCGCGCGCCGCGTTGACGCTTCAAGATGCGATCCCGTGGCACGCCGCGCCGGCAATGATGAACTTGTTGGGCAGCCACGACACTCCGCGTCTGTTCCAGGAGTGCGGCGACGATGTGGCAGCGGTGTGTGAGGCGCTTGCCCTGATGTTTGCGTTCCCGGGTGCGCCGATGATCTACTACGGAGATGAGGTCGGCATGCGTGGGGACAATGATCCGGGCTGCCGTGGTTGTATGTCATGGGATCGGAACGATTGGAACCATGAGTTGTTGGCTGTCTTCAAGTCCTTTACGGGAGCGCGACGGGACTCGATGTCGTTGGGGCGCGGACGCCTCGAGATCCCCTATGCCGTCGGTGACGTCATTGCGTTAAGGAACAACACAATGAATGGGACTACTACTACACTCATCAATCGAAACTCGGCGGCGACGGTGGTTCCCGCCGACTTGGTCCCGCCGCACGGGCGGGACTTGATGACGCTCGTTGGCGGTCGTTTCGCAAAACCACCGACGGCTGTCGGTGACTGGTTGGTGGTTCCCGGAAGGTCTGTCAGGCTCGTTGAGGAGGTACGGTGACGCCGCGTGCTCCGCGGGCGACGATGAAGGACGTCGCCGAGCGGGCCGGTGTTTCGACGTCGGCGGTCTCCTTCGCATATAACAATCCAGGTCGTCTGGCTCGTAGCACGGTTGAGCAGATATATAAGGCGGCCGAAGAACTCGGATATGTGAGAGATCCGGCGGCGCGGATGCTCAGGACCCGCACCACGAGAAACATGGGCCTATTGCTGCCGCAGCCCATCGATGACATTTTCGCGAATCCGTACTACGCCGAACTCATCGCAGGCATCGGCCAGGTCTGTACTCGTGAGGGGATGTTCCTCCTGCTGATCCCGCCGTTGAAGGGCTCTTTGGCCGAGTCCGTCCCGGTGTCCGTGGTCGATGGCTTTCTCGTGGTCGGTATCGAGCGCGACAGGAGCGAGATCAGGGCCATCCAACGGCAACAAATGCCGTTTGTTGTCATAGACGGTGACCCGTTGGCTGAGGTGCCCGCGGTCGGGCTCGATGAGGTCGAGGCAACGGGGGAGGTTACCCGGCACTTACTTGACCTTGGGCACCGCGATATTCAGGTACTCGCCTTCGAGTCTGGGCAGGATGCCGGCCCTAGTGGTTGGCATGGAACGCTGCTGCGGCGGTACGAGGGTGTCCGTGACGCGATCGAAGATCGTGGGCTTACGAGCGATGTGAGGTTGCGCGTGACGGAGCTGCCCTGCACGCGCGAGGCAGGCAGCCAATGGGTACGTAGGATCTGGGAGTCTGGGGACCGCCCGTCAGCGTTCCTTTGCTTCTCTGATGTAATCGCTCTCGGCGCGTTGGACGCCTTGAACGAGCACGGTGTGGATGTGCCGGGAGAGGTTTCGGTCACGGGCTTTGACGACATTTCCGAGGCGCGGTGGGCGCGTCCGAGCCTGACCACAGTGCGGCAGTCCATCCGTACTAAAGGACGTTTGGCGGCCGACAGGTTGGTCGACGCCATCGCGGCGAACCGAAGTCCGGATGAGGCCTTTACTCTGCCCGAGCACCAGACGATTCACGGCAGTCTGGTGGTCAGAGACTCTTCCGGGCCTGCTCAGAGCCATCGGCATGTCGATGACTAGTCCCTCGGCTTTGTGTTTTGCAGCGCAACATCTGACCTTGAAACACCGCGCCGACTCAGCCAGGCTCCTGCCATGACTGCACAACTCGGCTCTGCAAAGCCCAACGCGATCGACACCTCAGCGGCCCCCAACCCGACTGACGTCCCGGTCGCGGTTGCTTGGCCGGCTGACGCCGTACGACGTCTGCCTGTGCCGCGCGATCCGGCTGCCGCCTACCAAGTGGTGATGGTGTGTACCGGCAATATCTGCCGCTCCGCCATGGCCGAGGTCGTGCTCCTAGACCGGCTGCTCGCGGCCGACGTCCCCACCGGCGGGCCCGGCAGCGTCGTCGTCACCTCTGCGGGCGTCTCCGACGAGGAGTCCGGTAACCCCATGGACCCCCGCGCCCGACGCATCCTGACCGAAAGTGGCTACGGCGTCGGCGCCGATCCGGCCGCGCGCGCCACCGCGGCCGCAATCGCCGAGCACGCCGCCCACCGCATCGCCGACGCCGAACTGCGCCGGGCCGACCTCATACTGGCCATGACCAGCGCCCACCGGCGTGTCTTGAGGCGCCGCAGCGAGCGCCTCGGCGTCGATCCCGCACGCATCCGCATGTTCCGCGAGTACGACCCGACGGCGGCGGCAGGCACGCCCGGCGCACCCGAACACGCGGCAAACCTGGACGTGCCCGACCCCTGGTACGGCACCATGGCCGACTTCGTCGACACCCTCGCCGTCGTCGAACGCGTCAGCGATGCCCTGGCCCCCGCACTCGCGGAGCTGGTGGGAGCGGCCGGGGCACGGTGAGCGGCCCCGCTGTGCGCTGGCCGGCCGGGCGCTCAGCCCAGCCGCTCGGACAGCCAGCCGGTGAGCGTGGACAGGTACTCCTCGCGCACGGGGGAGGGTGACAACACCAGGTCGTGCACGCCGCCGGGGATCTGCACCACGGTGACGTCCTCGCCCAGGAACCGCGACCGCTCCACGATCTGCTCCACCGACAGCACCGTGTCGCACCGCAGCGCCTCCTGGCGCGAAATACCCGGGCCGCCCGACGCCGTCGAGCAGCACACCAGCACCGGCACGTCGATACCGAGCCCGTGGTGCACTTCCCGCTGCAGGCGGCGGATACCGGCCAGGAATCCCGCCCGCACCGGGAACGACGGCGAGGGCTTCAGTGACAGGTCCCAGTCCCACTCCCCGCCCCAGCGGCGGTGCAGGGTGCGGGCGTAGATGTCCACCTCGATGGGGCCCGGATCCGTATCCACGGGGACGGTGGTGGCGGCGTCGGTGCCGGCCTGTTGTGGAGAGGCCGCCGGTGCGCCCTCGGTGTACGACTCGGATGGGGCGGCTCCGGCCGGTTCGAGCGCCTTGAGCTCCGCGGGGTTGTCGATGATGCGGTCGGGGTCGCGGCGCGAGAGCAGATCGACGAGGGCCGAGCCGTAGGAGCGCACCAGGCCGGAGGAGTTCAGCTGCAGCCACGGGGAGTTCAGCGTGACCGCCTCGACCGACCCGGGGTGGTCTCCGGCCCAGATGACGGCTTGCAGCCCGCCGGTGGAATGCCCATTGAGCACCACCGTGGAGTGCCCGTGCTCGCTGCGGATGATCCGCAGGGCCTCGGCGATCTCCTCGTCATGCACGCGCAGGTCGCGCACGTCGTGCGGGGACCAGTAGCCCACGCCCGCCCGACCGCAGGCGCGCAGGTCCAATGCGTAGAACTCGTATCCGGCGTCAAAAAACGCGTCGGCCAGCCAGGTTTGGAAGAAATAGTCGTTGCGACCGTGCAGGTACAGCACTGCGCGCTCATGCCGGGGTGCGCCCGGCCGCCCGTCGGGGCCCGGAGCCGGCACGGCCTCGCGTTGGTGGACGAGCACGGCGTGGTCCGCGCCCGGGGCGGCGGGGGAGTCGGTGACGGGAATGGTGCGCGCGACCCACGGCTCGCCCAGGATGTCGGGCACCGTCTCCGGCAACGGTTCCGGAGCCGACGCGGCTCCGGCAGGTGATGGGTGGCCGAGCGGGTCCGGCGTCGTTGTGGATGCCATGGCTGCATCCTGTCACGGACGGCGACGATCGGTGGCACACGAGTTCTTCTCGGATACACGAGTTTTGGAGGTTTGCACGTGTCCTGCACCTGCAAACCTCCAAGACTCGTGTTCATGGCACAAACTCGTGTTCGCGCAGTGATGCGCGCGTCGTTTTCGACCGTCGGCTTGCTCCGGGCCCCGCCCGCCGCCTAACGTAGGCACCGACCATCCAGAGCAACCGAGAGACCTGGCTCATCGACGTTGCAGCAACCCCCGTTCGCGGTGAGGGTGCTACCGCCAGGACCGATGGAGGACCACGTGACGCAATCACCCGCATCCGCGCCACCCGCTTCGGTGGGGGCCGACGGCGCGCAGTCGCCAGCCGGCGCCGTACAGGCAGCGCCCGCGGAACCCATGATCTCCCTGCGCGACGTGCACAAGGTGTACAAGCTCCCGGGCGGGAACACGGTGCGCGCCCTCGATGGGGTGAACCTGGACGTGCATGCCGGCTCCATCCACGGCATCGTCGGAACCTCCGGCGCCGGCAAGTCCACGCTGGTGCGCTGCCTGACCAGCCTGGAGCGCCCCACCTTCGGGGAGGTGCGCGTCGCCGGCAAGAACATGACCGACCTGTCCGCCCGCGACCTGCGCGAGGCCCGCCGCGCCATCGGCATGGTCTTCCAGCACGCCAACCTGCTCGACTCGCGCACCACCGCCCAGAACGTCGCCTACCCGCTGGCACTGGCCGGCGTGCCCAAGGGGCAGCGCCACGACACCGTAGCCCGCATGCTCGACCTGGTGGGTCTGGCCGACCGCGGCTCCTCCTACCCCTCCCAGCTCTCCGGCGGCCAGCAGCAACGCGTCGGCATCGCCCGCGCGCTCGCGGACCAGCCCTCCGTGCTGCTGTGCGACGAGCCCACCAGCGCCCTGGACCCGGAGACGACCCGCCAGATCCTGGGCCTGATCCGGGACGTGCGCGACCGCCTCGGCGTCACCGTCGTGATCATCACCCACGAGATGAGCGTGGTGCGGCAGATCTGCGACTCCGTGAGCCTGCTTCAGGCCGGTCGCGTCGTCGAGTCCGGGCCGATTGAGAGGGTCGTCTCCGACGTCGACTCCCGGCTCTCCCACGAACTCGTCCCCACCCCGGAGATCCCCGACGGGGAGCTCGCCGACGGCGCTGTGGTCATCGACGTCGCGCTCACCTCCCACCCCGGCCAGCCCGCCGCCGCGCAGGTGCTCTCGCTCGCCGCCGAGCGGGGCGCCGACGTCGCCGGCGGTCTGTTCGAGACCCTCGGCACCGCCCAGGTCGGCCGCCTGGCGCTCACCATCCCCGCCGACCAGGCGCCGGGCGTGCTAACCGCCCTGCGTGAGGCGGGCGTCACCGCGGAGGTGCGCGCATGAACAGCCTGATCGCTGCCGCCGGGACTCTCTCCGCGACCGCCCGCGCCGGCGTCCTCGCCCTGGCCTCAAGCGGCGACGACACCTGGTTCAACAACCCCGCCATCCAGCGCAAGCTCGGCCCGGCCACGCTGGAGACCTTCCAGATGCTGGGCGTATCCGGCGCCCTGACGATCGTCATCGGCCTGCTGCTGGGACTGGCGCTGGTCACCACCGGCAAGCGAGGCCAGCACGCCAACCGGGCCGTCTACGAGGTGCTCTCCCAGATCGTCAACATCGGCCGTTCCATGCCGTTCATCATCCTGATGGTGGCGCTCATCCCCTTCACCCGCGCGCTCGTGGGCACCTCTCTGGGCTGGGGTGCCGCCTGCGTGCCCCTGACCATCGGCGCCATCCCCTTCTACGCCCGCCTGGTGGAGACCGCCATCAACGACGTCGACCACGGCAAGGTCGAAGCCGCCCTGATGATGGGCGCCTCCGGCCGCCAGATCACCTGGGGCGTGCTGGTGCGCGAGGCCATGCCCACGCTCATCCAGTCCGCCACGGTCACCCTGATCACTCTGCTCGGCTACACCGCCATGGCCGGCACGGTGGGAGGCGGTGGCCTGGGCGACCTGGCCATCCAGCACGGCTACCGGCAGAACGACCCCGACGTCATGGTGATCGTCGTCGTGCTGATCGTGCTCATCGTCGCCGTCATCCAGGTGTGTGGCGACATGCTCAGCCGGCTGGTCGACCACCGCTGAGCCTCGACCAGCCGGAGTCCCCGGAGCCCCCATGGCCCCAACGGCTCGGCTGCCCCATCCCGGGCCGGTCCCGCGGCGGCACGAGCCGTCCGCCGGCACCCACGTACCCAACCAACCGCAAGCCTTGCAGACACCTGCAGGCACCTTCACGGACAAGGAATCGCATCATGACCTCCACCATCACCCGCCGCAGCGTCCTGGCCGGTGGCTTCGCCTCCGCCGTCGCCCTCACCCTGGCCGCCTGCGGCGGCTCCTCCAGTGACACCTCCACCGACGGATCCGGCACCACGGCCGCCGTCGACGGCATCAAAGTCGACGGCGACACGGCCACCATCACCATCGGCGCCACCCCGCAGCCGCACGTCACCATCCTCCAGTGGGTGCAGGACAACCTGGCCGCCGACGCCGGGCTCAACCTCGACATCGTCGAGATCGACGACTACCAGACGCCCAACACCTCCCTGGACGACGGCTCCCTGGCGGCGAACTTCTATCAGACGCCGAATTTCCTGGAGCAGCAGATCGAGGAGAAGGGCTACGACTTCGTCGCCATCGCCGACGTCCACATCGAGCCCATGGGCATCTACACGGACAAGGGCTACAGCTCGGTCGACGAGGCCGCCGAAGGCGGAACCATCCTGCTCAACAACGACCCCGCCAACACTGCCCGCGGGCTGCAGCTGCTCGAGACCGCCGGGCTGATCACGCTCGCCCCCGACGTCGAGATCCCCACCACCCTGGACGTGACCGACAACCCGAAGAACTTCGATCTGGTGACGGTCGACGGCGCCCAGGTGGCCGCGTCGATGGCCGACGCCGAGCTGGCCGTCATCAACGGCAACTACGCGCTCGACGCCAATCTCAAGCCCAGCGAGGACGCGCTCGTCCTGGAGCAGGGTGAGGGCTCCCCGTACGCCAACCAGCTGGTCGTGCGCACCGCCGACAAGGACAACGAGTACCTGGTCGAGCTCGCCGAACTGCTGAACTCCGACGAACTGCGTACCTACATCGAGGAGACCTGGACCGACGAGTCCGTCATCCCCGCCTTCTGACGCCTCCGCGCCGACGCGACCGCTGCCGGGTCGCTCCGCTCCACGCCCGCAAGGGGTGGGCGGGGCGGCCCGTTCAGTCCACGATGCCGTACAGGCGGTCGCCGGCGTCACCCAGGCCGGGCACGATGTAGGCGTGCTCGTTCAGGCGCTCGTCGCGGGCGGCGGTGACGACGGTGACGTCGGCGCGGTCGCCGACGGCTGCCTCCAGGGTCGCCAGCCCCTCCGGGGCGGCGATCAGGCAGATGGCGGTCACGTCGCGGGCGCCGCGCTCCAGCAGATAGTTGATGGCGGCCACGAGGGTGTGGCCGGTGGCGAGCATGGGGTCGACGACGAAGCACTGGCGGCCGGACAGGTCATCCGGCAGCCGATTGGCGTAGGTCTCTACCTCCAGGGTGTCCTCGTTGCGCTTCATGCCCAGGAAGCCGACCTCGGCGGTGGGCAGCAGCCGGGTCATGCCCTCGAGCATCCCCAGGCCGGCGCGCAGGATCGGCACCACGATCGGCCGCGGCTCGGCCAGGTGCCGGCCGGTCGTGGCGGCTACCGGCGTCTGGATGCGGATCTTCTCGGTGCGCACGTCGCGCGTGGCCTCGTAGGCGAGAAGGGTGACCAGCTCGTCAACGAGTTGACGGAAGACGGCCGAGGGGGTCTTCTCGTCGCGCAGGACGGAGAGCTTGTGGTCAATGAGCGGGTGGTCGGCAACGTGCAGGCGCATGGGCCAAGCCTACGACGCCCAAAACGAGCTGAGGGTGGAATAGGCCGGAGCCGGGCGGCGGAGTGTGGTCCCGTCTGAACACCAGCAGCCTCATAACACTGGACACGAACGCGTTAGAGGATGAAATCTATGTGTAGTATTAGTGTCAGCTCGACGTCTCGTGAGCGAATTAAGAGACCGTTCGGAAGCCGCGCCATATTCGCATGATATGATGTATCCCACGAAGTGGTAGCGAGTAGTCCTCTCATCCGGAGAGACTCTGTTACGCAGGCCGCTGCGATATTCCCCCTTGGAGGTCGAAGATGAGTCCAACAGGGAAGGCGGCAGCGCGTGTACTAGGCGTGGTCGCGATAATTGCCTTTGCGCTGGCGGTGGTTCCTCAGCTGCATCAATCAGCGGCGCCCCAGTCTGCTGTGGATGCGGACGCGATTGTTGCAGCAATCGAGGAGTACCAGGATGGTTTGGACGATATGTGGACAGATCCGGAGGCCCCGACGGGCTCTGTTTTGACATCCGTGCAGTCCAGCATAATTGAAGTGCGAGACGGGATGAGTGATGACGGAACTCCGGTCACCTCCGCGGCCAGCGAGGTGACTCTGCTTCAGGCGGCGGCTCAAGACGATGGTACGGTCCTGGCGGAGGTGAATGTATCCACAACCTTCACCTATGAGGGAGCGGATGATCCTGAGGCGCCCGGTGTTTGGAGTGACCGGCACTTCATCCAACTGACGGTCGATGATGCTGGTAATTACAGCGTGGTCGAGGACGTTGTTGAAAGCACCGAAGTAGGTACGGAAACGGGAGATATCCCAGACGACTACTCCCCGGAGCGCTCCTCGGATGCGCGCAGTAGCTCCGCCTCCATGGGAGGCGGTTCGGATACGGTGCCGGCCATGGCGCAGCCTTGGCTTCGGTCTCAGACGGTCTCGGCGGCGCCCAGGTACTCCAGCCAGCGCTCGTAGTGGTCCAGGACATCGTGGGCGACCTGCTCGCGCGACCAGTCCATCACGTCGTAGCCCTGACCGCCGCCGCGGGGACGCACCTCCAGGCGGACGGTGAGGTCGTCGGCCTCGTGGACCACCACGCCGAAGGCCGGCACCGGTGCCTGCACCATGCGCACCGCGTACCGGAAGTGGGAGCCGGTGCGACGCTCGCCCTGCGTCTCGGCCGCCTGCACCAGCGTGGGCGGGGGCGTGACCACGAGGGTGGCGGAGCCCAGGAAGTTGCGCTCGTCGTCGGGATCCTGCGCCTCGGGGCCGGCGACGACGACCTCGGCCACCATATCCTCCTTGCGCAGCTCGTCGGCGACCGCCTCCAGGGCCGGCACGACGCGGTTGGACATGGCGCGCTGGGCGCGGGCCGGGGAGACGACGTCGAAGGTGTGCGACAGCCGGTCGCGCCAGGGGATCCGGTTCATGCCGGCGGCGGTGCCCGTGGCCCCCAGCAGCCGGTTGCGGTTGGCGATGCCGCGGGCCTGCTCGCGGGTGGCCTCGGTGCGCATGGCGCGCCACAGCCCCGCCATGACGGCGATGATCACGAAGGAGAACGGCAGAGCCATGACGATGGTGGCCTGCTGCAGAATGGGGATGCCGCCGGCCACGAGCATGGCGATGGTGAGCACCCCGGTCAGGGCGGCCCAGAAGATGCGCAGCCAGGCGGGGGCGTCCTGCGGGTCGCCGTGGTAGGTCGGCAGGGCGCGGCTGGACAGGTTGGCCATGACCAGGGCACCGGAGTCTGCGCTGGTGACGTAGAACAGGATGCCGATGAACAGGGACAGGGCGATCAGGAACTTCCCGCCTGGCAGGTAGCCGAGCAGCGTGTACAGCCCCTGTTCCGGCTGCTCCACTGTCAGCTCGGCGAAGTCGAGGTTGCCCGAGCGGATCAGGTCCAAGGCGCTGTTGCCGAAGATCGACACCCACATGGTGACGTAGGAGAAGGGCAGCACCAGGGAGCCGACCACGAACTCGCGCACGGTACGGCCACGCGAGATGCGCGCCAGGAACATGCCGACGAAGGCGGCCCAGGTGATCCACCAGGCCCAGAAGAACAGTGTCCAGCTGTTGAGCCACTCGGTGGGACGGTCGTAGGCGTAGGTCTCCAGGGTCAGGCCGGGGAAGTGGGTCACGAAGTCGCCGATATTGCCGACCAGGGCGTCGATCAGGAAGGCGGTGTTTCCGGTCAGCAGCACCCACAGGGCCAGTCCGACTGCGAGCAGCACGTTGATATTGGACAGCACGCGCACGCCCCGGTCCACACCGGAAACGGCGGAGACGGTGGCCATGATGACGCTCAGTGCGATCAGGCCGATCTGGGTGGCGGTCCCCTGCGGGAGGCCGAACAGGATGGTGAGGGCGACGTTCAACTGGACGACGCCCACACCGAGCGAGGCGGAGATGCCGACTGCCCCACCCACCAGGGCGGCGGCGTCGACGACGTCGCCGAGCAGGCCGTCCACGCGGTCGCCGAGCAGCGGCCGCAGGGTGGAACGGACGGCCAGCGGCTGGTGCCTCCGGTAGGCGAAGTAGCCCAGTGCCATACCGAGGATCGAGTACAGGCCCCAGCCGCTGATGCCGTAGTGGAGCAGGGTCAGCACGATGCCGTTGCGCGCCGCCTCGACGGTCTGGGCGTCACCGGTCGGCGGACTCATGTACTGGGCCACCGGCTCCGCGACCGCGTAGAACATGATTCCCGTCCCCACACCCGCGGCGAAGAGCATGGCGGCCCAGGAGAAGGTGGAGAAGTCCGGGGTGGAGTTGTCCGGCCCCAGGCGGATCTTCCCGAACTTCGACAGCGCCAGGACGATCACGAACACCAGCGCAACTGTCACCAGCAGGATGTAGAAGGAGCCGAACCAGCGTCCTGCCCAGGACACGGCGGCATTGAAGGCGGCGGAGACCGTCTCCGGAGCGACGATGGCGGCGCCGGTGATGGAGGCGATAATGGCCGCCGAGACGGCGAAGACCACCGTGTTCAGACGGCGTTGTTCAGGGGCTTCGGATGTTGCTGGTGTCGTCTGATTGCTGAGTGAATCAGGCACTGGCACTCCTCGATGCATTGGGGATGCACTGGTGATGCATGGGCGCACATGTGGCCGCGTGCAAAAGGCCGTGGTGGCGTTTACAGGATTGTGAATCTTTCAGGGATCTCGCGGATTGGCAAGCGAAAGCGGTCGAAATGCGGGTGGCGGGGGGACTTGACGGCCGCATGAGGTCGGGGATAAACGGGTGTCGGCGAGATTCTTCCCACATTTCCCTTCCGCGCCTCGCAAGCCGCCCGATGTTGCGGTGTTTTCGGGCCGTCGGGTAGGACTTTGGTCCGACTGTGGGGTGGGTGGGTGAACTGTGGCAGGGTGGGTGCGTGAGTCTTTCCGGTCTGCTCCGCGAGCGCTACGACGCCGCCATGTGCCGCGCACTAGAACTCGCGCGGCATGCGGGCGCGTCCGGGGAGGTGCCGGTGGGCGCCGTCGTCCTGTCCGGGGAGGGCACGGTAATTGCCGAGGCCGCCAACGCGCGAGAGGCGGAGCATGATCCGACGGCGCATGCCGAGATCCGGGCCCTGCGGGCGGCGGGCGCGGCGCTGGGACAATCTCACCTGGACGGCTGCACTCTGGTGGTGACCCTTGAGCCGTGCACCATGTGTGCGGGGGCCGCGCAGTTGGCCCGCCTGGAGCGGGTGGTGCTGGGGGCCTGGGAGCCGAAGACCGGGGCGTGCGGAAGCGTGCGCGATGTCCTGCGCGATCCGCGCACCAACCACCAGGTGGAGGTGGTGGCGGGACTGCGTGAGCAGGAGGCGCAGGCGCTACTGCGGGAGTTCTTCGCTATCCGGCGGCCCGGCCAGTCGGAGTAGGTGAGCGCCTCCGCGCCGCCGTGAGCGACCTCGCAGGCCGCGGGGACTGGGCATCGAGCGGCACGGCGTGTAACCTGTCCATCTGCTAGGTAGCGTGTCCGAGCGGCCGAAGGTGCAGATCTCGAAAGTCTGTGTGGTTCATAGCCACCCTGGGTTCGAATCCCAGCGCTACCGCCAAGCCGATCCCCGGAATCCAGACGAGAAGTCGGAGTCCGGGGATTCTTCCATGTAGCGCTTCCCCGCCGTGGGGTCCCAGTGGGTACAGCGGAACGAGCGTCGCCCGGGTGCGGGCCTGGGCCCGCGCGGTGGGCGGCGTGACCGCTAGTGCCCTGGAGCCACGCACACGCGTTTGCGTCAGGAACACGAGTTTCGGAGCTTTGCACGTGCCCTGCACCCACCAACCTCCAAGACTCGTGTCTTTGCGGGGAACTCGTGTACGAGCCGCGGTGTACCAGACGCACGCCCGGGAGCGGACTCGCGAGGGCCGACCTCGCCCACGCCGACCGTTGTCCGCACAACCTCGGGTGTCCTGCCACGTCCTGGTTCGGCGTCGTCGTCAAGCCATAAAGTCCGGACTATGCCTGCGACGAATCCGCCCGTGCACCCGGCCGACTCCGAAGACGCGTCGATCCGGCTGTACCGCCTACTCTGCGATGCGATGGTTGCGGCGGACACGGCCGCCATCGACGCCCTGCTCACCGAGGACTGCGTCCTGACCCATATGACCGGCTACCCCCAGCCCAAGGTCGAGTGGTTGTCCGACATCCGCGATGGAACCCTGACCTACCACTCCTCGCAGCTCGTCTCCGCCGAGCCCGACACCATCGACGGCTTCCCCGTGGTGCGCGGCCGCTCCCGCATCAACGCAACGGTTTGGGGCACGCGCGGCACCTGGAATCTGCAAATCGTCGGGTACGTCGTCCCGGATCCCGCCGCCAGCACCGCGCGCAACCCAACCGGTTGGCGCTTCAGCCGCCTGGACGCCAGCCGCTTCTAGACGGTGTCATGAAATGCACCGCTTTACGCCCAGCCGTTGGCGCATCTGCCGACTCGCTCGCGGCGACACGCGGTTAGTCGTCACTTGACGGCGGTCGGCGCTCGGAAAGTGGTGCATTTGGTGACAAGGGCAGGTCCAGAAACGAAGGGACGCCGCTAGTTCGGGCGTCGCCCGGTGCCGCGGATGGCCGGCGCCGTCCACGGGTCCTCCGGCCACGCGTGCTTGGGGTAGCGCCCGCGCAACTCGGCCCGCACCTGTGGGTAGCCCTGCTGCCAGAAGGAGCGCAGGTCATCGGTGATCGCCACCGGCCGCCGCGCCGGCGACAGCAGATGAATGACCACGCTCACGCGCCCGTCGACGATCCGCGGGGTGTCCGCCCAGCCGAAGCACTCCTGCACCCGCACCGCCAGCACCGGACGTTCCAGCGTCTCGCCCCGCTCACCCACATAGTCCACGCGCACGTGCGAGCCCGACGGCACCTGCAGCCGCTCCGGCACCAACTCGTCCAGTCGCGTCGCCGCCGGCCAGGGCAGCAGGGCGCGCAGGCACGCCGTCATTTCCAGTCGACTCAGGTCGAAGCGTCCGCCGGACCTGGCTGCCAGCGCCTTTACGGCCGGAATCAGCCACTCGTCGGCGCGCCGCAGGAGCGCGGCGTCGTCGACGGCGGGCCAGGGCTCGCCCAGTGTCCGGTGCAGTAGCGCCAACCGCGCCCGCAGCTCGGCGGCACCACGCCAGGGCAGCACTCCGAGCCCTTCGCCGCGGCACCGTTCGACGACGGCGTCCGCCACCTGCGCCGGTGTCGGTGCCCCATCGGAAACGGATGCCAGCTGAATCGCGCCCAGACGGCGCACCCGTTCCGCCCGCAGCCGGTCTCCGTCCCAGCGGGTGTGCGCGTCCTCGGTCAGCCAGGCGTCGGCCACCGCCAGCGCGAGCGCTTCGTCGATCGGTGCGGCCGCCCGGATCGTCGCCTCGGCGGTTCCCGGGGCGCGGTCTACGTCGGACACCGCCAGCCACTCCGCCGCGGCCAACGGTGAGTCCGCGGGCAGTCGCAGCCCGGTCCCGCCGACGCTGGCGTAGCTGGCCGGACGTCCCGCGCCGGGCACGGGGCCGCGACGGCGGGCGATCCACTCCGGGTGGGCCAATGCCGCAACCAGCCCGACGGCGTCAGCCGCACTCGGACCGACCAAGCCGCCTAAGCCGGTGGCGGGGTCGTCGGCCGGCTTCGTGCCGGCCCCGCTGCGGTCGGCGCCGGGCTGGGTGGCGGTGGCAGGCGGGGCGGCGTGTCTCCCGGCCGGGTGCCGACGTGCAGCCTGCTCCAGACGCCGGGCCTCAACCCGCCAGGCCCGCTCCTGCGGGCCACGGCGGACGCTGCGCGCCAGCGCGGCCAGGTCGGCCTGGGGCGCACGCAGGTCGGCGGTCAGCAGCGCGGTCGCCTCGGCGGCACGGCGCAGGCCGATCACCTCGGTGGCCGCCAGCAGGGCGCGGGCCGGACGCACTTCGGCGGGGACGGCGGCCACGGCGCGGCCCAGCCCGGTAACGGCGTCGCCGTCGAGCAGACCCAGGCGTTCAAGCGAGTCGGTGGCGGCCGCCAGCGCGGGGCCGGGCGGCGGGTCGATCCAAGCCAGGCCTTCGCCCCCGGGCACGCCCCAGGCGGCCAACTCCAACGCGGTGCGGGTCAGGTCCGCGATGAGGATCTCCGGGGTCGGTGCCAGCGCGGCCCGCGCCCAGTCCACCTGCGTGCAACAGCGGTAGACGACGCCCGGCCCGGTGCGCGCCGCCCGCCCGGCCCGCTGGGTCCCGGCCGCCCGGGACTCGCCGACCGTCACCAGCCCGGACATGCCGCGCGCCACGTCCAGGCGCGGCTCCCGGGCGAGGGTGGCGTCCACGACGATGCGTACGCCCGGCACCGTCAGGGAGGACTCGGCCACGTCGGTGGACACGATCACCCGCCGCGCACCGGCCGACGGCGTCAGTGCGGCGTCCTGCGCCGGACCGGGTAGACGCCCGTGCAGCGGCAGCACCTGAACGGCGGCCGCCGAGCTCCCGGCCCCGGGCCCGGGCCCGCCGCCCTGGACGGCCTCGCGCAGCCGGGCGACGACGTCGTCGACCTCCCGCGCGCCGGGCAGAAAGACCAGCACGTCCCCCTCTCGCTCGGTCAGTGCGCGCATCGCCGTGGCGGCCACGTGCACGAGGAACTGGCGCGGCACCCCGCGCGGGCCGAGCCGGGAGGTGCCCGACGGCGGTGGCGCCCAGATCTCCTCGAGCGGGTACAGCACACCGGGCACCTCAACCACCGGTGCCGGAGTGGTGGCGCCGCCGAGCAGGCCGGGCAGGCGCGTCAGGTCGGGAGTGGCGGACATGGCGACCACCGCCAGGTCCTCCCGCAGGGCGGCGCGCGCGTCCAGCAGGAGCGCCAGCAGCAGGTCCGACTCCAGGGAGCGCTCGTGCACCTCGTCCAGGACCACCGCGGCCACACCGGGCAGCTCCGGGTCGCCCTGCAGGCGGCGCAGCAGCAATCCGGCGGTGACCACCTCGATGCGGGTACGGGCCGAGCTCCGGTGCTCCCCGCGCACCGCGTAGCCGACCGTCTCGCCGACCTCTTCGCCCAACAGTGATGCGAGGCGGCGGGCGGCGGCCCGGGCGGCCACGCGCCGCGGTTGGGTGACGATCACGCGCCCGGGGGAGGGGGCGGCGTCAGGATGGGCGAGGACGTCGGCGACCAGCAGCGGCACCAGTGTGGTCTTGCCGGTTCCCGGCGGGGCGGTGACCACAACAGTCGGCGCGTGTGGGGGTTCGCCGGGGGAGACGTTGGCGGTGGCCTGTGCGACGTCGGCGTCAGAGGCGGCGTCGGTGCCGGGGCGCTCCCCCAGCAGGAGTGCGCGGAGCCCGGGCATGGCGGCGACGACGGGCAGGTCCGGCGGGTCGGCCAGGAGTCGGGCGACGGGGTCCGCGGTCTGCTTCACCCGCCCATCATGCCCGCACCGCGTTACCCACATGCCCTCACGCTCGGCCCGCCTACCCACCGCCCACGGGATGGCGGGTACTGGGGCGGGATGCACCCGGGGCGTCCAGATGTGGCGGCGCCCGCCGTCTACTACGCCGGTCGGACGTTAACAACGCTACTTAACGGTCTGCTGTATACCCCAGGAGCCTTCAGCAAACCGTTAACAGGCGTTGTTAACCCCGAAGTGGCGTTGCAGACGCTGAAGTGGCGTAGCAGGCGGCCCCGCCTCCGGGCGAGGGGATGCCGGCAACCGCCTCGGGCGCGGGTATGCCGGCGGCGACTCGGGCACGGCGAACCGGTACGGCATGGGAGGTAAGCAAACTTGACGCGACCGCGGATGTAAAGCATGCTAGTCATGTCAAGGGTGCCGGACATTGGGTGTCGACTTTGACCGCGCGAGCGTGATGTCAGGCCCAAACGTATGAAAACCGATCCGAACGGAGACCCGCATGAACAGGTTGACTTTGCAAACGATGAGGACCCGTATGGCAGTGATCTTCGCCGCGGTGTTCCTGGTGGGCGTCGTCATTGCCGGCGCTTTCCCCGCTTCTCGCTCCTCCTTGCTCGGGATCTTCTTCGGACTGGTCGCAGGTAGTGCGGCGGTGGCAGCGGCCTATGGGCTTGTCCGCCGCCGGGTGCGGCACGGTGCGGGCGGTGCACCGTTGTCCATGGAGAGCCCCGCGATGGTTGGTCTATGGACATCCCTGCTCCCGATTGGCATGGGCCTGAGCGTGGTGGCTCAGAGGATTGAGTCGGATGCCGGGGGGTTGGTGCTCGGGGCCGCGGCAATCGTGGTGCTTCTTGCCAGCGTCGCCGGCAATGCGACAGTCATTGCCGCCCGGGGCCGGGCGGCCGGAAAAGGGAAGGCGTGAACCGGCTTTGCCGCGGTAGGGTCGACCGCTCCCGCGGCGGCCGGCCGCGATCCCGGACCACGGTGAGTCCCGTCGTGCGCGATGCCGTCCACCACCGGGCTCTTCGCTACCATCGTGCTGGAGCTAAAGAGGAGTTAACGATGGAGAACGACGTGCGCGCCCTGCGTGAGGCCAAGGGTCTCACCCAGGCGCAGCTGGGCGAGGCCGTCGGCGTGTCCCGCCAGTCCATCAACTCCATTGAGAAGGGCCGCTACGACCCATCCCTGCCGCTGGCCATTGCCATCGCCCGCTACTTCGACAAAACAGTCGAGGAGATCTTCCATGCCTGACCTACCCGACGACGCCAGCACCCCCGCCGCCGACACCCCCGACGACCGCAATGCGCCAGAAGGCGATGACGCACGCACCCCCGCGGCGAGTAACCCGCAGTCGGCCAAGGCGGCCCGTCGACCTAAGGTGCGGATGCTCGCCATGGCCTGCTCCGCCGTTCTGCTGATAATCCTCACGTTCGCTTGGCTGCGCGATCCCAAGCACCGTGAGGCGGACTCCCTGAGCGGTTACGTAACCGGTGTGACTATGGCGATCTGCGCCTTCTGGCTGATCGGCTGGTGGGTGCGGCGGCGTGGCGGCAGCTCCTACTCACGCGCGCTCGACGGCACCCAGGACGAGCGCGACGAGCTCATCTGGAAGTCTGCGTGGGCGCTGACCGGAAGGGTGGCCTGGTTCGTGGTCCTGGGCGCGGTGATCGTCGCATTATTCGGTGTTGAGCTGGAGCTGGGCACGGCCGCCATCATCGCCTTGTGGGTCAACATCATCGCCCTGTACGGCTCGCGCTTTTATTACGAACGCACCATGTAGCGGCGAACGCCCGGTTCGCCCGGCACACCTGTGGCACGCTTTCGTCCTCGGGGCGGAGTCCGATGCCAGGTGGGCCGGGTAGGCTCTCCAGTTGGACGAGCACGACGAACGCGACAAGCAAGAGGGAGCACCCGTGGCCACACAGCCCGCAGCCGGAGTATGGGACGAAGACCCCGATGGCGCCTCGATCGTCCTGGCCACCGGTCGGCAGCGCCACGACCTGCTGGTAGTTGCCGAGCCCTCGCTGCTCACCGAACTTGACGAGACCTGGGGGCGCCCGAACTCCCGCGTGCGGTTGTCCTTCCTGCCCGGTGTCTCCGCCCCCACCGGCCCCGGCCAGGAGGACGCCCTGTTCTCCTACGACCGCGACGGTCGCGGCGTGCTGGTGGCCCGCGGCCACACCAGTCTTTTCGAGGGCAAGCCCGCCCGCCGCACCACCGGGCTGGCCCGCATCGCCCCCGGCGCCGGCGTGCGCGCCGCCCTGCTGGTCGCCCGCGCGGCGAGCCTCGGCGGCTCCGCCCCGGGCGACTTCCTCGCCGTCGGCGACCACCTGAACCTGACCGGCTCCCCGCTCTTCCCCGCCACCGCCCCGCTGGACGCGGCCTGGGACGCGGAATTGACGGCCGCCGTCGCCGAGCTCGACGGCGTGCGCGCCCCCGGCCTCGTCGCCCTCACCCCCGGCCCGGTGCGTCCGAGCCCCACCGAGGCGGGAGTGCTGGCGGCACTGGGCGCCGACGTCGTCGTCAATGACATGGTCGCCGAGGCCATGGCCCTGGCCTCACGTGGCGTGCGCGTGGCCGGGCTGGCCTACATCGACGCCACCGTCGACACGGCGCGTCGCACCCCGGGACGTCGCGCCGCGCCGAGCGCTAGCGCCGCCTTCCAACAGGCACCCGCCCCCGACGTCGTCCTCGCCGCGGCGGAGAAGCTGCTGACCTGTCTGTAAACGACAGTAGTGATACGTGAGACAAATGGGTGAACAGCCCCATGGCAGGAAATAGTCTCTGCTCTGTGAAACCCTTCCTCATGCTGGCCGCCCGGGCCGACGACGAGCCGGCCGACGCCGAATACGAGGCCTTCCTGCTGCGCACCGGACTCGACGAGTCCTCCCTGATCCGCCACCGCCTCGAGGCCGAACCCATGCCGGAGATCGACCTGGCGGACTGGTCCGGCATCATCGTCGGCGGCTCCCCCTTCAACGTCTCCACCCCGCAGGAGCGCAAGAGCCCGGTGCAACTGCGCGTCGAGGCCGAGTTGGACGACCTGGTCACCCGTCTCCTGGACGCGGACTTCCCCTTCCTGGGCGCCTGCTACGGGCTGGGCCTGCTCACCCGCCACGAGGGTGGCGTCGTGGACGGCACCTACAAGGAGGAGGTCTCCTACCCGCAGGTGGAACTGACCGAGGCCGGGAGCGAGGACCCCCTGCTGGAGGGTGTTCCGGCGGCCTTCCCCGCCTTCGTGGCCCACACCGATGCCGTCACCGTTCCGCCCGCCGACGGGGTCGTGCTGGCCGGCTCGGCGTCCTGCCCCGTGCAGCTGCTGCGGATGCGCACCAACCTGTACGCCACCCAGTTCCACCCCGAGCTGGACGGCAACTACCTGGCTCACCGCCTGTCCTTCTACGCCGGCCACGGCTACTTCGACGACGATCACCTGTCCGAGGTCCAGGAGGACGTGCGCCGCCAGGACGTGTCCGACTCCTGGAAGGTGCTGTCCAACTTCGTGGCGCGCTATTCCCGCTGAGGGGCTCCGTTCGGCCGGGGCGTAACCGGCGCTCGCGGGTGTTCCGAGACGTGGACACCGGCTGTGGCGCGGTGACAGGATGAAGCGATACCCGTGGGTGGACGCTCACGGATTCCCGAGTGCGAGGAGGCATCACCCGCCTTCGAGCACGGAAGAAGGTTCAATCATGTCCCGCATCGTCATTATCGGCGGCCACGGCAAGGTCGCCCTCCTGCTCGCCCCGCTCCTGGTGGAGCGCGGCGACGACGTCGTCTCCCTCATCCGCGACCCCGCGCAGGCGGACGACGTAGCCGCCACCGGGGCCACCCCCCTGGTCGTGTCCGTCGAGGACGCCAGCCAGCAGGAACTCGCCGCGGCCTTCGACGGGGCCGACGCCGTGGTCTGGTCCGCCGGCGCCGGCGGCAAGGGCGGCCCCGAGCGCACCGAGGCCATCGACCGCGAGGCCGCCATCCGCTCCATGGAGGCCGCGAAGGCCGCCTCCGTGCCTCGCTACGTCATGGTCTCCTTCGCCGGCTCCCACGGTCAGGATCCGGTACCGGCCGACCACCCGCTGCGCACCTACGCCATGGCCAAGCTGGCCGCCGACCGCCACCTGGTCGCCTCCGGGCTGGAGTGGACGATCCTCGGCCCCGGCCTGCTGACCCTGGACGAGCCGACCGGCCGCATCGACGTCGGCCGCTTCGACGGCGGGTCGCAGGCGCCGACCTCGCGGGCGAATGTGGCCGCGGTACTCGCCGCGGTGCTCGCCGAGCCCGCCACCGTCGGGAAGGTGATCCCCTTCCGCGACGGCGAAACCCCCATCGCCGAGGCGATCGCCGACGTCCCGGCCGAGTACGCCGACCTGGACAGCTGAGGCCGACCGAGCCGATCAGCCAACCCGGTGTGAAGTGTTGCCGCCCGCGGGCCTGTGCGTCAGGCCGGCGGGCGGCACGCATGCGGGGCGCATCCGCGCGCCCCGGGCGGCTCGGTTCAGCCGATGAGCCGATCGGCCAGCGGAGTGAGGAACTCGCTGACACCGCCCTCCACGCGCACCGATGCCAGCCCGTCAGCCGCCGTCGGGCCGCGGTTGATGACCACCAGTTCGGCGCCGCCGGCCAGCGCCTGCTGCACGATCCACAAGCCCGTGAGCACCGCCAGGCTCGAGCCCGCCACCAGCACGACGTCGCAGTGCCGGGCCGCCTGCATCGCCTCGTCCATGGCGGCCGGCAGACTCTCACCGAAGAAGACGATGTCCGGCTTGAGCAGGCCGCCGTACTCCTCGCAGCGCACCGCCTTGAAGTCGCACGCCTCGGCGGCGGTCCGGTCGGCCTCCGGGGTTATGGCCACGCGGGCCGGGTCGGTCTCGCGCGGGTAGTCGGGGTTCAATGCGGTCAGGCGCGTGTCCAGGTCCGCGCGGGAGATCATGCGCCCGCAGCTCAGGCACACGACCCGGTCGTAGGCGCCGTGTAGCTCCCACACGGTGCGCTGCCCGGCGCGTGAGTGCAGCCGGTCGACGTTCTGCGTGGCCACGCCGGTCAGCAGACCTGCCTCCTCCAGCCGGGCCAGCGCCACATGCCCCGGCGTCGGCGTCAGCGGCTCCAACAGCCGCCAGGTGGCGTGGTTGCGGGCCCACACCCACCGGTACCACACCGGGTCGGCGACGAATTGCTGGAAGTCCACCGGCTCCACGGGAGTGGTGCCCACGCCCCGGTAGTCGGGTATGCCGGAGTCGGTGGAGATGCCGGCGCCGGTGACGGCGAGCGTACGGCGGCCGGCCATTACCTCAGCGACGGTTTCGAGTGCTGACTGCGTCACGGGTGGTCACGACCGATCCTTGAGTCTGAATGGTTGGGGTTGCTTACTCCTCGCGGGCGAAATGGCTCACGAAGTTGCGGATGACCTGGCCGGCCACGTGCTCCTGCGAGCTGCGGGCCTCCGCCAGGATGTTGTCCACCAGCCCCGGGTCTCCGTAGCCGGCGTCGGAGTAGACGGAGACGCGCTGGGCGAAGCGCTCGGCGTCGAGCTCCGGATTGAACTGGGTGCCGTAGACGCTCTTGCCGACTCGGATCATCTGCACCGGGCAGTCCGCCGAACTGGCCAGCAGGGTGGCGTGCGCCGGCACGTCGACCGCGCCCTCGTGGTGGCCGACGAAGGCGCTGAAGGTCTGCGGCATCCCCGCCAGCAGCGGGTCCTCGCGGCCCGCGGCGGTCAGGTACACGTCCGCGGTGCCGAGCGCCTCACCGAACTCGCGGGAGGTGGGGGTGCCCAGGTATCCGGCCAGCACCTCCAGTCCGAAGCCGGTGGCCAGCACGGGCACGCCCTCCTTCAGGGCGCGGGCCAGCAGCTCGCGCACCTGCTCCTCCACGCGCAACTGGGTGCGGGTCTTGGCCGATTCCGGCGTCGAGGTGTCGTAGGGACTGCCGCCGATGAACACGCCGGAGACGTCCGTGGCGTCGAAGGAGCCGGACAGGTCAATCTCCTCCAGCAGGATGTGCTGGAGGTACTCCGGCTGCAGCCCGCCCTGGGCGAGGAAGGAGTCGTACTCGTTTTGCGCGGCTTCCAACTCAGGACGCGTCGAGACCATGATGAAGGGCTTCACGCGATTACCATACGGGGTTTCGTGAGTGTGGGGCGCAGCGCGTCCGGGTGGGCCGCCCCACCCGGCGGTGAGGATGCCCCGGACTGTCCGCGGGACACGGCCCGGCCGGGTAAGCGGCGCTCAAGTGGTCTGCGTGATCAGCCACCACAGCCATAGCCAGCCGACGGTGACGGCGGCGCCGACGACGATCGCGAACCAGGCCTGTCCGTGGCCCGTGTCGTAACTGGAGCGCAGGCGTCGCAATGCGACGCAGCCCAGGATGAGGGCGACCAGGCCCAGGCCGGGGATGGGGCTGAGGATCGCGCATGCCAGGGCGCCGACGGCGGTCGGGTCGGTGCGCTGCCGCGGGGCCTGGTATCCGGGACCGGCGAACACCTCGCGCGGGTGGAGTTGCTCGGTGCCCGGGAAGACGAAGCCGGGCGGCACGATCCGGGTGGGGTCGACGGCGTCGGGCTGCTCGGAGGTCATGACGCCATCGTGCCACGGACTGACGGGAGTGGCCGCGGGTTGCCTTCGCCTCACCGTCGGGCGTGCCTGACCCGCACCCGGCCCCAGGCCGTCTTGGTCGTCAGCCTTCTTCGGCGGCCGCCGTCTCCTCGGGGGCGGTGGTGGCGGCGACGCAGCCGGCGGGGGCGGAGATGGTCTCCCCGGATTTGAGCTGGCCGATCTCCTCCGCGGACAGAATGCCGGTGGAGTACTGGTCGCCCAGCACCACGCTGACGGTGGGGTCGGTGGCCTCCTGCGTCTCATCGATCTGCACGATCACGGTGCCGGTGAATGCCTGCCTGAGCGTGTAGGCGTTGGTCAGGCCGGCGGGGGAGGTGGTCAGCTGCACCTCGCCGGAGTAATCGCCCATGGGCCAGTCGGCCGTGCTGTTCACGGTCAGGCCGGCGTCTCCCAGGGTGTCTGCGACGCCGCCGGCCAGGCCGGTGGTGTCGGTGCCGTTGTAGACGTTGACCGGGATCGAGGTGATGTCCACGGTGGTGGCGTCCGTGGGCGGGCAGGGCTGCACCAAGGATTCGGTGTCATCTTCGGCGGTGGAGAAGCCCGGATCGTAGATGGCCGGCAGCAAGCCGCTCCAGATCATGAGACATACGACGGTCAGCACAGCCATCACCGCCAGCACACCGCCGATCACGATCGTCTGCCGGTGCTTGAGGCGGCGTCGGTACTCGGCGTAGGGGTCGGCGGAGGTGCTCACCCTCACAGGGTAGTGGACGGCCCGGGTCTGCGGGGCGCCGGCCAGGGCCGGGATGCAATACGATGGCAACGGCGCCTTGAATCCGCCGGTTCTGGGGGACTGGGCGGTGTGAACGAGACAAGTGAATGACCCCACAAAGGGCTGCTGCCCCCGGGGCCGCACGGTAGTGTCGTTTTGGTAAACGTCTATGGCAGTTTGCCTTGGCAGGAGTAGAGGTGGGAACCGATGACTGAATGGTCCTTCGAAGCGCAGATGCAGGCCGTCGAGGCGCTCTCGGACGCGTGTGCGCGCTGGATGCGCTCCGCCCACGTGGAGGAGATGTCCATTGAGGTGCAGGCCGTCGGTGCGCGCGCCGGCGTGCGCAGCCGTGCGCTGCGCTCCTCCGGGCTGATGCGCCGCGGGGGCTGGGAGGACAACATCGTGCCCCGGGAGGTCGTCGAGCCCGCCGTCAAGGTGCGCATCGCCATGGCCCGCCCCGGCGGCGGCGCCTGGACCAGGGGCGTGTTCACCATGAACAAACAGGACTACCAGCTCATCTCCGACTTCGACTACGACCACGAGCCCGTCCTCAATCCGCCCTACACCCCCGAGGACGTCGCCCAAGAGCTAGAGCTCTTCCCGCGCGACCCCAAGGCGACTCCGGACTGGATGAAGCAGAGCCGGTGAGCAGCCCTTACCCCGACTATCCCCGCTCTCCGCAATACCCCCAGGCTCCGGCGCCATACCCACCGGCCGCGGCTCAGTCCCCACCCGGCGGCGCATACCCTGCGAACCAGGCGCTGTACCCGGTCCCGCCAGGAACCCCGCAGCAAGTGCCGCGCCCTCCCTACGGCCAGCCGTACTACCCGCAGGCGCGGTCCCGGCCCACCGGTGCGCACGCCTGGTACATGGGACTGTTCGTATTCGTCTTGATTCCTGGTCTCGGGTCGATTGTTGCCGCGATTGTAATGATCGCCGTCGGCATTACTTGTCGCAGGGATCCTGAGCCTGCCCGCACCAACGGCACTGCGGCGGCCAGCTGGGGAGTGAACTATTTGCTCGCCACCATCCTCTTCCTGGGTGGCTTTTTCGTTGAGATGATCGTGCTTCCGCCCGATGACCTCAGCGGTTTTCTACCATCGATGCCTTACGTCACCTGGTTGATCATTTCCCTGTTCCACGTCATCATCAGTATCGCCTTCGGGGTCAGGGCGAGCCGCGGCAAGGTCGTCCCCTTCCGCGGCATCCCGTTCATCAGATGACTTCCTGCGCCGAGGTGTAAGAGTCCGGTGGAATGCGGCCGGCGGCCCCTTCCAGATCCCCCCACTAGGCCTTGGCCAGTGCCATGTCGCCGGGGCGGATCCAGTCGCGGGCGCGCATGAACTCGCTGATGGCCAGAGTCAGCAGTGCCGGGGCCGCGAACTGGAATAGCACGATCGTGGCCAGCAACTGCGCCGTGGGCATGGCGCCGCTCATGGTCTGCCAGGTCATGATCTGACCAACCAGGCCCGCCGAGCCCATGCCCGAGCCGACGGCGTTGGACTCCATGTGCAGCACAACGGTCGCCACCGGTCCGAGCAGCGCCGATGCCAGCGTGGGCGGCACCCAGATGAGTGGTCGGCGCAGGATGTTCGGCATTTGCAGCATGGAGGTGCCCAGGCCCTGCGCCAGCAGCCCGGACCAGCGATTCTCCCGGAAGGAGGCGATGGCGAAGCCCACCATCTGGGTGGTGCAGCCGATGGTCGCGGCGCCTGCGGCGATGCCGGACAGGCCCAGGATCACGCCGAGTGCCGCCGAGGAGATCGGCAGGGTCAGCACCATCCCCATGATGACGGCGACGATCACGCCCATCAGCAGCGGCTGCCGCTCGGTGCCCCAGTTGACCAGCTGTCCCAGCGCCGTCATCGCCGAGGAGATGGGCGGGCCGACCAACAGTCCGACGCCACCGCCCACGAGGATCGTGGTCAACGGGGTCACCAGGATGTCCACCGGCGTCCTGCCGGAGACCAGGCGGCCGGCCTCGACGGCCACACAGGCCGCCACGAAGGCGCCCAGCGGCTCACCCGGGCCGCGCAGCAGCAGTGCGGTGCCGACGTCGTCGTTCAGTATGGCGCTGCCGGACAGCAGGCCGGAGGCCTGGGCGCCGATCTGCCCGACGGCGGCCGCGGAGATGACGACGAAGGTGTCGGCCCCCAGCCGGCGGGCGGTACCCAGGCCAATGCCGGCGCCGGTGATCGAGGAGGCCACCCGCCCCATCAACACAATGAAGTCGCCGACGGTCCCGGGGATGAAGGCCCCGAGCTGGGTGAGGATCGTGCCGATGATCAGCGTGGCGAACAGGCCGTGCGCCATACCGGTCAAGCCCTCGATGAAGAACCGGTTGCCGAAGGCGCGCAGCCGGTCCAGCGGGCCGTGCGGCTCGGCGGGGGAGGCGACGTCTTTGGCGGGGATGTTGGCTGCGTTGTTGGTGGGGGCCTTGGGCTTGGAGGATGTGGACATGGGAGCCTCCCATGGACGACGGGGGCGACGGCCTGCGCCCACGCTGGGTGTCAAGACACTAAAAGGATAGTCGGGACCCGTCGGGTGTCATGACACAAGTGGCGTGAGCCGCCTCTCCCTTACGCGTGGACCGCGGTGCGGGTCCGGGCCGACAGGTGGGGAAACTGATGCTCCGAAAACGGCACAAACGTCCCGGGTGCTGTGTGGTCTGACCTCGTGGAACCGCACGATTTCAACGATCCGTTGCCGCAGGGCAGGGGCCCCGCCGATCGTTCATGCCGGATTCGGACATTCGTCCTCCGGAGGCAGCGGGCGTCAGCGCAGAATGCCGAGTTCGCTCAGTCGCGACTCGATGGTGTTCAGCTGCGCCTCCGAGTCGGCCTCAACCGTGTGGGCGTGCCAGCCGTTGGTCAGCTCGGACAGGGTGGAGGACTCGGTCATGCGCTCAAGAAAGAGGTCCAGCTCGGTGTGGTTGTGTATGAGCAGGTCCACCGTGATCTGGCCGTACAGGCGGTGCTCGATGATCGTGTCCAGAGCGGTGCCGCCGGCGTCGATGATCGCGGCCAGCTCGGCGGCCACCTGGTCGCGACCGTGCTGGACGTGGAAGACGCGGCGTGGCCGCGAAGTGGGGCGGGCCAGGACATAGCCGCGGTTGGTGGCGCGGATGGCGTGGCCGGCGGCACGCAGCAGGGCGACGTCACCCACGACGATCTGCCGGGAGGCGCCGAGTTGCTCGCCCAGCCATGCCGCAGCCAGCGGGGTGTCGGCCTCCTGCAGGCGGTCCAGGATCGCCTGTCGGCGCTCGGATGCGTCCATTTCGCGGTCCTCTCGATGCTCCTCTTGCTGCCCCACGGCGGGCTTGTTGCCGCGCGGCCGGCCCCTGTGAGCCGCCTCATGGGAACGTAGCACGGTTGCCATGGTCGACGGAACGGGTAGTGCTCGCGTGATTGGCGGTGCGACACGCCCGGGGCGTGGTGATTCGGGCGGCATTTTTCACCAGTTTGTCCCCAGCCTGGGGACCGGCGGAGTGGTGGTGCGGCTGTAGGCCTGTGGAGACGGTGAGGGTAAGCGGTCGGAATTCATGTCAGACCCCCGCGAGACCATGGCGAAGCCGATCCGGGGTGGTCGGGCGACGGCGTCGTGCCGACCACTCCGGGACTGTCGATGCGGGCGGGCGGTGCCGGCTCCACAGGGCGTCCACAGCGATCGGCGCACCGTCCACAGGCCGAAGGGACTCTATGCACAACGACACGCCAGACACATCATCTTGGGGTGGTGGCGCGCTCCGACCCCTAGGGGTAGTGTTTTGAACAGCAGGGGGCGCTTGCCCTCCCGAGAACTACATGCGTGTGATTACGTGCCGGTAAGTCCCCGTTCGTGGGGTTCCGAATCGGCCGCACGCACCGCAACCGTCCGACCATCCACCTAACGCCAGGAAGTGACTGACATGGCGATCACCGTCTACTCCAAGCCCAACTGCGTCCAGTGCGCCGCGACCTACCGCGCCCTGGACAAGGCCGGCCTGTCCTACGAGACGGTCGACATCACCCTGGACGCCGAGGCGCTCGACCAGGTCCGCTCCCTCGGCTACGCGCAGGCTCCCGTGGTCATGGCCGGCGGTGAGCACTGGTCCGGCTTCCGCCCGGACAAGATCAAGGCTCTCGCCTCCGTCGCCGCCGAGGCCGCCGCCATCTGAGCGGGGGCAGGCGTCCGTGAACGACCGCCCCCTCCTGGTCTACTTCTCCTCCACCTCGGAGAACACCCGCCGCTTCGTCGAGCGGCTCGGCTACCCCAGCGCACGCATTCCGCTGCGCTCGGGGGATCAGCCGCTGAGCGTTGACGAGGAGTACATCCTCGTCGTGCCCACCTACGGCGGTGGCGCCATCAAGGGCGCCGTGCCCAAGCAGGTCATCAAGTTCCTCAACGACCCGCACAACCGGTCGCTGTGCCGCGGCGTTATTGCCTCGGGCAACACCAACTTCGGCGAGGCCTACGGCATCGCCGGCGACATCATCGCCAGCAAGCTCAACGTCCCCTTCCTGTACCGGTATGAGCTGCTCGGCACCCCTACAGACGTCGAACGCGTCAAAGAAGGATTGGACAAGTTTTGGCAGAAACGCTGACGGCCCCCGCGAGCACCGCACCGAAGACCACGGTCTCCCCGGACCTCGACTACCACGCCCTGAACGCCAAGCTGAACCTGTACGACGCGAACGGCATGATCCAGTTCGACGCCGACCGCGAGGCCACGCGCCAGTACTTCCTCCAGCACGTCAACGACAACACCGTCACCTTCCCGTCGCTGGAGGAGAAGCTGGACTACCTGGTGCGGGAGGGCTACTACGAGCAGGAGGTGCTGGACCGCTACCGCCCCGAGTTCGTCAAGTCCGCCTTCGAGGCCGCCTACGCCTACGACTACCGCTTCGAAACCTTCCTGGGCGCCTTCAAGTACTACACCTCCTACACGCTCAAGACCTTCGACGGCAAGCGCTACCTGGAGCGCTTCGAGGACCGCGTCACCATGGTCGCCCTGGCGCTGGGCGACGGCGATGAGTCGCTCGCGCTGGACCTGATCGACGAGATGATGTCGGGCCGCTTCCAGCCGGCCACCCCCACCTTCCTCAACGAGGGCAAGGCCCAGCGCGGCGAGCCCGTCTCCTGCTTCCTGGTGCGCATCGAGGACAACATGGAGTCGATCTCCCGCGGCATCAACTCCGCCCTGCAGCTGTCCAAGCGCGGCGGCGGCGTGGCCCTGCTGCTGAGCAACCTGCGAGAGATGGGCGCCCCCATCAAGCGCATCGAGAACCAGTCCAGCGGCGTCATTCCGGTGATGAAGCTGCTGGAGGACTCCTTCTCCTACGCCAACCAGCTGGGTGCGCGCCAGGGCGCGGGCGCCGTCTACCTGCACGCCCACCACCCGGACATCATGCGGTTCCTGGACACCAAGCGGGAGAATGCGGATGAGAAGATCCGCATCAAGACCCTCTCGCTCGGCGTCGTCATCCCGGACATCACCTTCGAGCTGGCCCGGGCGAACGAGGACATGTACCTGTTCAGCCCCTACGACGTCGAGCGCGTCTACGGGTTGCCCTTCGCGGATATCAACGTCACCGAGAAGTACCGCGAAATGGTGGCCGACGAGCGCATTCGCAAGGACAAGATCAACGCCCGCCAGTTCTTCCAGACGTTGGCGGAGATCCAGTTCGAGTCCGGCTACCCCTACGTCATGTTCGAGGACACGGTCAACCGGGCCAACCCGATCAAGGGCAAGGTGGTCATGTCGAACCTGTGCTCGGAGATCCTGCAGGTCTCTGAGCCCAGCGTGCTCAACGAGGACCTGTCCTACGCGCACGTCGGCAAGGACATCTCCTGCAACCTGGGCTCCCTGAACATCGCCAAGACCATGGACTCCCCGGACTTCGCGCGCTCCATCCGCACCGCCGTGCGCGGGCTGACGGCCGTCTCCGACCAGACCGAACTGGAGTCCGTCCCGTCGATCAACCGCGGCAACCACGAGTCCCACGCGATCGGCCTGGGCCAGATGAACCTGCACGGCTACCTGGCGCGCGAGCACATCCACTACGGCTCCGAGGAGGGCCTGGACTTCACCAACGTCTACTTCGCCTCCGTGCTGTTCGCGGCGCTGACCGCCTCGCACGAGCTGGCCGTGGAGCGGGGGGAGACCTTCGTCGGCTTCGAGGACTCCAAGTACGCGTCCGGTGAGTTCTTCGACAAGTACCTGAACCAGGACTTCGTCCCGGTCACCGAGCACGTACGCGAGCTATTCGCGAAGTCCTCGGTGCACGTGCCCACGCGTGCGGACTGGGCGGAACTGGCGGAGAAGATCAAGCGAGACGGCATCTACAACCGCAACCTCCAGGCGGTGCCGCCCACCGGCTCCATCTCCTACATCAACCACTCCACCTCCTCGATCCACCCGATCGTCGCCAAGATCGAGATCCGCAAGGAGGGCAAGATCGGGCGCGTCTACTACCCGGCGCCCTATATGACCAACGACAACCTCGAGTACTACGAGGACGCCTACGAGATCGGCCCCGAGAAGATCATCGACACCTATGCCGCCGCCACCCAGCACGTGGACCAGGGGCTGAGCCTGACGCTGTTCTTCCCGGACACCGCCACCACCCGCGACGTGAACAAGGCGCAGATCTACGCCTGGCGCAAGGGCATCAAGTCGCTGTACTACATCCGCCTGCGCCAGGCGGCGCTGACCGGCACCGAGGTGGAGGGCTGCGTCTCCTGCATGCTGTGACACTGCGTGGCTAAGGGACTTAGGGCGGTGAGCCAAGGCGGTTGGGATCTGTCGCGTCCCTATCGTGTGTTTGTCGACGAGTCTGAGGTCCGGGGCTACTCGATTACCGCGGTGTACTTGCGACCGTCTGATGCGCATCGGATCCGAAAGACACTTCGGAATCATCTTCGCTCCGGACAGCGCTCCATTCACTTCACCAAGGAGCGTGATGAGGTACGCCGCGCGGTAATCGACGACGTCGTGGCGATGCCCATCAAGGTTGAGGTGTACCGGAGTTCGGTGAAACCGAGGATTGCGAGGCCAAGATGCTTACGCGCCTTGGCTGAGGCGTTGCGTGATGGCGCTTGCCAACAGCTCGTGCTTGATCGGAACGACTCTGTTATGCAGTCTGATCGACGCGTGCTGCATGAAGCGTTCGGCTCTGGTTGGGACGGAACCTACGACCATCTGCATGATCACGAAGAGCCTCTGCTCTGGCTGGCCGATGCTGTCAGCTGGTGCTGGAACAGGGGCGGGCAGTGGCGGGCCGCCTTGTCTAACGTCAGGCTTGACGTCATTGATCTGGGAAGCTGATACGCGAAACCCGGCTCGCCCACCGTCCGGAAGGCTGCCGGGTTCACTTCGCAGGGCTATTGCCCTGAGCGACCACCAGCTTACTTCGTCAGCGTCTACGGTGCCAGCGTCAGTTTCCCGGCAGGGCTAATCGTCGGCACCGAGGTGGAGGGCTGCGTCTCCTGCATGCTGTGACGTGCGAGTCGGTCGGACGCTCACGTGGCCAGGGGCGGGTGTCGAGTCAGGAAGCGCCTCGCCAGGTAGGTTGGGTGGTGGCCCGATGCCGGTTGGTCTCGGGGTTTCATCGTCGTTGCCGACGTTCTCCGGCGGCCGATCTCGGCGCCGGAGCCCGGCGATGAGATGTGCTGCCCGCTGGCGGCCAGCGGGTGAAGGTCCGGTGCTTCGTGTTGGCCGACGGGTCGAGCCGGAGCTGCGGGTTTGCACGCAAGGGCCGTCTGGGCGCACCCGCCCAAATCCCGGTTTCCCTTGGAAATACGCGGAATCTACCTCTGGGGCAGAATCCGGTGATATCACTCCAGTGTGCAACGGGGCCCGCGTTGCACACTGGAGCACCGTCATGACACCCGGATCGGGAGCCTGATCCGCGTAATCACGCGGATTCGGCCCCGGCGCTCGCTCCTGAAGTGTGCGGACCCACCGCGCCAGCGCGCGCAGCACCACCCAGCGGGTGCTCCGGCCACGCCAACCACCGACTCCAGCACCCGCACCACACCCCCCAAACCGGAAGAGCCCGAAAAGTGCGCATGGGTCCGGCCCACACAATACGAAATACGACCTTGGGGTGCGTTCCACGACCCTGGGGTGGTCGTAAAACGCACCCCAAGGTCGTAAAACGTCACGGAGGTCGTTGAATCTCCCGCCGCGGTCGTGCAGCACGCCGCCTGGGTCAACTACGGTGATGCGATTCATTCGGGCTTGGCCGCATTGCAGCGCGTCAGCAGCATGTGCCGTGGCGTCGGCGGGCACGAGCAGGAGCGGGGTGCGACCGTACGAGGGAGACGGGGACGTCCCACGTGTTGCCGGGTGACGTTGGCACGTCTCTCAGGGCACAGGGGCTAGTCGCCGACAGCGGCTTGTGCGCGCAGCTGGCGGACCGTGGCCAGCGGGTCCTCGCCCTCGGGGAAGCCGCGCAGGCGCCAGTACATGGCGAGCACCGAACCGGTGATCGTGTGCCAGAAGGTCGCCACGGCGCACGGCGCCGCCACCGCGGCGCTGAGGTAGGTGGCGGCGAGCGTGGAGCCGAGCCCGGCGTTCTGCAGGCCGGTCTCGATGGAGATGGTGCGCCGGTCACGGCGGGAAACCCCGATGAGCCGTGCCACCGCGTAGCCCAGGCCATAGCCGATGGCGTTCTCGACGGCGATCGCAACGAACATCAGCAGTCCGGCAGTGGCGATCAGCGCCTGGCTGCGGGAGACCACCGCGGCCACCACCCCGGCGATGGCGATCACCGACACCCACGGCATGATCGGCTGAACCCGCGCGACCTGCCGGTGGGCGAACATGTTCAGCATCAGCCCGGCCCCCACCGGCAGCAGCACGATCTGCACAATGGACAGCGCCATCGACCCCGCGGGTACCTCCATGTAAGTACCCGCCAGCCACAGGGTGAGCAGCGGGGTGACGACGGGGGAGAGCATGGTGGACAGTGCGGTCATGGATACGCTCAAGGCCGTGTTGCCCTTGGCCAGGAAACTGCACACATTCGACGTCGTGCCGCCCGGCACGCAGCCGATGAGGATGATGCCCACCTTGAGTTCATCCGGCAGCGGGACCAGGTGCGCCACGGTCCAGCCCACCAGTGGCATGACCGAGAACTGTGAGAGCACGCCGACCACCACCGGCACCGGGTGCCGGGCGATCATGGTGAAGTCCGGCACCGACAGGGTCATGCCCATGCCCAGCATGGTCACTGCCAGCAGCGGCGTCATGTAGTTGGACAGCGGCACGAAGGTGTCGGGGAGGAAGAAAGCCGCGAGGAAGGCCGCAAACATAATCAGGGGGAAGACGGCGACCGCAATCCGGGCGCTGCGCTCCTGGCGCGCATCCTCGACGGCGGTGCGCCGGGCCTCGGTGCGCTCGGCGGCTGCGCGGTCGGCCTCGTTTCCACCTCCACGGCGGGGGGCGAGCTGGTCGGTGGCGCGCGGCGCGGGCCGCGTGCCGGCGTCATTGGCAGAGGGAGTCATGGGATCCTCGGAAGGCGAGATGCGGGGTGGGTGTCCGCCTTCACGGTAGGCCCCGCCGCGCCCCGACGACGCCGCAGTCCAACCGGTGGACGTGCCCCGCGCGGTGGCTCAGTGCCGGCGCGCTTTTGCAGCCCGTGCCGCGCGCTTCGCACGGCGGCGCTGCCCGTGTGCGTCGCTTTACGCCTTGATGCCCCGCCTCGCGCCCTGCCGACAGGCCCGTCGTCCGCGCATAGCCTTACCCCATGCGAGCGCAACGCATCACCGACTCCATCGCCTATCACGCCGAGGGACCCTGCTGGTGGGAGGCCACCGGCCGACTCCGCTTCGTGGACATGCTCGCCGGCGCCGTCGTCGAACTGGACGAGGCCGCCCCGGGCGGGCACCGCCGTCTACCCGTCGGCTCCGCCGTCGCCTCGGTGATCCGGCCCCGCGTCGGAGGCGGCGCAATCGTCGCCACGGAGCACGGGATCTCCCTGTCCCGCCGCGAGGATCTGGCCGACCTCGCCCCCGCGGTCACGCTGTTCACCGACCCGGCCGTGCGCACCAACGAGGGCGGCTGCGACCCCGCCGGCCGCTTCTGGATCGGCACCATGCCGTATGCGAAGACGCCCGGCGGCGCCACCATGTACCGGTGGGACGGCCCGGGCGCCACCCCCGTCCGCGCCTGGGGTGGCGCCACCATTTGCAACGGACTCGGCTTCTCCCCCGACGGCGGCACCGCCTACTGGACGGACACGCCCACCGGCACCGTCGTCACCATGGACTACCGGCCCGACGACGCCGACCGCGGTGGCCTGACCGCCCCGCGCCCCTTCGTGTCTATCGACCCCGCCGCCGGACACCCGGACGGCCTCTGTGTGGACGCCGACGGCGGGGTGTGGGTCGCTCTGAACGGTGGTGCGGCCGTGCACCGTTACGCCCCCGACGGCGCCCTGGACGCCGTCGTCGAGCTCCCGGTGCGGCGAGTGACCGCCTGCACCTTCGGCGGTGACGACTACGCGACCCTGTTCATCACCACCTCCCGCGAGGAACTGCCCGACGACGTCGAGCCCGCCGCCGGGTCGATCTTCGCCGTCGCGCCGGGCGTGCGCGGACTGGCGCCCCTGCCCTTCGGAAGGTAGAGCAGGGGCGCGCTCGCCGCGGGCGGCACAGGGCGTGAGTCGGCCGTCGGCCGGGCTTCAGCCCTTGCGGTGGAAGCGTTCCTTGAGGCGTGCGATGCGCTCGTCCCAGTTCTCCCTGCGCTCCTGGCGCCGCTCCTCGCGCATCACCCGCGTCGCCTCGCGGTGGGCGGCCCTGGCTGCCTCCTGCGCAGCCTCCAGCTCCGCCAGTACCTCCTCCGCGGGGCGCCGCACCACCACGCCGTCGAGCGGGGCGACCAGCCCGTCCAGCACCTCGGGCGCGTACTCGCGGGCCTCCGCGAAGATCGCCGTCGTGCCCGCGGGCAGGCGCGAGCTGAACTCCCCGATGGCGGTCTCGGCACGGTTGACCCGTTCGACGTCGACGAAGCCTCCCGCCAGGGCGCCGGCGCCCCAGCCCAACAGCATTCCCAGCGGCCCGCCCAGAATGCCGACGACCATGCCGATGAGCCCGCCGGAGAAGGCGCCATCACCGATGCGGGCGTCCTCTCCCTCGGCCAAATGCAGGTGCCCATCCGGCTCCCGTTCGGCAATAATGGCCGCCGGTACGACGATTCTGTTCGCCTGCGCGGCCTGGCGGATGTCGCTGAGCGCCTCATATGCCTTACTGGACTCCGCGAAGGTCACCACAATGAAATTGTGCGCGGTCATGATGCTGACTCCTGCCTGGTAGTGGTTGGTGATCCCGCTGGGGGATCGTTGACGAGGAAAGTAAACAGCTCCGACCCCGCTAACTCACCGGGTTTTGAGCCCCGTTCAGGCAACTCGTATGGTTTTCCTGGCCGCGACTAAGAGCTGTTTGAGGCTACTGTCACGTGTTTTAATGTGTGCGATCAGAAAACGCCGGGTCGAGGCGGTATCTCATAACGATTCAAGCAACCTATTGGCGGCCATTGGGGGAGTCGGCAGATACTCCGCAGCAGACGTCGCAACAATTGCGAGCGTGGACCCATTGCTGCGCAACTGCCTGCTGGTAGTACTGTTCATCCTCCTCGGCGCCTGCTTCTCCGCCGCCGAGATGGCGCTGGTGTCTCTGCGGCCCACCCAGATCGAGGAGTTGGCCGGGCGGGGCGGCGCCGGGAGGACCGTCAAGCGGCTCACCGCCGACTCCAACCAGTTCCTCTCCGCCGTCCAGGTGGGTGTGACCATTGCCGGCTTCTTCTCCGCCTCCTTCGGGGCGGCGCAGATCGCGCCCGCATTGGCACCCGCTCTGAGCGCATTAGGCGTCGGACGAGCGGCGGCCGCGTCTATCGCATTCGTCGTCGTCACGCTGCTGATCGCCTACCTGTCGGTGGTGGTAGGAGAGCTGGTGCCCAAGCGGATTGCCATGCAGTCGGCCCAGACCGTGGCGCTGCTGGTGGCCCGTCCGCTCGCGGCCATCACCACCGCGCTGCGGCCGGTGATCTGGCTGCTGGGCGTGTCCACGAACGCCCTGTTGCGGGGGTTGGGTTGCAACCCGGCGGCGCGGGAGGAGTCCGTCGGACTGGGGGAGTTGCGCGCCCTGGTGCAGGCCCAGGAGAGTCTCGGAGCCGAGGAGCGGCGCATGGTGCTGGACCTGCTGGAGGTGGGTGAGCGGACGGTCGCGGAAGCGATGACACCGCGCACCGAGGTTGAGTTCGTCGGTGCGAACCTGTCCGTCGCGCAGGCGCGCGCCTCCCTGGCCGGGCTGGAGCACTCCCGCTACCCGGTGCGCCGGGGCCGGGATGACGACGACGTCGTCGGCTATGTGCACCTGCGGGACCTGATCGCGCCCGCCGACGATTCGCTGACCGTCGGCGCGCTGGCCCGAGAGCTCCTGCTGCTGCCGGCGAGCGTGCCCATGGTGTCCGCGCTCAGCCAGATGCGCGCGGCCCGCGCCCACATCGCCCTGGTGGTGGACGAGTACGGGGGCACGGACGGGATCGTCACCCTGGAAGACCTCGTGGAGGAGTTCGCCGGACAGATAGCCGACGAGTACGACCGCGAGGAGCCCGCCGTCGTACGCCGCGGTGACGCCGTTGTCATCGGTGGTCTGGCCACCCGTGCCGAGGTGGCCCGGGCGCTGGGGCGCGAACTGCCCGCCGGCCCCTTCGACACCCTCGGCGGCTTCATGATGCTCGAGCTGGGGCGGATGCCGCGCGCCGACGACGTCGTCGCCTGGGACGGTCTGCGCCTGCGGGTGGTGGCCATGGACGGCCGCCGGGTCGACCGGGTCGAGGTCGTCTCCGCGCGGAAGCGCCGAGACACCTGAGACGGGCCGGCCCGCGCGGGCGCCCGGGAGCCCCGCTCGACGTCGTCGTGGGGCGCGGCGGCTCAGTCGTTCAGCTTCCAGACGGCGCAGGACAGGGCCGTGGCGAAGGCGGTCCAGGCCGGGTACGGCACCAGGGCGATGCCGCGCATCTTGCTGACCTTGGAGACGCGGCGAGTCAGATCCGCCGAGCTGGCGGCGAGCACCCCGGCCCAGGCGGCCGAGAGCATCGGTTGCTGGGCCCGGAAGAAGGCCCAACTCCAGCCACCGTTGAGTGCGAGGTTCGCGACCAGAGCCGTCAGGAAGCGCTTGGCCTCCTTGCTGGTGCCCGTGAGTTCCCCCGCCTCCCACAGATCGGCCAGGGTGAGCCCGGTGGTCAAGGCGATATCCGTGTACAGCGTGGTCCAGGCGATTGGGAAAGCCGCATTCGGTGGATTCCAGTCCGGCTTCTTGAGTTTCTTGTAGTACTTGCCGTCCGGGTCGGAGGCGGCGGTGCCGACGGCGGCGGTCACCGCGACCAGTGCGGACGTGGTCAGCAGCGCCTTCATCTTGAAGTGGGTCATTGGAATGCTCCTCCTTCTGCGGCGGACGCCCGACGTTCCAGGCATCGCTGCGGCGAGGCTATTGACCCCGGATGGGGGTGGACTCGATGCGGGCGCACAAGTGGGCGGCAAGGCGCCGACCGCATACGGGGGAGCGTCTGGGGAATGGCTGAGGCGCGGCAGCGCCGGCTCAGGCGTCCACCGCTGCGGCGGGCTCCAGTCGCCAGATCTCATCGCAGCGGTGCGCGCAGGCCGTCACCAGGCGGGCGTTGGGCACGTCCACGGTGCGGACCCAGTGCGCGGCGTCGGCGGCACTGCGGCCGAAGCTCTGGTGTCGGGCCACCAGGCGACGCACCAGTTCCGCCTCGGGAACGTCGATGAGAACGAGCAGGTCGATCCGGGCGCGGATGTCCTCCCAGCCGCCGGAGTCCAGTGCCAGGTAGTTGCCCTCGGTGAGCACGACGCCCGGCCCGTGTACCAGCGTCCCCGCCGCCACCGGCTCGTGCAGGTCCCGCCGGTACACCGGAGCCAACACGTCCACGCAGGCGGGGGCGCGCACCCGGTCGAGGACCGACAGGTAGCCGGCGACGTCGAAGGTGTCCGGGGCGCCCTTGCGGCCGTGGCGATCGAGCGCATCCAGGACCGCGTTGGACATGTGGAACCCGTCCATGGGCACGATGCCCGCGAGCAGGCCACGGTCCCGTAGTCGCTCCTCCAGAGCTGCCATGAGCGTGGACTTGCCCGACCCGGGCGCCCCGGTCAGCCCGACGACGATGCGGCCGTCGCCGTCGCCGTCGCGGGCCGTGGCGCCGTCGTCGACGCCGTCGAGGCGGCCGGGGTGGTCGGCTGTGCTCCCGGCCGTGGCGCCGTGTAGGCGAGCGGCCAGACGTTCCACGAGGTCGGTGAGCAGTTGCTCGGCGGGGCCGGTGTGCATGATCGGCGAGGTGGGCATGGAGCGATTATCGGATACGGCGGCGCCGGACGTCGCGGTGTAGGCGTTCCACCTGAGCATTTTCGCGCGGATGAGGCAGGTGCCGGTTGGTCCAGGTGCGCAGAAGTCGCTCAAGCGCATATATGCGTGGCGGGCTCGGCTTCGAATGGAGCCGAGCCCGCCATCGGGCAGTCCCGTATAGGACTGCCGAGGTCGATTGCGTGGGTGTGATTGTCGGGTCAGGCCCGCCTGCGCGCAACCGTGGCTGAGATTCCAGCGAACAGGAGAACCGCGGCGACCATTGCAAGCGACGTGGTCCCTGCGCCGGTCTTGGCGAGCTTCGCACGCGGGGTCGTCTTCGCGGCCGGGGTGGACGGCTGGCCGGGTGAGGGTGCCGTCACTCCGGGCGTGGTTCCGGCGCTGGGTTCGGCGGTCGGCTCGACCGTGGGTTCGCTGGACGGCTCCACGGTGGGTTCGCTGGACGGCTTCACGGTGGGTTCGCTGGACGGCTCCACGGTGGGTTCGGTGGTCGGCTCGGTGGTCGGTTCCACGGTGGGTTCGACCGTGGGCTCGGTGGTGGGTTCGACCGTGGGCTCGGTGGTGGGTTCGACCGTGGGCTCGGTGGTCGGTTCCACGGTGGGTTCGGTGGTCGGCTCGGTGGTCGGTTCCACGGTGGGTTCGACCGTGGGTTCGGTGGTGGGTTCGACGGTGGGCTCGGTTGTCGGCTCCACGGTGGGTTCGGTGGTCGGCTCCACGGTGGGTTCGGTGGTCGGTTCTACGGTGGGCTCAGTGGTCGGCTCGACGATCGGCTCATCCGGGAAGGCGTTGGTCGCCACGATCTTCACCGTCGCGGCCGCATCGATGGGGAATGTCAGCGACACCCCGTTCTCGATCGGCGTCGCCGTCGCCCCGTCCACCTCGTAAGAGACGCTCACGTCCTCGGGCAGGTTCTTCTCGACGATCTGGCAGGTGGCGGAGGACTTGGTCGTCACCGTCGTCGTGGTCTGCCCCGCCTGAATCGCCGGCATGTCAATGAAATCGGCGGACAGGCACTTGTAGGAGAACTGGTAGGAGGCGTCGGCCGGCGCCGCGGTTCCGGTCGTGACCTTCTCGATCGTGAAGGACGCCCGGTGGCCGGATCCGGTCCCGCCGCTGTTGGGCAACTCGACGCGCCCAACCACCGTGGCCGGCTCGCCATCCTCTGCCACCGAGATCGTGGCGGTGTTGACCAGCTCGTCCAGGTCGGCGACCTCCGGGCCGACAGCGGCACGCAGGTCGATCTGGAGCGATTCGTGAGCGGGCTGGTAGCGCCCGTCGGCCATGGGGCTGAAGACGATGCGCACGCCGCCGCCGGCGGTCTCCGTGCAGGACCAGCGGTTGGAGTCGATCTCGTTGTCGTAGACGACCTCCGTGTACGGGTAGGGCGTGCGGTCGTAGATCTTCGCGCCGTCGCAGGTCATGGTGAGCCCTTCACCGCCGACGTCCTCAACGACCAGCGGTTCGTAAACGTCCTGCGCGGTGGTGCCGACGTAAATGCTCCAGCGAGAGCTGCTCATGTCGGCGTCGTACACGCCGGTCTTGCCGCTGGACTGGTCGACACCGGAAGGGCCGGGGCCCACATAGGTTCCGGGCAACTGGAAGCTCTGACCACAGGAGGTGAAGGTCAGCGTGTAGTCGCCGCCAGCCTCATCGACCTGGGAGCGGTCCCAGCCCAAGGTCACCCAGGCCGAGCCGGTGATGTCGCCGTAGGTGTCGGCATACTCGGACAGGACGAAGTTGAGCGTCTTGCCAGACCACGTGGCGCGTCCGACGACGACGCCGTCCGGTGCCGTCAGGTCGAAGCTGCTGGGGCCGCGGTTCTCCAACTCGGCCGGCAGGGTCAGCGTGAAGCTGTCCCCGGAGCTTGCGGTGGCGGGTGCGGTCCACGTCAGGTCGGCGCGCACCAGGCCGGAGGCGTCGGAGACGTAGGTTCCGTTGGTTACGTGGGTGCCGTCCCGCCAGGCGACGGAGGTGACGGAGCCGGCGCAGGTTTCCGCGGCTGCGGCTTTAGGCTGGGAGGGGTCGTCGCTGACATCGGCTAGGGCGGCGGACCCCGGAACAGCTAGAGCTAGCACCAGGGCCGCGGCGCAGGCGAGTGAGCGTAACGCCTTCATTGTGTTTCCCTTCGATGAATCGGGGGATCTGGTATGGAATACGGGACTCATCGAAGCACGGGATTAGTAACGCGTTTGCTAGCGACGAGTGGCGAAGAGCTGCCATGTCATGCGTGCGTCACTCGGATTGCCCTTGGCCGGGGGCGTCGTCCGTCTGCGGGAGCCACCCCAGTCGTACCGCCTGCATACCCAGCTGAAACCTGCTCTGCGCCCCCAGCAGATGATTCAGCTCGGCGACTCGCCGGGCCACTGTCCGCAGGCTCACTCCTAGCTGACGCGCAATCGCCTCGTCGGTCATCCCGGAGGCCAGCATCCACACCAACTCACGATCCTGCAGCAGCGCGCTTTCGATGGCTGATACGCGCGGCATTGGAACGCCCCTCTGCCACAGGTGCTCGAACAGGTCGCCGAAGGTCTCGACCAGCTCAGGTTCAGTGATGCGGGTGGTAACGATTTCGTTGCCGGACCCCTGACGCAGAATGAGCGCCGTCGTCTCGTCGGCGAGGAGCATGCGGAAGGGGAGTTTGTCGACGAAGCGGGCCTCCTCGCCCTGGTGGATGGATTTTGCGACGACCTTGAAGTAACTCGGATCGTGCAAGGAGGCCATTTCGTACAGCGCACGGTGTCGTACGCCGCGGCGTAGCGACTCCGGCTGCATGCTCGCCTGCTGTCCCGCGGAGGTCAGGTACGGTGAGCGATCCATCCCCCGGAACTCGCCGCGGGCGGTGGCGAAGAGCTGGTTGAACATGGCGATGGCCCGTTGCGGGGACCGGGTTGTTTCCACCGCGTGCCGACCGCCCTGCTCGAGCAGGTCCAATTCCAGGGCGGCGGTCTCGGCGCGGCGGGCGTCCTCCCGGTATCGCTGCTCTAGGTCGCGTAATGCGCGGGCAGCTGAGCGCGGGTTCACCACCCCGTCGGCTACGGCGGCCAGGTCCGCTTCAATGAGCTCTGAGAGAGCGGGGTCCTCGGAGTCTGCGGCGCGGAGTTCGCCGTCCAGCAGCGATAGGTACAGGGACTCGGCGGCGTCGCTGATGCCGAGTCCGGCGAGTAAGCGGTGAGCCGCCCCGACCTCCGAATCGCTCATACGCGTGATGCTAGCGGTGAACATGGGGGCGTTGCTGGGAGCGAGCTCCATGGAATCGTGGCAGGGCCGGGCTTTGCACGACCTTGGGGTGCATTCCACGACCCTGGGGTGGTCGTGGAACGTACCCGAAGGTCGTAGAACGTCGCCGCGGGTCGTGGAGCGCGCCCTGGAACGAAGCTTCGGAGAGGGCACATGAGTTGGATTAATGCTGCCGGCCTCACGGTTGCCCAAGGGTGGACGCTGGTCGTCCCGCCGCGGCTTTAAGCGCTGCTGCGTCTCTCCCCATTCACCCAGGCACTCAGGAGGCTCCATGACGGACTGGATCACCCCACCCACCGACGGCGGGGAGCGACTAGACGGCACCGGCCCGGCCCTGCTGACCGCCGACCGCGTACTGACCGGACGCCGCGGCGACGCCGTCGGCAGCCTCGAGGCCATCGGTGAGGACGACCCCGCCGGCGGCGCCGTCTTCATCGACGGCGCCCGTATCCGCGCCGTCGGCCCCACCGCCGAGCTGACCGCCCGACTCGGTGAGCTGGCCGAAGCGGCCGGGACCACGCCCGCGCAGGTGCGCCGCGTCGAACTGCCCGGCGCCACCCTCATGCCCGGGCTCATCGAGACGCACGCCCACCTGCCCACCTCCGGCACGGACGTGGAGTACCCCGACTACGGGGAGCATGACGTCGCCCGGCTCGCGCTGAACGCCGCCCGCTCGGCCCGGGAGCTGCTGTCCCTCGGCGTCACCAGCGCGCAGAGCCTGGGCGCCCGCCACTACGTGGACGTCGCCCTGCGCGACGCCATCGACAACGGCGACCTGCGCGGGCCCCGCATCACCGCCGCCGGGCCACAGATCACCGTCACCGCAGGCCACGCCCACCACGCCGGGGGTGAAGTGGACGGCCTGGACGACATCCGCCACCAGGTGCGGCTCCACCACAAGCGGGGCGTCGACACCATCAAGGCGATGGCCACCGGCGGCTTCACCACCTCCGGCTCGGTGCCCTGGATGGCCCAGTTCAGCCAGGAGGAACTCACCGTCATGTTCGCCGACGCCCACCGCCTGGGCAAGTGGACCGCAGCCCACGCCCACGGCACCCAGGGCATCGAGCGGGCGGTGCGCGCCGGCGTCGACTACCTCGCCCACGCCTCCTTCATCAGCCCCGCAGCCCGCTCCGAACCCGACCCGCGCCTGGCCGACGAGATCGCCGCCGCCGGCGTCTACGTGGACTGCACCATCACTGCCGAGCTGCCCCGCATGCTTGAGCGCGACGACGCCTTCGCCCCACCGGCCCGCATGCTGTGGGAGCACGGCGTGAAGATCGTCGCCGGGCACGACGCCGGCATCCCCGGTGTTCCGAACCGCGGCTACGTCGGTGGCCTGGAGGCGCTGGAGTACGTCGGTCTGCCCCGGACGGAGGTGCTGCTCGCCGCCACCTCGCGGGCGGCCGCCGGCATCGGCCTGGCGGGTGTGACCGGCGTGCTCGCCCCCGACTTCGACGCCGACCTGATCGCCGTCGCCGGTGATCCACGCACCGGGCTGGGCGTCCTGCGCGACCTGCGACTAGTGGTCAGCCGGGGACGCGAGTTCATCCCCGACCGCATACCCGGGCTCGCACACCGCACCGACCTCGACGCCTTCACCGGGCCGGGCGCGGTGCTCGGCGCCTGGCGGAACCGGGACGTGCTGCGCGCCCGCCACCCGGAGGTCTGAGGCGTGTCCGCGTCCGTGCCGCCCGGGCGGGTGCCCGAACACCGGGGAGCCGGAGCCGCCGGTGCCCTGGACCGGCTGCGGGGTCGGAGGCGGTCTCGGGCACACTTTGGAGCCGCATGGTGCTGTCAACAGGTGCTGTGCTCGCGACAAGTGCGGCGTTTGGTTACGAGAAATGGTGGCGTAGAGATAGGCTCCTGGACAGGTTGGAACTCGGACGCGGGCTAGGGCGTGTTGCTCGGCAAAGAGCTTCCCTGCCGAGGTCATGAGGTTCCGGAAGGGAGGGCGGCGGTGCGCATGGCGTTGAGTCGCGTCCCCGGTATGACGGTCACCGACCTCATTCCGGTCAACGAGGATGATCCAGGGGGTTCCAACGACTCGCAGTGGGGACGGGCGCAGGTTTTGGTCAAGCACAACACGGTAGACAACCCCAACATTGTCGTCAACGAGTACATCGCCAACAGAATCGCGATTGCCCTGGGCATCCCCACGTCCCTCGGTGACCTCTGGTTCGACCCGTCGGCCGGCGAACCGGCATAGGTTGTCGCCGAGATCGGAGAGCCGGGAAACCACTTCCCGCCTCCGCAGGAGGCCGCGTTGCTCAGCATCCCTGAGGAGACGCGGGCCCTCATGGAGGCTTTTGATGCACTGATTTACAACACTGACCGTCACGAGGAGAACATCCTGGCCGACAACGATGGCCACGCCTGGGTCGTTGATCATGACGGGGCTCTTTTCGGCAACATCAAGGGCAACAGAGCGACGGGGCTGCTGAGTACCAAGGGTCGTTATGACTACGACCCGATGGGCTTCTGGGGGAAGCTGCCTGCGACGTCGGAAGCCAGGGAACGTGCCATCGCCCATATCCGAGCGGGCCTTGCGTTGTCGGCCATCGAGTCGCCCGTGTGGCACCTGTATAACCTCGGACTGCTGCGTGCACCCGAGCGTCAGGCTGTCATCGAGTTCTTGTCTGACCGTCGTGCCATGATTGGGTCTATAGTCCGACGGCGGCCCGGAGCTGCCGTCGGCAAGCAGGGCCTGCTCACCGATGAGGGAGGCGACTTTGAATGACTGAGCTGTACACCGTGAAACACCTGGCCGACCGCGTCGCCAACGAGCCGCGTAACGTCGGCGTCATCGCGACGACCGGTCACGACCCGAGCTCTCGTGTTGCCCTACGGTTCCTCGGGATCGACCTGGACGGCACCGCGGCGCGCAAACCGTTGCCGGGTGTCAGCAAGGATGTCTACATCAGCTGGGTTGACTACTTCCGTTCTAAGACGCGGTCCGGACGCTGGGAGGACATAGCCCGGGCGCATCGCCGTCGGCCACAGGACTTCTACCTGGAACATGCCCTCACCATCCTCGACAGTGACGACGTTGAGCGTCTGGCGGACGAGTACTTCCCCCGGCTGGTCCAGACGGCGGCGAAAAAACGGAGGTCGTCGGAGGTCATGCGTCAGCAGGTGGATGACGTCTTCCGTGAACTCGGCTTGGCTCCGGACAGGAACGTTCCTATTGAGGCGCATGTCAATGACAAGAATGTTCGCGTCTCGTTCGGATACGCCCTGTCGGGCGACAGGCCGGTACTCTTCGACGTGCTGCCGACTCACGGTCTAGGGGCGAATGGCCAGGCGTTCGCCTATCGGACGATGGTGGCGCAAAAGGCGGAGGTTAGTAAGGACTTCGCGGCATTCATCGACCTGGAGAATGTCTCCGACGAACAGGACCTGAGGGCAGTGGAGAGCGTAGCGACTGTCATCGATCCGGTCGGGGACTTTGCCGGGTCTGTGGAGACGGTTGCCGCACTGACTCGGGCGTGAGCGCATCCCGTTGGTCGTGGCTGGCGGTCGGAAGGCCGTAGCGGGGGCGGCCTGGCCGCGGCACAATCAGCGCCATGAATCGCCCCGTCCGCGACCTCAGTCGGCCCACCACGCCCTGCTCCGCCGTGCAGACACGCATGGCCGAGGAGACCGCCGCCCGGGCCGCCGTGGCCGGTCCCGCCCCCGCCCTGCCCGAGGACGTCGGTGCCGCGGCCGAGTTGCGCGCCGAATTGGACGAGGTCGTCGACTCCCTCGCACCGGAGCTCGTGGCCCTGTCGCGTGACCTGCACGCCCACCCCGAGGTGGGGCACGCCGAACACCACGCCGTCGCCGCCGTCGCCGAACTGCTGCGTGCCCACGGCATCATCCCGAGCCTGGGCGTGTACGGCATGGACACCGCCTTGCGCGCGGAAATCGGCGCCGACGCCGCAGCGCACGGGGAGCAGCGAGACTCCGAGGCGCCGCGGCCGCCCGGCGGCAGCCACCCCCACGCCCCGACCATGGCGATCCTGGCGGAGTACGACGCCCTGCCCGGCGTCGGCCACGGCTGCGGGCACAACGTCATGTGCGCCAACTCGGTGGGCGCCTTCCTCGCCCTGGCCGAACTCTCACGCCGTCGCCCCGGCGTCCTGCCCGGCCGCGTCATCCTGCAGACCACCCCGGCCGAGGAGTCCGACACCGCCAAGGAGATCCTCGCCCAGCGCGGCATGCTCGTCGGTGTCGACGCCGCCATCCAGACCCATTCCTACGCCCACGACCTGGCCGACCAGACCTGGCTGGGCGTGCGCCGCATGAGCGCCGTGTACACCGGCATCCCCTCCCACGCCTCCTCCCAGCCCTTCATGGGCCGCAACGCCCTGGACGCCGCCACCCTGGCGCTGACCGGCCTGGGGCTGCTGCGCCAGCAGATCCTGCCTATGGATCGGGTCCACGCCGTCGTCGACGACGGCGGGCGGGTCGCCAACGTGATTCCCGAGCGTGCCGAACTCAACCTCATGGTCCGCTCCAAGTACCCCGAGACGCTCAAAGACCTGGTGGGGCGCGTGGAGGACCTGCTGCGCGGGGCGGCGCTCATGACCGGCACGGGAGTGGAGATCATCACCGACCCCAACACCAACGAGATGCCGGTGCGCTCCAACGGCCCGCTGCTGCAGGCCTGGGTGCGTTCCCAGCGGGAGCGCGGCCGCGACCCGCTGCCCGCCGGGGTGGTGTCGGAGACCGTCGCGGCGGGCACCGACTTCGGCAACGTGTCGCTGCGCGTGCCCGGTATCCACCCGCTCATCAAGGTCACCGACCGCGACGACGTCGCCCTGCACACCCGCGAGATGGCCGCGGCCGCCGGCTCACCCACCGGCGACGCCGCCGCCGTCGACGGCGCATACGGGCTGGCCGCCGTCGCCCTGGACTGGTTGCACGACGCCGGCCTGCGCGACGCCGTGCGCGCCGACTTCGAGGCCGCCGGTGGGGCCGTGGATGTGGCCGGATTCTGGGGGGAGTGAGCCGGGGCGAGGCCGCGCCATGGCAGCGCGCCCCTGGCGGGTCGGCCGCAGCCAGGCGCAGCCGACCCGCCACGGTGCGTGCGGCAGGCCCGGGTCCCGGCCCACGGCGGCGCGTCGACCTAGTCGGCCAGCGCCTCGCGCATGACGTCCAGGCCCACGCTGCCCAGCCGCAGCGCCCGCATGTGGAAGTCCTTCAGGGACTCACCGCGACCCAGCGCTTCATCGCGGGTAGCCTCCCACAGCCGCTGGCCGACCGCGTAGGAGGGCGCCTGCCCCGGAAAGCCCAGATAGCGGTCCAGCTCGAAACGCAGGAAGGACTCGGTCATCGCCACGTTGTGGCGCAGGAAGGCCCAGGCCGAGTCGGCGTCCCAGACGCCGTCGCCGACGCCGGGCAGCTCGGCCAGCTCCGGCGGGCGCCGCTTACCCAGGTGCACGCCGATGTCGAGCACCACGCGGGCGGCCCGCAGCCGCTGGGAGTCGAGCACGCCCATGCGGTCGCCCGGGTCGTCCTGGAAGCCGAGGTCCGCCATCAGTTGTTCGGCGTACAGGGCCCAGCCCTCGCCGTGACCGCTGACCCAGCAGGCCAGGCGGCGCCAGGCGTTGAGCTCGTCGCGCACATAGGTCTGCATGCCGACCTGGAGGTGGTGGCCGGGCACGCCCTCGTGGAAGACGGTGGTGCGCTCCTGCCAGGCGGCGAAGGTGTCGGTTCCCTCCGGCACCGACCACCACATGCGCCCCGGCCGGGTGAAATCGTCACTCGGACCCGTGTAGTAGATGCCGCCGGTGGCCGACGGCGCGATGCGGCACTCCAGGGTGCGCAGCGGGGCGGGGATGTCGAAGTGGGTGCCGTCCAGGGCGGCGATGGCATCATCCGCGGTGCGCTGCATCCATGCCTGCAGGGCGGCGGTGCCGTGGATGGTGCGCGCCGGATCGGCATTGAGCCGGTCCATCGCCTCGCGTACGCTCACGCCCGCGCCGTACAGCCGCGCGGCAATCTCCCGCTGCTCGGCGTCGATGGCGGCCAGGCGCTCGCGACCCCACTCGTACGTCTCATCCAGATCAACCACGGCGCCCAGGAACTCGCGGCTGAAGCGGGCGTAGCGCTCGCGGCCCACGCCGTCCACCTCGCCGGCGAGCGGCGCGATCTGTTCGCCCAGGAAGTCGGCGATGCGGCCGTAGGCGACGCGGGCCTGCGCCGAGGCCGCGCGCAGGTCCTCCTGCAGCGACTCGGGCAGGGGAGTGCCGTCTGCGGTGGTGGCGGCGTCGATGAGCGCCGTGTAGGAGCTGGAGGACTCCGCCGCCTGGGTGCGGGACTGGCCGATGCAGGTCTCGACCTGACGGCGGGCGGCCACGTCGCCGCGGCTCGCGGCCAGGCGCAGCGAGTCGGCGTACTCCTCCAGGGCGCGGGGCACGTCGCGCAGGCAGGCGGCGAAGTCCGCCCAGTCGGCCTCGGTGGCGGTGGGCAGGTTATCGAACAGGTCCCGCAGGTTCTGGATGGGAGAGTCGATGTTGTCCAGGCGGCGCAGCGCCTCACCGGCCTCGGCCGCCTCAATGGATACACCCAGCCGCTCGCGCATGGCGGCCAAGGTGACCCGGTCGATCGCGTCGACCGGGGCGACCTGCTCCAGTTCGGCGAGCGTGCGCCGGTCCAGGTCGGTCAGTGCGTCGAGCGCCTCGGGGGAGTAGCCGTCCAATTCGCCGCGGCGGCCGGGCAGACCTACCGACACGGCGAACTCGGGGGACAGGTCCGCAAGGCTCTCCACGTAGCGCTCGGCAACGGCATCGACGGGGGTAGGACGGCGGACGGAGCCGCCGACGGGCTGGGCCGCAGTGGGCGTCGCGGACGGGATGTCGGAGGGAGTCTCGGTCATGGGCTGAGATTAGGGCATAGGGCGGCGGTGCCTGCGCCTCGACGAACTCGCGGGGGCTGCAGCGTCGCGGATGGTGAGGCTCCGTCTGGTGAACTGGGTGGAACTGGGAACCGTGGCGGGCGCGGGAGCGGGGCGGCTCGCCTCTTCAGGCGGGACTCGGACCTCTCTAGGTGGCGCATTGAAGCGGTGTTGCACGCAACGGCGCCGCGACGATTCCGTGGGAGGGCGAGTTTTCGCTGGAATCTCGCTGTTCCTGTGTTCTGCTGGATAACCGTGAGTAGGCTCCAGTGTGCAACGAGGACCTCGCTGCACACTGGAGCGAGGCCACGTGTTTGTGCCGGCGATTGTTTTCCGCATGATTCTGCGGTTCTTCCTCCCAGGTGCTGAGCCGTTGCGTGCAACGCTCTCGCTGGCAGAGTCGGCCCGGGTGGCAAGCGCTTGGCGCCCCGGTGCTTGATCAGTTGAGGGGTGCGTACTTGTCCCTCAGTTTCTGGAGGCTGGGGCCGAAACTGCGTTCCAGGATGTCCCCGTGGCGGGCCAGCATCTCCAACTTGTACAGGTCGTGCCGCACGAGCTCGGTCACGGGCACCACCAGGCCGGGGTGGCTGGTCCAGGCGGCGCGCGAGTGCGCTCCGGCGGAGACGTTCCCGGCCACGAGTTCGCGGTCGTCGATCGAGACGACCACCCACCTGCCGCCCAGCCCGGCGGTGACGGTGTCCGTGGCGGGGTGGGGGTGGACGGTTGCACAGTCGAGCTCGATCTCGCCATAACCGACGATGATGATCTCCACGTCGCGGTCCGCGGCCCGACGCAGGCTGTCTTCCAGGGCGGGTACGTCCTGTGCCCACAGCTCGGCGAGGATGCGGTGCTGCGCGGCGGCGATGAGTCGGTTGGCCCGCTCAATAATGGCGGCACGTCCCTGAAGGTCCCAGATGGCGCCATCGTGGACGGCATCGGCCGCGAAGGCGGACAGTGAGGCCTCAGCGGCATCAAGATTGTCGTTGAAGCGGGAGCGCAGACGAGAGATGAGTTCGCGCGGGGGCAGGGGTGCGTACAGCTGCGGCTCGCCGCGCGAGACCTGGACGTAGTCGTCGGCGGCCAGAGAGGCGAGCACCTCGTAGATCTTGGAGCGAGCAATACCGGCCCGCTTGGCGATGGCGTAGCCGGTTGCCGGCGCCTCCTCCAACAGCGCCAGGTAGGCGCGGGACTCCCAATCGGTCATCCCCAGTGCCTGCAACTGCTCCGCTACTGAAGCCATGATCCGCATCCTCCAATTCGCAACTGCGTACAGGGGCAGGGGAGACGCCGTGGCCGTGTGGTGGCGTTTGACCGCGATGCATCGGCGTCGGCGTCCATCGGTGCACGACGCGCCCGAAATGCTCGGGCGGCATCGAGTGCCCCGGAGCGCCCCGCCGAAGCCTAGTCACCCAGCAACCTATTCGCATAGTCACCCAATGGGTGACTACTATGTCCTGCATGGGTCGAGCCCGCCCCCGGCGTCCACCGGAGGCCGACTTGGTTTCCCGATCTATCCAACCGTTTCGCGGGCTGGCTCAACCGCCGCCCGCCTGTCAATATTCGTCAATCCCGCTGAGGAGACCCGCTGTGAGTCAGCAGAACTCGACCAAACGCAAGATCGTCATTGTCATCGCCGAGGGCACCACCGCCGCCAGGGCAGCGAACGCCAGCGCGCTGCTGGCGCTCACCATCGGCGCCCGCCATCAGGACCTCATCGGCCCCGACGTGCCCGACGCCGACGGCCACCTGCACGCCGGCATCTCCGACACCCCCGTTCCGGTGCTGGTCGCCCCCGCGGAGCGCCTGGCCGAACTCGTGCAGGCGCAACCGCCCATCGAGATCATCGGCTTCACTAAGACGGCGGCCGGGGCGCACACCTATGACAAGTACATCCGCGCGCTCGCGGCCGTAGCCTCCGCGGACCTGGACTACCTGGCCGTGGCGCTCATCGGCCCGCGTGCGCAGGTCACCTCGCTGACCGGCTCCCTCCCGCTGTACCGCTGAGTCAATGGACTCCTCCGATTTGGAGGTGTGGCGATTGGCTGTCGTCATCGGTTCAGGTGCGGGGGCGTGCAGGTTGGCCGCGCGGGGTCGCTCCGGTGTCACCCCCGGCGCCTCGCACACGCCTTCCTCGTCCATTACGAGCTTTTGCACCCTGGTGTGCGGCAATTACCCGCACACCAGGGTGCAAAAGCTCGTAACAGAGGGTGAGGGCGGGCTGAGCCCGCTAACTCCGGGAGTTCAGCACCTCTTCATGCCCGTCGCCGGCCGCGGGCGCGGACGAGGCGTCGCTCGCCGGGCCGATTACCGGCAGCCACACGCGGACGGCGAGGGCGAAGCCCACCAGTGCGGCGACGGCGACAACAACTCCGAGCACCCCTGAACCCGTCGCCGAGAAGACCACGTATCCGAGCAGCGCCGCCACCGCACTCACACCCGCGTAGGGCAGCTGCGTATTGACGTGCGTGATGTGGTTGCAGCCCGCGCCCGTGCTCGACAGGATCGTCGTATCCGAGATCGGGGAGCAGTGATCGCCCCAGACGGCGCCCGCGAGAACGGCCCCGAACGCGGGGATCAGCAACTGGTCGCCGCCCGCGACCGCCCCCATAATCTCCCCGGCGATCGGCAGCAGAATGCCGAAGGAGCCCCAGGACGTGCCGGTTGCGAAGGCCATCGCCCCGGCCACGACGAACAGCATCGGGATGAGCCACCGCGCCGACACCGCGGTCGACTCGACCAGCGAGCCGAGGTAGGCGCCGGTACCGAGCTCGGAGATCAGCGAGCCGAGCATCCAGGCACACAGGAGGATCCTGATGGCGGGAAGCATCGAACGGGCGCCCTCGACGACGCCCCTGGCGGCGGTCTTCGCCTCGAAGATCGGGTCTTCGTGGGTGAAGTGGAAGTAGTAGAAGGCGGCGGTTGCAAGCCCGAGTACGCCGCCGATGTTGAGGGCGAGGGCGACGTCGGTGTTGGCGAGCATGTCTAGGAGGGACCATGAGCTGGAGGCGTGGTGGCCCGTCCCCAGGATTCCGCCGACGACGCCGACCACCAGGACGGCGAAGGGCACAATGAGGGCGCGCATTGCACCCGGTTCGTGTCGCGGCAGAGAATCGGTGAGCTGGCCCGGGATCTGCTCGTCGGGCGCGTACAGGCCGCCGGTGGCCACGGCGCGGCTCTCCTCGCGTCGCATCGGGCCGAAGTCGATCTCGAAGACGACGGCTACCCACAACAGGACCAGGGCCGCGATGGCGTAGTAGTTCATCCCCGCGGAGCGCATGAAGGCGCTGGCGTCGGAGACCTGGATGCCGACGGCGGCCACAATCGGCCCCATGATGCCGATGATCGAGGCACCCCAGCTGGAGAAGGGGGCGAGGACGGCGACCGGTGCGGAGGAGGAATCGATGAGATAGGCGAGCTTCGCCCGCGATACTCGCTGCCGATCGGAGACCGGACGGGCCACCTGCCCGACGGCCAGGGCGTTGAAGTAGTCGTCGACGAAGATGGCCGTTCCCAGCGCCGCCGCGAGGATCTGGGCGCCGCGCCGGGTGCGGACCCGCGTCATCGCCCACTCGGCGAAGGCCTGGGTGCCGCCGGACATCAGCACGAGGGAGGTGATCACGCCGAGGGTCAGCAGGAAGGCCAGGATGAGGACGTAGTAGGAGTTGACTGCGCCGTCCGACCAGAAGATCTGGGAGAAGGCCTCCCAGACCTTCGCCAGCGTCCCGACGATACCGCCGTCGGCGACCAGCGCGGCAGCCGCCAGGATGCCCACGGCCAGCGAGGAGATGACCTTCTTCGTCCCAATGACCAGCGCAATCGCCAGGAGCGGCGGGACGAGGGACAGTACCGGGTAGGACTCGATCATCAACAGTTCCGTTCGTTGCATGCCGGGAGGCACCAGGCTAAGGCATCGACCTACCGTGTCTGTGAGGCGCTTGCGCATTTCGGCCCGGGCGGCCCCGGCCGCGGGGCATCTCACGTCCTCGCGGCGGGGTGGGAGGCGTCGTCGTCGATAGCATGAGGCCCTCAACTGAGCACACCCGGGAGGATCCCCATGCCTGAGCCCATCAAGCTCATCGACCGCGTCCAGGCCATCAACTGGAACCGACTGATCGACGACAAGGACCTGGAGGTCTGGGACCGGCTCACCGGCAACTTCTGGCTGCCGGAGAAGGTGCCGCTGTCCAACGACGTCCAGTCCTGGGCCACGCTGAATGACGCCGAGAAGAACATGACCACCCGCGTGTTCACGGGCCTGACCCTGCTGGACACCATTCAGGGCACGGTCGGCGCCGTCTCCCTCATCCCGGACGCCCGCACCCCCCACGAGGAGGCGGTGTACACCAACATCGCCTTCATGGAGTCGGTGCACGCCCGCTCCTACTCCTCGATCTTCTCCACCCTGATCTCCACCGCCGAGATCGACGAGGCCTTCCGCTGGAGCGAGGAGAACGAGAACCTGCAGCGCAAGGCCCGCATCATCCTGGACTATTACCGCGGCGACGACCCGGAGAAGCGCAAGGTCGCCTCCACCATGCTGGAGTCCTTCCTGTTCTACTCCGGCTTCTACGCCCCCATGTACTGGTCGGCGCACGCCAAGCTCACCAACACCGCCGACCTGATCCGCCTGATCATCCGCGACGAGGCCGTGCACGGCTACTACATCGGCTACAAGTACCAGCTGGCGGTGCGCGAGGCCTCGCCGGAGCGCCAGGCCGAGCTTAAGGACTACACCTTCGAGCTGCTCATGGAGCTGTACGACAACGAGGAGCAGTACACCGAGGACCTCTACGACGAACTCGGCCTGACCGAGGACGTGAAGAAGTTCCTGCGTTACAACGCCAACAAGGCGCTGATGAACCTCGGCTACGAGGCGCTGTTCCCGGCCGACACCACCGACGTCAACCCGGCGATCCTCGCCGCGCTCTCGCCCAACGCGGACGAGAACCACGACTTCTTCTCCGGTTCCGGCTCCTCCTACGTCATCGGCACCGCCGAGGCCACCCAGGATGAGGACTGGGATTTCTGACGTTCAGGGTGGTCGTGGTGGCGGGTTTGCTGCGGGATGGTGCGCCTGGAATCGTTGAAACGGTGGCTTAGTCGAACAACTGTACAGACGCTGTAGACCGCGGAAAACCGCTCGGGTATGCTGTCCTTGTTACACGGAATCGGGTGCCGTGTAACAGACCTACAGGAGGCCGCCATGAGCAAGACGAAGGTGAAGCGCCAGTCATTCGGCAACATCACGAAGCTGCCGTCCGGCCGCTACCGCGCCCGCTACCAGGACCCCACCGCCCTACCCAAGCGGACGTGGATCAACGCGCCCCGCACGTACGACCAGAAGAAGGACGCCGAGTGGTGGCTGCACGAGGTCAAACTGGCGATGGACCGTGGCACCTGGGAGCACCCCGCTGCCGTCGCCGCCCGCGAGGCCGAGGAGGAAGCGGCTGCGGCCGCTCAGGCCGAGGCGGAGGCGCTCACGGTTGCCGTGTGGGCCGACCGGTGGCTTGCGGGCAAGCGCCTTGATGATGTCACTGCCGCCACCATCCGCACCTACAGGGACCGTCTGCGTCACGTCACAAGGGGGCTCGGTGACGTGCGGCTCGTGGACCTCACCCCGGAGATGATCGCCGACTGGTACGACGCCCTCCCCTCCGACGGCGTGCGCACCTCCGCCTACCTGACGTTGCGGATCATGCTGAACGCCGCCGTCGCCTCCGATGACACGCCCTTAGCGAAGAACCCGTGTCGCCTGAAGCGCCCCACGGCGAGTCATGCGCGAGGCAGGCGGCATTTGCTGACCGATGCTGAAGTGGATGCGATCGCCGCGGCGATCCGACCGGAGTTGAAGGCGCTGGTTATCCTCCTGGCCGACGCCGGTCTGCGTATCAATGAGGCCCTGGCGCTGAGGCGGCGTGACGTGCACCTGGATGCTGGGGAAGTGGAGGTGCGCCACTCGCTGACGCGCGATGAGACCGGCGCGCTGGTGCTCGGCTCCACGAAAACACGCCGTTCGAGGACCGTCCTGCTGCGGCCCACCACTGTCGAGGCGCTGCGTGAGCACATGGACGCTCACACGGGGGGCGGGGTGGACGCACCGATATTCCCTTCCCTTGTGGAAAAAAGGAGGTTCTTGATGGCGTCAACGGCCAGCAAAGCCCTAGACGTGGCGCTGCGGAAGGCGGGCATCATCCTGGGTGACGACGAGTACCTGGGCTGGCACGGCTTCCGCCACTACAGCGCAACCAGGTTCGGGGAACTCGGAGCGACGACCGCCGACCTCATGGACCGCTACGGCTGGACGACGGCGAGCATGGCGACGCTCTACCAGCATGCGGTCAAGACCAGGCAGCGGGCGCTGCTGGACAGTGAACAGGACAGCACCGTGGTCAGTATCAGGAAGTACAGGAGGCAGGCGTGACACGCTGGGAAACACGGGCGACCCGAGTCATTGACCGGGACGGGGATGATGTGGTGGTTTCGGTGGAGAGGGTGCCGGTGGGTGGCGGGACCACCACCTTCCGTGTGTTGACCGTCTACTGCGACGACCCCGAGCACGAGGGGGACAGGGAGCTGCTGTTCCTGAAGCGGATGGTGGTGCACGAGCCCGGCTGCGACGCGGGACCGGAGTGCTCTTGCGAGACGGCAGCGGCCTGGGGGTACGAGTTCCTGGCGGTGGACAAGCCCCCCAGTTACCCGCGGGGCTCGCGCACCTCCGGGCCGCGTGTGTCGATTCTGCCTGTGATGCGGCCGCTGAGGTCGTCGAGGTTGCGATCAGCTGCGGTGGCGCGGCTTCGGCCGGCGCGTGGTGTTTGGGGTCCCTGCCGGCGTCCCGTGCGCGCGGTGCTGTCCCCTCGCGCCGCCGACAGACTGCGGCACGACAAGCCAATCCTCATGTATGAGGTGTCGGTCCCGCTGAGCAGCGGCCACCCGCGCACCATCGCCCGTGGAGGCAGCAGGCGGGACTCGGTGAAGGACGCTGCGGGCTGGGAGTACGACGGCTACGGGAGCGTCAACGTCGTGTGCCCGCAGTGCAGGCGTCACGCGCGCCGGCAGAACTCGCGCCTGTCAGTTGACCTGGCCCTTGAATCAGATCATGCGACCGTGGCAGTGCTTGACCAGGCGCTGGCCTATGCCGCCGCCAAGGGCCTGCCGCCGATGATCCCCCTGTCCGCGCTGGTGAAGGCAGTCGGCCGGAGGCAGCCGGACGTGATGCCGCTGGTAGATGCGATGACCGCCCGGGCGGTGCGTGAGGGCAAGCTGGTGTGGATGCACCCGGAGATGCGGGAGACGAAGTTCCTGGTGGGATTCACCCCGGTTGACGGAGGCTTCCATGCATACGGCTTGGGTCAGGACAGGCGCGTGGTGCTGGACCGCGTTGTGCCCGACGGTGAGTGGCCTGGGCTGCTGGCGCGTATGCGCTCCCATGGCAGGGTGGCGTTGGTGGTGAACTCCCTGCGGGATTCGGTGCCGGTGCGGGCAGCTGCGGGTGTTGAGGGTGTTGAGGTGGTGTACTCGCTGGATCGGGTGTTGCGGGTCGCGCAGGGCGGCGTCGGCGCTGATTCGGTTGCCGGCGTGAAGGAGATGGTGGAGGAGGGTGTCAGGCAGTTCGGGCGGCTTATGCTCATGCGTGCGTGATATGACTCACATTCCGCGGTTAGTGTTGCACTGTCCGTTATGGCCGCGTAATGTACGTACTGCAAGTTAATCAACACGCCGCCCTCCGAGTGGCAGACCGGACTCAGGGATACTGAGCTTCGGTCTCGGCCTCTTCGGAGGGCAGACTTTTGTCCATAACGACCACTTGCGTGAGCGCGCCAACGGCGATCACCGTCAGAGCGTTCTGTGCGCTGACCATGATCTCGCGCGACGCCGTGGAGCGCATGATCGCCCGCGGAGACCTGAAGGTCATCCGCTTCGGGAACCGGCTCCGCCGCATCCCCATCACCGAGCTAGACAGACTCGGCATCCCCGTCCCGGCCGACCTGCCGGCAACCCTGGAACAGCTCGGGGTCGGCATCCCTGCCGACGCCACCTCCACCAAGGAGGGGCGCTGAGATGGGAAAGGCCATCATTTCAGTCCTGGGGAACCTCCTGACGGCCTGGTTCAATCCTACCGCAACCAGCAGTAGCGAAACCTCGGCGTCCAGCTCTCCCGACTGCTGGGACATCGTGGCTGACAAGCTCACCTACCCGATGATCGACGGTGAGACGGACCGCGAGCGCGCCGCCCGCTGGGGCCGGCAACGCCTAAGCGACCTGGGTATCGCTGCCGAACTGACCGCGCGCGCGGCAATGACCGCGCCAACAAGCGAGCTGCGCGAGCGCGCCTGGTTCGCCAGGGCAGCCCTGCTCGACGCCCTGGCCGCCGCCGGTGGTGATCTCGTCGGCGATGGACCGGTCAGGCTCCCGGCATCGCCCCCGCCGTCGTCTCCGCCGTCAGCGGCGTCACCCGCTGCGGCGTCTCCGGTCCGCATGTGCTCCGATGAAAGGAGCACCCGATGAACACACTGGTGACACCGCATCCGTTCGTCGCCCCGGCGCGGCCGGCGGCGAAGCCGGCGTCGAAGTACCCAACCAAGGCGGAACTGTCCCGCCTGTTCGTGGACGCCGATGGTGCCTACGACCCGAGGGCTGCCGTCTACCCGCTGCACGCCGACGCCGCCCGCGTCCGTGAGCAGGTGGACTCCTGGCTGGCCCGCAGGGTCGCCTCAGAGCACAACACTGAGGTGCCCGAGCCGCCGGCGGGGGCGATGCCGGACTTCACCCCCGAGCAGCGGGAGTGGATCAACTTCCAGCTCGCCTCCGCGGAGACCGCGGCCCGCGCCACCGGGTTCGAGGAGGGGACTCGACTCGGTTACCGCGGTGGTCGCGTGGTCGGCCGTGCCGAGGGCCGTGCCGAGGTGACCGAGGTGGTGGCTGGCGCGTTCGCCGGCTACGTCGATGAGGAGGCTCACGCCGCCGCACATATCCGCGCCGACCGGGCACAGCTCGCAGAGGTCATCAAGACCTTGGGAGCCGCGTCGGAGAGGGGGGCCGCCGCATGAGCGACGCCTCTCCCTTCAACAACGATGACGGCGCACGGCAGTTGCGCGTTACCTGGGTGGACACCATCACGCCCCGTGCGGTCCGTTGGGCCTGGGAGTACGAGGGCGACGGGCGTATACCCGTCGGCTCCCTGTCCCTCGCGGCTGGGCGGGAGGGAACCGGCAAGTCATCCTTCGGTATCTGGCTGGCCGCGCAGATCACCCGCGGAACCCTGCCCGGCGCATACCGGGGCCAGGCGCGCCGCGTGCTGTACGTCGCCGTTGAGGACTCCTGGGAGTACACCCTTGTCCCCCGCCTCATGGCCGCCGGTGCCGACCTGTCCAAGGTTGGGCGCGTGCAGGTGCAGGAGGCCTTCGGGGAGGAGGTCACCATGAGCCTGCCCCGGGACAACACCGCCCTGGAGGAAGCCATCGCCGCGAACGACGTAGCGCTTGTGGTTGTCGACCCGCTAATGTCCCTTCTGGGGGACGGGCTGAGCGCGTCACGGTCACGTGAGGTGCGCAGAATGCTTGACCCTCTGGTGAGGATCGCCGACCGGACCGGCAGCGTCGTGCTGGGGATCGCGCACCACAACAAGGGCGCCCACACAGACCCGATCATGGCTGTGTCCGAGTCCAAGGCGTTTACGGACGTGCCTCGCTCCGTGTTCGCCTTCGCCCGCGACGACGGCAACGACTGCCGTGTGGTGTCCCAGACGAAGAACAGCCTCGGCAGGGACGCTGCCTCGCTGCCTTCGTTGCAGTACACCATTGAAGAGGCTACGGTTCCGCTGCCCAACGGGGAGGAGGCCCATATCGGGCGTTTCACCCCGCAGGGCGTCTCCGAGCGCTCTGTGACCGATCTGCTGCGAGCCAAGGATGACGGGGAGGACGCCGACGAGCGCAGCGCGGCCGAGGCGTTCATCGTCGACTTCATCGGCTCCCGGGGCGGGGAGGCCGGTGCCGGGGAAGTGATCAAGGCGGGACGCGCAGCGGGGTTCAGTGAGCAGGCATTGAAGAACGCCCGCCGCCGCTGCAAGAGCCCCAGGATCACCACCCGCAAGGCCAGCATGGGGCAGGGTTGGGTGTGGGCCTTCGAGTCCGAAGGTGCCACGAAGGTGCTGAAGGTGCCATGTCCTGAAAAGACGACACCTTCAGCACCTTCGGTGACACCTTCAGCCGACGAAGAGGAGACACCACCACAACCAGCCGAGGCCGGCACCTGCCCCCACGGCGCACCCGAACCCGACCTGTGCGCCGAGTGCGGCGGGGCGACCGGAACCGCGCTCGCGGGAGGTGACCGGCCATGAGCAACGGCATCATCATTGACGAGCGCGGCAACATGTGGAAGATCGACACCGGTGAGGTCGAGATTCCCGCTGCGCGGCTGATAGAGGTCACCGGCTACTGGTGCCCGGTCTGCCACCTTCCCCGCACCCCATACCCCGGCGACCAGGGGATACACCCGACCTGCGCCGAGACCGCGGTCGGGCGGCGTGTCCGTGAGGCCCGGCGTCGGGAGTGCCGCAGGAAGAAGGGCCGCGCCTCCTAGTCCAACTGACTCGTCCTGGTGGCTCCGTCGCCCCTCGCCCGCGCGGTAGGGGTGGCGGGGCCACTGCCGCGTTGCTACGGGGGTCTAGCCCTGCACGCGCCTCTCCCTGGGCTGCCGCATCATGAAGGATCGGATTCACAGGTTGCACTTCCGACTGTCCGACAGTAGTCTTGCCTCATTGCTCCCCACCGCTCACATCTGGGTTGGTGGGGATTTTCTCTTCCCAGGAGTGGCCGGTGGACAGCTCACTACGTGTCGTCGTCGTCATGGACTATCAGAACGTACACCTCACAGCCCATGGCATCTTCGTACCCGACCGCCAGCTGTGGGAGGCACTCATCTCGCCGATGAACTTCGCCCGCACAGCCGTACGTCGCCGCAACGACAAACAGCGCTCAGGGTTCCCCCCTGGTGAACTCGCCGCTGTCTACGCCTTCCGCGGCTTACCCAACTCGGCCTACGACTCAGCACAGCACCGCCGCGCTACAGCCCAGGCACATCAATGGCGTCAGGAAGGGGCCATCGTCGAGCTGCGAGACCTCAAGTACGACTACCAGCGACAAGCAGACGGCACTCCGGCCACCAACATCCACGGGCGCAAGATTCCGACGGGACCAGGACGGGAGAAGGGCGTAGATGTACTCGTGGCACTGACCTGCATGCGCCAAGCCCAACGCAACGACATCGATGTCGTCATCCTTGCCTCGCGGGACACGGACCTCGTTCCCGTTCTTGACACACTGGTTGACATGAGGAAAGAGAACGCTGCTATCGCCAAGATAGAAACTGTCGCATGGTTCGACTCCGAGCAGCGTAAAGGCGGCAGCCTACGTCCAACTGGTGGCCGAAGGGTATGGAACACCAATATGGATCGAGCCTGCTTCGAGGCATCGCTCGACCGTCATGATTACCGTTAGACCTGTGAGCTTTATCTGATCAAGCGATCAAGGGGTACCGGTGGCGGGAGGGCAGGCGTTTGAGTGCCTAGGATCGCCACTCGGGCGTGCCTGGCGGGGTTTTCGCGGCCCTCCACCAGCACGTGGGGTGGGCTGCAAGGCTCCCAGATCGGCTCCTGCGCACTCACTCCCCGGGCACCTTGACATCGCCAGCACCCGCGAGCGCCAACCCCACCTTGGGTTACGGCCAGGACACAATCCACAACACCATGCGCAACACCTGGGCAACGTACAGGCCGACAGCCCCGTATCCGCGTTTGGTGACTGGAACGTCATCCTCAACAGCCACAACGACATCCATGACGGCATCGTGCTGCACGCCCAGACCGGCCGCAGCACATCATCCTCACCCCCCGAGGCCAACGACCTCATGGCGGACCCCGACCGGGCCATGCACAACCTTAACGAGACGGTGCGTCTCCTCGCCACTCATGACCTGCGATCCGAGCGCACCGTCGAGCTTCCCAACCCGGCTTTGGAGTACGGCCACCACGGTCTCGGTCACCTCGTCCTGAACGCCTACCTCATCCCCAAGGCGGCCGAGCGGGTGGACACCTACGGGCTCACCTACCAGTATGCCGAGCTGGCTGGCTATTGCTGCAACCGGATCGTCAACATCCTCACCAGCCCCGCCTACCCCGGCCCCCGATGCCTATCTCACCCGCATTGTTCCCTCACATGGACTTTCCGCTGACCATGGTGGTCGCAATCCGCGCATCCCACACACAGGGGGCGGCCGTCATAAAGTGGGAGGTGCGCGCCACCAGCACCCCCGCATACGTGTGGGTCAAGCGCGAGTCGGACACCGCAGCCTTCGTCCGTCGCATCTTCCACAGCCAGCTGAGCCTGTTCACCTATAATGACACCTCGATGCTGACTGAGCGGAAGATCGCCCACGCCTTAGAACAGGAACTACACGTTCCCGCACATACTGTCTTCATCCGCTAACCACCCCCACTCATACAAGGAGTCCCTACCATGACCACCCCCATGCCCGCCCCGACTCCTGCTCCGGCTCCGCCTCCGCCGCCCGCGCCTGTCCCGTCCATTAGGGACTACGCCCGCGCCAAGTGGGCCACCACCCCCAAGGCCGTGCGCCGCGTCATCATCGGCGGTACCGCTGCCGTCCTGGCGATCATCATCGCCATGGCAACAGGCCTGTTCAGCAAAGTGCCCGGAGCACACGACTTCGGTGAATGGGTGCTTGTTGACCAGACCAAACAAATGACGGTCGACGAGATACGCTGTGATGGCACAGTCAGTTACAGCGTCGCCCCGACTGACTACTACACCTCCGCCATTGATGGCGTGTTTCATATCATCCCACCTAGGGGTGAAACATTGACTGTCAACATGGAAGAAGATGCCGACTGGGACGGTACCTATCGTCCGTCCTACGTCGCGACCAACCTGGAAACCTACACGTTCGATATTGCACTGGTTCACGTCCGCGCCTGGGGCTCCACGGGAACGTTCCAGATCACGTGGCACGGGTTCCACAGCGAACCCGTGACGTGGGCCGGAGCATGCAGCCGCTGACCCGCCACAAAAGGACACACATGCCGCGCGCAAGACCACCAGCGCGCTGACCGCCACCGGTACCGGCGCGAACGCTAAGGGGGTCGCGTACAACGCCGTCCTGAACGCGCTCGGCGACTACGGGCACGCCGCCGAATCCACACTGTTCATGTCCGCACGCGGCAAGGCGTCCAACGCGTCCCCCGAGCTGATCGGGCTGATGGGCAGGCGGTTCGTCGTGACCTCGGAGACGGAACGCGATCAGCCGCTCGCGGCTGCGATGATGAAACAGCTAGTGGGTGGGGACCCGATCACCGCGCGCCCGCTGTACGGCAACCCTGTGACGTTCACGCCCACTCACACGGCTCTGATGGTCACCAACCACCTGCCGAAGGTTGCCGGGGACGATGCGGCGGTGTGGCGGCGTATCCGCGTGATTCCTTTCGACGTCACCATTCCCGAGGCGAAGCGTGACCCCGAGCTTGGGGAGAAACTGAAGCTGGAAGCCGACGCCGTGTTGGCGTGGGCGCTCGACGGCTGGGCCGACTACCGCGCCAACGGGATGCCGACGGCGGCGAAGGTCACCGAGGCCACCAACCGCTACCAGGCCGATTCGGATACGGTGGCCCGTTTCATCTCCGAGGCGTGCGCGGTCGCCCCGGCGGCGCGCGTGGGAGTTCAGGAGCTGTTCGGTGAGTTCCAGGCGTGGGCAGCGGTCGACGGCGCAGACCTGATCGGCAAGCAGGCCTTCGCTCGTCAGGTCGAATCACGAGGTTTCGTGAAGCGTCGCGCTGCAAGCGGGTTCGTTTTTCGTGGGCTCGGACTTCGAACCGACGAGGAGGGATAGAACCGCATCGTCATGACATCTAAGGGGTGTCTGCTGCCGAGATCGGTGGCAGACACCCCTCAGTTTAGGTAAGTGCAACCTCGCGTGTTCACTTGATGTTCACCTTCCCTCAGTTTGTACCTACGCTTGCACCACGCCGTAAACGTTGGAATCATGCGGTAGTGCACTTTGTGTACTTTCAGGAGCAAACTTCTATACGCGCGCGCACGCGAGGGACTTTACCCATGAAAGTACACAAAGTGCACTACCCGCCCGCTCTCCCCGCCTTGATGAGGCGGGACCGCCTTCGTCATGCCCGGATCGTCGTTGTGGGCGCGCCTGGGGCACGATCGCCGTCTCCCCGGACGCCAGCACATGAGCGAGGCCGCGAGGCCCCCAGATCGCCTCCTGTGAAGCCTCAGTACCGTGGCCTCATCCTCCGGGCCGATCCGCGAGCGCCGGCCCGGCCTCCGGTCACGAACACGCAACCGGCCACGGCCCAGCACGGGACCTCCTTGATTCGATTCTTCCCGCGCGATACCAGGCCGAACCCACCAACCGCGTTAGCGAAATTGGGTACAGATTCAGGTAACGGCGAGGTATACTGTGTGTGTTAATAATTCCAACTCCTAGACAGGAGCAAACCATGTCCACCACCTACGGTCGCAACACCAGCCCCACCGACGACCTCGCCCTCCTCCTCGGCGACGCCACTCCGCGCGTGGTGCGCACCGCCGCCGCCCAAGGCATCCGCCTCGCCGAGGACGGCACCGAAGTGATCGAGCAGCCCGCGGACCCCGGCCTGCCTCCCCAGCCCGACGACGACGACGAGGAGGAGGACGACGCCGCCGATCCCGTGGCTGTGGCTGCCACCCGCGGTGGGGCGCGTATCGCCCGTACCGCCGCCACCATGACCGCCACCACCGCACTCCTCTAAGGCGAGGCCCCCGTGAGCAACGAGTACAGCCTGACCGGGCCGGACGGCCCATTCGGAGCCGACTACCTGCGCCTCCTGCACGAGGCCGCCGCACTGGAACCAATGCCCCCGACCGTCGCGGAGGCGCTGACCGGGGAACCCGACGAGATCATCACCGCCATGGCCGACACCCTGGACGACGACGGCACCCCCACCCCGGCGCTTACCTGGCAGACGCTGTGGCCGGCGCACCGTGAGCAGGCGAAGCGCCGGATCGCCGAAGCGTTGGAGCACCTGGCCCTGCACGGCGTGGATGGTGCCGGGGCGGTCACCCTCAACCAGGTCATCTGCCACCTCGGGCACGTGAAGGAGACCAGCGACCTCGACGCCCGCAACATCATCCGAGACATTGCCGGGCGCGGCACGCTCACCTCACGCTCAGTCGCCGCCCTGACCGGCCGGCCCAAGACCGAGTTTCCCGACGGGGCCGGCTGGGAGGGCCTGACCGGCAGGCAGCAGGCCGCCGTCGTGCGCCGCGTCCGCCACGCTGTCAGGCTTCTACAGGACGAGGGCGGCGAGGTGGCCTACAAGACCGTGATCTATGCGGTCGGCCGACGCGACTTCGACAAGCTAGTGGCCGACCTGTACACCCGGCGGATCATGGGGCAGCTATCCGGCACGGGGAAGGTCCGCACCAGCACCGCAGAGAAGGTGTGTGGCACGCCGGAGGGTGAACTGACCCGGTGGGGGCCACGGATGAGCTGGGGGTGGATCGACCCGGCGTGGCGGGACCTCGCCCGCGAGCGCATCCACCACACCGTGCAGGTCATGCTCAACGAGGGCCTGGACCCGACCTATAGGGCGGTCGCCGCCCGCATCATCAATCACCCACCAGCCGGCCTACCGCACGCCTGACCACCACACAGAACCAACACCTTAGGAGACCTATATGAACGACAGTCACGGGACCGTCATCGGCGTCGTCGAGCACGGACGCCTACACGTCACCAACCCCGACGTCGCCCCACCACCCGCCCCCGACGGGGCTGAGCGTGCCCGCCGCCAGGCCCGGCTGGCCATCCTCAAGCGGCTAGCGGACGAGTCCATCGACATCAACGTCCTGGAAGCCGTCACCGGCCGCGGCCGCACCGACCTGAACCGGCACAACCCCGACTACCCGCGCGAGACCGTCAAGTTCAGTCAGCTACCCATCGCCTGGCGCAAGACCGCCGCCGAACGCATCGATGACGCCCTAACCCAACTTCAGGAAGACTACGACCGCAACGTGCAGCTGAACCTGAAGTGGGTGGCCTGGCAGCTGAGCGACGCCACCCTGACCATGCGCATGGCCTGGACGGAGGAGAAGCGCCGGCGGCTTGAAGCCGACGCCAAGGAGAAGGCCGAGCGCGACGCAGAGGCTGCCGCGGAGGCCGCCCTGACCGTCGAGCAGCGCCGCCAGCGCGCCATCGACCAGGTTCTAGACACCCGCCTCCTGGACCCCCAGGCACGCGCCCAGGCCGGCCGCGGCGAGCTAGTGGAGCTGCGAGAGGTCCGTGAAGGCTCCACCATCTACCAGGAACCCGTCTACGCCGCACCGCTGCCCGACCGCACCGTCATGGGCGGGGCCGTCGCCCGCGAAGCCGCCCGCCTCTCCCACCTCGGGGCGCTGTCCGCCACCATCGTGGCCGCCCTGACCGGCATTGACGTGGACGAGGCCCAGGCCTGGGAGGACATGACCGGAGCCACCCTGGACTGGGCGACGCTGCCGGCCGAGTGGACCGGGGACTTCTTCCAGGTGCGCATCACGCGGGCCATTCAGGTGCTCAAGGACGCGGCCGCCGAAGACCCGGCGACTGTGGACCCGTGGGCAGTGAGCCTGCGGGATGTGCTGCTGGCACTGGGCTACGACACCTACGACGGCGGCCAGGACGACCAGGAGGACGACACCGAGGCCGGCACCAGCACCGGCACCGGCACCGGGGCTGTGCAGGAGACCGGCCAGCAGGAGCAGCAGGAGGAGGAGACCAGGGGTAAGCGCCGCCGCTGGCCATGGCAGCACTAGCCACCAGCTACCCAGAACACACAGGGCGGGGACACCCGGGGGAGGAAACCCCGGTGCCCCCGGCCGCCGTCACCCACGAGGTCGACCGGCCCGCCGACGTGAACCAGGCCAACCCACCAAACACCCGCCCCCAGCAAACAGCCAGCAAACATTACCCGAACACACACGTATTGCACTGTCACTGCCCCGGCTTTGCCCGGGATTCAGGCGGCCCGAACATCGACAACATCACGGAACGAACGCCAGTGAGAGAGTAGATCGGTGCGCTTCCAGGCACAGGCCACCCTAACCCGGCCACAACTAGGCCACAACAACCAGCGTGCTCCCTGGAACCGCCCAGTCACCTCACAGCACAGCAGACATTCTAGAATCGTCCAGTCACTGCCCAGATTGCCCATAGGGTAGCCACAGTTTCTTAACCCCGCTATCCGCCGGCCACCCCGCCGGAGTACCGCCCCAGGGCTCGTCAAACGCCCCGCCAGCAGCCCGACACCACCCCGCCCCCAGGCTACACGGTTGGCGCGTTCCAGGCCGCCCGCGGCCCCCCCAGGCGAGCCTCGCCCGAGCATTCGCAGGCCTTGGCCGGATCGAAACGCAAATCCTCCACGCATTCGAGAATCGTTCTCAGTAAGCCGTGCTCCCGCACTCCTCCCCTTGACCGCGAGCGCACCCCGCCCCTGCCCCGGGGGAACAGGTTAGGAGAAACGTGCTTATTCACCTCTCAGCAAACCGCCGTATCGACGCTTGGCGCTAGTCCCATCCCGCTCAGCGTCTTCCTTCTGTTTATCGGGAAACAGGTACTTGGCGATGATCGCGGTAATGCCCAGGACTTCTACAGCCAGGCCAGTAATGAATGCGACAGCAATCGTATCGGTCATTTTGTCAGTTGCAGCCATCCACGTGGACACGCCCGCCGAAGTGAGGACGCAGACATATGCAGACTTCACACCAAAGTCAAAAAACTCGTAGCGCAACTCGTTGGCTTGCGCGCGCCGATCAACCTCCAGCTGGTCGACTTTTTCAGCAATCTCTTCGTGGCTCGCGTACGTGGGTACATCATCCGCCTGCTGGATATCGCCAGTAGTTAGCTGTTCATAGGCATCAATTACAGCATCATCAGGCCCTTCGCCCTCGGGTAATGCGGGTTGCGCCGCCGTTGGAGGGACAGGTGCGCTGTGCGGCCTCGACTCCGAATCGCGCGAACTCATGCCGCAGCAGCCTGAAGTTCGCCCTGCTTAACCAAGCGGCCCAGCCTATGTGCGGCTGCCGAGTAGGAGACGTTGAACATGTCTGCGACATCGAAGGCAGCAAGGCTGAGAGTGAGACTGTCGTGGTTGTTAATAAGATCCGGGAAAGCTCTGAGGATTAGCTTTAGAGGCATAAGAAGTGCGCCAGCGAACTGGTCCGCATAGAACTCGTGCAGGTCGTACTTAGTGCCCCGCTCATCGCGAAATGAGAAGTCGTTATCCTTTACGATTGTAATGCGCTCCATGTAGTGCCCAATCTCATGAGCCAAAGTAAACCTCTGGCGCACGGCTGACTCGGTGGAGTTAATGTAGATACGTGGACGCTCGTCATCGCTCTTTTTGATGAGCATCCCGGACGTTCCTGCGGGGAGAGCGTCGGTGTGGGTCACACGAATTTCCAATGACTCGCATAGAGCCTCAAGATCAACCTGCCCATCGGGGCGAGCGTGAAGTTCCCGAACTTTGTCGGCAGTCTGCTGCGCCGCCTGCCAGATCAGTGGTGTAGTAGCCATCTGCGCACCTCCTTAGCCGAGTCGTACGTGTGCGGCCCCGAACGGCACTCTGATCGAAGCGGAGAGCCTCTGAGGTCACTCGCAGCTGCACATGATCAGCATACTCATGATGCACAACCATGGGTGGCCAGTCAATGGGGCGGACCGCACGCCTTCTTCGCCACACGGGCCTACTCGACTCAGCACGAACTCGGGGAGGTCTCGAGGGGCACCACGGGGACAGCATGGGGACACGTCGGGGACGTCCCGAGGGGCAGTACCGGGACATCATGGGGACACCCCTTCCGTCGTCGAACAGGGTTGAGCCAAGGTGGCTAAACTCGTGTCAGGAGGTGGTGCGGTGAGTTTGTTTCGGGGTGGTAGTTCCACGTCTGCTACACGTCACTAGCGTCGGTCAGAGTTTTCGTTGGAATGGTGCGGCTGTGTACATAACTGGGATTTCTGAGATCTGGGTGCTCTCCGGCCTCCGCGGGTACCGGCGAGGCGCCCCGGGTGGGGGATGAGATGCGCGAGCAGCCCGTGGTCGACGCCGGTTCCCGGCCATGGGGGCGCGTGCGGCACCTGCCGGGAGGTTGGCGCCGGTGGGTGGCCGCCATCTGCTGCCTGGTGGTGGCTACGGCGGTAACTCTGGCGGTGATCTCGTATAACTCGCCGCTGAGGCGGCTGAGCCGGCAGGTGGAGTCCTGGGCCGGCGGCCAGGACGCGGTACTGACGGCGACGACGCAGCTCTATCCGGAGTGGCCTGAGCTCCTGCCGGAGCGCCTCGTGGTGGAGGCGGAGATCCGGCCCGAAACGACCGCAGCCGAGGTCTGTGAACTGGCGGATCAGCTCAACGGGCTATTCGACCCCGAGGCCGGTGACGACATCCGCCGCGATCTCAGCCTGCGCCTGACCAGGAGCGGAACCAGCATCGTCTACGAGGACCAGTTGCTTTGGCCGCGATCGTCTGTGGGACGCGACTGGGAGGCGCCCCACTGCGCCCCGCTGGAGTACGCCTACGACTTGGCGGGCCCGGGCGTGGAGGAGATCGTCGCCCGCCCCGACTCCCTGCGGGTCACGCGCGCCGACGCCGACGCGGTCCCGACGGGCCTGGTTGCGCGCGCCCCCGCCGACGCCGGAACAAGGGCGACGGCCACGGATGATGTACGTGTGAGCGGCTGGCAGGTGGAGGTCAGGGCCGACTCGGACAAGACCGTGCCCACAGAGGTCCTGGGCCCCGTCATGGAGGCGCTTCCGGCGAATGACGACGGTCTGGTCTGGCTGGACTCCCAGGGCGATTCCGCAAGCGTTCGGCCCGCCGATTCGGTTGTCAGCCTGACCGCAAGGCGGCTGGAGGACCAACCGGGCGGGCCGACGGTTGAGGAGCAGGCGGCGGCGGTGTTGGCCGCGGCTGAGGGAACGCCCGGGCTGGAGCTGGTCGGCATCTGCGCTTCTAAGTGGCTCGCCGACACGACGGACGACCCGGATTCCACCGGCAGTTGCGTGTACTTCGATCTCAATGCCGACGGTGCCATCGTCCCGGACACGCCCTATCCGCACGGGCTCGCCGACCCGGACGCCCTGTATGCGGCCGCGCAGGAGCGGCGCGGCTGAGCGCTAGCGGCGCAGCTTCACGGCGCAAGTCCCGCTGAAAGCCACCGAGAGGAGCATCAGCGGTAATCCCGCTCCGGGTGTGGCACCGACACTATTGGTGAGAGCCGCGTGGGACGCGATCAGTGCGAGGGCTGTCAGCGCGGTCAATAGGGACATCCCGGCATCTACCCGGTCACTGTTAGCGCCCACCCGTCCCAGGGCGCACAACCACAGCGTGATGGCCAGAACGACCCCTACGGCCGCATGCAATTTCGCCGGTCCCAGGGTTTCCGGGCCGAAGAGCATCCCCATCAGGCCTAACGTATCCACCTCGCCCCTTCTATATCCGGTGGGGATCCGCAGATACCACGGGCTGAGCGCGGATCCGACCATGCAGGCCAGGCCTGCCCAAAGCAGGGCGCTGCGCAGCGCTTCGTGCAGGTCGTGAAGGTGGCGGCCCGCGAAGGGGCCGACGGTGTCTTGCCTGTTGGGTGTGTTTGTCACACCCGTAGATTACGGGATGGTGACGAGTGGTGGCTGTGCGATCGGAGCTGCGCAGGTCGCTGGAATTTCCTGGCTTTTCCGGTTTGTGGGGGGGGTGCTGGCGTGTCCGCCAGAGCGTGGGTGGCGGGGTCTGTGTCCGGATCGCATTCAGACTGAGCCGGCATAGGGGATCGGTGCCGGGGGCCTGGCCTCCCCGGAGAGTGCCGAGCCGCAAGGGGGCTATTCGGTTCGGCAACACCCTTGGGCCGCGACGCGGCGCCGGCGGCGTCTTGGTGCCCGGGGCTGAGGTCGCCTACGGGGCCGTCTACTACGCCGGTTCGACCTCTATTACGCCGGTTAGGTGTTTGCTGAAGGGCTGCGGAGCCTTCAGCACAGGTCTAACCGGCGTAGTAGACACCGAAGGGGCGTACCCAACGCGCCCTGCGGCCCCACAGTCCCAGCGCCCCCAAGGCTGCGGCGCCGCGAAGGCCCGCACCACCAAGGCACCACACCCCAAACCGGAAGAGCTGCTTACCTCGGCTGGCTCACTCGCCGTCGTCGGGCAGCACCCAGGCGCGGGAGGGGGCGAAGCTGACGCGCACGGCGTCGCCCTCGGCGTGCACGGCGCTGACGTCCGGGTCGGACTCCAGACAGACGATGGTGCCGACCTGCGTCTCGACCTCGTACTCCACGTGGTCGCCGTTGCGCATGGCCTCATGGCGGGCAGCCTCGACACCGTGCCAGGCGGGAGAGCTCAAGGTGACTCCGGGTGCGACCGGGTGGTTACTCTCGCACGCGTTGCCCGTCGACGGCGGCACGGGTCATTTCCAGTGCGGCACCGAGGTCGTCATACCGCAGTTGCGCCACACGTGCGAACAAGACATCGATGACCGCGAGTTGCGCCATGCGGCTCGCCAATGCAGCGGCGCGCAACTCGGTCTCGCGCGCAATCGTGACCAGCACGAGGTCCGCGGCTGCGGCTATTGGTGAGGCGGGATTGCCGGTGACGGCTACCGTGAGGGCGCCACGGCCGTGGGCGAGACGAAGTGCGCGGAGCACTTCGGCGGTACGGCCCGAGAAGGAGATGCCGACAGCGACGTCATCCGTGTCCAGGAGCGCGGCGTGCACGAGCTGGACGTGGGTGTCGGGGCTGAATTGGCAGGGCAGTCCGATGCGCTGCAGTTTCTGCGACAGGTCCGAGGCCACTAATCCGGAGGCGCCGACGCCGAAGGCGGTAACCGGGGCGTGGTCTGCGATTGCCCGGGCCGCCCGCTCGAGGGCGTCCAGGTTGAGGCCGGCCACGGTCTGTTCAATGGAACGGGCTTCATGGAAGGCGATCTTCGCGGCCAGTTCCTCTAAGGTGTCGTCGGCGTTTATCTGGCCTTGAGCGACGCCGGCCTGTTCGCGTTCGAGGTCCTGGCGCGATAGTTCCTGAGCTAGCGCCAGGCGTAGCTCGGGCAGGCCGGAGTAACCGAGTGCGCGGGCGAAGCGAACGACGCTCGCCTGCGAAACACCGGCCGCACGTGCTAGCGAGGCGGTCGTGGCGGAGAGGGCCGCCCTTGGGTCCGTCAGGATCTGAGCGGCCAGGGCCTCCTCTGTGGCGGAGAAACCGTCACGTGCTCGGCGGATCCGTTCGGTGAGTGGAAGAGCTCCTGCTTCGGGTGACTGCGCCGATGGCGGCGAGCCCATGGCGCCGATCTGTTCGGGCACCGATTGCGGGGTCATGTCGGTGTGCATGGGTGCCTCCTCGAACGCCGTCCTCCTGGTTGCGCGAGCTTCACCGTACATCCTCGAGCATGCCCCCCACTTATGAAGCGGAGTTCCATGCAGGGAAGATATGGTGTAGTCTTGCATCACCTTGACGGCAACGGAGTCGGAGGGAAGCAGGATGGCAGACCTGGAAGCGGCGGCAGCCCGGGATCGGCAATCACAGCGACTGGGAATCACCGAGCAGCGCAACCCAGCCTCGGCGGATCTGGACCGCATGAGTTCGCTTGAGATCGTGACGGTTATGAACAAGGAGGATCACAAGGTCGCCGATGCCGTGCAGCAGGCCTTGCCGCAGATCGCCCGTGCCGTCGACGCCGTAGTTGCGGGCCTCCGCTCGGGTGGGCGCCTCATCTACATGGGAGCCGGCACCTCCGGACGACTCGGGGTGCTTGATGCCGCGGAATGCCCCCCAACGTTTCGCACCGACCCGAACCTTGTCGTTGGGCTCATCGCCGGGGGGAAGGGGGCCATGTTCACGGCTGTCGAAGGGGCCGAGGACTCGGCCGAACTGGGCGTCTCCGACCTGAATGAGCTACAGCTGACTGCGCAAGACGTCGTCATCGGCGTCGCCGCCTCGGGGCGCACCCCCTATGTCATCGGCGGACTGGACCGCGCCCGTGAGCTAGGGGCCACAACGATCTCGCTTGCCTGTAATACCGGTGCCCGCACATCCGCGCACGCCGACATCGCCATCGAAATCGACAACGGTCCCGAAGTAATCACCGGATCGTCGAGGTTGAAGGCCGGTACCAGTCAGAAACTCGTTCTGAACATGATCTCTACGGCCGCCATGGTCAGAATGGGCAAGGTCTACGGCAACCTGATGGTCGATGTCGCCCCGAACAACACCAAACTCATCGAAAGGGCCGAGCGCATCGTGATGGCCGCTGCGGGCTGCGGCCGAGAGCAGGCTCGTGCCGCCCTCCGGGCCGCGGGCGGTCACGCCAAGACGGCCATCGTCATGGTGATCCGCGGAGTCGACGCCGCCCAAGCCCGGCGAGCGCTTGACGCTGCCGACGGTTTCGTGCGCGCCGCCATCGAAGAGCCAGGCGCCACGGCTGACCCCCCTCGATGCGCGGCCGCGCTTGCGGAAAGGCCTTCCGTCCAACCGGATTCCATCGTCTTCACCCAATCCGATCCGGTCTCCCCCCACGGGGATACGAAGGAGTAGTGCTCAGCCATGAACTATCACAAGCTCAGCCGCGACATTCAGCGGCTTGCCGGGGGGCCCGGCAACATCAGGTCGCACACCAACTGCATGACGCGTCTGCGTCTGGACGTAGCAGATACCGGCAAGGTCGATATTGACGGCATTAAGGCGCTCGACGGAGTGCTGGGCGTCGTTCCGGGAGAACAGGTGCAGATCGTCGTTGGTCCCGGTCACGCCGCCCGGCTGCGTGAGGTCTTCGATCAAACCGCGGGCGACGCAGGCAGTGCCGCTCTCGACATCAACGCGGACCCCGAACTGACGCGGTCTGAAGCCGACTTGGCGGCAACCACCCGCGCTAAGGTCAAGTCTCGCCAGACCACCCCCATCCAGCGGATGTTCCGCCACATCGGGAATATCTTCGTTCCAATCATCCCCGGCTTCATCGCCTGCGGCCTGGTCACCGCCATCGCGAACATCTGGAAGATGTTCGACCCGGACATAGCGAACAACGCGTGGTTCCTCGCCTTCTCCGGCATCGGGTCGATCCTCGTCGGGGCGCTGTACTTCATCGTCGGCCACAACACCGCCAAGGAATTCGGGGGTGCCCCCATTATGGGCTTCCTCGCCGGAGGCGTGCCCTATATGACCGCCCTGGGTGGGATTCCCGCCGTGATCGGCGCAGATGGCACCGAGACCTCTCCGGCGATCCCTCTGACAATTCCTGTATTCGGTGACCTGGCCCCGGGCCTCGGCGGCATCATCGGCGTCATTATCACCGCGTGGCTTTTCGCCGCCATTGAGAAGCGGGTCCGTAAGCTGGTGCCGGCTGCACTCGATCTCTTCCTGGTCCCGGTGATTACCCTGCTGCTCGGTGCCGCCCTTTGCATATTCGTCGTCATGCCGCTGTCGGCCATCCTCATGCGCGCCCTCACCTGGTTGCTGGTCGACTTCGCCCTCAAGACCGGAGGCATCATCGGCGGATTCATCATGTCGACCTTCTTCCTCCCGATGGTCATGCTTGGCATCCACCAGGGCCTCACGCCGATCCACGCCGAGCTCATCACCGACCACGGGTTCACCGAATTGCTTCCGATCCTGGCGATGGGCGGAGCCGGGCAGGTAGGCATGGCCCTGGCCGTGCTGATGCGCACGAAGAACGACAAACTGCGGGACGTCGTGAAATCGGCGCTGCCGATCGGTGTTCTCGGTATTGGGGAGCCGCTCATCTACGGCGTTTCGCTGCCGCTGCTGCGACCGTTCTTCACCGCCTGCCTGGGTGCCGGTTTCGGGGGTGCCTTTATCGCCTTCGGCATGCAGCAGAGCCTCTTCGGCGCCGGTGCGCTGGGACTGTCGGGGCTGCTCATGATCCCGGTCATCACCGCTGGAAAGTGGCTGTGGTACGTCGGCGGCTGGCTTATTGCCGTCGTCATGGGGGCGGTGCTGACCTACTTCTTCGGCTACCGCGAGGCCGACGTCGAACGGGTCTACGGGGACGGAGGAGCCGTTGATCTGCCGGTACTGAATACCATGGGCTGAGTTGCACGGGCCGGATCGACGGGAGGAAAACGATGCTGTTCTCCGTCTATGCCACCGATCCTCCGACGGTTCGCGCTGCCGTGGTCGAGCAGGCCTGCGCCGACGGCGCCGAGGCGAGCCTATTCACCTCACTGCACCTGCCCGAGGCGGGTGACCTCGATGCGTGGATTGCGTGGATGGCCGAGGTACACCGCGACCGCGGCGTAAGTTTCTGGGCCGACGTCTCCCCGGGCGCCCTCGAACAGCTCGGTGGAGACCTCGGGAAGCTGGGTGAGGCCGGCGTCGTGGGAGTGCGCCTGGACTACGGCTTCACCACGGAGGCGGTCGGTGCCATCGCGCGCCGGGGGATGCGAATCGCGGTCAACGCCTCCACTATCACCGCCGAAGAACTCGATGCACTTGCGAACGCCGGTGTCGACGTCGTCGGTTGGCATAACTTCTATCCCCGTCCCGGTACCGGGCTCAGCCGGGAGTACTACCTGGCCCAGTCCGAACTGTTCACCGCCCGCGGGCTGCCGCTGCTGGCGTTCATCCCGGGTGAGACGAGTCGTCGGGCCCCGCTTCACCTCGGCCTGCCCACCTTGGAGGTTCACCGCTACCGCAATGCGTATGTCACCGCCTGCGAGCTCTCTGCGCTCACTCCCGGTGTGAAGGTCGTTTGTGCGGAAGGAACACTACGGTCTCAGCACCTGGAATGGGTACGGAGGGTTGAGGACGACGGCGTGGTGACTCTGCCGCTGGTGGGCCTTGTGCGCGAGTGCGAGTGGCTTCTGGAACGCGACTGGCGACTGCGCGTCGAGCAGAGCGGTGTCTCTCAGCGGCTGGTAGGCACCCGTGGACACACTCTGCCCACGGGATGTGTACCCGCCGATGCGTTGGAGATGGGGTCTGTGCAGATTGACACGCTCGGTCGGTACTCCGGCGAGGTGCAACTGATGGTCAGCGAGCAGCCGCTGGATGCCTATCACCTGCATTTGGGTGACGTGGCCGCGCCCTACCGGGGCCTCGTCACTCTCCTGCGGGGTGGCGAGACCATCCGTCTGATACGCGGCTGAGCTTCGATCCCCTCTGAGCAGACCGTCGGGTCTACTCGCCGTCGTCGGGCAGCACCCAGGCGCGGGAGGGGGCGAAGCTGACGCGCACGGCGTCGCCCTCGGCGTGCACGGCGCTGACGTCCGGGTCGGACTCCAGGCAGACGATGGTGCCGACCTGCGTCTCGACCTCGTACTCCACGTGGTCGCCGTAGAACACGGCCGACAGCACGCGGCCCATGTCGCCCACGAGCTCGCCCGCGTCGGCGGCCTTTCCGGCAGCGTCGTAAGGCTCCAGGTGCACCGACTCCGGGCGCACCACCACGGTGACGGCGTCCCCATCGCGCACGTCCGCATGGCAGGCGGCCTCGATGCCGCGTCCCAGCACCTGCACGCCGCACTTGCCCGCGGATACGTTCTGCGCCGTCGCTTGCAGGAAGTTCGCCCGGCCGATGAAGTCCGCCACGAAGGTGGAGGCGGGTCGCCGGTAGATCTCCTCCGGCGTGGCCACCTGCTCGATCCGCCCCGCGTTCATCACCACGATCCGGTCGGACATGGTCATCGCCTCGGACTGGTCATGGGTGACGTAGATCGAGGTGATGCCCATGCGCTGCTGCAGACGGCGGATCTCCAGGCGCATGCGCACGCGCAGCTTCGCGTCCAGGTTGGACAGCGGCTCGTCGAACAGCAGCACCTTGGGCTGCACCACCATGGCGCGCGCCAGCGCCACGCGCTGCTGCTGGCCGCCCGAGAGCTCATTGGGGGCGCGGTCCGCCAGCGAGGTCAGGTTCATGGACGTCAGTGCCACGTCCACCTGCTCGCGCATCTCCTCCGCGGGCACGCGCCGCAGCTTCAGGCCGTAGCCGACGTTGTCGCGCACGGACAGGTGCGGGAACAGGGCGTAGGACTGGAACACCATGGACATGGGGCGCCGGTTGGGTGGCAGCGAGACCATGTTCTGCCCGTCGAGGATCACCTGCCCCTCGGTGGCGTTCTCGAAGCCGGCGATCATGCGCAGGGTGGTGGTCTTGCCGCAGCCGGAGGGGCCCAGGAAGGTGATGAACTCGCCGGGGGCGACGTCGAGGCTCACCCCGTGCACGGCGTACACGTCCTTGCCGCGGCCCGAGAACACCTTGACGACGTCGCGCAGCTCGAGGTGCCCGGTGGGGGCGTCCTTCTCGGTGGCTGAGCGCTCGGAGCGGTCGGTCGACGTGGAGGTGGCGGAAGTGGTCATGTGGGAGCCTCCTTGGCTCTCGCCCCGCTGGCCGGGGCGTGGGTGGCTGGGTGGGTGAGTTCGGGGCCGACGACGCCGCGCGGCCCGGCGGGGGCCGCTCAGCGCGGCTCGCGTCCCGCGCCGGTGCCGCGTATGAGCAGGTTCAGGCCGCCGATCACGGTCATGACGATCAGGATCAGGATGGTGCAGAAGGCGAAGGCGTTGCCGAAGCGGCCCGCGTCCACCTCCGCCAGGATCTGCGAGGTCATGATCTTGGTGTGCGGGGTGGTGATGAAGATGATCGGGGACAGCGTCGTCATGGAGCGGGCGAAGGCGTAGACCAGACCGGTCAGGAACGCCGGCCGGATCAGCGGCAGCGTGACCCGCAGGAAGGTCTGTGCGCCCGAGGCGCCCAGCGAGGTCGAGGCCTCGTCGATGGCCTTGTCGATCTGCTGCAGGGAGGCGATGCCGGAGCGCTGCCCGGCGGGCATGGAGCGCGCCACGTACACCATGACGATGGCCATGGCGCCGCCCGCGATGGCGCCGCCGCCGGCGAGTGGGGCGATGACGTTCACGCCGAACAGCGCCACCGGACGGTTGAAGGTCACCAGGTAGCCGATACCGATGACCGTGCCCGGCACGGCCAGGCCCAACATGCCCAGGAAGTCGACCACCCCGGCGCCGCGCCGCATCCGCACCACCACCAGCCAAGCCACGAGCATGCCGAGAATCCCCGCGATCGGTGTGGCGATCAGGGCCAGGATCGTGGTGTCGATCATCGACTCGTTGCCGATGCCGGACAACAGGTACTCGAAGTGCCGCAGCGTAAAGGAGTTGTTCACGCCGAGGATCTCCACGAAGGCACCCACCACCACGGCCGCGTACACCGTCACCACCAGCGCCAGCACCGCCACGGAGACGGCCAGCAGCGGGATACGGGCCACGTTGGCGCGCAGCAACTCGAAGGAGCCGGTCGGCTTGCCCGTCACCGTCACCGTGGAGGACCGGCCCGACCAGTACCGCTGCAGCAGGAACACCAGCAGGGAGGGCACCAGCAGCACCAGGGAGTAGGCGGCGCCCGCCGCGGTGTTGTACTCGCCGTTGATGGCGATGTAGGCGCGCGAGGCCAGAACCGTGTAGTCCCCGCCGATCACCAGCGGGTTCGCCAGGTCTGCGATGGCCTCGGTGAACAGCAGCAGGAAGGAGGCGCCCAGGCCCGGCACCACCATCGGCAGCGTCACCGTGCGGAACACCGTGAACTTGGAGGCGCCCAGGGATGCGGCCGCCTCCTCCATGGACGGGTCGAGGCTGCGCAGCATGCCCACCAGGTTCATGTAGGCGACCGGGAAGAATGACAGCGACAGCACCAGGGTCAGCCCCGGCAGGCCGTAGATGTTCCACTCCTGCCCCAGCAGCTGGGTGGAGATGATGCCGTTGCGCCCGAACAGGGTGATCGACGCCGTCGCCACCGCGAAGGGCGGGGAGACCACCGGCAGCAGGCAGATCAGGTGGAACAGGCGCTTGCCGCGGAAGGCCACCCGCACCTGCACGTAGGCCAGCAGGAAGCCCACCAGGGTGCCGACGGTCCCCACCACCGTGCCCAGCACGAGCGTGTTCAGGACTGTGGCCCGGTTGGTGCGGGAGGAGGCGAGCTTGCTGAGCACGGCCAGCCCGTCCGCGGACAGCGCCTCGCCCAGGACGCGGCCCAGCGGCAGCAGTACCAGGAAGACGAGGACCAGGAGGACGACGACGAGGATCGTCGTCGTCACCGGGTCCTGCTTGACCCGGGTGCGGCCGCGGGCGGAGCTCTTGGCGGGAGGTGTCTGGGTGAGGGAGGCGGCGGTCAAAGGGGGCGCGCTTGAGGTCATGGGTGGTCCTCGGCTGGGTCTGGCGGGGAGTGGTCGATGGCGGCCGTCCCGGTTGAGGCGGACGCATGGGGCGGTGTGGCCGGTGCGGGCTACCACGCTGGTGTCCGCACCGGCCGACGACCCGGTGCCGGGCTTACTCCTTGGGCTCGGCGGCGATCTCCTCGTCGAAGCGGGCGGTCAGGTCGGGCTTCGCGGCGGCTGCCGCCGCGAAGTCGTAGTCGATCAGGTTGATGTCGTCCAGGTTCGCCATCTTGTCGCTGGTGTCGGCGTCGGGGTTGGTCAGCACCTGGTAGGAGCCCACGGTCTGGCCGACGTTCTGCCCCTCGGCGGAGATGGCGAAGTCGATGTAGGCCTGGGCCGCCGCCTTGTGGCTGGAGCCGGCCACCAGGGCGACGCCGCCGACCTCGTAGCCGGTGCCCTCCTCGGGGAAGGAGACGACCAGGTCCGTCATGCCCTCCTCCTGGTACTTCACGCAGTCGTGGGAGAAGACCAGGCCGACGGCGGCCTCACCGCGCCCGGCGATCTGGCCGGGGGCGGTGCCGGACTTGGAGTACTGCAGCACGTTGTTGTGCAGCTGCGCCATGTACTCCATGCCGGCGTCCTCGCCGCCCAGGCGCGTGACCTGGGTCCACAGGGTGGTGAAGGCCGTCCCGGAGGTGGAGGGGTGGGCCACGGAGACCTGACCCTTCAGGGCCGGGTCGAGCAGGTCGTCCCAGGAGTCGGGGACGTCCACGCCCAGCTTGTCCAGCTGGGTCTGGTTGGAGCAGAAGCCGAGCGCGCCGATGTAGACGCCGGTCCAGTTGCCGTCGGGGTCCTTGTACTCGTCGGGAATCTTGGCGGCCTCGGGGGAGGTGTAGGCCTCGATCAGGCCCTGGTTGACGGCCTCGCCGTAGCCGTCCACGGGGCCGCCGTGCCAGACGTCGAATTCGGGGTTGTCCTTGGCGGAGGCCAGGCGGGCGACGGTCTCGCCCGAGGACAGGCGCACGTAGGTGGCCTTGATGCCGGTCTGCTCGGTGAACTTGTCGGTCCACGCCTGGCACAGATCCTCCATCGCGCCGCAGGCGACGGTGATCGGGCCCTCGTCGGAGCCGGCGGCGGAGGAATCGGAGTCGGTGGAGCCGGCACAGCCGGACAGGGCGAGTCCGCCGGCCATGACGGCTGCTAGCAGCGCGGTGCCGTACCGCGAGAAAGTACGCATGGGAATGCCTTTCGGGAAGTGTTGGCGCAGCTGTGCGCCAAGTCACCACCATGATGCCGGGCGCGAACGACGGCGGCGATGGAATGACGATCGCGAACTGTGACAGCGGTGTCATTTTTGTGGACCGCGCGGACTCGCCGAGATCGGTTGAAATAACCACCGAGATCGGTTGAAGTTACGTGCTGAGCTCGGTTCCGTACGGGATGCTGGTTGTTGCTGGGCCGACGTGTAGGCGGCTCACGCGGGAACGAGTCTCCGGTACGGGGCCGTGTCCGAGGCAACGGGGATGCCAGTCGTGGACTGGCCACGTCGTCAAACAGCCACGCCGGCTCGACAAATCCGGGGCGACGCACTTGGGGGCCGGAAGAGCCGCTGGCGGTTCTTCCGTTTTGGGGGTGTGGCGGGTTGATGGTTGGCGTGTGTCTGGATTGTTGGTTGCGTGCGCGGCAGATCGGGTGCGGTGCGTGGCGTGATGGGCGGGGGTGGAAGAGAGCGCCGTGGATCTCGGCGGGCCACGGTGGATCGGGTGCGGCGACGGTTCGTGCGTTTCGACGACGGTTCGTGTGTTCGGGTCGACGGTTCGGCACTTCCTGCGACGGTTCGGCACCTAGAGGTACGTACCGTCGCGGTTCATGCCGAATCGTTGGTGCTAACTGCCGAACCGTCGTCGTTCATGACGAACCGTCGCGCAGCGTCCCGCGGGGCGCACGAGTGAGTACGCGAAAAGCCCGCTCCCCCGCGGCGGCCATGTTCGCGCCCCGGGCGCCCGGGGCACGGCAACAGGAGCGCTGGAATCAGTGGAATCACTGGCCGGCGCCGTCAACGGCCGCCATCGTGATTCGGGAACTGCTTGATCCAGGTGATTCCAACGAGTCGTCAGCCGCCAACGGTCACGAGCTCGAGAACGACCCGGGTTCGGCCAAGACGACCTCGTCGGCCCGAGAACGACCTCTCACACCCGAGGACGACTACCGCCTCGCAGCCCCAACCCGGAACCACCACACCCACAAACACGAAGAGCCCGGTTTGCCTGTCCATACGTCCAAGGTCTTCAGCAAACCGTTAAGTGGCGTTGTTAACGGTGAACCGGCGTAACCAACACCACGCATCCAACACCGACCCACCACCCCGACCGATCTCAGCACGTAACTTCAACCGACCTCGGTGAGGGGCGGGGTGCCGTCAGCACTCGCGCCTCCCTTCCGCCCTGCCCTGTGCGGTTCTGCCTTGCCCTGCTCAGTCCTGCCCCAGGGGCGGCATGCGGTAGCCGCGCCCGCGCACCGCCACGACGACGTCGGCGGGCACGTCATGCGCCTGAAGGTGCCGACGCAGTCGGTACACGGTGGTGCGCACCATCTCCCGGCCCCCGGAGTCGTCGCTGGTGCCCCACACCTCGTTGAGCAGTTCCTGCCAGGTGACGACGGCGTCGCGCCGCCGCGCCATGGTGGCCAGTAGGCGGGCCTCCGTGTCCGGCAGGGGAATGTTGCGTCCGCCCCAGGAGACCCGACCGGTCGCCGTCGATACGCGCAGGGGGCCGTTGGTGATCGCATCCGGACCCGAACCGGAGCGGCGCGTGACCGCCCGGGCCCGCAGCGCCAGCTCGCGGGGCGAGAAGGGCTTGGTGACGTAGTCGTCTGCGCCCGCCTCCAGTCCGGCGATCCGATCCGGCTCGTCGCGCATGGCCGTCAGCAGGATGATCGGGACCTGGCTGCCGGTGCCGCGCAGGCGGCGGCACAGGTCGACGCCGGAACCGCCCGGAAGCATCACGTCCAGGACCACCAGGTCGATGTCGCGGGTGGAGGCCAGCTCCCAGGCACTCTCGGCGTCCGGCGCCGTCAGGCACTCGAAACCTTGCGTCTCCAGCGCGAAGGTGACCACGTAGAGCATCTGTGGCTCGTCGTCGACGACGAGCGCCACCAGCTTCGGGGCAGGCAGTCCGGGGACGGGGTTGCTCGACGTCACGCTGGTGCTCCGTTCGTGGGTGCCGCGTCCGGCAGAGGTGAGCCGGAGACGGTGTCGGGGTGCAGCGGCAGCGTCAGGTAGACGGTCGTGCCCCGCGCGGCGATCGTATCGATGAGCACGCGGCCGCCGTGCGCCTCCATGATCCGCTGCGTCACCATCATGCCCAGGCCCGCGCCGCGGCTCGACGGCGCCGTCAGGGGGTTGGAGGTCGCATAGGGGGTGAAGGCGCGCCGCCGCTCCTGCCGGTTCATGCCGGTGCCGTCGTCCATGACCGTGATGAGGGCGTCGTCGGTGTCGGCGCTGATGCGTACCGTCACCGGCCGGCCGTCGCAGTGCCGCAGTGCGTTGGTCACCGCGTTGGCGACCGCCTGGCGCAGCAGTCCGCGATCGGCCTCCACGCGGACCGGGCGTCCGTGGTCCTCCAGGCGGATCGGGGTGTGTGCGGAGCGGCGCATCTCCTGGATGAGGTCGCGCACGAGGGCGCGCAGCTCGACGCGCTCCCGACGCAGGTCGCGGACCTCGTGGTCCAGGCGCGCCTCGGTCAGGAAGTCCTCGGCCATCTGGGAGGCGTCGCGGGCATTGTCGAGGATGGTGGTCACGAAGCGTCGCTGCACCTGGTTGAGGTCTCCGGGGGTCTCCTCGTCCAGCAGCTCCGCGGAGGCGCTGATCAATGCCAGGGGCGTGCGAATCTCGTGGGCGAGGACGTCGCGCGGGGTGCTGCGCCGCTGGGCCTCCTCCCGCAGGCGGGCATTGTCCCGGCGGGCAAGCGTCAGTTCCCGGCGCCAGCGTGCGGCCAGCACCGCGGCCGCGACGGCGGCGGTGGCCAGGGCCCAGCCGACGGCCACGTTGAGGAAGACGCTCATGAGTCCCATCATGCCTGTTCGTCTCCGCCTGCTGCGGGGCGGCGGGTAGCGGCGCGTGCACCCGGCCCCCGTGGATGCGAGTTCAAGCTGCGGATCCGCGGGCGGCGCTTTGGTGTCGGGGGGTGTCCGCCGCGGTGTCGGGGCCGACGGTGGCCCCGTGGCCGCCGGGCGGGGCGGACGCGGGGAGACCGGCGATGGGGACCCGTCGCCTTTGACGTGTCCCGATGACTGCACCATGCCACCTTCCGACGCGCCGGAGTGTGATGGACGGCACAAAATTGCCGCAACGGCGAAAGCAAGACTTTTCTGTCGCGGTTACATGGTCGAGATCGGGACCGTTGTCCCATGGCGGACGTTTGACCTATATGGCGGTTGTCGGGGCTCCGTCTGCCTGGATGAGTGCCGCTCACATGCCGACGCGGAGAAATGGGACTGTGACCCGAGGGTGGTGTCTTCGGGAACGACCTGCCGCCGATATGACTACCCTGGGGCTGTGAGCCCGATGCCGCCCTCTGAGTCGCACCCCGACCAGCTCCCTGACCAACGCGTTGCCGTGGTCATCCCGGCCAAGGACGAGGCTGAACGCATCGCGGGCACGGTGCGCGCCTGCCGGGCCATCCCGCGGGTCGACCTGGTAATCGTCGTCGACGACGGCTCCACCGACGGCACCCAGGAGCACGCGCGCGCCGCCGGCGCAGTAACGGTCCGCCACGCCGTCTCCCGCGGCAAGGCCTCCGCCATGGAAACCGGTGCGAGCGTCGTCGCCATGCGCGACTACGAGGACGGTCCGGCCCGACTGCTGATGTTCATCGACGCGGACCTGGGCGACTCCGCCGCCGCCTGCGCCGAACTGGTTCCCCCGATCGTCGACGGCGTGGCGGACATGTCCATTGCCGTCCCGCCCAAGCAGGCCGGGGCCGGTGGTCGCGGCAGGGTGGTGCGCGCCGCCCGCGCGGCGATCGCCTCCGCGACCGGCTGGGCCCCCGTCGCCCCGCTGTCCGGGCAACGCTGCATCACCCGCGATGCCTACGAGGCGGCCTCGCCGCTGGCCGAAGGCTGGGGCGTCGAAGTGGGACTGAGCATCGATGTGCTGGTCGCCGGCATGACCGTGATCGAGGTGCCCTGCGACATCACCCACCGCGTCTCCCGCAACGACCGTGCCGGGCGCCTGCACCGGGCCGCCCAGTACAAGGACGTGATGCGGGCGGTGACCTCCCGTCGTCTGCGGCGCGTGCGCGTGCCCGCCGACAAGCTCGACGCCGCCGCTGTCCACGACCAGCTGCCCTTCCGCGCCTACCGTGCCCTGGCTGACGCGGCCCCCGTCGGCGAGGCCTGACCCGGGCCCGAGAGCAGCAGCGCCGCGAGTGCCGGCAGGGCGGCGGCCGCCGAGAAGAGCAACATGGTGGGGCCGGAGTCGTTGACGAGCACCTCCACCACCACCAGCACCGCCAGTGCGCGCAGCGCCGGGGACAGCCAAGCCGGTGCGGGCGTCGTCGCCAACCAGGAGTAGGGGCCCCGCCCCGCCCGGGCCCGGCGCACCGTCCGCGGCAGCCAGCGGGCGACCGCCACGGCCAGCACCAATCCCACCGCCAGCGCCGCCAGCGCCAGCGGACTGGACCGGAACGGGCTCACCAGCGCGCCGGCCTTGCGCACCAGCGTGGTGCCGGCGGTGCCGTCGAGCACCTGGGCCACGAAGCCGCCCAGGTGTGTGCGTGAGCCGCTGGCGTAGTCCACCAGCGCGAACCCACCGACCACGCCCACGGTCACCGCGCCGACCCCCAGCCAGCGCCGCAGCCCCAGCCGCACGCCGGCCAGACCCGCGCCCAACGCCACCAGCGCCGGAATCAGTGTGAGCGCGCCGCCGACGTCGGCCCCCAGTTGCGGGGCCCCATCGACCGCGAGCGCAAGCAGCCCGGGCACCGCCACCGCCGCCACGACGGCCGCACGCCGATGCCCACGGGTGGCGGCGAACCGGTCGGCGCCGACGGCCAGTGCCACCACCAGCGCCCCCGCCGCCAGCGCGAAGGCCGTATTCGACACCCCGTAGAAGCGCCCGGCCACCACCGCGTTCATCCCCAGCGGCCCGTTGAACCCCAGCGGTGCGCCCACTGCGGCATCGGCCAAGATCACCACCGGCGCGGTGGCGGCCAGCGCCAGCGCCGCGCCCGGGGCGCCCAGGCGCGGCATTCGTGCCAACAGCGCCGCCAAGCCGGTGAGCAGTCCTGCCCCGAGCGCGCCCACGAGGGCCGCCAGCGCCGGCGCCCAGGTATTCGCGCGCCACCAGGGCACCAGGTTGGCCAGCCAGATTCCGGCCGGCAGGGCGGTCACCCAGCAGGCCGCCCAGCCAAGCCGCCCCAGTGCCCCGCGCCGCGGGCGGCGCAACCCAAGGCCGACGGCGACCAGCAACACCAACGCGGCCGCCAGCAGCACCAGCGTCACCGGGATCACCGCGCGCTCGGAGGCGACGGCGTGGACGGCGTCGTCGGCCAGGGCGGCTGTGCGGTCGGCGCCCGCGGAGGGGTCTGCGGCGCCGGCGGTCGGCGCGGTCGGCAGCGTCAGCACCCCGCCGCTCAGCCCGGAAGCGGCGACGGCGTCCCGGCCTGCGAGCGCCGCCAGCAGCGTGGGCGCCAGGTCGGTCAACTGAATCAGGCCGCGCCGGTGCGTGCTCGGACCGACCAGCAGCCCGCCGTCGCTGCCACGCGTGGATGTGGTTCCGGCTGGCAGGATCGCCAGCTGCGGGGAGGGGTCCTGCGGGTCGGCCACGGACACGACGACGACGCGCGCCGGCCCGGTCAACTCGCCAAGCGCCTGCGCGAGGGCCCGGACCGCCTGCGCCGCCCGTGACGGCTCGGTCGGCGCCGGCGCCGGCCCGGTGTCCCCCGAGTCCGGTGTTCCCATGAGGTCTATCAGGATCAGGCCCGGTGCGGTGCCGTCGTCGGCTGCGCGGTCGCCGGCGGCCCCGGTTCCGCTACCCGCCAACAGTGCGGCCGGATCGGCGGAGTCAGGCGGCCCGGCCGCATTGGTCAGTGCCAGTACGGCGCCGTCCCCGGCGGCCGCGTAGCTCACCTCGGCCGCCTCGAGCGCCGTCGCCAGCGTGCCCGGCTCGGCCCCGTAGCCGTCGGCCTGCGCCAACCGGGCGGCACTCGTCCAGGTGCCACCGGAGCACGTCGTCGTGGCATGCAGGTGGGAGGCGTCGGCGCGGGCGCGCGTGCCCGCCCCCAGCGTCAACCAGCCATCGGCCGGGCAGCTGGCCTCCCCGACCGTGCGCTGGACCAGGTTGACCGGCTCATTCGCCGCCGCATAGTCCAGGACCGCGGCGGCGTCCGCGGCGACCAGCGGGTCGTCGGAGGCGGCGAGCTCCCGCACCGCGGTCCATGACAGTCCGCTTACCCCCAGCACGACCAGCGGCGCGGACTCGTTAGGGCTAGTCGAAACTGCAGCCGAGACTGCCCGCGCAGCGGGAGAGGCGGGCGTCGTCGTCGACTCCGCAGCGGCCGCCGAGACCGGCCCCACCGCGCCCAGCACCACCCCTACCAGCAGCGCCAGCACCGCCCGGACGGCGACCGCACGCCGCGGCCGCCGCCGGATGCGCTGGGGCTCGATCATGCCGCCCAGCCTACGTGGGGCATTCGCGCGCGTCGGCGGCGAATCGCGGGATAGCCTGGCCCCATGACGACCCCAGCCCCCACCTGGTCCTTCCTCGGCCCCGGAGGCACCTTCTGCGAGTCCGCCCTGCGGCAGGTGGCCCCCCGCGACGTCGTCCTCGACCCCTGCCAGGACGTCCCCACCGCGCTTGACCGCGTGCGCGACCGCAGCGCCGTCGCCGCCGTCGTCCCCATCGAGAACTCGGTCGAAGGCGGCGTGAATGCCACGCTCGACAACCTCGTGGCCGGCGCGCCCCTGGTGATCGCCGCCGAAATGGCCGTGCCCATCACCTTCGTGCTGGCCGGTCGCCGGGGCACCCGCCTGGAGGACGTGCGCGCCATCTCCACCCATCCGCACGCCTGGGCACAGTGCCGCGGCTGGGTCCACCAGCACCTACCCGAGGCCGTCTACATCGAGGGCAGTTCGACCTCCGCGCCCGCTCGCGCCCTGGCGGAGGCCGACGACGCCGCGGCCGCCGCCCTGGACTACCAGGCAGTGCTGTGCAACCCCCTCGCCGCGGAGCAGTACCACCTGAGCATCATCGCCGGGGGCGTGGCCGACAACCCCGACGCGGTCACCCGCTTCGTCAAGGTGTGTCGTCCCGGGCGCGTCGGCGAACCCACCGGCGCCGACAAGACCACCCTGCTGGTGCAGCTGCCACACAACCGTGCCGGCGCCCTGTTGGACATGCTCGAACAGTTCAGTGTCCGCGGTGTGAACCTCACGCGCATTGAGTCCCGGCCCGTCGGCGACTCCCTGGGCCGCTACCGCTTCTCCATCGACGTTGAGGGACACATCCGGGAGGAGCGCGTGCAGGCGGCCTTCATCGGTCTGCACCGCACCTGCCCGTTCCTGCGCTTCCTCGGTTCCTACCCGCGCCTGGACTCGCTGCCCGTGGTGGTCCCCGCCGGCACGAGCGACAAGGACTTCGTGGTGGCCCGCTCCTGGGTCGCCGACGTGCTCGACGGCCGCACCCTCTGAGGGCGCGCCGCACCCTGGACCATGCGGGGCGCCGCACCCTGGGCTATGCGGGGCACCGCACCCGTAAGGCCCCGGGCTGCACGCGTACGCGGATGCCGCGCGTGGGGGCCACCAGGTCGCCGTCGACCTCGACGGCGACGGGCTGCTCCAGCCACACCGTCACCTCACGCCCACGCCGCAGCAGCACTTGGGCGGCACCACCGGTGGAGTAGGACGCCGGCCGCGGCGGCAGCACCTGCCGCGCCAACGACGCCCAGCCCCACAGACCGTACAGCGTGTCGATGGCGGCGACGTCGAGCAGGCCGTCATCCAGGCGGGCGTCCGGCAGCAGCGTGACCCCCGCGGGCAGCCGCCCACCGTTGGCGATCAGCAGGGTGCGTGCCAGCATCCGTTCGGTGCGCGGAACCTGCGGCGACGCCGGTGCCGCCGCATGTGCCTCCGGTGCGGCGGCGCTCGCGGGGCCGCTCGCAATCCTCAGCACCAGATTCAAACGGCGCTGCCCCAGGTTCTCCAGTGCCGCCAATCCGTATGCACCCCAGCTCAGGCGCTCCTTCAGGGCGGGGCGTGTGGAGGCCACCAGGCCGGCGTCGAAACCAATGCCGGCCACCACCAGGCACGCGTGCTCGCCGCCCAAGGTCGGCCGCGCCCAACCCTGCGGCGGCTCAGCGATGCCGGCGGCATGGCCACCGGCCTCGGTGCGTACCCACAACAGGTCGGTCGGTGCCGCGCGACCGCTTGCCGCGATGCGTGCCAGTTCCGTGTAGCGCCGCAGCGGTAGGCCGAGGTTTCGAGCGGCCAGGTTGGCGGTTCCCAGCGGCATGATCCCCATGTCGACGCCGGTCCCGGCCAGGCCCGCCGCCACGGTGCGCACCGTGCCGTCCCCACCCGCAGCGACCACTAGCCGGGCCCCGGAGGCGACCGCGAGACGAGCCTGAATAGCGCCGGTCTCCCGGGCGGAGGTCTCCAACCAGACGGTGCGGTAGCCGGCCGCATGCAGTGCCCCGCCGAGCACCCGCCGCACTTCCGACGTGGCGGCGGGCTTGGCGGGATTGATGACGACGGCGGCAACCGGCGCCGGGACGGTGCCGGCGGTCATAAGGCAAGGCTACCGGCCCGGCGACTCCGCCGCCCCGGTTCGGGCGGGGCGGCCACGGTTCGCAGCACGGGCCGCACTCGTATTCCGGCACGGATGAGGCTCGTTGCCGCCGTATCGACCGGTCTCGGCGCATCACTTGTGCCGAGACCGCGAATTGATGGGGCGTCAGGCGGGCACGCCGTCGGCGCCGGGCAGCCCGGCCTGGCGGGCAAGGCCGGTGATGACCCCGGCGAGGCGGGCGAAATCGGCGCCGCGCGAGGAGGAGCGGCGGTGCACCAGGCCGATGCGGCGGGTCGGCACCGGGGCGGCGAAGTGAGCAACGGCGTACTCCTCGCCGGATAGCAGTCGCAGCGCCCCCTCGGGGATCACCGTCACGCCGACGCCGTGTGCCACCATCCGCACCACCGTGGACAGGGTGGTGGCCACGGCGGCCGGCGGGTTGGCGCCGTAGCGCTGACACAGGGCCAAGGTCTGATCGCGCAGGCAGTTGTCCTCGTCGAGCAGGAGGAGCCGCTGTTCGTCGAGCTCGGTGGGGACGACGTCGTTGCGCCCCGCCCAGGGATGGCCGGCGGGCACCAGGATGGCCAGCGGTTCGTCGTACATGGGGATCGCGGTGGCGCGGCGCAGGTCGACGTCGATGGTCATGATCGCGGCATCGAGGCGTCCCTGTCCGAGCATGTCGAGCAGGTCGCCGGTGACCATCTCCCGCAGTTCGGGGCGAAGCAGCGGCAGCTCGCGGCCGAGGCCATCCAGCACCAGTGGCACCAGGTAGGGGGCGATGGTGGGGATGACGCCCAGGCGCAGAGTGCCGGCCAGCGCAGCCCCCTGGTTGGTGACGGCTTCGTTGAATGCCTCGGCGGCGAGTACGGCCTCGCGCGCATATGGCAGCAGCGCCTGACCGAGCGGGGTGACCAGCACTCGGCGCGTGGTGCGCTCGACGAGTTCGCCGTCGACGCGTTTCTCCAGGGCGGTGATCGCCTGCGACAGGCTGGGCTGGCTCACGCCCAGCGCCGATGCCGCTTCACCGAAGTGCTGGTGGTCGCATAGCGCGACGAAGGCCCGCAACTGGGAGAAGGAGGGGGGAGAAGTGCTGGACATGATGGGTCCCGAATGTAGGCGGAGATCCGGCCGGGCGGGCCGGGGATAGTAGTGGGGGGTGGTTTATTGGTATTGACTCTAGATCACGCGCGGATGGATCTCATGCCGTTTGCAGTCGGAGCTCGCGCCTGGGGCGCCCATACGGCGCTGACTGGCGGCAGGCCCACGTCTGGCTACACTCGCACCCATGATCGATCTGCGTGCGCTTCGTGAGAACCCCGAGCCCTTCCGTGCCAGCCAGCGTGCCCGCGGAGCCGACGTCTCCCTGGTCGACCGCATCATCGAGGCCGATGAGGCCCGCCGCACCAGCCTGGCCGGCTTCGAGTCCCTGCGGGCCGAGCAGAAGACGGTCTCCCGGTCGGTCGGCAAGGCCTCCACCCCCGAGGAGCGCGAGGTCGCCCTGCGCGGCGCCAAGGAACTGGCCGAGCGGGTCCGGCAGGCCGAGGCGTCCGCCAACGCCGCAGCCGCCGAACTGGACGAGCTCGCCTCCCAGTTCCAGAACCTCATCGAGGGCGCTCCCGCCGGCGGCGAGGAGGACTACGTGGTGCTGCGCCACGAGGGCCCCGCCCCGCGCGACTTCGCCGCCGAGGGCTTCGAGCCGGCCGACCACCTGGCGCTCGGCGAGGGCCTGGACATCATCGACACGCGCCGCGGCGCGAAGGTCTCCGGCGCCCGCTTCTACTATCTCAAGGGCTGGGGCATGCGCCTGGAGCTGGCGCTGCTGACCGCCGCCCTGGACAAGGCCGTGGAGCACGGCTTCATCCCCATGACCACCCCCACCCTGGTCACCCCACAGGTGATGGGCGGTACCGGCTTCCTCGGCGCCCACAGCGACGAGATCTACTACCTGCCCGCCGACGACCTGTACCTGACCGGCACCTCCGAGGTGGCGCTGGCCGGCTATCACACCGACGAGATCCTGGACCTGTCCGCCGGGCCCAAGCGGTACATGGGCTGGTCCACCTGCTACCGGCGTGAGGCCGGCGCCGCCGGCAAGGACACCCGCGGCATCATCCGCGTGCACCAGTTCAACAAGGCGGAGATGTTCTCCTACTGCCGCCCCGAGGACGCCGCCGAGGAGCACCAGCGGCTGCTGGCCATGGAGGAGGAGATGCTCGCGCTGGTGGGCCTGCCCTACCGGGTGATCGACACCGCCGCCGGCGACCTGGGCTCCTCCGCCGCCCGCAAGTTCGACTGCGAGGCCTGGCTGCCCACCCAGAACCGTTGGATGGAGGTCACCTCCACGTCCAACTGCACCACCTTCCAGGCGCGTCGGCTGTCCATCCGCGAGCGCCGCGACGGCAAGACCGCACCCGTGGCCACGCTCAACGGCACCCTGGCCACCACCCGCTGGATGGTCGCCATCCTGGAGAACCAGCAGCGTGCGGATGGGACCGTCGTCGTCCCCGAGGGGCTGCGCCCCTACCTGGGTGGCCTCGAGGTCATCGAGCCGGCCGCCTGACGTCATGCGCAGCGAGACCACCCCCGCCTCGTCGGCGCTCTGACATGTCAACCCGGAACGACGACGACACCCCGCTGATCGGCTCGGCCGCCTGGAACTCCCAGACGGTCGGCGTCTACGGGCCCGGATACGATCGCCCGCTGTCCCATGATGACTACCACGCGCTGGTGCGCGCGCGCATGGCCGACCTGGACCGCCTGGACGCGATCGGCGTCGACGGGACGGCGAACCTGGCCCCCGGTGGGCGGCTGATGGTGGCCCTGGATGTGGACGGCACCATCCTGGACCTGGACGGCGGCGTCTCCGAGCGCGTCATGGCGTCGATCGCCCGCATGCGCCACCACGGCGTGCAGGTGGTCATCGCCACCGGGCGCGGCATCTCCGCCGCCCTGCCGGTCGCCCGTCGCCTGGGCCTGACCGACGGGTGGATGGTGTGCGCCAACGGCGCCATCACGCTGCGGATGACCCCGGTCGCCCCGGGCGGCTACGAGGTCGTCGACTCGCGCACCTTCAACCCGGCCACCGCCATCGACACCCTGCTGGAGGCGGTCCCGGATGGGATCATCGCGGTGGAGGACCTGGGCGCCGGCTTCCGCGTGTCCCGGCCCTTCCCCGACGGGGAGCTGATCGAGAAACAGACGGTCGTGCCCCTGGAGGAGCTGCGTCGCGGTGAGGTCACCCGGGTGGTACTGCGGGCGCCGGGCATGCCGGTGGACGAGTTCAGCGCCGTCGTCGGGCGGGCCGCACTGCATTCGGTGGAGTACGCGGTCGGCTGGACCGCCTGGCTCGACGTCGCCCCGCAGGGCATCACCAAGGCCTCCGCCCTTCAGGCACTGGTGACCAGGATCGGCACCGACTCCGACCACGCCATCGCCGTGGGTGACGGCACCAATGACGTCGAGATGCTGCGCTGGGCGGGCGTCGGGGCCGTCATGGGCTCGGCGCCGCAGTGGGTTAAGGAGCAAGGGGATATCGTTACCGATACGGTATGGCACGATGGTTGTGCGGCCGTGCTGGACGCCGTTGTGGAACGAACCCGGAGGAGCTCATGAAACGGTCGCGGAACACCCTGCGGCATGCCGCCGCCCACGTCGCCCCGGCAGCGGCGGCACTGCTGCTGTTCACCGGCGGCCTGACCGCCTGCTCTACGGGCGACGACGTCGACCCCACCGCCACCGGGACCGGCCCCTGCGCCGCACTGGCCGATTACGGGGAGTTCCCCGACGGCGCCACGGTCACCATCGCCACCGCCTTCACCGGCACGGAGGCGGAGCGCTTCGACGCCTCCGTCGAACAGTTCGAGGAGTGCACCGGCATCGACGTCGTCCAGAACGGTTCGGATGATCTGGAGTCCCTGCTGCGGCAGGCGGTCGGCGCGGCTACGACTACGCCGGAGGCCACGGACGACGCGGACGCAACCGGAGAGAAGCAGGTGGCTGCGGAGCTTCCGGACCTCGCCGTCGTCCCCCAGCCAGGCCTGGTGGGCGACCTGGCGCGCGCCGGAGTGCTGGTGGCCGTACCGGACTCGGTGGGCGCCAACGTTGAGCTCGGCTGGGACCGCGCCTGGATGGACGTCGGCTCGGTGGACGGAGTCTTGTACGCCGCGCCGCTGATGGCGTCGGTGAAGTCCTTCATCTGGTACTCGCCGGTCGCGTTCGCGCAGGCGGGCTACGAGGTGCCCGGCACCTGGGATGAACTGGTCGCACTCACCGAGCGGATCGCCGCCGACAATGCCACCGACGCCGATGACGCATCCGGTGGCGACGACGGTGACGGGAGTGCCGAGGACGCGGAAGCCGGCGACGCTGAAAAGGAGGGCGACGGGGCCGACGCCGTCGTCACCCCCTGGTGCCTGGGCGCCTCCGACGGCGACTCGACCGGCTGGGTCGTAAGCGACTGGTTGGAGGAGGCGCTGCTGGCCACCGACGGCGTCGGCGCCTATGACGCCTGGGCGAACCATGCCGTCGCGCTGGATGACGCCTCCGCGGTGGGCGCGCTGGACACGGTGGGCACCCTGCTCCTCGCCGATGGGAACGTCCCCGGCGGCGGCCAGCAGGCCGTGCAGACGAGCCTGGAGGAGGCCGGCGCGCAGCTTCTGGACGGGTCCTGCTACATGCTGCACGCCTCCTCCGGGTACGAGAACCTGCTGCCCGAGGGGGCGGAAGTCGTTGCCATCGGTGGTGCTCCGGGATCTGGAACCACCACCGCTGCCGGTGCGGGGGCGAGCGGGTCCGCCGCGCCGGAGGAAAGCGCCGCGGCACAGGCCACGGCCTCCCAGACGTCCGCGACGACGGGTGGGGTCGTCTCCGCGTTCCTCGTCCCGGGGGTGGTCGATGACGACATCGGCACCCCGGTGATCGTCGGCGGCGACTTCCTGGTGCAGCTGTCCGCGGGCGCACCCGCCACCGGAGAAGCCGCCGAGGACGGGGCCGATCCCGAGGCCGTTGAGGCGGTCATGACGTACCTTTCCAGCGCCGAGTGGGCGCAGCGGCGCGTCGACCTCGGCGGTGTGGCCACCGCTAACCGGAGTGTGGATGCGTCACAGATGCGCTCCGACGTCGCCAGGCGCGCCACCCTGCTGCTGCAGTCGCGCCAGTCCGTGATCCGCTTCGATGCCTCGGACTCGATGCCGTCGGGCGTGGGTACGGACGCGCTGTGGAGCGCCCTGACCCAGTGGACCACCGGCGAACTGGACTCCAAGGAGGCGCTGGCCCAGGCCGAGGCCGCCTGGCCCGAGTGAACGGGGCCGAGTGAACGGGGCCGAGCCCCGGGCAGGCGGGCGGAGTCGGGTGCTCGCACTTCTCGGGCCGGTCAAGCTGTGATAACGTCCTGGTGTCTAACCCGTCCCACCAAGTCGTTGCGTGGCTGGGAGCGGGTGTGTTCCTGTTGGCGTGCCCGGGCCCTGGTCCGGGGGAAGGGGCCCTGAGCCAGCCATGTCACACAACTTCTACGCAGGCACAGCCGCTGACGGCGGCTTCGACGCCGACGACGAGGACGGTTCGTCAGACTTCCTACGGCGATGTTGGAGGTTTGAGCGCGTTCAGCGGTGGAATGTCAGAGATGTGGTCCTCGCCCCTGGCTGATGAGGTCGGTTCAGCGTTATACCCACCAAGCAGTTATAAAGGGACGAAAGTGACGAGAGAGTCCTTGTTATACGTAAGGAAGGTGTTTTGTTGTGGCGGATGAGGAGAAGCAGGAGGCCATTGAGGAGCTTCGTGCGCTGGTGCAGGACTCCCGTGCGGAACTCGGTCTGGAGGATGGCAGCAACAAGGCTGAGACCTTGTCCCAGGATCTGTCGGACGCGTGGAAGTCGCCGAAGGCCGATGACTACGAGGACCTGATTAGCGAGATGGTGACTGCGATCTATAATGATTGGTACAACCTGGAGGGTGCGCTGGACACGTAACCGTACCACCCACTGGTTGTTGCCTGCTCATTGATGCACCGGCGTACAGATGAGCCGCGGCATGCGTTGGTCGTACGCCTTTCGCGGCCGGCTACTCGACGGGATTGTTGGTCAGATCGTACAGGAGTGACATATGGCTTACGTATATTTACATGAGGAAGACCTACAGGCATTCATTGATTCCTTGAAGAGCTTCACCTCCTCGAATATTTCGGAGCTGGACTCCATAAGCAGGGCAAATACGGAGAGGGACGATCCCGCCGATATCCGCGACAAAGTCGAGTGGTGGGCACTCCCGCACGTGCGCATCGGTGACTTGTCACTAACGGCGGACGAGCTGCAGGTGCGGCTGAATCAGGCGGTGGAGATGAACTCCAACGGGATTACACCGATGGACGGTGATCTCATCTCCTACTACCTGCCCGACGGTGTGGAGGACACCCCGGCCAATGTCATGATCTATAACGGTGAGGCGGTAACCAATGGCGCGAAGGACGCCGAGGCCCTGCAGCAGGCTAGTGGCAGCCTCGATGGCGTGTCCGAGGACGGCCGCACCGTGGAGCAGGTCCTTGATGACATGGCCCGATATCAAGATGTGCCCGCCTACGGGGATGCGGTGGTGACCACCTTCGGTGGAGTGGACTACTACCTGGACTTCGTGCTTAACCTGCAGTGGCACTACAACAGCGTCGACAAGGAAGGTGTTCTTCATGTTGACAGGGATGGTCTGGATCAGGCGGTGGACGTGCTGGGGCGGGTGCTGGCCTCAGCCACCAACTCCGAATCTACGCCTGAGGGCTACGACTCCTGGTCGGATGCGATGTATGAGTCGGTGACGGTCAAGGGGCATCGGGGGCGGATGTCGGCGCTGAACGCGCTGCTGGCTGCCGATGATGCCGTCTACGACACCAACACGCTGGTGGATCTGGCCGACCAGTTGGAGGACCTGCCCTTTGATGGGGCAGCGGCCAGCAGCACCCCGGACTCGCTACAAGGCTGGTATGACGACGATTACGGGGTGCGCTACGACGAGGGCAAGGCGCTGCGTGATTACTCGATGGACCCCCTGTATGGGGTGACGATGGCCATGGGTAACAATCCCGAGGCGGCTTTCAAGTATCTCAACCCCGACGGTCAGATGAGTAACGGGCAGTGGGTGCCGGGGGAGCAGTCCAAGAAGCGGTGGGAGCTGTTGACGGGCCGCGAGTGGGACAGCGAGGTCGGGCTGGACGGTTTCACCGCCGCCATGGCGGGCAACTCCGCCATGCGCGGCAGCGACAATGCGGACACCGCCGCCGCGGCTACCTGGACTGTTGCCAGGTCCATGGAGTTCGCCGTCGACCAGGTCCCCTTCGCGAGCTACACGGAGGCCATGAAGGAGAACCTGTCGGTGGTGGTGGCCAACACCGCCGAGGAAGGCGTTGACGTCGCATACGGTGGCTACCCCCATGGCTTGGGCCTATACCAGGGCGATGACAGCAAAACCGACCATGACGACAGGAACCTGTACAGTACGCTGATCTATCGGCTCATCGACAACGAGAACGCAGCCGCTACTATCGCTTCTGCATTCACCAGCGCCGCGATGGAAGAATATCCCAACATCACCGACTCGGGTCAGCTTGGGGACAAGTACGATGAGGTCGGGAGTGTGTATGGGTATTTGGACGCGATCGGTAGCGAGCGTCTAACCGACCTCAAGGAGGCCTCGACGGCCGAGAAGAAGGCCGCCACTGACGCGATGGGCACCATGTTGGGCGTGACGACCACTGTCTTGGGTGCCGGAATTGCCGGCCCTGGGGCGAAGCTTGCCTGGAGCGTGGGGACGACCGTAACCAAACCTATCATGGTCGACCAACTCGCCCCGGACGATCTGCCCGACGTTGACGTACCGGAAACCGGTTCTCCCACCTCGTTAGAGGCCCAAGCGTACGCCGAGGCCGTCAATCGAGGGCTTATAACCGAACCGGAGGCATTCAACCCCGAATACCTCCAAGACGACTCCGGCCAGCCCTATATCTGGTACACCACCAACCCCGACGGCACCACCACCTTCAACCTCGACAACCCACCAAGTAGCGAACAGGATGCTCAGGTCCATAGCTGGGCCAAAGCCATCCACACCGAACACGACCCCGAAGGCGCAATCGTGGACGCGAATCGTGGCATCAACACTGGTGTCAGTAGAGGGCAGCGTCTGGTCCAAGGCAATGACGGTGAGGGAGGTAAAGACGGTGTTATCGCGATCAAGAGAGATTAGGCAGCCGGGTCATGTCAGTCGGAGGTGTGTCGAATTGTGGATTCCAGGCAGCCGTGATTGGGCTGTTGTCGTAGCGTTATGTTTGATCATGACTTCGGCAGGATGCGGGCTCATTGGTGGTTCGGATGATCCCACCCGTGCTCCGAGCACTCCGCTGGCGGATGTGACTATCTGTGGCGTCTTCCCCAACCAGGAGCTCCAGGAGACCCTCGGTTTCAACACCTACTGGTACGACTACATCACTGGCCCCACGTCGAATGTGGAAACCGGCGAGTCCGGTTACCGCTACAGCTGCGACATAGACTCCGACAGTAGCCCCTTCGGGTTGCTTAACATCGACTACGGCATCAGGACAAACCTTAATACCGGCTACGGGCTGGTGGAGTTTGATGATATTCCCGTTGAGTACCCCGACACCGCCCGGGAGGTGACTTTCGAGGGTGTGGAGGGCGAGGGCTGGGCATGGACCGACAGCGTCGACATCTATGTGGCTTGGCGGTATAACGACACCCAGGTGCTGCTGGCTCGCCTGACTTACTGGGGTCCTGAGGAGGGTCTGGATGAGCAGGTGGAGAAGTTCCACGCGATCCTTGAGCCGGCCCTGGCCCAGATCCCGGAGTTGGCTTCCGCAACCCCCACCCACGTCACTGTTCCTTCACCCACGCCCGAGGCCGAGGACACGGCCTCCAGCACCGACGACTGATTCCTGGCACTACGCCGGACCATAAGGAGAACCGTCAAACATGCAACCTTCAACCCGCATATCGCGCCACGGTCGGCACCGCCCGGTGGCTGCTCTGCTGGCACTGTTGCTGGCCTGTGCGCCTCTGGTGGCGTGTTCGTCTGAGTCGGATGACAACCCCTTGAATATCCCTACCTATGATCCGGAGGCTGCGGCGTCGGCGGAGGCGTCGGAGTCGGCGGCCGCTGCTGAGGCGTCTGCGTCGGCTGCTGCTTCGGCGGAGGCTGCGGGTGTGGTGACGGCGGAGTCGCTGTCCACCGAGCGGCATGTGATCACGTCGATCCCTGAGGACCTGGATGAGCAGCAGACCGAGGTTATCAAAGCGTTCGTCAACTATGATGAGGTGACTTGGAACATCTGGTTCACCAGGTCAGGTGTGGAAAATGCTGAACCGCTCATGACCGCAGAGTCTTATCAGATCCTGAAGGAGAGCTACGACTCGCTTGGTGATGGTCGGACAGAGGGGACAGTGCGGATTTCTGTAATGGAGGTGTTCGCCATGAGTCCCACACAGGCCCAGGTGCTTACGTGTTCCGATCAGTCAGATCTCGTAGCTTACGATGCCGATGGCAATGATATTAGCAATCCGGAAACCCTCCAGGGTCGTTATGAGATTTTGGTTACCATGGAATATGAAGACGGAGTATGGAAGGATTCGGACGAGTCTACATTATCTGAAGGTAAGTGTGTGGTCTGAATTATGAATACGTGTAAACAGCTGGCTGTTGTTCTTGTTGTGGCCATGTTTTCCGCAGTCGTGTCTCTCGTCGGTTCTCCTACCGCCCTGGCCTTTAGGGAGTCGGATACCGAAGTCGGTTCGTCGTCTGGTTCGGTGTCGTCTGGTGGGGATGGTTCGGTGACGATAAGTGTCACGGCGACCTCGGTGTCCGCTGCGGCGGATGGGTCGGCCGGTTCTGGCGGTGGCGCTTCGACGTGGTCGCAGGCGGTGACCGCGAGTGTGCATCCGGTGTGCTGGTATATTCCGTATAAGACGGGTGAGGAGACTGCTAGCTCGTTGGAGTCGAATGATACTATCTATAATGTCACCCGTTTTAGTGGTCATACGCTGGAAGAATATCGTTCTCGTTTCCCGGATTACGAGTCTCATGCGTCCGACTCGGAGGGGTATTGGTACATTCCCTGGTGCTCTCCCGAGTATTACAGGGGGGATGATCTTGCGGACTTCAGCACGCTGTCAAAGAGTTGGGTTGAGAGGAACATGGCTGTATGGGTTCCCGCTGGTGGCTCGCCCCCGGAGCCGGAGGTGGATGGGGCGACGTTGGCGCGGGCGGCGTGGGATGCGGTGACGATCCCTACGGCGACGATCTCGTATAACCCGATGGTTGGGGATGTGGGGGCCACGATTGTGGGTATGGATACCTGGGTGTGGGCCACGGGCGACACCCCGAAGGAAGTGACCGTGACCGCCACCGCGGGGTCGACGACCGCCACGATCACCGCCACGGCCTCCATGCTGACCCTCCAGCCCAAGGACGGCACCGCCAAGTGCACCGGCTTCGGCATCCCCTGGAGTGAGGAGAACGACGCCAAGGGTACGGACTGCCTGATCGTGTTCAACCGGTCCAGTGCGCACTTCAAGGACAGCGTCACCCCGGTGGATGTGAAGGTGTCCTACGCGATCGAGTTCACGGCTTCTGATGGTGCTACCGGAACCATGGACACCCACACCACATCCACAACCACCACGATCCCGGTGGCGGAGATCCAGACGATTATCGTCCAGCCCACCGATGAACCATGAGGCGCCCGGGCGGAGGCGCGCGTGGGATGGCTGATGGTGGTTCAGGACGGTGACGGCGAAGGGAGGTAGGGAGATGAAGACGGTGCAGTCGCAATCAAGAGGAAGTAGGACCAGAGAACCCGGACGCGCAATCCGGTGGTGGTG
>NZ_FQTT01000010.1:140478-143527 GCF_900098745.1 Actinomyces glycerinitolerans
ATCACCGCCACGGCCTCCATGCTGACCCTCCAGCCCAAGGACGGCACCGCCACCTGCACCGGCTTCGGCATCCCCTGGACTGAAGAGAACGACGCCAAGGGCACGGACTGCCTGATCGTGTTTAACCGGTCCAGCGCGCACTTCAAGGACAGTGTCACCCCGGTGGATGTGAAGGTCTCCTACGCGATCACCTACACCGCCACCGACGGCGCTTCGGGCTCGATGGACACTCACACCACATCCACAACCACCACCATCCCCGTGGCGGAGATCCAAACCCTCAACACCATGCCAACCAAACAACCATGAGAACGGTTCTGCTCAGGCCAGACACATTGACGCATTAGCCCTAAAGCCAGTCAATAGAGCTGTTCGCCCCAGCGAAGCGAAGGAGTAACACGTGGTCGCCAATCTGAAGCGTGAGGCACTCGAACGCCTGAGCGAACACACATCAAATAAGAATGGAGGATTGGGATTCGCCACGAACATACCGTTCCTGCAGTTGTCGCCGTGGACGCTTTCTCCGGGCCAGAAATACAGTTCCGCCGTCAATTCTTCCGACACGTGGACTGGCCCGTTGGCAGACACCTCCGCCGAAGACACGAAGACAGACGTTGACGCGGTCGACAAGGTCTTCAGTGATCTGCTGGACATGATTAACGCGGAGAAGAACTCGCTACTTGAGGACGTCGACGAAACCGATCCTGGCGCCCATTGGCCGGACCGGGGTCAGGTATAACATAAGCACACACTGTCGCCGAAACAAACCAAGACGGAGGACTCGCTCATTATGGCTGTACTCTATTTAAACCCCGACAAGTTAGCGACCACCATCAAGGATCTTCTAGACTTTGCCAACGATTGCTCCCACGCCATTTCCAGCATCGATGAAAAATGCACAGATGAGTACCGCCCGGTAGACATCTCCGACTTCCGGACCAGAGCCAATAACGCTATCGACAGAGTCAAGTGCAGGGCAGATGATCTGGCGAAGGCCAAGGATGCTATCGTCGCGGTCAACGAGTCCGGTGTCGGCAGTATGACCGCCGACGGTGGTATCCGGTGCGAGGTCCCAGACGGCACCACCATCGACACGATCAATGACTTAACAGCCTGGTCGCAGGCCACCATTGACGCCCACGACCTGCAAACCATCATCGACGGCGGGCTCGTTGTGGGGTCGACGTCAAACGGCCGCACCTACGACCAAGTCATTGAGGCAATGAGGGAACGGTCAGGTGACCCCGCCTACGCAGCGGCGCTGATCAACGCACTCGGCCCGGAGAATCTCACCAGCCTTCCATTGGAAGTCCAGGAGCACTACACCGCAAGTGATGACACAGGTAGCCATGCCCTGAGGCCGGAGGCCGGAACCGAGCTGGCCGAGTTGCTGGGCACACTGCTGGCCTCCGCCTCGACCACTTGGGACAAAGAAACCTGCGAGTCCATGGCGAATACGATCAAGGAGTCTGTCGACGACAAGGGCGAGTGGGGGCGCATAACCGTACTGAACGCCATGCTCGACGGGCATGACGCCGACGGCAACCATGTTAACGACCTGGAATTCAACAGCACCTTCCTCACCGCCCTGGCGAACAACCTGGACGACCTCGATTGGAACACCATCAAGGCCTGCGCCGACCGCGCCACGGATCCCAACACCGATAGAGACATCGCCCGCTATGACAAGAAGGACCTCGGCCCCTACCTGGGCGGGCAGTCCTTCGACCCACTCGCCGGAGTGCTGGACGCCATGGGCAACAATCCTCAAGCCGCCCTCGACTACCTCGCCAAGGCGTCCGAATGCGGAGACGGATCGGATATGTCTCTAGTGGAGAAGCTATCCAAACGGGAGTGGGACGAACAGGGATTCGCAGGCTTCACCGCGGCCTTGGCCGCCGCCTCCAGCCAACGTCCTGCCACCAATGAGACCACACGCAGGCAGGCCAACAACGTGGCTGGATACGGCATACACTACCTGGCCACGAACACCGATGAGGGCATCTACGACGACGATGCCAAGGCCCGTGTCGCCCTGCTCCTGGCCAACTGTCCCGCAGAACTCACACGCGCATGGAACGGCGATCGGACTCAGGTTGATCCGAATACGCATCAGCAGCTTCCGGCTGCCACGGCCGCGGACCTTAATGCTCTGGGCTACCGGGTAGCGGACTCCTGCGACGCGACCGCTACTATTGCCGCCCAGCTCGCACAATATGCCCACGACCGAGCACAACGCGACGCAGCCAGTCACGCCGGTGACCCCGACACCCAAATCGCCGACATCAACAAAGCATACGATCGAGCAACAGTGGCTACGGGGTATCTTGCGGGGCTGGCGGACAAGAAGGCAAACGACATCAACTCCACCGCCCAGAATACGGCGGACAACCACAGCGAGGCCGCCAAGACCGCGCTCAGCGTGCTCGGCACGGTCGCCGGTGCCGGATTCGGGGCGGTTGGAGGACCTCCAACCATGGTTGCCGGCGGGGCCGCCGGATTCGAGGCGGCCGCAACACTGCTTGAGCCCGTGGTGGAGTACGACGCCGCCCAGGTCAGTTCCGCCGCTCCAAGTGGAATGGACAAAGGCCTGCAGGCGGCTGCCATCCAGGATGCCGCTAACGCGGGGCTACTGAAACCCGAGGACTACACCATCACCGGCTACAACGACTACACCGGTAAAAGGGCAAAGACCTTCACCTGGATCATCACCAACCCTGACGGCACCCACACCATCGACCTCACGCAAGCCGACGACCCCACCATGGCCCCAGACGAGGTGTCAACGTGGGTCGAAATGGTGGAAGCAGCCACCGGAGACTACATCTTCGAAGACATCACCGACGACTTCAACGGCAGTTACGCGTCTGGCTATGACAAGGGGAGTATGTACGGTGGCTGACTCGCGTAACACAGTAAGGTTCCATCAGATCGGGCTGGGTCCTGGGCGCCGTCTCCGTCTTGGGGTGTCCGCGGTGGCGTTGGCTGTTGGGCTGGTGCTGTCGGGGTGTGCTGCCGGCGCTGGTGCGGTGGCAGGGGCCTCGGGGAC
>NZ_FQTT01000010.1:143537-264556 GCF_900098745.1 Actinomyces glycerinitolerans
CACCAGCACCATCGCCAAGGCCATAACCCGTCACGCACACACCCAAGCACAAACCAACCTCAACACCACCACCAACCCCAAACCCGGCACCATTAATGACGACTATGACCCTAGAGTCGACGCCATCAACATCCCCTACCAACGAGCCGTCTACGCCATCAGCTACCTCGCCGGCCTCACCGAGAACAAGACCGGCACCAACACCTACAATCACGCCTTCATCACCGGCCACAGCACAGACGAAAACCAACTATTCGCCATGGCCATCCAGGATGCCGCTAACGCGGGGCTACTGAAACCCGAGGACTACACCATCACCGGCTACAACGACTACACCGGTAAAAGGGCAAAGACCTTCACCTGGATCATCACCAACCCTGACGGCACCCACACCATCGACCTCACGCAAGCCGACGACCCCACCATGGCCCCAGACGAGGTGGACGCATGGGTCGACATGGTACAAACCGGTATCGGCGACTACATCTTCAAAGACATCACCGACAACTTCGGCAACGGCGATATGTATGGCTATGACTCAGGGAGCAAATATGGCGGCTGACTCGCGAGCACTCAGGCCCGCTGCCGCCCTCGTCCGGAGCGGCAGCGGGCCAAGCCGCGCCTGAATCACCAGATCCGCACGCGATTCACCCCTGGTGTCAGACCGGCCAGCGGCCCGGCCGGGTTGGCGGCGTCGTGGTCCTTGACGCCGCCTACCAGGTCGACGTCGGCCCAGGCCTCGCTGCCGTCCGGGTTCTCCCAAGCGGCATCCGGATACCAGGCGCGCCCCAAGTCCCGTCCGGAGATCGTCGTCGAGGCTGCCGTAGCAAAGGCCTCCGGCAGTTCAATCACCAGCTCTACACCACCACCGTCGGCGTCCTCGATCGCGACATTCACCTCTCCGAGGTGGACCGGCCGCGTCTCACGCACATAGGCGGGAGCCCCATTGCCGTAGGCGTTGTCGCGCACGTACACGGGCAGTTCCACGCCCTCGAAGCGTTCATGGTCACCCTTGGAGGGATCGTTCACCTGTGCCAGGTAGGCCTCCGCACCATGGGGATGCGCATCGAACAGGGAGGTGCCATCGCTGATCTTCCGGTGAGCGGGCGGGTTGACGAAGGCGGCCTCCCCTACGGTGGATAGGAACAGGTTGGCGATGTAACGGTCATCGCCGCCGCGGATGGCCGCGTACCCTGCCACCTGCGTGGAGTGCGGCAGATGGTAAGGCGTGGGCCGCTCAATGATGGGCTGGTTGGCGACCACGCCCAGCAGCAGGTTATTAACATAGGCACCGCCCTGGGAATGGCCCTCCAGCGAGACCGGCGAGGCGAACACGTTGTGATCCACCAGGTAGGGCCCGTGACTGACCTCGATGAACAGGTCGCGGGTGTTACGGCGGTACACGTTCCGCGTCACGCGCGTGCCCTGCGCCTCCCAGTCCAGCCAGGTCCCCAGAGTGCAATCCTCGATCAGGTTGTGGCGTAGCACCGTGTCGATGGCGGCGTGCAGTTTGATGCCGGCGATCTCATAGCCGTAGAACTCACGCTTGGTGGCGATGTCGTGGATGTGATTGTCCTCGATCACGGAGAACACGCATCCCAGGTGGCCGACAATGCCGGTCTGCCCGCAGTCGTGAATGTGGTTGCGGCGCACCACGTGCGAGCCGATCAGCTCCTTGGACCAACCCACCCGGCGAGCAGAGAAGACGGCCTCCAGCTGATACTGGTAGCCGGGTTTATCCAGACGCTCAGCGGCCCAGTTGGCCCCGGAGGAGTTCTCCTTGCCCAGGGAAACTGCGGAGCACTTGGCGTCGTGGATGTCGCAGTCCTCGATCACCCACCCCTTGGCCCAGTTGGGGCCGATCAGTCCCGGTTGATCCGCCGTCGGCGGCGCCCAGGGGGTCGCAGCCTGGGCGAGTTCCAAGCCGCGCACGGTGATGTAGTTGATGTGGTGCACCTCCGGGTAGAACACGCTGCGGCGCACGTTGACCTCCACCAGCGCCTCATTGGGATCCGCCGACCCGAAGTTCGCCCACACCGTGGTGGCCCGCTCCCCCACCTCCGCGTACCAGACGCGCTGAGTCCAGTCGGGGTCGCGCACGGCTTCCGGGGTGCAGGTCCACTGATCCACATCCTGCGTGCGGCGGGGCGGAGCGTCCACCTCTGCCCGACTGGTCACCTCGTACAGGCTGCGCCCGTCCAGGTACACCTCGCCCAGATGCTTGCGCGGGGCCTGCCGGGAGGCGTAGACGATCCAGTCGCCCTCGATCGGTTCGGCGAAGGGGTTGAAGTCGCCGAACATGGTGCCCGGCAGTTCCACCCGCCAGACGCCGTCACCCTCGCGCTCCCAGCCGGTAACAACTTCGGAGCCCTTGATCACCGGGTGCTCACCGGGGGCGGCGGCGAAGATGATGCGGCGCTCCTCGTCGCGGCCAGTGCGCGGCGGGCGCACCCACTCGCGGTAGGTGCCTTCGTGGATGAGGACGGTGTCACCTGGCATGGCGGCGCGGGCGGCCCGGTTGATGGTGCGGAAGGGGGCGGCGACGTCGCCGGGGCCTGCATCGGAGCCCGACGGGGATACGTGGAAAACGGTGGACATGTTGTGCTCGTTTCTGCGGTTGTGGGCGGCAGCGTGCGTCAGCGCTGCGGATGGACCATGCTCTTCAGCGTCGTGGGCGCGGGCTTGTCCCGCAGTGGGGTGTCGGCGTCGGCGAGGCCGTAGTGGTCGGTGGCCAGGGCATCGAGATCGACCCTTCCGGAGGAGACCAGCTCGATCGCGGTGGGCCAGGTGTTGTTGTAGCGGAAGATGCCGGTGACGTTGACTTCGTGGCTAGTGATGTAGGAGACCGGCAGGAGCATGTCGTCGTCCCCCATGCCGATGATGATCGCAGAGCCGCCAGGTTCGACTCGCTTTATGCCATCGACGACGGCGGCGGTCACGCCGGTGGCGTCGAAGAAGGCAGTAAAGGCGCGTCCGTCGAGTGCGGCTTCCCCGGGCGCGTGGACCTCGGTGGCCCCCAACTCCAGGACCATGCGGCGACGCTGTTCCACTGGGTCGGTGACGACGACGGTGCCGGCTCCGTAGGCGCGGGCAACCTGGGCGACGATGGCCCCAATGGGGCCGGCACCCGCAATGAGGACACTGTCGCCCACGCCGATGCGGGCCTTGCGCACCGCGGCGATGCCGACGCTAAGCGGTTCGAGCAGCGCGGCGGCGTCGAAGGACATGTCATCCGGGATGGCGTAGGCGAAATCGTCCTGGATGAGGGCGTACTCGGCGAAACTGCCGTCGATCGGCGGGGTGGCGTAGAACTCGATATGGGGACAAAGGTTGTACTCCCCACGCTTGCAGTACTTGCATACCCGGCAGCAGCGCTGCGGCTCGATGGACACCCGCTGCCCCACCCGGCCGGGATCGACGTCGGCGCCCACGGCGACGATAGTGCCGGCGGACTCGTGACCGAGGATCATGGGCTCACGGACGACGAAGTCTCCTATGCGTCCGTGTTGGTAGTAGTGAACGTCCGAGCCGCATACACCCACGGACTCGATGCGGACCAGAACCTGGTCCGGGTCTGGGACGGGTACGGGACGCTCCTCCAACACGATGACGCCCGCCTCCTTAAGGACGGATGCGCGCATGGTCTGCGGTAGGGCGAATGGCTCGGAGCTATCTGACATGTTGGTTCCTCTTTCAGGCTCGGATAAAGCGGTTGGTTCGGGATGCGGTTACTTGCCGACGCCGGCGGTCAGTCCGGCCACCATCTGCCGACGTCCGAAGGCGTAGGCGACGATCAGCGGCAGGGCCGAGAGCACGACGGCGGCGAGGATGGCGGGTGTATTGGAGGAGAAGGCCCCCTGGAAGTTCCACAGTGACAGCGGCAGAACGCGTTTGTTGGCGCTCTGCGTGAGCACGAGGGGGAACAGGAACCCGTTCCACACGTTGAGGGCGTCGTAGATGGCCACGGTTACCAGCGCGGGTCGACACATGGGTGCGGCAAGGCGCCAGAGCATCTGCCAGTCGGTGGCGCCGTCGACCTTCATTGACTCGAACAGTTCACGGGGCACGTCCCGCAGGAAGTTGGTCAGGATGAGCACCGAGATGGGGATGGCGAAGGCGACCGAGGGCAGTATCAGGGCCCACAGGGTGTCATATAGGCCGAGCTGCACGATCAGGTAGTAGACCGGCACGATCGTGGCCTGGATCGGAATCGCAATGCCCAGCAGGAACAGGGAGAAGATCCGGTTGGAGAAGGCTGTGCGGCTGCGCACGATCACATAGGCGGCCATGAAGGAAACGACGAGGATTGCGGCGACGGTCGCCACGGTCACGATGACGGAGTTGAGGAAGTAGGTCCAGAAATCGTTCGCGAAGACCTGGATATATGCGTCCAGCGTCGGGTTGGAAGGCAGGGAGAGCGGGTTCTCGACGTAGTAGTCGGCCTGCGAGCGCAGACTGGTGACGATGATGTAGTAGATCGGGACGACGGCGATCGCCAGCCAGATCCAGCCGAACAGCCCGCCGATCAGGTTCGGCCGCGTCCCTCCGCGGAAGAGTTTCATCACAGGGCTCCTTCCATGTCGCTCTCCATTTTCGAGCTGCCGGAGACGTTGTTAAGGAGCCAGGCGATGAGCAGTCCGACGACGACCAGAATGACGCCGATGACGCTGGCCCCGCCCATGTTGTATGAGCGGAAACCGGTCAGGTACATGTCAAGGGGCAGCACACGCGTGGCATTGCCCGGCCCGCCGGCCGTCATCACGAAGATCAGGTCGAAGTAGGTCAGTGAGCCGGTGATCATCAGGGTGGAGGACGTGATGATCGTGTTTCGCAGTTGCGGCAGAGTGATGTAGAAGAAGTTCTGCACCCTATTGGCCCCGTCAATCATTGCCGCCTCGTAAATACTGGCCGGGATCTGGCGCGCAGCGCCCTGGTAGAGCAGGGAATGGAAGGGGACGAAGCACCAGGCGATGACCGCCATGATCGTCGGCAGCGCCAGGCTCGGATTCCCCAGGAAGTCCCGGGACAGGAAGTCGAGCCCGAATGCCCGCGACATGCCGAAGTTGGGGTCCAACAGCGCGGTGAAGGCGATGCCCACCGCGGTGGCACTGAACAGCAGTGGCAGGAAGTAAAGCACCGAGAGCACGCCGCGGTAGCGCTGCTGTCCGGCCATGAATACGCCCAGCAGCAGGCTGATCGGGGTCTGGATGACCCAGCACATGACCGTCATGATCAGGGTCAGGACGATCGCGTGCTGCGTGGTGGCATTGCCGAGCATTCGGCTCCAGTTGCTCGTGCCGGCGAAGGATAACGACCCCAGGCCGTCCCAGTTCATGAAGGACAGCACGAATACGCCGATGAGCGGAACCAAGGCGAAGCAGCCGAAGAAGACGAGCGCCGGAGCGGCATACCAGGCCGAGGGACCCCCGGCTACGCCGCGTCCGCCCGATCCGCGGACGCGGCCGACCGCCCGACGACGGACAATGGGATTAGTCATGATCGATCCTGCTAGGCATGTGTGCGGCTCGGAATGCCCTCACAGGGTCGCATTCATATTGGCGACGAACTGCTCGGGCTCTAGCTGCAACAAGAAGATTTGGGAGAGGTTGGTGAGCAGTTCCTGCGCCGCGGCCGAGGACAGCGCCTGATCCCACGACTGGGTGAAGCTCCCGGCATTCTTCACCATGTCATAGCCGTAGGCGAGGTACTCGGCGTGCTCGGAGGCGGCAATGGCGTCGTCGGCGTCCAGCGCGGCCGGAATGGTGCCTCCTGTCACGAGCGCTTCTATGTAGGCCTCGTTGTAGAGCTCCTCATTGAGGTAGTCGATGGCGATCTGCTGAGCCTCCTGGGAGCCATTGGAGGCCACCGACCAGTAGTTGGCGGGGTTGCCCACGATGTTGGACAGGTCGCCGGTACCACCAGCCACCGAGGGGAAGTCCATGTAGCCGAGGTTGCCGTCACTCATGAAGTCCGGGGCATCCGTGAGGAAGTTTGCATACACCCAGGAGCCCTGGAGGATCATGGCCGCCTTGCCGGTGTGGATGAGGGCGATGTCGGCACCGGAGTCGGCGTCGACCGAGCCGTAGGAGTTTCCGAAACCGCCGGCCCTGACCAATTCCTGGATCTTCTCCAGCGCGCCGGTGATGGCCGGGTCCGACCAGGCATCCTTCTCTCCGGCAACGATTCTAGCGAAAGGCTCGGCACCCCCGATGCGGTCGGTCAGGTATTCGATCCACATCAGGTAGGGCCACTGGGAGGAGCCGGCCTCGGCGAAGGGGATGTATCCGGCGGCGGTGAACTCGGGGACGAGTTCCAGCAGTTCGTCCCAGGTGGTCGGCGGCTGCGCGCCGATGGCCTCGAAGGCGGGCTTGGAGTAGTAGAGCATGACCGGCTGGGCGTTGTTGTTGGGCAGGGCGTAGACCTTGCCGTCGATCTTGCCGGGGTCCAGCAGCGAGGGGACGATGCGCTCCTGTGCCGCGGCAGTGGTTTCGGTCAGGTCGACCACCTGCTCGTTGGCGACGTAGTCGGCCAGAGTGCCGCCGGCCCAGTTGTACAGCAGAGTCGGTGCGTTGCCGGCACCGACGGCGGTGCGGATCTTCTCCTTGTAAGCATCGTTGGCGAACCACTCGGTGGCAATCTGCCGATCGGTGTGGGCGGAGTTCCAACGCTCGAAGGAGTCGCGGAAGGTCTGTTCCGGGCCGCCGGTCAGCACCCAGGCGGTGGCGCCGTTACCCGCGGAGGAAGTGGATCCGGGCCGGTTGCCACAGGCGGCGAGGAGCCCGGCTGCGCCCGCCGCGAGCATGCCGCCGGTCATCTGCCGCCGCGAGATCTTCAGCTGGTACATGGTTGTTCCTCTCATGCTGAGCCGGTGCGGCCACGCCGCCGCACCGCGGGAAATGAGCAAGCATCGGTGAACACCGTCGTCCACATAGCGAAAATGTTTTCGTTTGTTTCGCCGATGAACTGATACTACAGCGCCGCGTCGCACCAAACAACCGTGCGTTTGATCACGATCTTGTAACGCACGTCGGAAATGGTGACCCATTGTGCGAAAATAAACGAAACTTATTGCCCCGATCCTAAGAGGTTCACATGTCCCGACCGCGTTCCTCCGGTCCTACACAGGCCGCCGTCGCCGCCCGTGCGGGAGTCTCCGTGGCCACCGTCTCGAAGGCGCTGCGGGCAGACCCGGTCATCTCCGCCCCGACCCGGACGGCCGTACTCGCCGCCGCGCGTGAGCTCGGCTATCGCACCCCGGTTACCACGCTGCCCGGTGCCGCCGCAGATCCAACTGCGCGCCCGGTGACGGCGGTATTCGACACCGTGGACACTCAGTACGCCGCCTATGTGCTGCGAGGACTGCTGGAGGAGGCGGAACTCGATGGCGTCTGGCTGCGGGTCCGGCACATCGGTTCGTCGATGGACCAGTTGGATCAGGCGCACCGGGAGGTGTGGGAACGCAGTGTGCTTGAGGTGCTGCCCTCCTCTTACGGGGTCGTGCTGGTCACCACGGGCGTCACCGCGACAATGGTCGCCTCCGCCGGTGAGTTGAGCGTTCCCCTGGTTGCCGTCGACCCAGCCAGTGCGGTGCCCGGGGGCATCTCGTCGATCGGTGCCACCAACCAACGCGGCGGGCAACAGGCCGTGACGCACCTGCTCGAACTGGGCCACCGCCGCATTGGCATCGTCACCGGCCCGTCGGAATCCATACCCGCCAACGAGCGGGTAGCCGGATACCGCAGCGCCCTGGCCACCGCAGGCATCGCCCACGACCCCGCACTGGTGCGCGCCGGACGCTTCGATTACGACTCCGGCCTGGTCCATGGCGGGGATCTGCTGGACCTCAAGGCGCCACCGACCGCCATCGTCGCCGGCTGCGACGCCGCTGCGGTCGGCGTCATCGAGGCAGCCCGGCGCCGCGGTCTGCGCGTACCCGAGGACCTGTCGGTGGTGGGATTCGACGACACTTTAACCGCCACGGTCTGCTCCCCCAGGCTCACCACCGTTCACCAGCCTCTGGTCGACATCGGCGCCGAGGCAATGCGCACCGTCATCCGCCTGGCCACGTCACGCGGCTCCCGCGCCCTGTCCCCCATCGAACTGGCCACCACCCTCGTAGTACGCGACTCAACCGCACCTCCCCTGCACACCTGTTCGGCTTATCAGGAAGACGCACCGACGGACACAACAGAGGGGAGCCACCCGGCGGTGACCGGATGACTCCCGACGCAAGCGACCCGGTTGAACCACCCGCCGAGGGCATCCACAAGGACGCCAAGGGCCCGGATCAGCTGAGCGAGCGATTAGAACACCGCTCACCTGCCGGGCTATTCCCTTGCCCTTGCGAACTTTGGGGGTTATCGACGCGAGCGCGGCGCTCCAACCGAAGCACGACGGGAGGGCACGACGGCATTCCATCGTGCCCTCCCGCGGCGCCGGCGGGTAGCGTCCCCCCGACCGGCGCATCCCGTAGCCGGGTCGTACCGCCCCGGCTACGGGAGTCTCAGGCGACCCGACGTCGTGCCCGCAGCATCAACGTGCCTGCTCCCAGGAGCAGGACCGCTACCGGAAGGGCCAGTACCTCGGCACCGGTGCGCGCCAGGGGACTACCACCGCCACCCGGCGAGGGCACTGATCCAACTATCGGCGTAGCACTCGCTGCCCCCGAGGGCGCGGGCGGACCGCTCGCGCTGGGCACAGCCGAAGCCGCCGACGCTGTAGCGGTGACCGAGGGCCCAGAGGGAGGCGTCGGGTCCTGCGTCGGCTCCGGGACGCTGCACTCCTGCGGCGTCGCCGGGATGTCCTGGCCGACGGCGGCGGCATAAGCCCACTTGCCGCGGTAGTACGGGTCGAACAGCAAGGGGTCACCCGAATAGAACCGCCACGATCCGGAGTCAACCAGGCCCCACAGCGTCACCGAGAACAGATCCTGCTTGGCGTCCTGCTCCGCGAACATCTCGAACAGTCTCTGGTAGAAGCGGCCCTGGTCCAACAGTGTCTGAGTGTCTACGGGCGTGCCGGTGCGGGTGGGCACGTCCAGCTCGGTAACCGCCTGCACCAGCGGCAGGTCGTCGAAGGCGCTCATGGCCGCCCCGAAGCCCTCAACGTCGTCGTCGAGCCAGGCGTGGAACTGGTGTCCGACGCCGTCGATCGGGACGCCGCGCGCCACCAGCCGCTCGATGAGGGCGTGATAGCGCCCGGTCTTGGAGGAGGCGTCGGTGCCGTACTGGGTGTTGTACTCGTTGATGAACAGCGTCACCGGGTGCTCGGCGCCCGGAGCGGCGTAGGTGGAGTTGAAGGCCTCGTTGGCGTAGATGAAGGCGTCGTCAATGAACTCCTCGCCCAGGATCTGGTACCAGTAGGAGTCACGCAGCCCATCGGTCTCGGGAGAGGGGCTGTCCGCAATGACCTCGTTGACGACGTCGAAGGCCACCAGCGGGTTGGTGTCCGAGCCGAACAGCCCGTACTTGTCAGACAGGTATTTGGCCACGTTGTTGATGTGGGTGCGCATCCGCTCTCGCAGTTCGGCACGATCGGCCTCGGAGTCACCCGACAGGAAGGTGCCGTCCTCGTGCTGGAATAGCCAATCCGGGGTCTGGGAGTGCCATACGAGCACGTGTCCGTACACCCGGCCGCCACCGGCCTGTGCCCAGTCCATGACGGCGTCGGCCTCGGCGTTCTCGGTGACGAAGCTGTGGTCGGCGTTGTACCAGGCCTCCGGCTTCATGAAGTTCTCCGGGGTGACCTGATTGAAGTGCCGGTCGACCAGTTCCAGAGAGTCGCCCTGCAGGGTGTTGGCGGTAACCGCCACACCCACCGGGTAGGGCAAGACCTCGGTCAGGGGCGTCGAGTCATCAACCGGACCCCGCCCGCAGGCGTAGGCGGTGATGGCGGCATCGTCCACATAGAAGGACGCCGTGGGGTCTTCCAGTTCAATGTAGATCGTCCCGTCGATGCCCTTGGGGGGCGAGTAACTTCCGGTGAGCTCCACCCATTCCTGGCCGACCTCGGTAGGTGAGGTGATCTCGAGGTACTGCCCGTCACTCTGGGCGGCGGTCAGCTTGGCACGGGTGGGGGCAGCCCCGTCCGGTAGGCGCACCCAGGCCGTGACGTCATAGGCCTGCCCCGCCTCCATGTAGTCGCCGATGGATATCTCCACTCCGTGCCAGGCCTGGGTACGACCGGTGACGTACAGGCTGTTCCAGGGGCTACGCCGCACCTCGTTGGTGGTGACGGCGGTGACACCCTCGCCGCGCGGGACCCACGGCATGTCCGGCTGACTGGACTCGAAGTTGGAGTAGCTGACTGCATAGGGCTGGGGCTCTGTCGGTGTTTCGACCGCGGCCGCCCCCGCCGTCAATCCCGCGGTCGCGACGGCGGCCGCGGCAATCGCCCCAAGCAGACGGTTCCGGCGGGCACGCCGGGGTTTTGCTGTGCGCATGCGCTTGCCTTTGCTGTTGTCCCACCGGCCCGGACGCCTACCGCGACGGCGCGACGATGAGCCCCATGCGGCGGTACGGTCCTACATGGGAGCGCTCGTAGCGGCAGGTCCAAGTGATGAGGATGGCTAGGGGATGCCGGCCGACGCTGGCCCGCGGTCGCGACACTACACATACCGAAATGCGACATCAACGGTTTCGTTGCGTTTCGCCACTGATCCTCTTCATGCGGGCCGCTCCGAGGGGTGCGATGGGGTACGCGCGAACGAGTGCCGAGTCGGTTACGGGTAGACGGTACGGCCGGCAGCGTCGGCAATGCCGGAGTGACGCAAGAAGTACGTGCATACCTGATCGCGCCATTCGATGGCATTGTGTTCCTGAGCCTGCCAGCGGCGGTCGACATCGGTGCGGGTGCCTTCCGGCACCTGCTCACGCACCGTCTCCCAGTCTCGCCGCATGGCGCGCACCTGCTCAACCCCTTCGAAGTGAGTGTCGTAGATCCGCTGGATCAGTGTCACCCCGGATTGAGGCAGCACCTGGTCATAGCGCAGATGGTGGAAGAAGAGCAGTAAACGTTCCGGGCAGTCCTCCAACGACCGATACCGAGCTGCGAGCGCCGGCGGGTACTGCTCGGTGTACCCCGATCCTGTGGGCGTGCGATCCACACCTACACCGTCCCGGTCGGCGAAGTGATAGGTGCCCCAGGGGGAATACTCGTATCCGTCGATGTTGGGGCCATAATGTCCACCCGGAGTCACCATGAATCCGACGCCGAGCGGCGCAGTGTAGTTCTCGTAGGCCTCACGGGAGCGCAGCAGAATGCGGGTCAATGCCTCATGCAGGTCGGCGTCACCAGTGAAGGAAGCGATGGCCCACTCCTGAGCGATGGTCTGCGTGCCTTCATGCAAGTCCCACGCCAACCGTCCGTATCCATACAGATTGGCCTGCGAGAAGGTGTTTCCGGTCCAGTTCCAGTCCCGGCCCACCCCGGCAACAGCGACGATCGCCGAGCCTCGGCGATCCACCAGATCCCGGCCCAGATCCGCACCACCATCTCCAGCGACATCGAGTTCCAGCACTTCCCGCCAAGCGGTGGGCAGAAAGTAGGTATCCCAGGCATGCCCGGTGTACTCCTGGGCGATCTGCAGTTCGAGGGCCACGCGAGTCTCGCGCAGACCGAGCAACAGTGGGGAGACTGGTTCACGCACTTGAAAGTCGAGGGGACCGTGCTTGATCTGGAGTAGGACGTTGTCGGCGAAACGCCCGTCCAGGGGCATGAAGTGGTCATAGGCGGCGCGGGCACGGTCCAGGGTCCGATCGCGCCAGTCCTGACGGTGGTTGTAAACGAAGCACCGCCACATGACCAGTCCGCCGTGCGGTGCGAGTGCAGCGGCCAGCAGGTTAGCGCCGTCGGCATGGTCCCGCCCGTAGTCGAAGGGGCCGGGACGCCCCTCCGAGTCGGCTTTGACCACGTAACCGCCTAGGTCGGGCACAACGCTGTACACACGATCAGTAGTTTCACGCCACCAACGCTCCACGGACTCGTCAAGCGGATCGCAAGTCGCCAGCCCTCCCAGGGTCATGGGCGCGGCGAAGTCGACGGAAACGAAGGTGGTGATGTTGTGACGTCTCAAAATGTCGGCGATAGCCCGCACCAGATCGAGGCGCTCTCCGACCAGCGTCGCCTCGGTAGCGTGGACATTTACGTTGTTCAGGCATACGGCGTTGATGCCAATGGATGCCAGCAGCAACCCGTAGTCGTCGATGCGATCCGTATCGGGGACCAGGTCTCCGTTTTCGAAGAATACCGAGTCCCCCGCATACCCGCGCTCAATGGTCCCCATGACCGGGTGGGGCACGAGGTTGTCCCAATGGTCCAGCATGCGCAGGGACAGATCCGGGCTGCTGACGACGGTCTTCTTCCCTCCCAACAGGGCTTCGGGCCCCAGGACGAGCAACCGTAATGTGCCGTACAGAGCGCCGGCAGCGTCGGCCCCAACGACAGCTAGATCCCCTGCGTTGCCGCGAGTGACGACGTACCCCTCGGGTGCAGGGGGCGCCGCCACAGCGCAGGCGGCTCCGTACAGCGTGGGCGGCAGAACTGAAGCGTACTCGAGGGTGGTAATCAACAACTCACCTATGCCCCGAGCAGGCGGAGCACTAGCGGCGAGCCGTCGCCAGTCATCGGCGGCTCGCTCGATCAGCTCGTCTCCGCCTATGGGGCGGGGGGTGTAGGCGTTAAGCCACGGCTTTGTAGCCGGCTCGAGCCACATGGATGAGCTGGTGGTGAAAGGTCGGGCGGGCATGCGGGGCTCCTCGAATTGAGCGACGGGGTGGCGAAGGCGTGCGGTCAAGTGCGACGAAGCACGATCACGTCTCCGGCCGGGATGGTCAGCGGTTCCCCTGCCGGGGACTCCCTGCCAGTGAGCAGGTCAACGCCCTGCACGGGCGGTGTCCAGGCCAGGGGCGTCTGATCGTGGTTGAGCAGGATGTCGAAGGTGCCACGGGAACAGGTGCGGCTGACGTGTTCCAGTTCGCCGACCAGAGGGTGCCCGGGGGCCGGGCCGATAAGGGAGGCTATCAGGCGTCGGCGTCCGGCCTGGCTCAGCAGCGCGCCGAGGCGTATGACGGTGCCGCGACCGAAGGCGTTGCGAATTATGGCGGAGCCGCCTGCGAACCAACTGGACCGCCAATGCCCTGCAGTCTGCCCGCCGGTGGGACGCAAGATCTCGAAGAGATGGTGGGCGGTATCGGTGGTCCCGTCAGGAAGAGTCAGTTCAACGCCGAATCCGGGCTCCTGAGCGTCGCGTTCTTCGACCTGACAGCCGAGCAGTTCGTCCACCCGGTCGTCCACCAACACACGGCCGGTGGCATCGGCGGCAAAGGACATCGGGCCGGTCAGCAGTATGCCGCCATCTGCCACGTACCGGCGCAGGGCGTCGATAACGTCGTTGTGAGCCATATAGAGGCTGGGCGCGACAACGATCCGGTACCGGGACAGGTCGCTGCGGCCGTCGGTGACGTCCACACCTCCGAGGTGACGTGCAAGTGCCTCGTGCCACTGCCGGGCCTGATCGACAAGGTCCCAGTGGTCGGAAAACCCATCGACGAGCCGGCTGTACCACCAGGAGTCCCAATCCATAAGGACCGCCGCCTGGGCTTCTACCCGACTGCCGACGAGGTCGTCGAGTTGGGACAGCTCTCGGCCGAGTCTCGCCGTCTCCCGGTAGGTACGCGTGTCGGTGCGACCGCGGTGGTCCAGGACGCCACCGAACCACATTTCCGATCCGGCCGGTGCGGAGCGCATCTGGAAGTGGAGCACTGTATCAGCCCCTTGAGCGAGCGCTTGTAGGCTCCAGCGACGCAGCACACCCGGCGCACGGGTGGGGTTGACGTCCCGGCACGTCGTGGCCACCGGCGCCTGCTCCATCAGCCACATGGGCCTACCACGTCCTACCGCGCGCATCAGGGAGTGGTTGAAAGCCATCTCCGGCCAGGCGCGGATGGCACGCGGGTAGTTGTCCCAGGCCACAACGTCAAGGCCGCTGGCGAACCGGAAGTAATCCAGATGCTCGTACGCGCCCATTAGATTGGTAGTGACCGGGTGGACGGCGTCGAAATGGCGAATCTGCTCGATTTCCCCCTCCAGGCAGGCGGCGAACTGCTCGGTCATGAAGCGCTTGTACTCGAGCGTGATGATTGGAAAACCACTGCGGTAGGGGCCGCCCCAGTGCTCTGTGAGCGCGTTCGGTGCGGGAATCTGGTCTGCGTGTGTGAAACGGTGGGACCAGATCTGCGTGCACCAGTCGTGGTTGAGGTTGCCGAGCCCACCGTGCGTCCGCAACAGCCAACGGCGGAATTCGGCAACGCAGTTCTCGCAGTAGCAGGCACCGCCGTATTCGTTGCCAATATGCCACGCGAGTAGAGCGGGGTGGCCATGGTAGCGATGCGCGAGCAGACCGGCGATTTGTTGCGCCTGTTCTCGGAAAACCGGCGAGGTGGGGCAGAAATGGTGCCGCTGACCGAAGCCGTGTCGCCGCCCTTCGAAGTCCACACGCATTGTGCTCGGCTCCTCAGTTGCCAGCCAGGGCGGGAGCGCCGCAGTCGGGGTGGCCAGGATGACGCCGAAGCCGCGGGCATGGACACGGTCCAGTAAGACGTCGAGGCGGTCGAAGGCGAAGGTGTCAGGGGCCGGTTGCAGGTCTGCCCATCCGAATACGTTGAGCGTGAGTGCGTTGATTCCGGCTGCCTCCAGGGCAGTCAGGTCGGCATCGATGGTGGCATCGTCCCACTGCTCCGGGTTGTAGTCACCTCCATGCAGGATGTGCTCGGGAAACTGCATTAATGCCTCCTATGGAACGGATGTAGTGACGGAAGCCCGGGTGAATTGCTCAGTGAGAATGCGCCTCTGTCCACTCGTGGCGGGAGCCGCCAGCGCGCACAACGGCACCCAGGCGAGCATCAGGAGTGCCGGAACGTGCAAGGCAATGAGCAGACCCGCAGCACCGATGCCCGCGAGTAGGAGTGTCCCGGCGGCGTCGCGCACAGTCATGACGGCCGTTAGCACGAGCACGTCGGACATCTTGAAATTGAACAGAGCGATGATTGTGCCCGCGCGTACAACGCCTAGCCCGGCGGACGCAAGCACGATGAGGACGGCCACACGTAGTCCGCCTCCCACCCCGGCGGCGGATCCCGCCAGTCCCACCGCCAATACGACGGCGAGCGCCGCCAACGGGCCGAACTGGGCGATCGACCCGGCCCATCCGCGCCACAGTGCGGCGATGCGGCGCCGGGCGGAGGGATCGTAGGTCCACCCCGGTCGGGTGACGGCGTAAACGACTGCCGGCAGGGCGGTTAGCGCCAGCACCCAGGTCAGTACTAGAACCAGCAGTGACCAGACAGAACTCCCATCGAGCGTGAGCATGCCTACCGCCGCCGGAATTGCGAGCGGCAGCGAGCCCACGCCGAGGGCGGCCGCCTGGTAGACCACCGAACTGATCCGCACCAGTGGGGAGTCGAAGGGATCGTCCGGGACATCGGAACCTTCCCCGGTCGCGACGAGTCCCGACGATGGGCGGGTGCGGGCGCCCCGCGATGGGGTGCCCGCACCCGGGTGACGGTCAGCCATTGTTCTCCACGTAGGTGGCGCGCGCCGCGTTGAGGATGTCCATGTAGGAGGTCACGCCCTTGGCCTCACATTCGGTGACGTAGGTGTCCCACTCGGCCAGGTCGCGCCTTCCTGTGATGAACTTCAGCGTCTCCTGCATGACGTAGTCCTGCAACGGAGTGATCAGGAGCGTTGCCTGCTCGCGCTGGGTCTCATCCAACGGAGCCGGCGGATCGATGGGCCTCTGCGTGTGCGTGGCTGCCATCTCCTCCTGCCAGGCAAGTTCCTTGTCCAGCATCATTGAGTGCAGCAGTTCAGTGGTGCCGCCGTAGGCGAAGACGCCTCCGGAGAAGCCGTACTCGACGCGCAGGTCTTTGTCGCCGGCCGGGTTCAGACCGTTGTAGTTGATGTCATCGACCAGCGTGCGGGTGCCATCTGCGTCCTTGTTGTAGGTAACCCCTTCCACACCCCACTTGGCGAATTCTTCGCCCTCGTCGGAGTACCACAGCCAGTCGATGAACTGCATCATGGCCACGAAGTTCGGGTCGTCGGCGGCCTTGGAGGAGATCATGATGCCGTTCTCCAGGCGGGTGCCACCGATCAGCGCGCCGGCGGGGCCGGCCGGCTGGAGAATCTTGACGACCTCGAAGTTGCCCTCTCCGAGGGTCTCCTTCATCGTCGTCTCGTAGGTGACGTCGTACTGGGAGTTGGTTCCGATGGCGATCGACTTGCCGGTGGTGAAGGTGTTGACGGCCGTGTCCTCGTCCTGGGTGAAGGAGTCCGGGTCGAGTACGCCGGCGTCGACCATGCCGCGCAGCATGGTGACCATGGCCTTGTAGTTGTCGGAGGTGCCGCAGAAGATGAATGACTGCGAGTCCTCGTCCCACTCGGCCATGGTGGTCATGCCCCAGGAACCGCCGGACTGGGTGCCGTAGGAGACCGCTGCAAGGTTGAGCATGCTGAGCCCCTCGAAACGATCGGAGATGCCCTTCATGTCCGGGTGGCGCTCCTGCACCTTAGAAATCACGTCCTGCAGCTCCTCCCACGTGGTGGGCAGCTCCAGTCCCTGTTCGTCGAGGAGATCCTTGCGGATTTCGAAGGTGTAGTCGGGCCAGATCTCCTCGTGCAGGCCGGGAAGAACATAGATGGAGCCGTCGGCCTGGCGCAGCGTGTCCAGCTCCTCGTCAAGCTGCCATTCTTCAACCTTCTTGCGGAAGTTGGGCATAAGGTCGAAGTAGTCGGACACCGCCAGGACCGCCCCGGAGGAGACGAAGGCGGACTCCTGGCCGGGGTACGTCTTGGGGAGGATGAGCGGCGCATCGCCGGAGGAGATCAGCAGAGAGCGCTTCTGCTCGTAGTCGGACATGGGCACGATCGTCATGTCGAGTGTGACATTGGTGCGGTTGGTGATCTCCTCCAGCAGCATCCAGTCGGCCTTATAGGGGTAGTTGGGGTGATCGGAGAACAGGCAACTGAAGGTCAGCGGCTCGGTCGCCTTGAAGCTGGTATCGGCGGCGAAGTCATCCATGGCGGCGGCCGTATTGGTCACGCCCTGCGCCGCATCGCCGGAGTCGGAACCGGAGCCGCAGGCCGCCAGTGCGGCGGCTGCCGCCGTGCTCAGAAGCAGGGCGCCGGCCCGACGGCGGGTGATGGGGTGGGAGAAGAGACTGGGGCTCATCGCTGAGTGCCTTTCTAATGGTGTCGGCCATGATCGGCCGGATGGTGGGTCGGATTGGGAGGAGTGGTGGATGGATGGGTGGGCGCCGCTGCCGTTGCCGGCCGCGCCCCCGTTCGACGCCTTTGTGGGCTTTTGTCAGCCCTTGACGGACCCAAGGGTGACGCCGGTGACGAAGTACTTCTGCACAAAGGGGTAGACGCAGAGGATCGGCAGCGAGGTGAGCACCATGGTCACCGATCTGAGGTTGGAGGAAATCTGGGTCTGGTCGGCGGTTCCTCCTCCGAGGGAGTCGGAGGTGGTCACTCCCGCGAGCATGTTTCGCAGGTAGATGGTTACCGGGAACAGGTTCTTGTCGTCGAAGTACAGAAAGGCCCCGAACCAGGCGTTCCAGTTGGCGACCGCATAGAAGAGGAACATGGTGGCGATGATCGCCTTGGACAACGGCAGCACAATGCGGAAGAGGATTCCGTAGGTACCCAACCCGTCGAGCTCGCCGGCCTCCTCCAGTTCATGCGGCAGCCCCTCGAAGAAGGACTTCATGACCAGCAGGTTGAACACGTTGATCGCATTGGGCAGCACGACCGCCCAGATCGTGTTCTTCATTCCCAGGTTGGTAATCAGAATGTAGTTCGGGATCAGACCACCGTTGAAGAACATGGTGAATACGGCGAAGCCGACCAGCGCATTGCGGCCCTTCAGGTCCTTCTTGGACAGTACGTAGGCGAACGCAGTGGTGAAGACCAGCGAGATGAAGGTGGCGACGACCGTGTACACGATGGTGTTCCGATAGCCGGTCCAGAAGGCGGAGTCCCCAAGCACCACTTTGTAGGTAGTGACGTTGAATCCCTTAGGGATGAGGTTCACCTCCCCGGCAGAGATGGCCGCCTCGCTTGAGAAGGACTTGGCCACGACGTTCAGGAAGGGGAACAGCGTCACGAATATGACGCCCAGGAGTATGACCGTGTTGAGCAGGCGGAAGGCCCGGTAGCTGCGCGAATCGTATTTGGCGTTTTGAACAGGCATATCCAATCACCACAGACTCGTCTTGGCGAACTTGCGGGACGCGAAGTTGGCGGCCATGACCATGATCAGCCCGATCAATGACTCGAACAGGCCGATGGCTGCCGCATAGCTGAAGTTGGACGACTGCAGGCCCACCCGGTACAGGTAGGTGGAGATGACATCGCCGGTCTCATAGGTCAGCGGGTTGTAGATCAGCAGGATCTTCTCAAAGCCCACCGCCAGGAAGGAGCCGACGTTGAGAATCAGTAGCGTGACGATAGTGGGCCGAATTCCCGGCAGCGTGATGTGCCAGGTCTGCTGCCAGCGGTTGGCGCCGTCGATCTGGGCAGCCTCATACAAGGAGTCATCAATGGTGGTGAGCGCCGCCAGATACAGGATCGTCCCCCAGCCAACGGTCTGCCACACGTCGGAGATGACGTAGATGGGCACGAACGCCTTGGCCGTTTGAATGAAGTTGACCGCCTGACCGCCCAAGGCGGTGATCAGGCTGTTGATCGGGCCGTCCACCGCGACGACTTCCATGATGATCCCCGCAATGATGACCATCGAGAGGAAGTGTGGCAGGTATGAAACGGTCTGAACGATCTTCTTGAACCAGACTCGGCGGACCTCGTTCAGGAGCAGGGCCAGGATGATCGGTGCCGGGAAGGAGACCAGCAGTGTCGAGAAACCGATGACCACCGTGTTACGGAACACCCGCCAGAAGGTGGGGTCCGCGATGAACATCTTGACATATTTCAGCCCCACCCATTCCTCGCCGTACATGGAACCGCCGGGCACGAATCGGCGGAAGGCAATGACGTTGCCGACCATCGGTGCGTACCGGAAGACGATGAACCAGATCACCGGGATAACCACGAGGGTATAGAGCTGCCAGTCGCCTCGACGACTGCTCCTGCGCCTGCCGGGTCGTCCCGTACCCCTGCGGGTTCGCTTACTGAAGGCCGAAGCTGTAGGCATGGAGGGCGCGCGGCGCCCGGTTGCCCGGGGCACGCTCGGCGCTGTATCCACTGCTTCTGCCACGACACATCACCTCCTTGTGACTTTACGGCTTGCGAACGTTTTCGCGTCACCGTTCGCTAGCGACGACCTTAGAGTAACGTCGCGAGTCACTCTCGTCAAGGATTTGTCTTGCCGTACACGAAAATTGGATCGGCGAAAACGGTGGGATGATAGACCTGCTCTCACCCACCCGCGCGAATTGCCGTAAATTGCCTAACGACAAGACTATTAGGCCGGCTAGGCCGCGCAGAGCTCTAGGCCGGCTAGGCCGCGCAGAGCTCGCGGATCCACGTGAGCTGACGGCGCAGATAGTAGAACTCGCCGCCCTCATGCCCGTTGTCCGAGTAGATCTCCACCTCTGTCGGGCCGGCGTATGCCGCCAGCGCCTGTTGACCGCCCAAGGGTGGACAGCAGGTATCGCGCAACCCCAGCCCCCAAAGCGACGGGGCCTGGGCACGCCGCGCATGGTTGACGCCGTCGACGTAGGCCAGGGTGCGGAAGACCACCTCACGCTCGGCTCGCCGCACCGACAGGTATCGGACCAGTTCCGCGTAGGGCTCGCCCTGCGCAGACTGATAGACGGCCGGAATGTCGCAAAGAAAGGGGACGGATACGGTCACTCCGCGCAGGTCGGACACCAGTCCGGCAACGGCAAGAGCAACGCCGCCCCCCTGAGAGTTTCCCATCACGATCACGCGCTCGGCGTCGACGTCCGGCAGTTTGCGTACCGCATCCACGGCGCGCACCGCGTCCACGATGAGGCGGCGGTAATAGTACGTTTCGGGCGCGGAGATGCCACGGGTGACAACGCCGGGCGCTTCGGGGGCGCCGTCGTGGAGATCCGGCGTGTCCCCACCGCTCCCATATCCGCACCCCTGCCCGCGTACGTCAAGCAGCAGGTGTGCCATACCCGCGGCCGCTACGTGGGGATTCTCGCCCGGCAGTCCACGCCCGCGGCCGTAGCCCGGAATCTGAACCACGCAGGGTAGCGGTTCATCGTCGCACCTTGCCGGCCGGGACAGCCACGCCTTCACCCGCTGCCCGCCGAACCCCCTGAAGGAGATGTCCCAGTAGCGCAGCTCCGAGAGGGGCTGCTCCACGGCGACGCGTTCAGTCGTCCTCGCCTCGGGATCGAAGCTGCGCGCCTCATCCAACGTCCGCGCCCAGAAACGATCGAAGTCATCTGGTTCCGATACGACTGAAGGCGGAAGCGGGCCGAGTTGCGGGGGCAAAGTAGCCATGCACATCCTCCCTTGAGGTGCGGCAGCCACACCGGTGCGGCGCGCAGCCGCATTTCGAGGTCTTTCGCACGTTTTCGTGCGATCGCGAGTGTAAGCTGCAACTCCTGCTCAGGACAAGGTCACCGGCACGGACCAATGGCAGAAACATCGGTACAGGGGCAGGGGCAAGGACACTACGCTTGCTGGAACAACACTTGTACCACCGGCTTCTACCCGCGCCGGTGTGGGGCGACCCGAGAATGGAGGACACTGTGACTCCGCGCGAACGCGTCACGCTTGACACCATAGCTGCAGCCGCTCAGGTCTCGCGCGCAACCGTGTCCAAGGCGATCAATGGCCGTCAGGACGTCTCTGCGCGTACACGTCGACAGATCCTTGACCTGGCCGAACAACTCGGCTATGAGGCGCCTACATCCGCAGAGCGGAGTTCCCCGACGATCACAATCGTCTTCGATTCTCTCGATACGTACTACACCAACCGCGTGCTCGCCGGGGCGGTAGCGGCAGCGCACGATCATGGCGCCATTCTTGATGTCCGCTCCTTCAATGACCGTCGAGAGGCCGCGTCCGACTCCTGGGTGCGACGGATCGTGGCAGAAGGTCATTTAGCACTGATCGTTGTCACCATGGAACTGTCTGATGCGCAGATCGACGCGGTGCATACACTCCAGCTGCCTGTGATCACCGTAGACCCGGCTCAAGAAACCCCCGACGGGGTGCTTGAGATCTCCTCGACCAACTGGAACGGCGGCATGGCCGCCACCCAGCACCTGCTCGCACTGGGGCACCAGCGCATAGCCTTCGTCGCCGGCCCGGAGCGCTCGCTACCGGCCCGGGAACGCCTGCTCGGTTTCCGTTCCGCCATGATGGATGCCGGCCTCGACGTGGATCCCACACTCATCCTTGGGAACAGCTTCACTTATGCCAATGGGCTGCGCGCGGGGCTGACCCTGCTCGATATCGCGCCGGAAAGCCGTCCCACCGCCGTCATGTGCGCCTGCGACGTCTCCGCAATAGGCGTATATGAGGCTGCCCGTCAGCACGGACTGTCCGTTCCCGACGAACTCAGTGTTGTCGGCTATGACGACACTTTCCTTGCCGAGTGCGCCGCTCCCCCGCTCACAACCGTTCACCAGGCGCTGGAGACGATGGGGGCGCGGGCAGTCGAGGCGTCCCTAGACCTCGCCGAAGACTCCACAGGAACCAAGACCAAGCGAACGATCGGCTCGGTCAAGATTCCTACGCGCCTGGTCGAGCGCGCCTCGACGGCGCCGCCGCGGGTGTAGCGGATCGTCGCGAGTTGGCGCGACGAGCCTAGAACCGCGAGCACCACCAGCCTCCCCTGTGAGCAACAAGGCGAGTCACCCCCCACCATTGCATTTGTTTCTGCGACACGCCTAAACTTTCGTCGCAAGGGAAGCCACCCAGCGCACTGCCCGCGCCCCCGCCAAAGGCGCCGGGCACATCCGAAGAAGGACCACCATGAAGCTCGCATTCGGCTGCGACCCCAACGCCACAGCACTCAAACACCTGCTGATCACCGAGGCGTCCGCCCTCGGCCATGAGATCATCGACTACCCCTCTGACGACCCCATCTATGCCAATGTCGCTATCCGAGTCGCCCAGGACGTCGCCGCTGGTTTGGCGGACCGCGGGATATTGTTGTGCGGAACGGGCATCGGTGTCTCAATCGCCGCCAACAAGGTTGCCGGAGCCTACTGTGCCTGTATCAGCGACGCCTACCAGGCTCAGCGCGCGGCCCGATCCAATGACGCGAACCTCGTCTCGATGGGGGCACAGGTCGTCGGTCCCGAGACGGCCAAATTCCTTCTGCGCGAGTACCTCGACGGCGTCTTCGACCCCGCCGGTAGGTCCGCCCCCAAGGTCGACCGTATTCGCGATTACGAGGCAAGTAGAGCCTGAGGCCTCGCGCTGCAACGTGGTCGGGAGCCGCATGCAAAGCATCAGTTACCCGGCTCCCGGCCCACGCCCGCGGCCCGCGCTCACATTCCGAGCCCCGACGCCCTGGCATTCGCTTCGATCAGGGTCATCCAGGCGTCGATCCTGGCGAGCGAACGGTCCGAGACCACGAGCTCGGGCGTGTTCAGGTGCCCGTGAAGCGCTTCCGGCTCGCAGAACTGGACTACGTCGTTACCTGCGGCTGCCAGAGAGGCCGCCAGCGTCTGCCCGCTCGCCCTCAGGCCGTCCAGCTCCGAATTGAGGACATAGACCGGGGGGAGCCCACTCAGGTCGCCGTCGCCGGGGAAGGCGTAGGGCTCCTCCATCCGGTCCTCCGTCCCCACGAAGTTGAGATTCATCAGGTGGACCCGCAACGGCGAGTAACGCTGCTCGAAGGGGATGCGAAGGTATTTGTTACGCAATTCCGGCGTCATCGGCGGCAGCACCGAGTGGGCCGTCGGGTACACCAGCGGAATGCCGGCGGGCAACTGGCCGCCCTCGTCGCGAAGACGTTGCGCCGCGGACAGCGCCACACTCGCGCCAGCACTCGCCCCTCCCAGATACCAGACGGAGGTCACACCAGCGAGACTCGGCAGCGCCGCACAAACGTCGACAACCTCATCGATCGGGACAGGGAAGCGAATGCCCGCGGCCGCCCTCGGAGGCCATGGCCACTCATCACCCGCGGGGATGTGCTCCGCAAGGGAATAGTCCACAACGGCGACTGTGCATCCCCTGCGCGAGAGGTGTCCGGCAACACTCATCGCCTCCGGCATGTTGATCGCCCCACGGATGTAAGCGGAACCATGGAGCCAGACCACTACTGGCTCACTAGGAATGCCGCTGTCCGGAGTCCACAGCCGCACGGTAACCTCGCCATGACGCGTCGGAACCGCGGTGTCACGCCACTGCACTCCTCCGCCCCGCCGAGCCGGCCCGCTTACCTCTGTACTCATAGTGCCAATGTCCTCTTCCTACCGCTTCTGGCTACCAGCCCCGCAGGACCCGGAGCGAGTGTGCGGCTGGGCGCATGCAGACCTCTGCCGCACCACGCCCAGCCGTGCTCGCCATCACGAGCCGGTCTCCCCCTCTCTCGCGCGGAGCAGGCTCCCGACGGCAGCGGCACACATCCCGAAGGAGACGGCCCCGGGGTCCGGATGCCCAATAGACCTCTCGGCGAGCGGACGTGCCCTTCCCCTTCGTGGTGACAGGACTCTCGTCTCCTCGGCTGCACGGCACGCCTCGGACGCGGCCGCGCTCCAAGCGTCACTCAATGATGCCTGCGCATCGATTTCGAGACGCAGGCGGTCCCGGAACGGAACTGCCGCGTCTATGACCGTCTTGTCCCCGAGCTCGGCCTTTCCCAGATCGGTCATCGCCAGGACGAAACGCTCCACAGCGGCTGCCACATCCGCGGGCACAACCGTGACCTCGTTGCCGAGCCCGGCCCCCAGCGCTCTAAGCGCAGCACCCCACAGGACACCCGAGGTGCCGCCGGCGTGCTCCGCCCACGCGTCGCCGGCGCTTGCGAGCACGCCGGCGGCGCCCCATCCCGTTGCGAGGGCCGCCGTAGCCGCGTCTACGGCGCAGTCGACTCCGCGAACCATACCGCGGCCGTGGTCGCCGTCGCCGGCCACCTGGTCGATGCGGCCCAGTTCGTCCTCCCGCTCGTGCAGCACCGCCTGCATGGCCCGCAGGCAGTCGACAACCAGAGCGCCGACGACGCGCGAATCCTCCGATCCCAAGGGCGACTCGACGTCGGGTTCTGAATAGAAATACTCGACGGCTTCCTCATCGGCGGTTGCGGATGCGGCCGTCCCCTCAAGCACACCGCGCCGGAAGGCAGGAGTGTCGGCCGGTGCCAGCCACAGGGCCTCCAACTCATCATCCAGCCAGCACAGCGTGAGTGACACCCCGGCCATGTCAAGGCTCGTCACGAGTTCCCCGACCTCGGGCGCGACTACCTCCAGACCCGCCTCCCGCAACATGGCCGCTACATGACCCCACAAGAGGAAGAGTTCCTCGTACTTCGTTGAGCCAAGGCCGTTGAGTATCGCGGCGACCCGTGTTCCCGATCCTGCCGGACGTTCCGAGAGCAGGCGCCCCACGAGGAGCGCGGCCAGCTCGTCAGCGGGCATCCAGTCGATATCCTCCAGCCCCGGCTCCCCATGGATCCCCAGGCCGAGGCCCATCTTGCCCTCGGGCACGGTGAAGTGGGGCTCCCGGGCGCCGGGGAAGGTGCAACCCGCGAAGGCCACCCCGAGGGAGAAGGTCGCGGCGTTGGCCCTCAGCCCCAACCGGACCACCTCGTCGAGATCGTCACCGCGCTCCGCCGCCGCACCCAGAATCTTGAACACCACGAAGTCCCCAGCAATCCCGCGCCGCTTCGAGGACTGTGCGGGCGGCGCGGAGGCGATGTCATCGGTGATGACCAGCTGTCGGGTCTCAATTCCCTCCGCGGTGAGTCGCTCTCCCGCGAGACCGAAGTTCATGACGTCGCCCGCGTAGTTGCCGTAGCTGATGACCACCCCTGCCCCGGAGCTGGCAGCCCGCGCCACCGAGTACGCCTGTACGGTGGACGGCGAGGTGAAGAGATTGCCGATGACAGCGCCGTCCCCCATTCCGGGGCCGACGACGCCGGCGAAGGCCGGATAGTGGCCGGAACCACCGCCATAGATGACGGCCACTTTTGGCTTCATCGAACGTCGACGTCTCACGACACCACCGGGAACAAGACGGAGTCGGTCGGAGTGCAGGTCGACGAATCCCCGGGTCGCATCCTCGGTGAAATCGGCTGGGCTGTTGTAAATCATGGTCATGCCGTTGTCCTCCCCTCGGCGCCGAGCACCCGATCGGCGTCCCAAACGCAGATACGTCCGTCCCCTAATTCGGCAAGCGGTCCGGGGATCCAGGTATCCTCCGGGCGCTCATTCCCAACCAGATCCATGGAAAGGCACACCGGGGAGCCGTCGGGGGCGGTGAAGGGCAGCCCGGCCATGCGCACGTGTCCAAGGTCCTGCGCGCTCACCGGAGCGAGGCCGGGGAGCGAGCCGTCCTCGGGCAGGTCGATGACCACACTGACGCGCCCGTCACCGTCGGTCTCGACCCGGGCGGCACCGTCGGGCACCCGCACAGGGCGTTCCTCAAGCGAGTAGCCCCGGGCGCCGCCGAGGTAGACGTTGTCCCGAATGACAACGACCTGACGCACGTCGTTGTAACGGCGGTGGTCGCCGGCCTCCGCACGGACCTGAGCGAGGTAATCACTCCACTTCGAGGGGCACCCGTCGTAGGCGACCGTGCCATGCCCGTACACACTCAATGCCGGACGTGGCGTGACATAGGCCGGGGCCTGAGTCCCGGGCCCGAAGACATTGCCGATGAAGCGGTCATCACCTCCGAATACGACCGAGACACCGGCGACCTTCGTCGAGTGGGGCAGGTGATACGGCGTGGATCGGTCGGGGACAGTCTCGACTCTGACGGTGCCGAGCACGAGGTTCGCCACGTAGGCGCCGCCCTGACTGAGTATCTCGATCGATGCGGGGGAGGCGAGGACGTTCGAGTCCACAACGTAAGGGCCGTGACTGACCTCGATGAAGAGGTCGCGGGAGTTATCGTGCAGCACGTTGCGGGCGACCCTGGTACCCTGCGTCTCCCAGTCGAGCCAGATGCCGAGGGAGCACCCGTGCACGTGGTTGTGGGTGATGCTCGTGTCGATCGCGGCATGCAACTTGATGCCCGCGATCTCATGACCGTAGAAGGCCCGGCGCGCAGAGATCGTGTGAATCTCATTGTCCTCAATCGTGGAGAAGGCACAACCCATGTGTCCTACGACGGCGTTCTGCCCGCAGTCGTGAATGAGATTGCGCCGAACGACGTGGGAGCCGACCTTCTCTCTGGACCACCCGAGTTCGAGCCCGGCGAAGACCGACTCCAACTGATACTGGTAGCCCGAGCGGTCCCCCCTCGTGGTGGAGTAGTTGTCTCCTGTGGAGCCCTCCTTGCCCAGCGAGACGGCCGCGCACTTGGCGTCGTGAATGTGGTTGTCCTCAATGATCCAGCCTCTGGCCCAATTGGGGCCGATCAGACCGGGCTGGTCGCCGGTTGGCGGCGCCCACGGGGTCGCAGCGTGCGCCAACTCAAAACCGCGCACGGTGATGTAGTCGATCTGGTGATTGCGCGGAAAGAACACCGAGCGGCGGACATTCGCCTCGATGAGCGCCTCACGTGGGCTGCGACCCGCGAGGTTCACCATGATCGTCGTCGTGGTGTCATCGACGACGGCAAGCCAGGTGCCGGGCACCGGCCCGCCGGCGGGGGCCACCTGCACCCCGGTCCAGTCATCGACGATCTCGGGCAGCGCGGGGGGTCGGCGCAGTTCTTCGCGGTCGCGAACTTCCCTCAGTGCCGTACCGTCTAGATACACCTCACCCAGGTGCTGAGGGGCGTCCGCCCCCACGGGGCGCACCAACCAGTCGCCTGCGATCACCTCCCGGTAGGGGTTGAAGTCGCCGAACAAGGAGTTGTCTAGAGCCGTGGACCACAGACCGTCCTCGATCTCCTCCCATTCGTTCAGTTCCTCGGAGCCCTTGATGACGACATGCTCTCCAGGCGCGGCTGTGTATGTGATGCGGCGCAGTTCATCACGTCCACCGCGCTGCGGGTCAACCCACTCGCGGTAGGTGCCTTCGTGAACAATGACGGTGTCACCCGGAAGGGCTCTACGGGCGGCCTCCGAGATGGTAAGGAGCGGCTCCTGTGCCGTCCCCGGAGCAAGGTCCGATCCCTGTTTTCGGACATGTATATCCATGATTGAGTCGTGTTCCTTTGCTTTGAGGTCTTGTCAGGATGCTGTCATTCAGTTCCCGCTGAGGGCTCCGCCGTGCAGGAAGACCGCCAGAGCCGAGTCGTCCTGAGCCGCCAAGCCCGCCTTCATAGCGGTGCGATAGAGATTCTCAGCAGCGCCCGCTACGGGCGTGGGCAGGTGAGCGGCCCGATTTAGATCACCGACTATGCCCATGTCCTTGTCGATGATGTCGAGACGGGACCGCAGTTCCACCGGCGCTCCCCGCAACTGCTCGGCCATACGCGGACCGCGGTCACCGAGCATGAAAGAGGCGGCCGCCCCCTGCATGAACACCTCTACGCATCGGCGCGGATCGAGGCCGAGACTCGCCGCCATGGCCAGTGCCTCCGCCGCGGCCGCGGTGTGAATGCCGCACAGCAGCTGGTTCACGGCCTTCATGTTCTGGCCGGCTCCAACAGGACCCGTTTCAACCAGGGTCTCACCCAACGCGGTGAGCGTCGGGCGGCCGGCCGCGAGCGCCTCCTGCGAGCCCCCAATCATGATGAGCAGAGTGCCGTCACCCGCGCGGACCGCCCCTCCGGAGACCGGGGCGTCGACGGTGAGAACACCGCCTTCCGCGAGCCTGGCAGCCACGTCCACAACGCAGGCCGCACCCACGGTGGAAGTGATGACGACGACTGCCCCTTCGCGCAGGCCGGAGGCGGCGCCCCGCGCCCCGAACAGGACTTCATCGATCTGGTCTGCTGACCTCACCGCGATGACGGCGACGTCAGCGCCCTGGACTGCCTCGGCCGCGGACACGGCAGGCAGGACCCCGGCACACGCAGCGAGTTCGCGGCGCGGCTCAAAGGGGTCATAGCCGACTACGCCCCCGGGGGCGACTGCGGCGAGGCGGGTTGCCATGGGCAGCCCCATGGCTCCCAGGCCGAGGACGGCTGTGCGGTTTGCCGTAGTGGTTTCCGTCATGGTGGCTCCCTTTCAGATCTCATTCAGCGCGACAGCCAGCATCCGGCGGATGTAGCGCATGTTCTCCGCGGATACAGTCAGGCCGTCGCCGCCATAGTTCTCCACGCACATCGGGCCGTCGAAGCCGGCGTCAATGGCGATCTGGATCGCCTCGCGGTAATTCGCCGTGCCGAATGCCATGGGGGCGGGCACCGTGGTTACGTGCCCCTCGGCGTTTACATCGCGCGAATAGCTCTTCATGTGCCAGTAGTTGGCGTATGGCATGCACTTCTCAACACTGACGAGGAAGTCCTCAATGGGCCGGTGCAGGCGGTAGAGGTTGCCCAGATCGGGGTTCAGGCCGACGCCGCTCATCCCGATATCGGTGACGAGCCTGACCGCGGAATCGGCGGTGCCGAGCAGGGTGTCCTCGTACATCTCCAGGGACAGCAGCAGGCCCAGGCTCACGGCGTGTTCGCCGAGCTCGCGCAGGCGGGTGACGGCTCGGTGCCAGTTGTCCGGATCACGGGAGTCAACGGGACCCGGCTGAGTCCAGAACCACAGGGCGTGGGCCTGGGCACCGAGGAGAGGACGGTGCAGGCCGACGGAGACAATCTCGGAGCCGAGAAAGGCCGCCGCGTCAATGACCCGATGCGAGTATTCGAGATTGTCCTCCCACCCGACGGGATCGATGACGGAACGGCGGATCGCGGAGATCGCCGATGGGGCGAGCCCGTACTCCTTGAGGAGCCCCTTGAGGAGAGCCAGGCGCTCCCGACTGAGGTCTCCGACACGGACCCAGTTATCGGTGAGATCGACGGCCGTGAACCCCTCGAAGCGGACCTGGGCGAGCTGCTTGCGCCAGGTGTACTCGTCGGCGTCCTGGGAGTCCGGGAAGGGAAGCATGGCAGCGGCGATAGGCCAGTTGGCGGAGGTGCGTTTGCCGGTGTAGGTCATGGGAAGTCTTTCTGGATTTGATGGAGAAGCCGGCTGGAACCGGTGCTACTTGCCGAATCCAGCCGTCATGCCGGCGATCAGCTGACGGCGACCGAGCACATAGAGGGTGAGGATAGGCAGAGCTGACAGCACGATGGCTGCCATCATGGCGGGCACGTTGATCGTCAACTCGCCCTGAAAGGTCCACAAGGCCAAGGGCAGCACCCTGCTCTGGGGCGACTGAGTCAGCACGAGCGGGAACAGGAAGTTGTTCCAGACATTGACGCCGTTGTAGATCGCGGTCGTCGAGAGAGCCGGAACGCACAACGGCAGCACCAGCCTGCTGAGGATCTGCCACTCGGTCGCCCCGTCCAGGCGCATCGACTCGAACAACTCGCTCGGGATATCCCTGAGGTAGTTGGTGAAGATGAGCACCGTGACCGGGATGGCGAAGGCGGTGGACGGCAGGATTACGGCCAGGAGCGTGTCGTACAGGCGCATCCGCGTGATCATGTAGAAGATCGGGATGATCGCCGACTGGGCCGGGATCGCCAGGCCGAGCAGAAAGACCCCCAGGGATCGCTTAGCGATCGCCCGCCTGCTGCGCACGATGGCGTAGGCGGCCATGAGCCCGACGGCTATGGTCAGGCCGACGGCGCCGACGGTCACGATGATCGAGTTGAGGAAGAACCGTGCGAAGCCCTTCTCGAACACCGCCGCATAGTTCTCCAGTGTCGGGTTGCTCGGCGGCACAAGCGCCCCGTCGGTGAAGAAGTTCTGCTGCGTGCGCAGTGAGGTGACGACCACCCAGTAGATCGGCACGACGACGACAAGAAGCCAGAGGACCGCACCTAGGCCGCCGGGGATGTTCACCCGAGGCCCGCTGCGCCGACGTGCTGCCCGTCCTACGATCCCAGAGGCCCGGGGCAAGTCAATGGCGCCCATCAGATTCCCTCCTGCTGGCTTTCCATCCGGGTGAAGCCCGTTATTTTCGTCAGTGTCAGAGACAGGATCAGGCCCAGCATCGCAAGCAGCGTGGCGATGGCGCTGGCACGCCCCATGTCTGCCGCCTGGAAGCCCGTGAGATACATGTGCAGCGGCAGGATCCGGGTGGCATAACCCGGTCCGCCCGATGTCAGCACGAATATGAGGTCAAAGTAGGTCAGTGAGCCTACTAGCATCAGGGTCGACGAGGTGACGATTGTGTACTTCAACTGTGGCAGCGTGATCTGGAAGAACATCCGTAATCCGCCGGCACCGTCGCACGAGGCCGCCTCGTAAAGGGACTTCGGGATCTGCCGCGCACCCGCCTGGTAAAGCAACGTGTGCAGCGGCACGAAGTGCCACGCGATGATGAAGACCACAACCGCGAGAACGGTCTCCCTGTCCCCGAGCCAGTTTCTGCTCAACGGTCCGAGCCGCTCCATGGCGGTCATGCCGAAGTTCGGGTCGAGCAGGTTCTTGAAGGTCAGGCCGACTGCTGCCGAGGAGAGCAAAAGAGGCAGGAAGTAGACGGTTGTTACGACGGCCCGCGTGCGGCCCGCCTGGGCCGCCCAGACGCCGAGCAGCAGGCTTAGTGGCGTCTGGACGGCCCAGGACCCGACCATCACTATTAGGCTGAGCTTGATCGTGGTCCAAGTGACCGGATCGGTCAGCACGGCACGCCAGTTCGTCAGTCCCGTCAGTTGCGGTGAACCAAGGCCGTCCCACTTGGTCAGGGATAGAATTACCGCGCCGAACAGGGGGATGATCGCGAAGACGAGGAATAAGACAAGGGCCGGGACGATGAACCACGGGCTGGGGCCAGTCTTGGTCCTTGCCCGCACGCCGTCGGAGTTGTCTGAAACGCTCACGAGCAGCCTCACTTGCCCACGGTGGCGGTCATCGTGTCAACGAATTCCTGAGGGGTGATCTCAAGGAGGAACAGTTGGTCAAGCGCCGTGTTGAGGGCTTCACCCTGTACCGGCGTGAGTGCCTGGTCCAGGGACAGCTGGAACGCAGGCGCCTCATTGACCATTTCAAAGACGTAGGAGGCAAAGGGATCCTCCGCGGCGGCAAGCTTGTCGCCCGCGGATACGGCACCCGGTACCGAGGCGCGGCCAATGATCTCCTCGACGTATTGGTCGTTCATGACCTGTTCGTCGAGGAACCGGATGGCGATATCCTTGGCAGCATCGGTCGAGGCACTGGTGACGTACCAGTACGCCGAGGGGTTACCTGTGACGTCCTTCGGGTCGCCCTTGCCCCCTTCGACCGCTGGGAAGGCGAAGTAGCCCAGGTTGCCCGACTCGACGAACTCCGGCGAAGCCTGGGCGATGTTGGAGTAGGCGTTGGACAGCATGACGAGCATCGCCGCCTTCCCGGTATAGAGCAGGGCATCGGCTGCGCCGCTCTCATAGGAGGTTGCAGAGGCGTCGGAGGCGAATGCGCCGGCCTCTACGAGCTCTTGGATCTTCCGTGCCGCTTCGAGCACAGCCGGGTCGGACCAGCCGTCGGCCTGGTCCGCCTCGATCTTGGCAAAGACCTCCGGCCCACCGATGCGGTCTACCAGGTAGGCGAGATACGGAAGGTGGGTCCACTTGCTCTGGCCGGCCAGAGCAATAGGAGTGAAGTTCGCACTCTTGGCCTGCTCGACGACGTTGAGCAACTCGCTCCAGGTCTGCGGGACCTCGGCACCGATCGCGGAGAACACCTCCTTGTTGTAAAGCACGACCACGGGCTGCATGTTGCCGATCGGGACGCCGTAAAGCTCGCCATCGATGGTGGCCGCCCCGAGGGTCGCCTCGAGGTAGCGCTCCGCGATGCCGGCGTGCTCGCTGCCCGCAAGTTGCGTTATGGAATCGACTAGGCCCTGTTCCACGTAATCGCGCAGGCCGCCACCGCCCCACCCATATATGAGGGTTGGCGCCTGATCGGCGCCAAGGGCGACGCGAACCTTGTCCTTGTACCCGTTGTCGGGCATGACCTGCAGGTCGATCCGCTCCTCCGGGTGCGCCTCGTTCCACCGGTCGACGGCGGCGATGTATGAGTCCGACTGGGAGCTCTGGATTGCCCAAGCACTGGCGGCGAAGTCACCCGCCCCGCCAGCATCTGAGGAGTTGGGGCCGGAGGACCCGCAGGCGACCAGTGCGGACGTCATTGCCGCGGAACTGACAACGATGCCAGATGCCTTGAGCAGACCGCGGCGTGAAAGCGTGTAATGACCACGAACACTCATCTTCGAGCCTTTCGTACCAAAAGTTTCGGCCGACTGCCAAAACTTTGACGTGTTCAGCGTAGCGTTCCCCCTGATGATCCGCAAGTGCCTCACCCCATGTGATGAAGTCGTCATCGCAGCCACCGCGCGTAGCTCACGTTGCACCGTGTTTCCCTACCCGAAGCGGACGGGAGAGGGGACGTGCTCCAGCTCCTCGCGTTTGAAGGCATGAGGCTGGCGAGTGGTGGTTGATGCGCACGTCCCGGTACACGTTGCTGACGAATGGCGACGGGACGGGCCCCGCCTGATGACTCGCCGACTGGTCGCCGAGGCGCCGCTTGACGTCCCCGCCGACCCGAACGCGACCAACCACTCCCGCCCGGCCCCAGCCACGACGCCCACAAACGCGGACGGCCGGTTCTCCCGGTCCCCTACCATGCGGGCATGCGGTTACAACATCACACCGACCGCTGAAAGGCACCCCCATGAACAACCCGCCAGCCGCGAGCCGCACCCTGCTTGCGGACGTCGCCGCACGGGCCGGCGTCTCACTCGCGACCGCTTCAAAAGTCGCCAACGGCCGCCCCGAGGTCTCCCCAGCCACCCGTGCTCGCGTCGAGGCCGCCATAAAAGAACTCGGCTACGTCACACGCGTGCACCACCCCGAAGAGACGCCCCCGTCCATCTCGTTCATGGCCGACGTAATCGAGAGCGCCTACGCCATGACGATCCTCAAGGGGGCCCGCGACGCCGCCGAGGCTCACGGCGTCGATCTAGTCATAGAGCGCACCCACACCTCCGCGGAAAGGACCTCCCCAGTCCCCCAGTCGGATCTCAACCATCGACTGCTGTCACGCAATCGCTCGGGCGCCGTCGTTCTTACCGCGAGTCTCGACTCCGACACAGTAGCCGGCATTGAAAGCGCCCGGCTGCCGATCGTCGTCATCGACCCACTGGACTCCTCCCATCCGGAGATCGTCTCCGTGGGCGCGACCAACTGGCTCGGCGGGCACAGCGCCGCGGAACACCTGCTTGGGCTCGGTCATACCCGTCTGGCCATCCTTACCGGGCCTGTCGCCTCCCTGAGCGGTACAGCCCGCCTTGACGGTTTCCTGTCTGCCTGTAGCCGCCGTGGACTCACCCCCGAGCCCGATCTCATCCGGCATGGCCCCTTCACGCAGGCAACCGGTTACCAAGTCGCCCGGGAGTGGCTGTCCCTCGGCCCGAGACGCCCGACGGCGATCACTGCAGGCTCCGACCTCCAGGCCATCGGCGTCATGCAGGCAGCCAACGATCTCGGCCTACGCATCCCGGAGAACCTCAGCCTCGTCTCCTACGACGACACCTTCATCACCACGCTCACCACTCCGCACCTCACCGCCGTGCGGCAGCCCCTGGAGGAGATGGGACGCAGAGCGGTGGAAACCGTCCTCCTTATGAAAGACGACGGCCAACCCGAGGCTCACCATATCGAGATCGCGACCACGCTGTCTGAGCGCGCCTCGACGGCGCCGCCGCGGGGATAGCGGCGACGCCGTCGCAGCCGGTCGGAGAGCCCCTACCGGCAGTGCCCTTAGCGCGAGTCAGTCCCCCTGCTGCGATGCTGCCACGATGGCTGCCGCCGCATCGTAGGCGGCACGCACCTGCGGCTGCGGCTCGGCGGTCAGGTGCTCGACCGGGCCGAGTTCCCATACGGGCGGCTCCTCACCGCCGGCAAGCACCCAGGCGGCCTGCTTGGCGGCGCCGTTGGCGACATACTCGCCGGGCTCGGGCACATCCACCGGAACGGCGAGCACGGCGGGGGCGAGCTCGCGGGCACAGGCCCACTTCACTCCCCCACCCACGAGCGTGACGGCGTCGACCTCGACCCCCTGGCCGCGCACGGCGTCGACGCACGCCCCCATCAGGCACAGCAGTCCCTCGACGGCGGCGCGCGCGTAGTTCGCAGGGGTCAGCGAGGCCAGCGTCATGCCGGTGAGCATGCCCGTGGCCTCGGGCAGGTTCGGGGTTCGCTCACCCTCCAGGTAGGGCACGTGCACCAGCCCGGCGGCACCGGGCTCGGCGGACAGTGCGAGCCGGTCGAACTCGTCGTAGGAGACTCCCAGCACCTGCTTGGCGGCGTCCAGAATGCGCGCGGCGTTGAGCGTGCAGGCCAGCGGCAGGAAGGCGCCGGTGGCGTCGGCGAAGCCGGTGACCAACCCGGAGGCGTCATGGGTGGGAGTGGCGGAGACGGCGGCGACCACGCCGGAGGTGCCCAGGGAGACACTGGTGGCGCCGGGGCGCAGGCCCAGTCCGAGGGCGGCGCCGGCGTTGTCGCCGCAGCCGGGACCGAGCACCAGATGGGTCAGGTCCCGCGCCTTCCCCGTCGGAGTGGTGAAGGCGCCGCCGCGGGCGGCCTCCTCGTGTGGGCCGACGACGCGGGGCAATACGATGTCGGCGACCTCGGCCTCGCTGCGGTGCAGGGCGAGCGCGAGCAGGTCGCGGCGGTAGCTGTTGGCCACGGAGTCGAAGTAGCCCGTGCCGGAGGCGTCGGAGCGGTCGGTGACGAGGGTGTCCAGCGAGGCGGCGCCGGACAGCTTCCAGGTGAGCCAGTCGTGCGGCAGGCAGATGGCCGCGATGCGGGCGGCATTCTCGGGCTCGTGGTCGGCCAGCCAGCGCAGCTTGGTGATGGTCAGGGAGGCCACGAGCACCGAGCCGACGGCGTCGGCCCAGGCCTTGGCCCCGGCGGCTTCGTCGCCGTCGCCGAGCTCGCGGATCAGATCGCGGGCGGCGCCGGCGCTGCGGGTGTCGTTCCACAGCAGGGCAGGGCGGATGACCTCACCGTCGGCATCGAGCACCACCATTCCGTGCTGCTGCCCGCCAACGCTCAGGGCGGCGACGTCATCGAGCCCGCCGACGGCGTCGATCACTTCATTGAGTGCGGTCCACCAGTGATCGGGGTGGACTTCGGAGCCGTCCGGATGGGAGGCCTTGGCCTCACGCACGAGGGCGCCGGTGGCGGCGTCGCGGACGACGAGCTTGCAGGACTGCGTCGAGGAGTCGACGCCGGCGACGAGGGCCATAAGAGTTCCTTCCACGTTGAAGGCGGTTGGATTTCGAAGGGACGAACTAAAGCGTAGTCGTGTAGTCGTATGTTGAAGCGGGACGTTGTCGAGGCGAAGGGTCGTCTTCCTCGCGGGGGCCGACGGGCGATGGGGCGGCACCGCCTTGGCGCCACCCCATCGCCACTCCGGTTCAACCGATGAGGTGCTGGACGGCCTTCTCGTAGAGGTCGACGAAGTGGTAGTCGCGGGCGGCGGCCGCCTCGGCGTCGAAGTCCTCGTAGGCGGAGCGGTCGGCGAGCAGGTCGGCGATCGTCTCCCCCTCGGCGAGGGTCGGCTCGGCCAGTTCGTAGATGCCGGAGAGCTTGAGCGCCTCCTGCACCTCCGGGTCGGCGCGGAAGGCACGGGCCTTCTCCGCCAGCTGGATGTACATCTCCATGTTGGCGGCCGCGGACTCCCACACACCCTCAATGCCGTCGGTACGCGAGGGCTTGTAGTCGAAGTGGATCGGCCCGTCGTAGCGCGGGCCGCCGCTGGGGAAGCCGTTGACCAGCAGGTCGACGGTGAAGAAGGCGCTGAGCAGGTCGCCGTGGCCGAAGACCAGGTCCTGGTCGTACTTCAGGCCCTTCTGACCATTGAGGTCGATGTGGAAGAGCTTGCCGGCGTTCAGCGCCTGTGCCAGGGCGTGGGTGTAGTTCAGACCCGCCATCTGCTCGTGGCCGACCTCGGGGTTCAGACCGACGATGTCGCCGTTGTCCAGCTCGGCGATCAGGGCCAGGGCGTGGCCGACGGTGGGCAGGAAGATGTCACCGCGGGGCTCGTTCGGCTTGGGCTCTAGGCCGATGCGCAGGTTGTAGCCCTGGTCCTTGATGTACTGCGCGACGGTGTCCAGACCCTCCTTGTAGCGGTCGAAGACGGCACCCAGGTCCTTGGAGGAGTCGTACTCGGCGCCCTCGCGCCCGCCCCACATGACGAAGGTGGTGGCGCCCAACTCGGCGGCCAGGTCCACGTTGCGCAGGATCTTGCGCAGCCCGAAGCGGCGGATGGAGCGGTCGTTGTTGGTCAGACCACCATCCTTGAAGATCGGGTGGGTGAAGGTGTTGGTGGTGACCATCTCGATGGTCAGGCCCGTGGCGTCCACCGTGTCCTTGAGCTTGCCGACGATCTTCGCGCGCTCGGCATCGGTGGCGTCGAAGGGGAAGACGTCGTTGTCGTGGAAGGTGATGCCCCAGGCGCCCAGCTCGGCGAGCTTCTCGGCGTACTCCCAGGGCTTCAAGGCGGTGCGGGTGGTGTCGCCGAAGGGGTCGGCGGCCAGCCAGCCGACGGTCCACAGACCGAATGAGAACTTGTCTTCCTTGGTGGGCTTACGAACCATGGTTCCTCCTCGAGCCGGATTTTGTTCGCTCACGCAACTATGCCACGGGTGTGCGGTATGGTCAAGGCGTGTCTCAAGCCCGCACGACGTCAGCGTCGCCGTCCCTCGCCCCCCGTACCCAGGCATCCGCAGCCACTGTCTCCGCACGGCAGTCCACCCTGCGGACGGCAAACCTGGCCCTGTTGGCCGGGCACGTCTTCGCCGCCCCCACGCCGGTATCGCGCGCCGACGTCGCCGCCATGACCGGCATGACCCGCTCAACCGCCTCGCGGTTGGCCGACGACCTGGTGGCGGCCGGCATCCTGACCGAGCTGGACCCCTCCCCAGCCTCCGGGCCCGGCCGTCCGGCAGTGCCACTGGCCCCGGCGCGGGGCACCTTCGTGGCTATCGGCCTGGAGGTGAACGTGTCGCGGATGGCGGTACGCGCGATTGACCTGTCCGGCCAGGTGCTGGCGGAGCGGGTAGTGCTGGATGACTTTGAGGCCTCCGATCCCGCGGAGGTCCTGCCCCGGCTGGCAAGGCTGACCCGCGATGTGCTGAGTCTCGACGCCGTACGGCGGGCCCGCAAGGTGGGCGCCGCCATCGCCCTCCCCGGCTTGGTCTCGCACGAGACGCTGCTGCGCGCCCCCAACCTGGGATGGGAGCGGATCGATCCGCGCCCATTCCTGACCGACGTCCTCCAGCCGGACGGCCTGGTGCTGCGCCTGGGCAACGAGGCCAACTTCGGTGCCCTGACCGCGGGACGCGAACGACCCGCGGCGCTGCATTCATCCCCCTCCTTCATCTACCTCTCCGGGGAGAACGGAATCGGGGCAGGAATTGTGCGCGACAATCGGGTCATGCTCGGGGTCTCGGGCTTCGCCGGCGAGGTGGGACATATCCAGGTGGACCCGACCGGCCCGCTGTGCACCTGCGGCAACCGCGGCTGCGTTGAACGCTACGCCGGCCGCCGGCTCATTCTGGCCGCCGCCGGTTTGGAGGCAACGGCCGGGCCGCAGGAGTTGGTGGCGGCCTGGGAGGCGGAGGCGCCGGCCGCACGTCGGGCCGTCACCGATGCCGCCCGGGCGCTCGGCGTCGGACTGAGCGCCGCCATCAACGTCTTGGACATTCCCACGGTGATCCTGGGCGGCCACCTCGCCCCACTGGCCGACATCCTGCGTCCCGAGTTGGAGGCGGAGCTGCGCCAGCGGGTGCTGTCCTCTCGCTGGTCGGTGCCCGAGGTGATCACCACCTCGCAGGATCAGACGCCGGCGGTCACCGGCGCGGCCTGGTCCCTGTTGGAGGAGGTCGTCGCCGACCCGGTCGCCTGGATGTGAGGCGCTGCCCTCCACGCGCCACACACCCCTGGTGCCCCGTGCGCCACGAACACGCGTTCACGCCTCGAACACGAGTTTTAGAGGTATGCATGCGCCCAGCACCCGCAAACCTCCAAAACTCGTGTACTTGAGGCGAAAGCGTGTTTCAGACGGCCGTCCGTCAGCGCTGCACCCGGGCGCCGCCCCCGGCGGCGAGACGCAGAACCTCGGCCTTGGTGGCCATGCTCGTATCGCCGGGCGTGGTCATCGCCAAGGCGCCGTGAGCCGCGCCGTACTCGACCGCGGTGGCCAGGTCGCCGGTGTCGATGAGCCCGTAGATCAGCCCGGAGGCGAAGGAGTCGCCGCCGCCGACGCGGTCGAGGATCTCCAGCCCCGGCCGCTGGGTGGAGCGCACGAAACCGTCCTGCCGCGACCAGGCGATCGCCGACCAGTCGTTGACCGTGGCGGTACGCACCTGGCGCAGGGTAGTGGCGGCGACCTTGAAGTTATCGAAGTCGGCAGTGACCCGCTCGATCATGCGCTCGAAGGCGGTGGTGTCCAGCTTGGACAGGTTGGCGTCCACGCCCTCCACCTCGTAACCGAGGGAGGCGGTGAAGTCCTCCTCGTTACCGATCATGACGTCCACCAGGCGCGCCAGGCGCCGATTGACCTCCTGGGCCCGCTCAATGCCACCGATCCCCTTCCACAGGGAGGGCCGGTAGTTCAGGTCGTAGGAGACGATCGTGCCGTGGCGGCGGGCGGCACTCATGGCGGCCTGGGCGACCTCGGCCGCTGACTCGGACAGAGCGGCGAAAATGCCGCCGGTGTGCAGCCAGCGCACCCCGAGGGTGCCGAACAGGTACTCGAAGTCGACGTCGTCGGCCCGCAGTTGGGCGATGGCGGTGTTCCCGCGGTCGGACACGCCGACGGCGCCCCGCACCCCGAAGCCGCGCTCGGTGAAGTTCAACCCGTTGCGGACGGTACGGCCGATGCCGTCGTACGGCGCCCAGGTGATCATGGGGTCGACGCCGCCGGCCAGGATCATGCCCTCGATCAGGTGGCCGACCTCGTTGTCCGCGAGCGCGGTGACCACGCCGGCGCGCAGGCCGAAGCAGCGGGACAGGCCGCGGGCGACGTTGTACTCGCCGCCGCCCTCCCACGCCTCGAAGCGTCGGGCGGTGCGCACCCGCCCCTCGCCCGGATCCAGGCGCAGCATCACCTCGCCCAGGGAGACGACGTCGTAGCGGCACTCCTCGGCGGGGCGCAGGGTCACCGGCCCGGTGGCAGTCGTTTCGCTGACGGTGCTCATCGGCCGCACTCCTTCGCGATGGCAATGGCCTGGGCGGACAGGCGGGTGATCTGCTCCCAGTCGCCCGCGGCGACCAGGTCCTTCTTCACCATCCAGGAGCCGCCGCAGGCGCGGATCACGTCGACAGACAGGTAGTCGGCCAGGTTGTCGGCGTTGACGCCGCCGGTGGGCACGAAGCCCAAGCCGGGGAACGCGGCGGAAAGCGCCTTGATTGCGGGCACGCCGCCGTTGACCGAGGCCGGGAAGAACTTTACGGTGTCGATGCCGAGCTCGAGGGCGGCCATGATCCAGGAGGCGTCCGAGCAGGCGGGCAGCGAGAGGACACCGGCGTCCTGGGTGGCGCGCACGACGTCGGCGCTGAATCCTGGCGACACGATGTACTTCGCGCCGGCGGCGACGGCGGCTTCGACCTGCGCGGTGTTGATGACGGTTCCGGCCCCGACGGTGAGGCCCTCGACCTCCTGCATGGCGCGGATGGCGTCGGCGCCCGCGGCGGTGCGGAAGGTTACCTCCGCCGTGGTGATGCCACCGGCGACCAGCGCCTTGCCGACGTTCACGCCGTCCTGCGCGGAGTCGACGACGACTACGGGCACCACCGGGTTGGCAGCCAGGAGAGCGGTCAGAGACGACGACGCTGTGGAGGCGTTCGGGCCGGGTGTTTCAGTGGTTCTTGTCATTGGATCTCCTTATCTGTGCCCGTGGTTATTAGTGCGCACGTCATTTGCGCCGGTCTCGGCACGCCAGTTGTGCCGGTCTCGACAACCATATCGACCGATCTCGGTGGTTACTTCAACCGATCTCAGTGGTTGGGGCGGGGCGGGACTTGAGTTTGGCGGTGGCCTCGTACAGGCCGTTGATGTAGGTGGCTCCCAGGGCGCGGTCGTACAGCGGGTAGCCGGGGCGGCCGGTCTCGCCCCAGATCATGCGGCCGTGGTCGGGGCGCACGTAGACGTCGGGGCAGGTGTCGTAGATGGCCTCGACGATGGCGGCCATGTCCAGGCTGCCGTCGGCGGACAGGTGCTGCGCCTCTTGGAAGTGCTTGGGGCCCAGGTGCTTGACATTGCGCACGTGGGCGGCGGCGATGCGGCCGCGCTCACCGAATTCGCGGAAGATCGCGGGCACGTCGTTGTCCGGGTTGGAGCCGAGGGACCCGGAGCACACGCACAGGGAGTTGGCCGGGGAGTCGACCAGGCCCACGATGGCGTCCACATCGTCCCGGTTCTTGCACACGCGCGGCAGGCCGAACAGGTCCCAGGCGGGGTCATCGGGGTGGACCGCCAGGCGGATGCCGACCCTTTCACAGGTGGGGATGACGCCCTGAAGGAAGTAGCGGTAGTGCTCGCGCATTCGGGCGTGGTCGATGCCCTTGTACAGGGCGAGCACCTCCTCCAGCCGGCCCAGCCGCTCGGGCTCCCAGCCGGGCAGGGTCAGCCCGCCGGAGGCGCGCTCGGTCATGGCGACGATCTCGCGCGGTCCCATGCCCTCGACGTCGGCGTGGTTGTAGTACAGGCAGGTCGAGCCGTCCTCGTTGCGGTGGTACAACTCGGTGCGCAACCAGTCGAACACCGGCATGAAGTTGTAAATGACCACCTTGATGCCGAACGCCGCCAGGTTCTCCAAGGTCTGGCAGTAGTTGGCGATGTAGGCGTCACGGCTGGGCAGTCCCAGCTTGATGTCCTCGTGGACATTGACGGACTCGATCACCTCACACTCGAGGCCCTGGGCATGTACCCGATCCACCAGGGCGCCGATGTCCTCCCGGCTCCAGACCTCGCCCGCGGCGTACTGGTCCAACACCCCCATGATGCCGGTCATGCCGGGTATCTGGCGCACATGCTCCAGGGGGATCGGGTCGTAGGCCTCCCCATACCAGCGGAAGGTCATCTTCATGGCAGCATCTCCTCCTCGATGGTGGTGCGCACGGCGCCGGGGCCGGCGAGTAGTCGCGCCAGCAGTGTCTCGATCTTGACGGCCAGCGGGGTGGTGTACAGGTCCAGGGCGAACAGGGTCGGGTCGGACAGGATGGGTCGCAGTGCGGCGTGGATGGCCGCGGCGTCGGCGCTCCCGCCCAGGGACAGACCGGCCACGTGGGCGTGCAGCTCCTCATAGCGCGGATCGGAGGACGGCGTGAAGGGCGCACCGTCGTCGGCAATGCCCGTCAGATAGCGGCACCACAGGGCGATCACCAGCGGGATGGCCGTCAGGCCGCCCAGGTCCAGGCTGCGTTCGCGGTAGCGCAGCAGGGTCTGTCCGAAGCGGATCGGCAGCTTCTGCGAGGTGTCCATGGCGATGCGGGCCGGGTCGTCGGGCAGGTAGGGGTTGGTGAAGCGGGCTCCCAGGACCTCGGTGAGGAAATCCGCGGGGGCGACGACGCCGGGATCGGAGACCACCGGCAGGCCCTCGTCCCAGCCCAGGCGGCTGACCAGCGCTTCCAGGGCCGGGTCGCGCATCTCCGCATCAATCGTGGGCATCCGCAGTAGGCAGCCGGCGACGGCGAGAGCCGTGTGCAGCGGGTTGAGGCAGGTGGTGACCTTCATGTTCTCGAACTTGTCGCACACCTCGCGTGCGACCACGTGCGCGCCGGCCTGCTCGAAGGGCGGGCGGTCGGCGGCGAAGGCGTCCTCGATGATCAGGTACTCGGTGGGTTCGGCGTTGACGAAGCCGGCCATCGCGGTGCGTCCACGGGTGGCCAGCGCCATGTCGGTGAAGCCGAGCCGGGCCAGGTCGTCACTGACGGCCGGGCTGGGTCGCGGAGTGATCTTGTCGATGACGGTGATGGGGAAGGCGACGCGGGTCGGGTCGGCCAGCCAGGCGAGGAAACTCTCCGACGCGGAGCCGGCCTGCACCCAGCCGCGGGCGACGACGGTGATCGCCTCTCGCAGCCGATCGCCGTTGTGGCTGAAGTTGTCGCAGCTCATCAGGGTGATGGGGGCGCCGCCCGCCTCGTAGCGGGTCAGCAGAAGGGCCGCGAGCACCGCCATGGCGTGGGACTGGTAACCGTGGGGATCGGTGGCGACGGCGTCGGCGAGCTCTGGCAGGAGTCGGCCGGCGCCGTCGTGAACGGCGTAGCCCTTCTCGGTGATGGTCAGGGAGACAAGCGTGACCTCTGGATCGGCGGCGAGTGCGAACAGACGGGCGAGGTCGCCCTCGCGGCGGGTGACCAGGGCCTCGCACACCCCGGCGATGGCGCGCAGATCGCGGCCGCCGTCGGGGTTGAGCGTGACGCCGAGGGTGAGTAGGTCGTGGGCGCCGAGCCGGGCGTTGAAGCCGGCCGGGTCGGTGGTGACGACGGCGGTAATGGGCCAGTGGTGTCCGGCGGCGATGAGGTCTTCGGCGATACGGGCCAGGAAGACGCGGAAGATATTGCCGGCACCCAGGTGGAGCCAGCGCGGACGGCGTCTCCCCGCGTCCTGCATGGCGGCGACGTCGAAGCCGGGCGTGATGACACCCGCGTCCCGGAACGCGTCATGGTCCTCAAGACCGTCAATGGTGAGAATCATGGAGCTCTCGGTTTCTCATGGTGCGTTGTGACTGGGCTGCTGCTCAGCACCGCAGCTTTGCAGCATGGCGAGTATGCCGGACGACACCCCACAGGTTCTCCTCCGAGCGCCCGACACACCCGAAGTTGCCAGGAGTTGTCGCCCCGAGAGCGGCATCAACTGGCGTGCCGAGGTGATCGGTGCTACGCATCCAGCCCCTGTGGGCACCCCGCAGGTCCCCAAGACCACCCAACCGCCGACAACCGTAACGAAGCCGGCAGATGAGTGGTCCTGTCAAGCCAGAGACTCGGGGCAAGCGCCAGGCTTCGGAGACTACCTACTCTTCTGCACGGTTTGCACTGGCACGTGCACCGTAATTGTCCCAAACTCGGATGCTGTCGTAGTCGACTCCACTGAGCTCTTTCACCACCTTCTTCGTCTCATCAGTCGCATCAGCAGGAGACCCTCCGGACTTAAGGCGGTCAATCTCATCGACAATAATCTGGTGAGTCTCACGGGTGAGCTTAAACGTCAGCGCCGTCCCGAAGGCGATGAGGATCAGGGCCGCAACACCCAACGAAAGGATCGTAACGATCATGTTCTGGGCGGACGCAATCTGCGCGGTCTGGCCCTCAACATATCCCGAAGCATCCAAAAGTACGCCGACAATCATTGTTGCTAACGCAACCGTCGACTTGCGTACGAACGTCATCACGGCCGCAAATACGCCGGCGCGCTTGTGCCCCGTAACCATCTCGTCAACGTCCGGGATGAACGGGAAGACGTTCCAAGGAACAAATACATACATCGGGCGCCCAATTTGATAAATGACACCTATGATGATAAGCCACGTGGTGGTATTCGAAGGACTCGTCGTCGACAGCAGCCACCAGCCCGCCGAACTCGCTAACACGATTGTGAACGCAATGGACCACAGCTGACGAGCCGTGATCTTGGTGAACAGATAACCGCAGAACATCGTGACGAAGATACCCAAGAAGCTCAGGGAGGAAATGTTAGCCGCTACGGACGAGTCGCGACCGAGTACGGACACGACATAATACACGAATACGGCGCTCCACGTATCCATTGAGGTAAACGAAAACAGGTAGATAACCAGCTGTTTGCGGAAGCTCTTGATGCGCAGTGTGGACAAGTAATCCTTCATCGCGGCCACAAGGCTGAACTTCTCCTGCCCCTCATCAAGCAATGCGGCCTCGTCGGCATCTACGAAGTGCTCCCAGGTCGTTCCCCAAGAAATGGCAATACATACCGCGAAAACCATGGCGAAGATGAACCCATTCACAAGGTATGGAGTCGCCGAGTTCTCGCCCAAGAGCCTGAACAGCTGGCCAGGGACGAATGTCGCCAGGAACGTCGCGAGTCCGGACATGACCAGCCGTGCCGACGACAGCTTCGTTCGTTCAACATAATCAGTCGTCATTTCAGTAGGAAGCGTCTCCCAAGGTATCAGGACCATTGCGACCACAATCTCAAAGAGCAGGTAGGTGGTCAGATAGTACCAGTAACCCATGCCGTCAACCCACAGCGCGGCAAAGACGAAGATAGCGGGAATGCCAATCAACAGGAAAAAGTGGCGCCTTCCGAATCTCTGCCCGATGCGCGTGCGGTACAACTGGTCGGTTATATTCCCCATGACCAGGCTCGTAACTGCGTCAACCAGCTTAGCAATCGCCAGGATAGATGCTCCCTGCGTCGCCGACAACCCGGCGTATGTCGTATAAAAGAACAGCAGCCAGGCGCCCACAATCGCCACCGCGCCGCCACCCATCAGGTCGGTGACACCGAAGCCAATTGCGCGACCAAGCCCGATCTTACCTCGAGGCGTATAAATGCGACTGTTTCGATATTTCTCATTCATTGTAGTTCCTCATTATCGAAGACACACGGCACATAAATCATGCACATAGGGCGCACGTCACCCGAGCATTGCAATTAGCACATTACAAGTGCGGGCGGCGTGCGTCTCCTAGTGCGGTGTCAGTCAGACACCACCCGTACCGGAACCTCGCCCACCAGCTGCACATGCAGCTGGCGCATGTCTCCCTTGGGCAGACACACGCGAAGCTCCTCCCACTCAGGCTTGTAAGAGCCTTCAAAGGTAAGTGTCAGCTCCACCGCCTTCTCGGTAGCCACCTGCGTCCAGTACAGCTTCAGCCAGTCGCCCTCAAGATACGCATTTGTCTTGCCGTCGTCCTCATAGAACGAGCCTTCGGCCCGGTCGCCGACAACAGGAGGGAACAAATACAGGGTGCGCTCATCGTCCTTCGCCTGTGCAGACTGCTCAAGAATACCGCCCGCTGGAATCGCCGAACCGGCACGTACCAGCACAGGGAGGCGGTCAAGCGGCGCATCCAAGATGACATGAGTCCGCGTTGCGCGATAGTGCTCACCGGTATATGGGTCGTACCATCCACCGGCGACCTGAGGTAGATATACCTCGCGCTGCCGCTGACCAGGCTCCGTCACTGCGGCCACGAGTAGTTCATGACCAAGCAGGAAGTCGTCGGTGTCTTTCCACAGCTCCGGGTCGCTCTCGTCGAGCGTGAAGGTGGGATGAAGAATCGGCTCGTAGTTCTCGGTCGCTTCATGCAGTAGGTTATACATGAATGGCGCCATGCGGGTGCGCAAATTGATCGTTTCCCGAACCGAGTCGAGCGTCTCCAGGTGGGTCCATGGCTCGTTGACCGTTTGATCGTCATGCCACGAGTTAAATAGAAAACGTGGACTTGTGATCGCATGTTCGATCCAACGTGTCAACAGCTCGGCGTCCGGGGCCGGTCCGGCGAACCCACCAACATCGTGACCAGTGTTATACATACCCGACAGAGTCATGCTCAAGCCTTGTCGAATATTACCCTTGATCGTCTGCCACGAAGTGTAATTGTCGCCCGACCAGGTCTGCGCATAACGCTGGATGCCAGGCCCACCGGAACGAACGACGGAGAACTGACGGCGCTCTGGATCGAACTCCGACTGCGCATCCAGTGACGCACGGATCATCAGCATTGACTGCACCGGCCGCATCAGGCCCACGGGCAGAGGATCGCCGAAACCGTCGCATATGGCGTTCTCGTCCCAGACTTCAAACTCGTTGTTGTCGTTCCAGGCAACGTCAATGCCGTATTCCAGTAGCTGTTCCTTGACCTGCTTCTTCCACCACTCAACGGCCTTAGGGTTAGTGAAATCCAGATGCGACCCCTGTTCATCCCAGAAAGCACTTACCTCGGGACCGCCCGTGCGAGCGTCCTTGATGAAGAGCCCGAGCTCCTTCATCTCTTCGTACATTGGGTGGTCAATGAGGAAGCAGGGCTTGATGTTCGCGGTGAAATTCATGCCCGCATCGTGGAACGCCTTGATCGTGGCAGCCGGGTCCGGGAACTTGTCACGGTTCCAATGGAAGTAGTAACGCTTGCCGTCAATTGAGGTGTAGCCACTTCCCATTTGGAAGGACCCACACGGGATGCGGTACTTCTTCACCAGATCAATGAACTTCAAAAGTTGGTCGGACGCGTCAGGCGCGTCCGGATAGGTCATTGTAGACTGGGAATAGTTCAAGGTCCACTTCGGCGGGAATTGAGGACGCCCCGTCAACCGCACGAAGGCCCGCGTCACATCTTCTACGGCATCACCGAACATGAGGTAGTAGTCGATGTCGCCATCATCGGCACGCCAAGTGCGGAAACGTTTGTGATAATTGTCCTTCGTCTTTCCCAAGTCGTACGACCCGTGCGCAAGGTTGTCGTAGTACACCCCAAAGCTTCCATTCATTGTCTTCGTGATCGTGAATGGCGTGTGCTTGTAGAGTGGATCTGTCAGCGCCGAGTCATACCCCATGGCATCCTGGCATGAAAGCTCATAGCGGCCGTTCATCCGGTTGAGCGGCCCAGTCTTGTCACCCAGCCCAAATATCGGATTCGACTCATCCATATACTGGAAGTGCGCCACATCGGTACGGTAAGGAAAGGCGCTTTCGCGCCCTTCAACGGCGTCGGACCCAAGGTAGTAGGCTCCGGTCGCCCGGTCGCTGACTAACGTGTGCCAACCGTCCTCCCGCTTCCATGCGGCCTCAATACGAAACGGAGCGGTCTTCACTTCCAGGCGTATCCGACCTGATTCGATGGAGGCGGAACCGTCTTCGTTTGCCACGGCAACGACATCGGGGTGGGGAAAGCCGGAAGTGTCCGCGCGGTCTCTACCCTCCCACGGAACGTCATCATCTCCACCGACGACGGTCCACGTGCGGTCTAGGCGACTTTTCCCATCACGGCGGATCCACACTCGAACTAGGTCAACATCCAATACTTCAATGTCGATCGAGTGCCGGCCATCAAGTGTGCCGCTCAACCCGGAGTCGGTCGCCTCGCAACTGGTCAGTTCATTCAGCAACTGCATTGGTGCTGGATCTCCTTCTTCTGCGATCACCGCACGGAGCACCACTTGGCTCCGCGCATATTGGTATGTAGATGAGCTCGTAACCAGGTGTGAGTGTGGTCCGGAGCAATCGCGCCGCTGTTCGCGCAGCAGCGTCGCGCGCGATGGGCACGTTCACCGGACACCCTCAACACACCACAAGATGTGTTCAAGCTCACATCTAGTGTCCCTCGACCGTAAAGGCGGGCGTAACGATTGCCAGTAATTGCCAGTTCATAACAACCACCCGTCCACACGACAAGGCACACCCGGTGCGGCGACGATGTTTGAACTCCGACGGTCCCGTCTCGCGTGAGTCCACAGGGCATACGCAAGTAGCGGTCCTGGAGCCGGGAGCCCGATCGCCGGGCGCGGCATCTGCGACGCGGAGCGAGCGTATGCGACCGCATCGGAAGTGTCCAAAGCACGTGGGACGGTGCTGGGCCCCGCTAAGGACGCGGGCGGGGGCTGTTGGCCGCTGCGCTGTCCACTCGGTCACTCCCGCGACCATCCCTTTCGGCAACAAACGGCAACTCGCCGTCATCAAGGAGCCCGTGTTGTGAGATGTTGCTGTTGGCCACCGTTGTCCACCGGGCCTGCGCGGCTTGTTCGCCGCGCCTAGGTGGTGATACGGGTAGGCGCAGACCGGTAAAGGAGCCTCCATGCTGTCCGTACGCGCTTCCTCGTCACGTACCGTCACCAGCCTAGATGGCGTGTGGCGCTTCCAGCTCGACCCGGAGGACCGTGGTCAGGCCGAGCGTTGGTTCGCCACACCCCTGCCCGCACCGCGCCCCATGCCGGTGCCCGCCTCCTACAACGACATCACCATCGCCCCCGAGGTCCACGACCACGTGGGTCCTGCATGGTACGAGCGCGAGGCCGTCGCCCCGCACAATCTGGGCGAGGACCGACTGGTTCTACGTTTCGGCTCCGTGACCCATGAGGCGCGCGTGTGGGTCGACGGCGTCGAGGTTGCCCAGCACACGGGCGGTTACCTTCCTTTCGAGGCCGACATCACCGACCATGTGACGGCTGGGCGCGACTTCCGCATCACCGTGCGCGTGGACAATCGACTGTCCTGGCAGTCCATCCCCGTTGGCTTCCTCGCGGAGGACGCCCAGGGACGCACCGTGCAGCGTTACTTCCACGACTTCTTCAACTACGCGGGCATCCACCGCTCGGTCGTGCTTTATACCCGGCCGTGGATCGCCGTCACCGACGTCACCATCGTCACCGACTACGCCACCGGCCCCGAGGGCACCGCCGGACGCGTCACCTACACCGTTGAGGCGGAGGGCGCCGAGCACGTCCACGTCGTCGTCAAGGATGCCGCCGGTGCGGAGGTCGCCCATGCCGAAGGCGCCGCCGGGACGCTCACCATCGACAACGTAAACCTATGGCAGCCCGGTTCCGGCTACCTGTACACGCTGGAGGTGCACGCCCGCGGCTCCGCGGACGGCGGCGCGAGTGAGGACGTCTACCCGCAGCGCTTCGGCGTGCGCACCGTGACGGTGCGCGACTCGCAGTTCCTCATCAACGGGGAGCCGTTCTACTTCCGCGGCTACGGCCGCCACGAGGACAACCTGGTACGGGGCAAGGGACACGATCCCGCGCTCATGGTCCATGACTTCGAGCTGATGGAGTGGCAGGGCGCGAACTCCTTCCGCACCTCCCACTACCCCTACGCCGAGGAGGTCATGGACTACGCCGATGAACGCGGCTTCGTGGTGATCGACGAAACGGCGGCGGTCGGGCTGAACACGGCCATCATCGGCGGCTTCTTCGGGGGCGATCCGATTCCCTTGTTCAGCGAGGACCACGTGAACGCACATACGCAGGCGGCTCACGCCGACCACATCCGCGAGTTGATCGCCCGAGACAAGAATCACCCGTGCGTAGTGCTGTGGTCGCTGGCCAACGAGCCGGAGAGCAACACCGAAGCCTCATTGCGATACTTCGAGCCTCTGGCCGCCGCAGCCCGGGAAGCGGACCCGACCCGACCGGTCGGCTATGTCAATGTGATGATGGGACAGCCCGCCCAGGAGCGGGTGGTTGACCTGTTCGACGTGGTCATGCTCAACCGTTACTACGGCTGGTACGTGAACAACGGCGACCTGCCGGCCGCCGAGGCGGGACTGCGAGCGGAGATCGACGCCTGGATCGAGCGGGCACCGGGCAAGCCGATCCTGTTCACCGAGTACGGGGCCGACACGCTGTCCGGTATGCGGGATCTGCTGCGCCGCCCGTGGTCCGAGGAGTTTCAGGTGGACCTGCTGGCCATGTACCACCGCGTCTTCGACGCCTACCCGCAGATCGTGGGTGAGCAGATGTGGAATTTCGCCGACTTCCAGACCGGGACCGGCACCACCCGAGTCGGCGGCAACAAGAAGGGCATGTTCACCCGGTCGCGCGAGCCCAAGCAGAATGCCTTCGTGGTGCGAGACCGTTGGCTGGGCAAGCGGCGCAGCCACGAGTGTTGACCCGCTCACTCGCTTCGGACTCCCGGCCGCGACAACGCGGCACCGCCCGCCACTCGGAAAGGAGCACGCTTGCCAACCACAGTCTCGGACGACGACACCACCGCCTTAGCCGACGTCGACAATGCCTCGACGCGTCCACAGGGCGCAGAGGAGCGCGGGCGCGACAAGCCCATCACGATCTACGACATCGCCGCCGCGGCCGGGGTTGCGCCATCGACCGTGTCCCGCGCGCTGACCCGCCCCGGCCGGGTGTCCACCGAGACCGCCGACCGCATCTACGTCGTCGCCGAACAGTTGGGCTACAAGCGCACTCGGCCCCGCCGTCCCGCCGACTCCGCGGAGGAAACCTATGTGATCGCGCTGGCGATCGCCGACGTCGGCAACCCCTTCTTCAGCCGCGTCATGATCGGCCTGCAGGAGTCGGCGCGCACCAACGGTTACACGGTGCTGCTGGTCGATTCCCGGGAGAACGCCGCCCAGGAGCGGGCCGCCATCGGGAAGGTACTGCACCTGATCGACGGGATCGTCCTGGCCTCCTCCCGCATGAGCAACTCGGCGATCCAACAGTTCAACCGGGCCGTGCCCGTGGTGTCGCTGAACCGGCAGGTTCCCGGCGTCACCTCGATCCTGTCGGACTCCGTACAGGGGATGCGCGCCGTCGTTGAGCACCTGGCCGCCCACGGGCATAGCGAGCTGACCTACCTGGCGGGGCCGCCGGACTCATGGTCCAACGGCACTCGCTGGGAGGGGCTGACCCGCGCCTGTCATGCCCTCGGCCTGCGCCCGCGCCGGATCGGGCCCTTCTCCCCCACCATCGGCGGTGGACTGCACGCCTTGGAGACGTGGGGCCGCCACCCGACCAGTGCCGTTGTCGGCTACAACGACCTCCTGGCGATCGGCTTCATGAAGGCGGCGGTCGCTCGCGGCCTGCGCGTGCCCGAGGATGTATCGATCATCGGCGTGGACAACGTGGACCTGTCCGCCCTGACCAACCCGGGGCTCACCTCCCTGGCGGCCGGGTCGCGGCGGCTGGGCATGCGGGCGGCGACGGCGATCGTCGGGCACCTGCGCCACCGGTCCCAGCCGCAGCCGGCGGTCACCATGCTGGAGATGTCCCTGCAGGAGCGGGAGAGCGTCGGGCCGGCGCCCGTGGCGCCACCCGTCCTGCCGCCCGTCACCTGAGCCCGGCCTCCCCCGCCCGACGACGGCGCCCCCTTGCGGGAGCAGCCCGTAACCGACATCGTCGTCGGCCGCCATGCCCCAGTATCAGCACCAGTTACCAAGGAGACCACCGTGTCCGCCCCAGTCCAGCCACTGACCCTTAACCCCGACCGGCTGCTGCCCGCCGACCCGGCCACCCGCGCGGTGGCCCGCGAACTCCTGGCGGAGGTGGCCGACGCGCCGATCATCTCCCCGCACGGGCACGTCCCACCCGAGTGGCTGGCCCAGGACGTCTCCTTCGCCGACCCCACCAGCCTGTTGCTCACTCCGGACCACTACACCAACCGTTTGCTGCACTCCCTGGGCGGGGTGGAACTGGAGCAACTGGGTGTCCCGGTGGGCAGCGAATTGAGCCCGGAGAGGTCACGGGCGGCATTCCGGCTGCTGTGCGAGCACTGGCACCTGCTGGCCGGTACCCCGGTACAGACCTGGTTCACCGAGGTCTTCCACGACGTGTTCGGAGTGCGGGTTCGACCGTCGGCCGCCACCGCGGACGCGATCTACGACCAGATCGACGCCGCCCTGCGCACGGAGCCGTTCACGGCGCGGGCACTGTACGAGCGTTTCAACATCGCGGTGCTGGCGACGACGGACGATCCGTGCTCGGACTTGGCCGCCCACCGCGCCCTGGCCGCCGACCCGGATTGGAACGGCCGGGTGATCCCGACGTTCCGCCCCGACGCCTATCTGGAGCCGGCCCGGCCCGGCTGGCGGGAGTTGACCGAGGCGCTGGGGCAGGCGGCCGATCAGGAGGTTTCCACCTATGCCGGGCACGTCGAGGCGATGCGGCGCCGACGGGCCTTCTTCAAGGCCTGTGGCGCGGTCTCCTCGGATCACTCGCATGCGGATGCGGGCACACAGCGGCTGGAGGACGCGGAGGCGGAGGTGCTGTACGCGCGCGCCCTGGCGGGACGGATCGACGCCGCCGACGCCACCCGGCTGCGGCGCCACATGGTGAACGACCAGGCCCGGCTGGCGGCGGACGACGGGTTGGTGATGACGCTGCACCCGGCCGTGTACCGCAATCACGACACCGGGGCACTGTCCCGGTACGGTGCTGACGTGGGCGGGGACATTCCCACCTCGGTGGAGTTCACGCGTGCCCTACAGCCACTGTTGGACGCCTACGGCAACGCCGACGGCTTCCACCTGATCCCCTTCACCATGGACGAGACGGTCTACTCCCGCGAACTGGCGCCACTGGCCGGCTGGTACCGGGCCGTGTACGTGGGGGTGCCGTGGTGGTTCATCGACGAGCCGGATGCGATCACGCGCTTCCGGGAGGCGACGACGGGTTCGGCGACCTTCTACAAGACCTCCGGCTTCATCGACGACACCCGGGCCTTCTGCTCGATTCCGGCGCGCCACGGCATCGCGCGCCGCTGCGACGCGGGCTTCCTGGCACGACTGGTGGTCGAGCACCGGCTGAGTATGGATGAGGCGGCTGCCGTGGCCCACGATCTGGTGGACGCGATCCCCCGCCGTGCCTTCAAACTGGACTGAGGCGGCGACTCGGTCCCAACAGACGCGGGGCAGCCGGCATGAGCCGTTTGGGAGATGGCGCTTCACAAGCCGAGACAGCGTCCCACAGCTTGCGGAGCGACCACCCGCTGGTAGGCCCACCCCAGTATGCGCGGTTGGCGAGCCGTGTGCGCCTTGTGCGCGGCACCCGGTGCCGCTGCCATGCGTCGCCAAGGGCCACGACCCTCGATCCGGTGCCCGCATAACTCCGACAACTCGAACGAATCGCCGTCGGCCACCAACACCGCCAGCCCGAGGACGTCCCGGGTTCGCCCAAGACGTCCTCGTCGGCCCGAAAACGACCTCCCACGCCCGAGAACGACCACCTCATCGCAGCACTCCGCCCCTAAGCTAAGCACCACACCCACCGATCCGAATAACCGCTTTAACTCGAGCGTCGACCTTGCTTCTAAATAAGACCGCTTCAGGGGCAAGACATGGATCGGCGATTTCATCCGCAACCGCAGCGGGCGCGTATCAAGCCGTAGCGGGCCCCCAAGCGCCCGCGCGTCGCAGCGCCTCAGGCTCCGTACTGCCGTGGCGGGACGGCATCGGCGGCGGCGCGAGCGGCCCGCTTCTGACGACGGCCGACGACGATCCCGCCAATGCCCACCCCGATGCCGACGATGGCGATCCCCAGGCCCGCGCGGCGCACCGGCAGCGCCGATCGATCGTATTCGAGGATGGCGTTGAAGTCCTCGACGCTTATGGGGCACTCCTCGCCGTCGACCTCGAATGTGTAGCCCGACAACGGATCATCAGGCCCAGCACAGCTGATGTCCGGCTCCGGGCCGACGTGCTCGACAAAGATCATGGCCACGCCGACTACGAACAGGACTACGGCAGCGATGTACATGTATTTACTCTTCATAATATCCACCCTAGGGTGGATAGAGTCTACGGGCCAGTTGCCGGACCACACTCCAGGTGTGACCTTTTAGATACGCGGCCGCGTCGGCCGCACCAGCGTCCACATAACGGTCTTGACAAGGAAAGGCCGCAGGCGTACGTTCTCGCCGTCGGCCGCCCCTGGGAGAGCGCCTCGGAGTCATGCTGCTGCACCCATATTTCGCCTTCAGGAAGAGCGCAATCGATGTCTGATGGGTTATTCACATCGTCGCGGGCGACCTGGAGATGCTGGCCGCCCGGCTCGGCTCGCTGGACGGCGACGTACGAAGCGTGGATCCCGACGGCGTGGCCGAAGCCTCGGACTCGCTCAGGACAATGGGCACGCGCCTGTCATCTCTACACGAAGATGCCGAGTTGGCACTGGGCCAGGTGGCCTCGCGGTCTTCGGGCGTCAACGCCATGCGCGCGGCGCTGCGCTCGAGCATCGCCGAACACAGCGAGCTTATCGCGCGGGTCGGCTCGCTCCAGACCGCCACCGCCACCGCCTGCGACGGGCTGGTCGAGGTTCGTCGTCAGGTCTTGGCGTGCCAGGACTACGCCGACGCCAATCCCTATTTGTCCTTGGCCGATGACGGAACTGTCACCGCGATCCTCCCCACGACGAGCAACATGTCCGCCGCTACGGCAGCAACCACGACCGGCGGCTCCGCCGGTGGGACGACGGCAGATGCGAAACTCATCCAGTCCCAGGCCGATGAACTGGCCGGAATGGTGGCAGCCACCGTCACCCTGGCCAACCAGGTCGACACCGACTACGCCCAGGCACTCAATTCAGCCACGCCGAATCCGCAACCAGGACCATCACCTAAGCCCGACCCCAATCCAAATCCGCGTTCTAACCCGTCCCAGGTCGGAGGAGACACCGCCACCCGGAGTTCCCGCTCCGGACGTGTGGTACCCAGGGGCAGCGTGCCGAGCGGGAAGGGAAACTCAGACGGCAACGCCAGTAAAACAGGCCTGGGCGATCCGGTACCCGGCGAACACGCCGACATGCCGGGTGTAGACCCATGGCAGTATCCGGGCGACACTCCGGACGAGGGATCTGGCCCGCACGGACAACGCGACGCCACCCTGCGAGATCACCTAGTACACGAGGGGGCAACGCTTGCCGCACGTGCACTCGAGGATACATGGCCAGACGCCGCAGCGAATCTCAACCACTTCCTGGACAACACCGGAACGCCGCAAAACATCAACGTTGACGGCATGCTAAACGACTTGTCCAGCTTGGACGAAGGTTCACAGACTGAGGTCACTCGCGCGGTCAACGCTGCGGTAGACGACTATAAAGCCTCCGGGGCGACCGGTCCGATGACCTACCCTTTCAACACCGATTGGACGTCTGGCTACGCTCAACAAAGCGAGAGCGAGAACTGGTTTTATGCGACGGGTGGCTACCAGTACTGCACAGAAGGCACCGTAACCGTATACCCGCCAACCGACTCCAACTCAGACTACACTTACTCTTACGACTACCGGGTACACGTGGCCGATCGGTACAACTGGGACCGCAATAAGGACACACCGATAGGTCCCGCGAATATAACCGATGCCGAAATGCAGAAGCTGCATCAGGCGGGCCTGGCTCAGGAGTACAATCTGGTCGGTAAATCATCAGTGCAGCACGGGACCGGACCATGACCAATAGACTAGTTTTACCTCCCATACTGGCAAGCCTGTTAGCCGGCGCACTAGTTCTATCTGCATGCAGTGGTTCCACAGTCACACGCGGTGCCACGCCCACCCAATCTACTGCTACCCAGGAGGCCACCGTGACAGTAACCCAGCAGGAGGGCTCCCCCTACCCGGCGGATATTGAGCACCTGGACGACATCCTGTCCGTCGGCCAAGGACACGAGCTTCCTGAGAACGCCGAAGTACTCTCGGTCTCCCCAGCCGTGAACTTCGCCGAAAACTACCCCGGAGGCTGGGGCTACATCATCGCCTTCACCGCCGAGGATCAAGCCATACGTGACTACGTTTCAAACCAGACGAGCTACTCTGGCAAGCACATAGACGTTGGCGCAAATGCTAGACAGAATGCAGACGGTTTAGAGGACGTCGATCTGAGTTCAATTTCAGATCCTTGGAATTGGGGTTTTGCTGGCGACGCGGTATTGCTGCTCGAACGTCCCCTGGGGCGCGGTTGGCTGATTATCCGCGGCGCGCCCCGCTGACCCCGCGTGCGTTGGCCAGCGATTCTTCCTTGTCACGGACACTGGATGTATTGAGCCCGCGACACGACGGCCCAGCTGAGGTGCCCTCTTCCTTGCCTGTTCTCTTACGCATCTACCACTATCTGAGCGCCGTTGACGTTGTCCGAAAGCAAGTGGGTGATACAGGGGATCCTCGCCTCACGCGCGACGATCCCCATACAACAATTTCAGGCATACAACGGGCACGCGGAGGACTCCGACCTGTGTCGGCCACGAGCACCACGGTGATTCACACCGCTCGCCGGCATCACGCACCGGCGGCCCGGACGAGTCCCCGGTGCGGATGAGGCGCCGCCGTCGACTCACCCCGAATAAACTCCGAGGCGATGGTTATGGGCTCGGGCGGAGTTGAGGCCATGCCTGATCGATCCAGAAGGCGCAGGAGAAGCTCGACCGCGGTCCTGCCCGCGGTAGTAAAGTCTTGACGCAGCGTAGTCAGGGTCGGAGTCATTACCCCGGCCAGTGGAATCCCATCGAATCCGGTCACCGAGACATCCCCGGGAACGGAGAGCCCCGCGTCGCGAATAGCTCGGATCGCTCCAAGGGCGAGCTCGTCATTGGGGCAGACCAGCGCGGTCACCAATTCGCCATACTCCTCCAACAGTTGTTTACAGGCCCGGTAGCCCGAGCTGGGCTCCCACGAGCCACAACGCACCAGGGGGTAGATAGGCAGGCGGGCGTCACGCAGTGCGTCAAAAACCCCGATGGATCTACGCTCAGGAGGATCGTTATTGGGTTGCGCAACGACAAAGATGGATGTGTGCCCCAGTTCGATCAGATGTCTCGCAACCTCATACGCACCCCCGTACTCATCCAAAGCCACGTACGGCCTGCCGGAGGACTCCCCGGACTGGGGAGGCCCAACATCGATCACCGGAAGGTACTCAGGGATCCGCGGAATCACGCTGTGCGCAAGTGCGTCGTAATCGATGACCACGACGCCGGCCGGCTGGTGGGAGGCGACCGATGCCACGGCCTGCTCCACGGGGTCGTCGTCGTCACGATCCAGCACGCAGATCAGGGATGACATCCCCGCCTTACGGGCGCGCTGAGCAACACCGCTGATCGTCTGCGCATAGCCGTAGGGCAACGTGTCGGAGGTGACAATCGCTAGCGTCTCGGGACGTCCCGACACGAGTTGTCGTGCCGCGGAGTTCCCGAAGTAACCTAGTTCACGAATGACCGTCTCAACGCGGGTACGCGTTCGCTCGCTAACCTTAGGCGAACCGCTCAGGACGCGAGATACAGTCACCGTCGAGACGCCCGCCCTGTGCGCAACATCGGCGATCGTCGGCCGCCTTGGAGTGGGGTTCACAGCGGTAGGATAACCGCGTCAACGATCATTGGGCGCTCCCGCGGCCTAGTATCACCCCTTGACCGCTCCGCTCATCATGCCCGCCATGAAGAACCGCTGTAGGAACAGGAATACAAGAGCGACGGGAAGGACTGCGATGACAGACGCCGCCATGAGGCCTCCCCAATCTATCGAGTTCGCCCCCTTGAACAGCATGATCGCAGGGGTGATCGTGCGGTAGCGGTCTTGCGAGATAAAGATGTAGCCGAACATGAACTCGTTCCAGGCGTTGATGAACGCATATAGACCGACTGAGATAATGCTGGGGCGCATTATCGGTAGGATCACTCGGCGCAACGCCTGCACCTTTCCACACCCGTCTATCTCCGCAGCCTCCTCCAACGAGATCGGGATCGAGTCGAAAGCACTGGAAAGCATGAACGTGCACATAGGTATCACGAAGGTGGTGTACGCAAGAATCAGCGACACAGGGGACTCGAGCAGCCCCAGGTTCCTCATGGTAATGTACAACGGTACAAGTAACAGGACGCCGGGAATCATCTGCGAGACCAGCATGAAGAAATTGGTGTTCCGCACAGAACGTCTCCGAAAGAACCTGCTGAAGACGTAGCCAGCGAATGTCGCGACAACCAGCGCCAACAGGCACGCGACGGCCGACACGAACAGGCTGTTGCGAATGTATTGCACAAAACCATGGTCGAACAGAACGCTGCGGAAGTTATCCAGCGTTGGACGATCGATTGTCAGACGCGGCACGCGGACGCGAATCTCTTCGCGCGGCTTCAGCGCCGACAGCATCATCCACACGAAGGGGAACACGCTGTATAAGGCCAGAGCCGCCAACAAGACGTAGGAAATTAGATCACCGAGGAGTCGTCGCTTCTTCATGACAGTCAGCCCACAATCTCCTCACTGAGGTTGCGACGCAACCTATAATAAACGACGAATATGACACTAGTCCCCAACAGCATGACGGTAGAGAGCGCCGAGGCCATTCCGACGTTGAAGTCCTGCATTGAATAACGATATATAAGCAGCGGGAGGGTCATCGTTGCATAGTTGGGTCCACCCTGCGTCATCACCCAGATGAAGTCGAAGTTCACCGCGGTCCATATTAAGTGCATGAATACGATGATCAGCGAAGGGGACCGCAATTGAGGGAATGTCACCGACCAGAACGATCTCCACGCCGATGCCCCGTCGATTTGCGCGGCCTCCTTGAGCTCCGGGGGGATCGCCTGGAGCGCGGCGAGGAACGTAATAGTGTAGTAAGGGAAACTCCGCCAGATATTGACGAAGACTACGGTCGGCATTGCCCAGCTCGGACTGCCGAGGAAGTTCACCGGAGAGTCGCATATACCCACTCGAACTAGAAGTGAGTTGATTATTCCGAAGTCAGGATTCAGCATCCATTCCCATGTCATCCCGGCCACGATAATTGGCACCAGCCACGGAATGAAGGTGAGCATCCTGAATATACCTCGCCCTTTGAGCCGCCGATTGAGGAGTACCGCGGAGCCCAGACCCAGCATGTACTCACCCAGGACGGAGCCGACCGTCCAGATCACTGAGTTCTTGAGCGCCCCCGTGAAGTGGGGATCCGCGAAGACGTCCGAGTAATTGCGAGTTCCGGCGAATCCGGAGACCGAGGGGTTGACGAGGTTTGAGTAGGAGAATCCATCGATGAGGACCTTCACGAGCGGATACCCGATGAGTACGGCCAGGAAGATCCAGGCCGGCAGGAGTGCGGCGACCACGAATCTACTGTCTGCTCTTCTCCGGGGACCTCTGCGCACTCCCGCCTCGCGTTGAGACATGTGTGTCATCCTTCGCGCCCCTTGCGAAGGCGGTTTCCTGCGGTCATGTGCCGGAGCCCTAAGCGGGAGCGTCACCGGACCGCTCCAATGAAGCGTTGATCTCTTGCGACAGCCAGGTCGCGGTCTCCCGGGAGGACTTCCCCTCCTGGAGCACCATGGCCAGTGCGTCGATCATGTTCTGCGTCACTCCGGACAGGGTGATCGGTGGATAGGTGACGCCGGTGTCGAGGAGTGCTGAGAAGTCCCTGCTCCATTTCGTGTCGGTGGATACACCAGACAGGGCCGATCGGTCGGGAAATGCTGCCGTCTGCCACTCGGTGGAAGCGAACGCCTGCGCCAGCTGCGTCGCACCGTCGAGTACCTTCGATGTTGCCATGACCATCAGCGGTTTCGCCTCGATATAAGTCGCGGGCCGGCCATCCGCGGGATATGGAATCGGATGGACCGATACATCTTTCATCGTGTCAGGATTGGACGACTCGCGCTCGGCAAGCCAGTTCCCGGTAACGTACGTGGCGTTCAAGCCAGTGGCGAAGTTCTCGTCGGTCTCCTCCCAACCGTAGGTGGCCGAGTTGGGGGAGGCGGCGCCGGTTTCGATCAAGGAGGCGTAGAAGTCGAATACCTTGGCGGCCCGGTCCAGCTCGTCGGAGTCGTCGGACCACGTGTTGCGGTATCCGCCGCCCTCCTGCTCCACAGCAACGGCTAGATCGTACTGCGCAAGGTATACAAGGAGTTCCTGGGGCGCGCGCACACCGGTTCCCGCCACCCCGTAGAAGGAGGATCCGGTGGCCTGCTCGACGCTCTTGCCAGTTCCCAGGACCGCATCCCACGTCTCGGGGACCGCGACCCCCGCCTGCGTCAGCAGATCGTCGTGAACGAGATAGGCGCGGGCCGTGGTTTCGTAGGGGAAGCCGATGATCTTGCCGTCAACCGTCATGGCGGATTTGACCGCCTCGCTGACCTTGTCCCCATCCGCCCAGGCGTCCCAGGCAGCTGTGAGGTCAGCAAGGATTCCGAGCTTTTGGAATTCGCCGACATACTCGGGAAGCCCCCACACGACATCTGGAAGGTTATTACCCGCGGCCGAGGCGATAAGCTTCTCGTGCAGCATATCGTAGGTGAAGTTCGTCTGATTGACCTTGAAGCCGCTCGACTCTTCAAACTTCTTGATCTGTTCCTGACTCGCCGTCGCTGTATCGGCACCCTCGGTCCAAGCGGTCCACAGCTCGATGGTCTTCGTGCCGCTTCCTGCCCCCCTGTCGCCGCAGGCGGCCAAAAGGATGGGAGCTATCGCTGTACCACCAGCCAGCTTCAGAACGGTCCTTCGCTTCATGGGAACCTCCAAGCGCTCGTCATTGAACAACTGATTGCGCCTCGAGCAGCCTCGCCCGTGGCGTGTGGCGAGCGGAGTGGCCCCGTCGCCACCGAGTGATGAACGTTCATCATTTATAGCGCAGCTTACGCTGACAGTCAACCAGCTAGCGCACCGCGCGCTCCGAGGAGGCTCCACGCCTCGGCGGAGATGGCGGGCGCTCACCGTCCACCACTGGCCGACGGCACGCTTGCATCTCAAGGTCGCGCAAGGGAAGATTAATACGTTTATCATTCACGCCGCCTCTCCGCTCGGAAGCGGCGACGCCATTCACCAAGGAGGTTGAGAGATGGCACAGTTCTCCTGGGGGGAACCCCCTGCTGAGCTCTTCTTCGATTATGGAGCCGACCGTCCGGTCCGCGTCAGCAGTTCACCTGTACTTCATGCGGAGGAAAGACTCGCGCCCCAAGCCATGGTCGAGATCCTCGCGGTCGGGGAGGGGCGGGCTCTGACGAGCACCCGTTCGCATCGGGGGGCATTGTCGGAACGTTTGCGGTTCGTCTCCAGGCACGAACTCGAGTATGAGTCGCGAGAGGCTGCTGGAGATACTCCCGGAGCGGGTCGGGAGCACGTGAAGGCCCGTACCCTGGAGATCGTTCAGCAAGACCCTCTGTCGGGCGCCGTCGTCACCACCACATTCACGCGCTACGACAGCCTCGCCGCATGGCGCGTCAGCACCAAGATCCGGAATGACGGCGATCGCCCCATCTCGCTGCAGATGATCTCCTCCATTGCACTAGACGGATTGACCGGATTCCTGGGCCCTGCACACACGACCGAGGTCTGGACGGCACGCAGCGAGTGGTGCGGGGAGAGCCGTTGGGCCGCAACCCCCCTCCAGGGCACGGCCTCGCTGGTTGACATTCATTCCCACCTGCACGGCCAGTCTCACAGAGGCACATATGCGCTGCAAGGCAGCTCGACGTGGTCCTCCGGGGACTACGTCCCGGTCGCGGCTCTGACCAACACCGACACGCGCCGCAGCGTCGTATGGCAGCTGGAGGTGAACGGTCCCTGGCGCTGGGAGATCAACCCGCAGCTCGAACGCGCCGACTGGATCACCCTCGTACTTCAGGGCCCGGACGATCTTCATCACTCCTGGATGAAAGTACTCGCGGCGGGAGAGGAATTCGAAACCATACCGGTCTCGTTGGCGTTCAGCGATGATGGCCTCGACGCCGCAGTGGGTGAGCTCACGCGTCATCGCCGCGCATCGCATCTGCCAACTTCCGCCGACATCCACCGCCCTCTCGTTTTCAACGACTATATGAACGCACTGATGGGCGACCCGACGACGGATAAACTGCTGCCTCTCGTCGATGCGGCCGCCAACGCGGGTGCGCAGTACTTCTGCATAGACGCCGGGTGGTACGACGACGACGGCTACTGGTGGGACTCGGTCGGCGAATGGTTCCCGTCTACCAAGCGCTTCGGGAAGGAGGGCTTAACCGGCGTTCTGGACTACATTCGCGGTCAGGGGCTCAAACCTGGACTCTGGATTGAGCCCGAGGTGATCGGTGTGAGGTCCGCGCTCGCACGCACCCTCCCGGAGGACGCGTTCATGCATCGGGGTGGCAGACGCATCGTTGAGCACGGGCGCCATCTAATCGACTTCCGCTCCAAAAACGCGCAGGATCACTTGGCACGGACCTTCGATCGGCTGATCAACGACTACGGAGTCTCCTACTTCAAGTGGGATTACAACGTGACTCCGGGTAGCGGGCCGGATACCAAGTCGAGCAGTCCGGGAGAGGCACTGCTGGACCACGCCCGCGCGCACCTGGCCTGGTTCGAGGAACTGCGCCGGGAGCATCCGGGAGTGATATTCGAGGCCTGCTCGTCGGGGGCGCAGCGTATGGATCAGGCGATCCTTGCACGCTACGACCTTCAGTCGACCAGTGACCAGCAGGACTACCGGCTCTACCCCACGATCGCTGCCGCCGCACCCATGGCCATGATTCCCGAACAAGCTGGAAACTGGGCCTATCCCCAACCCGGCATGACACTGGAGCAGGTGGCCTTCACCATGGTGACGGGACTTTCGGGCAGGCTCTACCTGTCAGGAAGGCTTGATCAACTCAGCGCCGACCAGACAGCTCTCGTGCATGAGGCGACGGCACTATACCCAAGCGTTATAGCCCACCAGTCGGTATCGGTTCCTCGCTGGCCTATTGGACTGCCGGAATGGAACGCGCCCGTCGTGGTCCTCGCCACCGATTCCGGCGCCGAGATCCTGTTGTACGTATGGAAGCGACACTCAACCATCGCCGGCACCACCATCCCTCTGCCGCAGCACATAGGTGAGTCACTCGACCCGCAAGTCATCTACCCGACGACACTGGAGCCTTGGCGGGTCACATGGCTTCCGCGGGTAGGTTGTTTAGACATCGACTTCGAGTCGGCCGGAGAAAGCGCGCGAGTCATCCGCCTACATAAGTGACTCGGAAAAGCTGGGGCGAGTCGGCACCGATGTCCGACTCGCCCCAGAGTGGCCTCAGCCGAAACGCAACTCGGCCACGCCCCCGTCGGCCCGCACGCACGTCCCGCCGGCCTCCAGCCGCCACGGCCCGCGAGCGCCGTCGGCCCGCGCGGTGATCACGCCGTCGCGGCGGGCGACGTGGAAGGCGACCGCCGCGCAGTCGTCGTGCGCAGGCACCACCACCTCACGTTCGTCGCCGTCGACCAGGCCGAAGCAGCGCAGGGTGAGGTCGGCGGCCCAGTCGTCCTCCGGCCATTCCACCCGTCCCGTCACGGGCAGTACACTCCCCTGCCGCACGTACAGCGGCAGGGTGTCCAGGCCGTGGCGCTCGCGCACCCACCGCGGCCCAGCCACCGTCGTCCCATCCCACCAGGAGGTCCAGGTGCCTTCGGGCAGGTAGACCTCCACCTCGCCGTCGGCGTCCATCACGGGCGCCACCAGTAGGGCCTCCCCGAGCATGTACTGGGTGTCGATGTCCCTGGCCCCGGGGTCGTCGGGGAACTCCAGGAACATGGGCCGCATCATCGGCGCCCCCGTGGCGTGCGCCTGCTCCGCCAGCCGGTACAGGTAGGGCATGAGCGACAGGCGCAGGCGGATGAACCGGCGGGCCACCTCGACCGCCTCGGCGTCGAAGGCCCAGGGCACGCGCACCGAGTTCGAGCCGTGCAGCCGGGCATGGGAGGACAGCAGTCCGAAGGCCAGCCAGCGCTTGAACACGCCCGGGTCGGGGGTGCCCTCGAAACCGCCGATGTCGTGGCTCCAATAGGCGAAGCCGGAGGCGCACAGGGACAAGCCGCCGCGCAGCGTCTCCCCCATGGAGGCGTAGGTGGACTCGTTGTCGCCGCCCCAGTGCACGGGGAACTGCTGTCCACCCGCCGTGGCCGAGCGGGCGAACAGGACCGCCTCCCCCTGGCCGCGCCGCTCGCGCAGCAGTTCGAAGACGGTGCGGTTGTACAGCTGTGTGTAGTAGTTGTGCATCTTCTCCGGGTCGGAGCCGTCATGCCAGGCGATGCCCCGTACCGGGATCCGCTCCCCGAAGTCGGTCTTGAAGCAGTCCACACCCATGTCCAGCAGCACCTGGAGTTTCTCCCGGTACCAGGCGACGGCGTCGGGGTTGGTGAAGTCGACCAGGGCCATGCCCGCCTGCCACAGATCGGTCTGCCACACATCACCGTCGGTGGTGCGCACCAGATATCCGCGCGTGGCACCCTCATCGAACAATGCCGAGCGCTGGGCGATATAGGGGTTGATCCACACGCATACGCGCAGGCCGCGGTCCTTGATACGCTCCAGCATGCCGGCCGGGTCGGGGAAGGTCGCGGGGTCCCACACGAAGTCGCACCAGTGAAAGCCACGCATCCAGAAGGTGTCGAAGTGGAACACGCTCAGCGGCAGGCCCCGCTGCTCCATGCCGTCGATGAATGACATGACGGTCTGTTCGTCGTAGTCGGTGGTGAAAGAGGTGGTCAGCCACAGTCCGAAGGACCAGGTGGGCACCATCGGGGCGCGGCCGGTCAGCGCCGTGTACCGCCGCAGCACGTCCTTCGGGGTGGGCCCATCGATCACGTAGTAGGTCAGGCGCTCGCCCTCCACCGAGAACTGGACGCGGGTGGTGATCTCACTGCCGACTTCGAATGACACTCCGCCGGCCTCGGCGACGAACACCCCGTAGCCGGCGCTGGAGAGGTAGAAGGGGATGTTCTTGTAGGCCTGCTCGGAGGCGGTGCCGCCGTCCTCGTTCCAGATGTCCACGCTCTGGCCGTTTTTGGTGAAGGCGCCGAAGCGCTCCCCCAGCCCGTAGACCCGCTCCCCCGGGCGCAGGGAGAGCTGTTCGCGCATGTAGCGGGTCCCGTCCGGCCCGACGACGTGGGCGACGGCGCGCGGCAGACTTGCCGTGAGCGGGCGTCCGGCGGAACTGAAGGCAGCCGTCCAGTCCTCCCCCTCCCGCAGGGTCACGGCCAGCGCGCCGGCCCGCAGGGTGACGCCGCCCGCCGCCTGCTCGACCTCGCCCCGATAGTCCTCCGTCGTAGCTACCGCGAAATGCGGCCCGCGGTCACGCACGCCGCGGTGGTTGACCAGTTCCACCTTGATGATGCCGTCGGCGACGGCGGTGAAGGTCGCCGACAGCAACGCCACGTTCAAGGTGTCGCCACGGCCGGAGACCGGGCGGACCGGGGCGTATGCGTGAACAGTGCTGCCGGTGTCGCCGCAGTGGGCGGCGCCGACGGATAGGTCGAGCAGACCGCGGGCCTTTTCCACGGTGTAACCGGGACGGTCGAGCCAATAGCCGTTGGAGAACTTCATGGGGGTCCTTTGCTGATTGATCTGCTTGCGCTACTTAACCGCGCCGGCGGTGACGCCGCGGGTCAGGGTGCGCTGGAAGAAGAGGAAGAACAGGAAGGTCGGAATCAGCGAGACGAGGGCGCCGGCGTTGAGGGTGGGCACGTCGAGCATGCGGTCACCCTGCAGGCTGGACAGGGCGATCGGCACGGTCTGGTTGTCATTGCTGGTGAGCATGACCAGCGGAATGAAGAACTCGTTCCACGTCCAGATGAAGAAGAAGATCGCGAGCACGCTCATGGTGGGGCGGACGATCGGGTAGACCACCCGCCACAGGATCTGCCAGCGGCCGGCGCCGTCGAGCTCGGCCGCCTCCAGCAGGGCGCGTGGGAAGGTGCCGAGCACGGAGGAGAGCAGGTAGGTGCCGAAGGCCGACTGGATGACGGTGAAGATGATGACGATCGACCACGGGTTGTCGGTGAGCCCGGTCTTCTGCGCCATGGTGAACAGGGGGTAGATCAGCCCCTCCTGCGGGAGCATATTGGCGATCATGAACACGGCCACGATCCAGGCGCGCCCCCGCACCCGGCCCACGCCGATGGCGTAGGCGTTCAGCAGGGAAAGCAACGTACCGGCCACGGCTACCAGCGCCGAGGTCCAGATGGAGTTCCACAGCTTGACGGGGAAGTTGACTCGCTGCCAGAAGTAGGCCAGACCGTCGATGTAGATCTGCTTCGGCAGGGACAGCGGGCTGCCGCCGGAGTAGTCGGCCGGAGATTTGAAGGCGTTGATGACCATCAACAGGAACGGGGCCACCATGAGCAGCGCGAACAGGCCGACGACGGCGAGCACGATCCAGCGTCCGGCGCCCCGATGGAAGCGGTCCTTCCTGCGAGTGGCCGTGCCCGGTTTCGGCGCCGGGGCGCGTTTGGTTGTGCCCGCCGCGCGAGTGGCCACAGATGCTGAGCTGAGGACGGTGTCGGACATGTCAGCGTCCCTCCTCCTCACGCCGGGCGCTGCGGTTCTGGAAGACCTGGATGACGCCGGCGATGACGATAATGACGATTGTGAGCACGGTTGAGATGGCGGCGCCGTAGCCGACCTTCGACTTGTCGAAGAAGTTCAGGTAGGAGTAGTAGCTCGGCACCAGGGTGGAGCTCTCCGGACCGCCACGGGTGAGCACGTAGATGGGCGCGAACACCTTCAGCGCCGCGATGGTGCAGGTGAGCACGATCACGAAGGTCTCCGGCCGGATCTGCGGCACGGTGATGGCGCGGAAGCGCGCGAACCAGCCCGCGCCGTCGAGCTCGGCCGCCTCGTACAACTCCGGGTCCACCCGCTGCAGGGCGGACATGAAGATGACGGTCGGGTAGCCGATCTGGATCCAGATGAGCACGAACATGACCGAGCCCAACGCCGTCGAGGTGGAACCCAGCCAGTTGGGCGGGTCGGTGACACCCAGGCCGCGCAGAATCGTGTTGACCGCACCCGTCTGGGAGTTGAGGATCCAGTTCCACACGATGCCGGCCACGGAGATCGGCAGGATCTGCGGCAGGTAGTACATGGCGCGCAGCGTCGCGGCGGTACGAGAGCCGAAGTGCTTGCCGATGTAGTCGAACAGGACGGCAGCCAGCACCAGCCCGATGAGCGTCGGGATGATGACCATGGCCACGATCATCGACAACGAGTTGCGGAAGGACGCCCAGAACTTCGCGTCATCCAGCAGTTGGGCATAATTGTCCAGCCCGATGAACCGCATCGGCGACATGCCGCCCTTCCAGCTGTTGAGCGAGTACCAGACGTTGAGAGCCAGCGGCACCAGAATGATGATGGTGAAGCAGACCGCTCCCGGAATGAGGTAGGGCAGGTAGGCCAGACTCCGCGACCTGCGGCGCGAGGGCCGTTCGGTTCGGGCGCGCACGGTCAGCCCTCAATGCCCATATCGGCCTTGCCCTCGTCATATGCGGAGCGCAGGTCGGCAAGAACCTCGTCACCGGTCTTGGAACCGTTGATGAGGGACTGCATGGCGGAGACGATCTGGTCGTAGAAGCCCGCCACCGGCCAGTCCGGGTAGAAGGCCAGGCCGTCCTGCTCGTTGATCCGAGCGAAGTTGTCGGTCATGGTGCGGGTCTTCTCGTCCTCAATGGTGGAGGGGTCGCCACTCACCGGCAGCCCGCCCTTCTCGCCGAGGATCGCCTGGACCTCATCGGACAGGGTGATGTCGATGAAGTCGTAGGCGAGTTCCTTGTTCTTGGCATTGGTCGGCACCACCCACAGGTTCCCGGAGGAGCCCGGGAACAGTTCCGTGCCCGGGAAGAGGAACTGGTCCCAGTTCTTGTCGGCCATGTCCCCGACGATCCGCCCGAACCACCAGGAGCCGGAGACGAACATGGGATAGCTGCCGTTGATGAAGGCGGTGCCGGCGTCCTCGGCGGTCAGGCCGGCGGAGTCGGCGGCGACGTACCCCTTGTCGATCCATTCCACGAGCTTGTCGGTTCCGGCCTTGATCGGGTCGGCGGTCCAGTCGACGTCGCCTTCGAAGAGCTGGTAGGCGTTGACGAAGGAACGGTCGGCGTGGGCGAGAACCAACTGGTACCAGAGCTGCCCCATGGGGTACTCCGAGCCGGCCTCGGCCAGCGGGATCTGCCCGGCGGCGACGAAGGCGTCACATACGGCCTCGAACTCCTCCAGGGTGGTCGGCACACTGAGCCCCTGGGCGTCGAACATGTCCTGGTTGTAGTAGACGAACACGTACTCGCCGTAGTTGGGGACCCCGTACCAGTCGCCGTCGCCCATGAGCCCGTCCTCACTGTAGCGGGCCGTGGTCTGCAACGAGGCCGCGAGCTTGGCGTCCCAGCCGCGTTCGGTCGCCTGCTCGGTCAGCGGCTCAATGAGTCCCTGGGAGGCGAGCTGTCCGGAGGTTGAGTTGCCCTTGTTGTACTCCATGATGTCCGGGACGTCGTCTCCGGTCAGCACGATCTTGGCGTTCTTCTGCAGCTGCTCGAAGGTCTGATCCTCGATTTTGACGGTGACCTCGGGGTGCTGCTCCTTGAAGATCTCGATCGCACGGGCCCAGGCCTGTCCCATGGCGGAGTCGTCGGACTCGTAGTCCCAGATGGTGAAGGTGTCCGATCCCGCTCCGGATGACCCGGAGGAGCCGCAAGCGGACAGTGTCGGGCCGAGCAGGCCGGTGGCGGCCGCGGCGGCCAGGAGAGCGTTGAAGTTCCTGCGCTTCATCATGATGTTTCCTCTTCATTGAGTGCGGGCACTCCGCTGGGGAGTGGTGATGGGGCCCGACGCCGGTGGGCGCCGGGAGATTGTGGGTTTCAGCGGGCTGTATTCAGCTGCTGCTCTTCTCGCGCGGATGGTTGCCTTCCAGGTCGGCTCCCGGGGCGGGGCCGAGACTCTCGCCCTCGACCACCGAGCACGTCACCAGCTGGTGGCAGTCGGCCGGGTCGAGGTGCTCGTCGAGGATGGCCAGCAGGGCGCGAGCGGCGAAGGCGCCCATGCGCTCGCCGGGCGCATGCGTCGTCGTCAGTGCGGGGGTTGTCATGGCACCGAGCGTCGGGGAGGAGACCGCGCCGACCACGGAGATATCCCGGGGAACCCTTAGTCCTTGCGCCTGCAGTCCGGCGAGCAGTCCGAGGGCGGCCATGTCATTCATGACCACCACCCCGGTGGGAGGTTCCTCCAGTGCGGCCAGTTCGCGGGCAAGCGCCTGGCCCGCCTGGGGACTGGCGTCGCAGTGGAAGGCGAGCGGCTCCAACGCACGGTTGTTCATCGCCCGCAGGTATCCCTGTCGTCCCCTTACCGCCGGCCCATAGCCCGTCTCCGCCTGGGATGCAGGACGTCCAATGAAGGCGATGCGGCGGTGGCCGAGGCAATACAGCTCGCCGACGGCGTCGTCGACGGTGCGCTCGAAGTCGATATCTACGTATGCCAGGCCCGTAGGATCGGCGGTGCGTCCAACCATGACGAATGGCAGCCGGGCACGTTTGAGTGCGGCGACTCGCGGATCGTCCACCTCCACTTCGACGAGCAGCACGCCGTCGGCCTTGCCCTGCCGCACCAGCGCCACCAACTCCGCGCCCGCCTCGGTCTCCTCCAACGGCCAGACGGCAAGGCTGTAGCCGTGGCGGGCGGCCTCGTGCTGAGCACCACGGACGATCTCGAAAACCGTCTCACCCATCGCGGTGTCGAAGCGCGGAAAGGTCATGGCCAAGGTGTGGGAACGGTGGCTGGCGAGCCCGCGCGCCATGGCGTTCGGCTGGTAGTTGAGTTCCTCCATTGCAGCACGGACGCGCCGGGCGGTCTCCGGAGCCACCGGACGCGCACCAGAAAGGGTGTAGGAGACGGTTGACACGGCAACGTTGGCCCGTCGGGCCACATCCTGCATGGTCGTCATGCCTGCCTCCTCGATCCGATCGGCGTATCCGCGTCCCGGCGCTGTCCTTGCCGCGCACAGGCAGCACCGGAAGCACCCCGGCCGCTGCCCGACCTGCGCCCGCGAACCACTACGCGCGTCGGATCTCGTTGACATTCCAACGTTCGAAGCGTTTCGTCGAAGCGCTTCGAATAGTGTGCAACGCGCCCTCGGCCGGGGTCAACGCGACGGCGAAAAGATCGAAATTTCGATGTCTGGCACTTCACCCCTGCGGCGGTCCCGGGAACACCACCTCGCCCGTCCTCCACGGCCGCCGCTGGGGAGAATCTGCAGCAGTCGTGTCGGCTGACTTAGCATTGGGCCGTGGGCCAGGACAGCACGCGGGGCGATGTCGAACTGCTGCTGAGGGTGGCGCGCATGTACTACGAGCAGCACCTCACCCAGGCGGACATCGCCCGCGAGATCGGCTATTCACGCCCCAGCGTCTCGCGGCTACTCAATCGCGCCCGTGAACAGGGGATCGTGCAAGTCACCATCTCCCACCCGCTCGAACACATCTTGTCGGTGGAGAAGCGCCTGCGCGAGAGACTGCCACTCAAGGCGGTCCGGGTCGCCGAGGTCAACGGGACCGATGTGATCGGCGCCGTCGGACAAGCCGCCGCCGAACTGCTGGTCGACTCGGTCGCGAACGGACAGGTAGTCGCCGTCGGCAACGGACGCTCCATACAGGCCGCCGCCCAGCGCATCCCGCAAATACCGCGAGTGGACTGCACAATCGTTCAGCTACTCGGTTCGATTCCAGGCGGCCTGCCCTCCTGGGGCCGCGACGCGCCGACCATTTGCACCCGCATTGCCAGCCAGCTTGGCGCCAAGGTGTCCCGCATGCCGGTTCCATTGATCGTGGACGATCCCTCGCTGTTGCGGCCGCTCATGCGCGAGGAGAAGGTGGCCACCACGCTGGCTTTGGCTGCGCGCGCCGACGTGGCGCTCGTAGGCGTGGCCGGAGTGGAGGCGAAGGGCGCGGGTAACATCCTGGCCGAGTACCTCACCCCGGACGTACGTGAGGCCATTCGCGCGGGTGGCGCAGTGGGACACATCCTCGATCACCATTACGACGCCTACGGCAATCCCGTTCCCACGCCGCTGACCCCGCGCACACTGGCGCTGCCCCTGGATGAGTTGCGGCGCATCCCACTGGTCATCGGGGCGGCCGGCGGTGAGGACAAGGTGGAGGCGATTGTCGGAGCAGTGCGCGGCGGCATCCTGAGCGCGCTGGCCACCGACTACCAGACCGCCCTGTCAATCCTCGACATGCTCTGAACCGGAGGCCACCCGCGTACCGGGCCGGGAGGGATCAGAGCAAGTATGCGGTTGGGCGTTGCCGGGACTGAGTCATCTCACATCGCAAGCCATCGGTGCCAGCGCATGTTCACCGATCACCGCACTAATCCGTATCCACCTGTGGAACCGCTGCGCGCTTACGGTGGTAGAGCAGGTAGGCACCTACGCGGGCGCGCAGGCTCGGGCGCACCTCGTGCGGCCAGCGACGGGCGACGTAGGAGATGGCGTCGTCCACTTCGAGCCGCTGCGTGGAATTGCCGACGCGTACCCATAGTTCGGTGCCACCATTGCCCTTCGGGCCCTTGAGGTACACGGGGACGGGCGAAGGCGGCACCGTCACCCGGCACACCTCGCCGGCCCCGTCAGCGGCCGACGCAAAGTCCAGGCGCGGCAGCGCCGCGGCGTTTGTACCCAGCCGCACTCGCCACAGGCTGCGTAGGAACAGCTCGAAGCGGTCGGCGTCGGGCTGGCGCAGAGTGGCGTAGTCCGGGGCCAGGCCAATCAGGCGCCCGTCGTCGTCGACGCCCAGCAGCAGGGTGCCTCCCCGGGAGTTGAGGAAGGCGGCCACGGTCTTGGCCACCACCGTTTCCATGGCATCGTCGCGCTTGCCGGTGTGCATGTTCACGCGGGCGGAGGACTTCAGCTCCAGCCGTTCCGACTCACCCCGCCGGGCCACCTCGGCGATCGGGTCCAGCGGCGGCTCATGCTGGATGCGGGTTATGACCAGCGCGGTTATTCCCACGACGATTACCGCGACTACGACGGCCGAGGCCAGCATCCGCGGCGCCCACAGATAGTCCTCGTTGAACAGCCAGGCGCCGCCGGCGAACCCGGCCCACAGGCCGATCAGGGCAGTGAGGGTGGCCGTGGAGGTAGAGATCTGGGCTCGACGCCGTACCAGGTGAGAGGCGAAGCGACCGGCCAGATAGGCGACCAGCAGCGCCACCGGCTGAATGAGGACGGCGAACAGTAGCACCGGGCTGCGCGGTGCCGGCGGGAGGGCGGTGGCGTTTAGCGGCAGGACACTAAGCAGGCCTGTGAACGAGACGGGCATAGTGCCTCAGCGTAGGGCAGTACCTTCAGCCGCAATCCCGCAGGTGCCGAGCCAACAACGTCAGGTCGGCCGGGCTCAACCGGTCCGCGGCGTTCAGGTGGTGCCAGAACGGGTAGGGCAGCCCGGTTGCGCTGACCTGTTCCAGCCGCTCCATCTCCTCAGCTGTGAGCGCCAAGTCAACCGCACCGAGGTTCTGCCGCAACTGTTGCTCATTGCGCGCCCCTACGATCACCGAGGTGACCGCCGGCTTGGCCAGGACGTAGGCAAGGGCCACCTGACTCGGTGCGACACCGTGCCCGTCGGCGATCGCCACGAGTTCCTCGACGATGTCGTAGAGGACCTCGACGTCATACACCGGCGGCTCATTCCAGCCCTCAACGTGGCGGCTGCCGGCGGGCGCGTCGACTCCGCGACGGTACTTGCCGGTCAACAGCCCGCCGGCCAGCGGGCTCCACACCAGGATGCCTATACCCTGGTCCACCGCGGCGGGCACGATCTCATGCTCGATATCCCGGGTCTGCACGGAGTAGTGCACCTGGTTGCTGACGAACGGGGTCAGGCCGTGACGGTCGGCGGTCCACAGGGATTTCATCATGTGCCAGGCCGCATAGTTGGAGCAGCCGATGTAGCGCACCTTGCCCGCGTGTACCAGATCGTCCAGAGCGGTAAGCGTCTCCTCCAGGGGCGTGACCCCGTCCCACTCGTGCACCTGGTAGAGGTCGATGTGGTCAGTGCCCAGGCGGCGCAGGCTCGCCTCCACACTGCGCATGATGTGATGCCGGGACAGGCCGGCGTCATTGGGACCCTCCCCCATGGGCATCCGCACCTTGGTGGCGATCAGGACGTCGTCGCGCTCCGCGCCGAGCGCCCTGCCGAGGATCTCCTCGGAAAGTCCGGCGGAGTACATGTCGGCGGTGTCGAAGAGGTTCACTCCGGCGTCGCGCGCTATGTCGATTTGCCGACGCGCTCCGTCCACATCAATCTGCCCCACGGTACGCGCAAACCCGGTACCACCAAAGCCCATGGTGCCCAAGGTGATGGTCGAGACCCGTAGGCCGCTTTTGCCCAGCTGTCTGTATTCCATGACACATACGGTACGAGCCGATCTGCGGGGACGGAAGGGCTTTCTGTGCCTCCCGCCCCCGCAGATCCGCGGTCCTCAGACCGCCCAGGCGGCCAGCCCCTCGAAGATGAGGCGGCCGACGACGGAGCCGCCGTCGAGCACCCCGATGCTGCGGGAAGCTGAGTAGGCGGCGCGTCCGTGCACGGCCTCCATCTCCCGGGTGGACTCCGAACCCTGGGCGGCCGCCTCGGCAGCGCGTCGCAAAAGCTCCGTCAACGCGGCTCCGCCCCCGTCGACGGCGCCGGCGCCCTCCACGAGGGCCGTCGCCCCGGGCGCGAGCGCATCCAGGATGGTTTTCTCCCCCGGCTTTGACTCGGCCTTTTCCATAATGGCCTCCACGCCCGCCTGCACGGCCTGCGCGGCGGTAACAACGTTGGTCTCAGTCTTTCCGCGCAGCGTCCGCGCCATACCCATCATCCCGAAGCTGAGGATGGTTCCCAATGACGACGGCGCCGCACTGTTGAACGCCTTGGCCGCCCCGCGCAGTAGCTGTCCGAGATCGGCCTGTTCCTGGGTGGCAAGGTATTCGGCGAGCGCCTTGAAGCCGTCATCCATGGAGATGCCCAGATCACCATCTCCGTTAACCTGATCCAGGGAGACCAGATAGTCACGATTCTCGGCCATCAGGGCGCTGATTTCACCGACGATTGCCGCAAGTGATTCACGGTTCAGCATTTTGACCCTCACTTGTTCGCGTTGGTGTAGAAGGGCGTGGCGGCCGGAGCGCGCAGCAATTCCTTCAGTTCTGCGTCAAGCTTGAAAACTGACACCGACAGACCGGCCATCTCCATCGACGTGGCGAACTCGCCCACGTGCGGCATCACCACCGCGACTCCGCGTTCGGCCAGCCGCGCGTGCACGGAGCGGTACACGATGAGCTGTTCCTCCAGCGGGGTGCCGCCCAGACCGTTGATCATCACCGAAACCTCGTCCCCGGCATTCAGCGGCATGTCCGCCTCGATGGTCTCAAGGATGAGGCGAGCGATCTCGTCTGCGGTCATCATGGGACGCACTTCGATGCCGGCCTCCCCGTGGATGCCCATGCCGATCTCGATCTGCCCCTCCTCAATGGTGAAGGTCGGTTGCCCGACCTTGGGGACAATGCACGGGGACAGCGCCACGCCCATGGTACGGATGTTGTCCAGGGCACGAGCCGTGACAGCGGTGACCTCGTCAAGCGTCATCATCCGTTCGGCCGCTGCCCCGGCGATCTTGAACGCGTAGACCAGCCCGGCCACGCCCCGGCGCTTGTCGGCGCGATCCTTCGGGGAACTGGCGACGTCGTCGCGACCGAGCAGCTGGCGGGTCTCGATGTCGTCGAACTCGACATCCTCGCAGGCCATGCGGAAATTGAAGACATCGCCGTTGTAGTTTCCGTACAGGCACAGGACGCCGGCGCCACGGTCACAGGCGCGGATCATGTCGGCCATCTTCTCGGCGGCCGGTGAGGCGAAGACCTCGCCGACGGCGCATCCGTCAAGCATTCCCTGCCCGACGTAGCCGAGGAACAGAGGCAGGTGGCCGCTGCCCCCGGCCGTTACAATGCCTACCTTGCCCTCCGGTGCCGGGTAGCGTGAGACGAGCACTCGGAAGTCGCCGTCGAGCAGACCCACGCGGTCGCCGTATGCCGCTTCGATGCCCTCCATCGTGTCGCGGACGAAGGTGTCCGCACTGTTGAGAATCTTCTTCATCGTTCTCTCCCAGAGTTCTACAGGTCGGTTCAGTGCTGGTTGGGGAAGGTGATCTCCGACGGATACGCCCACTTCTGGAGTTCTTCGGTGGCGAAGGGCTCGGGCTCGACGCCGCGGTTCGCCGTGAGCGCGTGGTGGTAGAGCTCGGCGAGCTCCTCGATGTATGCGGCCTTGAGGTAGGCCTCGTAGAGATTGCGGGAGTCGACGGCGACGGTGCCGTGCTTCTCCAGCAGCACGCAGTCCGCCTCACGCACCGCCTGACGCACCGAGGCGGCCAGCTCGGGCGTGCCGGGGCGGCCGTATGGGGCCACGGGGATGCGCGCCCGGCTCAGTCCCAGGTTGGCGACCTCGTAGACAATGGCGGGGATCGGCTTGTTCAGCAGCGCGAACGAGGTGGCGTAGACCGAGTGCGTGTGCACAATGGCGGCCACCTCGGGACGCTCCTTGTATATCTCCAGGTGCATGAGCACCTCACTGGTCGGTCGCAGGCCGGACTCGTTCTCGACGACGTGGGCATCGAGGTCCATGACCACCACGTCACGCGGGGTCATCAAATCGCGGTCCAGGCTGGTGGGCGAGGCGACCAGCAGACCGGTCTCGGAGTCTCGGATGGAGAAGTTGCCGGACTTGTGCTTGCACAGCCCGTCGTGCTGCGCCCGCTTGGCGATCTCGCATAGTTCCTTCTTCAGGGTTTCAAGCATGGGTATGTCCTACTTTCTGGTTTCATTGGATTCTTTGGTGTTCATCGGGGCCGTGACGACGGCGGGGGGGGACCGCCGTCGTCACGTGGAGTCAGCCGCCTCAGGCGGCGGCACCGGCCTCCGCGGCGGCCGCGCGCGCCTCGTTGCGCTCCTTGATCAGACTGCGCGAGTACAGGACGAAGCAGATCAGCCAGACCACGAAGATGAGCAGCGGAATGAAGTTCCCGTCGAGGAACTGCATGAGGTGGGACAGCGCATAAGTGAAGATCGGCGCGTCGATGGAGGAGTTGGAGATCATCTGCCCGGCGGACAGCTCCACAGCCTTGGTGGAGTTGGCCAACTCGGTCATGAATGGGGCGAAGGCGGTGCCCGCCCACAGGAACACGGGTGCGAAGATCGTGCACTGGATGAGCATCCGGATGATGTTCCCCTTGCTGGCGAAGTAGGCCGCCACCGCGATGCAGATGTTGATGATGCCGGCGAAGGGGAGGATGCCGTTGCCGGGGAGGAAGAACGCGTATGCCAGGGTCACCGGGATGGTCCAGATGACGGCAATCCAGATTTCGTTGGCGCCACCGAGGAAGGGCCAGTCGAGTCCGACGAACAGCTGGCGGTCGTTGAAGCGCTTCTGCATGTACTCGGAGATGGCGTTCGAGATCGGCTCGAGTGCCTGCATGAAGTACTTGGAGATGACCGGGAACAGGGTCAGCGCCGTCGCGGCCTGAATGCCGAGCGTCAAAATGGCGGCCACGTCGAAGCGGGCCAGAATGCCGAACAGGATGCCGAGGATGAACCCCAGGACGTGGTTCTCGGCGAAAATACCGAGCTTGTCGCGCAGGTCGGCGGCGTTGAACGAGCGGTCGAGTCCGGGGATCTTGCGCAGCAGCCAGTCGATCGGGTACATCGGGGCAGCCAGGAACACCATGCGGTGGGTAATCGTCACCCCCGGGATACCGGACATGGTTTCGACCCGATGCTGGTGGAAGTCGGCCGTTTTCAGCTCAAAGACCACCTGAATGGCCGCGATGACGAAGGCCAGCCACACCATTCCCGTGATGTAGTAGACGGCGACGGCGGTGAAGATCTTGCCCCACACGTTCCACAGGTCCGCGTTGAAGGTCTCGGTCTGCTTGAACAGGATCAGCGCAATGTTGATGCCGATCACCAGTGGGAACATGAGGAAGGCGTACGGCCACGACCAGGAAATCGTGGACATCGTCGTCCACCCGCCGTCGGTGATGGGCAGATCCACACCGATCGTGTCCGACATGGCCTGAGCGGCCGGCGTGATGGCCTCGGTCATGTAACTGATGAGCATGGTCATGCCGGAGAAGGCCACACCCAGGGTGATGCCCGCAGAGATGGCGTCCTTGATCTTCATCCGGACGATCAGCCCGGCGATGATGATAATGATCGGGACGAAGATGGCGGCCCCGAGCGACAGCAGGAAGTTGACGGAGCTCTGAAGGACTTGCATGTCAGTTGCTCCCGGAGGCCTTGATGGCCTCGATCAGCTTGGCCAGCTCCTGATCCTGCCCCATGCCGGTGAGGAACGCGATCCCGTTGATGACGGGCACGGAGCGCGGCTTGTTCTCCCGCACGATGGTGATGTAGGCGGCGGCGTCGGTCAGGTGGCGGTCGACGGACTTGAGGTCGACGGCCTGGACGTCGGCGTCGACCCTCGCCTCCTTCAGCAGACGGTTGACCTTGCTGGCCACGGTCTGGGAGGTGGCGACGCCACTGCCGCAGGCGACGATTACTTTCGCAGTCATGATGACTTCTCCTTGTGGATGGGTGGGTATGGGTATGGGAACGCCCGATTCACGCGGCCTCGAGGCCTGACATGTCGGAAAGCACCCGGTAGTACTCGTCCGGGCTCTGTGCCTCGCTCAGCCGTTCCATGAAGACCGGGTCCTGGAAGGCCTGCAGCATGATTTGCAGTACCTCCACGTGGCGGTCCTCCTGTACGAAGCCGAGGACGAAGATGAAGCGCACCGGATGGATGACGTCGTCGTTACCCATCTCCCGCCAGTCAATCGGCCTGGCCAGGCGCACCGATGCGATGAAGGGCTTGACGATGTGTTCGACGTCGGAGTGGGGGATCGCAACCGCCTCCGGCGAGGTCGGGAGCGCCGTCGGATACTTGCGTTCTCGCTCTGCCAGCGCCTCGCAGAAGGAATCCTTGATGTAGCCCGCGCGCAGGAGCTCCGCCGAGATCCGGTCGAAGAAGTCCTCCTGGTCCTTCACCTCCCAGTCGAGGCGAACCAGGTCGCGTTTGAGCAGATCCAGCCGCATGTCTGCCATCTCCTTGAGTCTCGTCATCGAGTACCAGAGCCCGGACACGGTCCGGACACCCCGGAAAATAGCGCGGCAGCCCACCAACGAACAGAAGTCACGTGAACATATGTTCGCCAAATGAACCACCGACCCCTCCGGGAGGAGCCTGCGACGCCCCATATTCGAGCGATTCTTCGGCCTTTACCCTGGCATCTTCCACAGGACACAATGAACATCTGTTCAGCATCTCAAGGTGGGCGTAGCCCGGTTCCGCCAATTCGAAGCCAGTCGGGACGGCGAATGCGGGGAAGGACAGCCTTCCGCTGTCTCCGGGGTATCGATCCCCGGGTCACGGGTACAGGTCGGCGGCGTCGTGGCGGTTCAGGACGTGACAGCGACGCGGCCCGGCACTCGGGCGCGAGAAGACGTATCCGGGGCATGAGGACGTAGCCGAAGTGGCCGGGCCGTCGCCTGGAACATGAGAACGTCTTCATTGTTGTCGACGTCGTCCGCCCGCGTTGTTGACACGTCGACGGCGCCAAGTCGCAGCGCGGGCGCTCTACGACCGCGCACCGGGGTGCGTCGCTCTGCCACGGCCATATACAACGGCCGGTGATGCGGAGGTACCCGCGCCGCAGCAGAATGCACGCCTCCGCCCCTGTAGCGCCCCAACAGATCGAGCAGGACGCCACCAAGCGGATGTCGCGTTCCTCGATGGCGCCCTGTAGCGCCCCAACAGATCGAGCAGGACGCCACCCGCGGGTCCCAGAAACCGTATCCCCAAGCGGAAAAGCTCCTACGGAGGTCCGCCGACGCCATTGTCGACGGACCTCCGAAGGAGCGCGGTGTCAGGCGCTCATCGAACGAACCGCGTCCTCGCGCTCACGGAAGTAGCCCACCGTGTCATGCACGAGTCGATCGAGCGCCGGAACGTCGGGCACACCATTGCGAGCGGGATACGGCCCCGCACCAGGACCGAGGGGCTCAGGGGTCATGAACCTGCCCTCGGAGTTGGCCCCAACAAGATACGCAGCCATAATGACCGCATCCAGGTCGAGCGAACCGTCACCCAATGCACGCCTATTCGAATCGGCAAGGTGCAAGTTGACCAGCCTGTCCCCCGCCTCGAGTATCGCCTTCGGGATGTACTGCTCCTCCACCTGCATGTGATACACGTCTCCATTGATGCACTGGACACCAGGCGAATCAACCGCGCCAATGTAGTCCAAAGCATCTGCGACCGTATGCACGATCGAGGTCTCCGCGGACCGAATGGGTTCGATCGCAGCCTTGACCCCCTGCTCGCTGAACACGTGCGCGACTCGTTTAAGAGCCAACACCGAGCGTTCAAATTCATACGCGTCGTAGGCGTCGGCTCGCCCAACGGAGGCCGGAACCACTAGCAAGTAATAGCCACCCATTGCATGCGTGAACTCAACTTCCCGCTCAATATAATCGAGCGCGGCCTGCTGACAAACGGGGCGATTCGAAGACAAGTCATTGTCATCCGAAAACATGCCACAGACCCCTGAGGTCTGCAGCCCGTACTGACGGAGAACCGCACGAGTCTCTTCGACCTCATACCCCAGAGAAGGTCCATAATGATTTCCGTGAAGCTCGATGTACGTAACGCCATTGGACGCCAGTCTCTCGGCGGAACGCTCGAGCTCCTCCAGCCCGAATCCCCAGTTCGACCACGACAAATTCAGCCTGGGCTCGAACCGTTCGGGGTCCGCCCGCTTCGCCGCGAGATACTGCTCGACAAGCTCGCGCTTCCAGCGATCAACATTCTGCTCCGACAACATCTACACAACTCCTAACTCGATCGAAAAACACCACACATGAAACCTGAATCGACCACTACGCTGACTGCCGCACGATGAGCTCCGCATCAAAAGTGCGGCCCGACACCGCCCCCTCCCCATTCAAGAAGTCACCTATCTCCCGAGCAATGTACTCGCAAATGCCCGCAATCGGCTGTCGTATCGTGGTGAGCGGAACACCCAGCACAGACGCATACGGCACGTCGTCGAAACCGGACACACATACGTCGCGACCAACCGTCAGGCCGGCATCCGTGACAGCCTTTGAAACACCCATGGCGAGGTGGTCATTAAGACAAACGAAAGCATCCGGCCACAACGCGCTCGGACGAGACATGACGTGCCGCGCAACCTCGTAGCCGCCATCCCAGGTGGGACCGGAGGCCCACTGAACATCGACGTCCTCCACACGCATGCCGCGAGCCACAAGCTCGTCCGAGAAGCCGCGCCAGCGGTCCTTGTGCTGAGTCGCCTGTACCGGCTCGTTCACGAAGCTGAACCTGCGCAGGCCGCGCCCCCAAAGGTGACCTGCCACCTTCCGCATGCCGTCGTAATCGTTGATGCCGACCGACGGGAAGCCCGGGCGCTCGCTACGCTGCGCCATCAACACCACTGGAACACCGCGGTCACGTAGCCGAGACAAGTCATCCCAGCAGGCGCCGGTGGAGCACACGATCACGGCGTCGACGCCGGCCCGTTCCATGTTGCGAAGTACCCGGCTCTCAATCTCCGCGACCTGATCGGTTTCCGCCAGCACCATGGAACAGCCAAGATTCTCGAACAAACGACTCAATTGATGGGCAGCCTCGGCGAAGAACGGGTTGGAAATATCGAAGAAGACCACACCGATCATGGACGAGCGTCCCAGGCTGAGTGCGCGGGCCGTAGGATCTGGGCTGAAACCGCTCTCCTCCAATACACTCTCCACACGCCTGCGCAATCCATCCGAAACCCGCTCCGGGTGGTTGATTACGTTTGAGACCGTACCGACCGAGACGCCCGCGAGCCTCGCCACCTCCCGGATCTTCAGCCTTCCGCCACGCACCGTGCCCAACTCTGATCAGCTCCGTAGTTGATACCGGCGCGCCGCGTAACTATTCACCAGGATGGAACAAATAAGTACGGCGCCGAGGGCGAGCAGTTGCGACCTCGACCCGGCGGAACCCTCCATCGAAATAAGCAGTCCTGCGTTCAGCCACGTGATCAGCACCGCCGCCATGACGACGCCGCTCACTCTGCCGAATCCCCCCTGGATCAACACACCGCCGAGCGCCGCTATCGTGATGGCGGTCAGCGCCATGCCGTTACCCGCGGTACCCGCATCCGGCCTCGCCGAGGCGTACTGAGCGACATTGACTACCGCGGCAAGGCCACACAGCAGGCCCGATACCATATAGGACGAACCTCGAATTGCGCGCACATTCTGAGCCGCATAGCGCGCCGCCGTCGCGTTGGTTCCAACGGCCAAGAGAGACCGCCCCCACGTCATGCGGTCCAGCAGCAGCCATGAAATAAGCACGCTTGGAACCAGTATCGTGAGTACCTGCGTCGGGATCATGAGGCCGAACAACGCGACGCGTCCGGTGAGAACACCGTTTGCCGCCGTGATCTTGTCGCCGGAGATCGGTGCAGACCCTGAGACCACCATGGCGATTGAGGCGTAAGCGTATTGCGTCGCCAGAGTGGCAATAAGCGGGGGGAATTTGAGATACCCTACGAGCACGCCATTGACTGCTCCCAACAGACCGCCCGCGACTACCGTGCATACTACCGCCGGCACGAGCGGGACTCCCACATTCTGTATCAAGTGGCCGAAGAGCATTCCGGCCAATGACACGATAGCGCCAACCGAAAGATCGATGCCCGAGTACCCGGAGATAATGACGAACATCTCGGCCAGCGCCAGAAGCGCGACGGGAACCAGCGATTGTAGGGACGACGCCATATAGGCGGCGTCGAAGTCTGCGAATAGATAGCCCCCTCTTCCCAGCGCCGAGAACATGATGACCAGCAGGACCGTGAGCAGCGCGAGCGCCGCGGTCCTCTCGGTCAGGAGAACGCGCAGAACTCGTGCAGGCACAGACTCGCGTTCCTCGAATACACCGTCCGTAGCAGGCACTGTCATGACCTGGCCCTCCTCGCCTGACGCAGTAGATCCACGCCCACCGCGATTAGTATGATGATGCCGACAAATAGTTGCGTAATCTCAGTCGGCAGGTGAAGGTGGATGACCGCCGCCTGAACACTTCCGACCAATACGGCGCCCAACAATGTTCCCAGTACCGTTCCGCGTCCCCCGATGACGGAAGTTCCGCCGATAACGCACGCCGCGATCACCGACATCTCCATCCCGATACCGACATTCTGCTGGATAAGACCTCCGCTGCCGACCGACACGACAGCAGCCAGCCCTACCATGGCGCCGCAGAACACGTACAACATGAATATGCGACGCCTGACCTTAACGCCTGCAAGCCGAGCGGCGTCGGCGTCATTGCCAATCGCGTATATGTGGCGGCCAGTCGCCCAGTGTCTCATGTACACCCATACGATCGCGGTCAGTACGATCGCAAGCCACATCGCGTTGGGCAACCCCAGAAAGCGTGCACGCGAGATACTCCCGCCCAAAAAGCCGAGAGTGCCCGGGACGCCGGCGACCTGAGTTTCACCGAACACCTGCAGCGCTACATAGCGAAAAACGTTCAGCGTGCCGAACGTGCACACCATCGCCGGAACTCGTCCGAACGCTATGAGAGTGGCATTGACGACGCCCAACGCGCTGCCGACCAGCAGCGCCACCGCAATCGCGACAGGAGCATTGATATCGAAGTCACGTATGAGCTTTGATACCACCACCATCACTACCGCGAGGCCGGATCCAACCGACACGTCGATACCGGCGGCACACATGATCGGCGTCATAGCGATGCCTATGAGAGCAATCGGCGCGACCGTGTAGAAGATCGCAAATACGCTGGACGGCTCGACGAAGGTCGGCGTCGTCACTCCCATGACCAGCCACAGCAGCGCAATCACGACGACGAGAACCATTTCCTGGCCCTCGATCAAAGGCCGGCGTCCCCGGCGCCTGGGCCATCGTGCCGCACCAACACTCCGACCAGTTGCTGACGGACTCATCTCGCGCCCTCGCTCTCAAGCTCTCCCGATGCGGCGCTCAGCAAGGTGACTGCAGACACGTCGCCATTTAACTCGGCCGATATCTCACCATGTCTCATAACGAGGATCCGGTCCGCCAGGAAACGGATCTCGTCCAAATCGGTTGAGAACACTATTGCCGAATGCCCCTCGGCCGCGTGATCCAGGATCAACTGGTGTATTTCAGACTTTGCGCCTACATCCACGCCCTGAGTGGGCTCCTCGGCCAGCAGGATGTCGGGCACCTCTACCAGTTGACGCCCCATAACGACCTTCTGTTGATTACCGCCGGACAATGCGCCTACCGGAGTCGAGGGACCCGGCGCCTTAATACCCAACCTGCGAATCAGATCGCCCGTCGTTCTCCGCTCGTGTCGGTCATCGAATATGCCCAGGCGGGAGAAGAACGGCAGGTGACTGGCGGAGACATTGAAGGCGAGGCTCTTGGGCTGAAACACGCCCTGCAGTTTCCGGTTTCTGGGGAGCATGGCCAGGCCCAGTCGCATGGCACTCCGTGGTGAACGTATCCGCACCAGTTCGCCTTTGACCCTGATATCGCCGCCGTCGGGGGGAGTAACACCGAAGAGAACGCGCGCAAGCTCCGTCGTGCCCGAACCAATGAGGCCGTACACACCGACGATTTCGCCTCGATGCAGCTGAAAGCTGACATTGTCGAGCCGTTTTCCCTGCGCGAGGGATGAGACTTCTAGCACGACGTCGTCGGTCGCGGCACTGCGCCTGTCTGAACGATCGGCGATCTCGAACTTGTCGCCCACCATGGCCTGCGCGATCTTGGCCGGAGACATCTCCTCGGTGGCGTAAGTCCCAATGACGGAACCGTCACGCATTACGGTGATCCTATCGGTGATGCGCCCCAACTCGTCCAATCTGTGCGATATATATATCACGCCTATGCCTTCGTCGCGCAGGCCCCTGATAATATCGAATAGGCGCTCGATCTCCGTATTCGTTAGGATGGCCGACGGCTCATCCAGGATGAGCAGGCGGACGTCCACTGCGAATGCCTTCGCTATGGATACCAACTGCTGCTCCCCTACGGGAAGATCTCCAACCCGACTGTGCATGATTTCGGGGTCCAGCTTCAGGCGACTCAGTAGCCTTTCGACTGTCTTTTGCTGACTCGTCCAGTCGACCCGGCCCATACGGGTCTCCTCGCGGCCTAGGAATATGTTTTCGGCCACGGACAGGTCGGCAAACAGCTCTGGCTCCTGATACACCGGCGACACTCCTGCGGCGAGCGCGGACTGCGTATCCCCTAGAACGATCGGTTGCCCATGTATTAGCACGGCGCCCCGGTCCGGGGTCTCGGCCCCGCTGATCATTTTTATCAGGGTAGACTTCCCCGCTCCGTTCTCACCAACCAGTCCGTGTACCTCGCCGGCACGAACAGACCAGTTGACGTTCCGAAGCGCATGAACGCCGCCGTAACGCTTGTCGACTCCCCGAACCTCCAGTATTTGCTCTTCGGAAGGCATGTCTTCACTTCCAGTCTTCGGCATATTCGCCCCCCCATGCTCCCCATGGTGTGCGCGACCGTGGCGACCGCGCACACCATGGTTCACGAAGCGAGTCAGTAGTCGTAGTCCCCCGCGTTCTCCTCGGTCAGAATCAAAGGTTCTCCCATGACCAGTGTCTGCGACGCCTCGTCGTACGTCACGCCGGGAATCCTGCCCACGTCCTGAGTTGCTTCGAAGGACTCGCCCTGTGCCAGCTTCCAGCCGGCCCATGCCGTCAGATATCCGAGGTTCTCAACGTCCCACAGCACCGATGAGCTTGCCGAACCGTCCTCTAGGTACGGCAGCATGGCCTGCGGCGTTCCAACGCCAACCGTGGCGATCTCACCCGTCTTGCCAGACTCCTGTACCGCCTGCGCAACCCCGGGTGCGGACGTTGTACAGACCCCGACCAGTCCCTTGAGGTCCGGATATGCGTTGATAAGGTTCTTGGCCATGGTGACGGCCTTCGCTTGGTCCTCATCGGCATAGACGGTGTCGACAATCTCCATGTCTGGATAGTCGGTGGCGGCCTTGTCCTTGAACACCTCGATCCACGCGTTGAGGTTGGCCGCGGTCTGGCCGCACGACACGATCGCGATCTGCCCCTCTCCGTCAATCGGCTCCGCCATTTGTTCCAGCAGTGCCGTGCCAATAGCCTCCTCCGTGGCTTGAGTCACGAATACTTCGCGCGAAGACGACGAGGCGTCCGTGTCCGCCGTTCCGACCTTTATTCCTTGGTCTTGGGCCTCGGTGATCAAGGGCGCCATGGAGTCGGGGTCGTTGGGCGCAATCAGCAGCGCGTCCACCTTCTGCTGCATCAAAGAACGAACAACTTCGCTCTGCGCGGCGGGATCAGCCGTGTTCGGTCCTGAATAGACCCAGTTGAAGCCGAATTCCTCGGCGGCGTCGGCGCCGCCGGTATTCATGGCCTCGAAGAAGGGAATACCCTGGATCTTAGGCACGAATGCAACGGAAACCGATGTTCCGTCGGCTGTGCCGCCGCCGGCTCCGCTCGACGAGCCTCCGCCGTTACCGCCGGCGCAACCTGCGACTGCCAGCGCGAGGCATGTGGCGCCTGCCGCCGCTGCCATACCTAGACGATGTTTCATGTCTGTCCTCCATCGCCACGTTCCCACAAGCTCCCCGATGAGCATGCGACTGGCTGCACCGATCCCTCTTTGGACCGGTTCAAAAGTGTGGCGTGATCCAGTGTGCACCAGGAGACACGGACGTGTCAACAGGTCACTTCGCGAGCATCGCCCCGGCGAGGTTTGTCTGATCGTGATACATTCAACTGGTGCGGATCCGACGGCCGCCGTTCAGGAGCAACCTCCCGCGCTCATGCCGCAAATCGGCGCAGCACGAACGGCGACTCCAGGGACGGCACCTGCACCGATGTGCAGCAGCACGTCTTGCTAGCCCGCCCCGCCAACGGGGATGATGCGTTTAGCGACTCCGGCGGACACACCACCGGCCGGGCGAAAACCAATCACAGCGCCTGTCGCACAGACAACCGACAAAGGAGTTAGTCCATGACCACCGAGCCCCTCGCGCTCACCGACCTCGACCTCAAGGCCATCAACGTCGCCAAGGCGCTGGCCGCCGACGCCGTGGAGGCGGCGGGCTCCGGTCACCCCGGCACTGCGATCTCGTTGGCGCCCGTGGCACACCTGCTCTACCAGCACGAACTGCGCCACGACCCGTCCGACCCGAACTGGCTCGGCCGCGACCGCTTCGTCCTGTCCGCCGGGCATGCCTCCCTGTTGCAGTACTGCCAGCTGTTCCTGACCGGCTACGACATCCCGGTGGAGGGGTTCACCCACTTCCGCTCCTCCGCCGGCCTGCCCGGACACCCCGAGTACGGGCACACCCCCGGCATCGAGACCACCACCGGTCCGCTGGGCGCAGGCTTCTCCAACGCCGTCGGACTGGCCATGGCGGCCCGCCGCGAGCACGGCCTGTTCGAGCCCGATGCCGCCGACGGCACCTCCCTGTTCGACCACTTCGTCTACACGATCATGGGCGACGGCTGTATGCAGGAGGGCGTCGCCTCCGAGGCCGCCTCCCTGGCCGGCACCCTGCAGCTGGGCAACCTGATCGCCATCTACGACGACAACGACATCTCCATCGAGGGCGACACCGACATCTCCTTCACCGAAGATCCCTCCGCCCGTTTCGAGGCCTACGGCTGGCAGGTGCTCGACGTCGACTGGAAGGCCGGCGGCACCTACCACGAGGACCTGCAGGCCCTGCACGAGGCGCTGGTGACCGCCCGCGCCGAGACCAAGCGGCCCACCATGATCCGCCTGCACACGATCATCGCCTGGCCCTCCCCCACCAAGCAAGGGTCGGAGTCCTCCCACGGCGCCAAGCTCGGCGCCGAGGAGCTGGCCGGGCTGAAGACCGCCCTGGGCCTGGACCCGCAGGCTACCTTCCAGCTGCCCGACGACGTCGTCGCCTTCACCCGCTCGCACGCCGCCGAGCGCGCCGCGGCCGCCCGCGCCGACTGGGACGCCCGCCTGGCCGCCTGGCAGCAGAACTCCCCCGAGCAGGCCGCCCTGTTGGAGCGCCTGCGCGCCGGCAAGCTGGATGAGGGTCTGGACGCCGCACTGCCGGTGTGGGAGGTCGGGGAGGCCCTGGCCACCCGCGCCGCTTCCGGCAAGACACTGACGGCCCTGGCGCCGGTCGCCCCGGAGCTGTGGGGCGGGTCGGCCGACCTGGCCGGCTCGAACAACACCACCATGGCCGGTGAGCCCTCCTTCCTGCCCGCCGACCTGGCCCAGGCCGACGGCGATGGCCCTTACGGGCGCACGCTGCACTTCGGCATCCGTGAACACGCCATGGGCGGGATCCTCAACGGCATCGCCCTGGACCGCCTGACCCGCCCGTACGGCGGCACCTTCATGGTGTTCTCCGACTACATGCGTCCCGCCGTGCGCCTGGCGGCGCTGATGGGCCTGGGCTCCATCTTCGTCTGGACGCACGACTCCATCGGCGTGGGCGAGGACGGCCCCACCCACCAGCCGATCGAGCACCTGGCCGCGCTGCGCGCCATCCCCGGACTCGCCGTCGTCCGTCCCGCCGACGCCAATGAGACGGCAGCCGCCTGGGCGGAGATCCTGCGCCGCCCGGAGGGCCCGGCCGGAATCGTGCTGTCTCGGCAGAACCTGACCGTGCACGCCGACGCCGAGACCGCCCGCGCCGGCGTCGGCCGTGGCGCCTACGTGCTGGCCGAGGCCACCGACGCCGCCGGCGCCGAGGTCGCCCCCGCGGCGATCCTGATCGCCACCGGCTCCGAGGTGGGCGTCGCCATGGACGCCCGCGAGGTGCTGCAGGCCGAGGGCACGCCCACCCGCGTGGTCTCCGCCCCCTGCCTGGAGTGGTTCGCCCAGCAGGACGAGGCCTACCGGGCCTCGGTGCTGCCCGAGGCGGGCGTGCGGGTCTCGGTGGAGGCGGGCATTGCCATGGGTTGGCGTGAGGTGGTCGGCGCAGACGGTGAGATCGTCTCCCTGGACCACTTCGGCGCCTCTGCGCCCGGCGCGCAGCTGTTCGAGGAGTATGGCTTCACCGGCGAGGCGGTGGCGGCGCGGGTACGCGACGCCCTGGCTCGCGCCTGACGAACCACTCCCTCACTTCGCTGAGGCGCGGGCGGACGACCTTTGCCGGCGGTTCGCCCGCGCTTGACGAACGTCCGCCATGGCGTGGGTGAGCCACCTGCCTCAGCCGGTGCGCTCGCCCACGCCCGTTCGGCATGTCTACCCACCCGGTCTCGACGCTCCCGCTCAAGACGCACCGGGCCGCATTCCACGACCCCCGGCGTTGTTCCACGACCTTGGTGTACGTTGCACGACCCCGGGGTGGTCGTGGAAAGCACACCGAGGTCGTGCAGTGCGGCCCGAGGTCGTGAAATGCGGCCCGAGGTCGTGCACTGCGACCCCCGACCGCGGAACGCGCCGGGCACCGCCGGTGTGCCCGCACCTAGGTCGTGTTGTGTGAGTCGTTTGTGCCGGTGGGTCGGTGCTGGCGATGTGGGTGGTGGTCTGGTAGCGGATGGCGAGTTCGTCGTATCTGGTGGCTACGGCGCCCCAGCTTGAGTGGGCTGTGTGCGCCCGTCGAAGGGGGCGAGTGGGTCTTGCACCGCCCCGGTTGGACCGCCCACGCCCCGGTTGGACCGCCCACGCCCCGGTTGGACCGCCCACGCCCCGGTTGGACCGCCCACGCCCCGGTTGGACCGCCCACGCCCCGGTTGGACCGCCCACGCCCCGTTGGACCGCTGTAACCGGCGGCTACGGCGGTCCAACGGGGGAACAGGGGTCCAACCGGGGGAACAGCGGTCCAACTGACCGGCTCAAAAACCACACACCGCCACCCAAGCACTTACACAACAGACCTAGTAGCAGGCGAGCGGCCCCGATGGGCCCTCGATCACCTGGATGGGGGTGCCGAAGACGGCGGTGAGCACGTCGTCGCGCATGATCTCCGCCGGCGGGCCGAAGCGAAACACGCTCCCGTCCTTCAGGGCGCAGATGCGGTCGGCGTAGCGGGCCGCGAAGTTGATGTCGTGCAGCACGATCAGCACGGTGCGGCCGAATTCCTTCGCGGCGCGCTCCAGGTGGTTCATCATCTCCACGCTGTGGGCGATGTCGAGGTTGTTCAGGGGCTCGTCCAGCAGCACGTAGTCGGTCTCCTGGCACAGCACCATGGCCACGTAGGCGCGCTGCCGCTGCCCGCCGGACAGCTCATCCAGGTGACGCCCCTCCAAGTCGCCCAGAGCGAAGAAGTCGATGTAGCGGGAGATGATGCGCTCGTCGTCGGCCGTGAGCCGCCCGTGGGAATAGGGGAAGCGCCCGAAGCCCACCAGTTGACGCACGGTGAGCCGGGTGATGAAGTGGTTCTCCTGCCGCAGGATGGACAGCACCCGGGCCAGGTCCGCCGACTTGGTGGAGGACACATCCAGCCCGGCCACACGCACGGCGCCCTCGTCAATGCCCAGCAGCCGCCCCACCATGGTCAGCAGGGTGGACTTGCCCGCCCCGTTGGGGCCGATGAAGGCGGTGATCCCGCCGGCGGGCAGCTCCAGGCTGACCGGCCCGATGACAACCTCGGGGTTGTAGACCTTGCGCACCCGGTCCAGTTCGATCACAGGCGCCCCTTTCTGAGCACGACGACGAGGAACACCGAGCCGCCCACCAGCTCGATGATGATGGAGACGACGCCCTGGGCGTAGAACATGTGCCGCATGACGAAGTAGGCGCCCGTGAGCACGAGCAGTCCCAGGCTGGCAGCCATGGGGAACAGGTAGCGGTGGTCGTAGGTGCCCGACAGCTGGTAGGACAGGGTCGCCACCAGGAAGCCGAGGAAGGTCATGGGGCCGACCAGCGCCGTCGAAGTGGCCATGAGCACCGAGACCAGCACCAACACGGCGATGGTGGCGCGGGTGTGGTTCAGCCCCAGAGTGGTGGCGGTGTCCCGCCCCAGGGCGAGCACATTGAGCCGGCGCGAGTACGCCAGCAGTGCGGCACTCGCCACCACCGCCAGGGGGATGGCGATCGGGTAGTAGTCGGGGTCGGCATTGGCGATGGAGCCGAACAGTCGGGCGGAGAGCAGGTCGAACTCGCTGGGCGTGAGCAGGCGCTGCATGAAGGTGGTCAGGCTCCCCAGGGCCGAGCCGATCACGACGCCGATCAGCAGCATCGAGTACAGGTTGCGCGCGCCGCCGGTCAGCAGCCAGGAGTACAGCAGCAGGGACAGCCCCACCATGAGCGCCAGCCGCAGGGCGAACATGGACGCAGTACGGGTGGCGGCCAGGCCGGTGGCCCCGAAGAAGAAAATGGTGGCGGTCTGGATGGTCCGGTACAGGGACTCGAATCCCATGAGCGACGGCGTGATGATGCGGTTGCCGGTTGCGGTCTGGAAGGCGACGGTGGCCATGGCCTGGCATACGGCCACCACGATCATGGCGACTACGGCGTCCAGGCGCCGCTGGGCGATGAGCCAGAAGCCGCGGCTGCCCGGTTCCATCGGGTTCTTCCACACCAGCAGGCCGACGGCGAAGCAGACCGCCAGGCCGGTGACCGCCAGGTAGGTCAGCCACCAGCGACGGCGGGCAGCCGGGTTAGGGAAGGCGCCGGAGCGGCGGACGACGGCGGGACTGCGCGTGGCCGCGTCGGCGTCGGTGGGGGCGCCCGGCGTCGTGCCGGCGCTGCGGGTGGTCGGGCCGACGTCGGGGCGGCCCGCGGTCGGCGCGGCGGAAGCTCCGAGACTCATGCTCAGCCCTTCCCGGTTTGGCGGATGATCAGGGCGATGAACACCGCGGCCCCCACCAGGCCGAGAATCACGGACACCGGTATCTCGAAGGGGGCGATGACGGTACGAGCGAGCAGGTCGCAGGCGGTGATCAAGCCGATCCCCACCAAGCACACCCAGGGCAGGTTGGAGCGCAGGTCGTCCCCACGGCGCATGGACACCAGGTTGGGGACGATCAACCCCAGGAAGGGCAGCGAGCCGACCACCACGGTGACGGTGCCCGTGGCCACGGCCACCAGCCCGGTGCCGATCAGCACCGTGCGCCGGTAGTCGACGCCGATGTTCGTGGCGACGTCCTCCCCCAGGCCAACGGCGGTCAGGTGGTCGGCGTAGTAGAAGATCGCCGCCACGACCGCCACCACGATCCACATCACCTCGTACTGGCCCCGGTACACCGACGTGAAGCTGCCCTGGAACCACACGCCCAGGGATTGCAGCATGTCGGTCTGAAGCGCGAAGAAGGTAGACACCGCGCTGACCACCGCCCCCAGCATCATGCCGATGATCGGCACCAGCAGCGAGGAGCGCAGGGAGACCCGGCGCAGCAGCAGGAAGAACACCATGGTGCCGATGAATGAGGCGGTGACGGCGCCGGCCATTCGCCCCAACACGCTGGCGCGCGGGAAGACCACCATCACCGTCAACAGGCCCAGGCCGGCCCATTCGGTGGTGCCGGTGGTGGTCGGCTCCACGAATCGGTTCTGGGTGATCAGCTGCATGACCAGGCCGGACATGCTCATGGCGGCCCCGGCCAAAACCAGCGCGAGCGTGCGGGGGACGCGGACGTTGCGGAACATCTCCCAGCCGTCCGCGTGGGACAGGATGGAGTACTGGCCGGTAGCCAGGCTTAGGCCCAGCAGGGCCAGTACCGCCAGCAGCCCGACCGCGAGCCCCCGGCTGACCAGGGGCTCGCGGGTGCGGGCGGCGGTATCGGTCGCGTCACTGGGCGGCGCGCCCGACCTTGAGAGCTGCCGGGTGCTCAGTTCTGTGCCCCTTCGAAGGCATCGGCAATCGAGTTGAGGATCTCGGTGTAGGTGATGATCGACTCGTTGGTGTAGGTGTCATCCGGGGCGTAGACGATCTGCCCGGAGGTCACCGCCGTGACATTCTGCAGCGCGGCGTTGCCCGCGATCACATCCGCGGCGGGCGTGTAATTCGGGTCGTCCGCAGTGATGGCGGCGTCGCGGTCCATTACGAAGATCCAGTCCGGGTTGGACTCGGCGATCTGCTCCACGGAGACGTCGTCGCCCTGGTGGTCATCGGTGGAGCCCTCTACCTCGAGGGCGGGCTCCAGCTCAAGCAGGTCGAACAGCGGCCCCCAGGTGCGTCCGGTGGTGGGCCCGGAGTAGCCGATCTCTCCGCCGGAGACGATCACGGCCATGACCGTGGAGGAGCCGTCGTAGGCGTTCTTGGCGCGCTCCAGGGCGTCCTCGAAGTCGGCGATGAGCTGATCGGCCTCGGCCTCCTTGCCGAACACCTGCCCCAGGTCGGTCACCTGGCGCTCGAGTTCGGCGTCTAAGGGCTCACCGTCGCGGGGCTCGAGGTCGAGTAGGGCGGCATCGGGGGTCAGTTCGGCGATCGAGTCATACTGGTCGGAGAAGCGCTGGCCGACGATCACCAGATCGGGGTCGGCCGCAGCCAGGGCCTCCAGGTCGGGCTCACGGTGGTTGCCGATGTCGGCGACGTCGTCGCCGTCGTATGCGGTCACGGTGGAGGGCATGACCCCCTTGGGCACGGCGACCAGCGGCACATCCCAGTCGGCGAGGACCTCGAAGGTGCGGTTGTCGGTGGAGGCCGCCCGCTGGACGGGCAAGGACACCTCGACGCTGCCGTGATTGTCCTCGATGGTGACCGAGGATGCCTGGGACACGGAGGTAGAGGCGGCGTCTGAGGCCGCGGAGGTGGACGCGGAATCGGTACTGCCGGAGCAGCCGGCGAGGGCGAGGCTCACGGTCGCCGACAGCGCCAGGAGCGCAGGGAGTTTGCGAGACATGTCTTCCTTCAGGATGGTAGGGCTCGCGCGGCACGGTCCACGCGAGAGGCACAGGCTTCCGCCAACCCACTGAACTTAGGTCAGGTTCACCTATGTATGGCTAACCTATGTCGCCGTGGAGGCGAACGGCAAGCCCTATCTCGCCCCGAGGCCGCTCGAAGCAACCGCCGAGGTCGGTGGAAGTTACATCCCGAGGTCGGTTGATGTGGCGGCGTGCCGGTTCACGACGCCGAGGCCGAAGCGCCGGCACTCGCAGTGGCACTCGGCGACGCCGTTGCGGCGCCCCGGCTCGCCTCGACGGCGGCGACGATGTCGGGCACGTGGTTCTCGCAGCACCACGGCAGTGACAGCGGGGAGGCCGCCGCCAGGCTCATGGCGGCGACCTCGTCGGCGACGAACAGGGCCGTGCCGTTGGCGACGGCCGGAATCTTCTCCAACTGGGGGTCCGCCTTGACGGCGTCCACGGCGCCGTCGCCGCCCACCTGAGCCCACAACAGGTCGGCTTCCAACTCCTCGGCCTCGCTGAGCGGATAGTTCGCGGCGACCGCTCCCGCGGCCCCCTCCGCCGCCTGGGCTGCAGGCGCGAGGGTCAGGCCCAGTTGGCGCAGCACCTGCGAGCGCGTATCGACCTCGGTGTACACGGTGATGGAGGGGCCGCTCGCATCTAGCGCGACCGCCGCGTAGGTGGCACCGGACAGAGCCGGATTCAAGGTACGAGCGGTGGTCAGCACATCGGTGGTGGTATTGACCAGGGCCTCGGCGGCGGCGGAGCGCCCCAGCGCCCTGCCGACGGCGACGGTCACCGCCTCCCAGGAGGCCTCGTAGGCGGAGGCATCGGCCGGGTAGGCCAGGGTCGGAGCGACGGCGGACAGGCGCGCGTATTCGTCTTCACTCATGCCCGAGTGCACACCGAGGATCAGGTCGGGTTCAAGCGCAGCGACCGCGTCAACGTCGACATCTTCCGCCGCGGCGTACAGGGTGGGCGCGGCGACGGTGTCCCAGCCGGCGCCCAGCGCTTCGAGTCCTGCGGTGGTCCAGGGGTAGGCCTCCTCGCCGTCGGCGTCCGCAGCGACGGCGGGCATACCCAGGGGGACCACGCCTAGGGAGATGACCACATCGGCGTCGACGGTGGAGATGGCCACGATGCGAGTCGGCTCGGCCGCAATCGTGGTGGAGCCATAGGTGTGGGCAATGGTAATGGGGAAGGATTCGGTGGCTCCCTGTGAGGCGTTGCCCGCGGCGGCGGATGGCCCCGCCGTGCTGCTGCCGCCGGAGGCGCAGGCCGCCAGCAGTACGGCGGCACCCGCGGCGGCGGCACCTGCCAGGAGGGTGCGGCGGCTCAGGCGGCAGGCACCGGTGCGGGCGGCGGAACTGGCGCGACGCCGCTCGGTGCCGCGGGCGAGGTCGGTAGAACCGGCAGAATCGGCGGAATCGGCCAAAGACGTTCTTCCCTTCGGTCACGGCCCCGGCACCGGGCGCCCGGGCCTCGGTCGAGGGCATTTTCCTATGCGAGGAGGCCGTGCGGCAAGGTTGCTCGCGGCTCACGGCGACCAAGCAATCTCCACATGTCCGCACGCCCGGATAGTGGCACCGGGAGTGGCAGCGGCCGGTTGAACGGCGTTGTTCGAGCTCCCGTCGTGGGTCTGCACACTCGAGAAGTAAACGCCAGGGCGGGATCCGCATGATAGTGCGGATTTGGCTTGCAGACCGAGTGTCATGACACTGCTCCTGTGTGCAGCGAATGGCTCGTTGCACACTGGAGCAGTGTCACCGGACTCTGCCGGAGAAGTGATTTCCGCTTATTTCCAAGGGAAAACGGGATTCAGCCAGGTCTGCTCGGGCGGCTCTTGCGTGCGGACCGACTCTGGAGCGCCGGCATGCAGCGTGGGCTGCGACCGACGCCGCCCACCACATCCTCAAACCGTAAGAGCCTGATAACGAATCACACACTTCCCGCGTGCCCCCACCCCTTGTCCCGTCTGACACCGCAGCGAAATACTGGACGAGCCCTTACCCCGACCCAGGAGCTGCCTCATGGCCAAGAAAAGCGATAAGAACGAGCCCACGCCCCACTCCAAGTTCCACTGGCTGCTCATCACCCTGGCGGTCATCCTGGGCATACCAGGCGTGATCGGGATCTACGTGTGGATCTCCAGCCACGTCGAGGGATCGGTGCGCATTCCCGTGATCCTGCTGATCTTCCCGCTATTGCTCTTCATCGCCATTGCAGGCGTCATCGACGACGCCATCCTGGCGAAGGCCCCACGGCTGGTGCGGAACCAGGACCGGTACCTGCTGGCCCAGAAGCTTGGACACGACCCCATCACCGGGGCGCCCCTCAACGTCGGCGGCTACGCCCCGACACAGGGCAACGGCATCCCCGGCACAGCAGCGTACGGTCCCGGCCCGCAGCCACTGGGCCAGGCGGGCAGGACACCCCAGTACGGCTACGGGCAGGTTCAGGCCACCCAGACCTTGCAGGGATACGGTCAGATGCCGGCGGGTTCACAGCCCACCACGCCGGGTTACGGATACGCCCAGACCACGTCGGCACAGCCGAGCTCCCAGGGGTACGTGGACCAGGGGCGTCAGGGTCAGGGATATGGGCAGTCCACGCCCCAGGGACAGCCGGAGGCGTATGGCTCCTACGGCTACGGCGCCCCCACGGCGTAGGTAACACGGACCCACGCAGACGGGTAGTAGTCCCCAGTCGACGCCATTGCCGCGTGACAAGATCGAGACCAATACTGGAGCGGTAACGACACCATCAACTACAGGAGTGTCCTCATGGCCATCACGCAGCGCAATGAATCCGTTCCCCATTCCAAGTACTACTGGGCCCTGATCGCGGCGGCGATCGTGATTGGCGTCGTGGGCATCTACGTCATCCTCGGCGTGCTCGTCGGATACCTAGGATTCAAATTCGGTCTTCGCGCCCTGGCGATCGCTCTGATGTTCTTCACCATCGGTGCTGCGCGGGCAATAGACGAGAAGATTCTCGCCAACTCTCCGCACCTGGTGCGCCCAAAGGACCGCCAGCTGCTCGCCGAACGGCTCGGGCGCGATCCCCTCACCGGCATCCCGCTCGCCGCCGGGAACGATCCGGCCTCGGGTTACGGGCAGGCCCAGGGGCACGGACCCGTGCCGGCCTACGGCCAGGTCCCGAGCTACAACCAGGTGCTGGCACCCGGCCAGCCCATGCCGCCCGCTCAACCCACAGCGTCCACGCAGACACAGCCCTCCGCGCACGGATACGGCGTCGGCGGGTACGGACCGACGGCGTCCTGAAGCCGCCCGAATTCATGTCGGGGGCTCCCGGTAGCCTGCCGCCATGGCCACCACGAAGACAGCGAAGGCACACACCGCCTACGTGTGCACCGAGTGCGGCTGGTCCAGCCCCAAGTGGCTCGGTCAGTGTCGCGAGTGCCGCGCCTGGGGCACGTTGGAGGAGTTCGTAGAGTCGGCCCCGGGTGGAATCGGTTCTCCCGGACGCGTCCCCATGTCGGCGGCGCCGATTCGCCCCGCCGTCGCCGCGCGCCCCATCGCGGAAGTCAGCGCGGAGGAGGCCCGCGCCCGCCCCACCGGGGTGGGCGAGTTGGACCGGGTTCTGGGCGGCGGCGTCGTGCCTGGGGCAGTGGTGCTGCTGGCAGGAGAGCCAGGCGTCGGCAAGTCCACGCTGCTGCTGGATGTCGCCGCGAAGGCGGCCGCGGCCTCCCGTGAGCGCGGACAGGGGCCGGTGCTGTATGTGACCGGGGAGGAGTCGGCCAGCCAGGTGCGGCTGCGCGCCGAGCGCATCGACGCCATCGACCCGGCGCTGCTGCTCGCCGCCGAGACCGAGCTGGGCGCGCTCCTCGGGCACGTGCAGGACGTCTCCCCGTCCCTGCTGATTGTGGACTCGATCCAGACCATCGCCTCCGCGCAGGTCGAGGGTGGCGCAGGTGGCATCACCCAGGTGCGGGCGGTGGCGAGCGCCCTCATCCAGGTGGCCAAGGAGCGGGCCATCCCGGTGCTGCTGGTAGGACACGTAACTAAGGACGGCGGTATTGCGGGGCCGCGCGTACTGGAACACCTGGTGGACGTCGTCTGCCAGTTCGAGGGAGACCGGCATGCGCGGCTGCGGCTGCTGCGGGCGGTGAAGAACCGCTATGGCCCCACCGATGAGGTCGGCTGTTTCGACCTGGGCGAGCGCGGCATTGTCGGCCTGGCCGACCCCTCGGGTCTGTTCCTGTCGGCGGCGCGCAGCGAGGTGCCGGGCACGTGCGCCACCGTGACGCTGGAGGGGCGCCGCCCCATGCCGGTGGAGATTCAGGCGCTGGTGGCCGGGACCGCCGCCGGCTCACCGCGGCGCACCACCTCCGGGGTGGACCACTCCCGGGTGGCGATGGCGCTGGCGGTGCTGGCGGCCCGGCTGCGCGTGGATACCTCCACCACCGATGTGTACGTATCCACCGTGGGCGGGGCGCGGGCGGTGGAGCCGGCCACGGACCTGGCGGTGGCGATCGCCGTGGTCTCCGCCGCGCAGAACCTGCCCACTCCCCCCGGCTTGGTGGCCTTCGGGGAGGTGGGCCTGACCGGGGAGGTGCGGGCGACGGTGGGTGTGCAGCGGCGTCTGGCGGAGGCGGCGCGTCTCGGCTTCGACCGGGCCATCGTGCCGTTGGCCGGCTCTAAGGAGTTGCGCGGCGTCGACGGCATGCGCGTGCTGCCGGTTGCGCACCTGAGCGAAGCCATCGGCGCGGCCCTGCCCCGCGGCTGATCCCCGGCGGCTTCGGCGCGTACAGACCACCCGCCAAACGCGGGTGGGCGGGTAAGGCGCGATCTGTTTCACGGCGGTCGGCCGCCCCGGGCGGTTAGCATGATGCGGCATCGGTCCGAGGCCCGCGCCAGTCGGCGCGCTCGGACCACCCCCAGGAGAGACCCATGACCGAAAACCCCGTCAACCTGCTGCGCGAGACCCTCGCACTCGTCGCCCCCGGCACCGTTCTGCGCGACGGTCTGGAGCGCATTCTGCGCGGGCGCACCGGGGCGATCATCGTGCTCGGCTTCGACGAGACGGTGGAGGCGATCTCCTCGGGCGGTTTTCGGCTCGACGTCGAGTTGACCGCGGCGCGGCTGCGGGAGCTGGCCAAAATGGACGGGGCCGTGATCGTGGACCGGGCCAACAACCGCATCCGGCGCGCCAACGTGCAGCTGTTGCCCAACGCCTCCATCGAGACCGCCGAGGCCGGCATGCGTCACCGCACCGCCGAGCGCGTGGCGCGGCAGACCGGGCACCCGGTGATCTCGGTGAGCCAGTCCATGCGGATCATCTCCCTGTACGTGGACGGGCGTCGGCACGTGATCGAGCCGAGCGAGGCGATTCTGGCGCGCGCCAACCAGGCGCTGGCCACGCTGGAGCGCTACAAGGCGCGCCTGGACAAGATCTCCGGCGGCCTGGATGCCCTGGAGATCGAGGACCTGGTGACGGTACGCGACGTCACCGCCGTGCTGCAGCTGTTGGAGATGGTCAGTCGCATCGCCTCCGACATCGACGGCTACGTGGTCGAGCTCGGCACCGATGGGCGGCTGCTCGCCCTACAGGTGGAGGAGCTGACCCGCGGGCTCATGGCCGAGCGCGACTTCCTGCTGACCGACTACCTCCCGCAGGGACTGGACACCGCCACGGTGGACGCACGCCTGAAGTGGGTGGGCTCCCCCGCCCTGCTGGACCTGGCCATGGTTGCCCGCGCAATGGGCCTCGGCGGCGCCGACGGCCAAGACCTGGACGCGTCGGTCTCACCGCGTGGGCTGCGGATCCTGTCCAAGATCCCGCGGCTGCCACTGGTGACGGCGCGCGCGGTGGTGGATAACTGGGGCTCCTTGCAGGCGGTGCTCGCGGCGACGGTGGAGGAGCTGGAGGCCGTCGACGGCGTCGGCGCGCGCCAGGCACGTACCCTGCGCGACGGTCTGTCGCGCCTGGCGGAGGTGTCCATCGCCGACCGGTACGCGTGAGGGCGGTGCTGTGAGCGCGGGACAGGGCCGCCGATGCTAAGCTGAGACCGTTTGGAAACGGTTTGTTCGCGCTGTGCGGCACACTTGTCAACGGTTCGGGTGGGCATCCAGGGAAGGTGTTGAAGTGGTACTGCGGGTTGTGCCGGAGGAGCTCGCCGCCGCTCGAGCGCGCCTGGATGACCGCCGCCATGCGTTGTCCCAGTTCCATTTGGACTCAGGCGGTGAGGGCTTATTCGGTTCTGCCGTGCTCGCATCGGCTGCAGCCCGGTTTGCTGCTCACCACGAGCAGCAGGCAGAGCGTACGGCGGCGCGGGCGAATGCGGACGCAGACGGGTTGCTGGCCGCGCAGCAGGGGTACGCGAGCACCGACGACGACGCTGCCGACGGCGCGCATCGGCTCGCAGCATCGGCCAGTGGGCTGCGCAATCTTGGTGGCTCGGCTGCGGGCGGTGCCGTCGCCGGAGCCAGGGCTAAGACCGTCACCTACCACGGCCTGACCGGCTAGACCACGGCGCGAGAATATCGACGACTCCAGGGGAAGAAGTGCGGCGTGAAATCAGCGGCTGACGAGGAGTACGTCGCCTCAGTGGCTCCGCCGAGGCGACGACGCGTACGGCGCGTCCTTACCGGCTGCCTCCTGGTCGCACTGCTGGCCACGGCAGGCTTCGGGGGTTGGCTGTGGTGGACCAGGCCACCGGTACGGGAGGTGCCGCTGCCCGACGGTGTTGAGGCCGGGCATGTCTGGTATATCGGCACGAGCGTTTGGCCAGCAAGTACCGAAGCGGGCATGTTGAGAGAAGGACCCCTGCGCTCGGAGAACCATGAGTGGATCGGGTCTTTGGAGTGGGACCGCAGTGACGGGGTCGTGGAGATATTCGAACTGCGCCTGGGGGAAAGCGTGCACATCGACGGCCTGGGAACCGTGACGCTACTGCGGGTCCACCCCGAACCATTGCTCCCAGACTACCGGGACGGAGCCTGGACTTACGCTGTTAATGTCACTCTCGACCCCGGGGTAGAGATAATGTGGTGATAGTTCGCGCATATACGACTCTGCTCATGGTATTTCTTCGCCGATGTCGCTGCGGAACTACATGGATCAGGACCTGTTACCCGTACGTAAGTCAGCGTAGGATTGTCACCATCTGGTTACCCGTGATGGGCAAGGAGGGTGTTGGCAGTGGCATCAGCAATCGCCGACGGCGGGGGGTCCGGCGCTCGGTCCGAGGTGCCCTCAGCTGGAGCGGACACGAAAGCAGAATCCGTCGGCTACGGTGCCGTGAGTCCATCAGGTGGAGACATCTCCTTAGTCTCGCCGCGCCGACGCCTCATGCGGAATGTCCTGCGAGGGTTCCTTGCGGTTGTGCTGGTGGTGATGGGAGGCATTTCCGGTTGGCTGTGGTGGACCAGACCGCCAGTACGGGAGGTGCCGTTGCCCGATGAGCTTGCCGCCAAGGACGGAACCTACGCACGGATTCATACGAGTATCGAACCGGTAGAGACCGCAGCAGGCGGGTTGCAAGTGGGGCCGTTGCGCTCGGAGGGACATGAATGGATCGGCACGCTGCTATGGCGTCACAATGACGGCGTCCAAGAACCCATTGAACTACGACTAGGAGAAACCACCCACATCGACGGACTGGGCACAGTCACCTTGTTCGCCGTTAACCCAAAACCGCTGATCCCCGACTACCGGACAGGGGGCTGGACCTACAAGGTGTACATCGTCCTCGACCCCGGGGTAGAGGTAATTAGGTGAACGCTCTCGCGACATGATTCTGGTTATGGTATTTCTCCACCGATGTCGGTGCGGGCGAAGTATTTCTCGTAGTCCTCGCGGGTGATGCGGATAATGCCGTCGTCTCCGGCGTCGGAGCCGTTCGCCAGGTTGTTGTGTGCCCAGGGGTTGCGCAGGGTCACGTACTTATCGTCGATCGCGATCACCGTGTAGGCGTGGCCTTCGGCGATCTGGTAGTCGCCAGACCTGTCGTGGGTGTCGATCGCGGCGTCCGGGTGCTGCCTGTCGGCGGCGCGGGCGTCGGTGTTGGCGGTCGCATCCGAGGCCGTGTTGCCGTCACCGAAGTCACCTCCTGCCGTAGTTGCAACGACCGGCCTACCATCCTTCACCGCCTGTTCGATCTGAGACCACTCCTCATCGGTGTACTCATGATCTTCACGCACCGCCCCCAGGAACCCCGAGGTGCCTCTGGTGTCAACTACTGGCGGGCCGTACTGCCCGGAGATCGCCCGCATCGCATCAGCTGGCCTCCCGTTCGGGAGGTTGTGGTCGCCCAGGTATTGGCCGTAGGCGCGCTCGTACACGCTCATCAGGTTCGGCCCCCGCCGCCCACCACCCAGATCATCACCCTGGTTACCGTCGGTGTAGTAGTCGGTGACCTTGATCTCCTCCGGAAAGCCGAAGAAGTTGTGCAGGGTGACGATGAACGCCTGATCCTCCTCACTCCACCGCACATGATCCCGCAGAAACTGCTCCCCCTCCTCCGACTGCGAATACGCGTCCAAAGTCGCCAGAAAGTAACAGTCGCCGATCTTGTACTGGTCCACTGGGTCCCAGTCCGAGGAGCCGTCCGCCTGCTGCCGCAACCGCCTTATGTCCTCATCACTGAACTTGGTCTTGCTCCCAGTGCCGTCATCGTCCTTGCCCTTACCCGCACCGACACCGCCGCCCCCATGCGCGCCCACACCAGCAGCCCCCGAACCAACTCGCGAGCTAGCACCTACACCAACGGCATTCAGGGCCGCGGCAGTTTGCATGGCCGCGATACTCACCCGGGCACGGATACCCACGGCCGCACCCGCGGCCGCATACCGCACCCCCGCCACCAGCACCGCCGGCGCCCCAGCGTCCACGGCCTCCAACAGCGCCGCACCGACCAGGGCGCGCAGCCGCTCCAACGCCTCCTTCGCCTCAGCCAGCACCTGGGCGTAAGCCTCCAAACGGCTGGCCCCGTCCAGCAGACTGGTGATCGAGGCATCCAGGTCCGTCTCCAGGCGCCGGGAGGAGGAGCGGAACGCATCCGCGCTCGCCCCCTGCCAGGACGGGACCGCCAGGCGTGAGGACACCACCCCACTGGCGGCCTTATCCAGCACCCGGGCCCCGGTCCTCCAGGAGTCCGCCACCGGGAGAGCCCGGGATCTCGCCGACCACGGCGCCCGCAACCGCATCCAGGCTCAAACCCACACTTACCCCTCACTCGCCAGGTGGTTGGCGCGCCGGTCGCCCGAGACGACACCACAGTTCACAAAACCAAACCGTAACCCCACCGACACCAAAACACCACCGTCAGCCACGGCACGGACATCAGCAAGACCCCCGCCCGAGAAACCACCCTCACACACCGCACCACCGGATATCGGACAGAAGTCGATGTGCGGCGTAGGTGCCGACGCAGAGAACGACGCCGCTCCCCTACTCGATCACGAAGACGCGGTCCTCGGTGAGGTCCGTTCCGTCCAGTTGGATGCGTACCCGATAGGTCCCGGCGGTGGCCGCATTTCCGGAGGCGGCCTGGGCCGTCTCCTCGGAGGAGGCTGTTTCAGTTCCTTCGTCCTCCTGCGCGGCCTCACCATCCTTCGTAGGCTCCGCGTCGGTGGGCGTCGCCGCGGCATCCTCGGCGGCGGGGGCAGCTGCCGTGGTCGACGCCGTGTCAGCAGGTGTGCATTCCGACGAGGCCACGTTGCCGTCCCAGGTAATGGTGGCGGACGCAGCGGTGCCGGCCGCGACCAGCAGGCGCCGGCTGGCCGGGTTGGCCGGGCAGGCGGTGGAGGTCCAAATCGTCTGCTCGCCGGAGGTGATGACGGCGCCGAGCGACTGCGAGCCGACGTCGATCAGGCAGGCCTCGGAGCCGGTGTTGTTCACGGTCAGGTTCAGCTTCAAGCCCGCGCCGGTGGATACCGTGTCGGGTGAGGTGAAGGTAACATCCAGGTCCGCTGCGGTGCACTCCACCGGGTTGGCGTAGGTGGTGGCGGTATGCGCGGCGGCCTGGTCGTCTTGGGCACGGATGGTGTTGCGCGCCCAGACGGCTGCCGACAAGACACCGGCAGAAATCCCCGCCAGCAGAGCCACGGCGAGCAGCAGCGCCACGAGTCGGCGCAGCCAGTAGCGCGGCCGCCGGGGCCTGGCCTGTCTGCGGCTGGCGGTGGCCCCGCGCCCCCGGGTCTGCCCACGTCGATTACCGGCACCCGGTCGCGTCGCAGAGCGGTTGGCGCCGCCACGAGCGCCTCCCCGGTCGGCCGACTGAGCGACGCCGGAGCGCGCCGCCGAACGAGCGGTCTGGCCGCGGCCGATACGGGCGGTGCGGGCGGGCCGCCGTCCCGGGCGGCCATCCTGGGTGGTGACGGTGCGCTGCGCGCGGGCCTGGCCGCGGGGCGCCTGCCGTGAGCGGGATGCGGAGGAAACGCGGGGGCGCGCCGACGACGTCGAGCGGGATGCGCCGCCGCTATCCGAAGCGCCGGAGCGAGAGGTACCACCGCGGGCGGAGGCGGAGCGGGAACCGCCAGAACGCGCAGACGACGCCCGACCCCGCGCGCTGCGACCGCGCCCGCCGCCGTGGGAGCCGTCTCCCGAGTTCCGTCTCTGCGCCATGGGGTTGACTGTACCGGCGCCGCGGTCCCGCCCCGGTCAGCGCCCCGCCCAAGACACCCGCCGGCATGCCCAGGCCGGGAGGCGTGTCGCCACGAGGCGCGAGCCGGGGCTGGCGGGCACGACCGCCTCTGGCAGCGTCCCGGCGATGCGTCACAAGGCGCTAGGCCGGGGGGCTGGCGGCTCACGCCGTCGGCGGGGACCAGGCCAGCTGGACGGACTGGACCGAGTCGCGGGTGATCAGGCTGGCACGCCCGGCCGGCCCCGGCTTGGGACGCTGACGCCCGAGTAGCGGCCCCTCGTCAGGGTTGCCGGGCAACATGATCCCGGGGGTGGAAAGGTCGTTGAGCGTCTGCACCAAGGGCTCGAACAGGGCCCGACTGGCCCCGCCCGTGCGCCGAGTCAACACCAGGTGCAGGCCAATGTCCTGCCCCTGGGGCAGCAGGGCCTGGAGCGGCAGCAGTGGGTTCATCTGGCCGGTGGTCATCAGGTCGTAGTCGTCCACGAGGATGTATACCTCGGGGCCGTTCCACCAGCTGCGGGTGCGCAACTGCTCCGGCGTCACCTCCGGACCGGGCAGGCGCTGCTTGAGAAACTCCGCCAGATCGGTCATCTCCTTGGCCGCCTGATCGCGCAGGGTCACATACGTGAGCATGAACTCCTCGGGGATGTCGCCGAGCAGGGAGCGACGCGGGTCGACCGGAAGGATGCGCAGGTCATTCGGGGTGCGATCGCGGGTCAGTTCGGCCATCAGGGCACGCAGGAAGGATGACTTGCCCTTCTTCGCATCGCCCAGCACGATCAGGTGGGGCTCCTGCCGCATGTCGAGGGTGACGGGCTCCAGGCGGGCCTCGTTGATCCCGATGACGGGGCCATCCTCGGCGGGCACCAGGGCCTGCAGCTCGGTAAGGTCGATGCGGGTCGGCAGCAGCCGCAGCTTCGGTCCGGGTGCGCCCCGGTAGGCGTCCGCGATGGTGCGGCACGCGTGGCCGACGCCTTCGGAGAGCGTGGCGGGATCGTGCTCGCCGTCCACACGCGGGAGCGTAAGCAGCATGTGCCGCCCGGCGGGGTCCAGGCCCCGTCCGGGGCGGCCGGTCGGCACCGCCTTGGCGGCGGGGCGACTGATCTCGGAATCGGAGGGCTCGCCCAGACGCAGTTCGATCCGGGTACCGAGGGCGTCCTTGATCGCGGCACGCATCTCCATCCACCTGCCCGCGGATATGACCAGGTGCACGCCAAAAGCGAGCGCCCGCGTCATGATCGCCTGTACACGCTCGGTGATGTTCTCGAAGTCCGTCTTGAGCACGGACCACCCGTCGATGACGAGGAAGACGTCACCGTAGCCGTCGTCGGCCTGACCGGCCGCGCGCCGGCGCCGATAGGTTTGGATCGAGTCGATCCGGTTGGCCTTGAAGTAGCGTTCGCGGTCAACCAGCATCGCTTCGATCTCCGCCACGATGCGGGCGATGATGTCGGGGTCGTCACGCGTGCCCACGCCGGCCAGATGCGGCAGGTCGAGCATCGTGGAGAAGGTCCCGCCGCCGAGGTCGATCACGTAGAACTGAACCTCGGTGGGTGTATGGGTCAGCGCCAGGCCCATGAGCAACGATCGTAGAGCGGTGGATTTGCCGGAGAGCGGACCGCCGACGACGCCCACGTGGCCGCCCGCCCCGGACAAGTCCACGCTGTACTGGTCGCGCCGCTGCTCCAGCGGCACGTCGGTGATACCCAGCGGTACCACTAGGTCGCCACGAGCTCGCCATGATGGGGAGATCAGTCCGAGCTCGGGGTCGACCGTCAGGTCGTCGATCAACGAGTCGAAGGTCTCGGGGACGTCCAGCGGCGGCAGCCAGATCCGATGCGCCGGGTTGCCGTGACCGGTCATGCGCGCCACGGCGATGTCCATGGTGGACATGTCGGCGTAGGTGGCGTCCTTTGCGGACGTCTCCGGCACCTGCTGCTCCGACGTCGGCTCGGGCTCTGCGTGCTGTGCCTGTGGCGGCAGCGGGATCTCCTGGGCGGTGAAGGGCAGTACCAGCGGACCGGTGTCACCGCGCCCCGGGCTGCTCGCGGCCGGGAGCTCCGGCCGCTCCGAGGCGCGTCCGGTGGCCGCGGCGCGCTCCGGCGGCGGCCCTGCCACATAGGCGGCCCGGAACCGGGTCATGGTGCGGGTGTCGCTCTTGAGGTAGCCGACTCCCGGGTAGGGCGGCAGGTCGTATGCGTCGGTGACGCCCAGGACGGTGCGCGATTCCGAGGCAGAGAAGGTGCGCAGTCCGATTCGGTAGGACAGGTGGGACTCCAGGCCGTGCAGGCGCCCCTCCTCCAGGCGCTGTGAGGACAGCAGCAGGTGGATCTGCATGGAACGGCCCAGACGGCCGATGGCGACGAATACCTCGATGAAGTCGGGCTTGGCGGCGAGCAGCTCGGAGAACTCGTCAAGAATGACGAACAGTGCGGGCAGTGGCTCGCCATTGTGCTTGCCCGCGCGGCGAGCGGCCTCGTAGTCGGAGACATTGGCGTAGTTGCCCGTCTTGAGCAGGATCTCCTGGCGGCGGTTCATCTCCCCGCGCAGCGCTTCCTCCATGCGGTCGACCAAACCGAGCTCGTTCTCGAGGTTGGAGATCATGGCGGACACGTGTGGCAGTTCGGACATGCCTGCGAAGGTGGCACCGCCCTTGAAGTCCACCAGCACGAAGTTGAGCTGGTCGGGCGAGTGCGTCAGCGCGAGCGCCAGGACAAGGGTGCGCAATACTTCTGACTTACCGGATCCGGTTGCCCCCACCAGCAGCCCGTGGGGGCCCATGCCTCCCTGCGCCGACTCCTTGATGTCCAACACCACGGGAGTGCCCTCGGGCGTGACGCCGAAGGGAACCCGCAGCCGGTCGTCGCCCAGACGCGGCGTCCAGCACCGCTCCGGATCAATGTCCCGCACGTCTCCCAGGCCCAGCAGGTCCAACAGGTCCGCGGAGCGCTTGGGGTCAGAGATACCCACGGGGACGGCGGCAGCGTCCTCCCCAACCTCGGTGAACCTGGCCGCCAGACGCCGAGTCACCGCTTCAGCCGCGGTCGGGTCAAGCATGTCCGCCGCCAGTGGAACGGGGTCCTGGCCGACGACGGCAATCTCCATGGGCACGGTGACCGACGCGTCGGCGTCGCCCGCGGCTCCCGGCTGGGGCGGGTAGAGCAGGAGACGCAGCGTCGTCGGAGAGGTCAGCAGTCCCCACTCGGCGGGCAGATCAACAATGGTGACACCGCGTACTCCCGCGGCTGAGCCCAGCGGGGAGGTATCGGGAAGCCGGCCGCCGTCGACGACGATGATGACGTGGGGCGTGGGCCCCTCGCCAGCACCGGCGGAAAAGGCCCCCCGGTGTTCCAGCCCCTCGGGAAGCTTGTCCAAGAGCTGGTCGAGGTCGGTGGCGATCAGGCGTGCCGGGCCGACGGCGTCCCTAACCGAGTCGGACCAGGCGTGCGGCGCCCATTTGATCCAGTCCCATTCCGGAAGATTCTCCTCGCTGGCGAGTACCGCCACGCGTAACAGGCTCGGAGGCGTCATCGCAAGCAGGTGGGTGAGCAGTGCCCGGGTGTGTGCGCGCGTGACGCTCCCCTCCCCCACCACCTCCACGCGGGAGAGGTTGCCCAGCGAAACCACCCATGGCACCCCGTCGACCTCCCCGTGGGTAGACACGAACCGAGTCATTGCCGAGAGGCACACCGGGTCCGGCTTGGCCAGCGCATCGAGCTTCTCGGCCTTGAGCTCGGCGGACAACTTCACCGTTCCCCGCCCCAAACGCACCGCCAGCGGATCATCGGCAGCTTCGCTGCGTTCCCAGACGCGCTGCCCGTACTGGACGAAATAAGGCAGAGAGACCGGGTCGGGGAAGCTGCGTATGGACTCGGCGCGCTGCTGCCGGGCCGCGTTGCGCACCGTCTCGCGCATTTCCGACAGGTATGCCAGATACTCGCGGCGCTGGTCGGTGACGTTGCCCCGATGCTGGCGGATCTGCCGGTAGATGTTGGCGGCCACCATCGACAGCATCGCCACCACCATGCCTCCGCCCATGAGCAGCATCCGCGTGTTGGAGCTGTTGGAGATCGCCATGAACACCATCACGCCCATGGAGCCGGTCAGCGGCAAGACGGAGGCAAGGACGCTGGTGGCGTCCTGCGGGGCGATGGTGTCGGGCGGGGCCTTGACCTCGATAGTCCCGCCGGCGGGCTCTGGGGACTGATTGTTGTTGGCATTCATGGGGTGGGCGGGCACCTTCCGGTCGTGTTCCGGCACCATTTGGCGGAGGGCCGCCATCGAGGCAGTTCCGTCCGAGTCTGGGGCCGGCGGCACGGGGCGAGCCTTGCCACAAGGCCCACCCCGTCGCGTCGTTATGCTATCTGCACCTAGAGTAACCGCGTTAGTAACCTTCCGTCGGGCGGCCCAACGGGCCACCCCATACTCGGAGCAGCGAGGCGTATGAGCGCAACGGCCATTCATGTCACCCTCGTCCACGAGGGCGGCGCGGTTGACGTTGCGGCCGCACCGGGCACGAGCGTCGACGAACTGTTGGGATCCCAACGCATTGTTCCGGACGCTCGTCCGGCGGCCATCGCCACGCCGTCGGGCCTTCCGATCGAGACCGGTGGGTTGATCGGACAGGACGTGGCCGAGGGATCGGTGTTGGTGATCACCGATGCAGTGGACACTAACGGCCGGGCGACGACGCATCCGCGTCCAGCGTCCTGGGCGGCAGTACGTCCCCCGTTCTGGCTGGCGGAGGCGACGGCGGTTCTGCTAGCCGCGCTGATGCTCGCCTTCGTATTTGCCGGGATCCTCACCGGAACATCTGTGCTGTCGCTACCCGTCCGCGTGACGGCCGCTGTGATGTTGCTCGCGCTGCTAGCGGCGCTCGGGCTGCCACAACGCGCATCCTGTACGCCTACATCGGCGGCACTGTTCACTTTGTCACTTCCGTTGCTGGGTGCGAGCATGAGTGCCCTGCTAGTTCCTCCCACCAACCCGGACTGGGCGCTGCTGGCGACCCTCGTTGCGCTTTGGGGCGCAGCGGCTACGGCCATGGCACTGTGGCTGCGCCACAGGGGCCCAAGCGACGCCGTCGCCGCGGCGACCTGGGCCGCTGCGGCGACGGTGGTGACGGTCGGCGCTGCGCTGGGGATCTCGGCCACAACGCTGGCGCTGTTGACGGCCGCGCTGGCGGCGCTCGGCGGTCTGCTGATTTCAGGGGCCGCCTTGGCCTCGGTGCCGGATCGACAGCTCCTGGACATGACCGGGCAGAGGGCTGCGGGGCAGTCGGTACGTGCTCCGACGACGGCTCCCCCGGTTCAGGTCACCCGCGCCCGCACCCGGCGCACCGTTGCCGACGCCGAAGCCGTCTCTGTCGCACTTGAGATCGCCTTGGGCGCTCTGGTCGCAGCGTGCTTACCCGCTGTCACCGGAGTAGCGGTAGGCCACGGAATCGAGGCCTGGGGGGCACGGGCAGAGATCATCTTTGCGCTGGCACTGCTCACGCTTCGGCCGCGCACCGCCCGCTCGCACGCTGCCCGCATTATTCCGCGGATGTTCGCATGCATCGCCATTTGTCTCAGCGCGCTGGTGGCGGCAGCGACGCAAGCGGTTCAACCGTGGGTCGCGGCGGGCGCGGTGCTGGCGATCGGGGGCGCCTTGAGCCTGGTCGGCGCATTCACCCTGCTCAGACGATCGGCGTGGTGGGGACGCCTAGGCGACGTGTTCGAACGGCTTTCTGCCTTCCTGATACTCCCCACCGCGGTGGTCGCAGCCGGACTGATAGAAGTGATGAGGCAACTGTGAGTCAATTCGAGGTAGTCCGCCAGGCACAAACGCCCCAAGTCGAGTCGCCACGGAGGAATCCATCGCAGGCGGCCCCATCGCGCCCTGATCCGAGCACCGGCCGCCCGCTCAACGTCCCAGAGTCCATCGCGGTCGCGCTCGTCGACGTCCTGCTGGTGCTGGTTCCCGCAGTGCTGGTACACCTGGTGCTGGACTGGACGGTGCTGGCGTGGATCATCGCCGGAGAAATCGTGGTCGTCATGGCGCTGCTGTTGGCCACGCTCGGACGCACCCCGGGCCTGGCCGTCATGTCCGCATCCGCGGCATCCTCGGTGGGAAAGACACCGGGCATCGCTACGGCTCTGGTCCGGGTTCTGCTGACGCCGCTGCTGCCGATCCAACGCCGCACCCCGAGCGCCACGAGCGGGGGCACCGGTGCCGGGGGGCGGGAGTCGCTGGTCGACTCGATCACCCGAACCAGCACCAGGACCAGGCGGGCCAGTCGGCAAACGTCCGCGCAGACGGTCAATCTCTACACCGCGCCGCCGGCACAGACACAACCCGCCCCGCCGACACAACCCGCGCAGGCAGCGAATCTCTACACCGCCCCGCCGACACAACCCGCGCCGCAGGCACAGTCCGCGCCGGAACCCGTAACGTCTTTCGCGCCCATGCCTGCGTCGGCACCGGGGCCCGCAGCGGTGCCGGCCGAGCCCGCCCTGCCCGCAGACCCCGCTATCCCTGCACCTGCGTATGGCCAGCAGACATATGGTCGGCAGGCGTATGGTCGACAGGCCGAATACGGCCCATCACAAGCGTCCGGCCCGGCTCCGACCCCGCCCATCGTCCCGGGCGCTCCGTCCACGGCGGCCTCGTACGCCTCAGCTACCTCACCGTCGCTGCACTCGCCCGACGCCGCACCGCCTGATGTGCAGTCCACCCCGCCGCGACCGCAGCCCGCTGCGAGTCCTGCTCCGCCTCCGCCTGCGCAGCTGCCACAGTCCTTCCCGCCCGGCGGCACCGGGACGCCACGCGAATCCGCCCCCGGCCCGGCGCTCGACCCCGCCGCCACCGGTCCGGTTCCCACCACGCAGCTACCCACAACTGCGAGTTCAGCCACTGGCACCGCAAACTCGTCCGGCGCCACGTCTCCACCGCTGTACCACATCGTCATTGATTCGACCCGATGGCTACCGCTTGAAGGGCAGTGCATCCTCGGACGCGATCCACAGCGACTGGCCGACGACGACGTTCAGCTCCTAGCGCTGGATGCCTCCACGGCCGTCTCCCGTTCGCACCTGCGCATCGGTGTGGCCGGCGGCGGGCCCTGGGCGGAGGATCTCGGGTCTGCGAACGGCAGCATGATATTGCGGGCGAATGGCACGCGAGTCCCTCTGGAACCCGGCGTCCGCACACCGCTGGGGCGGGGAGGCGTCGTGGTGCTGGCCGAGCAGGTGCAAGTCACCGTTGAGGCGAGCCGGCGGGCCAGGCGCGCGCAGAGGTCGTAACAACGGTCATCGCCATCCCGACGTCGTCCTCCCACGTCCAAACACGACCACCACACAGCGGCCTACCGCTCCGAACCCCCCCACGCCCACAAACACGAAGAGCCCGACAACCAAGAACGGGCTGGTTCGTCCAGAACTCCAATGGTTCTGGACGAACCAGCCCGCTGAAAACGGCGGCAGGTCGGCTCAGCCTCCGAAGTTGGCCCGCCCCCGCACGTCGGTAGCGTTGTAGTTCTCCGAGGACGAGGTCACGTGTGCGCCCAGCTGCGCGAGCAGCGCGTTCATGTCCTGGAGCGACTGGTTCCACTGCGCCTTGGCAGCCGTGTACTGGGCCTGCGCCTCACCACTCCAGTCGGACTGGGTCGGGCGCAGTTCCGCGTCCATGTCCTCCAGGTCGGAGCTCATCGCCGAGGACGCCTGAGTCAGGGCCTCGGCCGCGGCGGACATCGATCCGTAGTTCACCAGCATGTCGGTCATAGTTACTCTCCTAAGTCGTAAGCGTGGTGTGAGCTAGCTGTAAGCCTGCGGGATCAGGCCATCATCCCGTGGTAGCCCTGCGAGTTGGCCCCGAGGCTCTGGGCGTTCGACGCCGTCTCCTCCTCGGTGTTCTGGTAGGCGGCGTCGGTGTTCCGCAGCCCGGACTCGAAATTGCTGAGTACCCGTACGATGCTGCGGGCGTCCTGCAGCCACTGGTTGGTCGCCGCGGTGAAGGCCGCCCCACCAGTCCCCTTCCAGCCGGGGCTGAGCTCCTGGACGGCGTTCTCCACGTTGCGCAGGATGCTCTCCTGCTGGCCGCGATGGGTGGCGACGACGTTTGCGGCATTGGCTAGGGTGCCGCTCCCGGCTGCGAGGTTAGTACTCATGGTCTGTGACCTTTCTCAGGTGTGGTGCAGAGTCTGGCGCCGAGCAGAGGACCGCGAGCGCCGTTCCGCCCTCATCCGCTGTGACCGCGGTAACCACCGCGACACATCCCGGAGGAGGTTCGGTAACGGACCAAGACTAACCCCTCCACACGTTCCGTTGTCTACGGTTTTAACCAATCTCGCACTCAAACACCGCCACCTGCGGTGGGTAGAAATACCCATCCCGGCAGAACGGCGGCATTAACGCCGCCGTGACACGGAGGCCCAGATGTGCCACGATGGCACAGTCCTCCCCGTGGCAGGCGGGAGCCGCGTCCTCCCCGCGCGGCGGCATCGGATGACGTGTCACCGGCGCCGACCTCTTCCGACTTGCCCGCAGGTCGTTCCCGTCGCAGGAGAGTGCCTTTGAGCCAGTCGAGCAGTACCGTACACGGCGTGATGACAGTGCCCGCCACTGTCATATATCGCGGCATCCCGGCCGACGTGTCGCTGCCTGCGAACCTACCCCTGGCAGAGGTCCTGCCGTCCCTCGCGCAACGCTTGGACGCATTGGAGCCCGACGGGGCGGTCTACGGCATGCGGCTGGTCACGGCAGCCGGCATCGGCCTGGAGGACTCGCGGTCCTTGGAGGAGCAACGGGTGGCGGCCGGCAGTGTGCTCACCCTGGAAGTGCGCAACCCGGATGAAGCCGCCCGCTATGACGACCTCGTGGAAGCGGTGGCGACGGCGGTTGAGCGGCAGGAGGTCGCGTGGCGTCCCGCGGACTCCACCACCATGTCCGTAGTCTCCACCTGTGTGATGTTCTTGGTCGCCGGAGGGCTGCTGCTGCGGCAGGACGGTCCGGGCCTGTTCGCGCCCGTGGCCGCGGCGACGGCGGCTCTGGTGCTGGTGTTGGCCGCATACGCGCTCAAGCGGCTCGGCAGGACGCACGGTTGGGCGCTGGTGCTCACCGCGGGAGCGCTGGTCGCCGTCGCGGCCTACACCGGCTACTCGGAAGTGGTCGCCTCACCCAGTGGCCTGCGCCTGGCGTTTGCCGGCGCAGCCCTGGCGATGACCGTGCTCGCCTGCATCCCGCTGCTCGGCAATGACCGTCCGCTCGTCGCGGGACCGGTGGTGGCCGGGGTCGCGTTGATCAGCGTCGGGTTCGGAACCGAGCTCGCTCATCAGCCGCTACCACATATGCTGGCGATCGTGTCCGCTTGCGCCGCGGTCCTGTCTCTGCTTGCGCCGTGGCTGGCGCTTGCCTCCGTGCCGATCGACGTACGCCTGCCCGATCGCATCGACTCGATCAGACCGGAGCCGGACATGGAGGTCGCGCCGTCCCTTACGGCTCGAGTGATGAACTCTCGCGGCCTGGTGCTATCCACCCGTATCGCCTGCTCGCTGATCGTGTTGCTAAGCGTCCCCTCGCTCATGTCCCAGGGCTGGGCCGGCACCGCCCTGGCCACCGCCATCGCCGTCGCCTCGCTGCTGGGCACCCGGGCGGTGCGCTCGCGCGCCGACGTCGTGGCGGGGATCGTCGGCGGGATGGGAATCCTGGCGACAGTGGTGGTAACGGTTGCGGTCAGCCGCACCGACCTGGTGGCACCGGTGACAGCTGTCGTTGGTGCCGTCGGGGTTGTTGTGCTGCTGTTGAATGTGCTCGGTCCGACGTACCGGCCACAGTTGGCCCGCGTCGCCGACGCTGCCGAGATCATCGTGCTGCTGACCATCCTGCCGCTGGCGGCGTTGGCCTGCGAGGTGTTGTAGGTGGCTTCGAATAAGGACATCCTGGATGCGCAGCGGTTCAACCGCCGTCGCCTCGTCACCGTATTCGTCGCCGGCGCCCCCGGGGGCCGCGAGCTTGAGCCCCGCAGCGTGACACGTCCGCTAATCGGTGGTATCGCCTTGTCACTGGTAATCCTGCTGGTGTCTTGGGTCTCCGGACTGTTCATCAGTTCCCTGCCGGACGGATGGGAGAACAACACCTTGGTGGTGGTCAACGGCGAGGGTGCCCGCTACCTGACGATCAACGGCCGATTGCGGCCGGTCACCAACCTGGCCAGCGCCATGCTGCTGTCCGAAACCGGTTCGTTCCAGGAAGTCTCCGTTGACGCCTCCGTCCTCGACGGCATTGAGCGCGGCAGCAAGGTGGGGATCGACGACGCCCCGGAGCACCTGCCCGAGGCCGACCGGCTGGTGGCGGACGGATGGTCGGCCTGCTCGACGGCGGACGGGACCACCATGACCTACCTGGGCTCCTCCCCCGCCGGCTTGAGCAGCGTGCAGCATGCGCTGGTGTCGGTCGGCGAGACCACCTATCTGGTGGCCGACGGCGTCAGCCACGAGATCCCTGCCGATCAGCTGAGTACCACGCTGCTGGCGCTGGGGCTGGAATCGGAGCCCGTCGTCGCCGTCGACGCCACCTGGCTCAACCTATTCGCGCGTGGCAGCACGCTGGAACCGTTCTCCGTCCCCGGTGCGGGCACCCCCGTGAACGGCCTGTCCGCGGCGATAACCGACCCGGTCGCGGGCATGCTGCTGTCGGTTACCGACGCTTCGGGTGCCGAGCGGTACTACGTCGTGCAGCAGGACGGCAGCCTGAGCCGCCTCAGTGAGGTGGCGGTGACCATGTACCAACTCGGCGAGGGAGCGGACACTCCGATCCAGGAGGTCGGGGTCTCCGATCTGACGCGTGTATCCACCGGCGGTGGCGCGCCGTCGGACTGGCCCGAGTCTCTGGACACCGCTCTTTCGGAAGACGACTCCCTATGTGCCGTGCTCGGCGCGAGTTCCACCGGCGATGCGTCACAGACCGCTCTCGCCTCTGCCGACGCAATCACCACGGGCGGAGTGAGCGTTGCCGGCGGCACGGGGGCACTGGTGCGTTCGGTGTCCGGCGGCACCATGGGACCGGTCTTCCTGATCACCGATGCGGGCCGTGCTTGGGGCCTGGGCGGGGACCCGAGCGACACGGTGCAGCGGCTGGGGTACACGGAGGAGCAGATCGCCACGGTCCCCTCACCGTGGCTGGCCCTGTTCCCCACAGGCACTGAGCTCTCCCGAGAAGCGGTCTGGGAGGGGGTCACCGAGGAATGATCCGCACCGGCACTTCCGGCAGGTTCACCGATCTGCGGCACTCGCACCGGCGCAGGCGCCTGGGCGCAGTGCTCGCCCTGTCCTCAATCGTCGCAGTCGGCTTAGCGGCTGGTTTTCCGGCCGGCGGCATGGCGTCCGCGGATGAGACGCCCGCGACGGTTCAGACCGACGGCTTCGTAGCCCGCAACACGATTCCCCGCACCGAGAAAACCGCGGAGCCGCAGCCGCAGCCCACCCCGCAGGCACCAGAAGAGGAGCCGGTCGCCCAGGAGACCACGGAGCCGGAGCCCACGCCAGAGGCCACCGAAGCGGTCGAGCCGACGCCGGACCCCACGCACACCACCGCCCCAACCCCGACCACCGCGACCGAGGTCGCCGACTGCGAACGCGGACAAACGGCGCTGGTGCAGACCCCGCCGTCGGTGATCGCACAGATCGGTGCGGAGCAGGCGTGGACCGTGTCCACCGGGCAGGGCGTGGTCGTCGCCGTCGTCGACTCCGGTGTGGACGCAACCAACCCGCACCTGACCCACGCGCTCGTCGACGGCGTGGACCTGACCGGAACCGGAGAGGCGACCACGGACGTGGACGGCCTGGGCACCGCCGTCGCCGGGGTGATCAGCGGGCGCGCCGTCTCCGGGTCAGGACTGACCGGGCTGGCACACGACGCCGCGATCATGCCGGTGCGGGTGCTGACGGACACCTCGGAGGCCGCCGTTGAGGCCGGCACGGGCCCACGCGCCGACCAGACCGCGTCGGGCATCGTCTGGGCCGCGGACAACGGAGCCACGATCATCGTGGTGCCGCGCGCGCTGAGCGAGGGCTCCGCAGAGCTGGCCGCGGCGGTGGAGCATGCAACCGCAGCCGGGGCGCTCGTCGTTGCCTCCACCGGCGACCAGCCGCAGGAGTCATCCGCCGCCAATGCTTCCGCGCAGCCCACTGCGGATGCCATCGGCACCGCCGGCACGGAAGCTGCCGAGGCGGACTCGACGACCCGTTATCCCGCCGCCTATGAGGGTGTCCTCGGTGTCACCGCCCTGGACTCCGCGGGGGCGGTTTCCGACGCCGTGCTGCACGGCGACGACGTCGACCTCGCCGTCCCGGCGCAGTCGGTGCTGACCGCATTCTTCGGCGACGGCGACTGCGTGGTCTCTCAGCAGGCTCCGTCCACGGCCCTGGCCACCGGATACGCGGGCGCCGCGGCGGCCCTGGTGGCGGAGGCTCATGGGACGGAGTCTCCGGCGGACTGGGCGTACCGACTCACCGTCACCGCCCTGCGCACCTCCCCGGCGGAGCGCAACGCCAACACCGGTTGGGGGCTGGTGGCGCCCTACGCGGCCATCGAGTTCGTCAACGATGGCACGGCACTCGGACCCGCCAATCCGCGCGGGAGTACCACAAGGGCAACCCCGGCGGTGGCCATGGCCACGCCCCCGTCCCCCGACCCGGCGCCGGCTCGACGGCGGCGGCTGGCGGCGAGCGTCGGCGCAGTGGGCACCATCGCGCTGATATTGCCCCTGGTGGCGTCCAAGGCGGGAGGTAGAGCACCGCGAGCCGCGGCACGCAAGTGAAGAACTACCCATGCGTGCACCTGGTAAGTGGCGTTGCAGGTTTGGTATGTTCCATTTCGGTTACACGCATGAGGAGGAGTTTCGGTGGCCAACGAGATCGATGACGCCGCGTCGCGGGCGCATGCGCATATTGATGGCTGGGTGCGTCAGGCGCAGGAGCGTGCGGAGGCCTCCCAGCGTCTGGCGAAGCAGGTGGAGTCTTTGCGCGAGACCGAGGTGAGCCGGGATCGGGCTATCAGCGTGACGGTGGATGCGGCCGGCAGGCTGGTCGATTTGAAGCTGCGCGAGCCGGCAATGGACTTCACGCCCGGCGATCTGGCCGCGGCGATCATGCGGGCGGTCCAGAAGGCGTCCGCGCGTGCGGGCGAGAAGACGGCCCAAATGGCCGCGGATGTGTGGGGTGAGGACTCGGCGGTTGCACAGCGAGTCCGGCAGGCCTACACCGGCGGCGAGGACGAGGGGGCTTCGCAGTCGCAGTCGGGGTCGGGCCGGCGGCCTGGGACCGCCCCGCGGGGGGCGGGCCTGATCGACCCGACCGGTTCGTTAGGAAGCTTGCGGCAGGGCGATGACGGGCGTGGCTTCAGGGGCGGTTGGTGATGGCTGACCTGGAGATCTCCCCGGAGGTGTGGCGCACCCACGCCGGGCACGTCGCCTCGGTAGGCGACGGACTGGACACCATCGACCAGGCTTCGGACGCCGCCCTGAGCGGCCTGCCCTTCGGGGTGATATGTACGCCGCTGTTCGCCCCGGCCTACGCGATCGCCAAGCTGGCCTTCGACTCGGGCACCTCCACGCTCAGCGGACAGCTGGACGAGGACGCGCAGACCCTGCGGAGCGTGGCTACCGACTTCGAGGAGACCGATTCTCAGGCGGCTACCGACGCTAACAACACCTACCCGACGGTCTGATCCCCGCCGACCCCACACGCCCGCCGTATCACCTGTTATTCGTAATTAGCTCACCCCCTGGAGGTCTGTCGTGACTGTTGCTAACCCGCTGGTTGCCGCGCAACAGGAGTCGGAGTCGTCATTTTGGGCGGGTACCGGTGTTGGCGAGGACATCTCGGATTTGAGCCAGGCCATCGGCGAGGGTTCGTGGGTGCAGGGGAGCCTGGCGGGTGTGGGTCTGGCCGGAGACGTGCTCTTCACCGTCACCAACCCGATCGCCGCCGGAGTCAGCATCGTCGTCGGCTGGATCATTGAGCATATCTATCCGCTGGATGAGATGCTGGAGCAGCTCACCGGTGACGCGGACGCGGTGATAGCCGGGTCGCAGACCTGGACGAACATCTCCAACGCTTACACCCAGCAGGCCACGAGCCTGAACGACTACCTCACCGCGGACATGGCCGACCAGGCCGGGCAGACCGCGGACGCGTGGAGAACCCGCGCGGGCAAGCTGGCCGGCGGTATGAATGCCATGTCGGCTGCGGCGGCGAACATCGCCAAGGGATTAGAGATCTCCGCGGCGATCGTGCAGTTCGTCCACGACATGGTGCGCGACGCCATCTCCGAGGCGATCGGCATGTTCTTCGAGGCGGCCGCAGAGGAGATCTTCTCCCTCGGCCTGGGTACGCCCGCGGTGGTGGCACAGATCGGCACCTGGGTGGCGGACAAGGTCAGCATGCTGGCCTCCAAGGCCAAGGACCTGGTCAACTCCTTCGAGGCGCTGTCCGAGCTGCTGAAGAAGATCGAGCCGGGCGTCACCAAGCTCATGAACGGCCTGAAGAAGCTCGACCTGTCCGACTGGGCCGAGAGCAAGGGCACCCAGGTGGGCCGCGACATCAAGAACCATATGAGCGGCTCCACCCCCAAGCACCACGCCACCACCCTGACCGCAGCCCACACCACCAGCAGCACTTCGGGTGGCGGAGCCACCAACGCCTCAACCACAACAAACAGCAGCAGCCACTCCACCACCAGTTCCGCCGGCGGCGGCCACAGCACCACCAACACCAGCAGTTCCGGCGGCGCGGGTAGCCCAGGCAGCGGCTCCGGCGGGTCTGGTACCAGCTACCACGGCATCGACCCCATCCACGGCGACACCACGGGTACAACGTCCTCGTCTTCAGCTCACAGCTCTACGAGTTCCTCGGCAGGCGCGACGCACACGTCCTCGTCGTCCCCAGCAGCATCGACGTCCTCGACCCCGGCGTCCGCGAGCATGGCTGATGCCGCTGGTGGTAGCCACACCCGGGCCGGCACCACCACCCCGCAGGCCGACACCCCCGCCACCACCCCGGCGGTCCCGACGACCGATGCCAGCTACCACGGCATCGACCCCATCCATGGCGACACCACCAGCACCCCCTCCGCCCACAACACCACACACGCCGACACCACGCGCGCCGACGCCGGAAGTGGCGCCGACTCCCCGCGTGCAGGCAGCAGTGGCCCGGAGGGCACTCACGCCAGCGGCCCCGAGGCGGACACCGGCCGGACCGAGGCCGGTGCCCCTGACGCCGGGTCCAGCCGCACAAACGACACCGACACCGGACGCGCCGACTCTGGTAGTGCTCCGGCCGAGGCCGACGGTACCCACACCGGTGACGGCGCCGACGCGGACAGCTCTCGGCCCGCACAACACGACACCGAGTCTGCCGACCGTGATGCCCAAACCACGCCCGCACGCACCGACGCCGACCAGCCCGACCCCACCGCCCGCGACGGGTCCAGCCCGGAGACCGGACAGGACACCGGCCGCTCCGAGCGCCCGGGCCAGCCCACGGGTGAGGGTGCCGGCCCGCACTCCTCGCGCACCGGCAGTCCCGATGCCGACACCCCGGACGCCAACAACCCGCACTCCGAGCGCGCCCCCGAGACTGACCAGCCCGACACCCAACACGCCAACGACACCGGTGACGGCAAGACTGGCACCGACAGCGAGCCCGGGAACACCAACCCCAACAACACAAGCACCGACACTCACGGCCGGTCCGACACAGACACCGACACCCACGGCCGGTCCGATGCTGACGCCGACCCGGGCAGCAACCGGCCCGCCGACCACGACCCGCAGCAGCATCAACCCGATGAGCACGGCAAACAGACTCCCGACGAGCACCCCAAGGATCCAGAATCGCCGGAGCCCGAGCACCCCAAGGGCCAGGAGCCCGACCCCGAGCGCCCCAAGGGCCAGGAACCCGAATCCGTGTCTGCTCGCAGGGACCCGGAAGACAACAACTCCCACTCGAACGCCGCAGCAGCCGAGGCCACAACCCCACACACCAAAACCGACGACACACCCGACCCCACCGGCAACCACAAGGACACACCCGACACCGACACCACATCCAACCACTCAAACAACGACGGGGATGCCAGCTCCCACGATGCACACGATAGCGAGCCTCCCTCAGACTCCGACGGACACGTCCACTTCAACGAAAACGATGTTCCGACACCGCCACAGGAGACTTTTGACACTTCCCGTTACGCGTACAACGATCCAGAGGTTGCCAGGTGGGCGGATGAGACCTCCGCAGCCACCGGGCTCTCCAGGGACGGAGTCATCGGCACCTATGACTACACGACAAATAACGGGTACAGCACAATGAATCCAGCACTGCGAGGATCACCCGACGCCCCGCTTACTCCCGAGGTCCAGGCGCGTATCGACAATACGCTCAAGGGCATGGACGAATTGCCCCCCGTTCCAGGGACAACCTACCGCGGAACCAATCTCCCAGACGACGTTTACCACTCACTTAAGGACGGAGCAAAAGAATACGTCGACCAAGGATTCCTGAGCTCATCGAAGGAGGGCAACATAGCCGACACCTTCAAGGGCAACAGCAATAATGCCGTCGTCTTCACCATCGAAGGGCACAGCGGAGTGGACGTCAATCCGTTCTCGGCCCACAAGGGCGAGGCGGAAATCCTCTTCCGGCCAGGCACCACGTTCAAAGTGACCAAAGCTGAGCTGGGCGCCGATGGTATACTAAGAGTAGAGATGACGGAGGTGTAAGCATGTTTGACCTGATTGGTGATGATGGGGTGCGTCGTCCGTTCACCGGCGATATCCGTGACCTCCGCCCAGGCGTCGTGCAACACCGTTTGCGTATTGATCAGGAGGAGGCCACGCGTCTGGGGCTGGGGCAGATCCCCGATGATCTTGAGGACCAGTATTGGGACCGTCGCTGGTACCCCACCTGCCCTGAGGACGGCACCATCGACTACGACTGTTTAACCAAAGACGAGTTCTTTGAACGCGACGCGGAGAATCTTCGCCGCAACCGGCTGCGCCACGCACAGTTGCATTACACGGTCACCGAGGACACACGCGGCAGGACCCGTGTACGCCAGGTCCCGCCGAAAAGGCCCCGCTGGGCGGATGACCCGACGGGGCTGAAGATGCTCCCGCCCACCTGCAGCTTCCGGTTGCGTCGGGGCTTTCTGACCAGCATCCGCCTCGACGCCAACCAGCCTGAGCCCGACGTAAACCAGTGGTATGACCGGCTTAACCGTCAGGAACAGGATGCCTGGATTGTGGGACTGTTCCGTACTGACGCTCCTGAAGGCCAGACCACCTTGGTGTTGGAGTACTACGGGCAGGCATGGGCGGCGGCCCGCACCGACGGCATCCCCTGGCCCACCGACCTGAACGCCAGTGAACTCAGCATTCCGACGCTGTGGCTGCCCGTGACCCTGACACCGCTGCCCACCATCACCAACGACCCGGGCAGCCCAGTATCCATCCCCACATCCGCCGAGCCCGTCGCGGCCCAAGTCGCCACCGACCACGCCTTGTTCGGCCCCTGGTGGAGTGATGGAGACCCGGTCCTGCCGTACCGGCCCCAGCCATGGATCAAGCCGGCCCCCAACCGTGAACACTACCGACAAGCACTGGGCCACAAAGCCAAGCTCTCCTACCGGAAGGCACAAGAGCAAAGGGAACAGGAGATGCACCGCAACCAGGAGGACACCAGTCAATGAGCACGCCCGACCAGCCCGTTCCCGACCAGCCCACGCCCGAGGAACGCTTCGAGCGCGCCGTCGCGGGACTGCGCGAGCTGCCGCCCACCGGGGCGGTCACCTTCCGCGGCATCACCAGCCCCTCCGGCACCCAGCCAGGAGTAGTAGTGCCCCGGGGTATCACCGCCACCAGCCGCGACCTCGTCGTAGCCACCGCGGGCATGACCAGCCCCGGCATCGCCGTCGTCGTCGTACATACCGGAAGGGATGTGGGCCCGGTATCGGCCGTGCCCCAGGCCCAGGAGGTGGCCCTGCTTCCCGGAACCGTCTTGTACACCGGCCGCTTCCTCCAGGTCGCCGGACACACCATCGAACTGATCGAGCAGCTCATGCCCACCGACGACCAGCAGTGGGCCAGCCAGCTCACCAACGACGCCGTCGCCCAACTCATGC
>NZ_FQTT01000010.1:264566-478744 GCF_900098745.1 Actinomyces glycerinitolerans
ATCGCCGTCGTCGTCGTACATACCGGAAGGGATGTGGGCCCGGTATCGGCCGTGCCCCAGGCCCAGGAGGTGGCCCTGCTTCCCGGAACCGTCTTGTACACCGGCCGCTTCCTCCAGGTCGCCGGACACACCATCGAACTGATCGAGCAGCTCATGCCCACCGACGACCAGCAGTGGGCCAGCCAGCTCACCAACGACGCCGTCGCCCAACTCATGCGCGCCGTCGCCACCACCATCACCAACGCCCAGGGCCAAACACCCCCGGTAGACCCCGCCTACTGCGCCCGCTTCGCCGTACCAATCGCATGAAACAGCCCGGCACATGCTGCAGTGCCGGGACGACGGGTTGATCAACTCACTGACAAGCTGAACCAGCACCCGGCTCCACAGCAGCCAGAGCCGATCACCGCAGCCCGTAACGCCGCTCCTGACTCTCACGCACCACCTGCTGCGCCTGCCAGGTGACGCCCGACAGCGGAATGTACTCATGCGTCTCCTGCGTGTAGCCGCGGGCCACCGCCCAGTCCCAGATCCGCGAGCACTGGGCCACGGCCCGAGCCTCCAGCGACGGCGGCCACGCCCCCATCCAGGACAGTCCCGTCAGCGCCACCGCCTGTCCATCCGGCATCACCATGTAGGCATCCGCGCTCTTAACCACCTTCCCCAGCGTCACGCGGGCGAACAGGCTGGTGCGCGAGGTCGGCCAGGGGAAGTCGCGCGTTTGTCCGAACACATGCAGGTGGATTCCGGTCGTGTCCAGTACGGTGTGACTGCGCGCCATGGTGACGACCAGAGCCAGCGACGCCAGGCCCGCGAACAGCGCCACCAGCATGTAGCCGATCCTGTCCGGCTCATTCACCAGGTACCAGCCGGCGCCGTACAGGCAGGCAAGTCCGAAACCCGCCGTCAACCAGAAGGCAAAGCCACCGGATGTCGTGATGTTGGACTTGAGCACGAGCCGCTCCTGCGAGAGCGGGATCGGGGCCAGTTCAACTTTCAGGGGCTGCTCCTCACCCGCCATTCCCGGCTGCTGAAAACCCGCAGGATAAGGCTGCCCGGCCGACGGCGTCGTCGCCCCCTGGCCGGCCGGGGGGCCCGGCTGCACGTAACCGTAGCCGGACTGCGTGGGGACGTGCCCATACTGACCGCTCCCGAGCGCCTGCCCGCCGGCATCTGAGCCGTACTCGGGAGCTCCATACCCGCCGGGCTGCCCGTACTGGCCGTAACCCTGCACGCCCGGGCGCAGCCCTTGCCCCTGCACCTGAGGCTCCTGGCCCTGCCCCCGTCCCGGTGTCGGCTGCGTCATCTCACTCTCCTCTGTCACGGGACGATCATGATAACGACCGGGGCTAGTCGACGGGAACCCCGGGATGACGCGGCGGCGAGGCAGATGTCACGCCTTCAGCGCCCGCACAACGGTGACAGTCCGGACACAACTGGCGTAGCGTGTTCGTGACGTGTGGGTGGTCGGCCCCCCCACCACGCCTGGCGCTTCGACGTCGGCGCGAGGGTGGGGAGCGCTCCCCACTCTCATGCCTTCAGATCAATGCCCTCACCGGCTACGGTCGTTCACATACGGCTCCACCGCCACCTCAACCACTACAGATTTACATCCGCCCCTGCGAACAGTTGGAGACACAATGTCCGGTACTTTCTCGGTCGACTACGACACCGCGACGAGCAACTCCGCCAAGATGGCCACCGCCTCCGACGAGTACGCCTCACCAGCAGCAACCAGCGTGGACTCGGTCACCGTCAACCAGTCGACCACGACCTGGTCCACCCACACCCAGGCCCACTCCTGCATGCGCGCATACACCGATGTGCTCGATCAGCTCCAGGCCTGCATCGCCTCCACGCAGAAGGATCTGGACACGCTCAAGACGAACTATGACGCCGCCGTCACCGCCTTCACCGAGCAGGACGAGCAGAGTAAGGAAGACGCGTTACAGACCCTTAAGAAATGGAGCGAGAACCGCTCCGAAATCCCCGACACATCGAGGCCGCGAGGGCTGCCCGGCGGTCCCGCTCAGGCAAGGCCCACCGCCGAGTAGCCTCCACCGCCCGCGGCCGTACGATTCGCACGCGCCTCGGCCCGGCGTAGAGAAACCAAGATGACTGACATACGACGAAGGATCGACAAGGACTAACGAAGCATGGGAACGAACGCCGACGAGTTGAAGAAGATCCACGACCTCGACCTGGACGACTACGGGGACGACGTCATCCTCGCCCAGATCCGGTCGAACTTGGTCTCCTGCGACGACACCATCCGCACGATCGCCGCCAGCCCCGCCTTCGAGGGCGAGACCCAACTCGCCGTCAACGGGGCACTCGCCCAGCTGCAGGCGGAGGTGCGCAAATGGTACGCAGCAGTAGACGCCATCAAATCCGAGCGCACCACGGCCCGCGACTCCATGCGCACCGCCAAGCCCAAGTACGACGAACTGCCCGAGCACACCTCAGACATCATGGATGAAGAAATCGTCATTGAGGACAGGCGTAACAGGCAGGCCGCCGAAGCGCTCTCCCCCATGGACACCACGCTGACCGCCTCGGCAGCGGCCCTGCGCGCGATTGACCTCTCACGGCCGGAGTTCGACCCGAATCGCCAGGTCAACCAGACACCGCTCGACGAGCTTCCCAGCTCCAGTTCCGCAGGCAACGGCGGCGGCGGTGGCACCACTTCGGGAGCAGGCGCCGGCGGCGGTGGGGCCGCAGGCTCCGGAGGAGCCGGGAGCACCGCCGGCTACGGGGCAGGCACTTACGCCACCGGTCACGCCGTCCCCCTCGTGCCAACCGCAACCGGTACAGCCGCAATCGGTACGACGGCGGTCACCGCGACTTCGCGTCTCGTTCCCAACACCCATATCGGTCACTCCGTCACCCAGGTTGATCGCTTCACCAGCAGAGTCAACGGTCCGGCTTCGACACAGAGCACCGCATTTGCGTCGGCACGCTACACGGTTGAGAACGGCAAACTCATCCCCCTGGCATCCGCAAGTCACACCACGTCAGTCGGCGGAGCGGGCGGTCCCGGCACCACCGGCCTTGTCGCCGGAACTGCTGGCACTGTCGGCGCCACAGCCGCGGCCGCGGCTGTCGTGCGCGGGTTGAGCGGAGCCAGCGGAACCGCAGCCGTCGGCACCAGCGCAACAATGGGCGCCACCACGACCGCCGGCATCAACGGCAGCACCGGAATGGCGGCTACCACTGCTGGTGCCGCTTCCGCTCAGGGCAGCAGCACCGCGGGATCCGCCGCGCACGGCGCAACCGGACGCCCCGCCATGGGTGCGCCGGCCGCGGGACGCGGCGGGGGGCAGTCGCGCCAACGGCGGCGCCCCCACGGCACCTACGACATCCCACTGCTGGAAGACGAGGTCCAGGAGGACTACATCGCGGATCCCGGGGTGGCCGGGCAGGCGGGCTCGCTGGAGACCTTGACCACCCCGGAGTGGACCCAGGAGTCCGACTCCTGGTGACCCCGACGAACAACGCCTGAACGCGAGCGGCGTCCTTCGCCTCCCGGAGCGGCTAACGGATGTTCTCTCAGTCGTCCAGCTCCAGGAGCATGCGGGTATTGCCCAGGGTGTTGGGCTTGGCACGCGCCAGGTCGAGGAACTCGGCGACGCCGTCGTCGTGGCTGCGCAGCATCTCCACGAAGATGTCGGTACCCACGGGCGTGCCCTGAATCTCCTTGAACCCGTGGGCGGCGAAGAAGTCGACCTCGAAGGTCAGGCAGAACACCCGCCGCAACCCCAGGGTGCGGGCACGGTCCAGCAGGTTGTTCAAAATGGCATGGCCGACGCCGTGGTGCAGGTGGTCGCGGCGTACCGCCAGCGTGCGCACCTCCGCGATGTCATCCCACATGACGTGTAGGGCGCCGCAGCCGATCAGCCCCGACTCGGTAGCGCCGTCGAGTTGGCCGGTGCCCTCCGCGACGGTGAACTCCTGAATGTCCTCGAAGTAGTTGATCAGGTCCTTACCGATCAGGATGCGCCGCTCCGCATAGGGGCGCACGAGCTCGGCGATGGCGCGCGCGTCGGCAGGGCGGGCGGGGCGCAGCACGGTGCGCCAGGCCGCGTCCCGGAAGCGGTCGGGCAGCCGGGCGGCAGCGTCGGACGCAGCCACGGGTACCGCCGGCGATGCCGTCGGGGCGGCAGACGCCGCCGCATCCGCCGCGGTGGTCGCATCCGTTTCGGCTCCCGCGCTGGTTGCGGGCACCACGGCGCTCGACTCAGCGTTGTCGGTGCTGGGCATATTGCGCATGCGGCCCATGTTCGCGCTTCTCCTTCCGTGCGGCCAGCGCCAGCACCGCGCGGGCGGTCGCGTCGTCGACCACCAGGTCGGTGGCCACGCGGGCCCGCAACGCCGCCAGCAGGGCGCGCGTCTTGCCGACACCCGCCACCACACACAGTCTGCGAGGAATCCGCGACAGCTGCGCCGGCGTCGGACCGGTGGCGCGCACATTGAGGGCGACGTCACGCCAAGTGCCGTCCTGACGCAGCATGACGGTGCACACGTCACCGACGACGCCGTCGCGCAGCAGCAGGGCGCGGTCCTGCTCGCTCAGGTGCCCGCCGCTGTAGACCTGACTGGGCAGCGCCGCATTCGGATCCAGTGAGCCGACGCCGAAAACCGCCAGGCTCGCCCGGTCCGCGAGCGCCAGCACGCGCCGCACGGAACGCTCCGACCACATGGCCTCCCGGGTGGCGGCGTGGTCGAAGAACGCGGGAACCGGGAAGGCAACCGTGCGCGCGCCGAGTCGCTCGGAGAAGTCGGCCAATACCTCCCCCACATTCGGGCCGTCGCCCTCGGGTGCGGTGGCCCCGTTGAGTTGAACCACGGTCAGTCCCGGCACGCGGCGCCGCGGCAGGGCGGCGGAGACCTCCGACATGGTGGTGCCCCAGGCCGCGCCCATCACCCCGTTCTCGGGGGCGAGGGCCACCAGCTCCTCGGCGGCCACGGCGGCAACCTGCTCCAGCCGGTGAATCTCGGTGGTGCCCTCACGCACGGGCACGATCCGGGCGGAGACGTTGAAGGTTTCCCTCAGTGCGGCCTCCAGGGTGCCGGCACCGCCGGGCGCGGTCAGGGTTATGCGGACAATGCCGTCGGCGCGTGCCCGCGTCAGCAGGCGGGACACGGTGGAGCGCGACACGCCCAGGTGGCGGGCGATCACGTCCATGGTCTCCCCCTGGACGTAGTACATCGAGGCGGCCTCATAGCAGCGCTCGGGTGAGACCGTGCTGCCGGCCCCCTCCGTCATGCATCCCCCTGTCACCCACTGGCCTGCACGTTCGTGCGCCATGAGCGACCATTATCGCATGCGCCGGCGGCTGCCCTTGACACCTGGCACCGGTTTGGACCCCGTAAGTCGGTCTGGACCGCTCGCGTCAGTTTGGATCGCCCCAGTAGCACACTGCGACGACCCAAACCGAAAGCATGGGTCCGAACAGGAGGGTGGCGGCCCAAACGGGTTGGACGCGGTATCCGCGGGATCAGCGCGCCCGGTCGGCGCGCTCCGGCTTGGGCTCGATGCCGGCCAGCCGGGACAGGCCGTAGGCGGCGTGCAGCACCCAGATCGGGTGGACCGTCTTGACGCCGCTGGACTGCTCGATCTGCCAACGGCAGGTCTCGGTCTCACACACCGCCAGGTTCGGGTTCACCTCACGCACGATGTCGAACAGGGGTCCACCGACCGCCTGGGCGACGTCGTACTTCTCCTTCTTCAACCCGTAGGTGCCGGCGATGCCGCAGCAGGCCCGGCCGGACTCGACCACGTGGAAGCCCGGCACCAGTTCCATGAGCTCGATCGCGGGCATCCCCATGTTCTGCCCCTTGAGCTGGCAGGGGGCGTGGTAGGCGACCGTGGCGTCGATGCGGCGGAAGTGGTGCGGCAACTCACCGGCGTCGTCCAGGTCGCGCAGGAACTCCGACAGCTCCACGGTCCGCGGGGACACGTCGGCGAGTACCTCGGCGTCCACGCCCATGATCTCGTGAGCCTCGTGCTTGAGCATGCCGGCGCAGGAGCCGGAGGAGGACACGATCGTCAGGTCCTTGCCGGCCGCCGCCAGCTGCTCGCACAACTTGACCACGTTGGCCGACGCCTGCCCGTACAGGCCGTTGGACTGGGCGGCCAGGCCGCAGCAGCCCTGCTTGGGCACGATCACCTCATAGCCGATGTGCTCAAGCACCTCGATGGCGCGCTTGGAGGTCTCCACCTCGAAGTAGCCACCGGCGCAGCCGTGGAAGAACACGATCGGCCCACGCGAGCCGGCGGGCACCAGCGTGCGGGCCCGCTTGGTGCGACGACGCAGCCAGCCGGCCAGTGACTGCGGCTGTGCGTGCGGCATGGGCGCGTCGCGGTGCACCCCGACCGTCTTCTCCATGACCACGCGGATGGGCTTGTTGGCCAGTGCGGCGTTGGCCAGCGGCGCGATAGGGGTCATCACCTTGCCCATGAGGGTGGTCTGGGTGATCAGCCGGTCGCGCACGGGCACAGCGTTGTTCTGCGCGCGCATGACGGCGCGGGCCTGGTTGTTCAGTTCGGCGATCTTCACGCCCTGCGGGCACACCCGCGTGCAGGTGCCACAGGAGGAGCAGTAGTCGATGGAGTGGTCCACGCTCTCCCCGTTGCGGTAGCGCTCCGCCTGCGGGCCGACGAACTTCGGGCCGGGGAACAGGTCGGTGACCTCCATGACCGGGCACATCGTCTCGCAGATGGTGCACTTGACGCAGCAGTCAAGGCTGGCTCGAGCCAGCGAGTGGGCGGCGGTTTCGACGGCGGCGGCGCCGCTCTTGACCCGCGCCCCGCCCTTGCCGGGCAGCGGCAGGTCCCAGCGCTGAGCCAGGGTGTCGACGTCGAACATCAGTCCTGCTCCTTCGTTACGTTCAAGCTGTCGTTGTTCGCGTCCGGGGCCGCGCCGTGGCCGAGCTCGGCCATCACCGCGGCGGCCGCCGCCTCGGCCGAGCCGAGCGCAATGCCCTCCCCCGACTTCTCGCTCCAGCGCACCGCGCCGGCCAGCACCCCGCCGGCGGCATGGACACCGGCCAGGACGGGGGCGCCATCGGGGCCGAGCGGCCGCATCTGCGCATCGACCGCCACGCCCACGCGGAACAGTCCCTGGGGCGCGCCCCAGTAATCGTGGTGGATCAGGCGGCGCAGGTTCTCCTGCCCGTCCGCGCTGACCCCGGCCAGCGGCAGGCCCAACACCGTGTCGGTGACCTGCCCGTGGGAGTCCATGGTCAGGGCCCCGGACTCGAAGCCGCCGGCGGCCAGGATGAAGGCGTCGGCACGGTGCTCGCGGGGTCGGCCCGCGGCCGCACTGGTGACGGAGACCAGTCGGCCGCCCTCGATGCGGCTGTCGACGACGCGTGCCCCCATGACCACGCGCACGCGCTCGGCGGAGGCGAGCCGGTCCAGCCAGTGCTCCAGCCGCAGCCCGGGTACCGACGGCGGCACCAGGGGAATCTCGCCGACGGGCGCGCCGAGGCGGTCGGCGAGTTCCCGGAAGACGCCGGGGCGGTTCAGCCCGAGCACGGCGGGCAGCAGCACGGTCTCGCCGTCGCGCACCCTGCCGTCCAGCAGGCGGGCGAGCCGGTCGATCCCGTCCGGGTGGTCCAGGGCGCGGGCATGCCCGACCGCGTTGGTGTCGCTCTCGCCTGCGCGGGCCTCGAAGTCGACGGTGATGGCGCGCGCCTGCACGCGTCCGCCGCCGGGCAGTTCGGCGCGCCCCAGGTTCCCGGCCACCATGTCGGCGGTGAAGTCCTTGAGCCGGGCTAGGCCGACCACCAGGTAGCGGCCGCCGTCGTGCAGCACGGACGCCTGCATGGAGGGCTGCACCAGCAGGGTGGGGCGCACGGCCCCCAGCGCCGTGGGCAGCCACAGGTTCGCGGGCCCCTCGCCGCTGTTCACGGCGGAGCCGCCCTGCCCCGTGCCGGCGTCCTCCGCGGCGCCGTCCGGGCGCGCGGTCAGCAGGTCGGAGCCGACCAGGGCGGCGAAACGATCCACGCCGGCGGCAGTGGCCTCCCGGCCGATCACCCGATAGGGATGGCCCTCCGGCAGCAGGTCGGCCGCGGCAATGGCGGCGTAGGGGTGGGTGATGGCACGGCGTGCGGCTCGCTCCGCCTCGCCTCCGGCTCCCGGACCGGCCGGTCCGGCCGCGCCGCCGAGCCGTCCGAGCACGTCGATGGTTCCGGGCGACAGGGCCAGCCCGCCCATGCCCTTGGTGACCAGGGTGACGCCGGCTCCGGCCCGGCGCAGCCGCAGGGCGGCGGCGTAGCCGGCGATCCCGGCGCCGATGACGACGACGTCGCTGTTCATGCACGGACCTCCTGGTTGGCTGCGGCAGTGGCGTGGGTCGCGCCGGCGAGGGCCGCGGCTTCGGCGTCGAGCCGGGGAGCTGCGGCCAGGGCGGCCAGGGCCTCCGCCAGTTCGTCGGGCCGCTGCTCGCCGTCCTCCGCGTTCTCAATCGGGGTGGCCGCGGCGGCGGGGGCCGCGGCGGCGGGCAGGTCCTCGACGTCGAGCGTGCCCTGCAGCATCCAGAAGTCCAGGGCCGCCTCGCGGACCTGCTCGCCGTGCAGGATGGACCACAGCCCGATCCAACGGTGCCGCAGGAAGGTACGCAGCAGCTCGGTCGCCTCGGCAGCATCGGTACGCCCCTGGCACACGTGTACGCCGGCCACGCGGGCGGCGCAGAAACCGCCCTGGCACGGGCCCATGCCGATGCGCAACTGGCGGCGCAGGTCGTCGAAGGAGGCGTCGGGCTGCTCGTCCATCAGGTCGGTGAGCATCTTGCGGGTGACCAGTTCGCACTCGCAGATGATCTGGTCCTCCAGCCGATCCTGCTCCCGGGCCGCCAGCCGGTGGGTGATGCGGTAGTTGTGGCCGGACTCGGAGCCGGGGACGGACTCGGTGTCCGTGGTGCACGGCCGCTCCACGCCCAGCTCGGCGCAGACGGCGTCGACCGTGTTCTTGGCCATCAGCCGGTAGGTGGTCAGCTTGCCGCCGGCCACGGTGATCAGCCCGGCCAGGCCCTCGGCCTCGCTGTGCCGCAGCACGGTCATGCCGCGGCTCATGTGGCGGGTATCGGTGCCGGATACGCGCTTGTCGCGCACCAGTGGCCGGGCGCCGGCCCAGGCGTGCACCAACCGCGTCTGCCGGAACCCGGGGATGAGGACCTCGCCGGCGTCGAGCATCTGGGCGACCTCTTCGCGGGGAATCGGGATGTGATCGGGGTCGGGGATGCGACTGTCGGTGGTGCCGATGATGGACACCGTGTGGTCGGGGACGAGGATGTCGCCGTCGGCGGGGTAGACGCAGCGATTGATGACGTGGTTGACCAGCCGGTGGTTGACGGCGATCATGATGCCCGCGCCGGCCACGATCTCCACCGCCTCGGAGCCGGCCATGGCGGCCAGGCGCCCGCCCCAGGGGCCGGCGGCGTTGACGACCATGGCACAGGAGATGGTCAGGTCCTCGCCGGTCTTGAGCCCGTGGGCCCGCACGGCGACGACGCGGCGGTCTTCCCCCTCGCCCTCAACCACCAGGTCGGTGACCTCGTGGTAGGTCAGGATCTCGGCGCCGTGAGCCCGGGCCGAGCGGGCGGCGCCCCACACCATCTGCCAGCCGTCCACGGCGGCGTCGTTGACGGCGAAGGCTCGCTTGATGCCGGGGTTCAGGCGCGGCTCCAGCCGCAGCGCCTCGGACAGGCTCAACTCCTCGCAGGCGACGCCGGTCTCCTGCGCGCCGATGAGGAAGCGGTCGGAGAATTCCAGGTCGTCCTCGGGGGTGACGACGAACATGCCGCCGGTGCGCTCGACGGCGTCGGCGTGGACGCGGGAGACGATGGCGTTCTCCTCGGCGCACTCGCGGGCGGAGCCGGGGTCGGATACGACGTAGCGGCCGCCGGAGTGCAGCAGCCCATGGAAGCGGCCGGAGGTGCCCTGTGCCAGGTCGGCGCGCTCCAGCAGCACGACGCTCAGGCCACGCATGGCGGCGTCCCGGGCGACCCCGACGCCGGTGGCGCCGCCGCCGACGACGACCACGTCGGCAGTCATGGCTCTCACTTTTTAGGACCTCCTCGTCCGGCTCGGCGGGGCGGCCACGCCGGGCCACCCGAACTGTTTGTCATTTTCATGACTACACGGCGTCGGGAGCTCGTGCACGCCGAATGCGCAAACGTTCACCGCGCGACACGACGGCGCGCACCTATTTCCCGTAACGATCGGACAAACCCCCTTTTTTCTTTGCAAATCCGCCGACTTCGCAACTGAGTTTCACCTCACCAACCTTCCGTCCCGGCGGTGCAGAGCTCCGAATCGGGGGCCGCCGTCGAGTACTTTCTAGGGTGTTCGGGCACAGCAACGACTCCGCCCGATCCTTCGTGGAACGCGGGCGGCGGCAGGCCGCTCGCCCTACACATCGAGCACGCTGTCGTGCAGAAAGTGAGCAGGCCATGAGTCTCGCCCAGATCTTCCTATCGGAGTTCTTCGGGACGTTCATCCTCATCCTCTTTGGTGCCGGCGTCTGCGCCGCCGTCAATCTCCCCAAGTCCAAGGCGCAGGGATCCGGCTGGATCGTCATCGCCTTCGGATGGGGCCTGGCGGTCTTCATGGGCGTCTACGCCGCCTACGCCACCGGCGGTCACCTGAACCCGGCAGTCACCATCGGCCTGGCCGTAGCCGGCAAGGATCTGGCGGCGGGTGTCCCTGCCACCGCCGCGAACATCTGCATCTACATCCTCGCCCAGATGCTGGGCGCCATCGTCGGCGCTGTCGCAGCCTGGCTGGCCTACAAGAAGCACTTCGACGAGCAGGCCCCCGGCGAGGTCAAGCTCAGCTGCTTCTCCACCGGCCCCGGCATCCGCTCCTACGGCTGGAACGTCGTCACCGAGGCCATCGGCACCTTCGCCCTGGTCTCCTGGGTGATCTACAACGGCAAGTCCCCCTCCGAGCTCGGCCCGCTGGCGGTGGCCTTCGTGATTGTCGCCATCGGCCTGTCGCTGGGTGGCCCCACCGGCTACGCCATCAACCCCGCCCGTGACCTGGGTCCGCGCATCGCCTACGCGTTCCTGCCGATCCCGGGCAAGGGCTCCGCTGACTGGGCCTACTCCTGGGTGCCGGTGGTCGGCCCGCTCCTCGGCGGCGTCGTCGCCGGTCTGCTCATCCCGAACATGGCCGGGCTGTTCTGACATTCGCCCGCAATCACAATGAAGTGAACTGAAAGGACTCGTTCATGACCGAAGCAACCGAGACCGAGAAGTACGTCCTGGCAATCGACCAGGGCACCACCTCCTCCCGCGCGATCGTCTTCAACCACTCCGGCCAGGTCGTCTCCATCGGCCAGCAGGAATTCACCCAGATCTTCCCCAACCCCGGCTGGGTCGAACACAACCCGGTGGAGATCTGGGAGTCGGTGCGCGCCGTCGTCGCCGAGGCCCTGCAGAAGGCGGAGATCAACCGCCACTCGCTGGCCGCCGTCGGCATCACCAACCAGCGCGAGACCACCATCGTGTGGGACAAGAACACGGGCGAGCCGATCTACAACGCCATCGTCTGGCAGGACACCCGCACCGCATCGATCGCCCGCGAGATCGCCGCCGGCGACCCGCTCGGCACCGAGCGCTACCGCCAGATCACCGGCGAGAACATCTCCACCTACCCCTCGGCCACCAAGGTGAAGTGGATCCTGGACAACGTGCCCGGGGCCCGCGAGAAGGCCGAGGCCGGAGACCTGCTGTTCGGCACCCCCGACACCTGGGTCGTGTGGAACCTGACCGGCGGCGTCAACGGCGGCGTCCACGTCACCGACGTCACCAACGCCTCCCGCACGCTGCTGATGGACGTGCGCACGCTGAAGTGGCGCGAGGACATCTGCGCCGACTTCGGCATCCCGATGTCCATGCTGCCCGAGATCCGCTCCTCCTCCGAGATCTACGGCTACGGTCGCAAGAACGGCCTGCTGATCGACACCCCGATCTCCGGCATTCTCGGCGACCAGCAGGCGGCCACCTTCGGGCAGGCCTGCTTCGAGGTCGGCACTGCTAAGAACACCTACGGCACCGGCTGCTTCATGCTGATGAACACCGGTGAGGAGCCCGTCTTCTCGAAGAACGGCCTGCTGACCACGGTGCTGTACCAGCTCGGCGACGCCAAGCCGGTGTACGCGCTAGAGGGCTCCATCGCGGTGGCGGGCTCGCTGGTGCAGTGGCTGCGCGACAACCTCGGCATGATCGAGAAGTCGAGCGACATTCAGGCGCTGGCACAGACCGTGGAGGACAACGGCGGGGTGTACTTCGTGCCCGCCTTCTCCGGCCTGTTCGCCCCCTACTGGCGCGACGACGCCCGCGGCGTGATCGTGGGTCTGACCCGCTACGCCACCAAGGGGCACATCGCCCGCGCCGTGGAGGAGTCCACCGCCTTCCAGTCCGCCGAGTTGCTCGACGCGATCAACGCCGACGCCGGGGTGCCGCTCAAGGAGCTCAAGGTCGACGGCGGCATGACCAACGACGACCTGGTCATGCAGTTCCAGGCCGACCTGTGCGGCGTCGACGTCATCCAGCCCGTGGTGGCCGAGACCACCGCGCTGGGCGCGGCCTACGCCGCCGGCATCGCGGTGGGCTTCTGGAACGGCACCGAGGACGTCGTGGCCAACTGGCAGGAGGGCAAGCGCTGGACGCCGTCCATGGACGCCGCCGAGCGCGACCGCACCTACCGCCTGTGGAAGAAGGCCGTCACCCGCACCTTCGACTGGGTTGACGACGACGTGAAGTGAGCGTCGGCGTCCGGGCCGCCGCGTGAGTCCCAGGCCGGCTGACGCGACCTCAACCCGAGCACCCGCACACCGAAACCTGCTGGGGCCCGGCACCGTGATGGTGCCGGGCCCCAGTGCCTACCCGACAAACCCGGCCCCGTGCGGGCGGTGCCGCATCAGGTTCCCCAATCAGGTTTCCCAAGCTTCATGTGACGAGAGCGAATTGATGTGATAATTCAATGGTCGCCGTCGCCGCACGGCCTCGTCACGATCCCAACCGACTTCGACACCGTCGTCGCCCACCCCGCCCGGAACAGCTCATGACACTTACAGCATCCCTGCTCGCCACGGCCTTCACGCCCTCGACGACCGCCGTCGGTGGCAATGTCTTCCTCACCGCGATCATCGGTCTCCTGCCACTGATCGCGTTCTTCGTACTCATGGGCGCCTTCAAGGTCGCCACCCACTGGTGCGCGATCATCTCCCTGGTGCTTTCCGCCGTGATCGCCGTCGTCGCCTTCCACATGCCGGTGGGGATGACGGCGCTGTCGGCCACGCAGGGCCTGGCCATGGGCTTCGTGCCGATCATCTACATCATCATCGCCGCCGTCTGGCTGTACAACCTCACCGAGACCTCCGGCCGCAGCCAGGACCTGAAGGCCGTGTTCAACGCCATCGGCAAGGGCGACCAGCGCGCCCAGGCCCTGATCGTCGCCTTCTGCTTCTGCGGCCTGCTGGAGGGGCTGGCCGGTTTCGGCGCCCCCGTGGCGATCACCGCCGCCATGCTGGTGACCCTGGGGGTGCCCAAGCTCAAGGCCGCGATCACCACCATCGTGGGCAACGGCATCTACGTCGGCTTCGGCGCCATGTCCATCCCGGCAACCACCGCCGGGAACCTCGGCGGCGAGGATCCGGTTTCCGTCGCCCAGAACATGGGTCACCTGACCTCCCTCATCTGCGTGCTGGTGCCCTTCCTGCTGCTGTTCATCCTCGACGGCGCCCGCGGGGTGCGGCAGCTGTGGCCGCTGGCGCTGGTGGCCGGCATCGCGGCCGGCATCGGCCATTTCGTCACCCCCAGCCTCTCCTACGAGCTGACCTCGGTGGTGGGCGCGCTGCTCGCCTTCGCCGCCTGCTACCTGTTCCTGCTGGCCTGGACGCCGAACACGCCGGGTGAGTACCACTCCGAGGTCGCGGCCGCCGACAAGCCCGACCGCGAGCGCGTCATCCTGGCGCTGCTGCCCTACGTGCTCGTGGTGGTCATCATCGCCATCACCAAGTTGTGGAAGCTCGGCGTGGACCTGTCCGCCGTCCTGTCCGGCACCGATATCAAGATCCCCTGGCCGGGCGTGTACGGCAACCTGCTCACCGCCGACGGCGAGGCCTCCAGCTCCGCGGTCTACAACCTCCAGACGCTGTCCAACCCGGGCACCTGGATCCTGCTCACGGCGGTGATCGTGTGCATCGTCTACGGCACCCGTTCCTCGGGCGGGCGCTTCCAGACCTCCATCGGCGCCATGTTCGCGGTGCTGCCGCGCACGATCTACACGCTGCGCATGTCCATCCTGACCATCGCCTCCGTGATGGCCCTGGCCTACGTCATGAACTTCTCCGGCCAGACCACGGCCGTGGGCGCCGCCCTGGCCACCACCGGCGCGGCCTTCGCCTTCCTGTCCCCCGTGCTGGGCTGGGTCGGCACGGCGGTGGCGGGCTCGGCCACCAGCGCCGGCGCGCTGTTCGCCAACCTGCAGGCCACCGCCGCCGCACAGGCCCACCTGGACCCGCGCATTCTGCTGGCCGCCAACACCATCGGCGGCGGCCTGGGCAAGATCGTCTCCCCGCAGAACTTGGCGGTGGTCACCACGGCCGTGGACGCCCCCGGCACCGACGCGGAGATCCTCAAGAAGGCCGCCCCCTACTCCATCGGGCTGCTGCTGGTGCTTTGCTGCCTGGTGCTGGCCGCCTCCCAGGGCTGGCTGGGCGCCTACATGCCGGCGTGACGTCGGGCCAAACATGACGTCCTCGAACCGTCGTACTCGTTGCGCGCGTCGGCACCTGAGAAGCGGGGGCCTCGGCACGGCAGTCGCCTGCATAACTATGAGCGCAGTCCTTCTCCTTGGCGCGTGCTCCTCTGCGCCCTCACAGGAACAGGGCAATGGGCAGGACGAACGTTTCGCCGAATTCACGCAGTACGTTCCCGACCCACTGACCGTGCAGACCTCCCTGGACTCGGTCACCAGCCGCATGCCGGCCATGGGTGCCACGGACGTGCACTTCGTCGGGCAGTATCGGGTCAACAAGGGCGAGTCCCGGCTGCCGGAGCCCGATCGCCCCTACTGGTTCCACGCCGTCATCGAAGTCGACCGGGCCACCAGCCAGGCTCTGAGCGACGCCGCGACTACCACGCCCGACCTGCTGCCGCCGATCTACCCCGACCTGCACCAATACGTTCCCCAGGACTGCACCTTCGTCACCGTCCCGGAGTCCGACGCGAACCGGATTCTCGACACCGAGAACGCCGACCTCGAGGGAGGCTCGGAGCGGTTCACCGTGGATGAGCTGGCACTGTCCACCGAGCGCAACCTCGTCGTCATGGTCGGCACCGGGCACTACTCCTGACGGCGTAACACCATGCTCAAGGGGGCAGGGCTCGTGGCGGGGTGGCAATTCCCGTAGGGATCCCTTAAGCGGCGGGACGACGCTTCGTACCTTCCGGTGGACGCTTCGTACCCTCCGGTGACGGTTCGGCACTCCAGGGTACGAACCGTCGCCGGAGGGTACGAAGCGCTGATGCCAAGTGCCGAAGCGTCGTCGGAAGTGCCGAAGCGTCGGCGCCAGGTGGCCAACCGCAAACAGCCGCGCACCCCGGAAACCGCCCCGCCCCCACACCCGCACCCTCGAACCGGAAGAGTCAGCCAACGACATCGTCGGCCGCACGCGGCAACAGGTGAGGAAAACCGAAGACCGGACTTGCGGAATGTGATCCAAAACGCGCCCGCCGCGGCGCCCACACGACCACCCGCCGACCCGAAACGCCACCACTTTCCCCCGAGATTCCAGGCCTCACCCAGGGAGCTCGAAGGTGCTCGCGCCGACCGGTGGAGACGGCCGCGCCGCCGTCCTAACCTGGTCACGGTTACGCCAACGCCGCCGTGGAGGAAAGGACCCCATCCCTTGCGCATCGCACTATTCGCCACGTGTCTGGCAGACACGATGTTCCCTCAGGCCGCACAGGCCACCGTCAGTATTCTCGAGCGCCTCGGCCACGAGGTGGTCTTCCCCCAGGGGCAGGCCTGCTGTGGTCAGATGCACGCCAACACCGGTTACTTCAAGCAGGCCGCCTCCATCGTGGCCAACCACGTCAAGACCTTCGAGCCGGTCCTGGACGGGGAGTGGGACGCAGTCGTCGTACCCTCCGGGTCCTGCGCGGGCGCCGCCCGGCACGAACAGCGGCTCGTGGCCGAGCACGTGGGCGACGCCGCCCTGGTCAAGCGGGTGGACGCCCTGAGCAAGTACACCTACGACATCTCCGAGTTCCTCGTCGACGTACTCGGCCTGGAGGACGTGGGCGCCTACTTCCCGCACACGGTCACCTACCACCCCACCTGCCACTCCATGCGGGTGGCGCACGTCGGCGACCGCCCCTACCGGCTGCTGCGGGCCGTCGAGGGCCTGACCCTCATCGAGCTTCCCGATGAGAAGGTGTGCTGCGGCTTCGGCGGCACCTTCTCCATCAAGAACTCCGACACCTCCACCGCCATGGTCGCGGACAAGGCCGCCAACGTCATGTCCACCGGCGCCGAGGTGCTGTGCACCGGCGACTACTCCTGCCTCATGAACATCGGCGGGGCCCTGTCCCGCGTCAACTCCGGCGTGCGCGTCATGCACCTGGCGGAGATTCTCGCCTCCACCAAGGAAGCCCCGTTCGAGGGCCACGTCTCCTTCCAGCCCAGCAAGGATCAGGTGCGACTGTAATGACCCAGACGTTTCTAGGCATGCCCGCCTCCGCCCCCGACGAGCAGCCCCACACCGGTGGCTGGCGCACCAATGTCGCGGTCCCGCAGGACACGCTGCGCTGGGGCCACACCTTCCCCGAGGGCGCCCACAAGACCCTCGCCAACACCCAGATGCGCCGCAACCTGGGCCACGCCACCCGCACCATCCGCAACAAGCGGCAAATGCGCGTGGACGAGATGCCCGACTGGGAGGACCTGCGCAACGCGGCGGAGGCCGTCAAGTTCGAGGTCGCCTCCCGTCTACCGGAACTGTTGGAGCAGTTCGAGGCCAATGTGACCGCCAACGGCGGCATCGTCCACTGGGCCCGCGACGCCGCCGAGGCCAACCAGATCGTCGCCGACATCATCAAGTCCAAGGGCGTGGACGACGTCGTCAAGATCAAGTCGATGGCCACCCAGGAGACCAACCTCAACGAGTACCTGGCGGACGAGGGCATCACCGCGCACGAGACCGACCTGGCCGAGATGATCGTCCAGCTCGCCGACGACATGCCCTCCCACATCGTGGTTCCGGCCATCCACCGCAACCGTTCCGAGGTGCGCGGCATCTTCCTGGACCGCATGGGCGACGCCCCCGAGAACCTCTCGGACAACCCGCAGGAGCTCACCGCCGCCGCGCGTGCACACCTGCGCCGCAAGTTCCTGCACGCCAAGGTGGCCGTCTCCGGCACCAACATGGGCGTGGCCGAGACCGGCACCGTCTCCATCTTCGAGTCCGAGGGCAACGGCCGCATGTGCCTGACCCTGCCGGACACGCTGATCACGCTGATGGGCATTGAGAAACTGGTCCCCCGCTTCCAGGACGTGGAGATCTTCACCCAGCTGCTGCCCCGCTCCGCGACCGGCGAGCGCATGAACCCCTACACCTCCATGTGGACGGGCGTCACTCCCGGCGACGGCCCGCAGGAGTTCCACCTGATCCTCATGGACAACGGCCGCACCAAGGTGCTCACCGACCCGATCGGTCGGCAGGCCCTGGCCTGCATCCGCTGCGGCTCGTGCATGAACATCTGCCCCGTCTACCAGCACACCGGCGGGCACGCCTACGGCTCGGTCTACCCCGGTCCGATCGGCTCGATCCTCACCCCCCAGCTCACGCAGGGGCTCGACGACGACGATCCGGTCCACACCCTGCCCTTCGCCTCCTCCCTGTGCGGGGCCTGCGGGGAGGTGTGCCCGGTCAAGATCGACATCCCCACCATCCTGATTCACCTGCGGGCCCGCAGCGTGGACGTCAAGCGCCGCCTGGTGCCGGACATGTGGGACGTGGCCATGAACGCCACCACCCCGATCATGTCCAATGGCAAGGCCTGGCTGGCGGCCACCGAGGGGGTCAAGGCCACCCGGCTGATCGGGCATGACGGGCGCATCGGAGCCCTGCCCTTCCCCGCCTCCCTGTGGACGCGCTCGCGCGACCTGCCGATCGCCCCCAAGGAGTCGTTGCGGCACTGGTGGAAGCGCACCCATCCAGATGGCGTCACCCCGGCCCGCCCGGCCACCGACGCCGTCGACGCCGCCCAGCCCGCCGCCACCGAGGAGAACCGCTGATGGATGCCAAGACCGCCATTCTCGCCCGTGCCCGCGAGGCCATCTCCCGCTCTCAGCAGGGCCGCCCGGTGCGCGAGATCCCGCGTGACTACATTCGTGTCGGCGCCGATGCCCCCGGCTCGGAGCCGGTGGTGACGGACATGATCGAGAAGCTCGAGGACTACTCCGCGAAGGTGGTACAGGCCTCGAAGGACGCCGCCATCCTGGACGGTATCGACGAGCTGCTCGGAGAGGCGAGGACCGTCGTCGTCCCCGCCGGGCTGCCCGCCGCGTACAAGGAAGCGGCCGCCCGCAACGGACGCAAAGTGGTGGAGGACTCCCGCGAGCAGCAGATCCCCACGCTCGAACTCAACGAGATCGACGCCGTCGTCACCTGCTCCCGGGTGGGCGTGTCCCTGTCCGGGACGATCTGCCTGGACGGAGAACCCGATCAGGGCCGGCGCGCCATCACCCTCGTGCCGGACAAGCACGTGATCGTGCTGGAACGCGAGATGATCATGCCGACCGTGCCGCAGGCCGTCGACGTGCTCGGCCGGCACCCCACCCGCCCGATGACCTGGATCGCCGGCCCCTCGGCGACTTCCGACATTGAGCTGGTGCGTGTCAACGGCGTGCATGGCCCGCGCAACCTGGGCGTGGTCATCGCCCACTGAGACCAGTGCCGCCTATCGGGGCGGCACTGGCGGCCGGTACCTGACGGCAACGAGGCTCGCATGAACAACGGCACCCCTGATCCACTCCCGGCGCGCTCGGACACTCGGTCGCGACGGGAGGCGCTCATCCGCTACCTGCGTGAGCGCGGGGAAACAGAGGTGGCCGCCCTGCCGGAGCGGTTCGGCGTGTCTGTGGAGACCATCCGCCGCGACCTGCGTCAGTTGGAGACGAGCGGCCGCATCATCCGCTCCTACGGCCGGGTCACGGCCGCCGAGTCCGCCGCCTACGAGACCACGCAGGCGTTCCGCTCCAGCCACAACGTCGCCGAGAAGGACCGCATCGCCCGGGCGGCCGCCGCGTGCCTGGGTGACGCGGAGACGGTCTTCCTCGACGAGGGCAACCAGCCGCTGCTGGTGGGGCGCGCCCTGCCCGCCGACCGCGAGCTCACCGTGGTGACCACCTCCCTGCCGACGGCGATCGAGCTGGCCGAGCGGCCGCGCTACACCGTAATCGCCGTCGGCGGCCGGGTACGGCCGAAGACCCTGGGCGCCGTTGATCACTGGGCCACCACCATGCTGGAGCGTATGGAGCCGGACCTCGCCTTCATCGGCGCCAACGGGGTGACCGACGACGGCTGGCTGACCGCCCCGGACCCGGCGGTCGCCGCGGTCAAGGAGACGGCGCTCGCCGTTGCCCGCCGCGCGATATTCGTTGGCAATCACTCCAAGTTCGGGCATTCCACCTTCGTGCGCTTCGTCCATGTGCGGTCCCTGGAGCGCATCATCACCGGCCGGGAGCTGCGCTCCGCGACGGCGCGCAGACTCGGCGGCCTGGGCCCACAGGTCGAGCGGGTCTGAGCGCGCGAGGCGGGCGGGCCCGCCGGCCGGGAGAGGCCGCGCCCAAGCGCGCCGCCGCCGTCGGGCCGGGTGCCGAAGCGGTCACGCCTCCGGCCCTGACCGGTCACCGCCCGCCCCAACCGGTCACCTGCGACCGCACCGTTCCAAGGCCAACGGGGCTCAATATCGGTCGCCCGCGGGCGGTCAACCGGTCAGCAAGACGGTCACTCGGGGACCGCAGACTGGGTTCACCGGCGAAGGACGCCGGCCCTGACCAGCGACCAAAGGTGATCGAGCAACGATGCCCAGTTCCAACAGGTTCATTGCAGCCATACAGAAAACCGGATTCCCCACCAACCTCGCCACGGGGTTCCTGGCGGTCATCATCTTCGTGATCGGCGACGGCATTGAGGCCGTCTGGATCACCAACTACCTGTCCAGCGACGAGGTCGGCTTCGCCGTCTCCCAGGCCTCGATGATCGTCACCTCCTACGGGGTGGTCGTGGCCATCGCGGCCTTCCTCTCCGGCGCCCTGTGCGATGCGATCGGCTGCCGCCGGGTGATGCTGATCGGCCTGGTGTCATTCCTGGTGTGCGACGCACTGTTCATCTCGGTGGGGCTGCCCAGCCACAATCTGCCGCTGCTGCTGCTGTTCTACGGGCTGCGCGGCTTCGGCTACCCCATGTTCGCCTACGGGTTCCTGACCTGGACCATGATCGTCACCCCGCCGGCGCGCCAGTCCTCGGTCTCCGGCTGGTTCTGGTTCGCCTTCAGCCTGGGCATGCAGCTGCTCGGCTCCTACCTGTCCAGCCTGCTGCTGCCCCACATCGGCCACATCCCCACCCTGTGGCTCGGCTGGGTACTGGCGGCGGTCGGCGGCACTATCGGCATGCTGTTCCTGCGGCTGCACCCCTCCTCGGCGCAGACCCGCGGCAAGTCGGTGGCCGAGTCCGTCGGTTCGGCGGTCTCCGTGCTGTGGCGCTACCCGAAGGTCTCCATAGGTGGCATCGTGAAGGTCATCAACCTGTCCGGCCAGTACGGCATGCAGGCCTACTACGTGGTCTACCTGCACAAGGTCTACGGCATGCCCGAGTCCCAGGCGATCCTGGAGTTCTCCATCTTCGGCTTCGTGGCCATCCTCGGCGACGTCTTCTGGGGCGTGATCGGCGACAAGCTCGGCTGGCGCAATACCCTGCAGTGGTTCGCCACCCCCATCACGGCGGCGGCGCTGGCCTACATCTACCTGATCCCGATCGTCGCGGGCCCGAACTTCTTCCTGATCGCCCTGGGCACCTCCGCCGTCGGCATCGGGCTCAGCGCACACGTGCCCACCACGCCGTTGATCACCGCCCACGCCCACGGCGAGACCGGCAACGCGTTGGCGATCCTGAACCTGGGCGCCGGCCTGGGCGCCTTCGTGGGCCCGGCCATCGTCACCCTGCTGATGGGCGACGAGACCACCGCCTCCGGCTACCTGTGGGTGGCCATGGCGCTGGCCGGCATCTACGTCATCTCCTTCTTCCTGTGCTTCGCCCTGAAACTGCCCGGCAACGCCCGCATCCTCGATACCTTCAGTGATGAGGACGCCGACGAGCAAAAGGAGGCGGTCACCGCCTGATCCCGCACCAGCGAAGCCGCCGTCACCCGCCCGGGGCGCATACGGCACCCCGGCTCGACGCCGGCCGCAAACCCCACCCACTTCCACACCGCTGAACCCGACTCAAGACAAGGATGTCAACACCATGACCACCACACTCGCCGCCTCTCCGCTCGCCCCCAGCTACGACCGCTCCGCCATTACCACCGGCATCGTCCACATGGGTGTGGGCGGCTTCCACCGCGCCCACCAGGCCATGTACCTCGACCGGCTCATGCGCGAGGGCAAGGCCCTGGACTGGGGCATCTGCGGAGTGGGCCTGCTGCCCCAGGACGCCCGCATGCGCGACGCCCTGACGGGGCAGGACTTCCTGTACAGCCTGACTCTCAAGCACCCCGACGGTCACCACGAGCCCGCGATCATCGGCTCCATCTGCGACTACCGCTTCGCTCCCGAGGACCGCGCCGGCGTGCTGGAGGTGATGACGGCCCCCACCACGCGCATCGTCTCCCTGACCGTCACCGAGGGCGGCTACAACATCGACGACGCCACCGGCGTCTTTCGGGCCGACACGCCCGGCGCCGCCCACGACGCCGCCAACCCCCACGTGCCGGAGACCTCCTTCGGTTACATCGTGGAGGCCCTGCGGCTGCGCCGCGAGGCCGGCACCGCCCCCTTCACCGTGATGAGCTGTGACAACCTGCCCGGCAACGGGAAGATCGCTCGCACGGCCGTCGTCTCTCAGGCGCGCCTGTCCGACCCGGAACTGGCCGACTGGATCGACGCCAACGTCGCCTTCCCCAACTGCATGGTCGACCGCATCACCCCGCAGACCACCCCCGCAGACATTGAGGAGGTGCGCGCCGAACTGGATGTGGAGGACGCGTGGCCGGTGGTGGCCGAGCCCTTCACCCAGTGGGTGCTGGAGGACGACTTCCCGGCCGGACGCCCGCCCTATGAGGAGGTCGGGGTGCAGATGGTCGACGACGTCGTCCCCTATGAGCTGATGAAGCTGCGGCTGCTGAACGCCTCCCACCAGGGCCTGGCGCACTGGGGCCGGCTACTGGGCATGGAGTACGCGCACACGGCCGCCGCCGACCCCGACATCGCCGCCTGGGTGCGTGCCTTCCTGGAGCGCGAGGCGCGGCCGCGGCTGCTGCCGGTGCCGGGCATCGACTTGGACGAGTACATCGACACGCTCTTCGAGCGCTTCACCAATGAGGCGATCGCGGACACGCTGCTGAGGCTGGCGCAGTTCGGCCCCTCCGGCATGCCGAAGTTCGTGCTGCCGACCGTGCGCGACAACCTCGCCGCGGGCGGGGCGATCCGCCTGGGCGCGGCCATGTGCGCCGCCTGGTCGCTGGGGGTGCTCGGCACCGACGAGAACGGTGAGGCGATCCCGGTGGCCGATGACCTGCGGCCCTTCGCCGAGAAGCAGGAGGCAGGCGACGAGCTCGGCTTCATCGGCAACCGGGAGATCTTCGGCGACCTGGCCGACGACGAGCGCTTCCGCACCGCCTACATCGAGGAGCTGGCGGCGCTCAAGCGCGAGGGTGCCCGCGCCCGCATGCGCGCCCTGCTCGCCTGAGCCATCACCGGCCCCCCTTCACCGAGGTCGGTAGACGTTACGTGCCGAGATCGGTCGAGACGGCTAGCGAGGCCGGCACAAGCCACACACCGCGACCAGTAGCAATGACGGGCCCGACGACTTCCGTCGCCGGGCCCGTCGTGTGCGTCGAATTCAGGCAGCCGCCCTCGGTCAAGCGGCCGCCGCCTTCGCCTTGTTCTCCTCCTGCAGCGCCGCCCGCTCGGATGCGGGCAGCCAGCCGGTGTTCACCAGCCGTACCTGGTACCACCAGGCCACGGCGAACAGGAGGAGGCCGAAGCCGAGCGCGGTGAGCGAACCGCCGACGGCTCCCAAACGGCTGAGCACGCCCACGATCGAGCCGAACCAGCCGAAGTCGGCGTCACCGAAGGTGGAGTTGGCCAGGCCGAGGGACCCCATGACGGTCAGCAGCGCGGCCGGCAGGAAGGTGATGAGCATGCCGTTGACGAATCCGCCCAGGATCGCGCCCCGGCGCCCGCCGGTGGCATTGCCGAACACCCCGGCACCGCCGCCGTCGAAGAAGTGCGGGACCATGCCGGGCAGGATGAGCGCCATCCCCCAGGCGGGCCCGAACCAGACGGCGATCAGCGCCAGCGAGGCCAGACCGCCCAGGAAGGAGGCGATGAAGCCGATCAGTGAGGCGTTGGGGCCGAAGGGGAAGACGATCGGGATGTCGAGCGCGGGCTTGGCGCCGGGCACCACCCGGTTGGCGATTCCCTGGAAGGCCGGTACCAGTTCACCGAGGATGATGCGCACCCCGTACAGGATGATGCTGACGCCGATCCCGAACTGCAGTGCCTGCGCAAAGGCCGCCATGATGTAGGAGCCGTAGGTGTCGGAGGTCTGCGTCCCCTCGAAGACCGTCATGAGTTCCTCGCGGGGTACGGCGATCATGCCCCAGATGGCGAACACCAGATACAGGACCAGCATGAGCAGGGTCGTTGAGACCATGGAGTCGCGTAGGAAGCGCAGGCCCTGCGGGAACTTCATGTCCTCGGTGGAGCGTGAGCGCTTGCCGACGGCGCTGCCGAGCGCACCCGCCAGCAGGTAGCCGACAGTGTTGAAGTGACCCACGGCCAGCTTGTCATCCCCGGTGACCCGGTTCATGTACGGCTGGGCGAAGGCCGGCATCACCACCATGATGATGCCCATGAGCACCGAACCGACCACCACCACGAGGGCGGAGTGCCCGGGGCCGAAGCCCACCGACAGGACCACGGCCAGCAGCGTCGACATGAACACCATGTGGTGTCCGGTAAGGAACACGTACTTCAGCGGCGTGAATCTGGCCAGCAGCAGCATCACCAGGAAGCTGAGCACGATGAGATAGGCGGATGTGGTCCCATACTCGCTCGCGGCCTGGGCGGTAATGACCTCGTTGGTCGGGACGACGCCGTGGGCGCCGGTAACCGTGAAGATCAGGTCCCCGAACGGCGCCAGCGCGCTCGTGACCACGGTGGCGCCGGCACCGAGAATCAGATACCCCATTGCCGCCTTGAGTCCTCCGCCGATGACCTGCCCGGCGGACTTGCGCAGCGCGATCAGGCCGACGGCGGCGACGATGCCGATCAGGTAGGCGGGGACGTTGAGGATCTCCTGGCTGATGAAATCGAGAACCGCGACCAACGCGTTCACTGAGTCTTCTCCTTCAAGGCGGCCTCGATCTCGGAGATGTCGGTGAAGTTGTGGACCACGGCGACCGGCGTGGACAGCCCGGTGAGCTCCTCGGCGAGTTCAGCCGAGGTGATGATCAGATCGGCGCTCTGCGCGGCCCCCTTGGCGGTGCCGATGTCGGAGGTGCTGACCTCCGCGTCAAGGCCGAGCGAGGCCGCGGCCTGCTCGACGTTCATCTTCAGCAGCATCGAGGTGCCGATGCCCATGCCGCAGACGCAGGTGATGTTCATTCTTCTTCCAATCCGGTAGAGGTGGTGGTGTCGGTTGAGTTCGGGTCGAGCAGTGCGCGGAGCGCCGCGGGAGTGGGTGCACGGTCCAACTCGGTGCGAGCGACAGGGTCGGACAGGGCGCGGGCGAGGGCGGCCATGACGTCCAGGTGCTCCCGCTCGTCCTTGGCTGCCAGCCCGATGATGTGGCGCACCGGATCGTTCGGGCTGCCGAAGTCGACGGGGTGTGTCAGCCGCACCCAGCTCATGCCGGTGTGCAGCACCGCCGGGGAGGGCCGCGAGTGCGCCAGGGCGAGACCGGGGGCGATGACGATGTAGGGGCCGTGCTCCTCCACGGCCGCGATCATCTCCTCGGTGTATTCGGGTGTCGCCGCCCCGGAAGCGGTAAGTCCCTCCCCTGCCAGCCGAAGCGCATCACGCCAGTCGGTCGCGTCGACGTCGAGTCGGAAGGACGTATCCGGTAAAGCGGTGGACAGAGTGAGAACAGCCATCGTTGCCTCTTCTCGTCATGTGTGCCGGTGGGTTCCGGTGGACACGACGATACCGGCCACAACCCGTTACGTAAAGAGCTTTACAAAACTGTCCTGGTCTGGGCGCCGTGAGGTCACTCGGGTCAGCAGCATGTCCAGATGCGCGGGGGCCGTCAGCAGATCCTGAGCCAACAGCGCCGCCCCGACCACGCCGGCGTCGGCCCCCAACTGCGCCGACGCGACGACGAGCGGCCGAGTCGCCTCCTGGGGCCCGACGGCTTCCAAGGCGGCGCGCAACGGGTCCAGGAACACCGCTCCGCCGTCGGCGAGGGCGCCGGCGACCACCACCGCGGAGGGATTGAGAACCGCAATGACCGGCGCGAGCGCACGGCCCACGAGTCGCGCCGAAAGCTCGAGCAGCTCGATACTCAGCGAATCCCCGCGCAGCGCCAGGTCGGCCAGTTCTTCACTACTGCCGACCGTCCAGCCGGCCTCGCTCAGGCGCTCCCGCAGGGCCCAGCCGCCGGCGACCGATTCCAAGCACCCGAATCGCCCGCAGCGGCACTGCCGCCCCTCCGAAATCCGCATGTGCCCGATCTCTCCGGCCGCCCCAGTGGCGCCCGTGCGCACGACGCCATTGATCACGGCGGCCGCGGCGATTCCCTCACCCGCCTTAACCAGGATGATGCCGTCGGGGTTGGACCAGTGCATCCGGTACTCGCCGAGTGCGGTCACCTGCACGTCACTGCCCACGGCCACCGGGACGCCGTCGAAATCCTCTTTCAACTCCGCGGCAAGATCGACCCCGTGCCATCCAGGCATGAGCGCCGGGTGGACCAGGCGCCGTGAGACGGGATCGACCGGACCGGGAACACAGACTCCCACACCGAGGACGCTGTCGGCGGCGCCGATCTCCTTGAGCATTGCCTTCAAACGACGGCGGACCCAGGGGAGCACCGTGCCAGGACCGCCAGAGAGGTCCAGTAGCCGGTCATCGCGTACCAGGATCGTCCCGGCGAAGTCCGTCACCGCCAGGTTGGTGCGTGAGCTGCCGATGTCGACGGCCAGCAGCACGCCGCAGCCGGGGCGAATTCGGAATACCGTGCGCGGCCTGCCACCGGTCGAGGCGTCCTGCCCGGCCTCGTCCACCAGCCCCGAGCGCAGCAGCACGTCAAGCCGCTTGCCCAACGTGACTCGTGAAAGCTGCATACGATCCTGAAGCTCGGACCGAGTGGTCGCCTCTCCGCGCCGGATCAGCCCGAGGAGTTCACTGGCCTCAGCCTCTCGCACGTTCCCCATGACGCCGCCTCATGTTTGCCCCTCACGGCGATAGTACCCAATTCGCCGCTTTCGACGGCAGCCCCCGGGACAGAGATCGCACGTTCGAATCGCACGCTCGCTTGCCCCGATCCGCCCACTCCGATCTGCATTTGCGTCTGCCGACAACGCCGTCGTTTCCGCCTGCACCCGCCCGGCAGGATAGCCTTGGGTCCCGTGAGCACCCGCGTCATCCTGCTTGCCGGCCCGTCCGGCTCCGGTAAGACCTCCCTGCTACGTCGGTGCGGCGCACACCGCCTCAAACTGGACGACTTCTATCGCGACGGCGATGAGCCGGGCATGCCTCTGCTTGACGGCACGTTCTCAGGCGCCGACGGTGTCAGTCGGGCCGAGGCCATGAGCGCCATAGACTGGGACAACCCGGCCTCCTGGGACGCCGACCGGGCCATGACGGCGATTCTGGAACTGTGTGCCACGGGCTCGACGACTGTGCCCGTGTACTCGATCCGGGACAACGCCACCGTCGACTACACCACCCTCGACGTGGACGCCCTGCCGGTATACGTCGCGGAGGGCGTGTTCGCCGCGGAGCTCGTTGACCGTTGCCGGGAGGCCGGCGTGCTCGCCGACGCGCTCGTGCTGCGGCGCCCGCGCCTGCAGACCTGGTGGTTCCGACTGCGCCGGGACCTGGCCGAGCATCGCAAGCCCATTCATGTGCTGCTGCGCCGCGGACTGCGGCTGACACGAGAGGAACCCGCCAAGATCGCCGGCTGGGTGGCGAAGGGGTGCCGCCCGGTCGATCGCGCCGAATGCGAGGCGATCATCACTGAATACCTCAGCGCCGACGTCCAGCAGTCCCGGGCCGACGACGCCGCCTGAGCCCCGTGTCCGACAGGCATCTCCCCCGGCCGCCCCGCGCGAAACCGATCCGACCGCGGGACCTTGAGTCCGCCGGCGCCGTCGTCCTGCGTGCGGGAGGGTACGTTGACCTAGCCCGGATAAGCGGTGTCGACATCTCTGGGGTGGATCTGCGCGGGTTGGAGCTGGTTGAGTGCGTCCTGGAGGATGTGCGGGCAGACCGCGCCCACCTTGAGGAGTTCCGCCTGGCGGAGTCGCGTGTGGACGGGCTGACGGCCTCCGAGCTGCACGCACAGCGGTCGGTGTGGAGAGAGGTCTCCTGGGAGTTCTCACGGGTCGGAGCCTGCGAATGCCACGATACGCAGTGGCGCAGCGTGCTGGTCGAGGACTGCCGCATCGGCTTCCTGGGGCTGGGGCGGGCCAATCTGCTGGATGTGCGCCTACGCGGTTGCACGGTGGACACGCTCGACCTGACCGCCGCCACGCTCAACCGAGTGGCTTTTGACGACTGCCGCGTCGGCGAGTTGCGGATCCGGGAGAGCCGACTCAAAGACGTGGACCTGCGGGGACTTCAACTCGAGCAGATCGACGACGCCGCGGGCCTGCGAGGAGCGTGGGTGGGCGCCGACCAACTCGTGGAGCTAGCGCCCGCGCTCGCCGCACATGCGGGCCTAAGAATCATCTAGCGGCCGGCTCCCGCGCCTTTCTAGCTCTCTCCCCATTCCTCCGCTTCGCCGAGACCGGTGCCGGTGACGTTCCCCGACCGGCGGAAGGTATGTCCCGGCGGCCCGCCGGCTCCGCCGACCGCCCCGGCCCTGGGGTTATCCACAGGGGCCACGGGCCGGGTGGCGACAACGGTGAGGGTCACGGTACGGTTGCGGAGCATCGGCACGCCGCCGACACCCCACCCGGGCCCTCAACGAGGAGGCCACCCCAACATGCCCACACCCGCCACCACGCCGCACGTCAGCCCATGCCACCAGGCGCGTACTGCCGCACACTCACACACCCCGACACCAGCGCACCGAGCACGCCAAGCAGCGGCGCTGGCCATCTGCCTCACCGTCCTGGGTGCAGGCTGCTCAAACGCCACTAACCGCACCACCTACACCCCCACCTGGACCCCACCCGCCACCGCCAGCGCTAGCGCCACGCCCACACTCTCGCCCGAGGACGCCGCCGCCCGGGCCACCGCCCTGGCCATGGAACCACCCGCCCCCTACACCCCGGAGTTCACCCCCGAAGGCGCAGCCACCGCAGCCACATACTTCCTCGAGCTAGTTCCTTACGTTTACGCCACCGGCGACCTGGTTGCGTTCGAGGGCATGAGCGACGACAACTGCGAATTCTGCAACGGAGTCGGAGCTGAGGCATCCGAAATGCATGATGCGGGTGGTTGGACGGATCCGTGGGAGCAGGAGATCACACCCCTGGAGTACTGGGTGGACGACACCGACCCCAACCGCTACGTCATACGAGCCAACGTCGTCACAGGTGCTCATGCGTCGCACCTGGGGGACCAATCAACACGTGAAATCGAGGGAGCAGAACACACCCTTCTACTCCAAACATATTGGACAGGCGCTGACTGGACTGTCGAAATAGTTCAGGTAGAGGGCGAGGAGGGAACTGAATGAAACCACACATGTCACCTCTTATCTTCGGGACCGCCGCGGCAATGTTGGTGTTGTACTTTTCAGTCCCCACGGCTACGGCAAGTAGTCAGACAGGAGATGAATACGACGCTCACGGCTACGGTAGTTCTGTGGTGGTGACTGGCAGCACGTCTCGTCAGGTTCTCTCGTTTGCGCCGGGCGGGCCGGCCGCAGCGAACACCGCTGTCGGCGGCGGCGTATTCAATGAGCATGCCGCCCAAGTTGCCCAACTACGCTACCTAGCCTGCATTGGCATGAGAACCAGCGTGAATACCGGTGTGGGGTCCTTCCTCCTCAACCCCGCCGACTGCGACACAGACGCCGCCCCCACAACCACCGCCCAAGCAGCGGACGGCACCATGGTGGCAATTACCGTCACCGCCACCGACGTGTCCACCCTCCTAGCCGACGGGTCCGGTATCACCCGCCAACCCCCAGGCCCGGAAGTACTACTGACCAAAGACTTCATCGTCTACACCAACCCCGACACCCAAACCCTCACAACCACCATCGCCGGCACCGAGGTCACCATCCACGCCACCCCCACCACCTACACCTGGAACTGGGGCGACAACACCACCACAACCACCACCGACCCCGGAGCCCCCTGGCCAAACCAAACCGTCACCCACCAATACACCACCACCGCCCAAGGCGTAACCACCACCCTGACCACCACCTGGCAAGCCACCTACACCCCCACCGGCGGCACCACCACCCCCGTAGTCGGCACCATCACCACCACCAACACCACCACCGCCTACAACATCGTCCGCACCACCACCTACCTCACCGACCAAGCCGAAACCCAACAAGGACACTAAACACACCAACACCGCCACTCGAACCTGGCAGCCCAGCCGCCGAAACTGTCCAAGAACGGCACAAACGCCACCCGGACTTGAGTCGCTGGGCAGGAAAACCGCGTAATTTCGGCGATCCGCAAGACGCGGGACGGCCATCCGCGGACGTTCATGCCGATTCCGGACACTTTGCCCAACCGAGTTCCAGCTAGTGAGCGTCCAACCGATCCACACCCCATCTACACACCACAGGTATACCTCGCGTGTATAGTCCGGCTCATGGACACACGCCTCACGCTCCTCGGGCTGCTCAGCACCGGCCCCGGCTACGGATACGACCTCAAGACGCACTGGGACCGCTGGTTCGCCGGCACCAAGCCTCTCGCCTTCGGCCAGGTCTACGCCACCCTCGCCCGCCTGTTGCGCGACGGCCTCATCGTCCAGCTCGGGGCCGAAACCGGCGCCGGCCCGGAACGCAAGCGCTACGAGATCACCGAAACCGGGCGCGCCGCCGTGGAGGAGTGGATTCGCAGCCCCGAGGTCCCCTCCGACTCCATCCAGGCCGACCTGTTCGCCAAGACCATCATCGCCATCCTGCTCGACGACGACGCCGAGCACCTCCTGGACCTGCAACGCGCCGCCCACACCCAGCGCATGCGGGAGCTCACCCGCCGCAAGGAGGGGGCCGACCTGCACACGATCCTCATTGCCGACCACGCCCTGTTCCACCTGGAGGCGGACCTGCGCTGGATCGACCTGACCGCCGCCCGCTTGAACGAGCTGCGCCGGGAGGTCCGGGCATGAGCACCACACCCTCCGCCCCGAATGCTTCGGCCGCCCCAGCCGCTTCACCCACGCCCTCCCCCGCCTCGGCACCCGAGGTGATCGTGCGGGCGCGCGGACTGAAACTCGCCTTCGGCGCCACCCGCGCACTGCGCGGCATAGACCTCGACATCGCCACGGACGAGGTCCTGGCCATCACCGGCCCCTCCGGCTCGGGCAAGTCCACGCTCCTGCACGTGCTGGCGGGAGTGCTGACGCCCGACGCCGGCAGCGTGCTCTACGGCGGCCGCGACGTCGCCGCCCTGAATGAGGCCGACCGCGCCCGCCTGCGCCTGGCGGAGTTCGGCTTCATCTTCCAGTTCGGTCAGCTCCTGCCGGACCTGTCGGCGCTGGACAACGTGACACTGCCACTGCTGCTGGCGGGCGCCTCGCGCCGGGAGGCCCTTACACGCGCCCACGCCCAACTGGCGGCCCTCGACCTGGGCGACCACGAACGCAAACTGCCCACCCAGCTCTCGGGCGGGCAGGCCCAACGCGTCGCGGTCGCCCGCGCCCTGGTCACCTCGCCGCGCATCCTGTTCGCCGACGAGCCCACCGGTTCCCTGGACTCCCTGGCCGCCGAACAGACAATGGGCGCCCTACTCAAGGCCGCGCGTGCGGCGCACTCCGCCCTGGTGATCGTCACTCACGACGCCCGCATCGCCGCCTACGCCGACCGCGAGGTGATCATCCGCGACGGGCGCGTCAGCCTCAACAACGGCCTGCTCGCCGCAGCCCGGCCCGACGGCGAGGAGCAGACACGATGAGCACGCTCCCCCTTGCCCGCCTGGTCGTGGCCGGAGACCGCGTCGCTCGCCGCCGTCTTGCGGGTATTACGGCGGGCGTCATGATCGGCGTCGCACTCTTCCTGCTGCTGGCCGCCGCCGCCCAGGCCTTCGGGCAGCGCTCCGAGCGCTCCACCTGGACCGAACTGATGCTGACAAACCCGGGGGTGATGCAGCAACTTGAGGAGGACACAGTCTTAACGCCGGAGACGGCCGCCGCCGTATCAGCCACCGACCATTACGAGGATCGCCTGATCACCATCCTGATGGTCGCCACCACACCGGACACCCGGGTGCGGATCCCCGGCTCCGACGTCGTCCCCCGCCCGGGCCAGTATCTCTCCTCCCCCGCCCTTGCCGAACTCATCGATGCCGTGCCCGCCGACCAGCTGGGCGAGCGCTACGGCGAGCGCGTGGGAGTCCTGTCCGACGACGCCATCGAGGGGCCGGACTCCCTGGTGCTGGTGCTCGGGGTGGAACAGTCACGCGTGCTGGAGTGGGAGGGTATGAGCGATCCACAAGTGGTCACCGAGTTCATCGGCTACGACTACGCCTCCGCGGCGTACCGGATCGTTGCCCTCATCGGGGCGATCGCCGTGCTCATTCCGGTGCTGCTGCTGATCGCCATCGTCACCGGTCTCGGCGCGGCACAACGCGCCGAGCGCTTCGCCACCCTACGTCTGATCGGCGCCACTCCCGGGCGGGTGGCGCGGATTGCCGCGGCGGAGACCGCCGTGACGGCCCTGCTGGGAGCAATGCTCGGCGTCGTCCTGTACCTCCTCCTCATCCCGCTGGCGGCGCGCCTTGAGATCGGCTCCTCGACCTTCTTCCCACGCGATCTGCTGACCTCGCCGGGAGTCATCGGCGCGACCGTCGTCGCCGTCCCCCTGATGGCGGCGGCGGTGACCTGGTGGACGACGCTGCGGGCCGACGTCGGCCCCTTGGGCGCCTCCCGCGAGCGCCGCGAACGCCCGCCGCGGCTGCGCTCCCTCCTGCCCCTGCTGCTGGGCCTGGCGGGACTGACGACGGTGCGCATTCTCACCAGCACCGTCGAATCCGGCTCGGGGTGGGCCGCCGCCATGCCCACTGGCCAACTGCTGGTGGCCTCATTCGTGCTGACCATGCTGGGACTGCTGTGGGCCGGCCCCCTGCTGACCTCATGGGCTGCTCGCCTGGCGCAACGCCGCGCCCGCAATGCGGCGCAGGTGATCGGCCTGGGCAGGATGGTCCAGCATCCCCGGGCGACCTTCCGCGCCGTCGGCGGCCTCGTCGTCGCCGTGTACGCGGTGACTTTGTTCGCAGTCGCCATCACCGCCGCGGCCGGCATCCCGGAGCTGCACCAGGGCCGCGGCTACCTGGCGCCGACGACGCTGTACACGCTGCCCGAGCTCGACGCCGCGACCGAGCTCGAGCAGGTGGCGAACCGTATCGCGCAGGTCGAGGGCGTGACTGCCGTAGCCGTCGCCCCCGACGCATCGGGCGATTCCGAGGACGCCTCCATGCGGCTGGCGCTGCGGACGGAGGACGCCCGCGCCCTGGGCGCTTTCGACGCCGATTCCCCGGGGGCGGTCGAGGACTCTGAGTGGGTCAGCGTCGGGTGGGACTGGCTCCTCAACGAGGCCGCCGATCCGCGGCCGTATACCGCTCCCGAGGCCGATGCCGCAGCCATGCTGCTGGTCGCGACCGACGGCGAAGCGGCCTCGGTGGAGCGCGCCCGCACCGCCATGGTGAACTCGGCACCGGGAGTGATCAACCAATACCCGATCTCACGCGTCGACAATGTGGTCACCTCCGCCTCCGCGTTGGAGAACCAGTTCGCGGCCCTGGGCTATATCGGCATCCTCATCGCCGCGGGGGTGTCGGCGGCGGCGCTGGCGGTATCCACCGTCTCCTCTCTACTGGCGCGGCGCCGGGTGCTGTCCCTGCTGCGCCTGGTGGGGATGCCCCAGCGGACGCTGCGGCATGCGGTCGCCTGGGAGATGCTGCTTCCCGTGGTCACCGTGCTGGCTTTGAGCATTGGCGCGGCGGTGTACACGGCGTGGGTCGTCATCGTCGGTACCTCGTCGCGGGGAGTCGGCTGGCCTGCGGGCTCCTACTACGTGGTGCTCGGCGCATGCCTGGCGCTGGTCGGCGTCGCCGTGTTGGCGAGCACGCGGGCGGCGGCCCGGATGGTCGCCTCCGCGACGGTCCGGTTCGAATAGGGCCGGGCCCGACGGCGCCGGAGCCCGCCCGTGGTGGGTGGCTCCGGCGCCGTCGTCGATGATGTCGGCGCTCATCCCGCCTGCGGAGCCCGTGCCTTCTCCCCGGTTCCGAGCAGCCATGCCGCGGTGAAGGCGACCACCACCGAGAAGACTGCCACCCCGATCGCCCCGTAGAAGTTCGACATTGAGCCGTCGGCGGGGATGTAGGCGGGCAGTGAGGCGAAGCTCGGGCTGGCGATGACGTACTGGGTGGTGCCCAGCAGACCGGCCAGCAGCCCTCCGCCGCCACCGCCGATGACGGCGGCGATCAACGGGCGGCGCAGCGGGAACAGCACGCCGTAGACGCCGGGTTCGGTGATGCCCAGCAGGCCGGTGATGCCGGCGGAGATCGCCACGGACTTCGTCTTCACCTCCCGGGATCTGAGTCCCACGGCGAGGCAGGCGGCACCCACGGACACGTTCGCCGCCAGCATCCCGGCCATCACCAGTGGATCGCCGCCCACTTCTGCCAGGAGGGCAAAGACGACCGGATACAGAGCGTTGTTCATGCCGAAGAACACCAGGAATGGCGTCGTCGCCCCGATGACGAGCACGGCCAGCGGCGGTGCGGCGTCGTACACCGTCGTGACCCCACTCGCCAGCCAGCCGCCGAGCACGTTGCCTATCGGTCCCAGCGCCAGCAGCGTCACCGGGACCGTCACCAGCATGGTCAACAACGGCAGGAACACCGCGCGCAGTGCCCCGGGCAGAATGCGCCCAAATCCGCGGTACACCAGGCTCATGAACAGCACGCCCAGAATGATCGGGAACACCGTGGTGTTGTAGGTGACCTGGGCTACCGGGAGTCCCACGAAGGTCAGCCCCTCCGCCCCGTTGATCGTCTCATACAGCAGTACCGTGCCGAGGAAGGCACCCAGGTAGCCATCCACATTCAGCTTTCGTGCCGCGCTGAAACCGATGAACACGGGCAGGAAGTAGAAGGCGGCCTGGTTGACGGCGTAGAACACCTGGTAGGTGCCGGAGGTGTCGGCGACGTGGAAGAAGTTCGTCAGCACCGTCAGCACGGCCCCGGTCAGGCCGCCCGCAATCAGCACTGGGATGACCGGCGAGAACGTACCCCCGATGAAGTCCAGGACGGCGGTCATCCAGCCGCGCCGTCCCTGCTCCCCCGCCTCGACGCTCCCCGCGGAGTGCTGGGCGTCCTCCGCCGCGGCCTGTTCGTCGACAACGCCGCCGGCGGATTCGAAGTCGCCGAGCTGCACGAACTCGTGGTACAGATCCGTCGCATCCGGGCCGATCACGATCTGATACTGGCCGTTGCGCTTGACCAGCCCCAGCACCCCGTCACGGCCAGAAATAGCGGCCTCATCGATCTTCGACGGATCTCTTGCCGTCAGGCGCAGACGCGTGTAGCAGTGAGCCGCCGCCAAGATATTTGCCTCGCCGCCCATGTATTCAATCAGGTCCCGGCTGAGCGCAATACGGTCTTCCTTGATCCCCATCAGTTGCTCATCTCCTTACCCCACTGCGTCGCCCCGGAGGCGATGAATGACTGGTACCAGTAGAAGGAGTCCTTGGGAATGCGGGTCAGGGCCAAGGTGGAGACGTCGTCTGTCGCCTTCTGCTCCTCGTCGGTCGTGTCGATGAAAACGAAGCCGTACCGCTTCGCCATTCCATTGCCGGTGGAAAGCAGATCGGTGAAGGTCCACGCGTTGTAGCCGAAGACTTCCACGCCGTCCTCGATGGCCAAGCCGATCTGGTAGAGGTTGTCTCGGATGTAGTTCAGGCGCTGCGGGTCATGGACCTTCCCGTCGGAACTCTTGGACTCGTGGGCGCCGAAACCGTTCTCGGTGATAACCATCGGCAGCCGATAGTGGTCCCAGAGGTAGCGCAGGGCGTAGCGCATCGCAACCGGGTCGATCTCCCAGTCCCAATCGGTGTACTCGACGTAGGGGTTGCGGGTGAGCGCGTACTGGCCGGGAACCACCGGGAAAGTGAGCTCCCCCTTATTACCGGACGCGTTCAACAGGTAGTCCTGCGCCTCGGCGTCGGCCGGGGCGTGCCTGGCGGTATTGGACCGGTAGCAGTTGACTGCGAGGAAGTCGCTCTTCGCCCGTTTCATCGTCTCGATGTCGCCCGGCCGGATATCCGGGTCGATGCCGTGGTTACGCCAATAGTTGTACAAGAAGGGCGAGTAGTCTCCGTAGGCGTAGGTGTCGCACCAGATCTTCTCGGTGAACTCCTCCGCGTTCATTGCGGCGATCTGGTCCTCGGGGCGGCAGGTCTCGGGGTAGATCGGCACATACCCGGGAACCGGGCCGATCTTGCCTCCGGCCACGAGCTCATGACAGAGATTGACCGCCACGGCGTGGCAGAGGTTCATGATGTGGTTGATCTTCCATTTGTCACGGAACCAGTCCTCGACGCCCTTGGATACGCCCAGCCAGTCGCCGTAGCAGATCTGCATGTTCTGCTCGTTGATACTGAGCCAGTACTTGACACGATCACCGAAGGCTTCGAAGCAGGTACGCACGTAGTGTTCGAAGGCTGGGATGACGTCTCGAGACCGCCAGCCGCCCAGCTCCTCTTCGACCCAAACCGGCATGTCGTAGTGGTACAGGGTGACGATTGGAGTGATGCCAGCCGCCAACAGCTCGTCGATGAGGCCGTTGTAGAAGGCGATGCCGTCGGGATTCACAGCGCCGTCGGCGGCCGGGATGATCCGCGGCCAGGCGATCGAAAAGCGGTAGCTGGTCAGACCGCACTCCTTCATGAGCGCGACGTCCTCGGCATAACGGTGGTAGTGGTCCGCGGTGAACTTGTTGTCGACGAACGGGGCCTTCTTCTGCGAGTTGAGGTCGATGATCGCCGGAGTGCGACCGTCCTCGGTGGTCGCGCCCTCAACCTGCCAGGCGGCACTGGAGGCGCCGAATAAGAAGCCCTCGGGAAAGCGAGGATTCCAGTCGTAGTGCATATGCCATCTCCTTTGAAGTGCACCAGCGTGGTGGTACTTCAAAGTTAGAAGCGGCCCGCCCGGCCACGGGGTTCATATTCTGAACCCAAGCGTCGAAGCGATCAGTCCAGCACACCGTCATCGGGATGCCAACCGGGTTCGAGCGAGCGCCGAACCGGCTCCGAGGCGAGATAGCGTCGCGTGTACTGGCTGTAGACCAGATCGAAGAACACACTCACCCCGTACTTTGAGTACACGCTTCTGCGTCCTTGGAGATCCTCGCGACTGAGGTAGATGACCCGGTCGAATAAGCGGTGCAGCTCCGCCGAGCGGTTGGTGGTCAGTACAACGGTGCGTGCACGTAACGTTCGCAGTTGTTTAGAAGCGGCCTTGGCGTAGTTGCCCGTCACCGACACGACCACGACGAGGTCCTCCCGGCATAGGCCGTCCAACACCACGGGATCCCCGGAGCCCTCGGTCAGGACGTGCAGAAGCTTGCCGCCGTAGAGCATCGCCTGCTGGAACTCCCGCACACTCATGGATGAGAAGTCGGAGGCAAGGCACGCCACCTCGCGCGCCCGGTGCAGATCCTCCACGAACTCCCGCACACTCCGGGAGGCGGCGACGTCACGAATTTCAGAGAGCATGCGGATGATGTGAGCCGACAGGTAGGCATCGAATCCAGGCTCGTTCGCGTAGTCGACGAAGTACCGCCAGTGCAGCTGCCATTCATAGGCGGCCGCCTTGACCCCCGTGAAGGTCTCGAAGCCGATCGCCTGGCAGAAGCGGCGGATGCTCGACCGCGAGATGGCGCACTCCTCGGCGACCTCGTAAACGTTCAGACGGGGCAGGTCATCGAAGTGCTCCAGCAGGTATTTGGACAACACATAGCCGGGCGAACCCACCTCGGACGCATTGAAGGCGCCAAGCAGCGCGTTGAGCAGGCTGAAGTGCTTGAGCGAGAAGTGATCCCCGTATTCGGGACGATCTACCGTCAGCACATCTTCCTCCCGCCCTGCGCTCCAACCCCGGCATCGCCTTCGCGCCGGCCAACTCAGCCGCGCCGCACCAGGGGGAAGGTGATGGTCTCGCGGATGCCCTGACCGGTCAGGGCCATGAGCAGCCGGTCCACCCCCATGCCCATGCCGCCGCAGGGCGGGAAGCCCTGCTCCATGGCCACCAGGAAGTCCTCGTCCAAGACCATGGCCTCGGGGTCGCCCTTGGCTGCGGCCAGCGCCTGCGCCTCGAAGCGCTCGCGCTGGACGACCGGGTCGGCCAGCTCGGAGTAGGCGGTGGCGGTCTCGGTGCCGCGAATGTACAGGTCCCACTTCTCGGTGAGCCCCGGGCGGGAGCGGTGGTAGCGGGTCAGCGGGGAGGTGTCCTCGGGGAAGTCGTAGACGAAGGTCGGCTCCCACAGGTCGTTGCCGACCGTCTCCTCGAAGATGTCCTCCACGATCTTGCCGGCCACGGCGTAGTCGTCGACCTCCAGGCCGAGCCGCTCCGCGATCCGGACCAGCTGCTCGCGCGGGGTGGCGACGGTGATCTCCTCCCCCACCGCCTCGGATACGGAGGTGTACAGGTCGAGCCGGCGCCACTGGCCGGACAGGTCGTACTCGGTGCCGTCGGCCAGGCGCACGATCTCCTCGCCCTCGCTCAGGTCGAAGGCGTCGCGGGCCGCCTGCTGCACCAGGTTCTGGGTCAGCTCGGCCATGCCGTTGTAGTCGGAGTAGGCCTCGTAGGCCTCCAGGACCGCGAACTCCGGGGAGTGGGAGGAGTCCATGCCCTCGTTGCGGAAAACCCGGCCGATCTCGAACACCCGGTCGACGCCGCCTACGACGGCACGCTTGAGGTAGATCTCCGTGGCGATGCGCAGGTACAGGTCCATGTCCAGTGCGTTCATGTGCGTGATGAACGGCCGTGCGGCGGCGCCGCCGTGAATCGCCTGCAGCACCGGCGTCTCCAGTTCGACGTAGTCGCGCCCGTAGAAGTTCTCCCGCAGGCTGCGCACCACGGCGGCCCGGGTGCGCACCATGTCGCGGGCGGCCGGGCGCGTGAGCAGGTCCAGCTCCCGACGGCGCACCCGCTGCTCCTCCGAGAGGGTCACCGCCTCTCCGGCCTCATTGGTCCAAGTCTTGGGCAGAGGTCGCAGCGCCTTGGAGGCGATGCGCCAGGCCGGGGTCGCGATGGCGTCGTCACCAAGTTCGGCCAGGGCGGCGGGGTCGGCGTCCGCGCGCAGCTCCGGCTCCGCGAAGACGGACAACTCCCCGCGCCGGGAGGCACCTACGTGCCCGTGGACGAACAGGTGATCGCCGAGGTCAACGTCGGTCTTGAAGGCGGCGAGGCTCGAGTGACCCGCGCCCGGCAGCGACTTGGCCGACAGCATCGCCTGGAGAGTCTCGCCTGCGCCGTCCTGCAGGGTGACGAAGCAAAGACGGCCGGTGTTGCGCAGGAACACGACGCGTCCCGCGACGCCGACGACATCGCTTGTCTCCTCGCCGGCCTGGAGGTGGCCGTAGCGCTCACGCACGGCGGAGATCGTGGTGGTCAGCGGCACGGAAACCGGGTACGGCTCCCAACCCTCCTCGCGCAGGCGGTCGCGCTTATCGGACCTGATCCGGAACTGGTCGCCCGACGATGGAGCGGCCTGCCGGGGTTCGGGCCGAGATGCGCCCGGCTCGGCGGCCTGCGGCGCGGAAGTCTGCTGGTTGTCGAGGGCTTCACTCACGCGCGCGAGTGTAACCGCTGGCCGTACAGGGCTCATATCCGGCCGGACGTCATCTCCACCAGCGTTGACCGGGCCCGACCCCAGAACGTTCCCGAGCCCGTCCCGAACATCCACCGACCTATCCTCAGGGGCATCCACAGGTAGCAGCGGCAGACCACTCCGTGCGCGAGTTATCCACAGGCAGGCGACCGGGGCTACACGAGTCGACGGGTGCAAGGCCATTATTCCTTCATGGACCTCGAAGTCGAGCTATTGCTGGAACGCGTCACGGCACTGCACGGTGCGGCGTATGACGATGAGGTCGTTCGCGGTGCGGAGGATAAGCGCATCATCGAAGCCGCCCTCGCCGCCGAGCTGCTCTACCGCCCCATACCGCGATTCCTTGCGATCCCGGGAACAGATCCACGCATTGTCAAGTGCAGACAGTTTCGAGCGCACCTGACCTGCGCGAGCGCCGCCGAGGTACTCGGCTACCCCATGTGGAACAAGCCCGAATCCCTACACCTGGCGGTTCCAAGAAACCACAGTATGCGGCCCAGCACTTACCGGGATCTGGATACCGTAACGCTGCATCGCAAGACCCAGATCACACCACTGACAGTGGACGATTTCCCAGTTGTGTCCCCGGCGGAGATAGTCGCCTGCTGCCTGGTGTGCCTCGACGAACTCGATGCCATATGCGTCGCGGACGCGGCCCTCAACCGCGGCGACACTTCGACGGAGGAGATCTCGGAACTGTTGACTGGACGATACGCAGCAAAAGGGCGACAGCGCCTGATGCTCACAGACCCCGCCTCCCGCTCGCCTCTGGAAACTCGCACTCGGCTCGCATTGCGGCATATCGGCTTAGCCGTCGAAACAGGCGTAACCATTGAGGGCGTCGGCGAGGTCGACATGCTGGTGCAGAACTGGCTCATCGTTGAGACGGATGGCTGGGAGTTCCATTCATCCAACGAACAGTTCACGCAAGATCGCCGGCGCGACCAGGAGGCGCTCGCGGGCGGTTACGTTGCCGTCCGCCTCACCGGACAGGATGTGGCAGCCGGAGAGGACCACATTCGGAGCGTCGTTGCGCGGGCATTCCTCGGCGTTGCACACTCGAGCCGACTGGCTCTCCCAGAAAACCCCGGAATCATGCGGAATCTTCGCAAGGCCGCACAAGCGTGATGAGCTTCCAGTGTGCAGCGAGACCTCCGCTGCACACTGGAGGGTGGTCAGACAACCGCGCGGTCCACCGACCAATTGGAGTTTTTCGTTGCTATTCCACCATTGCGCCAGCTCCCACCCGGCGTAGGAGATTAGCCGTTGCGTGCAACACCGCGCTCGCTCAGACGCAAAGCTGCCCTTCGCTTTATGCTCCGCAGCCACAAGATCAGCCGTGGCACTCGACGGGAGATTCGGCGCCGTATGCGCCGTTAGTTGTCGTCGGGAAGCGCGGCTGGGGCATCGGCTCGACTTGCCCAACCGTGGACACTGCGCAGTTCAGCCGCGCACCGCAGCGAGCGGCAGGCCGGAGGACCGCAGTCCCTGCATCCGGGCCACGTCGGAGTCCGCGGGAACCTGCCCGGGCTCGGTGCCGCGTTCGACGATGCGGTTGTCCGCGTCCACGAACACCACGTGCGGCAGGTAGGTGCGCGCCTCGTCATCGCTCAGTTGGGAGTAGCCGATGAGAATCACGATGTCACCGGGACTGACCAGGTGAGCGGCGGCGCCGTTGATGCAGATCTCGCCCGCGCCACGCTCGCCGGGGATGACGTAGGTGGACAGGCGGTTGCCGTTGGTGCAGTCGCAGATGTCCACCCGCTCGCCGGGCAGCAGATCGGCTGCTTCGAGCAGATCCGCGTCCACGGTGATGGAGCCGACGTAGTCGAGGTCGGCCTGCGTCACGGTGGCGCGGTGGATCTTGGACGTCATCATCGTCCGAGTGCGAGTGCTCATCGCGTATAAGCGTAGACGCCCCGGGATCGACCGCCGCAGTGTCGTGACAGAGAAGACAGCGTGACGAGGACGACGGGCCCTGGACACAGCGCCCGTCGTCCGTGACCGCTTCAACCGATCTCAGCGGCGCGGGCGAGCCAGCGGTCCAGACGCTCCTGCTGGCGGCGCCGCAGCGCCCGCTCGGAGATGACGCGTTCAATGGCGGCGGCATCATTCAGGTCCAGGTTGCTCAAGGAGCGTCCGATCTCCGCATCCACCATGTCCAGATGCAGCGCAGCCAGGCCGCGCCGCCGCGCGCAGGGCCCCTGCACCAGCCGCAGCGACTGGATCCGCTCGTAGGGGATCACGCTGATGCGCCGCCGCCACCGGCCGAGCCGCAGCACCACGCAGGTGTCGGTCAGCGCAATCGCTTCGCGCCGCCACGCCAGCGGTGAGAACAGACGTCCGCGGGGACTGATACGGATGAAGCCGCGTCCCGGATCCTCTACCGCGAGGTGTGTATCCCCCACCCCGTCCTGATCCTGCCCGGTCAGGGCAGATTCCAGGAAGGCGTCGGGATCGGCCACACCCAGGTCGGGCGCCACCAGCCACAGCGCCCGCAGAGCCGTCTCCCGCCGCCCCACCGGCAGCAGCACGTTCGCCCCGGTGTCCTCCACCCCGGAAGACTTGACCTCGGCGGCGGCGCGCCCGGCCACGCTAACCTGCACCCGCCACCAGTCGGGCCGACGCCACAGCACCCCTTGCTCAATCTGAACGCCATGGACTCGACCGGGCGGGAGTGTGGAGGAGGTTTCCGATGTGAGTCCGAAGCTGGCCCGGATGCCTGCGGGCGTGGCCGCGGCGCGGAAGTGCCAGCCCTTGTCCAACCGGTTCCAGACGTAACCGCCGAAGGCCAGCGGCACGGCCAGCAGCGGCAACACGCTTGAGGAGAGCACCGCAAGCGCACCCTCCTTGCCGAAGGCCCCGCCGACCACAAGCGACACCACCAACCCGATGCATCCCAGCAGTAGGGCCAGCACCGCAATCGTCGCGCCGGAGAGCAGTATCGAACCGATCAGGATGCGCGGCTCCACGGCGTACAGGTCGCGCTCGCCGCCCCGCAGGCGCGCGTCTCCGATCAGCGGTGCGGCCGCGGCGTCCTCGAATCCGCGGGGCACCGACCGGCCCGCCGCGGCTCCCTCGCGTTGTTCCCCGCCAACGGCGGGCGCTTCCCCGGGTACGCGCCCCGGCTCCCCGGAGGCACGCATCCCGCGCTCCGCCGAACCCGGCCCCGCCGCCCCGTCGGGGTCAACGAGGCGTCTGCGCGGCACCGCATCCCCATACGGTTCGCCGACCTCGCCAAGCCGCTCCATCCCCGGGCCCGCAGTCGCATTCGGCTCCACCGCCTCACCCTCGCCGTACAGCTGGGCTCCGGCCGCCAGCGACAGGATCCGATCGCGCAGCTCCTCCAGCTCGCGCGTCCGCAGGAATCCGATCAGTACGTGCGAATCGCTGCCACCGGCCACCTCCACCCTCAGACGCCCCAGGCCGAAGATGCGGCCGAGCAGCGGGTGGACTATGTCGACGGACTGGATGCGCGGCAGGCGCGCGGTGCGCAACTGGCGGTTGAGAACTCCCGTGCGCAGGTAGACGGCGTCGCGGTCGACGGCGTAGGCGCGCATTCGCCAGGAGAGCCACAGACCGAGGCCAATGACCAGCAGCGCGCCAACCACCCCCAGGCCGATGCTCAGGATCAGGGTGGGCGGCACGTCGCCCCGGTAGCTTTGAACCGCCGAATACGCCTCCAGGATCAGCTCGGCGTTCTGCCACAACAGGAAGGCCAGCACCGCCGCGATGATCTTCCACCCCTCGAGCAACGGGGTGACTGGGTGCACGCGCCGCCACTGTGCGTCGGGCGGCAGCGTGATACTCCGGTCCTCGACGGACGGCCGGCGGCCCTGCCGGCCAACATCCCAGGCTCGCGGGTCGGCCTCCGCGTTGGGCAGCGCACCGTCTGCGCGTCGGCGGGCGTTCATAGCCCCGCCATCCTCTGTTCGCCACGCTCGGACAGGACCCGACGGAGGCTCTCGGCCTCGGCAACGGGCAGTCCGTTAATGGTCGCGTCCGTGGAGGCCGACGCCGTATGCAGCTTCACCTCTGCGATGCCCAGGTGCCGCCCCAACGGCCCCTGGGAGGTGTCCACGAACTGCATGCGTCCGTAGGGAATCACGCTGATTCTGCGGAACATGATGCCCTTGCGCCACAGCAGGTGGTCGTCCGCCATGGCGTACCCCATGGCCCGCACCTGTCGCGGGATGATCCACAACTCCCACACCATGCCGACGGCAACCACCGCCGCGCCGGCATAGAACCAACGGCTGGCCAGCATGCCCGCGATCATCAGGCCGAGCAGACACACGCCATCGAGGATCAGGTTGGGCACGAGCCGGGCGGTGATCAGGCGTGGGGAGACGGGACGGAACTCGACGCCGACGGGGGCGAAGGGATCGGCCGCGAGCGGCGTGACCTCGGACGGTGGGACGGAGGGGATCATGGCGGCTCCTGAAGGTCGTTCGCGGCGAGCATCGCAGGCGCCCCCGGCGCACGCATCCTCCTGCGGTAGGAGCCCTGCGGAACCCGGCAGTCCGTTTCGGCGCGGGCTCGGGTGCCTGCACTTTCGGCTGCCGGTCCTGTACCGGCGGTACTCCGTTTCGGCGCGGGCTCGGGGCTCGATGTCCGCGCCACGCCGACGCCACTCATCCCGGAGCGTCCTCGCGCCCCGGTCGGTGCCCGGCCCTGCCGCGCTCGGTTCCGCCTCAGGGAAGGTCGATCAGCGTGTTGTCGATAAGCCGGGTGCTGCCGACGCGGGCGGCGACGGCGAGCAGCCCCTGGGACGACCGCGCACCGTCCGCCGCACTGCCCACTTGCGCGGAGTCCACAGGCTGATTGCGCGTCTCCAGGCCGAGCCCGGCCCCGGCCAGGTCGACGAAGGAATCCGGGTCGACGACGGCGACGTAGTCGACCTCCACGCCCGCCTCGGCGTCGAGCACCTGCTGGGCGGCCGCGCGCACCGCGGCGGCGTCGGCGCCGGTACGAGCGGCGGCACGCCCGGCCTCCAGCGCCCGCGACAGCGCGAGCGCATGGCCGCGTTCGGCATCGGACAGGTAGGCGTTGCGTGAGCTCATGGCCAGGCCGTCGGTCTCGCGGCGGATGTCGACGGGGACGATCTCAACCGGGACCGCCAGGTCGCGCACCATGGCCTTGACGACGGCGAGCTGCTGGGCGTCCTTGCGGCCGAACATGGCCCAGCGCGGTGCGGTCAGGTGCATCAGGGACAGCACCACCTGGCACACGCCGGCGAAGTGGGTCGGGCGGATGCGTCCCTCCAGGACGGTTGCCAGCGGACCGGGGTCGATGCGCACCTGCGGGTCGCCGTAGGGGTACATGACCTCGGGGGTGGGGGCGAAGACCACCAGTCGCCCCACCGCGAGCGCGCCGTCCGCACCCGTCAGGACGGCGGCCAGGCCGTCCAGGTCCGCCTCCAGGGTGCGCGGGTAGGCGTCCAGGTCCTCCCCGGGCGCGAACTGCAGCGGGTTGACGAAGATGGTGACGACGACGGTGCCGTCTGCCCCGACGTGGCGGGCGGCCTCGCGCACGAGATCGAAGTGGCCCTGGTGGAGGGCGCCCATGGTCATGACGACGGCGCGGGGGGCGTCGTCGCCGGCCAGGGCGGAGGCGAGTTCTTCGCGGGTGCGGGCCAGGGCGGTGCGGGCGGGAGTGTCCGGGGAGGTTGAGGCGGTCATGGAACCAACGCTAGATGATCCGCTCCGAGCGCAGTCACCAGGTTCGCCGGTTGGCCGAATAACGACCGGGAATGCCCGGCGCCAGGAGCGCGCGGCTGAGGCCGCTTCAACCGAGCGCGATATGCAAGTTCTGCCGGCCTCAACGAGGACGACGCGGCGGGCCGGGGCGGGTTAGTCGGCGGGACTGGTGTTGGAGTCCCTGCCGGGTTCTGCCGGAGGGGCCGCGAGGGCTTCGCGCAGGGCGCGCACCTGCTGCTCCCCGAGTGCCCCGGTGGCCTCGCGGCGCTGCAACGTCGCCTCCGCCAGCACCCGGTAGGTGGCGACGACGTCGTCCAGCGGTCGACCATTCGCGTCGCGCAGCGCGGCCAGCGCCTCCAGGTGGGTACGCACCGTGCCGGCGTCGCCGCGCGCCACGGGTCCGGTCAGTCCGGCTTCACCCTCCCGCAGGGCACGGTCGAGCGCGGCGGACAGCAGTGGGGTGAGGGTGGCGGCCCCGTCCTCGACGCCGGCGGCGGCCAGGATGCGCACGGCCTGGTTGACCAGCGTGACCAGGTGGTTGGCGCCGTGGGCGAGGGCCGCGTGGTAGGCGGGGCGGGACTGCTCCGGCAGTACGAAGGGTTCCCCGCCCAGTTCGACGGCGAGTGCCTGCCCGATCGGCAGCACCGCGGCGGGGGCGGTCACGGCCATGGGGCAGCCGACCAGGCGGGCGACGTCGGTGGAGAAACCGCCGAAGGTCATGGCCGGGTGTATGGCGAGCGGGATGGCGCCGCAGCGGCGGGCGGGCTCGAGCACCGCGGTGCCGTAGGCGCCGGAGGTGTGAACCACCAGTTGGCCGGGCTGCCACCGCTTCAGATCGGCCAGCCCCTGGACGAGGCCGGCCAGGGCGTCATCAGGGACGGCGAGCAGCACGAGTTCGGCCCGCTCGACGATGTCCTCCACCTCCAGCAGGGGCACGCCGGGCAGCAGCAGTTCGGCACGTTCGCGTGAGGCCTCGGAGACGGCGTGCACGCCGATGATTTGGTGGTCGACCGAGCGCAGCGCGGAACCGAGTACGGCGCCGACCCGCCCGGCGCTGATGATGCCGACTCCCAGCCTGCCGGGCCGCGGCGGCCGGGTCGGCGGGTTCGGGGTCGGTTCGGGGTCGGCGGGCGTGGCAGGGGTCGTGGGCATGACGCGATGCTCTCACGGCGCGCCGGGGCGGGCCTAGGCGGCGCTGCCGCTCGGGGAGGAGCCGGTGTGCAGGTCATCATCGTCGTCCTCGCCGATGGCGCACCAGTGCTCGACGATCATGCCGACGCTGATCCACAGCACGCACGCGGCCAGGCAGGCGGCGGCCGACCAGGCCAGGGCGGTCATGGCCGGGGAGTTCAGGTGCATCAGCGCGACGACGAGCCCGCCGCCGTACACTCCGCCAACCACCGCCCCGACCCGGGACGACGCCTGTGCGGCGGCCGCGGTCAGGGCGGCGCCGGTGGGGGTCATCCAGGTGGGCTCATGCTCGCGCAGGCGGCGGACCGCCAGGCCGGCGAGCAGCACAATCGCGGCGATCGCGACGGCGACGGCGGCGCCCCACGGCGTCAACGAGGCCGCCCAGCCGCGGTGGCGCAGCATGAGGTCGGAGGCCGCCCAGGCGAGGACGGCCGGCCCGGCGAAGCACGCGAGGACGGTCGTCCAGCGCGTGCGCCGCATCACAGGTCCCGGCCGTTGCGGCCGATGACGTCGTTCCAGGCCGGCGGGGCCGTCCACTCGCCCGCATCGGCACCAGCGGCGTCACCGTCACCGGAGAACCGGGGTGCGGCCGGCGGCTCGGGCTGGTTCTGGTCTGGCTGCGGGGGCACAACCGGCTCCGCCTGGGCGGGTGCGATCGGCTCGGGCCGGGCGGGCTCGACGGGGACCGGCTGCGCCGGTGCGGCGGGCACAACCGGCTGCTGCTGGGCAGCCTGTTCCGGCTCGGCAGGCACTGCGCGTGCGGCCTCTGCCGGGTCCGCATCCGCGGACGGCGCCGCTTCGGGCTCGGCCGGCGCCACGGGCTCCACCGGCGCTGCGCTCTCGGGCACAACCGCCGCCTCGGGCTCGACCGGCGCCACGGGCTCGGGCTCCGCTTCCGGCGGGGCAACGTACTGCCCGGTCGGCAGGGCGGGCAGGTGGTCGGAGTCGAGCCAGTCGAGGGCGAGCCAGCGCACGCCGTCGCGGTCGGGGGCGGACTCGGCCAGGGCGGCCACGGACTGGTCGCCGATCTCGGCGAAGGGGTCGGCCTGTGCCCAGGGCACCAGCACGAAGGCGCGTTGCGCGGCGCGCGGGTGCGGCAGGGTGAGTTCGGGGTCGGTGGAGGTGACGCCCTCGTAGGTGATGATGTCGGCGTCGAGGGTGCGGGGCCCCTGGGGCCGGGTGCGCACGCGCCCGGCGGCGGCCTCCAGGCCCTGGCAGACGGCCAGCACCTCCCGCGGGGAGAGGGTGGTGGTCGCCAGCACCACGGTGTTGAGGTAGTCGGGCTGCTCCACGCCGTCGCTGACGACCGCGGCCGTGCGCGCCAGCGGGGCGACCGTGGTGACGGTGATGCCGTCGGTCTGGCGCAGCGTGTTCACCGCGGTGCGCAGCGAGGGGACGACGCCGCCGACGTTGCCGCCCAGGGCGATGACCAGCTGCGCGGGCGCCTGCGGGCGCACGGTGAGCGGGTCGACCGGTGGCTGCGGCGGCACGGGCGCGACGGCCGCCTCCGGCACGGGCGCGGCGGCCGGAGCCTCCGGGGTGCCGGTCGGCGCCACCGCCGGTGGCTGGGCAACACCGGACTCCGACGGCGCGACGGGGCCCGCGGGCAGCGGCCCTCCCGCCGGTGCGGCCGGCGGCGCGGCGAGTGGGGCGGCGGGCACCGGCGTCCCGGCGGCGAGGTCGGGCACATCGGGCAACTCGGGGACGACCGGCGCCTCCGCCGGCACGGTGGGCTGCGCAGCGCCGGCCTCAGCCGGCTGGACCGCCGCCGGCTCGACGTCGGGCTGAGCAAGCGGCTCCACCACCGGCCTGGACTCGGCAACCGGCTCCGCGGCGGGGGCGACTGCGCCGGGCTCCGCGGCCGGCGTCATCTCGGCGGCGGAGTCGGCGTCGCGGGCGATGCTCACGGACACGTCGTCGAAGGCGACGTCCAGGGGCGCCTGGGGCTTGTGGACGGTGACCTCCACGGCGCTTACGCGCGGGAGGGCGAGCACGGCGTCGCTGATGCGCTCGGCGAGCGTCTCCAGCAGGCCGACCGGCTCCCCCTCGATGACGCCGACCACCTCCCGGGCGATGTCCACGTAGTTGACGGCGTCGTCGAGCGAGTCGGTGACGGCCGCGACCGCCGTGCCGCGCTCCCCCAGGAAGACGGTGACGTCGGCGGTGAACAGCTGCCCCTCGGTGCGCTCGAAGGGAAGGAGCCCGTGGTAGCCGCGGGCGGACAAACCCGTCAGCACGATCCTGTCGGCGTTGGCGTGGTTGGTACTCATCGGTTTTCCTTCCAGAGGGAAGCAGTGCGGACGGCGTCCCGGTTGGCCGGGACCTCGTGGACTCTGACGGCCCAGGCGCCGGCGGCGGCGGCCAGGGTGGTGGTGGCTACGGTGGCGGCGTCGCGCGCGAGCGGGTCGGGGGCGGCCTCGGGGACGGTGGCGGCGGCCAGGAAGCGCTTGCGGGAAGCGCCGATCAGGACCGGGTGCCCCAGGTCGGCCACGAGCCGCCCGGTGGCGGCCAGCAACTGCCAGGACTGTGAGTGAGTCTTGGCGAAGCCCAGGCCCGGGTCAAGCACGATCTGCTCCGGGCGTGCCCCGGCGGTGACCAATTCGTCCAGCCGCGAACGCAGTTCCGCCTCCACCCCGGCGACGACGCCGTCCGGCCCGTAGTCGGTCAGGGCGTCCATGGTCTCGGGGGTGCCGCGCCAGTGCTGGCAGATGTAGACGACGCCCGCCGCGGCGACGACGCGGTGCATGTCGGGGTCGGCGAGCCCGCCGGAGACGTCGTTAATGATGTGGGCGCCGGCGGCGATGGCGGCGTCCGCGGTTTCGGCATGCAGGGTGTCGACGGAGACGACCGCGCCGGCGTCGGCGAGCGCACGGACGACCGGCAGTACACGGTCCTGCTCCTGCGCCACCGTCACCGGGGCGGCACCGGGGCGGGTGGACTCGCCGCCGATATCGAGTATGTCGGCGCCCTGAGCCAGTAGCTGACGGCCGTGGGCGACGGCGAGCCCGGTGGTATCCCAGCGGCCGCCGTCGGAGAAGGAGTCCGGGGTGACGTTGATGATGCCCATCACCAGGGTCCGACCGGCGGCGGAGGCGGCCGCGAGCGGCTGCGGTAGTGGCGCCGGGGCCGTGATGGGGATCGCGTTCACGCCCCCAGGCTATCGGACGCCGCCCGTTTCCCCAGGATTTCGCGGACACAACCCCGGCACGGCCCCGCCTGGCCCGGCACGCCCGTCCCGACGGGGCGCTGCGTCGGGGTCAGGCGCGGCGGCCCAGCACCAGGCTCATGGCCTCGGAGCGGGTGGCGGCATTGTGCATGACGCCGCGCACCGCGCTGGTGACGGTGTTGGCGCCGGGCTTGTGCACGCCGCGCATGGACATGCACAGGTGCTCGGCCTCGATCACCACGATCACGCCGCGCACGCCCAGGCGCTCCACCATGGCGTCGGCGATCTGCGAGGTGAGGCGCTCCTGCACCTGCGGGCGGCGGGCGTAGCCCTCCACCAGGCGGGCGAGTTTGCTCAGGCCCGTGACGCGCCCGTCCTCGCCGGGGATGTAGCCGACGTGGGCGACCCCGTGGAAGGGCAGCAGGTGGTGCTCGCACACCGAGTACAGGGGGATGTCCCGCACCAGCACCATTTCCTGGTGGTCGGCGTCGAAGACGGTCTCCAGGTGGCGGGCCGGGTCGTCCTCCAGGCCGGAGAACATCTCCGCCAGGGCGCGGGCGATCCGGTCGGGAGTGCCCCGCAGTCCCTCGCGGTCGGGGTCCTCCCCGACGGCGACCAGCAGCTCGCGAATGGCGTGGCGCACGCCGTCGGCGTCGTAGCTCACCACTGCCTCCAGGAGTCGTGCTGCTCGTCGGAGTCCGGGTTCTGGCCGGCGTCTGTCGGCCGTTCGCCACTCACGCCCTCCGACGGGCCGCTGGCCGTGTCGACGGCGTCGACCGACTCGGACGCGGCCCGGGCGGCCTTGGCGGTGTGGCGGTCGGGGGCCTGGGCGGCGGAGGCGAAGGTGGCGGAGACGTCGTCGGTCAGGACCAGGGCGTCGTCGGAGTGCCACAGTGGGCGCTGCGGCTGCTTGATCACGGGGGCGAAGATCCGTTCCAGGTCCTTCTCCAGCAGGGTCTCCTTCTCCAGCAGCTGGGTGGCAAGCTCCTCCAGGATGTCCCGGTTGCGCACCAGGATCTCCCAGGCCTCGCGGTGGGCGGCATCCATGAGGGCGCGTACCTCGGCGTCGACCGTGGCGGCGACGTCCTCGGAGAAGTCGCGGCTGGTGGCGTTCAGGCCCAGCACCGTCTCGTTCTCGGTGGTGCCCAGGCGCACGGCCCCCACGGAGCGGGTCATGCCGTAGTCGGTGACCATCTTGCGGGCCGTCTCGGTGGCCTTCTCAATGTCGTTGGAGGCGCCCGTGGTGGGGTCGCGGAAGACGATCTCCTCCGCGGCGCGCCCGCCCATGGCGTAGACCAGTTGGTCGAGCAGCTCGTTGCGGGTGGTGGAGTACTTGTCGTCCGCGGGCATGACCATGGTGTAGCCCAGGGCCTTGCCGCGCGGCAGGATGGTGACCTTGGTGACCGGGTCGGAGTAGGCGCTGGCCGCCGCGCACAGGGCGTGGCCGGCCTCGTGGTAGGCGGTGATGGCCTTCTCGTGGTCGTTCATGACGCGGGTGCGCTTCTGCGGGCCGGCGATGACGCGGTCGATGGCCTCGTCCAGGGCCCGGTTGTCGATCAGTTGCGCGTTGGAGCGGGCCGTCAGCAGGGCCGCCTCGTTGAGGACGTTGGCCAGGTCGGCGCCGGTGAAGCCGGGGGTGCGCTTGGCCACCTGGTCGAGGTCGACGTCGCGGGTCATGGGCTTGCCCTTGGCGTGTACGCGCAGGATGGCGGCGCGGCCGGCCATGTCCGGGGCCTCCACGGACACCTGCCGATCGAAGCGGCCCGGGCGCAGCAGGGCGGGGTCGAGCACGTCGGGCCGGTTGGTGGCCGCGATGAGGATAACGTTGGTGGTCGCGTCGAAGCCGTCCATCTCCACCAGTAGCTGGTTGAGGGTCTGCTCGCGCTCGTCGTGCCCGCCGCCCATGCCGGACCCGCGGTGGCGGCCGACGGCGTCGATCTCATCTACGAAGATGATGGCGGGGGCGTTCTCCTTGGCCTGGTCGAACAGGTCGCGCACGCGCGAGGCGCCCACGCCGACGAACATCTCCACGAACTCCGAACCGGACATGGAGAAGAAGGGCACGCCGGCCTCGCCGGCCACGGCGCGGGCCAGCAGGGTCTTGCCGGTGCCGGGCGGGCCGTACAGCAGCACGCCCTTGGGGATCTTGGCGCCGACGGCCTGGAACTTCTCCGGCTCGGACAGGAACTCGCGGATCTCCTCGAGTTCCTCGACAGCCTCGTCCTCCCCGGCGACGTCGTCGAAGGTGACGTCGGGCATCTCCTTGCTGCCGACCTTCGCCTTGGAGCGGCCGAAGCCCATGGCACCGTTGCGGCCGCCACCCATGCGGCCGATGAACCACCACATGAAGGCCACGAAGATCACCATCGGCAGCAGCAGCTGCAGCATGGAGGACCACCAGGTGGTGGTGGGGACGACCGAGTTATAGCCGCCGGAGGGATCGGCGGCCTGGACGAGCCGGTTGACCTGCCCGGCCTGCGCCTCCGTGAAGGTGAACTGGACCCGGCGCCCCAGGTTCTGGGAGCTCTCACCCTGCCGGTTGGCCTGGCTGGTGTAGTCCTCGGTGAGGTCGAGCTCCACACGCTGAGTGCCGTCGATCACGGTGATGGACTCGACGGTGTCGGCGCTGTCCTGGAGGATCGCCAGCCCCTCGGAGGTGTCGATGGAGCGGTATCCGCTGGCGGAGCTCAACAGGGCCCAGCCCAGCAGGATGAGTAGGACGAAGGGAGCGATCCACAGCAGGGGGTTGCCCAGCGCCGCCCGGCGCCGTCCGCTCCCCGGCTTGGAGCCTCCCTTGTCACCGCCGCGGCCGCTCGGCTTGCTGGAGCGTTCGGTCACGCGGATCTGACCGGAATCGTTCATCGGCGTTTGGTCCCTTCGCACGTCTAACCCCTCTGACGCTAGCGGAAACCGCGCCTGGGTTTCGCCTCCAGCGGCCTCCTGTTCGCGCCGGGCGTGGGCGGGATGCGGTGCGGAAAGCGGCGTATTCCCTGCACGGAGGGCAACCTGTGCGTTGGCAATGTGTCCAAGTCGAAGGGCGACGCGGGCCGCATCCATTTGACGCAGGCCGGGTCCCGTCATCTAACGTGTCGGTAACATGCACGCCGGGACTCATCCCTGAGACCGGTGCCACACATTCCCGAGCTGCACCGGTTCGGTCCCTGGCTCCCAGGGCACGGTCCGCATCGCAGCACCCGCCGCTACACGAGCACAGGAGACCCTGACTTTGTCGTCGATCAAATCCATGCACCGATGTGCATCCGCCACCATACGAACCGCCGCTGCCGCCGTCGCCCTCGCCGTCGGCGTCGCCCTACCCGCCGCCCCGGCGCTCGCCGCCCCCAGTACCTCAGGCTCGCAGTTCGACACGACCGCCGATCTCATGGCCGCCTCCAACCTGTCCGGCACCGTCTACACCTCGGGCGATGAGACCGCCGACGACGGCGCCGGCATGCGCTTCAACGTCACCAGCACCCTCCCGGACGGCATTGAGGGCAACATCGCCGTTCCGCTGGCGGATGGGACCTGGGCGGTGCCGCAGGACCTGCCCACCGCGCCGACGCGCGCTTCCAACTCCGCCCAGGTCGAGGACCTTATCTCCCGCGGCGAGAGCTTCTATGACGCCGGCGCCACGCTGGTCTGGGACTCCAGCCGACCCACCCCGTTGACCGGCACCGTGGTACACAGCGCCACGACGGCGCCCTACGGGGTCACGTGCTCCACCTTCGTGAGCATGGTACTGCTGGGCTGGGACTACACGCACACCACCTACACGGCTGACACCAACACCCAGGTGGGCTACGCCGTCGACTTCGGGGTGGACCCCAGCACCTCCAAGATCTGGCGCGCGAACAACCTGGCCAGCTGGTTCTACGCCCACGGCGACCTGTGGCTGGAGACGAACGACAACTACGAGCGCGGGGACATCCTGTTCTTCTCCGCGCAGAACCCGGAGGGACGCATCGACGAGGTGCGCAGTGGCGAGGAGGCCACCTACTTCGGCAACGTCTACCACGCCGCCATCTACCTGGGCGACGGCATGCTGCTGCACTCCACGGGCACCGGCACCGGCGTGAACATCACCGCGCTCAACCCCTTGCTGAAGGAGGACCTGTCCTTCGTCGCCCGCCCGGAGTTGACCTCCACCACCGTCAACAACAGCCAGCCCGCCCCCGCCGGCACGGGCAGCGCGGGCGCCCCCGCCTCCGCCACCGATGGTGCGACCACCGGCGCGTCCGGGGACGACGCCAACCCCGGCATTTCCGGGGATGCGTCCGGCGCGCAGCAGGCGCAGACCGGTCAGCAGCGCACAAACACTACGTCGTTCTACTCGGCCTGGTTCGAACGGCACTACCCCGGGCACTACGCCACCGCGACCGCGACGCATGCGACCGCAGCGACGAAGTTCCGCAGCTGGGTCTTCTACGGGTGATGCCTACCGATAGGTAGAGCCCTTGGATAGTGCCCTGTTCTGCGGCGCCCGACCGAATGTCCGGTCGGGCGCCGCAGGTCTTGTCGCCGACATCCGCGCGACATATCATTGACTTTATGACTACTTCGGCACTGATCCAAGCACGTACGGCGCACCGTCGCACAACGATGACGGATTGGCGCACAGTAACCAACACGCTCGTCGACAACCTCGGCACCGGCCTGGTGTCACTGATCGTCGGAGTCGCACCAGAGACCATCATCCGCTGGACGAAGGGCACGTCCGCGAACCCCCGGGAAGCCAACGAACGACGCATGCGGGAAGCGTTCCGCATCTACCTGGAATTGGCGGCCACGGACTCACCACACACCGTACGCGCGTGGTTTATGGGCTCGAACCCCGAGCTCGGGAACGACTCCCCCGCGGAGGCGCTGTCGGAGGACCGCTTCAAGGAGGTCTTCGCCGCAGCTCGCTCCTTCCAGGCGTAGTGGCTTCGTAGATGACCATGCTATGCAAGCCGACGGGACCGCTGTACCGGATCGGTCGAGCGGACTCGCCATTTCACTTCTCGGAGATTTCGCCCGACGTCTCTGAGTTACCCCGGGCAGGCAACCGCTTCGACGTCCTCGGAGGCGGCGTTCTGTATGCGGCCAGCACTCCTACGGGCGCCTTCGTTGAGACACTGCAGTCGTTCCGACCGACCACGGCGGCACGGGCCGCTGTCGCGCGCGACGCCCCGGGGCTCATGATTGCTGGATCAGTGCCCCGGGACTGGCGTGAACGGCGTCGGCTCGCACGGCTAACCCTTGAAGAACCAAGCCCGTTCATCGATGTGGAGAGTTCCGACGCCTGGCCGGTACTTGAAGACGCGCTGGCCCCTGAGCTGAGCCTGCTCGGCGTGTCACACATTGATGTCAGCATCGTCCGAGGATCCAATCGACTGGTGACTCGCCTGCTGGCGCGTTGGGCGTATCTCGCCTCATCGGCGTCCGGCGAACCGGCGTACGGCGGCGTTCGGTACATGTCGAAGCTCGGTCCCTTCGAGTGCTGGGCCATCTTCGACGGCGTTCAGTGGAACCCTGCTGGTCAGACCCGGATTACCAAGCAGGACGCCGCCTATCGGGAGGCCTGTGCTCTGCTCGAGTTGGTAGCGCACTGAGCGGCATGCGGCAGGGACGGAGCGTCCGAGCGGCTCGTAGTGCTTGTGGGTGCGGCGGTTCGGGCTGCGACTGTTACGCGGGTGGACGTACCCGGTCGAGCCTCTAGGCGCAGTCTCCTGGCGCGCCAGGCCGAGACAGTCTGCTACGCCGGTTGGACGTTAACAACGCTACTTAACGTTCTGCTGTATACCTCGGAGCCCTTCAGCAGAACGTTAACAGGCGTTGTTAACCCCGAAGTGGCGTAGTAGACAGCCCCACTTCCGGTCCCGGGGATAGCGGCAGTCAATTCCGGCGCAATGAACCGCCACGGCTCACCGGGTTCCTCACCCTGCGACACGCAACCCTCCACGCCCCACGCACGAAGAGCCAGGAAATGCTCAGCAGATGATGCCGCCGAAGCCGTCTTAATGCACCTTGAGGTGCGAGGTGCTTCCTGACATGCCGGCTCGTATTTGCCGTCACTCGCGGCCACTGTCTTAATGCACCTTAAGGTGCGAGGTGCTTCCTGACCTGTACGAATACATTGCAGACGCCCTCCGCCAGTAGTCTTAATGCACCTTAAGGTGCGAGGTGCTTCCTGACCCAAGAGGCGGAGGCGATCGTCAATTTCATCCTTGCACGTCTTAATGCACCTTAAGGTGCGAGGTGCTTCCTGACCCCAAATGTCCAAGGAAACCCACCAGTGGCTGTCCGAGTCTTAATGCACCTTAAGGTGCGAGGTGCTTCCTGACCCGAGCTGAAAGCCGCCATTGACCGGCTGGACGAGTGTCTTAATGCACCTTAAGGTGCGAGGTGCTTCCTGACAGAGAGCTTCCACCTGGATGAGGTCAGCATGACCGATGTCTTAATGCACCTTAAGGTGCGAGGTGCTTCCTGACCCGAGCTGAAAGCCGCCATTGACCGGCTGGACGAGTGTCTTAATGCACCTTAAGGTGCGAGGTGCTTCCTGACGTCTCAGTGGCGGATGACCGTCCGCCCTGGAGGGGGTCTTAATGCACCTTAAGGTGCGAGGTGCTTCCTGACCCGTGGCGGTCACACTAGCCTCCACCTGGGGGCTGACGTCTTAATGCACCTGAAGGTGCGAGGTGCTTCCTGACCCTTGATCAAGGAGGGGTCCACATGAGGTCCCACTGGTCTTAATGCACCTTAAGGTGCGAGGTGCTTCCTGACCCCTACCCCTGGAAACCGCGTCATACCGCCACTTCCAGAGGCGAGATCGCCACCGACCCCGCAAGCACCCCACGAGACCGACTGGCACCAGGCCAAAACTACCACCTTTCGTTGAAAACAAGCCAAGCGCCACCGACACCCCTCCAACCCCCTCCAGCCACCAACTTTCAACGAAGTCATGCGGAAAAGTCAGGGTCAAAACGCACCAAACTTTGTACCGTAGATCGAATCGTGACCATCCGGCGAGCGCCACGCCAGCCACATGTGTCACATAAGAACCAGGCTGCACACGCGTCACACCTCCTTCCAGGCCCCTCCGCCGTCAAGACAGCCGGTCTCGCGCACCGACCACCAGCACCGCACGGTCGTTCCGCGCCTACGATCATCCCTCAATTTCCTGCACCAATCGCGTGAACTTGGAGAACCAGGACGCGCCGATGTCCAGCGGGCCGAAGTCGTCCTTACTCTCGCCACAGCCTTCGTTCTCGTTCCTAGCACCGCTTCCTGTCTTCCCCTTGGCATCACATTCCAAGCGCGCGATAAGCGCATCCAGTAAGTCAGCGAAGGTGAATCCCTCGGGAGCGTCCACCCGCAGCTCATCCAAAGCACGCTCCAACGCTTCCTGAACGGTGGAACGCCCATGGGTGATCACCAGTCTGTCGCGCACCTCGTAGGGAAGGCGCAAGAGATCGCCACGTTTTAGACATGCAAACGCAGCTTTTGTGCCAGCTTTCTTCCGCTCGGCTACCTTCTCCTTATTCAGTAGCGTGTCGGGCTCCTGAAGCAGGCTCTGCCCTCTCTTGGAAAGCCGGCGCGCGTGCACGGCCTCTGCCGCAGCCACCACCAGCCGCGCCTGCGTCAGCCAGTCCGCTTCATCGAATAGTAGACGTACCGTGCGCAGCACATCCACAATCACTCCAGCGTGGTCGTCGAGCCTTTCCGCCTGCCGCACCTGCACGTATTCCTGACGCAACTCTTCGCATTTCTCCGCGAGCGCGTCCATGTCCCGATCACCGGCGGCCAGCACCCGCACAGCGCTGAGCAGGTTGAGGCTGCGCAGGCTGATGGCGGCGGCACGCCGCAAGGCCTCCTCGGCGTCGTAGCGCAGGGCGATCCGGTGAAACTGGGAGGCCGGCTCCTTGATGCCCCGGCCCTTGTCTACGAAGGTCTGGACGAACAGCGGCACAGCGTTGAGCGCGCACCACTCCTGCGCCCCCTCGAGCGCGCCGTAGACCGCAGACTTCTCCCCGGTTCCCACAATCACCACCGCGGACGGCATCTGCAGCGCCAGAACCGCGCCCACACGCTCGCGAACTGTCCACATCGCCTCGGGCACCGCCCGGGCTCCGGAATCCCCCTCACCGTAGTCCAAAAAACTCCAGCCCGGTTCGGGCAGCTCCCACTCCCGGTGCGCACCGTCGGCGACGACGGTCTGCGCGTTGAGCCAGGCCGTCTTCCTGGATTGGGGATGCGCCGAGTGCAGAATGACGAACTCGACCGGCAGGGCGGGGTGCCCGTCCGGTCCCGCGGCGAACGCGTCCCGCTCCAGCAAGGCCCCAGGAACCGCCCGCCGCAGCTCGCGCTCGGGCTCGGCACGCAGCACACGCTCCGGGATGGTCGGCGACCGGAAGGACCTTCCACAACCGAATATGTACAGGACCGGACGCCGACCCGGCCGCGTCACCCACTTCGGCAGCGCCTCAAGGAGAGCCGGCTCCCCCTCAACTACCGCCCAGTCCTCGACGTGCGGCGCCTGGCCGTCGTGAACGGTGCGCTTGGCCAGATCATTGAGCGGCCCGGCGGAGGCGAGCCACGCGGTCGAGCCGGGGCAGTCCTCACCCAGGCGGACAGCCTCCGCCGCAGCGTCGGCAACGACCTCGCCGAGCATCTTCGGTCGACCATTGGCCTTCACGAAGCGCAACGGCGGGCGCGGCTTATCCCCCTTCTGCTCGGCCAGCTCCCGCTCCTTCCCATACAGGCTCCGGTAACGCCGCTCCACCCAGGCCCGCAGCGCCAGGCCGGCGCCGTGGTCGGCGCGCGCCATGTCGGTGACCGCCAGCGCGGCGAGTGCTCCCGGCTCCCTGTCATCCCCGTAGCGGGCGCGGTCCAGGGCGGCAGCGAGCGCCTCCGTCGCCTGCTGCTCCCCCGTCGGCAGCGCGGATGCCGCCCCCGTGGTCTCGGCCCAGTCCGAGGCCTGCTTGGGGTACCCGAGGGATCGCAGCCAGTAGAACGGGGCGACCCGGTTGGCGGCGCGCTCCAGGAACACGGCCCGCTTCTCTCCCTCCTCCGGGGCGACGGCGAGCCGCCAGTCCAGGCCCATCTGGTCGGCCAGACCCATGACCGCGAACACAACGGCGGTCGCCCCTGCGATGCTGGAGACGATGACCTTCCCGTCCGTGATCGCCCCATCGTCATCCAGCCACCGGTGCAGGTCGTCGACGCACTTCCGTTCGAAGAGATCGCCATGCTGGTAGGCCTCGACCTGTAGCGCCAGCCCGAAGTACTCCTCAAGTTTGGCCTTTACGTCGGGGCGGTTGTAGGCCTGCTCCAGCAGCGCAGCCTCGACGTCGGTTTCGGTGCCCTCGCGGCCATTGGCCGTGCCCAGGAGGATTACCCGCACGACGGCGCCCCTGCCGCGCAGCGCCTCCAGCACCAGCGCCAGCGGGGTGCGCTTGAAGCGGCCCGGGCGCCCGCCCTCGTCCGGGGGAATGTTCAGCAGCCTGTTGGACAGCACCTCGGCGTCGGCCTCAGCCACCTGCTGCCGCAGTTCCTTCTGCCGGGCTTCCTGGGCGTGCAGACGTTCGTCCCGTTGCAGCTCGACGATGTCGGTGCCGAGTTCGCCCTGCCCGACCGGGTGAATGACGGTGATCATCGACTCCCCTCCGGTTGCTCGCCGTCGGCGCAGAAAACCCCGACCGCCCTCGATGCGGCCGCGCCTGCGCGAACCGATCCCAAGGACGTGACCACCGACTGCGGCACGCCCGCGGTCCCCTACCGCCCAGCGGTTGCGCCCCGGCGGAGGCCACAGCCTGACGTCAAACCACTTTGCCAGCGCCCAGGCGACCGCCATGGCCACGACGAGCAGCCCGACACCCGCACCCCACCAGGCCGCCCCTCGCAGGAGGGGACCGCCGTCGTGCAAGTTCGACCAGACCTCCAACACGACCGACAGCGGCAGGCCCACAAAAGCGAGGATACCCACGGCCCACTCCATGGCGCGGGCGGAGTCCTGCTGCTCGCGCTCCAGCTTCTCCCGCCGGCGGTCGCGCTCCTGCCGCTCCTTGTCAGCGACGTGCTCCTGGCGCTCAATCAGGGTCTGTACGCTCTCCTGCAGCAGCCGCGCCTGCTGGACGGTCTGTTCCACCGCCCGGTCTAGACCCCCTGCCTGCTGCATCCAAGCCAGCACCATGTCGGCCTGTCGGTGCCGGGTGACATCGATCCACCATTCAGAGGCGAGGAACGAGACCGCCTCGCCGTCGAGCCGGATCGCCCTGGCGATGACAGGATCCAAGTACTTGGTCGCCACGTCCAAGTTCCCCGACGGCCCGATCTTCTCGGTCGCCACCCTCAGCTCCTGTGCGGTGGCCGCGAGGCTGAGGGAGAGTGCGCGCACGCGCAGCCGGTCCAAGACCACCAGCAGGTACACGTCCAGGTCGGTGGAACACATCTTGAGCATGGCCTCCAGAAGGAAGCCGTCGTCCTGGCGCGGCAGGTAGGCGGCGCCTCGCTCCCACACACTCACCGCCCAGCTCTGCGAGAGCACGTGAATGTTCTTCTTCGCCCGGGAGTAGCGTTCCTCCCCCAACTCGAAGCCCGTGGGGGACGGCAGGCTCCCCCACTGCCAACCCGCCGCCGTCAGCACCGGCAGCGGCAGCCTCGCACTAGACGTTCTTCCGGCCATCGCCTGGCGCAGATCGTCGAGCGGCTCGGAGCCCACCGGCACCTCCAGGCGCGCGCCGAGACTCTCGGGGGTCTCCCCGAACTCAGGGATCCACCGCCGACTCACCTCCCGAGGCACCCACGTCAGGGTGAACAGCGGGGCGGAGAACCAGGACTTCCGCGCGGTGTGCTCAGCCGCCAGCGTCACCCGTGCCGGACCACACACATCGGGACGCGCCAGCAGTTTGTTGATCGTCTCGCAAATGCCGACCACCCGGCTCGGGTGGCGCACGGCATCGTAAAAGCGCTCATAAGACCGCTCATCGGGTGGCTCTTGCGAGTCCTCATCCGCGTGAGCACCTTCCGAGTGCTCGCCATCCGTCTGCTCGTCATCCGCCGGCTCGCCGGGCAGCCGCTCGACATATGTGCGCGGGACGACGGCGTGCACCACCAGGATCGCCGTCCCCGCCCCGTCGCCATTCGACACGCGCAGCGCCTCCAGAGCGCCGATGCGCAGCACCCGCTTGTTGTCCTTGTCGCGGTGATCAACCAGCTTGTGCAACTCCAGGGAGCGGCGGTTGTCCGCGCCCAGCGGCGCGTCGCCCCCGTCCCGGCCGCTTCCCAGCAGGCGCTCGGCCACCTCCGGGTGGAAATAGGCGGCACGCATGCCCCGGTACGTCTGCCGCAACTTGTCATGGCGGTCCCTGGCACGGAAACTCAGGGGCTTGGCGGGCCAGTTCCCGAAGGCCTGACTCCAGCCACGATGCACCTCCACCTCCCACACCAAGACCACACGCATCTCATCGGGGTCCTTCAAGTGGATGAAGCCGGTGCGCGGCGGCCGGCTCGGGGCAGCCCCTTCCGTGGCCGGACGTTCCCGCTCTTCGGTCATCGGCCCTCCTCGTCCCATTGAGGACCTGCATCCCCACCGCCCACGGCGGCGGCGTCGACCGGCCGCGGCAGGCAACCCAGGCGGCGAGCACCGACCACCTGCCCATCGGCGTCCCGGATCAGATCATCGGGCCAGACCAGGTCGGTGCGCTGCGGGAAGTGCTCGGCCACCACCCGGCTGGTGACGTAGACCGTGCCGGGCTGGGGTGCGGGCAGGGGCGGGTCGATTCCGAGCCAGGTGGCGCCGACGGCGATGGGCACCTCCCGCGCACCGGTCGCCTCGCCGGGGTGCTCGGGGTCGTAGACGGTCAGCGTCTCCTGCCGCCCGTCCGACAGCAGCAGCCGGGGCACGACGGCGGCCCCCGGCAGCCGCAGCGGCCCGCCGTCCAGGTGCAGGATCACCTCGTGCGGGGTGAGGTTGACCAGAGCGAGAGGTTCTGCGGGTGTCATGCGCGCTCCTCCGCCCAGTGCCGCAGTGCCCGGAACCTCTCGGCCCACGACTCGTCAAGACCGGTGGTCAGATTCCCGGGTCCGGCATTCACCGACTTGATGGCCTGCTCAAGCAGGTCTACATAGCCGAAGTCATCATCGACGTCGACGAACCTGTTGCGCATCACCTCCCGCACCGCCTCATCGACCTGGCTGTCTCCGTGAGTGAGACGCACTTCGTTCCTGACCTCGTACAGAAGCCGCAGCAGGTCTCCGCGACTACATGCCTCCACTCCATGTCTCTGTGCCGAGTACGCCTTGACGTCCTGCCACGCGTAACGCTCTCGGAACAGCGTTTCGGCGGCCTTCTTGCCCCGTCGCGGGAAGTCGACCGCCTCGGCTACAACAACCACCAGGCGTGGATCGACATCCCCCTCGGTTTCCAGACAGAGTTCATGGACCGTATCCATGACGGACAGCAGTACGCCCGCATGCGCATCGGGATCCTTGGCGTTGACCGCCGCCAGGTACTCCTTGCGCAACTCATCACACGCCTGGGCCCACACATCCATGTCCTGGTCGCCGGCGCTGAGCACCCGCACGGCACTGAGCAGGTTGAGGCTGGAAAGGCTTGCGGCCGCCGCCTCGCGCAGTGCCGCCTCGGCGTCGTTGTGCAGGGCGATACGGTGGAACTGCATTCCCGACCGCTTGATGTTCTGCCCCGGCTGGACCGAGGTCTGCACGAACAGCGGGACTGCGTGCTCGGCGCACCAGGCCTGGGCTGCCTCGAGGGCGCCGATCGCGACCAACTTCTGCCCCGATGCCACGATGGCGACTGCTGACGGCTGCTTGGTGCGGAGTACTTCACGAAGCATTACGCTCACTTCGCCAGCCAAGTCATCAACCGGCGCGAAATCATTACTCTCCGCTCCTCCGTAGTCGATGATGTCCACCCCGGGCGCGTACAGGTCCCCCGGCCTCTTTGCCAAAAGCGCGGAGGCACAGGTTTTGACCGCCGTCTCCTTCGATCCAGGGGACGCCGAGTGCAGCAGCAGAAAATCGACGTCGCCAACACCGCCGCCCTCAAGCATCCCTCCGGGCACGGCGCGCCTGAACTCCTCATCCGGTCCGGCATCCATGACGCGCTCGATCACCGACGACCGCTGGTAGTTGTCACCCATGCCGCAGATGTAGAGGACTCTCCCGCGCCCCGGCCAGTGCATCCAGGATGGAACTCGCTCTCCCAGTTCGGGGACCTGATTGACCGTCGCCAAGTCGGATGCCGTCGGCGCCGCAGCATCATGGACGGCGCGGTTGCCAACCGGCCTCAGGCGATCACCTGTTGTGAGAAGCCACGCGGCCGAGGTGGAGCCCTGGTCCAGCTGCTCATCGCGGACCAGGCCCAGCACCTTGCCCAGTTCCTTGCCCGGCAAGCGCTTGAACACGCTACTGATCTGATCGTCCTGGGCGCGCCCTGCGTTCTCCTCGGCCAGCAGGGCCTCATAGTGCTTCTCCACCCAGGCGCGCACGGCCAGACCAGCGCCGTTGTCCGCCCGGGTCATCTCCACCGCCACCAACGAAGCAAGCTGCTCATCGGTGGCCGCGGCCAACGCCTCTCCCCTCTCCTGCCCCGCGCCGCCGAGCACCGCCTGGAGATCCCGAAGTAGCCGCGTGTGCTCCTCGTCGATCAGTTCCTCTCGGCCGTTCTGCCGGGCCCACTGAGCGGCTTGCTCCAGATAGCCCAGGGCACGTAGCCAGTAGAAGGGCGCGTTGCCGTGGTGACCGCGACGGATCAGGCGCGCCTCGGCGTCGTCAGGACTCCCGGCAACCGCCAGACGCCAGTCGTAGCCGAGGTGGTCGACCACTCCCATGGCGCTCAGGCACATCATGGTTGCCCCGCCGATCATGGACACCACCACGGGGCTGTCCGCAGCAGTGCCGTGCGCCGCCTCAACCCAGCTGCTGAGGTCTCCGCGGCCTACCTGCTCGTTCAAGTCGCCGTCGGCGTGAAGCTCCGCTATCACTTCTAACCCGTACCGTTTATGCAGAGCCGCTCTGATCTCGTCACGCTCCAGAAGCGAAGCAAGGGCCTTGGCAATGTCTGCCGTGGCCCCGTAGCCGGAACTGCTACCGAGCAACAGCACGCGTACCTGCCCCTCGTGGCCATCGTCCTGGATCGCTCCCAGTTCCAGGGCCAACGGCGTCCACACGAACCGACTCTCAAGCTCTTCAGCCACCGCACCGCGGAGCAGGAGGTCGACGGCCTCGCACCCCGCACCGCCCGCTGCGGCATTCTGCAGCGTTGTGACGCCGGCACACCTGGCTTGCTGGCGCTGTTCCCCCTCGAGTCTCAGGATGTCGCTACCCAGGTCGCCTTCGCCGACGATGTGAACTAGCAGGGTCATGTCAGGTCCTCTCCGGACAGTGAGCAGGGTGGCTCGCACGGGCCGAGCGGATCGGCATGCCTGCGACGCCGGTCGCCTGTCCCGCGTTGCGGGACGCTACCACCAAAGGCGTGGCGCCACTCACGATCAAGTGGCAGACTGCACGCGTCCCACCTTCCGTCCCGTCCCGCCCCGAGAGGATCCCCATGCAGCTCGTCATGATCGAGACCAACGGGAACCAGAACTACATCTTCTCCTCCCCGCGCCTGCGGGAGAACATCGGGGCTTCGGCGCAGCTGACGTGGCTCGAGGACTGGACGCAGGAGGTTCTCGACACCACGACCATCCCCGCCGCCGTGGCAAGGGCGTTCCCGGAGGGCGCGCCCGATCTGCCGTGGGTCTCGCGCTCTTCGGGCAAGGTCATTTTCTTGGCGGACTCCGTGGACAGTGCGCGGGAGGTGATCGGCCGAGTCACCCGAATCGCGCACAGCCGGGCACCGGGTATCGACGTAACCGGGGTTTACGTCGAGATGGACAGCGTCTACGTAGACGATGAGGACCTCCGCCGGGTGCACATGGCCGCCAACGAGCATGCGCTCGATCGCCCACCCGCCGGCGCTCGCTTCTCCCAGATGCCGTTTCTAGTGCGCGCCCAGGACTCGTCCCTGCCCGCCGCGCCGCCGTTCGACAAGAAGAAAGTCGACGACGAGGCCACAGCCGACCTCTCAATGGCCTACTCGCTCCCCAGCCGCGTCAAGCGCTACCACGCCGCCAAAGCCCGTAAGGACCTGGTGGACCGTGCGCTCGCCGACCATGGCAGCCTGTGGAAGGAGCATCCCTACAGGGACAATACTGACCAACTCGGTGAACTGCTGGTTCGCGACCTCCGCAACCTGGAGAAGCTCTTCGACACCGATCCCGAGTTCGGCGACGACCGCCTGTCCAAGGTCGCCGTCGTGCACATTGACGGTAACGGGGTGGGCGCGATCATGAGCCACCTGAAGGAGGCGAAGCAGAAGGTCCCCGAGAACGTCTTCAGCGAGGCGACGGGTGTGAGCCAAGGCGACGACGACGCCCTCCGACGCTTCCTCCTGCAGATCAACACTCGCCTGGCGGGTGCCATGGAGACGGCCTTCTACAGCGCCTGGGCGCAGGTCTCCCTCTGGTCCGCCAAGGACGACGAACTGCGAGGGCGGCACATCAAGCCCCACGGTTTCCGGGCCGTGCCAGTGGTCCCGGTGATCCTTGGCGGCGACGACGCCACCGTTATCACCGAGGGCGCCTACGCACTCCCCTTCACCGCCGCATTCCTGGAGGCCTTCGAGCGCGAAACCGCCGCCGACTCTCTACTCTCGGCGCTCGGAAACCGGGACGATCACATGACCGCCGGTGCAGGCATCGCCGTCGTCAGGCACGCCTTCCCCTTTCACATCGCCTACGACCTCGCGGAAACCCTGATCAAGAAGGCCAAGCAGGTGGGCAAGGCCGCAGACCCGGACGAGTACTGTTCCACGCTCACCTTCCACGCCCTGTTCGACTCGACCCTCCTGGACGACGAGGCCCTGATCGACTCCTACTCATCATTCACCGAGCGCCCCTACCGATTCGTCACCAAGGACTACGACGCGCCGGGGAACATGACCTGGCATGAGGCGTGCCGCCTGACCGCGCTGTTCACCGGCGTCGGCAAGGTACTTCCCGACAAGAGCACGGATCCGGCCACCTGGCGCATTGAGTACGTCTCCGACCCCACGCAGCGCGTGCCGTTCCCGAAGACGCGCGCCGCCCGCATTCGCCAGTACATGTCCGAGGCGGCTAATGCCCCCGAGCCCGCGGCACAGCCGGCTCCCGAGGCGCCGGTCAACGACGACGTCGAAGACAGAATCGCCACAGGCGCGGCCCCGGAGAAGTCACCCGGTGAGCGAGTCAACGACGAGTGGGCTGCCATCCTCGGAAGCTCCGATGAGGATCTGGTAGCACTCGCGAAGGCACTCGGTAGCCCCGACGCGCTGTTCGACCTGCTCGAACTGGCAGACCTATTGCCCGTGTCCTACCTGCAAGACCAGCTCGTTTCCACCGCTTACACCCAGGAGGCAGGGGAATGAACCGACAGGACTCGAAGCTGACCTTCCCGGTATCCGTGACCTTCACGAGCGACTGGGGCATCGGCACCGGCACCGGCGTGGTCGGCGGCGTCGACTCCCGGGTTGAGCGTGGCGACGACGGACGCCTGGTGGTGCGGGCAACCGGGCTGACGGGCGTCATCCGTGAACAGGCACAGATCGTTGCCGAGGCCCTGGATGAGGGACGCTCATCCGGGCCCTGGCACCGCTTCGTGACCGAGCTGTTCGGTACCGCCGAGAAACCGCGGCTCGTGGCCTTCTCCGACGCACTGGCGGACGACGCCGCCTTGGAGCCTCATGAAGTAGTCAGCGTCTCCATCGATGAGAGGACGGGGGCCGCCAAACCTGACCACTTGCGCATCATTGAGCGAGCTCCGGCCTGCAAGCTCACCGGCTCGGTCACCCTGCTGGATACGAACATGCAGGGCGCCGCAATCGTCTGGAGCGATGCTCAGCGCGACGCCGCCCTCCTGGTCCTGTCCCTGGCCGGGAGCCTGGTGCCCGCGATCGGGTCGGATCGCAGCAACGGTGACGGCACCTGCGAGATCGTCGTGGGTGAGCACGCCAATCCGGAAGACTTCAAGGAGTGGTGCACCAACGCGCTGAAACAGCGCCCCCAGCCCGCCCCCGAGGCGCCGAAGCCGAGTTCTCAAGCAATCGAGGCGCCGCGTCTTTCCGCGCGAGCCGAGACCGACCAGCGGCAGCGGTTGGTGCTGCATATTCACCTGGACTCTCCCGTCGTCTCATATGCGGTTCCCCTGTCGAATGAGATTCCCTCGGAGGACTTCCTGCGCGGCACGGTGCTGCTGCCCTGGGTGCATGGTCGGCTCAGGCATGCGGCGGCCCAGAAGTCCCGCGAAGTCCAGCGCCTGGTGCGCGATGCGGTGGTCAACGGCGACCTGTACGTCTCCGATGCGCTGCCAGTATTCGCGGGCATCCGCGGATTACCCGTCCCCCTGGTGCTTACCTCCGAAAAAGTAGCGGATGAGGGCGCCGCTCCCCTCGTGTGGAATCGACTCATTGGTGTGCCGAGCCCCGAGCAGACACACAGTCCGAAGCGGGGCGGATACGTGTTCCCCACCGGTGGCAACGCCAATGAACCGGTCCCGCTTGGCTCACCACCTCTGGTGGGACGCCAGGCGACCGCGCACAACCCTGCCACCGGCACCGCGGCCACCGGGCAACTGTTCCTGGTGCGCGCACTGCCGGCGGGAATGGACCTGGAGGCGGAGATCATCCTGTCCGAGCGCCTGGCGCGTGTTTTCGACGGCGAGCTCACCGAGTTGCTGTCGCGCCCGGCTCAGCTCGGCTCACGCAGACTTACCGGCACATTCGGTAGAGCCACCTGCAACGCCGACGGCGCAGCCACATGGACTCCCGCACCCAGCAGCGGTTGGGACGAAGAGGGCATGACGACGCTTTGGTTCACCTCCGACGTCCTTCTGCGGTCGGCTCAATTGGGAGCCACCGGCACCCTGGATGACCTGGTCGCCACCCTGCGCAATGCGGGGGCACAGATCCAACGGGTGGCTCGCTCCGCCGTCGAGGATCGGTACGTAGCCGGCCTGCGCCACCGACGCATAGACACCTGGTCGGCGGCGAGTCATCAGCCACGGCCCACCCGGTTGGCAATCCAAGCCGGCTCGGTAATACGGGTGAGGCCCGCTCCGGGGGCGGACCCCGGCCAGGTGCTTGAAGCTTTGAGGCGGCTTTCCTGCACCGGTATCGGGGAGCTTCAGGCTCAAGGCTTTGGACGCTTCGTCGTCGGCCATCCGCTGCTCGCCCGGGAGAAGTTCGTGAGCTCGCCGGCCAGGGACTTCATCCCCGGTTCCGCCCCAGGTATCCGTAACGAAGGTGAGGAGTCCAACCGATGAGCGTGACCAGGTACGAGCTCACCGTCCATCTGAAGACCGATTCACCCATCCACTCCGGAGGTCCCGAGGAGGAAGTCGACCGCAGCCGGATTAATGGCGGCGGCGATGACTCGGAGGGAACCTCAACCGCAAACCCAGGCGACGCCTCGCAGCGGGGCGACGATTCCAAGCGTTCTTGGACTCCCCGCAGATTCGCGCGCGACGGAGTCGGCAACCCTGTACTGACCGGGCGATCGATCAAGGGGGCCCTGCGCGCCGCCGTACAGCACCTCGCGAAGGCAGACAGTGGCGACGACGACGGCGCCAACCTCGACGTGCTGTGGGGGTCGCTCGACCACGCCTCAGCGCTCACGGTCCACCCGATTACGCTCTCATCGGTCGCGACGGCCGACAAGCTGCCATTGCGGGCGGGAATCGCCGTCGACCGGTATTGGGGCACGGCCGCCGACACGGCCCTATTCGCGCACGAGATCGTCCCGCAGGGCGAGAAACTGACCCTGCGCATCACCGCGACTACGGGAAGCGTCCCGACGACTGCCTCCAGCTCCTCCAACCAGGACGGCGAACACCCGGAAGAAGATCGGGCCAAGCGCGATGCGGAGCACGCCAAGAAGGACACAGCCGACGCGACCAACGTAGAGCGACTGTTCTCCGTGATCCTCGGCGCGTTGGAGGCGGGCCTGGTCTCCTTCGGTAAGCGGAAGGGCGCGGGCTGGGGCCGAGTCCGGATCAATCACGACGTCGCGGAGCCATGGAGCCTCAAACGCACACAGCTCGATTCACCCACCGGCCTGACTACATGGCTGGACGGAGGCAAACTTACTCGTATTCAGGCCTTCGCTGTCACGCCTCCCGAGCGGATTCGCATAGCGATCGCGTGGAACAGCCCGACGGGCATACTGGTGGCCGAGACCAAGAAGGACGAACCACCCAGGCGCAACGATTACGAGCCCGGCGGCGAGCTCAAGAAGACGGACCCCACCCTTCCGCTGCGCACACATCCCTCGACCGAGCCGAAGGGCAAGAGCACCGGCCCACTGGTGATCCCGGGCAGCTCCGTCCGCGGTGCCCTACGCGGCCGCGCGAGCCGAATCGCCAGGACGATCCTGTACGCAGATGTGGATGCCTCCTCGAAACAGGAGCCGGACTGGTCCAGGCTTGATGTCCACAAGCAACTGGCCGACGACGCACTGCTGGTCAGGCTGCTATTCGGCACCACGGCGCACCGCGGCGCCCTGACGGTGCTGGAGACACTGGCAACGGTGGCCCAGAAGGACGAGCCGAAGGCACGAGAAGTGACGCACAACGCCGGGGACCGCTGGACCGGCGGTGTGGCGGGCGGCGCCCTGTACAGCGAGAAGTTCCCCCTGGTGAACTGGAACGACATTCGGTTGGAAGTCGACCCGCAGATGCTGCTGACGGGCGTACCTAACGGCGGGAACATCGACTACCAACGCGCCGCCCTGTGCCTGCTCGGACTGGTTCTGGCCGAGCTGTCCACCGGCACCCTGCCGCTGGGCAGTCGCGGCACCCGCGGCATGGGCCAGGTAGAGGTGACCAGGATGCGCATTGAGGGGCCTGACGGGCTCATCGCGGGAGGCAAGTGGGAGTTCGCCGCCGACGGCAGCCTCAGCATCGCGGAGCAACTTCTCGACCGGCTCCGCCACATCAACGACCAGATCAAGGTCGACACCCCGGAGGGCTGGTCCGCCCTTCTCAACGGCAAGGGGAGGCAGTCATGAACGACCAGGCAAGGTCCGTACTCACCACTGTCCTGGAAGAGGGCGCATGGTCTGTGCGGCAGTGGCCCGGCGATGCCGCGGCGGAGACGGTACATTCCGCGCTCGGCCGCGTCACAGACCTTGGCGACCGTGTACAGGGAATCGCCTACACCACCTCCGGCGCCATGTCGGTCCACACGGCGACGCCGGAGCTGACGACCCGGCTGGATGGACGGGATCAACCGATCCCCCTCGACTCCGTGTACGAGTTACGCCTGTGGGCCGTTATTGACGGGAGAGCCGACGACGGCCTGCTGGCGCACGAGTTGCGCTGGCTCAACGGGTCGGGTACCGCGGAGATTCGCGTCGGGGGCCAGGAGTTGTTGTCCGCCAACGGCGACGCGGGGTGGCAGACCACGAGGTGCTGGACGCGATCCAACAGCTATCTGCAGCACGGGGCCACCGCGCCGTTCGATGAGCCGTCGAAGGCCATGACCAGCGTTGAGGTCTTCACCGAAGAGCCCACCTATGGGAACACCGTGTTCGTCGACGAGATCATGACCGGAAGGTGGAGCTGAAATGGTCGAGTTCGGGGACTTCCACTCCGCAGTCAACCGCATCCCGATGCCGCGCGAAAAGGCGGCTGGCCTGGCTGATCACGGAGTTCTGTCAAAGGACCTCTTCAAGGACCGGGCCTCCCGCGGCCACGACCGTCTTGAGCCCGATCGCTGGTCCGGGTCGATCGACCTGGAGATGACGGTGCGCACGCCGCTGGTGTTCGGGGAGCAGAAGGACCTGGCCGTCACGGTGCCGCTTGAGGAGGACGGCAAGACGCTCCGAGTGCCGCCGACCATGGTCAAGGGCATGATCTCCCGCGCCTACGAGACCCTCACCTGCTCGCGCTTCCGTGTGTTCGGGGACATCCCCGATACGTCATCTGGCCAGCGCCGCCGCAAGGCGGACACCAAGCCGCTGACATACCGGGGTGATGCCGCCAGCGCGCTCGGCCTGGTACCCATCCGTATCTGTGGGGAGGAGGAAGACGGCCTGGTGGGTGAGCTGTTCTACGGAGACACGCTTGTCACCAACGACTACCGCGACGACCGGGACCGACCCTACCCCACTATGCGTGCGGCCTCGCTCCAAGGTGGCCCGGTGGGGCCGGCAAACCTGCTTGTAAGCGCCCAACGACTCACGAAGATGACGCCGCACGGCGCACATATCCGCTGTCATCTCTCACTCTGCTTGCACGGGGACCGTGGTAAGGGCGCGCGCTACGCCTACTGGCAGGTGACCCACATCATCACTGACGCGGGCGAGACACCGCTGTTCGACATCCCCGATTCGGTAACCGTCGTCGACGAACTGGATGATGTCGACGGTTATGTGTGCCGTACCGCCCCGGATGGCATGAGGCCGAACCAGCTGTTCCCCAAGAAACATGACGAACGGTTCTTCTTCGATGTTTCGCGTCAGGGACCGAAGAAGGTAACCATCGAATCCGATGTCTGCAAGGCTTACGCAGCTGTGGTACGCAGCTATGTTTACCAGCGGACGCAGGACAGCCCACGGAAGCGCCACGAGCCGAACCGGGCGACTCGAGCCGCTCAGCAGGACGCATCCGCAGCGAAGCTCAAGGTCAAAGACCTCGCCTTCGCAGTTGTAGACGACAGCGGCCCCGAGCCGGTTGTGCTCGAGGTCGTCCCGGCAATGATCGGACGCCATGCCTACAGCGCTAGCCCGTACCGCCTCGCCCTCGAGCAGGGTGCGGTCCCCGTATCGACAGCGGAGGAGGCCTCCGCGTCCGACCGGCTCTTCGGCTACGTCGTGCCCGATCCGGGGCAGAACGCCGCTGGAGGAGACGTGGCCACACGTGGGCGTATCACCGTGGGAAAGGTCGACGGGTCCGGGGCACGGATCAGCCGCGATCGCAAGACACTCACGCCGCTGCTCGAGCCCAAGCCCGGATCGGCTCGCCGTTTCTTAACCGGCGGCGATGGTGGAACCCCCTCCTCAAAAGGCAGCACCAATGCGCTCAAGCGGTCGGAGTACTTCTCCCCCGGGCAGCTGCTGGGGGCAGCTGCGTATCCGGTCCACCGCAGCGTGCTCGACTCGCGGAAGTTCCCCAAGCAGGCCACAGCGCCGGCGGTGATGAACGGCCGCGAGCAGCACAACGCGGATGTGCAGCTCACCGCGAAGTCGTGGGTAGAAGTCGGCAGCGTGCTGCGGTGCACCGTGTCCTTCACCAACCTGAGCCACGATGAGCTTGCCGCTCTCATTTGGGTCCTCACCCCGGAGAACCTAGTTCCCGAGTCGGAACAGGACTCTGACCGCTCCAAGTGTGGCTACCTGCGAATGGGCCTCGCCAAGCCCTTCGGTCTCGGGGTAATGGAGGTGCGTATCGCCCGCGGCGGTCTGCGTGCGCGTCGGGGTGCCGATCTGTCCGACTCCTATGCGACTCTCAGCGGGTGTCTGGGCCTCGATGACCCGGTCGCAGAGCCAAGCGACTTCACGCTGTCCCACTCGTCGAACCTCAACAAGACACCATGGGTAGAGGCGATGCAGCGTGCAGCCTACGGCTATGCCGACGGCATTGAGGTCCGGCACATGACTCTTAACGAGAACAAGGAGAACAACCAGACCAACGGACGTACCGGCGAGCCCCATCCCGGAAAGGGAATCGGGCCTCGCGATATGTTCGGCCCACACTCGGCCAAGCCTCTCCGCGTCGACAAGCGTCCGCAGAGCCACGTTCGACCGCCGCACCCGGGCGGGAACCGTGGTCGGCGGCGCTGAAGAAGAGAACAGAATGAACTGGCACCACGCCTACAACGGCATCCCCACGGTCCGTGACACGGGCGGGAAGAACGGCACAGGGTTTGCCGGCGACGGCGCGCCGTCTGGGCAGGATCGGCTTGCGCCGGATACCGTCTCCGGCGAGTTGGCGCTCACCATCACCGTCGCTTCTCCCACGATTCCGGGGCAGAGCACTGCGGATAGACGGGTGGTGGTGGCCTCGCGCAGCGGAGACCCGGAGGGTGCCCGCACTTGGGAAGATGCCACTATTCCTGTAACCACGCTCAAAGGGGTCCTCTCCTCCGCGTACGAGGCGGTCACCGCTTCGCGCATGCGCGTATTCGCGGACCACGACCATGTGCTCACCCACCGGCACACCACCCAGGAAGCCACCACGCTCTATCCGGTGTTCCTGGTCGATGACAACGGACCACACGGCGTTTCCGAAACTGGATTGAGCGCACGTCTGATGCTTGGACTCAACGACCCGAAAGACGTGAGGCGTAATTGGGACCGCCCGAACTACGTTTGTGCTGCTGTTCTGCCCAACGACCCGCGGTCTGCCACCGCGCTCTACGACTCAACTGGCGCCTGGATGTACTCAGGTTCGCGCAAGCGTGATAACCAGGAGCGCAAGCGCGGCGTCTCGACGACCGACGTCAACAAACGGCTGGACCAGCTGCGCACGGCCACCCCGCACCTCAAGCCAATCACCTTCACCGTACAAACCGAGAAGTTCTACGACTCACAGCGCGCAGTCGTGGCGAGCATTGACGGCGAACGCTTCTGCGGGACACGAGACGAAGATACTCCACCCTCCTCCGAGGAATACACCGGAGTCGTCGTTAGACTTACACCACGTGGCTCTCGCCCGCTTATCGGAACCAAATACAACGAATTCGTGTTCTTCGACACCGAGAAGAATCGAACGCGCCGCCCTGTAAGCACCGACGTCCTTGAACAATTGGTTGAGGTCATTCACAGCTATTTGCTCAACATACGCCAACTCATAGAACGCGAAAAGGCGGGCACGCCCGGTAACTCGAAGACTCGGAAGTCGACCGACTCGAAAACGTGGCTCATCCATGAGATCGCCAATGGCAAGATCGACGACCACGGAAAGATCCTCGGCGCCTCCGACCCCGAGGCACACGAGCTTAAAGAGTCCGCTGTCATGGCCGACCGCGCACAGATCAAGCAGTTCCTGAGGACGCTCGCCTCCAAAGGCCCAGGCATCCCCCTGTTCGCCTCGGTGTCGGACGATGGCCACATAACCGGTCTGATGCCATCTCAAGTAGGTCGACGTGCCGCCCCTGACGCTGTGTCTCCTGCGAGTCTCGCCAAAGACTCGCAGGTTGCGCCCGCTCGCACCCATTCCCAAGCCTCCGCGGGCGATCGCATGTGGGGATTCGTTGCCGACGAGAAGGACAAGGACCGCAGCCAAGCCGCCGCCGCACGCGGGCACATCACAATCCGGCCCGTTATGCCAGCACTCCCCCAGGAAGGCAGGTGGCTGCACACACCTAAAACTGATAGCCTGGGTTGGCGGCTTCGAACCTTGGCGAACCCTAAGCCATCAACGGGTTTCCCTTATTTGCGTGACGAGCAGGGAAGGACCCTAGCTGAAAGCACTACCCGCGCAGATGCCTATCAACCGGGGCGAACTCTGATCCGTAAGGTCTATCCCACGCATCGGAGGCTACTCGGCCGGGAGGATCTGCCTAACAGCAGGCGGCTCGAAGGAGGCATAGGCCCTCACGACACAGTGGCCGGTTCCTTCCTTGCCCCCGGAGCCAAGTTCACCACCACACTCACCTTCGAAGGGCTCGTACCGGAGGAACTCGCCGTCCTCGTATGGCTGCTCACCCCAGAGCGTCTAGTGCCACCGGATGCGTCCCCCAAGGACGAGTCGAAGCGCCGCGGCTATCACCGACTCGGTTTCGGCAAGCCCCTCGGCCTCGGCGCGGTCGAGATCAGGGCCACCGACGTGTGCGTACACGCCGGTAAGGAGCTGGCTGAGATGTACGCGCAGCTGTCAGGCTGCCTCGGCTGCCTGCCAACCGACACAACGACGACGGCTTCGGACAGACTGGCCAACGCGCTAGACGCGCTGCCCAGCGACTTCGAGAACAGCCTGCCGGTGCGCGCATTCATGCGTGCGGCCTACGGCTGGGATGGTAAGGCCGTGGTCCAGTACCCGGATGCGGACAAGCCCGCTGACAGTAAAACTGGCGTGTCCGCCACCACCAACTGGTTCAAGAACCGTGAGGAGAACCGCGTCAATCACGGCATCAACCCCCGGAAGTTCCCGATTGACCCCAACTACGATCTACCAGACTTGCTGGCAACACCCGGCGAACAGGATGCAAGCAGCGTCTCAGGGAGTTACAAATCCGATCAGCCCGGACCGACTGCGAGCAAAAGCCGCCAACGACGCAGACAGCAACGCAAAGGTGACCAGAGCCGTAAAAGGCAAGGCCGATCGTAGCCTTGCGGTTATCCGTACCCCTGCAGTTCGGTTTGCTCGCTTCACCTCAGCACGCGTGCGTCGCATACAACAACCTGTATTGCGATAAAGTGCATCGCGATATGGTGCATGCATGCGCACCTCATTCGATCTGCCCGACGGCACTCAGCGTAACGCCGAGCCGAGGGCGGCCGTGCCGGAGGAGTCCATGCCCGCAACGTCGTTGAAGTCGACTACAGCACCGCTCGACCAGGCCAAGCCGACTAGCACTCTTGAGGTGGACCAGGAGACCGGCCTGCACCTGCTCCGCATCGGCCGCCCAATCATCGCGGAGGAGGTTGGCCGGTTCCTCGCCGAGGACCACTAAACAGGTGCTGTTCCTCACGCCCGTGCCGACGGCGGGCCGCCTCACCACACCCCGCGGTACAGGCCGCCGTCGTCGAGGGCCGGGGCGGTGCCGTGCACCTCGGCCCGTCCCAGGCAGTTCGTGCACAGCGGGTAGATGTGGACCACGTCGTCGCGCGAGTCGATGATGTCGTTGACGCGCTCACGCACCTCGTCGAGTTCACCGTCCTCCAGCCGCAACTGGAACACCGACTCCTGAATCCGGTAGCCCCAGCTCTCCAATGCCGCGGCCAGGCGGGTACGGCGCGAGTCGGCCGACACGTCGTAAGCCAGGATGACGATCATCGCCATGCCGCACCGGTCCACTCGTAGCCGGGCTCGGTAATGGCTCGCCCCAGCAGTTGCGCCTCGTAGTGGATATGCCGCCGCCAGGTACCCGCGAACCCAGGCAACGCGCCCTTGACCTGCCGCTGCAGAGTCGCCTCGTAGCCATCCACAAGCGCCCTCTTGCCCTCCGGCCCCAGCCAGACGCCCTCCCCGTCCGGGGAGTTGGTGGCGTGCTCGGGGCGCAGACGCCGCGAGCGCAGCAGCGCCATGACGGTACGATCCACCAGCAGCGGCCGGAACTCCTCCATCAGGTCCAGGGACAGGCTGGGTCGCTTGTCGGTTGAGGCGTGCAGCACACCCAGCGACGGCTCCAACCCGGCAGCGATGAGCGCACCGGTGCATTCGGACAGCAGGATCGCATACGCATAGGAGAAGGCCGCATTCGCCAAATCCTTGGGAGGGCGGCGGCTGCGGCCCTGGAAGGCGACGTCCTCAGGCACCAGCCGGGACAGCGCTTCGAAGTAGTCGGTCGACGCCGCCCCCTCCAGACCCATCAGCTCGTCGGTGTCGGTGGCGTGAGTGGCCTCCTCGGACAGCTCACGGATGGTGGTACAAGTCGCCTCGATGTCTGCCCCGCTGTCACGCCTGCCGATGCGGTGTAGGACGCCGATCTGGTGGCGCAGTTTGGCCCGCACAATGGCGCGGGCAAGCGGAAGGCGAGCGTCGTCGTCGGCGGCGAAGGCGGCTTGGGTGAGCAGGCGCCGGGCGTTGGCGGTGTCGCGCAGGCCCGAAAGCTGGCCCAGGTAGCTGCCGCGACGGGATAGGAAGACGACGTCGATGTCGTTGTACAGCGCCCAGGAGCGCGCCCCGGCGGAGAGCCCCACCGCGCCGGTGAGCACGATCCGGCTGACCGCCTGCCGGGGTATGGAGACCTGCGGGAGTCCGTCGGCGCCGTCAACGATCAGCCGACCCTTGGTCACGTGCAGCCGCGCGCCGTCGCGGCCGACGTAGACGACCTTGTCCGGGTTGGGGTGGCCCTTGATGTCGTGGTGCGGGTCCACGGCCGGGCGGGTGCGGGAGAGGTCGACTCCGAGGTAGCAGAAGCCCTCGTCGAAGGTGGTCATGCTGGTCTTCTCCTGGTTCAGGCTCAGCCCGTGGGCGGCGACCTTGGCGCTGAGCAGGTCGTATGCGGACAGCAAGTCGTCCTCGTTGGGGGCGCACACGACGATGTCGTCGGCGAAGCGGGCGTAACCGTAGCCGGCGTCGCACAGTGCCGCGTCGACGTCGGCCAGCGCCAGGTTCGCCAGCAGCGGGGACAGGCAAGAGCCCTGGGCGATGCCGCGGCCCCGCACGCGCCGCCCACCGTGGGCGCGGCGAGGCCGGGCGAGCAGGCGGATCAGGTTGATGGTCCGCGCGCACCGCAGCACCGGGGAGAGCACGGCGAGGGCGTCCTCTACTTCCGCGTTCGGGAAGTAGTCCTCCACGTCGGTGCGCAGCACGTACTGGTAGCCGTCGTCGCGGAGGGTGGCGAGTAGGTCGATGGCGTCATCTGTGCCGATACCGGTGCGGTAGGCGAAGGAGCACGTCGACATCAGTAGGTCGGCGGTGTGTGCAATCGTGTCCAGGACGGCCCGTTCGACGATCCGGTCGCGGATGGACGGAATGTGCAGTGCTCGTGTCTCTCCGGGCTCACGTTTGGGGATGTCCAGTCGCATGAACGGTTCAGGAACGTAGGTGCCGTCGCGCAGGGAAGTCGAAAGCTCGGCGAGGAAATGATCGAGGTCGCCAACAATGGCGCGCGTCTGCTTCTGAAGCATGCCGTCACGGGCATCTCTGGCCAACACGGTCTCCCAGGCGGCAGTCAGCGTCTCGACCGAGCTGATGCGCTCATATAGGGAGTTCGGGGTCGCCTCCTGCGGGGCCGCGCCCGCGGGCTCGGTCGACAGGAGGGAGCGCCTGGCAAGCGGCGGCAGGTCCTGGCCGAGGAACTGATCCCGTCGCGGAGCATGGAACTCGTCATTGCGGCGGCGCCTGCGCCGTTGCCGATAGCTTCTGGTACCTAGCCGACGAGCAGACGCCGAGCCTCTCGCCGGGCGTGCTCCGCCAGCGGAAGGTGTTGGGATGTCTGCATGCGAGTCCATTCCATGACTTCTTCGTCGAGCAGCGGGGCGCAAGCTGATCATAGCGCCGACGGCTTCAATGAGTGGGGCATCCGGGCACACCGGCGCCCACCGTCCGCCCTCGGGGGCGCCCGCCGTCGGCCCTCGAGAGAGCCGGGTGGTGGACGGGACCTGACGGTTCGTACCTTCTGATCGACACTTCGTACCATTGTTCGACGGTTCGGCACCCAGGGGTACGAACCGTCATCACAATTGCCGAAGCGTCGGGGCGAAGTGCCGAACCGTCAGCCCCGGGACATACCCAGACCGCCACACCCGCAAACGCGAGCAGCCATTTGGCCGTCCCCTGCGCGGCTGCCGGGGGAAACCGTACATCCGAGTATGCAAGGCGGCCTAGGCCACTCCGGTCATACCGGTTATACTCGGCGTGTGAAGACGGCAGTATCCATTCCAGACCCGGTGTTCCAGGAAGCCGAGGAAGTTGCGCGGCGCCTCGGATGGAGCCGGTCGCAGCTGTACACGAAGGCCGTCCGCGATCTGATAGTTCGCTACAGCGATGATCCTGTGACTGAAGCTCTCAATGCCCTCGAAGACGTCGAGGCGGCGCAGGCGCCTTTAACACCGGCTAGGAGACTCATCGAGTCGGGAGCATGGCCGTGGTAGCTCGAGGGGAAGCCTGGTGGCTCGACTTCGGCGACCCCATCGGCTCGGAACCCGGATACCTCAGGCCCGCCTTGATCGTCTCCTCGGACCGGTTCAACCGATCCCGTATAGCCACCGTCATCGTGTCAGCGATAACCAGCAACCTGCGCCTGGCGGCGGCGCCGGGCAACGTCGAGTTGGAGCGCGGCGAGGCGGGCCTGCCCAAGCAGTGCGTCGTCAACGTCTCGCAAACTCTTGTTGTCGACCGCTCCAGGTTGAACAACCGCATTGGCGCTGTCCCCATGCACATTCTCGCCCGCGTGGACGATGGACTTCGGCTGGTGCTGGACCTTTAGACGCAGGCACGCAGCGGGCACCGGCATAATGTAACGCTACTTGCCTGCGAGGTGCTCTCAGGCCCGAGTCGCCTCACTTTAGTGCCCTGGATTCAGGGGCTCTTCCGGTTTGAGGGTGTGTTATCTGGCGCGCGCGTGGTGCAAGTTCTGCTCTGCTCACCTGCGGGTACTTCTACCGGCAGAGGCAATCGCAACCGCACATCCCGGTGGGCAGAGGACTGAAAAGTGTCCGGATTCGGGATAAAGGCTACACACGTAGGCGATGGTGCTGTCTGGGAGCCTGCCGCCGGCGGTGCGTGCTGATTCCTCCGACGAGCGCGCGTCACCGTGAGACGAAGATGGCGGTGTATCCGAGTCTGAGTCCATTGCCTTTGTCTCTTCGTTGAGCGGTGGCCCAACCCACACTGGTGGTAGCGCCGCCAACGCGAGTTGGTTGGGCGTTCGGGCGGTACGACGGCGGCTCGCCGTTGCCATTGATTCCGCCGGGCAGCGGCCGAGGGTGTCCGGATCTATGACAAACGAGGCTGGCGACGTCGTCAACTGCGGACAAATCGCTGGAATCATGCGGTCTTGGGATCAGGGTTGGCGCGTGTGGGAGGCGTTTGTCATCGATTTTGACACCATGCCCCACGGCGTCCGTCGCACAGGTCACCCTCCCCGAGGACCTGAATGCACCTTGAGGTGCGAGGTGCTTCCTGACAGGCGACGATAACCACTACGCCGGCCCAATCCCGGTTGCGTCTTAATGCACCTTAAGGTGCGAGATGCTTCCTGACTTGATGACGGGAGCGCTGTTGTCCTGGGCTGGCCGGCGTCTTAATGCACCTTAAGGTGCGAGGTGCTTCCTGACTTTCGACGAGGTCAAGATGGAAGCCTATCGGTCTTAATGCACCTTAAGGTGCGAGGTGTTCCTGACCCCTGTCGTGCGGGCACCACCTGGTGGTCGATGACGTCTTAATGCACCTTAAGGTGCGAGGTGCTTCCTGACGTACCTACGAGGGTGGCGTGTTCACCCACCACACGTCTTAATGCACCTTAAGGTGCGAGGTGCTTCCTGACCGAAAACTTTCGGGGGGGTTGCCAACCTTCCCGACCGTCTTAATGCACCTTAAGGTGCGAGGTGCTTCCTGACCGGTGTGGACGGACTACCTCACGAACGAGGTAACCCGTCTTAATGCACCTTAAGGTGCGAGGTGCTTCCTGACCCCTACCCCTGGAAACCGCGCCATACCGCCACTTCCAGAGGCGAGATCGCCACCGACCCCGCAAGCACCCCACGAGACCGACTGGCACCAGGCCAAAACTACCACCTTTCGTTGAAAACACGCCAAGCGCCACCGACACCCCTCCAAACCCCTCCAGCCACCAACTTTCAACGAAGTCATGCGGAAAAGTCGGGGTCAAAACGCACCAATCTTTGTACCGTAGACCGAATCGTGACCATCTGGCGGGTGTCACAACACCCCCACACGCCCCAACAACCCCACACACCACACCCGCCACCGAACCCACCCCAGCGCACCTGCCCCACCCGAGACTTCCTCAAACTCCGGGTGACAAATACCAGCCGCCAACCAATATCCGCCCCACGCAATTGCACCTTCTACTCAGACACCGCCCCTTCCAACACCGCCCCGCACCGGCGCAATCGGTGCCAAGATGTTCCCGTTGCGGAACACCTGGCCGTACCGCCGCAGCACACAGCGCCGTCACGTACGCACCGATCCGAGGAGAGGCAGACGCCCATGCCCAGCACCGTCTTCCTCCAGTTCGACGCCCCCGACGCGCTCGCCCTGACCCCGCGCCGCCTGCACGCCGCCTGGGGCAGGGTATTCGAGCTCCCCGAGGGCATCTCCCCCGAACGCGCCGCCCTGCTCCCCTCCCTCGCGGCCAGGCCCCCACACAATCTGCACGGCCCCAAGCCCTACAGCGTCGGCCAAATGACCGAACAACCTGGCATGATCGGCGCGGAACTGCGCCTGCTCGACGACCGCCTGCTGGACAACCTCGACGGCTGGCTCGCCTGGGGCGGCGTCCTCCCCCTCGGCGACGGCAGCCTGGAAGGCACGGCGCTCGTCGTCGTCACCGAGGCGCAGATCCTGGAACGCGTCTCCTGGGAGGAACTGGCCGAAGACGACGCCTCCACCACCTGGGACGTCACGCTGCTGAGCCCCACCGTGTTCACCTCCCGGGGGCGTCACGTCCCCGGGGTCACACCGGAGCAGCTCGCCACGAGCCTGCACGCCCGCTGGCACGCCTGGTCCCCACAGACCGAACCGCCTCGGCTCCACCGGGACGACCTGGACGTACTCACCATGCAGGACCGCACCGAGCCCGTGCGCGTAAACCTGGGAATGCCCAGCGCCGACCGGCGCGGCCGCCTGACGCGCCGCTCCATCCTCGCCACGGAGGGTTCACTGCGCATCAGCGGCGTCGTCGGCGCCGCCACCACCCGCGTCTTCTCCCGGCTGATGTCGCTGGCGCGCTTCACCAACGTCGGCTCCCACGCCGCCTACGGCATGGGCACGCTCGACGTCATCGCCAATCCCTGAACCGCGTCCGCCTCGGCGCGGTGCAATCAGCCCCCGTAGACCTCGGGGCGCAGAGTGCCGATGAAGGGCAGGTTGCGGTAGCGCTCCGCATAGTCCAGCCCGTAACCGACCACGAACTCGGTGGGGATGTCGAAGCCGACGTACTTCACGTCCACCTCCACCTTCGCGGCCTCCGGCTTGCGCAGCAGGGTGGCGATCTCCACGCTGGCGGCGCCGCGGCTCGACAGGTTCCCCAGCAGCCAGGACAGGGTCAGGCCGGAGTCGATGATGTCCTCCACCACCAGCACGTGCCGACCGGTCACGTCCGCGTCCAGATCCTTCAGGATGCGCACCACCCCGCTGGACTTGGTGCCCGACCCGTAGGAGGACACCGCCATCCAGTCCATCGGCACCGAGCGGTGCAGCCGCCGGGACAGGTCCGCCATCACGTAGACGGCGCCCTTGAGCACGCCCACGAGCAGCAGGTCGCGGCCGGCGTAGTCGGCGTCGATCTGGGCGGCCATCTCGTCCAGCCGCTGGTTGATCTCCTCCTCGGTGATGAGTACCTGCTGCAGGTCCTGTCCCATGTCCGCGGCGTCCATGAATGAGCCTCCTGTTTAGCGGTGAGTGTCCGGCAAGCACTGGGCGGCTGGGGCGACGTCGGGGAGGGCGCGCGCTCCGGCCCCGCCCGGATCCTTTCATACCCGCGGCGCTCCGACCCGGGCCGTCGGCCCCGGTTGTCCGGCATGTCCTGACGACGGCGGCTCCCGCACGCCGCTGCGGCACCCGTGCCCGCACTACAGGCCCATGCGCTCGATCCACGCCTCCGGCCGGCCGATCTCCTCGGGGCGGGGCAGGTTCGCCGGCTCCCGCCACACCGCGTTCAGCCCCGCCTGCCCCACCCGGCCGACGACGCCGCGCACGAAGGCCGCGCCGTCCACGTACTGCGTCTGCTTGGCCTCCACGCCCAGCAGCCGCTCCAGCAGCGTGCCCGCAACGCCGTCGCGGGCGTGCCCCAGCACGGCGCGCAGCCGGTAGACCGAGGGCATGCGGCTGGGCTCGACGGCGTCGAGAACCGCCTCGGCGTGCCCCTCCAGCAGCGCCATGGTGGCGGTGATGGCCGCCAGCTGCTCGCGCTCGGCCGCGCCCAGGCGGTCGGTCAGCAGCGGGGATGGTGTACCCGCGTCCCCGGGAGCGCCCCGGTGCGCCGTCGCCCCCGCACGCACGGCCCGGGCCAGGCGGACCAGTCCGGTCGGCTCGCCGGGTGTGGGTGGGCGCATGAGGGCGGTGGCCACCTGCTCCACCTGTGTGGTCAGGTGCGCGGTCAGCCAGGGGGCGGCGGCGAGCTGCAGCACGTGGGTGGCCTCGTGTAGCGCCACCCAGGCGGACAGGTCGATCCGGTCCAGGTCCCGGAGTCGCTGCAATTCCGCGACGTTGGGGGCCACCAGCAGCATGCGGGCGCCCCGCTCCCCGGCGTCGGCGGGCAGCACCTGGCCGAGCACGCGGGTGGAGATCAGCCCGAGCAGGCCGGCGATGGCCGAGGAGACCACGGCGCGGCCGACGGCCTCGGACGGTCCGGGGCGCGCCTCTGACGGGTCGGGCACCCGTTCCATGAGGGCACGCAGGAAGGCGGCGTTGGCCCGCTGCAATCCGATCCGGTCCACCACCAGCACCTCGGTGGTGTCGGCGGCCACCCGGGCCGGCGCCGTCAGCCCGGTGAGCTGCGCCGCCCAGGGGAGGGCGTCGTCGGCGCTGCGCCGCAGCAGGGCGACCGCACCGCGGCGGACCGCCCCGGGCAGGTGCGGCCCGGCCGGCGTGCCCGCGCGCGCCAGGCGCAGGGCCCGGTCCCAGTCGACGCCGGCGGCGGCGCTGCGCTCCACCGAGCCTGCGCCGGGCCGGTTCATGCCGGTCATCGCTCAGCCCCCGCAGCCGCAGTCGGCCAGTGGGGAGACCAGGTCGTCGTCGATGGCCAGGCGGGCGGAGTACAGCCCGCCGGCCTCAAAGCCGTCCACGATCACGCTGAAGGCCAGCAGCCGCCCGTCCTTGGTGACCACGGTGCCGGTCAGGGATGCGGCCGTGTCCAGGGAGCCGGTCTTGGCGCGCACGGTGCCGGCGCCGACAATGCCGATGAAGCGGTCGTCCAGTGTGCCGTCCAGGCCACCCACCGGCAGGGCGGCCATCAGGCTGCGGCCGACGGTGCCGGCGTCGTCGCCGGAGGCGCGGGTGATGATCTGGGCCAGCAGCCGGGCGGGGACCTTGTCCCCCAGCGCCAGCCCGCACGAGTCGTGCAGGGTCACGCCGCTGATGTCGAAGCCGTCGTCCCGCAGCCGGGCGAGCACGGCCCGGGTAGCGCCGTCGAAGCTGGCCTCCTCACCGGCGGCGAGCGCGACCAGTCGCCCCTCGACCTCGGTCATGGTGTTGTCGGACTCCTTCAGGGAGACGGACAGGATGTCGGCCAGCGGGGCGGAGGTGACCCGGGCCAGCTCGGTGGCGCCGTCGGCGGCCGCCGCCCGGGTGACCGTGCCGGTGACGGTGATGCCGGCCTCGCGCAGGTGGTCGGCGAAGGTCTGGGCGGCGTCGAGCGCCGGATCGGCGGGATAACCGCCGGAGGGATAGGCGGTGACGTCCACCATGAGCGGCTGGATCGGCGCCACCCAGGCCTCGTTGCCGTCCGCCCAGGCGTCATTCCAGGTCGGACCGGTGAACAGGGTGTCGTCCAGGGCCACGGTGACGCTGGTGACGCCCTGTTCCTGCAGCTGTGCGGCGGCGTCCCGGGCGAGGTCGCCCAGGCCGGCGCGGCCGATGGTGGCGTCGGGGTCGCCGTCGTCCTCGGCCAGCAGCACGTCCCCGCCGCCCACCAGGGTGACGGTGCTGCCGTCCAGGACGGCGGTGGTGTCCACGGTGTGGTCGGCGCCGAGCAGGGAGAGGGCGGCCCAGGCCACCAGCACCTTGTTGGAGGAGGCGGGGGTCAGGGCGGTGCCGGCACCCAGGTCGACCAGCTCCTCGCCGCTGGCCACATCCACGATGGACACGCCGGCGGTGGCGTCGCCGATGCGCTCGTCGGCGGCGAGGGTGTTCGCCAGGGCGGCCAACTCGCCGGCCGCGGGCACCGGCGCGTCGTCGGCCAGGGCGGTGGCGGCCTCGGGGTCCTGCGCGGCGGCAGCGGGCGTCGGGAAGGGCTGGACCGCGTAGTCGGCGGGTGAGGCGGTCAGCGCGCCGGGCACCAGGTCGAGGGCGTCGGCCAGGCCGTAGTAGGCGCCGACGACGACGAGGGTGGCTGCGGTCAGGGCGGCGATCTGGGCCTTGTGCACGGCTCCTCCGGGGGTCGGGCGGTTACTGCGAGCGGACGTTTCCGGCAACGCGTCGGGCGGCATGTGCGGCGACGTACGGGCGCAATCGCGCCGGGAAGCGGCGGCCGCACGCGAGGCGGGCGGCATGGCTTTTCCCACCGGAAGCGCCGTCATAGTCCACACTAGTGCCAAAGGGCGGCCCCTCTCGGCACCGAGCCGCCGACACCTGCTCACAACGCGAGATACGGAGGCAGTCGTGGAATTCGACGTGACGATCGAGATCCCGAAGGGGAACCGCAACAAGTACGAGGTCGACCACACCAACGGGCGCATCCGGCTGGACCGGATGCTGTTCACCGCGACCCGCTACCCGGACGACTACGGCTTCATCGAGGACACGCTGGGTGAGGACGGGGACCCCTTGGACGCGCTCGTGCTGCTGGAGGAGCCCACCTTCCCGGGCTGCCTGATCCGCTGCCGGGCGCTGGGCATGTTCCGCATGCGCGACGAGAAGGGCGGAGACGACAAGGTCCTGTGCGTGCCCGCGGGCGACCAGCGCGCCTCCTGGCGCACCGACATTGAGGACGTCTCCGAGTTCCACCGCCTGGAGATCCAGCACTTCTTCGAGGTCTACAAGGACCTGGAGCCCGGCAAGAGCGTGGAGGGCGCCCACTGGGTCGGCCGTGAGGAGGCGGAGGCGGAGATCCGCCTGTCCTACGAGCGTGAGGCCGCCCGCATCGCCCGCGAGGGGCACTGACGGCCTGACGCGCCCAAGCCGCTTGACGACGGCGGCCGCCGGCACCACGAGGTGCCGGCGGCCGTCTGCTTTTGGCCTCACCGCTCAGGGACGGACCGCGTAGGGCATGATCTGGGAGTACCAGACGGAGCGAATACTCACGTTGTAAGGGGAGTAGTTGGCGTCGATGAGCATGCCGTTGCCCAGGTACATGGCCACGTGGTAGATGCCGGGCTGGGTGCCGTTGGAGGACCAGAACAGCAGGTCGCCGGGCTGGGCCTGGGCCAGCGGAATCTTGGTGCCCTGCCCGTACTGGGCGCGTGAGGAGTGCGTCAGGTACACCCCGGCGTTGCGGTAGGCGCGCATGACCATGCCGGAGCAGTCCACGCCCGCGTCGGACTCGCCGCCCCACACGTAGCGGATGCCCAATTGAGCCTTCGCCCCGGCGATCGCCGCCTGCGCCTTGCTGGTGGAACTGCCGGAGCTGGTCGACGACGAGGCGGCCGGGGCGGAGGTTGTGGTCTGTGTGGTTGTCTGCCGCGGCGCGGATGCCGTGGAGGACGAACTCGAGGTAGTGCTGCTGCTCGATGAGGCCGCCCCGGAGGAGCTGGAGGCGGAGGAGCTGGAGGACTGCGCGGGCTGCTGGCTCTGAGCCGGGGAGGCTGCGGAGGATCCTGTACCCGAGTCGGCGCCGGAGCTGGACGCACCGGCGGAGGCCGGCGCCTGAGTGGCCTCGGCCGGCTGGGCCTGCTCCTGCGCGGTCTGCTCCGCGGCGGCCTTCTCGGCCGCCTCCTTCGCGGCCGCCTCCTCGCGGGCTTGGCGCTCCGCCTCCAGCTGGTCCTGGTAGGCGGTCTCGAGCTCCACGGTGGTGTTGCGCTGCTCGGCGAGCTGGGCGATGAGGCTGGCGCGCTCGGTCTCGGCGTTGGTCTGGGCCGTCTGGGCGGCGGTGGCCGCCGCGTCGGCGTCGGCCTTGGCGGTGGCTGCGGCGTCTGCGGCCGCCTGCTTGGTTTCCACCTTCTCGTCCGCGATGGACTGCATCGTGTCCGCGACCGCCTGGAGGGCCTCGACGTTCTGCAGCTGGGCGTCGGTGTTCTCCCCGGCGCGGGTCAGGGCCACGCTGACGTCGGTGGCGTCGCCCAAGGACTCGCCGGACAGGTAGGGGGCCAGGGAGTCCAGTGTGCCGGCGCTGCCCGCCTCGTAGGTCTCGGCGACCACCGAGCCCATGTCGGCGCGGGCCTCCTCGGTGTCCGCGGCCGCGGCGTCGGCGGCGGCCTGGGCGTCCTCGGCGTCGGTGGTGGCGGTGTCGAGTTCGTCGAGCGCGGTCAGGTAGTCCTCGTTGGCGACGGAGGCCGCAAGCTCGGCGGCGGCCGTGGTGGCGCTCAGTTCTGACAGGGAGGCCTCGAGGGAGGCGATGGAGGCCGCGGTCGTCTGCTCGGCGGACTTGGCCTGGTCGATGTCGTCCTGGGTTACGTCATCGGCTGCGGCGGCCGGGGTGAGCGTGACGGCGAGCGCAAGTGCCGCGGCCGTAAGGCTCACACGCCGGGCAGCGTTCGCGCGGCGCGGGCGATGGGTCGTGCTCACAGATTCTCCGAACGTGTTACGGCGCGCCTCCTTGACCGACGCACCCTGGGTGTCTGCGGATACCGTACCCACCAACGCCCGCAAGAGAAACAGAAACAACAGATTTCACAGGAGTCACAAGACATCACTCACGTACCACAAACCCCTCAATGGAGCGGATCCACGACACACTCCACGCCAACGTGACGTTCGTCACATCGCCTGCTGAGGTAGCGTTTTGCCCGCAGGCAAGCCGACCCGCGGCCTCCCGCACCCGGCCGGCAGCCCCGCAACACTCCCGCCGATCTGCCAACCAAGGAGTTCTCATGGCTGACACCCCGTCCAGCACTCCCGCGCACGTCCCCTCCCCCGCTGACCCGACCGGCTGGCACTTCGAGACCATGCAGGTGCAGGCCGGCCACACCCCGGACTCCGACACCGGCGCCCGCGCCATCCCGATCTACCAGTCGACCTCCTTCGTTTTTCCCGACGCCCAGGAGGCCGCCGACCGCTTCGCCCTGAAGTCCCTGGGCCCGATCTACACGCGCCTGGACAACCCCACCAACCAGATCGTCGCCCGCCGCATCGCTGCCCTCGAGGGCGGCGTCGGCGCCCACCTGGTCTCCTCCGGGATGGCGGCCCAGGCCCTTACCTTCGTCACCCTGGGCGGGGCCGGCTCCAACATCGTCGCCTCCCCCTCCCTGTACGGCGGCACCGTCAACCAGCTGAAGCACACCCTGCCGAAGCTGGGCATCGAGACCCGCTTCGTGGACGAGCCGGGCAACCCCGACGCCTGGGCGGCGCTGGCCGACGAGCGCACCATTTGCTTCTTCGGCGAGTCCATCCCCAACCCCAAGGGCGACATCCTCGACATCGAGCCGATCGCGCAGACCGCACATGCGCTGGGAATCCCGCTGGTGGTGGACAACACCGTCGCCTCCCCCTACCTGATCCGCCCCTTCGAGTGGGGTGCCGACATCGTGGTCCACGCGGCCACCAAGTTCCTCGGCGGGCACGGCTCCACCGTCATGGGCGTGGTCGTGGACTCCGGCAACTTCGACTACGCCTCCCAGCCCGAGCGCTTCCCCGCCTTCAACACCCCCGACCCCTCCTACAACGGCCTCGTCTACGCCCGCGACCTGGGCGTGGGCAGTCCGCTGGGCAACATGGCCTTCATCCTGCGGGCCCACACCGCAGGCCAGCGCGACCTCGGCTTCGCCGCCGGCCCGGTGGACGCCTTCCTGATCGCCCAGGGCGTCGAGACCCTCTCCCTGCGCATGGAACGGCACGTGGATAACGCGATCGCCGTCGCGCAGTGGCTCGAGGGCCGGCCCGAGGTGGCCGAGGTGCGCTACTCGGGGCTCGAGTCCAGCCCCTACTACGAGCTGCACCGCAAGTATTGCCCGCGGGGCGCGGGCAGCGTCTTCGCCTTCGACCTGGTCGGCGGCCGGGAGGCCGGCGCCGCCTTCATCGATGCCCTCGGCCTGTTCTCGAACCTGGCCAACATCGGCGATGTCCGCTCCCTGGCCGTGCACCCGGCGACGACGACGCACTCGCAGCTGACCGACGCCGAGTTGGCCCGTGCGGGCATCAGCGCCGGCACCGTGCGCCTGAGCATCGGCATTGAGCACGTCGACGACATCATCGCCGACCTCGAACGGGGCCTGGCCGCCGTCGCCGCGCTCTAGCCCGACCGCCGGGGCCGCGGGGGCCTCGCCCGGCGCCCGCCGCCCCGGCTACCATGACGGCCATGACCTCGCCCATTTCACCGGTGCCGGGGGTCGGCACGGCGACCCTCAAGCTCGTCGACCGTTCGGCGGGCTCCCCCACGGGCGCCTGGCGACCCGGCGACGACCCGGGCCACCGCCGCTTCCTGGAGATCGGCGACCTGCCCCTGGACTCCGGCGAGATCCTGCCCGAGACGCATCTGGCCTTTGAGACCTGGGGGCAGCTGACGCCCGCGCGCGACAACGCCGTCCTGGTGCTGCACGCCCTGACCGGCGACTCCCACGTCACCGGGGACGCCGGCCCCGGTCACCCCACCGCCGGCTGGTGGGACACCCTGGTCGGCCCCGGCCGCGCCATCGACACCGACCGCTACTTCGTGGTGGCGGCGAATATCCTCGGCGGCTGCCAGGGCTCCACCGGCCCCTCCTCCACCGCCCCGGACGGCCGCCCCTGGGGCTCACGCTTCCCCTGGCTGACCACCCGCGACGCCGTCCGCGCCGAGTCGCGGCTGGCCGACGCCCTCGGCATCGACGCCTTCCACCTGGTCATCGGCGCCTCCCTGGGAGGGCACCGCGCCCTGGAATGGGGCGTGATGAACCCCGAGCGGGTGCGCAACCTGGCGCTGGTGGCCACCGGCGCCTCCACCACCGCCGACCAACTCGCCTGGTGCCACCTGCAGGAACTGGCGATCGTCGGGGACCCCTACTTCCTCGACGGCGACTACTACAACCACGTGGTCGGCCCCGTGCGCGGACTGGGACTGGCCCGCGCCATCGCCCACACCACCTACCGCTCCGCCGGGGAGCTGGACACGCGCTTCGGCCGCGCCCACCAGGGGCAGGAGGACCCCGCCGTCGGCGGCCGCTATCAGATCGAGTCCTACCTGGATCACCACGCCGGCAAGCTGCTAGCGCGTTTCGACGCCAACACCTACCTGATCGTCAACCACTCCATGATGGTGCACGACGTCGGTGCCGGGCGCGGCGGCATCGAGGCGGCCCTGGGGACGGTGACAGCCCGGACGCTGGTGGTCGACGTCGACTCCGATCGGCTCTTCCTGCCGGCGCAGGCCGAGGAACTGGCCCATGGCATCCCCGACACCCGCCGGGCCACCATCCACTCCCTGCACGGGCACGACGGCTTCCTCATCGAGGCCGATCAGATGGACGCCGCCCTGCGCGGCTTCCTGGCCGAGGACGAGCCCGGCCGATGAGCACGCCCACCGACCGGGCCCCCGCAGCCCCCGTCGACGCCTGGGGACCGGACGTGCTCGGCCCCGGCTTCCGCGCCCGCACGCTGCGGCTGCTGCCGGATGCGGAGGACGACGACGCCGTCGCCACCCTGGTCCACCACGTGCCCGCCCTGGACCCGGCCGCCCTGCCCGGCACCCCCACAATCCCGCGCTTCACCTTCCTGTACCTGCACGGCTGGAACGACTACTTCTTCCAGACGCACTTCGCCCGGGAGATCTCCCGCAGCGGCGGCGCCTTCTACGCCCTGGACCTGCGCCGCTACGGGCGTTCCCTGCGCGCGGGGCAGATGCATGGCTGGGTCACCTCCCTGACCGACTACGACGAGGAGATCGGCCTGGCCCTGGCGGCCATCCGCGCCGCCGAGGGCTGGGACACCCCCACCGTGCTGTGCGGTCACTCCACCGGCGGGCTCACCGCCGCCCTGTGGGCCGACCGCCACCCCGGCGCCGTCTCCGCACTGGTGCTGAACTCCGCCTGGCTGGAGATCCAGGGCGCCGAGCCGGTGCGCCTGGTCGGCGAGCCGGTGGTGCGCACGCTCGCCCGCCGCGACCCGCACATGGTGATCCCTACCCGCACCTATCCGCCGGAGGCCTTGTACTCGCTCGCCGACGGCTGGGACGTGGAGCGCGACGGCGAACTGCCCGATCCCGCCTGGGCGGACGACCCGTATGTGACCGGCTGGAACGTCGACCACGACTGGAAGATCGTGCCGTCGGCCCCCATACGCCCCGGCTGGCTGTTGGCGATCCTGGCCGGCCAGGCACGGGTGGCCGCGGGCCTGGATGTGCGCTGCCCGATCCTGTCCATGGGCTCGGCCCGCAGCCATTTGAGCGTGACCTGGACACCCGAGGCGCGCAGCACCGATACGGTGGTCGACGCCGACGCCACCGCCCGTCGGGCCATCGGCCTGGGCAACCTGGTGACGGTGGCCCGCTTCGAGGGCGGCGTGCACGACCTGGTGCTGTCCGCCCCGCCCGTGCGCGACCAGGTGTTTTCGGCGCTGCGCCGCTGGCTGCGCGGCTACGTGCTCACCTGAGGCCACGGCGCTAGGCGATTTCCACGTCTTCACCGCCTGTTACGAGCTTTTGCACCCTGGTGTGCGGTAAATTCCCGCACACCAGGGTGCAAAAGCTCGCAGTAGACGACCGGTGCCCGGGCTGGGTCACTCGAGCCAAGGGCTACGGGGCCACCAGGACGACTTTCTTCTTCCCGACCCCTACCCGGAGGTAGGGGATGTCCCCGACTCCGGGGGGAGCCCGATTCAGGGGCCGTTCATCCGCGGGGGTGAGGTGACCTGCACCACTGCTCGCGCACCATGGATTCATGTCCGCCCCAGCCATCTCACCGTCATCTCCCACCACCGCGGCGAGCCCCACCTGGCCGCGCATGACCCCCTCCGCAAGCGCCGCCACCCCGACACAGGTCCACACCCCGAGGCGGCCGTACCGCACGCCGGCGCCGACGGCGCGCCCGCGTCACGCGGTTGCCCCCACCTCGGCACGCCCCTCCCGCGCGGCGCGCTACCGCACCATCGGGTTGACGCTGCTGGGCGTGGCCGCCGGCCTGCTCGCCGTCGTCATCGCCGTCGTCTGGAGCGCGGACGCTCGACCCTCGAGCCGGCTGCTCGTGCCGCTGCTGACCGGGCTCGTCCTGCTGGCCGTATGGCACCGCGAGCGCGTCACGCGACGCGCCCGCCCGGCCGCGGACACGCAGCGCGAGGAACTGGGCGCGCTCGTGCGCACGCATGGCGCCGGTACGCTCGGCTGGATGGCGACCTGGCCCGGCAACCAGGCGTGGATCACCGCCGACGGGGCCACCGGCTTCGCCTACCGGGCCGGCGGCGGCGTCGCCCTCACGCTCGGCGACCCGGCCACCGCGCCCGACAAGGTGGGCGCCGCAGTCGACGCCTTCGCCGCCTTCGCTGCCGACTCCGGGCTGATCCCGGCCCTGTACTCCGTGCACGCCCCGGTGATGGAGGCGGCGCGCTCGCGTGGCTGGACCGTCCTGCAGGTCGCCGAGGAGGCGGTGCTCGACCTGGACGGCCTGGAGTTCCGCGGCAAGGCCTTCCAGGACGTGCGCACCGCCCTGAATCACGCGCGCCGGGAGGGGATCACCGCCCAATGGACCAGCTGGCCCACGGCGCCCGCCGGCCTGCGCGACCAGATCCGCGCCATCTCCCAGGAGTGGGCAGCGGACAAGCCCCTGCCGGAGATGGGCTTCACCCTCGGCGGCCTGGCCGAACTCGACGACGCCGACACCCGCCTGCTGCTGGCCGTCGACGCCGAGGGCACCGTCCACGCCGTCACCTCCTGGCTGCCCGTGTACCGCGACGGCGAGGTCGTCGGCCTCACCCTGGACGTCATGCGTCGGCGGCGCGGCGGGTGGCGGCCGGCCATCGAATACCTGATCGCCCGCGCGGTCCAGGACGCGCAGGCCGAGGGGCTGGAGCTGCTGTCCCTGTCCGGCGCCCCACTGGCCCGCTCCGCCGATGCCGCCTGCCCGGGCGTGACCGCGGCTCGCCTGGACCCGGTGCTGGACCGGCTGGCCCGCCTGCTGGAGCCGGCCTACGGCTTCGCCTCCCTGCACGCCTTCAAGCAGAAGTTCCAGCCGCGAGCGGTGCCCATGTACCTGGCGGTGCCGGAGGCCATCGACCTGCCGGCGGTGGGGCTGGCGATCGCACACGCCTACGTGCCCGGCCTCACACCCGCGCAGGCGGCCCGCTTCGCCCGGGTGCTGGTGCATCATGACTGACGGAGTGGTGCAGCTACTGCGGCAGGTGCGGCTGCTGCACCCGTGGATGGGGGCGGCCTGCCTGGCGGTCGTGGCAGCGGTGGCGGCCGCGGTGTGGGTCACTCGCACCCGGCACCTGCCGTGGCGCCGGCAGCTCGCCGCGCCACTGGCCGGGGCGGGGACCGGAGCGACCTGCTGGCTGGTGGTCGACTGCCTGTGGCGGCCCTTCGCCGACGGCGTGGGCGGCACCGTGTGGCTGTGGGTGGCGTTGACGGCGACCGTCGTCGTCCAGGTCCTACTCGGCGGGGACGCGGCCGCCGACCGGGCCCGAGTGCGCGAGCGCAAGCGGCGGATGGTGCGCGCCGCCGGGTCGGGCGTGTCCATCACCGCCACCGTGGCAGCCGCCTGCCTGGCCGTCAACGCGTTCTTCGCCGCCTACCCGTCGGCCGCCGCGGTGCTCGGCATGGGGGTGGCAACGACGCCGTTGGCGTCCCTGCCGGCCGCGGCCACCCTGCCGCGTCACCCCGAGCGCGGGCAAGGCGCGCTTGAAGACACGTGGCAGGCGCCCGCCGCCATGCCGCAGACCGGGGCCGTCGTCACCGCCACCATTCCGGCCGGCGACCAGTCCGGCACCGACGGCTTCACACCCCGCGACGCCTACATCTACCTGCCGCCGGCCTACCTGACGCCGCAGCGCCCGGCACTGCCGGTGCTGGTGCTGCTGACCGGCCAGCCGGGCAGCCCCTCGGACTGGTTCGAGCTGGGCGGGTTGAAGGACTCGCTGGACGCCTACGCCGCCGCGCACGCCGGCCTGGCGCCGGTGGTGGTGGTTGCGGATCTGCTGGGCAGCCCCTATCGCAACCCCCTGTGCGCGGACACGGTGCGCGGCGGAAAGGTGGCCACCTACCTGGAGCGGGACGTGCCCGCGTGGATTCGTGCTCACCTGCAGGTGGACGACGACGCCGCGCACTGGGCGATCGGAGGGCTGTCCAACGGCGGCACCTGCGCACTGCAGGCGGTGACCCGCTCCCCGCAGGTCTACCCCACCTTCCTGGCGATGAGCGCCGAGGAGCACCCCACCCTGGGGTCGGAGCAGCGCACCATCGACGTCGGCTTCGACGGGGACCGGGCCGCCTACGCGGCGAACGACCCCCTGTCCCTGCTGGCGGCCGCGCCGGCCGGAAGCTACGCGGGCGTGGCCGGGGTGTTGTCGGTGGGCACCGGGGACGACCGCTACGCGCAGGTGGTGCCGACCGTCGCTGACGCGGCCATGCGGGCGGGCATGTCCGTGACGGAGCGGGAGTATCCCGGCGGGCACACGTGGGCGGTGTGGTCGGCGGCGCTGCGCGATCAGCTCGACTGGCTGGGGCAGCGCCTCGCGCTCACGGCCTGAGCCGCTCACGGCCTGAGCCGCTCACGGTCTGAGCCTGGGGCACGCCTTTCCCCTCTGATACGAGCTTTTGCACCCTGGTGTGCGGCTATTTGCCATACACCAGGGTGCAAAAGCTCGCAGTAGGCGACCGGGCGACCCCTGAGGCGACCGGGCGGCCTCTGAGGCAACCCGGGCGGCCTCCGCCGTCCGCCGTTCCGGTTCCCGCCTTCAGGCCAGTAGTTCGCGCAGGCTCGGGCCGCCGACGCCGACGCGCCACACGCGCCAGCCGTCAATGTCCTGGGTGTGCTGGGCGGCGTTGGCGGCCGCGGACGGGTCCCGGTAAGCGGTGCCGTCGGCCAGGGTGATGGTGCCGTCGGCGGCCAGAGTCGCCCGGTGATCGATGCCGCGGCGCCGGCGCAGCCACACCAGGGTCGCCGGGGTCTCGAGCGCCTGGGCGATGGTCGCCAGGGCCTGCTCCGAGGCCGCACCGGAGGGGACCGTGGGCTCGGCGCCGAGTGCCGCCGCATCCAGGCGGTGTCCACTGGCGGAGACGGGGACCGGGGCCACGGCATCGGGCTGGGGGCTGGGCGGCTCGGCAACCACCGGCGTGGGCACGGTGGCGGTGGAAGGCTCGGGGTCGGCGTCCGGGGCCGCCGTCTGCACGGCCGGGTCGGCGGCCTGGTCCAGGTCCAGCGCCTGGCTGGCGACGTCGGTGTGCAGCAGCTCCACGGATACCAGGGCACGTCCGTCCTCGGTGGAGCGCACCCGCAGTTCATGCAACTCCACGCCGGATTCGGCGATCATGCCGAAGGAGGTGCGCACGTCGTCGGCGATGGTGGTGGCCACGATGGTCAGACGCGGCCCGGGCTCGACGCCGGCGGGCATGGCGCCGCGGAATCCGGACCAGTCCCGCTCGAAGGCGGGCAGGCCCCCGGGGTAACGGGAGGCGAGCTGGTCGCGTCCGGTACGGGCGGCGTTGGTGGCGCGGGCCATGGCCAGCAGCAGTGCGGTGGAGTCGAGCACGTCAATGACCTCAATGGTGATGACCTGGCCGGCGGCGTCGAGCGCGGTCAGGGCGTCGCCCCCGACTACCTGGTCCCAGCCGACGGCCAGCAGCGGGCGGTGCAGGACCTCGGCGATCTGGCGGCGCACCGCGGCCAGGACGGCGGTGCGATCCGCATCGGTGGCAGGGCGGCCGAGAACCGCGGGCTCGAGCCGGTCATCCTTGAGGTCAAAGAGCGCCATCTTGCTGTGCCTTCCTGTCCGGCGCTCACCGCCCCGACGGGTCGCGCACTGTGCTGGGCCATCTTCTCACGCGCGGCCCCGAATACCGCCCCCGTGTGGGCGCCTGCACACGCCAACCGGAAGTCAGCGTGCGCGCATTGTCACCAACCGGGACAAACGACCGACTCATCGCCCCGGGTCGTTTTTGAGAACCGCATGATTCCAACGGTCACTAACTCGCGCTTAAGCGCTGCGGGCGCGTTTGTCCCCGTTCATGACAGTTCAGGACATTCCGGCGCCTAGGATCCAACCGCCTAGTGACGCCGACGCCAGAGGCTCGCGGGCAGTGCGCGGGCACGCAGCCGCCGGACCGACGACGTTGTCCGGGCCAAGCCCGCGGTCCCGGTGCGCACCAGCCGGACCAGGCGCCGGTCGCCGGACTCGGTATCCCCGTTGCTGCGCTCCCGGCCGCCGAAGGCCTCGGCCACGGCCGCCTCGGCAAGCTCCGCCAGGGCACGACGCGCGGCCGCATCCAGGGCGGGGATGGCGGCGAGGTACTCGGCGAGGGCCTCATGTGTGCGCGCCCGCGGCCCGGCGCGCCCCGTCAGGGCATCACCGTCACTGCGCGCGGCGCGCCCGGTCGCATACCACAGGCCCAGGTCGGTGGCGGCGTCCTCCACTTCTTCCCAGGCCGCGGTCGCGGGCCGGTCACCCGCACGAATGCGCGCCAGCCGCCGCCGGCGCCGCCGGGCACGCACCAGGCCGGGCGCGGCCAGCAACAGCGTCACCCCAGCCACTCCAAGTAGCCATGACCGGCGTCGTCCCGGGCCGCCCTCGAACGCCGCCCCGCCGGTGGCGGGTGCTGCCGCCTCGGTGGAGGCGCCGGCGGACGGCGTCGCAGATGCGGTCTGCGTCGAGGCGGTCGCCGTCGCAGAGGTGGCGGCGGTGGGCTCGGTCTGGGCCGCGGTGCCGGTGTCCGCGCGGGCCCCGGCGCCACCCGGTGTCGGCTCGAAGGCCACCCAGCCGACGTCGTCGAACCAGACCTCGGGCCAGGCGTGCAGATCCCGGCCGGACACGGCGGTGGTCGCCTCTCCGGCGCGAGAGGCGTAGCCGATGGCGATGCGAGTGGGCAGGCCGAGGCTGCGGGCCATCAGGGTGAAGGCGGCGGCGTAGTGGATGCAGTAGCCGCGCCGCTCGGTCAGGAAGCCGGTGACCGTCTCCACCGGCGCCACCTCCGCGTCGGCGTCAAAGCCACCGGGGGCCGACTCGTCGTAGGCGAAGGCACCGGTGTGGAACCAGGCGGCCAAGGCGGCGGCGCGGGCGGCCGGATCCGCGCCGGTGCCGCCGAGCCCGGCGGCGTCAACCACTTCCTGGGCGGTGACGGCGATCTGGTCGGCGCCCTCGGGCAGGGCCGTGTAGGCGGCCAGAGCCTCGGAGGCCGGGGCGGCGGCCGCGTAGGGCGGGGGTACCTGCGGGGTGCCGTCCGTGCCGGCGACCGCGTTCCACCCCAGTGCCGTGTAGCTGCTGCCGCTCGCGGCATCGGCACCCCGGGCGAGGACGGTGGAGGTGCCGGGCACCCACGCCCAGCCCCGCGGGTTCAGGGCCGTCGCGTCGGAGGAGTCTTGCGGGGGCGCGATCAATACCGTCGACTGTGGCAGTGGCAGGCGCGGGGAGGACAGGTTCAGGACGCGGAGGTGAATCCGTTGCAGGTCGGCGGCGCCGGAACGCACGTCGGTGCCGCTGAGCCCGGCGGCGGCGACGGCACCGCCTGCGGTCAGGGCGCCGGAACCGATGCGCCCGACCAGGCCGTCGGCGCGCGTGGGGCCGGGATCGTCCAGCGGCTCCCACTCCCTGCCGTCCAGGTCGCGGATGACGGCGAGGGTGAAGCGCAGGCCGGTTCCCGGGGCCACGCCCTCGGCGCTGTATTCGAAGGCGGTGGCGGCCGACCCGCGCACGAGGTCCTCTCCCAGGTTGAGCGTCGTGTCCGGCACGGATACCGCCGCCGGCCCGGTGCCGGACACGTTCCAACTCCAGGTTCGTGTCGGCACGGCCGGGGCCCGGGACAGCGCGCCCGTGGCCAGAGCCGTCGCCAGGAACGTCACCGCCGCGGTGCCGGCCAGTCGCCCGGCCGCACGTGTCAGGGCGGCGGCATTGCGGGGCGGTTGGAAACCGCCGTGACGGCGTCCTGGTCCCCAGCCCGGCCCGCCGCTGGGCGCCGAGGTGACAACCAGCAGTACCACGCCGACGGCGGCGGCCAAAAGCACGGCGCGGTCCGGGTACCGCCCCAGGACGACGCCGGGGGCCAGCAGGGCGGCGGTTGGCGCCAGCCCGGTGGCACCGCAGCGGTCGCCGCCGCCCGCACTCATGAGCGCACACGCCCAGGCCAGCAGCAGGGTGAACAGGCAGAGGGCGAAACCGAGCGCCCCGCCGGTAGCCAGGGGGGCGAGGCCGTTGCGCAGGATCGTTCCGACGGCGTGCAACTGTGCCACGGGGTCGGCGAGCCAAGCCCGCGCCCGCACCGTATCCGGCCAGCACCACCACAATGCCCCGATGCCGGCGACCAGGCCCAGACCACAGGCAAGGCCGCTCCGGTGGGGCCAGACGGTACGCGTCAGTGCGGGGAGCAGCAGGGTGGCTGCGGCGATCGTCAGGCTGCGGGCCGCCCAGGGTTCGGGGGCCAGCAGGGGTGCCAGCGCGGTGGTGGCCAGGTGCCACAGGCCGACGACGATGAGCGCGGCAGCCAGGGGCTGACAGCGGAAGGTGCGGGTGGGCGGCCGGGTGGACGGTGCCGCCCGCGCGCCCGTCGCCGCCGGCTGTGGGCGGGCCGGCGCAGTGGGTGACGCCGACTCGGCCGGGATGGCAGCGAAGTCCGGTTCCGACTCCACCGCAAGCACCACACCTCCGCGTGCCGGCTGAGGTGGTGGGTCGGCGGCGACGCCGGTGATGACCACGTCGGCATCGTGAGCCGGGATCCGGGCGGCAGTGCCGGGCTCGACCTCCACGACGGCCAGATGCCGCAGCAGGGCGACGGCGCCGCCCGGGGCGGCGTGGTGGATATCTGCGCCGAGTCGCAGTTCGACGTCGTGCCCGGCGCGCGCCCACGCCTCAAGCAGTCCGGCGGCCCGGCTCACCGCGGTCTCGAAACCGGCCGTGGCGCCCGGGGCCTCCGTGGCGCCCGGGGCCGCCGCGGAGTGCGCCGTATCCGGGTCGGGCGCGTAGGCGTCGGCGCGCAGGTCCAGGCGCAGCCGGCGCGGCCGCCGACCCTCGCGCACCCGCTCAACCACGAGCAGCCGGTCCACGCGCGCGGACTGCCGCCAGTGGACGGCGCCGAGCGAGTCGCCGGGACGGTAGTCGCGCAAATTGCCGGGATCGGATCCCCCGGCACGGCCGCGAGCGCGCCAGGCCGAGGCGGTAGACGCGGTGGCGGCGTTCGGGTCGGCGGCGGCGACGGCCTCCGGCGGCGGCACGAGTGGTCGGGGCAGGACCAACAGGTCACCGTCGAGACCGAGCGGGATGCGGGCGCGTACCAGGCCGAGCGGGTCATGGCAGGTCAGGCCCTCCACCCCGACCGCGAGCCGGCCGCGTCGGCTCGGGCTGTGGGCGATCGCGCAGCCGCCCGCGACCACCGGGATCAGGAAACGGTCGCCGTCGACGCGCCAGGCCGCCCACAGGGGCATCCACCGAGGTAGACGCGTGTCCACGGCCAACCGCCACACGGCCCTCTCGCCGGCGTGGACGTCGCCGGGGCCGGTCAGGCGCGGACGTGGGCCGGCGGCAAGCGCGAGTAACCAGCCGGCAAGCAGGCCGGCGACCGCCAGTGCGGCCAGCACGATGCCCAGGTTCCGTGCGAGTGTCAGGCCGGCCCAGGCGCCGCCCGCCGTCAAGGCCAGCGCGAGCAGGATGACCTGCCAGCCCGCCGCCGTCGGCGCCGCCCAGGGGATGCGGCGATGAGGCCGACGGCGTCTCCGGGCTCCCAGGTCGGTAGGGTGCCGAGGATGCGGGCGTTCGGGACCCGCTGGACGGCCCGGACGCTGGGATTTCACCGGCATCGGCTCAGGTCTCCGCCGGCACAGGGGTGTGGGCGACGATGCGCTCCAGGGCCGCGTCGGCGGCCGCGAGGGCGTCGGCGGCCTGGGCGTAGTGGCCGACGGGGACCAGCCGGTGGGCGAGCACGTCACCGCTGGCGCGCGCGACGTCGTCGGGGGACACGAAGCCGCGGCCCGCCATGGCTGCGCGGGCGCGGGCGACGGCCGCCAGATGGAGGCCGGCGCGCGGGCTGGCGCCCAGGGCGAGGGCCGCGTCGCTGCGGGTGGCGGATACCAGGGCGACGATGTAGCGGGCGACGGCGGGGGCCAGATACAGGCCGGCGACGGCGGCGCGGGCCGCGCGGGCGTCGTGCTCGGAGGCGATGGGAGTGAGGGCGGTCAGGGGGTCGGCTGCGCCGCGGGCGAGCAGCATGGCCGCCTCGGCGTCGGGGTCCGGATAGCCCATGGTCAGGCGGGTCATGAAGCGGTCGCGCTGGGCCTCGGGCAACGCGAAAGTGCCCTCCATGTCCAGTGGATTCTGGGTGGCGATGACGATGAACGGGTCGGGCAGGGGCAGGGAGCGGCCCTCAACGCTGACCTGCCCCTCCCCCATGGCCTCCAGTAGGGCCGACTGAGTGCGGGGCGTGGCCCGGTTGATCTCGTCGGCGACCACGACGCCGGCGAACACCGGGCCGGGGTGAAAGCGGAACTCGCGGGTGGACTGGTCGTAGACGCTCACACCGGTGACATCGGCGGGCAGGAGGTCGGCGGTGAACTGGATGCGGGCCGAGCTCAGGTCCAGGCAGCGCGCGAGCGCGAGTGCGAGGGTGGTTTTGGCGACGCCGGGAACGTCTTCGATCAGGAGGTGGCCGCCGGCCAGGAAGGTGGCCAGGAGGGTGTCGATCGCCTCGGTCTTGCCGACGACTACGCGCTGCATTCGCTCCCGCAGGGCGGCGGCGAGTTCGCGCAGGGCGGCGGGGGCCATCGGTGTGTGCGCGTCGGCGGCGCCGCGGCTATCAGCGCTGGTCATGCGCCGATTCTGGCAGAGGTCTCCAAGTGGTGACAGGGGGTGGCAGGCCCTGGCAGCGCGAGTCCGGGCGCTTCCCGCAAGACGCGAGTTCGTGTCGCCTAAGTATTGACCTGCGTCCGAATATCGCGCATCCTGAGACCACCGTCACAACGCGGCTCGCATTGTGTGGATGCACGCACAGCGGCCCGCAGAAGGAGCGTGAGTCCCGTGCCCCCGACTGTCCCCGTGGCCCTCGCGGTGGGGCGGATCCTGATCGGCCTGCTGCTCACGGTCAGCGCCTACGCGAAGCTCGCCGCCCCGCGAGAGCTGCAGGTCGCCGACGTCGCCGGTTACCGTCTACTCCCCGGACGAGGCCCGCGGGCCGTGGCGATAGCCCTGCCCGCGGTCGAACTGTTCTTGGCTGGCTGCCTGGTGCTGGGCGGGCGCCTGCCCATCACCGAAACGATCACCGCCGTCCTGCTGCTGGCACTGGCCGGCGCCTCTGCCAGCGTGCTCGCGCGCGGAATCAAGGCCGACTGCGGCTACTTCGGCTCGCGGCTGCGGTGGCGGGTGGGACCCGGCGTCGTCGCAGCGAATGTGGCGCTGGCCGCGGTGCTTGTGGCCGACCTGCTTGTCACCCCGCAGCGCCTGGTGCTGGCCAGCCCCGGCAGCAACATGGTGGTCATCGTGCTGGGTATCGCCATGTTCTTCAATCTGCTGACGAACTGGGACAAGTTCCGTCAGCCGCAGCCGGCCTGAGGACCACCCGCCGGGTCGCGCTCTGTGCTGGGCGGCCGATGGCGCAGTGGTCGTACAGCGCCGCGTTCATGCTCCGCCCGCATCGTGGCCCACTTCAAACGCATCTACTGCCGGCACGCCATCACGGATGGTCACTCCGGAAAGATCGGGATCGAGTAGCCAGCTGGCGAACTGAGGTATGTTGCCCGAGTTGAACAACAGCACCGCGACGTCTAGCTTGGGGAGCCCGGTGGAGTCCTGTTTCATCCATGCGTAGGTGTAGCGCCTGCCATCGGGGTTCTCGTAGGCTCCGGCCGGAAGCAGTCCTCGTTCATCGAGCTTGGAGTACGCCTCCACCAGGAAGTGCCGCCTCACAGCCTCTGACATTCCGAACTCCTGCACGTCACTCCGGTCAGATGCGCCAACAATGGGATTCTGCAGCGCGGCCACAGCGTAGGACTGCGCGGTCTGCCGCGCCATACCGCCCCAAGCAGGCCCGGCGGCGCCGGCAACAGTATCGGCGGTGGAGTACACCCCGTCGTCGAAGGCATTGAGCAACATCTGGTTTGTCGCATCCAGCTGCTCTCCCTCGTCACCGCGGCCCTTTTCCGCGGCGCCCTGGATGTATCCGAGCAGACGACCATCGGGGTAAAGTTTCTGAACGATCAGGGAGCTCGCTTTCTTCAGATTCGATTTTTCAGAGTCTTCCGAGCCATCAGAGTCGGCAGGCAGCATTTCCAGCGCATCGTCGAGGCGCAGCGAGGTGTATCGCCCCGCCGCGGCGGAGACGGTCTGTAGCGCGATGTCGTCTTTGAGCGTCTCCTGCAGCAAGGACCGAACCTCGTATCTGTGGCCTTCCTCCCAGCCCGCAGGCATGGACGCGTTGAAACCGGATGCCTCCGCAGATCGTTGCGCCCCGTTGGCGGCCTCGTCGATCTCTTGCATGGAGTTGGCCAGCACGGCGGCCGCATTCTGGCGCGAAGCGTCCGACCACAGGCTGCCCTTATGCCCCGCCATGTCGACCACCGCCTGCTCCGTGATCCACGCAGCACGCTCATCCTTCGTCCCCGTCGTAAACTGCCGATGCTCCGAAGCACCGGCCACGGCCGCCGTTAGCGCCTCAAAACCGCTCGAGTCCCACTCACGTCCCTTAAGCCACTCCCAAGTAGTGCCATCAACCACCACAGTCTGCTCGGTGGCGCGATAATCAACCGAAGGGGCCAGGAAGTCCAAAGCGGCATCGGGTTGCCGCCCCATCGCAGTCAGAATCCCAGTCATGGGGTCCCAATCACCCACGGCGCCTTCCGGAGGTGACGCTTTCATCCGTTGCGACTGCCACTCAGGCAGGTCATCGCCGGCCCGCTCATGCGCCCTTACTGCAGACCCCAGGTCCTGGAGGAAGTACCTGTTGAACACCCCGCCAGCGGTCGTCGGCGCCCCGGTCAGTATGTTCGTCGCCGAGCGGTTGGCTCCCGACAGCAGCAGGTTGAAACCGAGCGGCATGTAGTAGGGGTGGTCCTCGTCTGTGACCAGCTCACCGAATTTCTCCGCGTAGTCCGAGCGGTGCTGCGGAGTCCAGGCCGAGGAGTGAGTAGCAGTGCCGAAGCAGATCGACAGCGTCGCCTGAGCGGACAACCATGCGTCGTCGGTCTGCTGCCAACGGGTCGCGTATTCGGCGTCGGGATCAATCGGATCGTAAGCGGGCAGGTTCTCGGTCTGCTGCAGCCGCTGCTGATTGATCGTATAGGCCAGTTTCGCCATGCCCTCGGGACCCATGGCGTCGGCGAAGGCTGTGGCGTAGACCTCATCATTCTGATGGTCTGCCACCGAGCCATGTATAAGTTCCAGCAGTTCATCGGGCTTGGTGTTCTTCGCATCCTCCGCATCGCTTCGAGCCCGGTCCGATGAATCCGCAGTCGCCGCGACCGCTGCGGTTTGCTCAGCGGTGGCGAACGCAGTCGGTTCAGCGCTGGGAGCAGCATCGGTCGGGTCGTTCCAGTTAGGTCCGGGGTCATCGGCGCGTGAGGCCACTCCATCCAAGACCTGCGGCGCGTAGTTGATCACCAGCTCCTCCAACGCCGCCACCGTCGACTCGTCAGCGTCCTCGGCGACCACGGTGTACATCGTGAACCCGGCGCGGCCCTCCAGCCAATAAGCATAAGCATCCGGATGCTTTGGGTGCGGCCCAAGATAGGAGAAGACGCGCGCATCCGTGCCCGGAATCTCACGCCCCTCACCCCCAGTAATCGTTTCCAACGTGGTGAACGCATTATTGCCACCCTGACCGAACCCGACCCACGAGTCAGTAGTACTGGTTGCGACAAGTATGCCGCGCTCACCATGAATCCGACAGCCCATCACGCTAGAACGTTCATCTTCAACACTTTCCACCCGACCCACGATAGACGTGACATCATCCTGCTCAAAAACACCACAATACGGGCCCGCAACCGAATCATCAGCGCAACCACTTACGCAACCTAACGGCGCGACCACTAGCAGCGCCGCCACAACAGCACGGAGTAACAGCACACGCCTGAACTTGAGTCGCATCATTGTCACTGCCCTGGCGATCCTGCAGACGTAGGCTCAGCCGCACTGGATGCCGCCGTTCCATCGGCGGACAGCCGACCGCTTGGCACCGAAGCGTCCGGAATGTACCTGTTAGGACCGGGGTCCTCCGTACGCGATGCCACCCCATCCAGCACCTGTGGCGCGTACTTGATCACCAGCTCCTCCAACGCCGCCACCGTCGACTCATCAGCATCCTCTGCAATCACCGTGTACATGGCAAACCCGGCACGACCCTCCAACCAATAAGCATACGCGTTAGCACTCTCAGTCCCACTACCAAACACGTAAGAGAATACACGCGCATCCGTACCCGGGACCTCACGCCCCTCACCCCCGGCAATCGCCTCCAACGTGGTAAACGCATTATTACCACCACGCCCGAACGCCACCCATGAATCCGCCGTACCGTGCGCGGCCAATACGGCACGCTCGCCCTCAATACTACAGTAGAACACTCCGTCACTACCCTCCTCGACCTCCGTCACACGACCCACAATAGGAGTCACATCCTCCTCCGCAATCAACCCACAATAAGGGCCCGCAACCGAGTCGCCGGCACAGCCACTCGCGCAGCCCACCGATGCAACCACAAGCACCACCGTCACAACGGCAAGGAGTGACGTCACACGGCTGAACTTGAACTGCAGCATTGTCACTGGCCTGGCGATCCGGTGGACGTAGACTCCGCCTCTCTGGACGAGTCCGTTGTCTGAGTGGCAGACGGCTCGGGGCCGGGAGTGCCAGTGGCAGGATCGCCCCGGTTGCGACCGGGGTCCGCTGTACGCGAGTCCACCCCATCCAGCACCTGCGGGGCATACTTAATCACCAACTCCTCCAACGCCGCCACCGTCGACTCGTCAGCATCCTCGGCAACCACCGTATACATCGTGAACCCGGCGCGACCTTCCAGCCAATATGCATACGCGTTAGAGTTCTCAGTCCCTCCACCAGACATGTAAGAAAAGACACGTGCGTCGGTTCCTGGAATCTCACGCCCATCACCTCCAGTAATCGCCTCCAACGTCGTAAACGCATTATTACCGCCGCGGCCATACGAAACCCACGAGTCGTCCGTACCGCTTGCAACCAGTACAGCGCGCTCACCTCGAACTCTACAATAGAGCAGTCCGCCATCCCCCTCCTCAACCTCCGTCACACGACCCACTATCGGAGTCACGTCCTCCTCGGCAATCAGCCCACAGTATGGGCCCGCAACCGAGTCCTCACCGCAACCACTTACGCAACCTAACGGCGCGACCACTAGCAGCGCCGCCACAACAGCACGGAGTAACAGCACACGCCTGAACTTGAGTCGCATCATTGTCACTGCCCTGGCGATCCTGCAGACGTAGGCTCAGCCGCACTGGATGCCGCCGTTCCATCGGCGGACGGCCCACCGCTTGGCACCGAAGCGTCCGGAATGTACCTGTTAGGACCCGGGTCCGCTGTACGCGATGCCACCCCATCCAGCACCTGTGGCGCGTACTTAATCACCAACTCCTCCAACGCCGCCACCGTCGACTCATCAGCATCCTCTGCAATCACCGTGTACATGGCAAACCCGGCACGACCCTCCAACCAATAAGCATACGCGTTAGGGTCCTCAGTCCCTCCACCAGACATGTGAGAAAAGACACGTGCGTCGGTTCCTGGAATCTCACGCCCATCACCTCCAGTAATCGCCTCCAACGTCGTAAACGCATTATTACCGCCGCGCCCAAACGCAGTCCAAGAATCTTCCGCAGCATACACCGTCAACAAGGCCCGCTCGCCACGGATATCGCAATTCAGCAATCCATGTGCTCTCTCTTTAACATCCTCCACGCGACCCACAATAGGATCTACATCCTCCTCGGAAAATAAACCACAGTAGGGCCCTGCGACCGAATCATGGGAGCACGCACCAGCGCAGCACGCCGAGATCGCCAACACCGCGGCCAGTACAAGGCGCATGCCATGCTGCGAACAGCGCGAGCTATATTCATACATCACTCCAGCCCTTTCTCACGGCCATTCGCGAACCCTTCTGTAGACTCTCGAGCCTCGCTCGAACCCCCCCCCTAAGGTCGGGGTCTGTAATCCAGCTATTGAACTTCGCGATGTTTTCAGGACTAGAAAGCAGCTCCTCTTCGTCAATATGAGAGCCGTCTTGATTATCATAATCCATCCAGGCATAACCGTATGGCTTCCCATCGGGATTCACATATGCGCCGGCCGGCAAATACCCCCGCTCATCGAGCTTCGCATACGTTTCAACTAATAGCCGAACCTTAACGGCACTCTGCATGTCCTTCGCATCTTCTTTGGCCTGTTCAGAATTGGATGGTAAGGCGTCGCCGGCAGCGTCGAGCATGTAGGACTCGGCGATGCTTAGCGCTTGACTAGCCACAGCGGACTGTGGCCCCGGGATGAAGCTCAGCCCTTTGCCAAAGGCACTGAGGATCATTTGGTTGGTCGCGTCTTTTTCGGCCGCCTCGTCGCCGCGCCCCTTCTCCGCCGCACCTTGAATGTATCCAAGCAAACAGCCATCGTCGTAACGCGTTTGGGAAACCTGATCGTACGCGTCCTGGTAGGTCGCGTCCGCAGGCAACTCATCCAGCGAGCTATCCAGGCGTTGCGACGCAAACCTACCCGCCGCATCGGAGACAGTTAGCAGCGCAACATCATCCTTAAGCGTCTCCTGCATCAATAGTCTGATTTCACCCCAGTGGGCTTCCTCCCATCTAGCCGGTTGACCTTCAACGAATAGCGTTGGCGGATCTGAGTTATCACGTTCACTCGCAGCCTCGTCGATCTCCTGCATGGAGTTAGCCAGCACCACGGCCGCGTTCTGCCTCGAAGCGTCCGTCCACAGGCCGTCCTTACGCCCGGCCATGTCGACCACCGCCTGCTCCGTGATCCACGCAGCACGCTCATCCTCCGTCCCCGTCGTCAACCGCCGATGCTCCGAAGCACCCGCAAACGCAGCGCTCAGCGCCTCAAAACCGCTCGAGTCCCACTCACGTCCCTTAAGCCACTCCCAAGTAGTCCCGTCAACCTCCACCGTCTGCTCGGTGGCGCGATAATCAACCGGCGGCGCCAGGAAATCCAATGCCGCATCGGGCTGACGCCCCATCGCAGTCAGAATCCCGGCCATGGGATCCCAATCACCCACAGAGCCTTCCGGGGGCGACGCTTTCATCCGTTGCGACTGCCACGCCGGGTTCCCTTCGCAAGTCTTCTCATGCGCCTCCACAGCATGCCCGAGGTCCTGCAGGAAGTACTTGTTGAACACCCCACCGGCCTGCGCGGCCTCGCCATCGAGCTCGACCGTGTTCGCTGCGGTTCGGTTCGCTCCTTCCAGCAGCAGGTTGAAGCCGAGAGGCATGTAGTAGGGCTGATCTTCGTCCGTGACGAGTTCCGCCAGCTCCTCCGCATACTCCGAACGGTGCTGCGGAGTCCAGGCCGACGAGCTCGTGGCGGTGCCGAAGCAGATCGACAGCGTCGCCTGAGCGGACAACCACGCATCGTTGGTCCGTTCCCAGCGTGTGCCTTTGTCACTGTCGGGGTCGTTCGGATCATAGTCGGGAAGATTTTCAAGCTGATACTGCCGATCCTTATCAATCATGTACGCCAGATTGGCCATGCCCTCGGGACCCATGGCGTCGGCGAAGGCGGCGGCATATACCTCGTCGTTCTGATGATCTGCCACAGACCCATTCATCAGGTCCAGCAACTCATCGGGATCGGCGTTCTTCGCCTTCTCCGCGTCGATCTCCGCCTGGACCACTGAGCTGAGATCCTTCGACGAATTGATCGTCACTGTGTCCGGCAGATTATATGTGATGACGCCGTCCGCATTCATGCTCGCAATTCCGGACTCATTCAGTCGCACGATCTCATCCTTACAGGACTCAATCTCGTCTGCCCTGAGGTTCAGGTTTTCAATAGCAGTCGACGCGTCCGAACTGAAGTTGCTGTCGGAGAGGGAGACTTCAGCACTGTTAAACTGGAAATTGATGGAAGTCCTGGCACCCTCGGCGTCAGTGGCAACCTCACGGATTTGAGCGATAGCTGTTTCTAATTTCTCGGCGTTGAGGGATACCTTCGTCATTACTGTTGTTCTCCCGCCTCGGTAGCGTTAGGATGGGGTTGCCAGCATTCCTCGCGGAACTCAGTCACTCTCCTCACTGCTTTCCGCATTCGCTATCGCTGTCGCGAGATCGTCGCTGAGGCCGGCGAATACCGCAATCAAGGCATCAATTTCGCCCTTAGTGTATTCAGACTCTTCATCCGCCAATGGCCCCTCCCAGGTATCGGAGGCATTTACCCAGCCGTACAGCCCCTCCACAATGGTGCACGCGTATGGGTTCACCAGGCCTATTTCACAGTTTTTGCGGTCGACATATTCCTTCAACTCGGTGAGCTGTTCCTTCTCAGACATCTCTTCCTCCAGGGTCCCGCACCGACTCGTGCGTGGCATTGCAGCACTGTCACTGTACCGCATCGAACAGGCGACAGCACCTCTGTTATAAGCCCTCTGGCTCGCGCGGCACTCGACCACCTGTACGCAGCGTGTCAGGATCCCGCCCAGTCGGCCCCTCACCTGCGACGACCGAATGCTCCCTACTACGAGCTTTTGCACCCTGGTGTGCGGTCATTTGCCGTACACCAGGGTGCAAAAGCTCGGATCAGGAGACAAGGGCTCGCAGCAGACGACGGCCAGTGGGGCGCCCGCCAGGCTCGCCGCCCGACTGGCGCGCCGGCCGGTTACCTTTGCGCCCCGCCGGGCCACCGGCCGGCCCCAACGGGTTACCGGCCAGGTTGACGCTCCGCCAGGACACTGGCCAGAACCCGCCGTCAGCGCGTTAAGTCGGCATCACGCCGGCCTTGATGGCACGCCGGCCTATGCCGTCGACGTCACTCGGTCGGTGCCAGCACCGCGGCCCGGCCGGCCTCCAGACGCGCCACGGGCACGCGGAACGGGGAGCAGGACACGTAGTCCAGGCCGACCCGGTGGAAGAAGGCGATCGAGTCGGGGTCACCACCGTGCTCGCCGCACACGCCCATCTTCATGCCGGACTTGGTGGACCGGCCGCCGTCGACGCCCAGCCGCACCATGCCGCCCACGCCGTCGACGTCAATGGACTCGAACGGGGAAGTGCCGAAGATGCCCGCCTCGATGTAGCGGCCCACGAAGGAGGACTCCACGTCGTCGCGGGAGAAGCCCCAGGTGGTCTGGGTCAGGTCGTTGGTGCCGAAGGAGAAGAAGTCCGCCTCCTCGGCGATGTGCGCGGCGGTGACGGCCGCGCGCGGCAGCTCGATCATGCAACCGATCGGGAAGTTCAGCTCGTAGCCGGACTCCGCGGACACCTCCGCCAGCACCGACTCCGCGCGCTCCCGCGCCAGTTGCAGCTCCCGCACCGAGCCGATCAGCGGGATCATCACCTCCGGACGGGGGTCGCCACCGGCCCGCAGGCGTTCGACGGCGGCCTCGGCGATGGCGCGCACCTGCAGCTCGATAAGGCCGGGCATGGTCAGCAGCAGCCGCACGCCGCGCAGGCCGAGCATCGGGTTGGCCTCGTGGTTGCGGCGCACCACGTTCAGCAGCTCCTCGTCGGCCGGGTCCAGGGTGCCGCGCTCACGGTCAACCGCTACCTTGACGCTCAGCTGAGTCAGGTCGGGCAGGAACTCGTGCAGCGGCGGGTCGATCAGGCGCACCGTCATCGGCTTGCCGTCCATCGTCTCCAACATCTGCACGAAGTCGGCCTTCTGCAGCGGCAGCAGGGCGGCCAGAGCGGCCTCCCGCTCTGCGTCGTCGGCGGCGAGGATGAGGTTCTGCACCAGCTGCTTGCGCTCGCCGAGGAACATGTGCTCGGTGCGGCACAGTCCCACGCCCTGGGCGCCGCGGTGGATGGCGTGGCGGGCGTCGTCGGGAGTGTCGGCGTTGGCGCGCACCTGCAGGCGACGCACCTGGTCGGCTCGCCGCATGATGCGGTCCACGCTGGTGATCAGCTCGCGGGTGTCGACGTCGCCGGCGGTGTCGAGTGCTGCCTCCAGGCCGCGGCGCAGGTAGGTCATGACCGGCGAGTCGACGACGGCGACCTCGCCCAGGAACACCTCGCCGGTGGCACCGTCGATGGCGATGACGTCGTCGCTGGTCAGCGGGGCCTCCCGCCCGGCCACGCGCACGGTGCGGGACTCGGCGTCGACGTCGAGGGCCTCCGCGCCGCACACACAGGTCTTGCCCATGCCGCGGGCGACCACGGCCGCATGCGAGGTCTTCCCGCCGCGGGCGGTGAGCACGCCGACAGCGGCGACCATGCCGGGCAGGTCGTCGGGGTTGGTCTCGCGGCGCACCAGGATGACGGACTCACCGGCCTCGGCGCGGGCGACGGCCTCGGCGTTGTCGAAGGCGATGTGTCCGACGGCGGCGCCCGGGGAGGCGGGCATGGCGCGGGTGAGCAGGTCGTGGCCGGTGACGTCGCCGAACTGCGGGAACATCAGCTGGTTGAGCTGGTCGCCGGTGACGCGGGTGAGCGCCTCGTCCATGGTGATGAGCTTCTCGTCCACCAGCTGCGTGGCGACACGGAAGGCGGCCGCGGCGGTGCGCTTGCCCACGCGGGTCTGCAGCAGCCAGAGCTTGCCGCGCTCGATGGTGAACTCGATGTCGCACAGGTCGCGGTAGTGGGTCTCCAGGCGGCGCATGGCGGCGCGCAGCTCGTCGTAGCTGGTCTTGTCCAGGCGCTCCAGGTCGGCCAGTGACAGGGTGTTGCGGATGCCGGCGACGACGTCCTCGCCCTGGGCGTTGACCAGGTAGTCGCCGTACACGCCGGAGCGGCCGGTGGAGGGGTCGCGGGTGAAGCACACGCCGGTGCCGGAGGTCTCCCCCATGTTGCCGAACACCATGGTGCACACGTTGACGGCGGTGCCCAGGTCGTGCGGGATCTTCTCGCGGCGCCGGTAGATGTGTGCGCGCTCTGTGTTCCAGGAGCGGAAGACGGCCTCCGTGGCCATGTCGAGCTGGGCGCGCGGGTCCTGGGGGAAGTCGATGCCGGCGGTCTTGGCGACGATCGCCTTGTACTCCTCAACGAGCTCCTTGAGGGCCTCCACATCGAGCTCGTAGTCCAGGCTGACGCCGCGGGCGGTCTTCTTGGCGTCCAGGGCGTCGGAGAACAGGTCACCGTCGATGTCCAGGACGGTCTTGCCGAACATCTGGATCAGGCGGCGGTAGGAGTCCCAGGCGAAGCGCTCATCCCCGGAGGCGGCGGCCAGTCCCTGGACGGAGGCGTCGTTCAGACCGATGTTCAGGACGGTTTCCATCATGCCGGGCATGGAGAACTTGGCACCGGAGCGCACGGAGACCAACAGCGGGTCCTCGGCGGCGCCCAGTTGACGGCCGAGTTCCTCCTCGACCTGCCGCAGGGCGGTGGTCACCTGGACGGCGAGTTCATCGGGGACGACGCCGTCGCGCAGGTAGGCGCGGCAGGCGTCGGTGGTGATGGTGAAGCCGGGTGGCACCGGCAGGCCGAGTCGGGTCATCTCGGCGAGGTTGGCCCCTTTACCGCCCAGGAGGTCCCGCTGATCCTTGTCGCCCTCGCTGAAGCGGTACACGTACTTGGGCATCATCGCCTCTTTCTGATTCTGGTGAAATGTGCGCCCGTGCGCGTTGACAGGAGCCACTGTAATGTGACTTCAGTCCTAATGCCACTTCCTGGCGTCGTGTCCCCTAAATGCAAATGTTTGTACGAACAAAAGCGTGCGCCTCCGGCCGCGTTGGGTAGGGTCGACGACGGTGCAGCCCCCACGGTGGCGTCGCACAACTCCAGCCCACAGTGGGCGGGGCAGGACGGCGGCGTGGTCCCGCCATGAGGTTCGCGCGTTCGTCTGACGGCTCGTGTCATCGCCCGACGGTTCGTGCGTTTGCGTGGTTCGTTATCGGGTGCGGGAGGTCGTTGTCGGGCCAAGTGGGGACCGGCGGTCCAACGCACGAACCGTTGACCCGAGCACGGCAAACTATCCCCCGAGACAGCCGCCACCCGTCAGCACGCCACGTCCCGCCTGTCAACACGCCACACCCCCAAACGCGTAGCCAGGAAGGGCAGGACAACGGCTCATGGGGTCAGGGCGATGACGCCCTCATGGGGACGCAGCCGCAGACGCCGAGGCAGTGGCTCACCGTCGGGCCGCCCCCGCGGCCCCGGCCGTACCGCGCCCGGGGGCAGGGTGACCGTGCCACCCACCTCCCCATCTAGGACCGCTGCTGCAACGCCACCCTCGAAACGGCGCCGCCACACCCGGCCCGACCTGTGCACGGGCCCGCGCGGCTGCCCGAGGTCGGCGTCCATCGCCGGGAACCAGGGCGTGCGCGAGTAGTCGTTGTGGCCGGTGGCCGTATAGGACAGCCGCGGAGCGCCGGCGCCTACGATCCAGAAGAGGGCCAGCCCATACAGCCCCTGCGGCGATCCATCCCACGCCGGCCCGTGCCCGCCCGACGGCGCACGCAGCAGGGCGAGCCCCGGCCCGTCGAGCTGCTCCAACTGCGCGGCCGCCGTCGTCGCATCGAACATGGCGTCGTCGCCCCAGCCCAGCCAGCACTCCTCGAAGCCACCACCCCAGGCGGCATGCCGACGCCAGCGGCCGGGCTCGCGCCGCGCCTCGGCGATATTGGGGACCAGCAGCCGGCCAGCGTCGGCCAGGGCCCGGCCCGCAGTCTCCACCAGTTCGCCCAGCGCCGCCCGCAGGCCCGCGACCTCCGCCGGAGCGTCCGGGTCGGCGGAGGCTATGGCGGGCAGGCGCAGGTCGTAGTAGTCCTCGAAGACGTCGTTGTCCGCCATGACGCCGTCGAAGGCGGTGCCGTCGAGGGAGGCAACCACCTGCTCCGTCCAGGCGGCGCGGTAGGCGGGATCCCAGACACGAGTCTGGAAGTGCCCCGGATAGGAATCCCACTCCACCGGCTCGTCCCCGCGCCGAGCAATCCAGCCGCGGTCACGGGCCTCGGCCCAGCCGATCCCCGAGGCGCACCGCTCCGGCGGCTCAAAGACGCGCACCGAGGACAGACAGCGGTACGCCAGCACGGTCATGCCGGGGCGGGCGTCCTTGAGCCTGGCCGCCGTCTCCCGCTCCCAGGGCTGGAGGACAGCGGTCCGGTAGTGGGCGACGGCGAAGTCCACCTCTGCGGGCGCAATCGGCTCGCCGTAACGCAGCCAGGCGCCAACGCCCGGTCCAGTGCCAGTCATTTGTCGGCCGTGTGGCCCTTGAAGACGCGGCCGGCCCAGCGTCTGCGTCGCCGCGGGGCCCGGTGACGTCCCCGCCTCGGCGACAACGACTGGATTCCGCGGGTCCGCTGCTCACCCACGGCACGGATGCGGTCGGTGCGGCGACGGCGAACGCCGACTCCACCCTCCAGGAACAGGTCGTGGTAGGCGGCGTTGACCTTAAGCAGATTGAAGGCCGTCTCCGCCCGGGCCCGAGCGGAACGGCTCATCCGCTCGAACAGGTCGATGTCGCCCGTAACCTGCTGGATCCGGTCGGCCATGAGCGTCGGATCCCCGGGAGGGATGATGAAGCCGCTGGGATCCAGCACCGTGCCGTCCTGGGCGGTGATGGCATCCAGGACGACGGGACGCAGCGCCCCCACGTCTGTGGACACGGTGGGAATGCCAGCCCCCATGGTCTCCAGGGACACCATGGGCAGGCCCTCGTTATAGGAGGGAAGTAGGAAGAGATCCCAGTCGCTCAGATGCTCGCGCACATTGATCGTGCCGCGCACCGTGATGAAGTCTTCCAGCCCCAGTTCCGCGATTCGCGCGGCACAGCGCTCGTAGTACTCGGGAGCGTGCTCGGTGGGACCGCATACATCCAGATGGAAGCGCAGACCGCGCTCGCGCAGAATGCGCATGGATTCGATGAGGTCGAGCAGCCCCTTGATAGGTACGACCCTGGCGATGTACACCAGCCGCCACCGGTGGGAGTCCGCCCCGCCGTCGCGCAGGGAGGCGATTGCGGCCTGCCGCTCGGCGTAGGCCGCGTCGAACTCGTCGATGACGATGCCGTTGGGGATGACGCGGATCGAGCCCGAGTTGAGTCCCAGGGCCCGCGCCTCCGTAACAGCGTCCGGATACAGGTAGGTGGTGGCGTAGGCCTCCGGGTAGCACAGGCGCCCCATCTCGATCCACCAGGCCATCCACATACGCTCTCGTCCGCCGACGTCGAAGGTCCGATAGTCCTGCGAGGTGACCGGCTTGTCCATGCGCCGTCCGAGCAGGGTATTGATCGTATCGCGCACGTAGAGGTTGTGCTCGGTCAGCAGGAATGAGGCGTCGTTCTCCCGGGCGGCATTGGCCGCCAGGAGAGAGGCATAGCCGGTGGTGTGAGCGTGATACACGCGCGCACGGGGCATGGTCTCACCTAAAACGGCGTACGCCAGGGAGAAGAATTCGCGCAGGCACCAAAACAGCTCGCTCAGTGACATTCCCAGCGTGGGCATACGGTCGCGATACGTCTCCATGAATTCAGCGGATCCGAGTAGCGCCCACAGCGGATAGCGGCGCGTCGAGGCCGCCATACCCTCCGCGATCAGATCCCACACCGGCTTGCCCTCGCCGGCGGCCAGAGCCTGAAGGGCGTCGACGAGCCGGTGCGCCAGCACGAGCCGCTCGCGGTGGTTCATGTGCAGGTCCGCGGGTCGACTGGAGGTGAATTCCGGGTGGTCGGCCATGGACAGGTACACGACCTTGACCCAACGCACATTGCCCGGCATGCCGTACAGATCGGTGCGCGGACAGTCATGGTCCCAGGTGATGTGGATGATCCCGAATGAGAGATCGGGGTTGCCGGTGATGATGTCATGCACGACCGCGGACACGCCGCCCTTGAGATAGGGGTAGGTCGACTCCATGACGATGGCGACGTCAACCTCGTCATAGCGCCCGTCGGCGGGAACGCCGTCGGGGAGGACCGCAGCCGCCGGATCGACGCCGTCCGCCCGGCCGGTAACGCGGTCGGTATTGCTGTTCACCATGACAGGGCCTTTCGCCAGAAGAATGAGTACTCGGGTGAGGACCACCGCGCCCGGTAAACGACCACCGAGACGGCGATCAAGGCAAGGTCGACCAGCGCGGTCGCGGCGAAGGACGCGGCCAGGCCGCCCACCAGTGTGAACGCCATGAGTGCTGCCAGCAGGTGCGCGCCGGACAGGGCCAGTGCCAGTGCCGGGTCCCCGGCGTGGTCGATCTCGTATGCGAGCAGGGTCAGCACCGCCAGCAGCGCCGAGCCGAGCGCGACGGCCAGAGCATCGGCCACGGATGCCGGGTCGACCAGGGCGATGACCACCACTACCGCCACCACCCCGAGGGCCGCCACGATCCCAGCGCGCACGAGCGCGCGATCCAGCAGCCTGGTTAGGTAGCGGCTGCGGTCACGCAGGGAGTCAATGCTTACCGACTCCAGCCCCCGGTGGAAGTCGGTTAGCGCGCCGGTCACCCTGGGGGTGGCGATCGCGAAGTAGAAGCTGTAGCCGAGGACCGCCGGCTGGAGACACAAGTAGGCCAGGGCGATGCGCCACTGCGTGCCCAGGGTCAGGAAGAGCAGGAGCTTGTCCGCCCACAGCACCCCGCCGAGAACGAGGCCGCGCCCCATGTCGACCACATACTCCCCAATGCGTACCGGGAGCGGGCGGAGCAGGCCGGCCAGGGCGGACCGCATCGGCACGACCTGGGTGAGGGTGGCCAGCAGCGGCGGCAGGTACCACGCCGTCGGAAGCAGCAGGACCGCGGCGGCGTAGGCAAGCCAGCCCAGCGCCCAGTGGCGCCGACGCCGCAACAGATCCGCCACCATGAGGGACTGCGCGAAAACCATGTTCTCCAGCAGCAGCAGGAAGTGCGCCGCGATCGTCAGCGCGGGCCAGTGCGTGGTCGCACCCACCAGTGCGCTGACGAGAAGCACCGGGACGACGGAGAAGGCCAGCACGGTCGGCCACAGCCGGGCGAACTGCCGGACGCACTGGCCGGGCTCGGTGTCTGCGACCGAGCCCATGAGCCGGTAGACGGGCCCGCAGGTGACCTGGCTGAGCCAGGGGACGGCCACCGCAACGCTCACGATCAGGGAGGCAATGGGGACGCCGGCGACGGCGTGCCCCTCCATCCGGCGGATGGCCAGCGGATAGGACAGTCCCAGGAGAATGGCGGGCGACATGGCCAGCAGCAGGGTCTTGACGACCCAAGTGGCCTTACATCTCAAGCGGGGTTCATCGGGGCCGGTCAGGGGCCTGATCCAGCCGGGAAGCGGAGACGCTTGTCGGCTAACGACAGGCACGTTCGCAGTCATTAGAAGTATTTCCTTGGTGCGTGAGGCGGCACGCCGCGCCGGTGGAGCCCATCAACGCATGCGTAGCCAAGTACTTGCGTGCTACTACCGCGCACACATTAGCCGAGAATGCGCTCGCCATTAATGAAATCCGGCAAGTACCACAAAGGTCACATCGTTTTCACAGTCCCGCGATAACAAGCATCTTGCGACGCCCGTACCGGCGATCCGCGCACCGGCATGACCGACGTCCTCAACCTCGGCCACAGGCATGAAGGCGGGGCCGTCCCCTGTGGGACGGCCCCGCCGCGTTGGTGGAGCGTGTCAGCGACTGCGCGCTAGCGCACCGGAGTCAGGTGCCCGGCCGGCCGGCGTGCCGGCGCGGGCCACTGTGCCGGGCCCCTGTGCAGGCGCGGCGGTGACGGGCGGTCACTCCGGGTCCGGGCTCACTGCGCCGGCTCGGCCGCGGCGGAGGCGATCTCCTCGGCCTCGCGCACGGCGTCCTCGGCCTCTTCACGGGGCATGCCCCGGAAGGTGAACTCACCCAGGATGCCCTCGCCCTCGGCGTCGACCAGGACCTTCTGGCCCCGCTCGATCTCCCCGAAGAGGATCTTCTCGCTCAGGGCGTCCTCGATGTCGCGCTGGATGGCGCGGCGCAGCGGGCGGGCACCGAGCACCGGGTCGAAGCCGCGCTCGGCGAGCAGCTCCTTGGCGGCATCGGTCAGCTCGATGCTCATCTCCTGCTCGGCCAGACGCTGAGACAGGCGACCGATCATCAGGTCGACGATCTGACGCACCTCCGCCTTGGTCAACTGCGGGAAGACGATCAGGTCGTCCACACGGTTGAGGAACTCGGGCCGGAACTGCTGCTTGAGCTCGCGGTTGACGTGCGCCTTCATCTCCTCGTAGTCCATGGTGCCGCCCTCGGTGGACTGGAAGCCCGTGGCCACGGACTTGCCGATGTCCTTGGAGCCGAGGTTGGTGGTCATGATGATGACGGTGTTCTTGAAGTCGACCACGCGGCCCTGGGCGTCGGTGAGGTGACCGTCCTCCAGGATCTGCAGCAGCGAGTTGAAGATGTCCGGGTGGGCCTTCTCAACCTCGTCGAACAGCACCACGCTGAAGGGACGCCGACGCACCTTCTCGGTGAGCTGACCGCCCTCGTCGTAGCCGACGTAGCCGGGGGGCGCTCCGAACAGCCGGGAAACCGTGTGCTTCTCGGCGAACTCGGACATGTCGAGCTGGATCAGGGCGTCCTCGTCGTCGAAGAGGAACTCCGCCAGGGCCTTGGCCAGCTCGGTCTTACCCACGCCGGTGGGGCCGGCGAAGATGAACGAGCCACCGGGGCGCTTGGGGTCCTTCAGGCCGGCGCGGGTGCGGCGGATCGACTTCGACAGGGCCTCGATGGCCTTGTCCTGGCCGACGATGCGCTTGTGCAGCTCGGTCTCCATACCCAGCAGCTTGGCGGACTCGGTCTCGGTGAGCTTGACCACCGGGATGCCGGTGGACATGGCCAGCACCTCGGCCACCAGGTTCTCATCCACCTCGGCCACCTGGTCGAGGTCGCCGGACTTCCAGGCCTTCTCCTTGGCGACGCGCTCCTCGCCGAGGCGGCGCTCGTCGTCGCGCAGGGAGGCGGCGCGCTCGAAGTCCTGATCATCGATGGCCGACTCCTTCTCCTGCTTGACGGCGGCGATCTTCTCGTCGATCTCACGCAGCTCCGGCGGAGCGGTCATGCGGCGGATGCGCAGGCGCGCGCCCGCCTCGTCGATCAGGTCGATGGCCTTGTCCGGCAGGAAGCGGTCATTGATGTAGCGGTCGGCCAGCTTGGCGGCCGCCTCGATGGCCTCGTCGGTGATCACCACGTGGTGGAAGGCCTCGTAGCGGTCGCGCAGCCCGCCGAGGATCTCAATGGTCTCGTCGATGGAGGGCTGCTCGACGGTGACCGGCTGGAAACGGCGCTCCAGGGCGGCGTCCTTCTCGATCTTGCGGTACTCGTCCAGGGTGGTGGCGCCGATGGTCTGCAGCTCGCCGCGGGCCAGCATCGGCTTGAGGATGCTGGCGGCGTCGACGGCGCCCTCGGCGGCGCCCGCCCCGACGAGGGTGTGGATCTCGTCGATGAACAGGATGATGTCGCCGCGGGTGCGCACCTCCTTGAGCACCTTCTTCAGGCGCTCCTCGAAGTCACCGCGGTAGCGGGAGCCGGCCACGAGCGAGCCCATGTCCAGGGAGTACAACTGCTTGTCCCGCAGGGTCTCGGGCACGTCCCCGTGGACGATCGCCTGGCTGAGGCCCTCGACGACGGCGGTCTTGCCGACGCCGGGCTCGCCGATCAGTACGGGGTTGTTCTTGGTGCGCCGGGAGAGGATCTGCATGACGCGCTCCATCTCCTTGTGGCGGCCGATGACCGGGTCCAGCTTGCCCTCGCGCGCGGCCGCGGTGAGGTTGCGGCCGAACTGGTCCAGGATGGCGGAGCCCGACGGCGTGCCCTCCTTGTTGGAGCCGCCGGCGGTGACGGTCTCCTTGCCCTCGTAGCCGGAGAGCATCTGCATGACGGTCTGCCGGACGGTGGACAGGTCGGCGCCGAGCTTGGTCAGCACCTGGGCGGCCACACCCTCGCCCTCGCGCAGCAGGCCGAGCAGGATGTGCTCGGTGCCGATGTAGTTGTGGCCCAGCTGCAGCGCCTCGCGCAGGGACAGTTCCAGCACCTTCTTGGCGCGGGGCGTGAAGGGGATGTGTCCGGAGGGGGCCGACTGGCCCTCGCCGATGATCTCCACGACCTGGGCGCGCACGGCGTCCAGGGAGATGTCCATCGACTCCAGCGCCTTGGCGGCGACACCTTCGCCTTCGTGGATCAGGCCCAGAAGGAGGTGCTCGGTGCCGATGTAATTGTGGTTGAGCGCGCGGGCCTCGTCCTGGGCCAGGACGACGACGCGGCGGGCGCGGTCGGTAAAGCGTTCGAACATCGCTGATTGCTCCTCGGCACGTGCGGTTGGTGATCGCGTTGCCCGGGTTCGGGCACTGCCCGGATTGGGGGAACGCGGGGCACGCGCTGATAAGGCTAACGGCGCGAGGCCGGCGCCGATGCCCCTGTTCGCAGTGGGCGTGAGCAGGGTTGAGTCGGGCCGACTCAGGAATAAGGGAGGGGCGGGCGCATGCAGACCCTCGTCGCAGGGGCCGGTCACCCCGGAATCCTCTCCCCTACGCGGGCGCAGCGAGCTCGCTCATACAGTCACACAGTCGTATAGGCTCGCTGCGTCCGTTACCGCTTGCTCGATTCACGTGCTGTACTCGATGGGAATCCAAATGTCTGTCTACACCCGCAGTCTCATCGGCCCCTACGACGAGCTTATCCCCTTCCTCACAGACTCCATCGTCGGCCAGTCCATCTCCGCGTCGGAGGAGCCCTCCGCCGACGTCAGGACCGCCGCCGGGCGGGTGGCGGTGCGCGCCTTCGAGCGCTACTCCTGGACCGGGAGCAACCGCGTCGGCATGACGTTAACGGCCGTCGAGGACGGCGACGCCGTCCACGTCGTCGGTATCACCGTCGGCGGCAGCCAGGCACTCTTCATGAAGATCAATACTTTCGGGGAAGAAGCCTTCCTCGAAACCCTCGCCAGCGCCTGCACCGCGTGGGAGTCCAAACGTGGTGCTCTCCCCCAGCGCTGACGCCGGGCTGCCGTGCAAGGACCGAGCAGCAAGAGCGCGGGACGTGGCTGCTGGCGTCCCCGTGCATGGAAGTCGGGTCATCTACTACGCCACTTCGGGGTTAACAACGCCAGTTAACGGTCTGCTGAAGGGCTCCGAGGCACACAGCAGAACGTTAAGTAGCGTTGTTAACGCCCAACCCGCGTTGCAGACACCCCACCCACCACACACCCGACCAACCCGACCGGCCTCATGTGCGTCAACGCCTGGCAGCTCTGGCGGGAGAGCCGCCGATCACCGCGCTTCAGGCATCCAGCGCCGCCTGGAAGGCCCGCAGCAGCCGGTCGGAGAAGAGCACGAAGCGCACCAGCTCCAGTTCGCGCGCCTGCTCCGCAGCGGCGTCGACGACGTCGGTTCCGCATACTTCCACGCCACTGGTCGTGTCGGCCCGGGCAGCGAGCGCGCGCGTCTCAGTCACGGCGGCGCGGGCGACGGCGTCGGCATCCCAGCCGTACACGCCCGCGGAGATCGCCGGCATGGCCACACTGCGGCAGCCGAGTTCCTGGGCCAGTTCCAGGCTGGAGCGGAAGGCTGCGCGCAGCAGGGCGGGGTCGGTCTGGCCCGCATGCCGGTTGGGTCCCACGGTGTGGATGACCCAGCGGGCGGGCAGGTCGAAGCCGGGGGTGGCCACGGCCTCCCCCACCGGCAGCCCATCGGGCAGGCTGGTGGCGCGCAGCTCGCGGCAGGCCTGGAGCAAGCGCGGCCCGGCGGCGCGGTGAATGGCGCCGTCCACACCCCCGCCTCCGAGCAGCCCGGAGTTGGCCGCGTTGACGATGGCGTCCACCTCCTGGGTGGTGATGTCTCCGCGTACCGCTTCTATCCGCATCATGCCCCCATTGTGGCAGCCGCATCGACCGTCGGGCGCGCATCCCGCAGGCGACGTAGGCGCTACTTGGCGAGCTGGCTGGCGACCTCGAAGCCGTCCCAGATCGCGTACATGATGTTGGCGCATCGGCGGGCGTCACCCACCACGTGGTAGGGGATGCCGGCGGCCTTCACCTCGGTCTCCAGTTCGTGGCGCGGGGTGCAGCCGATCGCGGTGACCACCGTCTGCGCCGGGACCAGGCGCTGTTCGCCGTCGACACTGACCAGCAGGCCGGCGTCGGTCACGCGCTCGGCGCGGGCGTCGGTGAGCACCTCGACCCCGCGGTAGGGGACCAGGTCGTGAAGCATGGCGTGGTTGGCCATGCACAGCGGGGCGTTCTTCTCCAGCACGTCCGACAGCGCCTCCACGATCGTGACCTCGACGCCGCGCTCGCGCAGCGAGATCGCCAGTTCACAGCCGGTCAGGCCGCCACCGATGATGACGACCTGCTTGCCGAGGGCGTCCTGGTCGAGCAGGGCGTCGGTGGCCTCAACCACGGGCACGCCTTCACCGAGGTCCAGCAGCCGCGGGTTGGAGCCGGTCGCGATGAGCACGTGGTCGGCTCCGGAGGCGCGGATGACGGCGGCATCCACGGGCGAGTTCAGGTGCACTTCGACCCCGAGGTCCTCCAGCTGGCGCTCGTACCAGGCGATGAGGGCGAGGTCGTCCTCCTTGAACGACGGCTGCCCGCCGGCGATGACCACGCCGCCGAGGCGGTCGGAGGCCTCGTACAGCACCGGGGTATGGCCGCGTTCGGCCAGTACCCGGGCCGCCTCCATGCCGGCTACGCCGCCGCCCACGATCAGCACGCGCATGCGGGTGCGGTCGTTGGCCTGCGGCAGCGGGCGTTCGGTCTCCCGGGCCGCCAGCGGGTTGACGGCGCAGCGCAGCGACGAGTAGTGCTCGATGCGGCCGATGCAGCCCTCCTGGCAGGAGATGCAGGGGCGCACCAGGTCGCGCCGGCCCCGCTGCAGCTTGTTGACGATCTCCGGGTCCGCGAGCGTCGGGCGGGCTAGGGAGATCAGGGTGGCGGTACCGTCGGCGGTGGCCGCGGCCGCGAGCTCCGGATCATCCATGCGGCCGGCGACGATCAGCGGGATGTCGGGGCAGGCCTCGTGCAATTGACGCGCATAGGGGACGTACAGGCCCTTGGCCTGGTACATCGGCGGGTGGCTCCAGTACCAGGAGTCGTAGGAGCCGACGTCGACGTCGAGCGCCTCATACCCGTAGGACACGAGCAGGCGGGCCGCCTCGATGCCCTCGTCGATGTCCCGGCCCACCTCGGCAAAGCGCTCCCCCGGCATGGCGCCCACACCGAAGGCCTTGATCATGGACTTCGGGGAGAAGCGCAGCTGCACGGGGAAGTCGTCGCCGGCGCCGGCGTGAATCGCCTCGACCACCTCGCGCGCGAAGCGCAACCGGTTCTCCAGGGAGCCGCCGTATTCGTCGGTGCGGTGGTTGAAGAAGGAGATGGCGAATTGGTCGAGCAGGTAGCCCTCGTGGACGGCGTGCACCTGAATGCCGTCGAATCCCGCCTCGCGCGCCACCGCTCCGGTAATACGGAATTGCTCGACGACGCCCTGAATCTCTTCCACCGTCATCTCGCGGCAGGTGATGGAGGGGTCCCAGCGGTAGGGGATCGCCGACGGAGCGACCGGCGTGCGGCCACCGAGGATCGCCTTGGTGATCACGCGGCCGAAGCCGGCCCCGGCTTGAAGGACGATCTTGGCGTCGTAGCCGTGTACGCGTTCGGTCAGGTCGCGGCTGGTGGTCATGAATAGACCGGGGGACTGCGTCGGGTTGGGGATCAGGCCCGGCGGGACGCCGTCGGCGGGATTGGTCACCTGGCACACGCCGGTGATGATCAACCCGATGCCGCCGCGCGCCCGCGTCGTATAGAACTCAATGGCCCGCTGGTTCCAACCGCCCTCGGCGGTGGAGAATCCCAACGGACCCATCGGCCCCATGGCGTAATGGTTCTTGACCTCGATGCTGCCCACACGGGTGGGTTCGAATAACTCCGCGTGCGGTAATTCGGTTTGTAGGGACGTGGACATACCGGTTCCTCCTTGAACTCGGCGCATCCGAAATGCGGCGTGATAACAATCGTAACACCCGCTATTAGGCGAGAACCAGGGATAAGGAGCAGGGGCGCCGCCGCCGTTCGCGACGATCGCAGGATCTTCCGGAATATGATCCCCGCGAGCCCACCGGAATACCCGGAATAGGCGAGCCTTTACTTGCCATACAGTGAGCTTCGAGATACTTGGAACGTTGAGGCTGCGGGACGGGGCCGTCGAGGACGCCCACCGAGGCGGCGTCCCGGCGGGCCGGCCTTCATCCCGCGGTTTGGAGGCTCTTGCGGTTTGGGGGGTTGGTGAGTGTTGTGGGTTGGGTGCTGGTGGGTGTGGGGTGTGTGCCCGGGTGTGCTGGTGGGGCGGAATGTCCAAATTCGGCACAAAGACCGTCGGCGACCGCTGGGGTCGTTTCTGAAACCGCATGATTCCAACGTTCTGCCTGTGGCTGTCTGCGACGTCGGAGCCGTTTGTGCCGATCCTGGACACTTTGGGCCACCGCACACGGGATTCGCCGCCAACGGCGGGCCGCGGACGGACGGGCCCCCTACTTGGACCGTGTTCCCCCCGTTGGACCGCCTGAGACGGCGTCTAGGGCGGTCCAAGCAGAGCTGGGCGGTCCAAGTAGAGCCTGCGCGGGTCGGCCGACCGAACCGCAAACAACCACACACCCCAGACACCACCTCACCCCCACCACCTCACCCCCGAACCGGAAGAGCCGGTTTGGACCCCGTCCCTCAGTTTGGACCCCGATTCTCAGTTGGACCGTCTGAGAGCGCCCAGGAAGCGACCCAAACCGGCGCGAGACCTTCACCGCCGAGGCCGTCAACGAACGTCCAGAACACCTTCAAGGCATCACCCTCGAGACTCCTAAACCTCACCATCAACCGCCATCAGTTGGCGTCACAGTCGTGCGAGATGGTAGCCGACGCCGACGTTTGCCTCAGTTACTGTAGTGAACATCGGAGATGCCTCGACTCTCTCCGTGATGTTCTTTTTGCCTGCTGGCATTCGCCGCGGTGTAACTCATATAAACCAAACCCAGAAGAGCTTGAACCGTGATGATAGCCAATGGCACTAATATGGAGACGATATCCGACAGTATCGCCTGAGCGATAAAGAGCAGTGCGGAATCAAATCCTACGCCACCCATCAGCAATGTCGAAAAGGCGCACCTTGCCTGAATCCTGTACCAATCTTCTTCGGAGCGAAAGGCGCCAGGAGAGCGCACACCGGCGAACGAGTTAGGCTTCAGGGTACCGTGCCTCATCTTGAGGCCGACGATTGTGAGCACAACTCCGCACGCGGCCATTACGACCGCAAGTATGATGCTCGCTAACGATTCGGACATCTCCGCACCAGTCACTTCTCAAGGATCCGCCGACCGTGGCGCTTGTTACAGTATCGTGTCTACCTCTTCCTCGCGTCAAGACTTCGACGGGACTCGCCGCGAGCTCCGGCAGAGGCGTGAACACGCAGGCCGGCCCGGCGACATCTCAGATGTGCGCAGGGCTCGAGCAGCTTCTTCTACGCCTTGGTCAATGCTGACGGCTCTTGATGGGGCTGACACTGCGAAAGCCGTCAATGTCAACAAGCACGACGACGGCGCTGGCCAGCAGGCCGCCGGCCGCCGCCCAGCGGCCGGTCGGGCCTGCGCCGTCGGCATCGTCGTCGGCTCCCGCCGCGAGCCGAGCCGTGAAGGTGCCGTCCGAACGGATGGTCACCGCGGCCTCACCGAAACGCAGGGGGCGGTGAGCCAGGGGGAACCAGGCCTTGTAGACGGACTCCTTAATGCTGAACAGCAGCCGGTCCCCGGCGACGTCCGGGAGCGCCTCGACCAGCTCGCGGACGTTCTCGCGCTCCGCCGGCGAGGCGATCCGTGCCAGTACCCCGCCCGCGAGCGACCGGTTCGGTTCGGCGTCAATGCCGAGCGCAGCCACCTGGCTGGTGCGGGCCACCGCCGCCGCCCGATAGCCGCGGCAATGGGTCAGAGAGCCGACGACGCCGTCGGGCCAGGCGGGCTCCCCCATCGGCCCCGGCACCATCGCCGGACGTTCCAGCCCCAGCTCGGCCAGCGCCCGCCCGGCCAGGTGGCGGACGGTCGTGAACTCGGCGCGGCGGCGGGACGAGGCTCCCGCGATATGGGCGCGCTCCGCAGGCAGCAGCGAGGCGTCGACGTCGCCGAATGCCTCGGCAACGATCACCGACGGCGGGGCCAGCCCCGCCAGTAGGGGCGTCTGAGTCATTCGCGCCGCCGCGGGCATCAGGCCTCGACGAGGATGGTGACCGGGCCGTCCAGTTCGGCGTCGATGTCCATGTGGGCGCCGAAGCTGCCGGTTGCCACCTCCAGGCCGCGCCGGCGCAGGTCGGCGACTACCGCATCCACCAGTGGTTCGGCCACCTCGCCCGGAGCCGCGCCGTTCCAGGAGGGGCGCCGCCCCTTGCGCACGTCGGCGTACAGCGTGAATTGGGAGACGACCAGCACCGGCGCCCCCAGGTCGGTGACCGAGACCTCCCGACCCGGTGCGCCACCGTCGTCGCCGGGGCCGTCGAAGAGCCGCAACTCGGCGATCTTGCGGGCCACCGTGGCGACCTGCGCGGCGCCGTCGTCGTGAGTGACGCCCACCAGGGCGAGCAGCCCGGGACGGTCAATGGCGCCGACGACCGCGCCATCCACGCGCACCGCCGCCCGGTTTACGCGCTGCAGGACGGCGCGCATCAGCGGCCGGGAGTCCAGTCGCGCGGACCGCGGCCGCCCTGGCCACCTTCATGCCCGGGGAAGCGGATCGAGGAGCGCACGCGCACCGGCGAGTAATACTGCAGGGCGGGGCGGACGTCGGCCAGGTAGACGGCGTTGGTGACCACGCCGAGCAGGCCCAGCATCGAGGATGGCCCCATCAGCAGGACCACGACGACCCCGGCGGCATTGACGGCGAGCCAGAAGCCCTTGGTGCGTTTGCCGGCCGCGATGAAATGCGAGGGGTCGCGGGTGAGGGTGTCGATGAGCGCCCAGACGCCCAGGCCCACGGCGGTGATCTGCGCGAATCGCCAGATCAGGCCGACGGCCAGTGACAGGTAGGCGGCGACGAGTCCCAGAATGTGCACGTTTCCACTGTAGTCGCCGCCCTGCCGCGCCGCGAGCGCCGTCATCCCTGGGCGAAGCCCGCCACAGCGGGGAATAACGAACGTGTCGGCGCGCCCCAACGTCCGGCTGGCCGAGTCCGCATGCGCTGGCACGCGGCTCGCCCCATCCGCATTACCGCAGCGTGATATGATGCCAATCACATATCCGCGTTCCTGAGGCGATTCATCCCCTGCGCCCAGGCGAAACCTACCGGAACCACCCGCCCAACACCCGCTCCATCAACATCACAGCCGATCCGGGAGACCCCATGACGGCCCGAACTAAAGCCCGACCACCCGACTCCAGCACCTCAAAGATCCTTTATCCGGGCGCCACCATGCTCCTCGTTGCGGTCATCGGCTGCTTCACGGCCTGGGGCATCGCCGCAGACCTGACCACCCCCATGGTCTCCGGCTTCAAGCGCATCTTCGACATGTCCTCCTTCCAGGCTTCTCTGGTGCAGATGGCCTACTACGGCGCCTACTTCCTGCTGGCCATCCCCGCCGCCCTGATCAACTCTCGCTGGGGCTACAAGGCGGGCATGGTCTCGGGCCTGGCGCTGGCCTCGCTGGGCGCCTTCGGCTTCTGGCCCGCCTCCCAGGTGATGACCTACGGCGCTTTCCTGGCCGCCCTGTTCGCCATCGCCGCCGGCTGCTCACTGCTGGAGACCTCCGCCAGCCCCTATGTCATCTCACTGGGCCCGGAGGAGACCTCCACCCGGCGGCTGAACCTCGCCCAGGCCTTCAACCCGCTGGGTACCAACATCGGCGTGCTGATCGCCTCCACGCTCATCCTCCCCAAGCTCGACACCCCGGTGAACCTGGCCGATGTCAGCCCGGAGACCGAGCGTGCCATTCGCGCCGAGCAGCTGCGCGCCGTGACCGGCCCCTACATCGGGCTCGGTGTGCTGCTGGCCGTCATCCTGGTCATCATCTTCATTCAGAAGGCACCACCCACCGCCCCGACGGACGACGGCGCCCGCCCGGCGAGCCCCCTGACCACCCTGTGGCGCTCAAAACGGTACCGCTACGGCGTCATTGCCCAGTTCTTCGACGTAGCCGCCCAGGTGTGCTGCTGGACCTACATAATCCAGTACACCCAGCAGGCGCTTAACGGCTCCCTGCAGTTGGGCTCGCAGATGCTGCAGATCAGCCTTATCGTCTTCTTGATCGCCAGGTTCCTGATGACCGCCGTCATTGCCCGCATCCGCGCCACCAAGGTCATGGCGGTCCTCGGCGCGGTGGCTGTGGGACTATGCATCTACGCCTCGCTGCGCCCGGACCTCACGGGCGTGGTGGCCATTATTGCCGCCTCCTTCTGTCTGTCGCTGATGTTCCCCACCATCTACGGCGTAGCCCTGTCCGGGCTCGGGGACGCCACCAAGTTCGGGGCCGCCGGCCTGGTCATGGCGATCGTTGGCGGGGCCATCATGCCCATGGTTCAGGGCCGGGTAATGGACGCCACCAGCGCAGCCACCTCATTCATCGTTCCGGCGGTCTGCTTCGCCATGGTGACCGCCTACGCGATCTACGACCTACGTGCACCGGCGCAGGAAATCGCCACAACTTCGAGCACCGCCTCAGAAAGGAAGAATCAGTCATGACTTCCCTGAGAAGACGTGCCGCCGCCCTACTCGCGGCAGTCAGTACCGCCCTCGCCCTTACCGCCTGCGGTGGCTCCTCCGCCCCGTCCGGCTCCATCGAGGTCCTGTCCTGGTGGACCTCCGCCTCCGAGTCCGTCGCCCTGGACACGCTCGTCAACGCCTATCAGGAACGCAACTCCGACGCCTCCGTGGACCAGTTGGCCGTCGTCGGCGGCGCCGGCTCACAGGCTCACGTGACACTGGCCCAGCGCCTCGCACGCGGCGATGCCCCCGATGTGTGGCAGTCACTGAGCGCCGGGAACGTGACGGCGTGGCGGGAGGCCGGGGCGGTCGAGGACGTGTCCTCACTGTTCACCGACGAGGTCACCAGTCAGCTCCCCGAGGAAGTACTCGCCTCCGTCACGGTGGGTAACAGCCAGTATGCAGCCCCGTTGTCCGTGCACCGGGCGAACATCCTCATGTTCAACCGCGACGTGCTGCAGGATGCCGGTATCGATGAGCCGGGCACGGGCTACTCCCTGGACGATCTGCTCGCCGACCTGGGCACCCTGGAGGAACAGGGGACCACACCGCTGTGCATCGGCGGGGCCGACTCCATCACCACGGCAGGACTGTTCGAGTCCGTGCTCCTGGCCACCGTCGGTGAGGAGGGCTGGGCCCAGATCGAGGCCGATCGTTTCGACTGGTCCGGCCCGCAGGTGACCGAGGCCCTGAAGACCTTCGGACAGCTCATGGACTACACCGACCCCGCCGACGCCGACCGCACCTGGGACGAAGCGGCCGGGCGGCTGGCGGACGGTCAGTGCGGCTTCTACCAGATGAACGACGGCGCGCTCACCGAGTCCGAGGCGCTCGCCGGCTCCACCACCGGGCAGTCCCCGGTTTCCTCCGTGACCTTCCCCGGAACCGAGGGAACCTTCCTGATCGTGGTAGACACATTCGTGCGCTCTTCCGCTTCGGCGGACGGTGAGGGCGCGGACGCCTTCTTGGCTACGGTCCTGGATCCGCAGGTGCAGACCGCCGTGTGTGAGGTAAAGGGCTGTGTGCCGGTGCGAAATGACGCCGACGTCACCACGCTCACCCCCTACCAGCAGCAGGCAGCCGCGGACCTGCGCAGTCAGACGGTGCTCAATGCGATCTCCTACGGCGAGGTGATTTCTCCGGCGATGCAGGACGGCTTCTTCAAGGCCGTTAAGAACTATCTGAGCACAGGAGACGCCTCCGCCTCGACCTTCGCCCGCATCCTCACCGAGCGAATCAACGAGGGCGCCGCGGGCCCGAACCTCTGAGCGGCAACCGGGCGTGGGTCAACTCCGAACGGGTCCGGCCCCCGCCCCGCGTCGCCATACCACCGACTCCGGCCGCTGGACGGCTTAACAGGGTGCCCACCGTCTCACGGTGGCAGATAGCCCACAATGCATGAAATGCCGTCAGCCGATCTGGTCCAGGAAGGTCAATACCGAGTGCGGCTCTTCGATGCGCTCCTCCAGGCGGGCGTTGAACGGGCCGCCATAGGGCATGCCCAGGTGGGTCTGGAAGGCGTCTTCGTCGACGTAGGCCTCCATGACGAAGAACTTCGCGGGGTCATCGCTGTGGCGGTAAACGTCGAAGACGCGGTTGCCGGGCTCGGTACGGACTTTTTCGCCGAAGTCGCAGATCATCTGGGCAACCTCGTCCTCGAATCCGGGTTTGGCAGTGAACTGCGAGTGCAGAATCTTCATGGCTCCTCCTCAGGGCGTATGGGATGCGTCGCGCCGATTCTATGATGCGCATCACGTTCACGGTAGGGCCAGTGGGATTCGTACCCACATCGCCCAGGGAACAGCGCCCGCGGCGCTTCGGAGCCTCCACCGGGTGCCCTGCGGCAGACCCCGCGCATGCCAACAACCACGCGTTGCACACTCGAATCTCGAGCAATCGTCCAAGAAGCGCATAACTCCGCGGTTTCGCAGATTCCCCTTGCAGTACCGAGGAGGCTCCCATGTGCAACCATCCCCTCATTGCACACCGGAGCCATGGAGCCGACTTCGGCTACTCCCGCCACTTCCCCATGATTCCAGCGAAAAACCCGACTCGCACAAGTTTGTCCTGACAGCTCCAGTGTGCAACGGGGCTCAGAAGCGACCGCGCGATCCTCTCCGTCTGCCGTGCCAAGGACGGACCTGGCAGCCACCCGGCACGCCGTCGCCCGGCTGCGCGCCGGAGTGCGTCGGGATGTCATCTGAGTCGGCACACCGATGGCCGTCGTCTGCGGCCCTTGTCCTCAGCCCCGGGTACGACGCCGCAGGCCATGGAACATGCCGTGCGTCATGAGCCGCGCGACCGGGCGTATAGCCCGCAGCATTCGGCGGGCGGCCGGCGTTTGGGGCACGTACCGCTCACGCACCGTGAGACGGCAGGCATGCAGCCCCGTCGAGGTGAGGACGAACGCCCACGTGAAGTCGAATTCCATCTCATTACCCGCGGGGGCGCTTCCACCCTCGCTGGACAGGATGAGGTAGCGCTCCGGCTCCAGGCGGGCAACGACGAGCGAGATGTTCTCCGCCAGGTCCACCGAGTCACCCTCTGTCAGGTTCTGCCACGCCGGGTTGATCACGTCAGCGCTGGAGATGCCCACACCGACAAGCTGACACAGCGCATCGAAGGTGTAGAAGCCGCCGCGCCCGTAGCCCATCTGGGCCAGCCAGGGCCATACGTCGGCCACGGGCGCCTGCAGCACCGTCTCGTGCGTCTCAACGATCTCGGCGTCGGGCAGGAGCTCGTCCCCGGGCAGGGGCTCGGCAGCGTCGCCGCGCGGGCGCAGGCGCCCGTTCACATAGGCGACACCAGCGGCCCCGAGGGCGATGGGCACGATCCAGCGGCTGCGCTCGCTCATGAGCTCACCCTCCCACAGGGGCAACATTCCCACAAGGACAACAACGCCAAATCATGGCGGGCGCCGCGCTCGCACTCCGCGGCCGCGCTCGTCTGGCCGGTGCGAACCCAGCGACCCTTCGCACCCTGGTACGAGCTTTTGCTCTCTGGTGTGCGCCGATTTGCCGCACACCAGAGGGCAAAAGCTCGCAGTAGACGAGACGCCACGCGCCTCGCAAGCCGCTCCAAACGGTTCCGCCGGCTCGGGCGATCCTAAGTTCTCGGACGCCCGATTCTCAGTTGGTGGCCTGCGATATCGCGGTAGCAAACTCGCCGGATCCCGACGAACTGACGGGCTCATTATCGTCAATGGCGATGGATGCGGTGATGTCCGTTCCGTCCTTGGCCTGAGCGAGCACATTGGCGTTTGAGGCGTCAAAGACGACGGCACCGTCAATCTCAACCGTCTTGCTGAACGGGAGGGCCTCATCGCTCAGCTGCTCCTGGCTGATGTTGCCGTTGGCGTCCAGACTGGTCAGCGTGATGTCCGCGGTGGTCGCCGTATCGCTGGTGACTTCAAATACGATCGTATGCTTACCCGCGTCGTTTCCAGCAGCAACATCGGACTCCTCGGCGGTCTCCTCGGAGGTAGCCGAGGTTTCCGTCTCACTCGTCGATCCTCCACCAGCAGCGCTGGAGGAGTCCGCGGAGTCTGAGGAGCCGCATGCGGAAAGCGTAAAGGCGGCGACGGCGCCCACGGTTCCCAGTGCGAAAACCCGGCGTGGCATGGCAGTCATGGCAGCGATTCTCCTATGAATCAGGATTGCTAGGACGAGCCGAAATATGCCCCCCCCGCTTGTCAAATGCGCTGAGCGCGCAGTCGCAGGTTGAGCATCGGCACGCGTCGCGTGTCATCCGACCCGACGCACGCTTAACAAACCAACCACCGACCACAAACCCCGCGATTCTGCGGTTTCACACGGCAGTTGCAGAACGTCAGGAGAGCTCCTGCGTGCGGCGAGGCCTCCGGCGCACATGGGAGCATTTCAAGCGGATCCTGACGACCCCAGCCACTTCCTGCAATTCCGCATCATCTCAACGGAAATCCCTGATTGGCAGAATTCCTGCCACCAGCGTAAGCGTGCGGCAGCTATCACGCGTTCCGCCTGGGAGGACGACGAGCACGACCCACTCGCACGACTTTCATTGCATCGACCGACCGCGGTGACAAGGACGAGGCGGTCAGCGCAGCAGGCCCCGGCCGGCGCCCTGGCGCCGGTTGACTTCCTGACCACGCGCCTCGCGGCGGCCCAAGCCGAGGCCGGGGCGCTCGGCGGGAGTGGCCTGCGCCCGGCCCTCGGGGGAAACCAGAGGTTCCTGGGCGGCGTCCACACCGGCGACCGCCTCGGGTTCTTCACGGCTGCCGGTCGCCGAGTCGGTCTCCTCTTCCTCGGCCTCAGCAGCAATGTCCACGGTCAGCGGCGCATCCGCGGGCACGCCCCGGCGCAGCAGCGACAACGCCATGGGACCGTAGTCGACGTGCCGGGCCACGGAGGTCACTACGCCGACCGGCCGCTCCCCCAGGCGCACATTCGCGCCCGGCACCGGCAGCTGCCCGGTGAAGCCGTCGAGTTGCAGAATCGTCAGGCGCCGCGGCGGTCGGCCCAGGTTGAGAGTGCGCGCAATGGTCTCCTGCCCCGGGTAGCAGCCCTTGTTCAGATGTACGGCGGTGCGCAGCCAGTCCAGCTCGTGCGGGATCGTGCGCGCATCCACCTCCCGGCCCCATCGTGGCCTCCCGGCCTCCACGCGCAGCGCCTCCCAGGCCAGTGAGCCGGCCAGGCTCCGCCCGGGGACGCCCGGCATGGAGTTGCGGCGCTCGGCACCGCCGACGTCAGCAGCCGCATTCCCGCCGGCAAGAAACGCATCCGCGACGGTGCCGGCCGCGTCGGCCTGCACCAGCACCCAGGTGGCCCGGTAGCCCGCCCCGGGGTGGGTCCGCTCCACGCCGACGTCGTAGCTGGTGCCGCCCTCGACCACGCCCGGCCAGGGATCGCGCCAGGTGGCCAGGTACGCGCCCGCTGCCCGCGAAGCCTCCTCCAGGGCGCCGCCGCCCTCACCCAGCGCCGCCAGTACGGCCGCGTCCTCGCGCACGGCGACCTCCACGCGCAGCATGAAGCGCATGGACTGCAGGAACTCGGCCAGCGCCTGACCGCGTCCGACCTCGGTCACCAGTAGCAACACCTCGCCGTCGTCGACGCAGGCCAGGGCATGGGTGATGTGTCCCTGGGCGTCCAGCAGCAGCGTCTCCGCGCCGCCGTCGCCCGGCGTCAGGCGAGTCAACTCCTGGCTGGACAGGGAGGTCAGCCAACCGAGCCGGTCGGGACCGGTCACAGCGACGACGTCGCGGGCCAGAGCGGTGGCGGCACGCCCGTCGAGCAGCGCGTTCTGCTCGCGCAGAGGGTCGCCGTAGCGGGCGGGCACGGCGGCGTCCAGATCGCCGGCGGGGTTGGCGACGGCGTCGGACCGGTCCAGGAGGGGGCTGCGGCGCATCAGGCGGGAGCGTCCGTCGCAGTGTCGGCAGCGCGGGCGGCCTCGTCGGCGGCGATGGCTTCGCGCAGGGCGGCGCCGGGGTCGGTCTCCCCCGCCTCCTCCACTCGACCCAGGCGGCCGGATGCGTAAGACTTCGGCTCCTCCTCACCGAAGGCGGCCATGTCCTGCGTCCACATGAGCTCCCCGCCCACAAGCCCGAACATGCGGCTCATCTGGGTGACCGTGGCGGCGGTCCGGGTACGCCCCACCGCCTGGGTGCCGACCTGGGCGCGCGGCCCCTGGATCCAGCCCTCCCAGACGCCGACGTGCCCGGCGGGGTCGGTGGAGACCAACTCAAGAGAGGTGATCGGAGTCTTTGAGGCGGTTCCGGAGGCGTCACCGTCGTCGGCGGGCATTTCCTGGCCCACCGGACGCCAGAAGGTGGTCTCGGTGGACCAGATCTGCGCGGGGGTCAGGCGCGCGGCGCCCTCCAGACCGGGCATCTCGAAGTCGAGGTCCTGACTGCGGGTGGCGTCCACGGTCCAGATGGTGCTGGTCTGGCGCAGGTAGGGGCCGCCGTCGTGGTCGAAGGTCATCTCCTGGTAGACGGCCTGCTCGGGGACCGTCTCCCCATAGGTGAGGATGCCGTAGCCGCGCCAGGTGCCCACCAGCCAGGCCAGGGGGTACAGCTCGGGGGCGAGATCGTCGGGAATCATGAACGCCATGGGTGCAGGGTACGGCCCGGGCTTGGCCGACGCCACGGCGCCGGCGTCAGCCCGCGACGAACGCGAAGGCGCCGGCGTCAGCCCGCGATGAAACCGCCCATGAGGCGAGCGATGGCGTACACCGGGGCACCCAGCGACAGGATCGGCACGATCGCGCTGGCCACCGCGGCACGCCCGCCGGGAACCCAGCGGTGAGTCCACAGCACGCGGTTGGCCGCGGCCATGAGCACCCCGGCCACGAACCCGGTCACCAGGCACGCGGCCGCCGACTGCAGGGCCGGCTCCGGCCCGACGTGGCTGACCCCGAAGAAGCCGACCATGGCCAATGCCCCACCGGCGGCGCCCGCCACCAGGGCCGGGACGGTCATGGTGAGCACCTCCAGCACGGTGGCGCGCACGTTCAAAGTGGTCAGCAGGGCGCCGGTGAACAGTGCCAACGTGCACGGCACGATCACGGCAGGGTCGGCGATTCCGGTGCGCAGGGCGCACCAGCCGGCACCCGAGATCATCACCAGATTGCCGGCGACGGTGGCGGACAGGTCCTCCACCAAATGCTTGCGGCCGTCGCGCCGGGCCATCTGCGCGCTGAAGGCCGCCGGCACGCTGAGGGCCATGACCACCCCCGCCATGCCGAAGTCGTTGGTGATGGCCACCAGCACGGCGGCGGTCAGTCCGGTCAGGGTGATGACGCCGGTGGCGCCCTGATCGTGCCGCGTGCGCACCAGCGCGGGCCAGCCCTGGGCCGTCAGTGGCACCAGCAGGACGACGACGATCAGCCGCACCCAGGCGGGCAGAGCCGCCGAGACGGCCAGGAGCACGGGCACGACGCTGGCCACCGCCAGTCGAGTCCAGGCCGGGTCCACCAGCCCCACCTCGATGGGTAGGTTGGCGCCGCGGCGCGTCCCGTAGCTGCCGGGGTCCACCGTGCCGGGCACATCCTGCGTGTTCACGGTCGCATCGTCCCACACCCGCGGGCCGTGCATGTACTCACGCGTGCCCGGTCATGTAATCCGCTCGCAAATACAAATGTGGTTCACTGAGCTTCGGGCCCAGTTGGGACCGGAAGGAGACGGCCGTGCGCGTCATCATGTTCACCCGTGAGCACGACGCCACCGCCGTCGTCCCCGCGATCTCATTCCTCGACTGCCAGGTCGACTGCCTGGAGCCGGTGCCCGCCTCCTACGCCTCGGCGGCCGAGGCCGACGTCGTCATGATCGACGCCCGCGGGGACCTGATGCGTGCCCGCGCCCTATGCCAGCTGTTGTCGGGCCCCATGGATTGCCCGCCGATCATCCTGGTGCTTGAGGAGGGCGGCGCCGCCGTCGTCCAGCCCGACTGGGGGGCCGCCGACTTCGTCATGGCCGGGGCCACGCCCGCGGAGTTGGGCGCGCGACTGCGGCTGGTGCGCGTGCACATCGCCGAGGCGGCACCGATCGCCGAGGACCGCATCGAGGCCGGCGACCTGGTTATCGACACCACCGCCTATACCGCTCGCATCCGCGGCACACTGCTGGACCTGACCTACAAGGAGTTCGAACTGCTCAAGGCGCTGGCCCTCAACCAGGGGCGGGTGCTGACCCGCCAGGCGCTGCTGGACGAGGTGTGGGGTGAGGATTACATCGGCGGCTCGCGCACGGTCGACGTCCACATCCGCCGCCTGCGTGCGAAGCTCGGCACCGAGTACGACCACCTGATCGGCACGGTCCGCAACGTCGGGTATCGCTTCGACGCCTCCGAGGAGGAGTAAGGACGACGCCGCGGCAGGAGCATGCCGCGGCGTCGTCGGGTAGGACGGACGCGTGACCGCGGGTGGGATGCGTGCGGCCGTCAGGCTCCGGCCGCCTCCTTGGCGGGCTCGGCGACGGCGTCCGCGGCCGCGGGGCCGCCGTCGGCGCCGTTCTGGTCGACCTGCGGAAGCTGGTCGCGGCCGAGTCGGGCGGCGCGCTTGGCCGCCGCCTCGGCGCGCAGGCGCTCCTTCTCACCGCGGTCGCGCACGCCGAAGGCACCGAGCACGTTCGCCGCCAACGCCACTACCACGATCGTCGCGCCGAAGGCGACACCGGAGGCCTCTCCGGTCAGCCCCACCATCGGGCTGGCGATGCCGCCGAAGACGAACTGGATGAAGCCCAGCAGCGCCGAGCCGGTGCCGGCCCAGCGTCCGGTGCGGCCCAGGGCGACGGCCGGCAGGTTACCCATGCAGGTGCCCAGAGCCATGACGTGGATGATGAACAGGGCGACGGTGGCGACCGTAAGCGCAGTGGAGGACACGGGACCGGTCAGGCGCGTCAGGCAGACGGCGGCGAAGACGACGTCGACGACGAGGATGGCGATCAGCCCCAGGCGGATCTGCCGCTCCGGCGAGATCCGCTTGGCGAGCGAGCCGCAGGCCGCCACGGTCAGGGTCACCGTCAGGCCGCACACGGCGAACACGGCGGTGTAGGCGGCCGTGCTCATGCCGAGGACGCCCTGCAACATGAATGGGGCGGCGGACAGGTAGGAGGTCAGCAGCGCGTAGACCAGCGCATTGATGAGGATCAGGCGGACGAACACATGGTCCTTGGACAGCGCACGCGTGCCGTCCACGAGCACGCCGAAGCCGCCCTCGTGGCGCTGCTCGGCGGGAAGCGTCTCGGGCACCCAGGCGGCCACCAGCAGCACGAGGATGCCCTGGAAGGCCGCCACCACGCCGAGAATGCCGCGCCAGCCGACCGGGCCGACCAGGGCGCCGCCCAGAATCGGGGCGATGACGGGTGCAACGCCCTGGATCGACATCACCAGGGAAAGGGCCTGGGCGGCGGTGATGCCGCGGGAACGGTCGGAGATGACGGCGCGGCCCAGCACCATGCCGGCGGCGCCGCCGAGTCCCTGCAGAAAACGCGCGATCAGCAGGAAGGCGGCGCTGGGCGCGAGCGCGGTGCCGACGCCGGCGACGAAGGCCAGCACGCTGCCCCATAGCAGCAGCGGGCGGCGGCCGAAGCGGTCGGAGAGCACGCCGATGCTCAGCTGGCCCAGTGCTACACCAACCAGGAATGCCGTCAGCGTCAGCTGGGTGGTGGAGGCGGAGACGCCCAGGTCGGCGGCCATTTGGTTGAAGGCCGGCAGGTAGGCGTCCATGGCGAGCGGGGCGATGGCCGCGAGCGCCGCCAGTGCCACCAGCAGGGTGGGGGCGAAGGAGGTGCGCAGGCCGGCGTCACGCGGGTCTGCGGACGCGGCGGCGCGGCCCTCGGCCGTTTGGGCGTCGGCGGATGCGGATTCTGGAGTGACCCCCTTCCCCTGCTGGGCAGAGGCGGGTCCGGTCGAAGGGGAGGTGGTCATGGACCGAGATTATGAAACCGGGTGGCGTGAAGTCATGTATGCGGGGCGCGTGAGATCTTGCACCCGGTTCGTCTGCGGGGCTCACTGTGAGCGCGCCACGGATCACCCCGCCCCTTGGCATCGCCAAGCATGGACCGGAAAGATCCTTCTCCTGCCTTCCCGTCTGTTTCAGCGCAGCAGCGTCTTCGCCAATAGGCGCCACTGAGCCAGTAGGTCGATACTTCGATCCCGCAGCCACCGCAGCTGCAGCCCATCCATCAACGAGAGGGCGAGCCGGCCGCGCATCAGCGGCTCGAGCGGCAGATCTGAAGCAGTACGCGCGAAACTCTCGATGACAAGCCGCTCGCGCTCCTGGAAGTATTGATGGGCGGGGTGGTCGGGGTTGAGCGCCTCGGCGTCAAGGACGGCGTACAACGCGACGATGGCGGGCTGGGATGCATTGCGCTGCACCAGCGCGTCACAGAAATCGATAAGTGAGACGTTGGGAAGTCGGTCATACAACTCGCTGCGTGCCAGACCGAGTAGATCCGCGAGCGCCCTCCGGTCGCGCTCGTCGCGACTCTCCAGCACCGCAAGCAGCAGGGACTCCTTGCTGCCGAAGTGATGCAGCACTGCGCTGTCGGTAATGGCGCACCGGGTGGCGATGTCCTGGATGGAAATACCCCAGTAGCCACGCTCGCCGATGAGGTCGGTGGCGACATCAATAATCTGCGCCTTGCGCTCGGCCCCTCTGAGCCGTTGCCGTCTCGCGACGCTCACGTGTGCTCCCCTCGTAGCGGCCGGACGACTGGCCGCCAGTTCAGGCTATCGCGTTGCCCGGACTCGCACGCGGAGGTTGGTTCTCGCCGCTTGTCTCACCGAACCTGGCCGCCGATCCAGCAGCTACTACCAACAACCTGTGAACACGACGCGTGCCATTCGGGGCTAGCGACAGGCCCAGCAACGCGCTACACTCACAGTTAACTTGGTGCTCACCAAGTACTCAGTTCCTCAACGTCGAGGAGACTCAAGATGTCCACAGCCCCATCCGCCTCCACAGCACCCACACCCGATCCCCGATCCGCCCTGGAGTCGGGACGCCCGCAGCCCACCCTCGGCCCGGAGCTCATTCCCGGCACACCCTTCGCCCAAGCCGTCGACCGCGTAGGCGACGGCGGCGATCCCGACGTCGAAGCCGACCTTCTCCTGAACCTCATGACGGACGCCGAGCAACTGGCACTCCTACATGGCAACGTCCCCTTCTGGCAGGGGCGCCGCAGCATCATGCACGACGGCTACAACCACTTCCCCTATCCGGCCGGCGCCAACGCGCGACTGGGTGTCCCCGGTATCCATTTCATCGACGGGCCACGCGGCGTCGTAGTCGGCTCCGCCACCGCCTTCCCCGTGTCCATGGCCCGCGGCGCCACCTGGGACCCCGACCTGGAGGAGCGGATCGGCCGGGCGATCGGTGAGGAGGTGCGGGCCTCGGGTGGCAATTTCTTCGGCGGCGTGTGCATCAACCTGCCCCGTCACCCCGCCTGGGGGCGCGTGCAGGAGACGTACTCGGATCAGAGCGTGCTGCTCGGCGCCATGGGGGCGGCCCTCACTCGTGGCGTGAGTGCTCACGCCATCGCCTGCGTCAAGCACTTCGCTCTGAACTCCATGGAGAATGCGCGCTTCGACGTCGACGTGCACTGCGATCCCGAAACACTGCACGAGGACTTCCTGCCTCACTTCCGCGACTGCGTGCGCGCCGGAGCCGGCTCACTCATGTGTGCCTACAACCGGGTCAACGGCCATTGGGCCAGCGCCTCTAAGGAACTCCTGACGGAGGTACTGCGGGAGGAGTGGGGCTTCACCGGCTTCACCATCTCCGACTTCATCTGGGCCATCCGCGACGCCGAAGCCTCACTGGAAGCGGGACTCGATGTGGAGACGCCCTTCGCCCAGCTGCGCGCCGAACACCTGCCCGATGCTCTCGCCACCGGAAAGGTGAGCCGCGACGCTGTACGCGCTTCCGGTCGGCGACTGCTGCGCACGCTGCTGGACCACTACGCGCACCGCTCCGAAGAGTGCCCGCCGACGACCGTCATCGCGAACGATGAGCACCACGCGCTGGCCCGCGAGGCGGCCGTCCGCTCCATGGTGCTGCTGCGCAACGAAGCCGTGGCCGGCGCCCCCGCCCTGCCGCTCGATCCGGGATCACTACGATCACTCGCCGTCATCGGACGGCTCGCCGACACCCAGAACCTAGGCGACCACGGATCCTCGAATGTGCATGCGCACCAGGTGACACCCCTGGCCGGCCTGCGCGCGGCCCTGCCCGAGTCTCAAGTCGTTCATGACAACGGCTCCGACCCTGCCCGGGCAGCGGCCCGGGCCGCCGAGTCCGATGCCGCCGTGGTCGTCGTCGGCTACACGGCGGCCGAAGAAGGCGAATGGGTCAACGGACGCATCTACGCCCGCGACGATCTCATGCAGCTCTACCCCAAACCGCACACGGCAGACGAACAAGCGGTGCTCGACGAGATGATGGCCCGTCTCGAGGCGGCAGCCGGCAAGTCGGAGATCGGTGGCGACCGTACGGACCTGCACCTGCCACAGGAAGACATTGCCTTGATCCGCGCGGTGGCAGCCGCGCAACCACGTACCGTCGTAATCATCGTGGCCGCGGGCGCAGTGCTCATGGAGGAGTGGTTCGAGTCCGCACCTGCCGTCGTCATGGGGTGGTACTCCGGCATGGAAGGCGGGCACGCGCTGGCAGACCTGCTGCTGGGGACGGAGAACTTCAGCGGCCGCATGCCCTACGCGATCCCGCGCAGCGTGGATGACCTGCCCGACTTCCGTGCAGACGCCACCGAGGTTGTCTACGACCGCTGGTACGGGCAACGCCTGCTCGCGCACAAAGGCGTGCAGGCGCTGATCCCCCTCGGTCAGGGCCTGAGCTATACCACCTTCGCACTGACCGGACTCGATGTCGTCGTCTCGGAAGGCCGAGTGCGTGCATCCACCACCGTCCGTAACACCGGTGAACGCGCCGGAACCGCAACCGTTCAACTGTACGCCACCCGCTTGGACGGGGACCGTGCCGGACAGCGGGAACTGATCGGTTTCACCCAGGCGAGTCTGTCCCCTGGGCAGAGCGCGACCGCCAGCATCGCCGCCTCCCTTCGACCGCTGTCGCGCTGGGATAGCCGCGAGCGCGATTTGCTCCTCCCCGCGGGCAACGTCCGCTTCGAGGCCGCACAGTTCTGGGGCGACTCGGACGCCGTCTCAAGCACCACGCTCATCTGAAGTCAGCCGATTTCCATACCTCGATGCCCCGCTCTGAATCGTCCCATGTCCATCAATACCGGCCAACACAAGCAATGGAGCAATCATGGCCAGCAACGAAACACCCACAACAGCACCTTCCACGCACGAGTGGTCCGGCACCACCAGTGATGAGCAGCAGCCTCGACTGCCGATACGCCTGGTAATCGGACTGGCGATCGGAGCCTTCTGCTGGATCGTCGCCTACCTTGGCGCGGTCGGCGTCCTCCTCCCAGCCCGAATCGCCGAAATCGCCCCAGCCGACAAGGCAGCGGTGGTGGCGCTCAACTCGACCATCTCGATGATCGTGGCAGCCATCGCGAACATTCTCATCGGCGCCGGCTCGGACCTGACCCGATCACGCTTCGGTCGCCGCACTCCCTGGATCTGGGCGGGAGCTGTCGGATCCCTCTTGTCATTGACGGTGCTCGGTCACGTCCAAAGCGTGCCCGCCCTCGTGACCACCTGGGCGGTGTACCAGGTCTTCCTCAACTCGATCATCGCCCCGTTGCTGGGCACACTCTCGGATCGCGTCTCCCCACAGTTCCGCGGCACTGCCGCATCCGGCTATGCGCTCGGCAACGGTCTGGGCACGGGCCTGGGGCAGGTCATCGGCGCCCAGTTCTTGGGCAACACCGCCACGGGTCTGCTCGTCCTGGGTGGACTCACCGTGCTGGTTGCCCCCGCAACGTCCTGGTTCTTCCGAGAGTCCTCCTCGGTTGACATGCCCAAGCGGCCGTTCACCAAGGATATGGTGCTGGACCATTTCGTGTTCGCACGTCACAATGCCCGTGACTACTACCTCGCACTGCTGGGCAAGTTCTTCGTCATCCTCGCGAAGTTCGCCATCCAGGGATATGTCCTGTACATCCTTACCGACTACATGCTGCTCGGGGAGGATGACTCATCCCGATACATCTCCATCATCTCCCTGATCATCATGGTCGCGGGGATCGTGATGGCATTCGTCGCCGGGCCGGTTGCGGACCGACTTAAGCTGATCAAGCTGCCGGTCATCGTTTCCTCCCTACTCATTGCCGTGGGCGTACTCGTACCATTCTTCTCGGCAACGCCAATGATGATGGTGCTGTACGCCGTCATCGCCGGAACTGGGTTAGGAATGTTCAACGCCGTCGACCAGGCCCTCAATATCGCAGTCCTTCCCGATCCGGATACGGCCGCTAAGGACCTGGGGATTCTCAACCTTGCCAACACGGGTGGGCAAATCGCTGGGCCGTTGGTAGCGGCCGCCGCCATTAGCGCCTTCGGCTACCACATGCTGTTCGTGGTTGCTTCTGCAGCGGCGCTGGTAGCCACGCTGCTGTTCGCACTCATACGGTCGATCCGCTGACAATCAGAGCACTCGCCGTCCGACACGGCCGGCCCCCGGATCCACAGGCGGCCCATAGCGCAGACCCGGCCGCGGCATATGACCGCCCGCAAGGGTTGAGGCCATGTTCAGCTATTCAACTCCTGAGCCCGGTAACGCCCGGGACGAGTCCCGGGCAACAGACAGCCGCCTCGGCGCGACACCGGCCGAACAGTCCTCCGCGCCCCGAGCACAGCAGTCCCAGACGCCGTCGGCCACCCGCCCGGACCCGCCCCGCCGTCACTCCCGGCGCCGCGTCCTCCTGGGCGGCGGCGCCCTAGTCGGGACCGGCCTGATCGGTACGGCCGCATGGGCGCTCAACCGGTTCGTCATCGACCACGTGGAGGTCGACGACGTAGCCGCCTACGAGGCCATCAACTCCTCGGTCTCCTCCACCGCACGGGCCACCGACGTCAACATCACGGACACCGGCTACACCTCCTCGCTGACCTCGATCAGCATTGAGCGGGTCTCCAACGGTTCCGGGGATGACACGGTCACCTACTACGTCGCCGACATCCAGGCCAGCGACGCCACCGCCGTGCGCAGCGCCTTCGCCAACAACGCCTACGGCACCAACATCACCGCCCTGCCCAGCGCCATGGCCACCGAGCACGACGCGATCCTCGCCGTCAACGGCGACTACTACGGGTTCCGCTCCGACGGCATCCTCATCCGCAACGGCGTCATCTACCGCGACGACGGCGTGCGCGACGGCATCGCCTTCTACACCGACGGCCGCGTCGAGGTCTACGACGAGACCAACACCGACGCCCAGACGCTGTTGGACGCCGGCGTGTGGAACACCCTGTCCTTCGGGCCGGCGCTGGTGCAGGGCGGCTCGGTGCTGGACGGGATCGACGCGGTGGAGGTGGACACCAACGTCGGCAACCACTCGATCCAGGGCACCCAGCCGCGCACGGCGCTGGGCGCGATCGCGGACGGGCACTACGTGTTCGTCGTCGTCGACGGGCGCGACAAGGGCTACTCGCGTGGGGTGACCATGACCGAACTCGCCCAGATCATGGCGGACCTGGGCTGCGATTGCGCATACAACCTCGACGGCGGCGGCTCCTCGACGCTCTGGTTCAACGGCGAGGTGATCAACCAGCCCTCCAACGGCGGTGAGCGCGAGACCTCCGACATCCTCTACATCGCACAGGGGGCCTGAGATGAGTACGCCTGCGCGCCCCGCCACCGGTTCCTTCCCGCGACGTCGCCTGCGGTCCGACGCCGTGGCCCGACCGCACACCGCCTACGCACCGCGACGCCCGGCGGCGTCGGCCCGAGAGAATGAGGCCGAACGCAGCGGCGGGCCTGCGCCCGTCCCGGGGATGCGACCGGCGTCGGGACGCCCCTCCCGCGTGGGCCTGGTCGTGCTCATACCCGCCTATCAGCCCGACGACAGGCTGGCGCATTTGGTGAGCGACCTGGTGCGGGAGCTGCCCGGATGCCGGGTGCTCGTCGTCGACGACGGCTCCGGGCCGGAGTATGCGCCGGCGTTTCGGGCGGCGAGCGCACGCGGGGCGGACGTCGTCGGGTATGGCCGTAACCGGGGGAAGGGGGCGGCGCTGCGCACCGGGCTGGCGCAGGTGGCCGAGCTGTGGCCGGAGGCGGACGTGGTGTGCGCGGATGCCGACGGGCAGCACCGGCCCGCGGACATCGCCGCGGTGGCCCGGCGCGTGCACACCACTGGGCATATGACGCTCGGGGTGCGGCGCCTGACCGGGCCGGTGCCGGCGCGCAGCCGGATCGGCAATGGCGTGACCGCACTGTTGTTCCGTCTGGCGACCGGCTGGCGACTGGGCGACACCCAGACCGGCCTGCGCGGCTACCCTGCCGGGCAGACCGCCTGGCTGGCGGATGTGCCCGGAGACCGCTATGAGTGGGAACTCAGCGCCCTGCTGCGCGCTCACGAACTCGGCCTGGAGGTCGAGGAGGTGGAGATCGCCACGGTGTACGAGCCGGGCAACACCTCCAGTCACTTCCGGCCGCTGCAGGACTCGGCGCGGATCTACGCGCCGCTGCTGGGATTCGTCGGGGCGAGCCTGGCGAGCTTCGGCATCGACTGGGTCGGGGTGATGGCGCTGCACCTGCTGACCGGCAACCTGCTGGCGAGTGTGGTGGGGGCACGGCTGGTCAGCGGGACGGCCAACTTCTTCATGAACCGGCGCGTGTTCCGGGCGGCGCCCGGCACCGTCGGCAGAACGGCCGTGCGCTACATGGCGCTCGCGCTGGCGCTGCTCGCCGCCAGCTATGTGCTGTTGCGGGCGCTGACCGGGATCGGGGTGCCGCTCGGCTTGGCCAAGCCCCTCGGCGACGGCGTGCTGTACGCCGTCAGCTACCTGGCGCAACGGCGGGCGGTGTTCCGGGAGCGGCGCTGAGGACGGAGCATTGCTGTGCGCCCGAGCCGAGGCGCCCGCACGCCGAGACGCACCCGCGCCGATCCTCCGCCGGACGGAGGCCATGACATTCCACGACCCTGGTGCACGTTCCACGACCCCCGTGCACGTTTCACGACCCCGGGGTGGTCGTGGAATGCACCCCAAGGTCGTGAAACGCCCCCAAGGTCGTGGAACGTGACGGCTAGTCGTCGCGGGAGCGCGCCAGATGGCGCGGCGGGCGACCCATCAGCCACGCCACGCCCAGACCCACCGCGACGAAGCCGGCCAGTCCCACCAGCTGCCAGCCCCACAGGCCCTCCAGGCGCAGCCAGGGACCGTCAATGGCCACGTGCCGATTCCAGGCCACCAGATACGCGGCCACCGCCCAGCCGCACACCGCCCCGGCGGGCACGCCGAGCGCCAGGATGACGGTGGCATGGGCGGCCGTGAGTCGTCGCAGGAAACGCGGCGAGGCTCCCACCGCGTGCATGGTGACCATGTCGGCGCGCATCTGAGTGCGGGTCAGTAGCAGACTCACCACCAGTGCGAACAGGGCCACCGCCGCTAGCACGGCCAGGACCGCGAAGTCGGCCACGCCGCCCCAAGGCGGCAGATCCGAGTTGGTCCCGACAGTCACCAGGTCGCTCCGCTCCTCAACAACTCGCCGTGCAGTGGCGGTCTCCGCCGCGGTCAGCGGTCGCGACAGCTGCACCATCTCCCCCACGTATATCGGCGCGTCGGCGCCGGTCAGCCCCAGCTCGGCGGCGGTGGCGGGCGACACCGTGATGGTGGCGGTCATCCGTGGCAGGAAGTAGGCGTCCCGGGATTGCGGGTGCTGGACGGTCATGGCGGCATCGCTGTAGTCCATCAGACCTACACGAACCGTGCCGTCATCATCGATCCAGGTGGCGTTGTTGACCACCACACCGCCCGCCTCCAGGAGCTCCGCGGCCTCCTGCGCCCCGTCCAGGCCTGTGGCGCGCAGCGCCTGCCCTTCCATTACAAAGACATCGTCTCCCAGCATCCAGGGGGCCGTGATGCCCGGGTTGTATCCCTGCCCCGCAGGTACACAAGTCACCGTGTCCACCAGTCCCAGAGAGGCCGCGACGTCCGGGTCGGTGAAGTCGGGGCAGCGGGAGTCGGCCGGGGGTTCGACTCTGAGGGTGTACGACACGCCCTCCTTACGAAAGTCCATCGCGCGAACCGGCGCGGAGCCGGTGACGGGCAGACCGGCGTCTTGCAGCACACTCGCGGCGTCGGCCAGGACGGCGGCGTCGAAGTCGTCGGAAACCGGCACGCGTGGTCCCAGCGCGAGGTGCCCGGGCGCCACCAGAACCGTGGAGGTGTCGTTGTAGTTGGCTGTTGAGGACGCCAGGTAGACGGTCTGCCCGCCGGCCAGCGCGACGACGACACCGATCGCACCGACCACCGGCAGGGCGCGGCCGCGGTGGGCGGCGGCGTCTCGGGCGGCCACGCGCAGCGCCAGCGGCCCCTTGGCCAGCACCATGATTGCGGCGTCGAGCGCAACCGGGGCCAACACGAACAGCCCCACCGCACCCAGCAGCAGGGCCACCACCAGTAGCGGCACGGCGGCTCCCCCGGGCAGTGTGCCGGGCACCGCCGGCGCCTCTCCGGGCGCGGCGACGGGTATTTGTATGCGCAGTGAGGCAAGGGCGCAGCCGATCGCGGCCGCCAGCAGGCACGCACCGCCGAGCAGGCGCCACCTGCGTCCGGCCCGACTCTGCTGAGCGCCGACCGCGTCCGCCGGCCAGTTCCCGCGCTTGAGCGCCTGGACCGGCTCCATGCGCGCCACTCGCCGGGCGGGCGCGAGTGTGGCCAGCCACCCGGCCAAGGCGGCGCCCGCGACAACGAGCACCGGCAGCCACCCCGGCAGGCCCGCGAGCGCTTGTACCTCGGGTTCGAAGATGCGGTAGGCCGCCCAGGCGGCGACGAGTCCGCCACCGGCGCCGAGCACTCCGCCCAGGCAGCCGATCGCAATCCCCTGCAGGGTGATGGTGCGGGCCAGCTGTCGCGGTGCGGCTCCGGTGGCGGAGGCGAGGGCCAGGGTGCGGCGCTGCTGCTCGGCGGCGACCACGAAGGCGGGGGTCACCAGCCCCAGCAGCAGGCCCGCGGCGGCGGCGCAGGCGATCACGGTCATCACCAGGGCGGTGGCCAGGTAGTCGGCGCTGACGGCCACCGGATACAGCTCGGAGGCGTCCGGGTAGTTGGTGAGCACGTGGCGGGAGACGGCGAAGGCCATCTCGCCATTGAGCTGCTTGGCGACCTCCCACGTGATCGGGTCGGGGCCGGTGACCAGGAAGTGGGTGTCGACGCCGGCCGGGTCGTCCTGGACCGCCGGCGCCAGCCAGTCCGGCAGCGCCCAGGCGCGGGCGGCGCCGTCGTCGACCAGGCCGGTGACGCGGTAGGTGCGCCGGGAGTCCTGCATGACCTCGGCGATGCGCCCGCTGGTGGAGTACCAGCCGTCGAAGGGCGGGGCGATCAGGATGATCGCCTCTCCCACCTCCACGCCGGTGCGCCCGGCCAGGGCGGTGGTGATGACGACGTCGGCGGTGCCGGTCGGGGCGGCGCCGGCGACCAGCGGGGGCAGGAGCAGCTCCAGGCCGGCGGCGTCTGCCTCGCGCAGGGTGAAGGTTCCAATTGCGCCGAAGTCCGCGCCCTGCAGGTCCCCTGCGGCGGCGGGCGTGGCCGCGCCCGCTTCGGCGTCGGGGTCGGCCAGGGCGAGCAGGTCCTCAGAGTCCCAGAACTGCAGGACCCGGTCGCGCGCGGGGAGGTAGCTGGCCAACTCCTCAGCAGTCAGGGGCACGGTGTCCGGCGAGTCCATCCAGGGCCCGGGCGCGCCCTCGGGCACCTGCCGGAACGGGGCCTCCACGGGGTCGACGGCCGTGCCGGTCACGAGTGCCTGTGCGCCGTCGGGAATGGATGCCAGGGCCGCCTGCCGGGTGGGCGGGGTGGACAGGCGGGTGCCCAGGAAACCGACGATCAGTACCAGCGGGGCCGCCACCAGCAGGATCGCCAGCAGGCTGCGGGCCTTATGCGCCAGGGCGTCGCGCACGGCCAGGCGGACCACGGGGCGCAGGGCCCGCAGCCGGGCCGCGTTCACCGGCCCTCCCCCGGCGTGGCCAGCAGCGCGTCGACGTCGCCGGGGTCGGAGGCGCCTACCAGGCGGCCGTCGCGCAGGAAGACCGTGCGGTCGGCCCAGGCGGCGAAGCGGGGCTCGTGAGTGACCATGAGGACGGCGACGCCGTCGTCGGCGCGCTCCCGCAACACCGTGATGACCGCGGTGCCGGTGGCGGAGTCGAGTGCGCCGGTGGGTTCGTCCGCGAGCAGCAGGCGGCGCGGGCCGACGATGGCGCGGGCGATGGCGGCACGCTGCGCCTGGCCGCCGGACATGTCGCCGGGCAGGCGGTCGGCCAGATCCGCCAAGCCGACCTGTTCCAGCGCGTTCAGTGCGGCCGCCCGGGCGCGACGGGCGGGCCAGCCGTCAAGCTCCAGGGGGAAGGCGGCATTCTCGGCGGCGGTCAGAGAAGGCAGCAGGTTGAAGTCCTGGAAGACGAAGCCGACGGCGCGGCGGCGCACCTCGGCCAGGGCGGTGCGGTCCAGGCCGGCCAGGTCGCGGCCCGCCAGGATCACGCTGCCGGAGGTGGGCCGGTCCAGGGCACCGGCGAGGTTGAGCAGGGTCGACTTCCCGGATCCGGACGGGCCCATGACGGCGACGAACTCACCGGGCGCGACCGTGAGGTCGACCCCGTCCAGGGCGGTGACGGCGCGGGCGCCGGTGCCGTGAATGCGGCCGACGCCGCGGAGCTCGAGTACGGGCTGCTGACGCGAGGCGCGCATCAGGACCGCCTCCCGGTGGATGAGACCGGCGCGGTGGAGGCGGGAGACGCGGCAGGCGTGGTGGACGCGGCCGAAGCGCGGAGCGCGGCGGCGCGGGTCAGGCGGCCCTCGGCGTCGTCGAGCCAGCGCAACTCGGCCTCGACGATGAACACGTGGTGGTCCAGGACGAGCGTGGTGGCCAGGTCCTCGTCGGCGGCGGCACGGCGGGCGCGGTTGATCTCGTGGAGGGTGGTCTGCGTGGCCTGGCGCTGCTGCTGGATCAGCGCAGCGACGTCGACGTCAGGGGAGGCGGTGGCCAGCGCGAGCTTGATGACGAGCTCGTCGCGTTCGGGGGCGCGGCGGGCCACCGGGCTTGCCCACCAATGGGCGAGCTCCTCTCGGCCCGCGTCGGTCAGGGTCCAGGCGGCCACGTCCCGGTTGGCGGTGGGCAGCGTCTGCGTATTGGAAGGCCCGGTTACGGGAGCCGCGTCCGCAGCAGCCGGCGCGGCGTCGGAGTTGCGCGGCGTGGGCTGCGCCGCTGCCGCCGGGACGGAGGTGGATGCGGCGGAAGCGGTTGCGGAACCCGGCGCGCCGGGGCCGTTCACGGGCCGGCCGGGATCGAGGCGTATCACCAGGCCGTCGCGTTCTAGGCGCGCCAGCGTGGTGGCGACCTGCCCGATGTTGAGGGGCCAGGTGGTTCCGGTGGCCGCTTCGAAGTCCTTGCGCAGCTGGTAGGTGCCCGCGGGACCGCGTGCGAGTAGGGCGAGCAGGGCGTGTTTCACGGCCATTGCCGACTCCCGGGTCGTGAGAATCCCGGCAAACGGCGATGCTTACCGGGTAACGCTTACTCGGTAAGCATAGGTGTTCAAGGGGCCCGGCTCAAGCACACGGTCGAGCAGTGGGCAGCAGCGACGAAGGTGGCACGGAATGCACCACTTTCCCTGCACAGCAGACCCGCTTCGGGCACAGCAGGCGCGCAATCATGCGGTTCGGCGTTTCGTCGAGTACAGCCGACACGTGAAAGTGGTGCAGTTTATGACAACTACAACTCGTGGCGCGCGGGTCGCACCGTCAGCGTCGGTGGTGGCAGATCGGGCCTACAGCCCTTGGCGGGCGGGTCGCACCAGCCCGGCCTCGTAGGCGGCGATCACCAACTGCGCCCGGTCCCGAGCGCCCAGTCGCGCTAGCAAGGCGTTGATGTGACTGCGGCGGGTGGCGCGGGTGATCCTCAGCTCCTCCTCGATCTCGGTGTTAGACATTCCACGGGCGATCAGCGTAAGAACTTCGCGTTGCCGCGGGGTCAACGTCTCCAACCGAGCGGTTGAGGAGGTCGCGGCGGGCACGCAGTGATCGAGCAAGCGCGCCATCAGGCTTGGGGCAAGTAACGACTGCCCGGAGTGCACGGTGCGCACGGCGTCGAGAAGCATGCTCGGGTCGGCGTCCTTGAGGAGGAAGCCGGAGGCGCCGGCACGTAGGGCGCCCAGAACGTACTCGTCGAGTTCATACATACTCAGTATGAGTATGCGCGTGTGAGCCAACCGCGGATCGGCGCAGATGCGCGCTGTGACCTCAATACCGGAGAGCGCAGGCATGCGGATGTCCATGAGCACCACATCGGGCCGCAGTCGCGACGCCTCGGCGACGGCGCGTTCCCCGTCGGCGGCCTCGCCCAGTACGGTCATATCCGGCTCGGCGTTGAACAGCGCTATCAGAGAGGCGCGTAACAGGCGCTGGTCCTCGGCCACCAGCACGCCGATCTCGCCGGTCATGCCCGTCTCCCGGCGGTGTCCGTGGCGCGCCAGCCGGTACCGCACGGCGAGTCTCCGGCGTCGATACCCTCGCGATCCGCGTCTGCGGGCGGCGGGACGGGGAAGGCGGAGTCCGGCGAACCCTTGCCGTGCAACACGCGCAGCATGCGCAGCAACCCGGCAGTCGCCTCATGCGAGGCCTGCTCCACCTCCTGCAGGGCGACGCGCAGATCCTGCGGGTCGTGCTCTAGGCGTTGTGCGACGGCCGCCCGAACCATGATCGCCCCCAGGGCACCGGAGATCGTGTCGTGCAAATCGCGAGCGATTTCAAGACGATCCTCGGCGACGGCTCGGGCCGCCGCCTCCCGGGCAAGCGCCCGCTCGAATGCTGCACGATCGCGGTGCCGCAGCCACCACGCCGAGCCGGTCAGACCAAGCAGCACGCCCCACACCACTGTGCGCGTTGCCGTCCCGGGAGCACCGGAGTCGGCGGTGGCCGCCAGGGAGGCGACCAGGAACAGCAGTGCGCAGGCCACCGCCACACGGCCCACGGCGGAGTGTCGGCGTGGAGCGCGAGCTGAGTGAATTGGCGATTTCGGCACCATTGCAGTCTAGGGGGACGACTCGTGCCGGGCATCGAACCTGGGTTCTACATCCGCAGGTCCGAGGAGAAGATGCGAGATCCCTCCCGCGGCCGAGTCGCTGGCAGTGGGCATGACTCCAGACTCGGGGCGATCGGTAAACGGCATCACCGGCACCTTTCGGTGCCGCCGAGTTCACCTGCCGACACCGCTGAATCACCTCGACTGGAGGAGAAACTCATGATGTCTTCCCGTTCATGGGCCTGCCCGAAGACCACCGCCTACCCAAGCCGCGAAGCGGGGCCGCCCTCCAAAACCGCGACGGCGTGCCGGCTGGTTTTCGTCGTTGGCTACACCGGCGCGTTCCTGCTGCACCTGTCGCCGCCGTGGCTGCCTGCGTCGGGACAGGGCGCCTTCACCATGTGGGCCTACGCGGTGCTGCTCATGCTGGCGGTCGGCGGTTGGGGCGGTGAGCTGGCCGAGCAGGGGCGCCTACTGACAGCCGGCCCGCTGCGGGCCGTGGCCTGGCTGGCGCTCGGCGCCGTCGGGGCGGTGGCGCTGGAGAGCGTAGGGGTCCTGGCATCCGACTGGCTCGCCGGCGTCCTGCCCGGCGTGGGGGCCGAGTTGGCCAATGACGCCAATGTTGGTCGGGCAATAGTCGCCTTCCCGCCCTGGGCCGTGCTGGGAGTGTTGGTGTTCGCGGGACCGGTCGTGGAGGAGATGTTCTTCCGCCAGTTCCTGTTGACCGCCATTGCCGACCGCACCCGGGCGTGGGTGGGGATCACGGTCTCCGGTGTGCTGTTCGGCATGCTGCACATGCACTCCTGGACGCTGTCCGAATGGGTAGGCATCATTCCGCACGCCTGCTTCGGCGTCGCGGCCGGAATCCTGTTCGTGAGAACACGTGGCAACGTGTTGTTCCCGGCAGCACTGCACGTGCTCAACAACCTCAGCGCCATCGCCCCCTCGTTGTGAGCTGCGCCCTCGCCCCATTACGGGAGCGCGAGCCATTTCCATAGAAGCGCGTGCGAGCTCCGCCCGGCATTAGTACAGGTCTCGGCGTATCACAGATGCCGGTCTCGGCGGAAGAAGAGGCGCGGGGGCGGCTAGGCGTCAGGCGGGACGGTAGGTGAAGCGGTCCCAGCCGAGGGCCTCGATCTGGGCGGCCATGCGCTCACACTCGGCGTCCCAGCCGGGCGCGGACACGGCGAAGTCGCCGGTGGTGCCCGCGCCGCGGGCCTGTTGGAGGGCGTAGACCCGGGCGCCGGCGTCGTGCACGCGGCGGGCAACCTCCACGGCGTCGGCGGCGGTGACATCCCCGGGAACCACGGTGGTGCGTACCTCGAAGTCGACGCCGTCGCCGCGGGTGGCCGCGTCTACCAGCACCTGCAGACTCTCCCAGGCCTTGGCGGCGGAGTTCGGGCGGCCGACCACGGCGTCGTAGTGCTCGGGCAGCGCCTTGATGTCGAGGCCGACCCAGTCGACCAGCCCGCGCGCCACCATGTCGCGCAGGCGACCCGGGTAGGGGCCGGCGGTGTGCAGGCCCACCTGGAAACCCATCTCCTTCACCTCGGCGGCGGCGTCGGCCAGGGCGTCCTGGCGCAGCGCCTCCCCACCGGTCAGGACGACGCCGTCGAGCAGGCCGCGACGGCGGGCGAGCAGGGAGCGTACTTCATCCCAGGCGACCGCGCCGGGGGTGCGCGTGGGGATGAGGGCCTGGTTGTGGCAGTAGAAGCAGTTCCAGGGGCAGCCCTGCAGGAAGACCGTCGCTACCAGGTGGTCGGGCCAGTCGACGGTGGACATGGGCACGAGCCCGGCGATCTGCAGATCGTCGGCGGGGCGGTGCGCGGGGACTTCGACGTCCACGCCTCCGGGGCGACGGGCGCCGGGCGCGGATTCGCTGCTCACGGTGTCTCCCTGTGGGGATCGAGTGCCTGGGCGCGCGGGGCGCTGGGATCGGAGAGGATCTTCCCCGGTCCCAGCGCCCCGGCGTCGCCTCGGGCGGAATGTCAGGCGCTGATGGAGGTCAGGCGCGAGGTGGTGGTGCCGTGGGCACCGGCCGCCGACTCGGTGAACATCTGCCGCTCCATGTACTCGCCCTTCTTGCCGATGTTGAAGGACTTCACGGGGCGGAAGTAGCCCATGACGCGGGTCCACACCTCGCACTCGACCGGCTCGGCGTCGGGGTGCAGCTCGGCGCACTTGGGGCAGGTGAAGTGCTCGCCGGCCAGGTAGCCGTGGGTCGGGCAGATCGAGAAGGTCGGGGTGATGGTGATGTAGGGCGTGCGGAACGCGGTCAGCGAGCGGCGCACCAGCTCCTTGCAGGCCTGGGCCGAGGAGATGTGCTCGTTCATGTACAGGTGCAGCACCGTGCCGCCCGTGTACTTGGTCTGCAGCTCCTCCTGCATCTCCTGTGCCTCGAAGGGGTCGTCGGTGTAGCCGACGGGCAGCTGGGAGGAGTTGGTGTAGTACGGGTTGGAGTCGGTGCCGGCCTGGAGGATGTCGGGGTAGCGCTTGCGGTCCTCCTTGGCGAACCGGTAGGTGGTGCCCTCGGCGGGGGTGGCCTCCAGGTTGTACAGGTGGCCGGTGGCCTCCTGGATCTCGACCATGCGCCCGCGGACGTGGTCGAGGATGCGCACGCACATGGCGTGACCGCGCGGGTCGGTCAGGTCGTAGGCGTCGTGCGTGAAGTTGCGAACCATCTCGTTCATGCCGTTGACGCCGATGGTGGAGAAGTGGTTGTCCAGCGTGCCGAGCCAGCGCTTAGTGAAGGGGAACAGGCCGGTGTCGATGTGGTGCTGGATGACGGTGCGCTTGAGCTCCAGCGTCTCGGAGGCGATGTCGATCAGGCGGTCCAGCGCCTTCACCAGCCCCTCCTCGTCGCCGGCGTGCAGGTAGCCCAGGCGGGCCATGTTCACGGTGACGACGCCGACGGAGCCGGTCTGCTCGGCCGAGCCGAACAGGCCGTTGCCGCGCTTGAGCAGCTCGCGCAGGTCGAGCTGCAGGCGGCAGCACATGGAGCGGATCATGCCGGGGTCAAGCTCGGAGTTGATGAAGTTCTGGAAGTAGGGCAGGCCGTACTTCGCGGTCATGGTGAACAGCCGGTCGGCGTTGGGGCTGTCCCAGTCGAAGTCCTTGGTGATGTTGTAGGTGGGGATCGGGAAGGTGAAGACGCGGCCGTCTGCGTCGCCGGTGGTCATGACCTCCATGAAGGCACGGTTGATCATGCCCATCTCCTCGGCGAGGTCGCCGTAGGTGAAGTCGCACAGCTCGTCGCCGATCAGCGGGTGCTCGTCGGCCAGATCCGCGGGGCAGGTCCAGTCGAAGGTAAGGTTGGTGAAGGGCGTCTGGGTGCCCCAGCGGGAGGGGACGTTGAGGTTGAAGATGAGCTCCTGCATGCACTGGAGGACCTCGTCGTAGCTCATGTTGTCCAGGCGGACGAAGGGGGCCATGTAGGTGTCGAAGGAGGAGAAGGCCTGCGCGCCGGCCCACTCGTTCTGCAGGGTGCCGAGGAAGTTGACGATTTGGCCGACGGCGGAGGAGAAGTGCTTGGCGGGGCCGGAGGCGATCTTGCCGGGGACGCCGTTGAAGCCCTGCTGGAGCAGGTTCTTCAGCGACCAGCCGGCGCAGTAGCCGGCGAACATGTCCAGGTCGTGAATGTGGATGTCGCCGTTGCGGTGGGCGTCGCCGGCGGCCTGCGGGTAGATCTGGCTGAGCCAGTAGTTGGCGATGACCTTGCCGGAGGTGTTCAGGATCATGCCGCCCAGGGAGTAGCCCTGGTTGGCGTTGGCGTTCACGCGCCAGTCGGAGCGGTCCAGGTACTCGGTGATGGTGGAGACAGCGTCGATCTGGGGCCGCGAGCCGTGGGCGACAGCGGAGTCGGCAGAACCTCGGGCCACGAGCTCGGGGTGCGCGGCGGCCAGGTGAGCGGCGGACGGGGTCTGAGTGCTATCGGACACGGGTAGGGCTCCAGTACTTCTATGGACGGACGGCTCTGGGCTGGCGGCTCAGCTCCGCTGACACCTCAGACACTACCCCGAGAATTACACGCGTGGAACACATCATGTGGGCATGTCGCGGCCGTATAACCACAACATGTTGTGGTTAAGGAACCTGACTGCCGCCGAGGGAGCGGGAGTTTCTCGCGGCATCCCGGGAGGGGCTCAGAGTTCGTTCTTGTGGTCCACCCCGAACCCGAACCGCATGTGATCCATGTCATACATCCGCCCGCATCATGCACTACCGTCATACGTCGCCCGGTGCGAAGCAAGCGCCTTCGCGACACCGCGGCGGCCCGCCGGCCGCCTCCCACCTACGGAGCCAACGACATAGGCTTGCCACCGAAGCAGACAGATACGCCAAGAGGAGCAACGGTGCACGTCACGGGCGTGAAGCTGACACGCAAGGAGGTACTCGCGATCGACGTCGCGCACCTCTACTACGACGCGGGGTTCACGCAGGCGGAGGTGGCCGAACGGGTCCACGTCTCCCGTCCAACGGTCTCAAAACTGCTCGCGTACGCTCAGAGGAGGGGATTCGTTCGTATCGAGATATGTGATCCGCGAGAACAGGACGAGGCACTGATCGAACACCTGCGCGAGCGGTTCGACCTAACCGAGGTCAGGCTCGTCGGCACGTCCCACCACCTTCCCGGTCGGATGCGTTCAGAACTCGGCGCACAAGGCGCAGACATGCTCAGCTCAATCCTCCGCGACGGCGACACTCTAGCCGTCCAAACATCATCAACCCTGAAAGACCTGGCGCAGCACCTGGACCCAGCCCCTTGCAGATCAATAAGAGTCTGGCAAATGGCAAGAACCTTGTCGGAATATCTTCGCGGCAACGAAGACACGGCAGTGTTGCCCCTCCTGGCGAGCCAGCTACACGCCGAGCTGGCCACCCTCCCATGTCCTTTGCTCGTCCACTCCGTCCCCGAGGCAAACCGGTTACGCGCCGAAGCGAAGACGCGTGACATCCTTACTCGGCTAGCCTCTGCACGCATCGCCGTCTTCTTCGCGGCGCCGATCGGCGGCATCACCCCCACGGTGGGCAAGCTTGGCCTGAACCACCGCGAGGCGGAAACCATCATGCAACACGCCGTCGGAGAACTATGCGCACGCATAATCGACGCGGAGGGGCGCGTGTGCGTACCCGACCTCAATAATCGAACAATCAGTATCACTTTGCCCGACCTCCGCCACATAGAACAAAAGATACTCATTGCCGGAGGAGAGCAGAGTGCGCCCGTGGTCCGAGCAGCGCTCCTCAACCGATACGTAGACAGGCTAGTCGTCGACGTCGAGACCGCTCGCCGGATTGCATCCGTGGACACACGATGTGAGCCCCAAACGCTCATACCGCGCTAGACGCCGTTCACAGCCAGCACCGCCGGAACATGTGTGCCATCTGGGCACCTTCGCTCCAATCTCCGTCGACGACCGCCCCCCTAGCACCGACTTATCGTTGGAATCTCGGGGCGAACCCAGAGCTCAGCGCGACTCGGAGCGCACTGTGTACGAACACGACGGCGCACGTATCCTGCCGGTTGACACCTCTTCACCAGAGGTTATGCAGAACAAAGGAGTTCACATGTCAACACGCGCGTCCTTAATCGACGACACGCTTCTGGATCCCGCGGCACGAAAACAACAGATCGACCGTTTGTGTCACGAGGCCGACGAGCTAGGCATGGCTTCCGTGTGTGTAAACCCCGTGCACGTTCCTCATGCCGTAGCACTCCTATCACAGTCGTCGACCCTGGTGTGCACCGTCATTGACTTTCCCTTCGGCGCCAGTTCACCGCACTCCAAGGCCGCACAGACACGCATTGCAATCGAAGACGGCGCAGACGAAGTCGACATGGTCGTCAACATCGGCGCAGTGAAGGATCACGATTGGGAGGCCGTCGAAGCAGACATAAATGGAGTGGTAACGTCCGCCCCAGAACATACGGTGAAGGTGATCTTGGAAACCGGCCTACTAGACGACGAAGAGATCCGTGCTGCATGCAAATGCGCTGAACGAGCCGGCGCAAAATACGTCAAGACCTCCACCGGATACTTGGGTGAAGGAGCAACGGTGCACGCAGTCTCGATCATGAACGACGCCGTCGGCGGACGCCTCGGCATCAAGGCGTCCGGAGGAATCCGTACGCCTCAGCAGATGGACGCTATGATCCAGGCCGGCGCAACCCGCATCGGCGCGTCAGCAGGACGGAAACTTCTCGGCCGGGGTGACCGGGCATGAGCGCTCAAGTCGTCACCCGCCCCAAGTCGATCGGAGTCATTCGCGACCCCAGCCGCCAGCTCGCAGATGGGTATCTCGACCGAACTCCGCTCTTCCAATATGTACTGCTATCCATCTGTTTCCCGATGTGGGGCGCGGCAGCCGCACTGAATGACATATTGATCACGCAGTTCAAGTCTGTATTCACACTTTCAGACTTCGCCTCCGCCTTCGTTCAATCCGCATTCTACGGGGGATACTTCGTGCTGGCGATTCCGGCCTCGAGAGTGATCAGGCGGTGGAGCTACAAGACTGGCATACTGACCGGTCTAACGTTCTATATCATCGGATGCACGATGTTCTTCCCCGCATCCCGGGTCGCGACCTACTCCGTGTTCCTTGCCGCGTTGTTCGCAATCGCGGTCGGCCTGTCCTTCCTCGAGACGTCTTGTAACACATACTCATCAATGGTAGGGCCGAAGCGGCTGGCAACTCTCCGCTTGAATATCTCACAAACCTTCTACCCACTCGGCTCAATCGCTGGAATCTTGCTCGGAAAGTACCTCATCTTCACCGAGGGGCAGTCTCTGGACAAGCAGTTGAGTGGGCTTTCCGCCGAAGAACAACACCAGCTGGCCGAACAAATGCTGCTGCGCACACTTCAGCCATACCGATTCCTGATCGTGGTTCTGCTCGCTCTTCTTCTGGTGATAGCACTTACACAGATGCCCTCCTGCAAGCCTCAGCACGTCTCCGACACAGGCGTCAACCAGGATCGCGCGACGATACTCCAAACACTGTCCTACCTTGCGCACAACGGGCGTTTCCGCCAGGGAATCGTGACACAGTTCCTGTATGTCGGCATGCAAACGGCGGTCTGGTCCTTCACGATTCGGCTGGCCCTGACACTCGACGATTCCCTGAACGAGCGCACAGCCTCAAACTACATGGTCTGGGCGTACGCGGCGTTCTTCATCGGGAAATTCACGGCGAACCTGCTTATGACCAGGTTCAACGAGGACCTAGTTCTAGTCGGTTACGCGATCGCCGGCGTACTAACACTCGTCTACGTGATCGCCGTCCCTAACATCACCGCGGTTTACGCCGCAATACTCGTCTCCGGACTGTTCGGCCCGTGCTGGGCGACCATCTATGCGCGAACTCTGGACTCGATCGAGGACAAGCGACACACCGAGACCGGCGGCGCAATAATCGTCATGTCCATCATTGGCGGAGCCGTCATCCCGGCAGTCCAAGGACTCATTTCCGACCTGACGGGCTCAATGCAGCTATCATTCGTAGTCAATATCGTTTGTTTCGGCGCCGTGCTGCTGTACTTCGCAGCGGCGTATCGCCGGAGCACACCACGCCGTTCTTCCACAACGATCTCCGACAAGGCGGACTAGCAATGTTTACAATCCCCCTACACCGTTCCGTTTTCAACACGGAAAGCACCGTCGTTCTACAAGATGATCTCTTCACCGTCACCGCCCGCAGTTATCCCAGCGGCGTATCGTCCCTCACCGTCAGGAATACACGCGGACACGTCGAGGTGCTGCCCTTCATGGGCCAAATCATCTGGGACGCCGTGTTCGACGGGCGAAGCCTCCGAATGACGAACATGTTCAGTCAGCCGCTACCCGCCAAGGAGATCTCCGCTACGTACGGATGCTTTGCCTTCCACTCGGGGCTCCTCGCCGCAGGCTGCCCTTCCCCGGAAGACGATCACCCGCTCCACGGAGAGTTCGCATGCGCTCCGATGCAAGAAGCATGGCTCGAGCTTGACAATGACCGCATTCGCGTCGTCTCTCGCTACGAGTACGTTATGGGCTTCGGCCACCATTATGTGGCCAAACCGTACGTCGAGCTACGACCAACATCATCTTTGTTCGACATTGGACTGGACGTTACCAATTGTTCCGCATATGCGGAGATGCCATTGCAGTACATGTGTCACATGAACTATGCATTCATCCCCGGTGGACACATGCACCAAACCCTCCCCGACGGCACGTTTCAGCTGCGTAGAACAATACCTGCGCATGTACATCCGACCCCAGAATGGACCGAGCTGAACAAGGCTATCCTCGCAGGTAGCCTCGATGCGAACTCGCTTGAAGGCGCCGAGGCGTTCGACCCGGAGATCGTGTACTTCGCCGACGATCTACCCCGTTACGGGAATGATCTAGAGTTCACTCTTGAGTCCCCCGGGGGCAGAACCTTCTTGACGAGGTTCGCTTCTTCGCAGTTCCCGGTGGCCACGCGTTGGATTCTTCACAACGCCGACCAGAAGGTCGCCGCCTTCGTTCTTCCCGGGACTTCCCGACCGGAGGGGAGAATTGCGGCGGAAAAGGCGTGCACGCTCATTCACTTGCAGGCAGGAGACTCCCGCCACTTCGTCGTCACCACTGGAGTCAAGGAGGACTGATCCGTGTCCACTAACTCGAATGAGCGGCAAACTGATTCCGCGCCGCAGATTGCGGTCATCGGTTCGAACATGGTCGACCTCATCTCCTACATTCGCCGAATGCCGAAAGAGGGGGAAACACTCGAGGCTCCCGACTTCTCAATGGGATGCGGAGGAAAGGGCGCCAACCAGGCGGTAGCAGCTTCACGCCTGGGATCCAAGGTTTTGATGGTGACGCGCGTCGGAAATGATATCTTCGCAGAGAACACGATAGCTAACTTTGCGAACAACGGCATTGACACGACGTACGTTCTGCCGACCGAGGCGACGAGCGGGGTTGCGCCCATCTTCGTCGACGAACAGTCTCGCAACTCGATACTCATCATCAAGGGCGCTAATGCTCTGCTGACCCCGGACGATCTGGACGCCGCCGAGTCTGACATCGCAAAGTGCAAACTCATTGTCCTTCAACTCGAGATTCCACTGGAGACAGTGTATGCAGCCATCGAGATGGGTACGCGCCTCGGTATTCCGGTGCTACTGAACCCAGCGCCCGCTCAGCCGGACCTCGTTCTTGACAAGATCAAGGGCTGCGAGTTCCTTGTTCCTAACGAGTCCGAGTTGTCCCTTTTGACGGGCATGCCGGTTGACTCCTTGGAGGATATACGTCGCGCCGCCTCGGTACTGCTGAGAGTCGGGGTCAAGCACGTGATAGTCACCCTGGGTTCCCGGGGTGCGCTGTGGCTCAACACGCAGGGCGAAGAGCTCCTGCCGGCGGCACATGTCACACCTCTTGACACAACCGGCGCCGGTGACGCGTTTATTGGTTGCTTCAGCCACTTCCTCGTCCAGACCGGCGACATTCGCCGGGCCCTCATCCAGGCCAACGCCTACGCAGGCGATTCGGTGACGCGGCGGGGAACTCAGACCTCCTATGCCACGGCAGAGGAGTTCGCGCGCATACAACCGGAGCTAAAGGAGGACTGATCGGACTCGTGCAGAGACATCCCGGAGGCTCGCGCGTCTTCTCAGTGTTCGCCCGCGAGCCTCCGGGGTCTCTCGCCGCATTGTCGCCGATGTGGTGCTGCTGCTCGGTCAGGCCCCCGGCCGCGCGTTCCACGTGACAATGCGCGCGCCGAACGCGGGAACCGTAACGGTCATGCCCTCGCGGATGCCCGGCGTCGAGTCGGAATCGCCCGTGCGGTCGGGCGAGTGGACGACCAGGGAGTCCGTGTGGACCTCGGAGGGTGCGTGTACGCGGATGGGGACTTCGACGGCGTCCGGGCCATGATTGGTGGCCACCAGCATGCCTCCCCCGTTACCGGTGAGTACTCCCCTGGTCAGCTCGCCGTCGTCCAAGTCCACCGGCAGGCGACATCCCGACAGCTCGCGGACGAAGCGGTACAGGCGCCAGACGCGGTCGTCGTCGTGGGCGTCCGGAGTGGCCGCGGCCATAAGCTCGAGCGGATACGCGCTGACGACCACGGCGCCATCCCCACGGGTGAATAGCGTCAGCGCCGGGGCACCAGCCGCCGTGCACGCCAGGACCTCGGCGCCCTCCGCCTCCAGTTCCACCCCGCGTCCATGCAGGTCGGCACTGCCTCCGGGAAGGGAGAGCTCATCGCCTACTGCGAAGCCGCCGAAGGGCCGAACGACAGTGAGCCTCAGATCCTCATCGACCGGAGCCCGGTCCTTGATACGTACACCGGCGAACCGGTGCAGCTCGGGGATCGCGCTCTCCGCGGACAGCGACAGGTAGAGAACTCCCCCGTCAGCCACGTAGTTCGACGCACCCTGCCAGAAGGAGGTACGCACGTGCAGCAGGGAGTTCGTCGTCGACGTTAGCGGCGCGGGCAGCACGGTTACAGGCGTCGTCGGCCAGGCGTCGTCGAGGGTCTCCCGGGGGAACTGGACGGGCATCCCCGCCCGCTCGGAGTAGACGAAGGCGTTGAGAAGGCCGCGGATGAGGGGTTTGACGTCGCGGGTGGAGTCCCAGGACTGTTCGGATGGGACGTAGGGTCCCGCCGGCGCATCGTCGAGTCCGTAGTTCTCCTGCGCGTAGGGGTGGGCGTACTCGCGCGGCACCGGTATCGAGGCCAGGGCTCGGGGGCCGTCCGAGGCGCAGCGCTCGAGGTCGAAACCCGCCAGGCAGGCGCGCAGGTCGGACAGGGATGTCAGCCGCGGGCGCGGGACGTTGTCGGCGTCGACGAGTCCGAACTGGGTCTCGTGTGGCATCCGCACATACGGTGCGCGCCCATAGGCGTCGGCCTCGGCGTCGATCCAGCACCAGGCGTAGAAGCCGATGGCGCCCGCCCCAAAACCCGACCAGCACGACAGATGGTCGTAGTGCGCAATGACATCGGGGGCGTGCTGGGTCGACGAAGCACCGAATTCGTGGATCATCACGGATTTGCCGGCGCCGCGCGCCAATGCGGTCTCGAATGCCGCCGCATGCGTCATGCGACGCGATTCCAGCCGATCGGCGTAGAGCTCCGGCGAATAGATCGGGTAGGGGTGCACACAGCAGAAGTCGAGTTCGTCGGCCACGACGTCGCAGCGGAATGGCCCGCCGTCGACCTCCTGGGAGGCGGTTCCCACGGTGATCAGGTGGTTCGGGTCGTTCAAGCGCAACGATTCGGCCAGGCGATGGGTCCATAGGCGCGCGTCCTCATCCGAGGTGGAGTCCCCATAGATCCAGAAGGGCGGTTCATCGGTGAGGTCCCAAGCGATGAGTTCGCGGCGACCGGACCAGCGCTCGGCGAGACGGGCGGCGTGCGCGCACTGCGCGTCAAGCAGATGCCGATCCGAATGGGGGTTGATTCCGCTCGCCCAGGGAAGGTCCCAGTAGGCGTCGCCGACTTCGCCGCCCACAAACAGCGTCGGGTGAAGTGTCAGTCCGTTAGCGGCCGCCGCGTCGAGGATCCGGTCGAGGGTCTTCAGGTGCTCCTCGTCGAGCACGCCCTCACGCGGTTCGAGGGCCGCCCACAGCAGGTCGATCCTGACCGTGTCCAGTCCGTGAGCCGCGATGTCGCGGAAAGCTCGGGCGAATTCCCCGGACCCCGTGCGCCACGGCCAATCCGGCCCCGAGCGCGGGACGTAGTGAACGCCGACCGGCACGACCGCCCGGCCCTGGTCATATATGAAGTGTGGCCCCATGCGGAAGCGCCCCGGGCCGTCGTTCAACGGATTCACTCGCATGTCGTCACCTTCGCTCCGACGCTGAACACTCCGGGGGTCTCGCTTTTACGGGATGCCTCCGCCCACGCGGCGAGGAGCAGCGGCAGGGCGACGAGTCCCGCATCTATCAGCGGCTCGCTGTCGGGCAGGACATAGTCGATCGGCAGGTCACCGGCCCGGCAGGCATCGACACCGATAGTCATGGTCGATGCTCCTCTACTCAGCAGTTCGTTGCGGAGCCGGGCATCGAGATCGGAGACCGACGGCTCGACGCACATGAGCACCACTCCGAGTCCGGGGGCGGCCAATTCGAGTGGACCGTGACGAAACTCGGCGGAGTCCATCGATTGGGCGGAGACATGCGCCGATTCCTTGAGAACGAGAGCATTGACCTCTGCCGCCGCGACTCCCGCGCCGCGACCGACGATGATGAGGGAATCCACCTGTTCCATCCAGTCGGCGAGCCGCGCGCCCACGCCCTCGGCATCGTCTATCCAGGCCGCCAGGACGTTCGCGGCGGCGTCGGCCCTGCGGTCCGCCCGCGTGAGGATCGATTCGACCGCGTCGTCCAGGGCGAGGAGCTCGGCGAGTACCTGCATGACGAACATGGTCGAGACATAGGTCTTCGACGAAGGACCGACCTCGACTCCGGCGCCCAGCGTGATTGCGACGTCGGCGGCGTCGGTGAGCGGATTGCCCGCCATGTTCGTGACGACGACGACGGGAATGCCTCTTTCCCTGGTCAAAACACTCATGAGTTTGACCGCCTCCACGCTGTGACCAGACTGGCTGACGATTATCACTCCGTGCCGGTCCGTGAGCGACGCGAGACGGAAGTGCAGAAGCTCGGCGGTGTTGATGACGGTGCTTTCGCGTCCGGATCGACCGAGAACGGACGCCAGACCCGTGACCGCGTCCCCGGAAGTGCCCATGCCCGTCAGAATCAGACGACGCCCGGACAGGCGGCGTCTGACCTCGTTGAGCGCGTGTTTCTGGGCGCGCAGTTCATCGGCCGTCCTGCGCAGGGCGTCCCCGCTCTCGCAGATCTCGCTTAGGAAGACGTCGCGTTCAATGGGTTCGGCGGACTCATATGTCGAGTGCATTCTTGTTCCTTTATCGGTTATTCCTTGGTGGAGCCGGCCGTCAGGCCGTCAATGAACTGGCGCTGCGCCAGGAGGAAGATGATGACCATCGGGACGGCTGTGACAACCGCGCCCGCCATGGTCCCGGGCCAGTCGACGGAGTTCTTGCGCGCGAGGAGCGCCAGTCCGACGGGCAGGGTTCTGGTGGACTCCGAACTAGACACGATCAGCGGCCACAGAAAGTCGTTCCATGTATCGAGGAAGGTGAATATCGTCAGGGTCGCCAGCCCCGGAGCGGCGATCGGCAGGACGATTCTGCGCAGGATTTGGAGTTCGGAGGCGCCGTCCAGGCGGGCCGCTTCCAGCATCGAGTCCGGGATCGACAGGAAGAACTGTCGCATGAGGAAGATCCCGAACACCTGGACGATTCCCGGGGCGATGATGCCCGCAAGCGTGTCTACGCCGAACCATGAGAAATACCGGTTCGCCCACACCATCATCCGATACAGGGGGATGAGGTTGACCTGCATGGGAATCATCATCGTCACCATCAGCAGCCAAAACAGGACGTTGCGCCCGGGGAACCTCAGTTTGGCGAAGGCGTATGCCGCGCACGAGTCGAAGAGGATGTTGAGTGCGACCACGCACACGGTGACGATGACCGAGTTCATCGCATAGGTGCCGAAGGAGGTCTCCGTGAAGATCCGCCCGTAGGCGTGCAACGAGAAGGGCGAGGGGATGATCCCCGAGTCCGGCGAGAATACGTCTTGGGAACGCTTGAAGGAGGTAGACAGGGTCCATAGCCACGGAGCGACCATGACGATTGTCGAGACGACGAGGAGTGCGTAAATCGCCGTCGTAGACGCGGCCCTTCTACGCCGCATGCTCGGTTGCGCTACACGTACGTCCTTCATTGCTCGTCCCTCCTCTCGAGGAGCATTTGGACAGCGGAGGCGAGTGCCAGGAACATGGCAAGGAGATACGCCGCGGCGGAAGCGTGCCCGAGGTCGAGCTCCTCGAAGCGCTTGACGACGAAGTAGACGACGGTCGTCGTCGCCGACACCGGACCCCCCTGAGTCATGACGAAGACCTGGTCGAACACCTGGAAGGCGCCGATGATGCCGACGATGAAGACGAACAGCATCGTCGGGCGCAGCGCGGGAAGGGTAACCGCCCAGAAGCGTCTCCAAGGGCCCGCGCCGTCGACGGCAGCGGCCTCGTAGAGCTCGTGGGGCACGGATTGCAGGGCGGCCAGGAAGACGACCGTTTCGAAGCCGAATCCCTGCCAGACACTGGTCACCGCGACGGCGATCAGCGCGGTCTTCGTGTTGTTCAGCCAGGACACGCCGTTGAGGCCGACCAGTTCCAGCATCTGGTTGATGACCCCGTGTTCGTTGAGCAGCATCTTCCACATGGATGCGACGACGACCAGCGACATGGTCACCGGCAGGAAGAACGCGGACCTGAACAAGGATTGCAGCACCCGCGCCTGATTCAGCAGGAGTGCGGAAAGCAGGCCCAGGAGAGGGCCGGTGGTCATGGTCGCCAGGGCGAATAGTCCCGTGTTGATCCCCGACTTCAGGAAGAGGGGGTCGGTGACGAGGTCGACATAGTTGTCGACGCCGACGAACTGCGGCGGGGCAATACCGTTGTATCTGGTGAAACTCCACCACAGGGAGAGAAGCATCGGGATGAAGAAGAACACCGTGGTGATGAGCATCGCCGGGGCGACCAGGAGCAGGCCCGCCTTGGCCTGACCCGACGTGAACCGTGATCCGCCGGCGCGCACTCCCGTGCGCCCGCCCTCTCGGCGCCTTCTCCCCCTGCCGCTCAGTGATGGGATCAGATTTGCGCTCATTGCGCCGTCACCTACTTCTGAAGCGCCTCGTCGGCCGTCGCCGCCGCTTTTCGGAGTGACACCTCCGGCGGGGTTCCTTGGACAAGGGTTTCGACCACCCCGTCGGTGATCGCCTGATCGATATCGCTCCATCCGGCCACGTAGGGGAAGGGCTGGGCGGACTCGAGGGCCTTCTCGAAGACGGGGAAGGGGACCTGCCCGTCGAAGAATGGGTCCGCCTGCGTGAGTGCGGGCAGTTCGAGGGCCTCCAGAGTGGCGGGAGCCGCGCCCGCCTTCGTGTAGACGAGCTCCTGCTGGGCGGGTTGGAGAAGGAACTGCGCGAGCTCCCATCCACCCGCGGGGTTCTTCGCGCCGGTGGGGATGACTAGTCCTGTCCCGCCGAGGTAGCTGCCCGGCTCCTTCGAGAAGGGCGCATCGGCGACCGCCCACTTCCCGGATTGCTCGGGGACACCGTCCTTGAGGATTCCCATCATATAGGGGCCGTTGAGGAACATGCCGATGCGCTCGTCGGCGATGCCGGCCAGACCGCCCGAATCGCCCTCGTCCGGCCCCCAATAGACCGAGCCGGCATCCATGAGTCGTCCCATGTACTCCAGCGCATCTACTCCCTCGGGCGATGCGAAGGCCGACTTCGTACCGTCCTCGGTGACCAGGCTTCCTCCCTCCTGGAAGAGGAACTGGCTGAATTCGAAGGTGTCGGGTCGCAATTGGAAGGCGTACTTGTCCACCTTTCCGTCGCCGTCGGTATCCTCGGACATCTCTTCGACGACGTTGAGCAGCTCCTCATGCGTCGTGGGCACGTCGAGGCCCTTCTGCTCGAGGATGTCCTTGCGGTAGTAGAGGGCATAGGCATCGAAGTCGTAGGGCAGGACGATCGTGCGCCCGTCATACTCCATCGCCTCTAGCGCACCCTTGGAGTACTGACTCTCGATGGGTTCTCCGTTGAGCTCCCCCTGGGAGATCTCCGATATGTCGGAGAGCACGCCCTGTGCGGCGTAGACGGGTGTCCACACCATGTCGATGGTCGCGAGATCGGGCGCCGCACCGGAAGACACGGCGACCGCCAGCTTGTTCTGGAAGGTGTCGTAGTCGTACTCCTGGTAGTCGATGGTGACGTCGGGGTGGCTCTCCTCGAACAGGTCGAGGGCGGGCTTGACCGGAGATGAGGAGCCGTAATAGTCCCAGACGACGATTGCGTCGCTGTTCGCGCCGTCGTTCGCCGAGCAGGCCCCGACGAGTCCGGACAGCGCGAGGGCGCCGGCGACGAGGGCGGCGGCCTTCAATGGCTGACGTGTTTTCCCTGTGTTCATTGTTCGCTCCTTTGCGAATCAATCTCGGATCGGGTTAGAGAGAGCGCGGGCGGGAGACTTCCAGGTGGTACCTGGCGCGAGATCCTTTGACCACTGTTCGGCAGTATTCGATGGGTCTTCCGTCTGACGAGTAGGAGGTGAGGCGCAGCAGGAGGACGGGCTGACTGCGGTCCTGCTCTAGGAGTCGGGCCTCACGAGCCGAGGGCAGAGCGGGTTCGACGGTCTGATGTCCGCGGACCAGCTCCACCCCGAACTGCTCATAGAGGTAGGAGTACAGCGAGGTGGTCCCGAAATCCACCGACAGCAGGCCCGGGAACATGTGCGCAGGAAGGAAGACGTGCTCAATGAGGAGCGGTTCATCGTCGGCCACGCGTAGGCGTTCGATGGCGTAGACCGGCGCGCCTTCGGCGATTCCGAGCCTGTCGGCGGTCGAGGCGATGGCTTCGGTGATCTCACCGCCCAGGAGCTTGGTCTCCTGGGACAGGCCCATGAGCGACATCTCGTCGGTGAATGACGTCAGTTGGTTGAGCTCGCGGTCAATTCTCCGGGCGGAGACGAAGGTGCCCTTGCCGCGGGTCCTGGTGATCGCCCCCTCCCGAACCAGTTCATCCAGGGCCCGCCTGATGGTCACCAGGGAGCAGCCGAAGGAACTCGCGAGCTCCTTCTCCGTTGGGAGCCGATCTCCGGCCGAGAGCTCCCCCGACTCCAGCCGGGTACGCAGCGCACGGTAGACCTGATGGTAAAGGGGCGATGCCCCTTGTACCAGAGGCCCACCTATACGACTCCACTCCTGCGCGGTCTTCGCGTCGGCACTTCCCTTCGCCAAATCCGACACCCCCTCACGGATCGAAAGATTATAATGTTATAATCAAGTATGGACAGTGCCAGCCCTCTTGTCAACAAGCATCAGATCGCGGCGTTCAGCGCTCGGGACGTCGGCGTCCTCGACATCGGCGGCACCTGGATCCGCGGTGCGCGAGTAAGTCGCCGAGGCCAGATCCTGACGCGAGCACGGCGTAAGACGCCCGGAGGACCCGACCCGTCGTCCGTCGTCACCACGTGCGTGCGCACCCTCGAGGATGCGGGAGCCCTGCTTGAATACGCTCCCGTAAGGCGCATCGGCGTCAGCGTCACCGGACCGGTCGACCCGCGCACCGGCACCCTGTTCACCCCGCCGAACACGGACTCGAACTTCGCCGGGCTGGAACTCGGTGCACGCCTGCACGAGGCGACCGGGCTGACCATCGCGGTCGACAAGGACACCAATGCCGCCGCGCTCGCAGAAAACGCGCGCGGGGCGGCCCAGCACGTCTCGGACTTCATCTACCTCACCCTGTCCACCGGAGTCGGAGGAGCCGCAGTGGTCGATGGCCGACTCCTCTACGGAAGCACCGGAACCGCGGGCGAGCTCGGGCACATGAGCCTGGACCCAGCGGGACCGCGATGTGGCTGCGGGCGGAAGGGGTGCCTGGAGGCCTACGCCTCCGGGCCCGCCCTCGCCCGGCGCGCCGCCGAGTTCGCCGCCGATGTAGCCGGCCCGCTGCAGGAGCATCTCGCCGCCGGCCGAGAAGTCACGGGGGCCGACATCAGCCACTTCGCGGAACTCGGCGACCACGCCGCACTCCGCGCCCTCGACGACGCACGTTGCGCCCTGAGCTCCGCCTGCGTCGACCTCGTCAACGTGTTCAACCCCCGACTGATCGTCGTCGGCGGGTCCGTGGCAGCCCACCATGCGGAGTGGCTGGGGGCCGCGTCCCGGGCCATCCGGACCGCCGCCCTCTCCCCGTCCTCCGACGCGTGCACCGTCGTACCGGCGCGACTCGGCGACGACGTGTCCCTCATCGGCGCCTCGCTCCTGAGCCGCAGGTGATTGCGGGCGAGTGGAGGCTCGCCATCGGGCATCACACACCGATGGATGCTGAGCCATGCCCCGCCACGTACCGGATCATGGGAGCGGCGATTACCCGGTGCTCGCGGGATCCGACGTCAGGCGTAGTGCCGGAACGCGTCTGGAGCCCCGCCGCTCCCGTTCGCCAGCCCTGGTACCGCCTCACCCGTCCTAGGAGTGGACGCCTGCGCCCGCCGTAACCCGGGGAGCGCCTCATTCCCGCCAGAGGTGCTGCGTACGTACCAGGCGACGGATCGGGCGCTATTACGGGAGAGCCGCGGCCGCCTCCAGCAGCGGGTCGGAGCGCCTCTCCTCCGCGGGCAGGTTCGCGGCCGTCATCAGCACATCCGCAACGCGCCGCAGTCGCTCGCCCTGCTCGCCCGAGGCCGCCCAGTCGGCGAAGTCGACGGCGAGATTCTCGTCCTTCGTGATCACGTCGATGCGCGCCCCTTCCTCGCCCTGCCGGAACCGGACGTAGCGCACGTCCGCCAGCGGGAAGTCGTCGTCGATCAGTCCGTCTTTGGTGAGCGTGGAACGTGAGGTGAGGAAGAACCGCGTGGGCGTCACCCCCAGGTATCCGCCCTTAAGGTTGTTGTCTCCCGCCCAGGCGCGGCCGAATTCGGCTAGGACGAGTAGGGGCCCGCCATTGGGCAGCACCCACCTGAGAATGTCGAGCACGTGCGCCGCGGCGTCGTCATCCTCAACCACTTCGAGACTCGGCTCCAGTGGCGCGGGGACCTCATAGGCACCGACGCACAGCGCCGCCACGTACTGGGTCATGGCGGCGACGACCTGCTCGGCGCTCGCGCCCCGCCGCGCCCGGCGCAGCGCCGGGACGCGTCCGGAGACCTGCCCCGCCAGGTCACCGATCCGGGCACCGGCACGCCCGAGGTCGACGCCGCGCCCGTCCAGGAGCTCGGCCAGGTGACAGTACGCGTCGAGTTGACCGAGCACCTGGGCGATCCTCGCAATGGTTTCAGCCCGCTCGGCCGGTATACGTTCGGCTCGGTACCGCATGAGCTGCTCATCCTGCTCGCTGCGCTCGCTATCTGCCGCGATCTCGGCCGCTCGGAGCAACTGGTACCCGTAGTGGGCGTTGGCGGACATGACGAGTCCTTGGACGTCCGCGGCGACCTCCTGGGCGTGGTCCCGCAGGTAGTCGCGCCGCTCGACAGCGGTCCCGCCCAGCGCCTTTAGGTGACTTTGCAGGCGGCGGTCGAAGTGCTTGTACTCGGCGCGAAGATCGGCCTCAAGGTGCGCGATTGGTTCAAATACCCGTGACGTGACGGCCCCGATCGTGCGTGCCTCATCAATGGCTCCGACGACGGCGTCATACATGCCGCTGAGGGCGTTCCAGTGGTCCTGCAGCAGGCTCTGGAGGACGTCGCGAGTCAGTTCTAGGTTCTGGTCGACCCGTTTGGACAGTGAGGTCAGCTGCGCACTGATGGCCATCAGGGCGAAGGCCGGACCGGCACTCGCGGCCACCGTGGCGGCCTGAACTCCGGTGGCGGGAACCCAGCGAACCTGGGCCGCGAATTTACCGCCTTGGGTCAGGACGCCGAGGTTGTAGCCGTCTTTAACAATGGTGTTCATGGTGCGCAGGTTGTGCAGAGTCTCCGGCGCAAGTCGCACCAGCCCCTGGGCGGAGACGAGCCCCTGCGCCCCTTGTGCGACGAGGTTGAGTGCACCGGCGGCGTTGCTGACGGCATTGGTGATCTCGGTGTTGGCTCGCTCCCCCAGGTTGAAGGGCTCGATCTCCCAGCCGTCCGGCACCGTTTCGGCGAGTAGGACGGCGACGCCGGGGGCGGCCTCCAGCAGCGTCAGTTCAGTGGCGGCATTATGCGCCGGTGCTTCCGCTCCCGTATCCGCCGGCGACGGCGTCACCCCCGCGGCCGTCTGCACAGGGGGTTCACTTGACTGCTGTGAAGCCCGTGATGGACTCCCGGCCCCACTCGTGTCCACTTGGATCCCCTCTCGCGCTTGAGCTACGTGTCAGCGGGAACGTTAGCGCCCGCCTAGTCCCGCTAACCCGCCTTCGCATCTCGGAACGAGGGCAGTTCCACCACACGCACTGCTCAGGCAACGATGGCCAAACGATCGGCGGGGAAACCGTGCACATCGACACCTATCAGACGCGGCTCAGCAGGGCTCGTCAGATTGAGTTCGAATAGGTTCGGCGCGACCGGTCGGTCAAATGCTGACTGTTCCTTCGGCATCCAGAGCGCGCAACTCCTCGAAGGCACGGCGACGCTCGCGCTCGCGCTCATCACGAAGCCGCACTACGTCCTCTCGCCGGAAGCGGGTGTGCGTACCGACCTTGAAGGAGTCGATCACGCCGTCGCGGCTCCACTTCAGCAGCGTAGGACGCGAGACACCGAGCATGTCGGCGGCAACAGTGCTGGTGAGCTCGTCAGGGACACGGCCGATAGTGACCTCGCCATGCTCGGCGATCGAGGCGAGGGCTGCCAACAGAGCCCTCTGAACACCCTGCGTCAGCACGACCTCGCGGCCGTCAGGGTCACGCAGTACGAGTACGGCTCCTTCTACGGGCTTGACCTCCTGGACCTCACGCACGGTCTGCGCCGCGAGGCCGACCCTGGTGAGCGTGCTGGCGGACATGAGGCTTCCTCTCCTCGCACACGGTTCGTAGGTGCTGTTACAGCGTAACGCAGTTTCACTTATATGTGAAACCCGGTGGGGGTCGCCACTCTTCTTGCGCAGAAGAACCCGAACAGGCGTAGTAAACGATCTCGGCAGCAGGCACACGGGCGAGCCGACTCCCGGCTTCATCCACACCCTCCCCAGCCGGATAACGAACCGTTACTCTGGGGGCGCCTTCGCCGGCACCCTCTCCCGGATCAAACATCGTCCTGATGGCCGGGGAAGAAGGAGGTCAGGGAGGAGGTGAGGGGCTGTGGCCGGGTCGGGTTATCGGCGCTAATGTGTGTTTGGTGCGGGCGTGTTGTGGTCTGCTGGTGGTTTGTTTGATCCGGCCTTTGTATGGGTGGTGGTGTCCGGTGTCGGAGGCCGGGGTTGCACGACCTTGGGCGGTACTGCACGACCTTGGTGCGCTTTCCACGACCCCGGGGTGGTCGTGCAACAGGCACCAAGGTCGTGGAATGCGGCCCGGGGTCGTGCCAAACACGGTCGGATCAGTGATTCGGGGGTCGGCGACCGCGCTCACGGGTGCGACCCACAGCGAGAGCCGGTCACGCGGGTGGGGCTGCGGGCTACCAGGAGAGTCCGGCCTCCCGGCAGGTGGTGGGCAGATACGAGTCAGCCCGGCGCCGTAAACCGCACAACGTGGCCTGTCAGCGCGAGGCATGCGTGAACCACGCCCCAGAGCCGATCGACCCCGACATTCCCGTGCCATTCGAGCGAATAGCCCTGATCCTGCACACACATCCGCGCCGATGACTCGCCAAGTCGAAAGACGGACGTCGCAAGGTTCGTCAGGACCAGGAAACGGCCCGGAAGATGAGTGAGTTCGTTAACTCCATCGCTCATCTGATCCGGGCCGTTAGCGTCCTGATGGATTCCCTCCGCGGCTGGTTCTAGGACCGGTCGCATCGGGGAGTCATCCGGGTCCCAGCCGGGCGGCTCCCCACTGTTGTGCCCGCCGCACGGCCCGGCGGGCAAGCGCGAATCACACCTCGAACACACTTGTCCGTACTGGCCTCCTGGCCGACGGCGCTTCTTAGGATCGTCCCCGTGACCACGGCCGTTCCTCCCAGCGCCTCCTCTGCGAGCGCCGCTCGCTTCGGTACCGCGCCCGCCAGCGCCGCCCCTTCCCCCACCAGCGCACCGTCCACCCCCACTCCCCCGTCGTCGCTCGACGTCGCCCCGGGTGCCGCCAGCCCGGGAGTCACCGGCAACCGTGGCGACGCACTGTTCTCCTGAACTCTGGCGAAGGCCTTCCTGCCCTGCCCGACCACCCTGATACAGACAATCGATGAACGGCATGGCACGACGTCGCTCCCAGGCGGCGAGCGAGGAGGCGCCGGAATCCTCGGAGAAGTCGCGTGCTCTGACGCGCCTGCGCGATCTGGCGCAGGCGGCGAGCACGACGGGCTCAGGCAAGTCGCGTATGGCCTCGACGGTCATGCCCGACGGGAGGGGACCACCACAGCCACTCATCGTTACATCAGATCCGTACTTTTTCTCCCAAATCTTGACATAAATGAGGGGAAAGGTTACCCTCGCTGCATGCTGCTCGATATCGCCACCTCCAACTTCCGAGTCTTCGCCAGCGAGGCCGGCCTATCGTTCGTGAACCCCTCGCTCAAGACGCAGACACCAAAGCCACCCCAGACGTGGGAGAGCTCGACCTACCGGGTTGCCGCCGTCTACGGCGCCAACGCCTCCGGCAAGTCCACGCTGCTCGACGCCCTCCAGACACTCGCACACGCCGTCGCCAACCCCGGTCACACACTCTACGCACCACATGCACAGGCAAGCGCCGACCTCCCCACGACCTATGACGTCAACTTCACCCGCACGGGCATCCGCTACCACTACACCGTGGAGGCCATGCCGTGGGGAATCCGTTCCGAGGTTCTGCACGCCTATCCCAAGGGCACCTCACGCCTTCTGTTCCAGCGAACCCAGCAGAGCGCCGACACACCCATCGAGGTGAAGTCCGGACCGAGCCTCACGGGCCCGACCGCGGAAGTCAAGCGACTCCTCACCGCAACAGATCTCCTGCTCGCAGTAGCCTCGCGCTACCAGCACAAGACGCTCGCTCCGGTGTCACAGGGCTTGAGAGCCGGTACCAGCATCGCCTCCGTCAACCGCAGCGATCAGAGCACCGAGGACTGGGTGCAGTGGATCATCTCCCGGTTGATTGAGAACCCGAAGCGCTGGCAGGGCATTGTCAAGGCACTCGCACATATGGCGGACCTCGGTATCAGCGACGTCCGCGTCCAGGAGGAGCAGATTCCGCCAGAAGTCCTAGAGCGCATGCGCGCACTCCTGGCGGTCGGCAGCGACGACCTCTCGACTCAGATCCCCGACGACGCATTGCCCTCCGTTGTCCGCCTGCTCGTGTTCACTCACTCAGACAACGAAGGCAGGACATTCGACCTCGGCCTAGGCGCGCAGAGCACGGGCACGCTGACCTGGTTGACTACCGCCGGCCCGGCCGTCAACGCTATTGCTCGGGGAGACCTCCTTGTCGTCGACGAGCTCGATGCAAGCCTGCACCCGACCCTCGCTGCGGCCATGGTGAGAATGTTCAAGGACCCCGATATCAACACCACGGGCGCCCAGATCCTCTTCTCCACCCATGACACGTCTCTGCTCGGCAACGCGCCCAGCAAGGTGCTCGCTCCAGGCGAGGTGTGGTTCTGCGAGAAGCATGGAACGTCTAGTGAGGTCTTCTCCTTGGCGGACTTCGACACCCGCGCCAGCAACAATGAGCAGAAGCGCTACCTCACCGGCCGCTTCGGCGCTCTACCGGACGTCGACTTCTCGCGGGTCATGGAAGCGATCGACATCGCACGAGCCCCGCAGACAGCAGGGTGAGCCATGGGAAGGACGATTCAGCGCAACCGGAGGAACGCCCGCCGGACACGGACCACCGTCCTCATCATCACGAACGGAGCGAGAACGGAGAAGGAGTACCTCGAAGTCATCAAGAAGAAGGTCCCCCGTGATGCCGGCCTGGCAATCACCCTTCGCCCCGAGGACGGAAAGGAACCTGAGACAATCCTCAAGGACCTCACGGGCGTACGCGGAGGACTCACGGATTTCGACGAGGTGTGGATCGTCGTCGACCATGATGGCACCGACCGCAAGCGCTTCCTCAAGGACTGCGCCGGGCTCAAGTCCAGCAGGGTCGTCGGCGTCGTCTCAGTGCCTTGTTTCGAGGTGTGGCTCATTGCGCACTATGAGCGAGTCCGCAGATACCAAGATCAGACTGACGCGCAGCGCCACTACCGTCAGCTGACCGGTCAGGACGGACGTGATGCCAAAGGGTTACCTAAGGACTTCCCCTTCGACCGGGTCGACGAGGCTGCGCAGCGGTGCTTCATCGTCGGCGACTCTGCGCCCCAGCTCAACACCCAGGGATCCAGCCCCTCCACGACAATGCCACATCTCCTCCGGCGTCTCGGCCTGCTGGATCGATGACCCTTGGCGCAGTACAAGCTTTGGAGTTCCCCGCACCATCACACCCGCTCCGGGACCCCCGCGGGTCGGCTGGAAAGCGGGCTGCACCGGGATGTCGCCGTCATACCCGCCAGGGCCTCGACGCCACCTCACCTCGCTACCACCGAGCTGCCAGCGCCCCCCCCGATCCCGCCCACACCCTCAAACCGGAACAGCCCGTTTACGCATTCTCATTTGTGAGGTCCCCGAACCTCTCCACGTACGCCGTCAGCGCCTCGACGACGCGCGCCTTGCGCTCGTCGTGGCTCTGGCCCGCTGCGGCCTTGCGGAAACGGGAGACTCTTGGGAGCAGGCGGGTGATCGCGGTGCCCTCGGTAGGGACAACCCCACTACGCAGGGCGGCGCCGACGAACTCCTCGGTTTCTGCTTCGCGCAGCCCTTCGGCGGTGACGATGGCGTCCAGCTCTGCGGTCATCCGCGCCGCGATGAACGCTTTCCACTGCTCGTCAACTGCACCGTTGCTGGACACGGACCGGACGAAGTCCTCAATGAGGTCCCGCTTGGAGTGAAGCGTGGGACTGGAGGCGATGGCGCGCTTGATCTCCACGGGGATCTCCCGGTCCTCGCCGTCGCCCCGCTGGGTGCGCTTGTCCTCCACGAGCCGCAGGATGTAGTCGACCCCGACCTCTACCTGCTTGATGAGCTCGATCTCGAAGACGAGGTCCTCGTTGACGACTTCCTTTTCCGCCTCGGAGGCCGCGCGCATCTGGGCGTGGATCTCCAGGTACATGCTGGTGTAGTCGGCGAGGTCGGCGTCGTTGAGGCCACCCATGTTGTCGTCGGCGAACTCGTCGAAGGAGACGAGGATGTTCCGCAGCCTGAGGATCTGGCCGAACAGCGTCACGAACTCCTTCTGGGCTTCCTCCGAGAGGATCACCTCACCGGGCTGCCACTTGCCGCGCAATAGCGCGACCTTGGCGATGAACTCCTCCAGGTACTCGCGGTAGGAGCGCAGGAGGATGGTGCCACTGGCGTTCTTGTTGCCGAACAGGGCGATGGCGGCATCTGTCTCGGCCTGAAGATTGCGGAAGCAGACGATGTTTCCGTAGCTCTTGACGGCGTTGAGGATGCGGTTGGTGCGGGAGAAGGCCTGAATGAGGCCGTGGGTGCGCAGTGGCTTGTCGACCCACAGGGTGTTGAGGGTCTTGGAGTCGAAGCCGGTGAGGAACATGTTGACGACGATGACCAGGTCGATCTGCCGCTTGGTGAGGCGGGCGGAGATGTCCTCGTAGTAGCCCTCGAAGCCTGAGAAGCTGGTGTCGTAGCTGGTTCCGAACTGCTGGTTGTAGTCGGCGATGGCGGCGTCGAGGAAGGCACGGTCGTCGGCGGACAGTGCGGTTGGGTCGGTGGATTCCTCGGCGAGGGAGTCGCCGGGTGCTTCGGCGTTGGCGGCGTAGGAGTAGATGATGCCGACGCTGAGCCGCTGGTCACTCGGCAGCCCCTGCTGCTGGCGGGCGAACTCCTGGTAGTAGGCGCGCGCGGCAGGGATGGAGGCGGTAGCGAGCAGAGAGTTGAAGCCGGCCAGGCGTTGTTGTCCGAGCGTGTAGGTCCGGTTGCGCCGGGTCTTCTGGTTGAAGTGCTCACGGATGTAGGTGACTACCTGCGCGATCCTCCCCGGGGCGAGGAGCGCCCGCTCGGTGTCGATGGCACTGACTTCGGCGTCGACGACGTCGTCGCGGCTGTGCACGGTGTCGATGTAGTCGATGCGGAACGGCAGGACGTTCTTGTCGCCGATGGCGTCGACGATCGTGTAGGAGTGGAGCTGGTCGCCGAATGCCTGGGCGGTGGTGCGCAGTTGTACGTTGCCGCTGGAGCCGGCGTTCTCGGCGAAGATAGGGGTGCCGGTGAAGCCGAAGAGGTGGTAGTTGCGGAAGGCCTTGGTGATGGCGGTGTGCATGTCGCCGAACTGGCTGCGGTGACATTCGTCGAAGATGAGTACGACGTGCCCCGTGTAGACGGCGTGCTTACGGTTGCGACCAACGAAAGTGGACAGCTTCTGGATCGTGGTGACGATGATCTTGACCGTGGGATCGTTGATCTGGGCTGTCAGCTGGGTGGTGGACTGGTTGGCGGAGACGGTGCCCTCGGCGAAGCGGTTGTATTCCTTGATGGTCTGGTGGTCGAGGTCTTTGCGGTCGACGACGAAGATGACCTTGTCGATCTCCTCCATTCCGGCGGCGAGCTTGGCGGTCTTGAAGGAGGTGAGGGTCTTGCCGCTGCCGGTGGTGTGCCAGATGTATCCGCCGGCGGCGAGGGTGCCTGTTTGACGGGCGTTGGTGGAGGTGTTGATGCGCTGGAGGATCGCCTCGGTGGCGGCGATCTGGTAGGGCCGCATGACCAGGAGTTTGCGGTCGGCGAGGGTGTCGGCGACGGTGAAGACGCAGTAGCGGGTCAGGACGGCGAGCAGCGTGTGCTTGGACAGGAAGGTGCGGGTGAAGTCGACGAGGTCGGTGATGCGCTGGTTGGTGGCGTCGGTCCACCAGGAGGTGAACTCGTATGCGTCCGATGTCGCGGCTTTGACCTGCCGCTGGGTGCCGCGGTTCTCGGTGACGTGGTCCTGGCGGGTCGTATTGGCGTAGTACTTGGTGTAGGTGCCGTTGGAGATGATGAAGATCTGGACGTAGCCGAACAGGCCCGCTCCGGACCAGAAGGAGTCGCGCTGGTAGCGGTTGATCTGGTTGAAGGCCTCGCGGATGTCGACGCCGCGCCGTTTGAGCTCGACGTGGACGAGTGGGAGCCCGTTGACCAGGATGGTGACGTCGTAGCGGTTCGAGCGCGCAGCGTTGGTGGCGACGTACTGGTTGGTGACTTGCAGCCGATTGTTGTGGATGTGCTGCTTGTCGATGAGGCGGATGTTCTTGGACTCGCCGTTGTCCCGGCTGAGGACTTGGATGTGGTCCTCCTGGATGCGCTGGGTCTTCTCGACGACGTCGAGCGCGCCGCCCGTGGTGAGGATGGAGTGCTCGAAGAAGCGCTTCCACTCGGCGTCGGTGAAGTGGTAGTCGTTGAGCGCTTCGAGTTGGGTGCGGAGGTTGGCTATGAGTTCGGCCTCGGCGTTGTCGGGGCTGAACTGGATGTACTCGTAGGCCTGGTCCTGGAGCTGGGCGATGAAGGCGCGTTCGAGGTCCGCCTCGGACTGATAGGCCTTGCTGGTGCGCTCGCTCGGCTCATAGGTGCCGACGACGGTGGCCTCGTCGGTCAGGACGACGAGCTCAATGCGTACGGCGTGGGCTTCGCGGATGGTCATGCTGCCGCACCCTTCTCCGGGAAGGCCAAGAGCTTGTCTCTGTAATACTCGTACTGCTTGCGCCGCGCCGCGATCTCCGCGGGCAGGCCGGAGTTCAGGTCGTTGACGAGGGCGTCGAACTTATCAAGAATGCTCACCACTTTCATCTGCACCGCCATGTCAGGCAATGGAATGACAAGCCTTTCAAGACTTGCCTTATTTAGCGCAGGAATACCCTGAAACGAACAAAGCGCGCGCAATTCAGGCTGCATGTACTGCAAAGAATGATAGAGAAAACGAACGTCAAGCTCGTTCACATCCTTAACAGTGACACCATAATTCAGATTCCCACGGTAATACCTGCCTTCGCACCATGTTATAGATCCAACCCCCGCACCCCTGCTAGTTATTCCGACGGGGTTGCCCTCAGTATTGTATTCACCTATATAACCAAGCGGCTCTCTGCCGCTATTGATCACCGGATACGGCCCAGGATTCTCTTGAATCAATCGCTTACTGACCGCTGCTCCGGTTTTGACTTGCACCAACTCACCCAATGGGGAACGGGTTACCGATCCAGAAAACGTCATTTCCCGATGTCGGTAGTACTCATATTGTCGACGACGCGCCTCCAGCTCCGCCTCCAGCTCCGCCTCCAGCTGGGTGAACTGGTCCAATACTCTCACAATTTCCCGCTGCACCGCAAGCGGAGGAATCGGGAACCGGAACCGTTTGAAGCCGACCATGTCAACTGACTGAAAACTCGAGACCGTAGTGTTCTTCTTGCACCACTCATCCAGACGGAAGCAGTAGTAGTACAGGAACTTAACATCGAAGCGACTCCGATACTCATCCTTCAACGTGAGACACGTAAACCTCTGGTTCGAGAGATGCGGCACCCGAATCAGCGCGTGCTCCCCAATCGTTGCGGATGTTGCTACCAAGATCGAATCTGCGGCGAACAGTCGTCCGCCCTTCACCGCAGACTTCGATATCCGCTGTATCGAGTCGTCAAGAATCCCTCCATTTGCTCGGATATCCTCCATCCTGAACCACGGCACCTCATCGCCAGACCATGCTTCGGCGTCAGTCTTCCGCGGCGTATAGCCGTTCCGCGTATCGAACAACGTCGCCAGCGGCTTGTAGTCCACTCCGTCGGGGCACAGTTCCTTGACCAAGTTGTCGATGCGGCTCACTTGGCGCCCCCTTCCAGGTCGGCGACGATCGCGTCAATGTTGGCCCGCAGCTTGGCCTGGCGAGCCACGATGCGTGCGATCTCGGCGTTCAGCGCCACGATATCTACCTCCTCGCGCATGTCTTCTGCCTCCACGTAGGCCGACACCGACAGGTTGTAGCCATTCTCCGCGAGCTGTTCCGCACCTACCACGCTGGAGCGGTGCGCTACCACCTCGCGCTTCGCCACGGCGTCAACAATGAAGTCGCGGTGCTCGGCGGCGAGGTGGTTCTTGTTTCCGGTGCGGACGAACTGGTCGGAGGCGTCGAGGAAGAAGACGTCGTTCGTGGTCTTCGACTTCTTGAGCACGATGATGCAGGTCCCGATCGTCGTGCCGAAGAACAGGTCGGGCGGCAGCTGGATGACCGCCTCCACGTAGTTGTTCTCGATCAGGTACTTGCGGATCTTCTGCTCCGCCCCGCCCCGGTACAGCACGCCCGGGAACTCGACGATCGCCGCCGTGCCCTTGACGTCCAACCAGGACAGCATGTGCATGGTGAAGGCCAGGTCGGCCTTCGACTTCGGAGCCAGGACGCCCGCGGCCGCGAAGCGAGGGTCGTTAATCAGGGTCGGATCGTCCTTTCCGATCCAATGGGTTGAGTACGGCGGATTGGAGACGATCGCCTCGAAGGGCTCGTCATCCCAGTGCGCCGGGTGCCGCAACGTGTCCCCGTGAGCGATGTTGAAGTCCGCGAAGTTGATGTCGTGCAGGAACATGTTGATGCGGCACAGGTTGTAGGTGGTCAGGTTGATCTCTTGGCCGAAGAACCCGCCCCGCACGTTCTCTTTGCCGAGCACCTTGGCGAACTGGAGCAGCAGCGAACCCGAGCCGCACGCCGGGTCATACACCCGGTCCACGCTCGTCTTGCCGGCCACGGCAATGCGCGCGAGAACCTCGCTGACCTCCTGCGGGGTGAAGAACTCGCCACCGCTCTTGCCCGCCGAGGAGGCGTACATGGTCATCAAGTACTCGTAGGCGTCCCCGAAGGTGTCGATGGTCGAATCGCCGTATGACAGGTCGAGGTTTCCTACGGCATTGATGATCCGCACCAGCTTCTCGTTGCGCTGCGCGACCGTGGAGCCGAGCTTGTTGGAGTTGACGTCGACGTCGTCGAACAGGCCACGCAGGTCCGACTCGGCCCCGGTGCCGAAGGCCGAGAGCTCGATGTTCTTGAAGATCCTGGACAGCGTCTCGTTCAGGTTCTCATCGTGCGGTGCCCGCTCACGCACGTTGCCGAACAGCTCCGACGGGGCGATGAAGAAGCCCTTCTCGTTGATGATGCCGTCGCGCGCCTCGCGGACCTCGGCATCACCCAGGATGGCGTAGTCGAAGTCCGGGTCACCCGCCTCATGCTCTCCGGCGTTGATGTACTCCGTGAGGTTCTCGGAGATGAACCGGTAAAAGAGGAAGCCCAGAACGTAGGCCTTGAAGTCCCAGCCATCCACGCTTCCGCGCAACTCGTTGGCGACCTTCCAGATCGTCCGGTGGAGCTCGGCGCGCTCGGTCTCTTTGGTCACGGGTTCCTCGTTCTCGTCGTCGGGGCGGCGCCGGGGTCGGGCGCCACGGGACAGTGTCGCACCGACCTCCGACACGAACGCGGGGCACTCCGACAGGCGGTCGAACTGTTGTCCACGCCGACCGCTCACCCCGAGGTCATGACTCCGGGCGGCGCAGGTCGAGGTGGGCGCCCGTACGACGAAGCATCTCGAAGGTGTTGACCCACGCGACGTCAAGCGCCTCGCATGCGTCCGGGATCTTGACCCGCTTGCGCGAACCTGACCCCGCACTCTCGTGAGTTACGACGGTGCACGTGTGCGCCGCGGCGAACGCGACAAGAAGGTAGTCAGCGTCGTTCGCCGAGAACCCGTTCAGCGCCGCCGGGGTGAAGTTTTGGGACTGCGCCCAGGAGGATAATGGAGTGAAGAATGATGTGGTCTGCTGGTCGATCGGATAGAAGAACTTGCGGTGCTTCTTCGCCCACTCGGCGAGCTCGTCATCTCCACGACGGAGCTCTTCGCCGACCCTCTCAATGCTGAACACCGTGCCTTGCGCGTGCGCGCGATCGAGCCACATCCAAAACCCAGGCGCGATGTCGAAGGCGTAGTAGCGGTTCTTCGCCTCAATGAGGACGTTGGCGTCGACCAGGTACATCATGCTGCTCCCACTCTCTCTGCCAGCCCTTCGAAGGTCGAGTGCGTCGCTGTCCCCAGCATCCGGTAGGCATCCCGGTACGTCGTCCGCCCCTCAAGGGTTGAGGAGACCACCGCCCGGGTGAAGGGGCGGCCGAGACGCCGCAACTGAGTGTTGTAGTACTCCCCACCCGCACCGCTGCTATGACTGGACTGCATGAGTTCCATGACCCGCCGCCGTTCGGCGTCGTACCGGGACATGAACTCGTCCCAGGTCAGCCTCCCAACTTCTCGGAGCCTGGCAAGCACCACAAGAGTGCTGACCTTGTAGTGGGCGGCCAGTCGCTCAAGTTCGTCCTCACCGTAGCTTCCTGCCCACTCCTCACGGAGGGAGTCAAGTGGAAGCAATACCTCCGCAGCAACCTGGTTACACCAGCGCTCCTCCTCCTTCGTCCCCTTCACAGCACCGGCGGCCGCATCGGATAGCGCGCTGCGCCCCAGCCACAGGTGGGCAAGCTCATGGACGAGAGTGAAGATCTGCGCGGCCTTCGTATCGGCCCCGTTGACGAAGACGAGGGGAGCGATGTCATCAGCTAGGGTGAATCCCCGGAACTCCTCCGGGTCGAGCACGCGGTGCGTGTTCGCACCCACGATCCCACTGACCATGACCAGGACCCCGATGGTCTCAACACGCTTGATGAGGTCAGTCATCGCGGCTGCCGAGTTGGAGACGGACCGCTCGTCCAGGCGGAGCACATCCCTTATGCGGGCGGCAACGTCCTCCGCCGGAGTCACCAGCGTTGCAGACCCCACGAATCCGAGCGGGGAAGCGCCCAGCTCCAGAGCATCGTCGCGGTACCAGTCCTGGCGCCTTTGACACAGGTAGATCGTCTCCAGCAGGTCGGCGGACGGCTCGCGGACTCCGGCGTCGCGAATGGTCCGCATGTCCGGGATAGGGATCTCCTCGACCGGCGGCGTGGGCAGGAAAAGCATCCCGAAGGGCGTGTGGGTGTCAGAAGCGAACTTCTCCACCTGCTTGAGAGTGGGGCGCCTGGTGCCGTCAATCCAGTCGTCGAACTTGGGGGCACGACGGCGGACGGTCTCCTCGTCCCAGCGCGCCCGCCTGACGGCCCAGCGCAGCAGGTCGGGCGCGACATCCACACGGACTGTGGCCATGGGGTCCTCCTTCGCGTCCCGGTCTCATGCACAAGTTTGCCGCATACCACCGACATCGTCAGCCTCCAAACCGGAGTCACCCCTCATCAGTCGAGCACGACTGCTGGTTACCGCGCACTTGACCGCAGCTTGGGCTGTCCGTAGCACGACCCGGTGGAATCCCCCGCATCGTCGCGGACGTACGGCCGTGAAGAGTAGTCCGACCACTACTCATGCGTGAGTACATCATTGCCTCAGAGCCTGCTCTCCTCCATCCAGCACCACCTGCTCATCGCCTTGGTCGCGCACCTGCTTACCACCTTGGCCCCACCTGCGCGGATGCCCCTGTGCCAGCGAGCTAATCGCGTTCGCCATTGACCTCCTCTGGACCGTCATCCGACATCCGAACACGAAGCGCCTCGGCACGCGCGTCATCAGCAGGATCATTCGTCGAGCCGATCCTCCTCGCCACGCCGCGGAACGACGGCCCCGGTGCCGAGACCGTCGTCGCCATATGCCAAACCGTCGAGCTGGGCGGGCGCGACGCCGCAGCCGGGCAGGAGCGGCGCCGCCGAACTCGATGATGCCGCGGTACCGCTGAACCTGTGGCTTTACGAGGACCTTGCCGCGGGGGCGGGCGCTCCCGAGTCCATCGCCATCCTGGTGCGCAACGGCGATCCCGGTCTAATTCACGTCAGAGACGAGACCTACTGTGGCCGCGATGCGAATCGAGAGGAGGCGACATGACATACCGTATCCCAGAGGATACGGTCTGCTCCTCGGGGGCAGCAAAGGAACCCAGCGCACCGACATCAGCAAGGCACGCACGATACGCGAGGACCTCAGGAGAACAGGAGACTGGACATGAGCCTCATACGCTGGGACGCGGCCGACTACCTGGACGATGACGACGCGATCATCGCCTACCTGAACGAGGCCGCCGCGCAGGACGATCCCAAGCTGCTTCAAGCAGCCCTTGGCGATATCGCCCGCGCCAAGGGCATGAGGGGGATAGCAGAGCAGGTCGGCGTCGGACGCGAGTCCCTATACAAATCCCTATCGGGCGCAGGCAATCCGTCCTTCCAAACGGTCGCCAGAGTGGTACGCGCCCTGGGCGGTCGCATCACCATCACCACCGCGGCATAGTCCCGGCACGGCGAAGGTCTAACAGCCCGTCTCCACGGCTCCGCCCTCACGCCCCGACCCGGTCGCGCTCCTCACGGACGGCGGGGCGGCACCGATACCGCTCGTGCAGGCCGGTGGGCAACGCACAACGCCCGCCGCGCGAAGACCGACCTCGCACCTCAGACCGCCCGCCAGGTGGCCCGGGGATCCCGACGGCTCTCGCCCTCCCACACAACCAACTCGGCATCGCGAAGAGCGTTCAAATGGCGCAGCACGGTCGGCCTGGCCATGCCGACCAACTCAACCAGCTGCCCGGTACTCAGCGGACGTTGGGCCAAACGCAGCGCATCAAGAATCCTCATCGTATTCGGACCGATCTCACGCGCGACCCGATCGGAAGGAGCCATAGTCGCCATAAGCGTCAGGCGTACCGCCTCCTGCCCCTGGACGTACTTCGGATCGGACAGCCCGGCCCGCCGCATCTCAGCAAACATGCGCCGGATGCCCTCACCGAGTTCCTGCGTCACCCCCAGGTCGGCACACACCCGCGCGATGCGGGGATTACGCGCATTGCGGCTGATCGAGGCCGGATCAGCGGGATTCACCAGCCCCGGGAACCTGCCCGGACTGGTGACCTCGATCCGGTTCGGAAAGATCTCAACCCGCACGTGGTCCCCACCAATGCTGTAGGACCGATGCACGACGGCGTTGACCAGACCCTCGAGCCAAACATCCTTAGGGATCGTGGATACACCCTCGAATCGCCCGGAGTCGGTAAGCGCGCGACGGCGCGGAGCCAGCGCCTCGATAGCCGCGGTCGCTCGGGCAATCTGTTCGGGTATCGCCCCCTCGCAGCGGATGTCGGCATCATCCTCAAGGTTGAGCGTGCGTCCGGCTCCCCGCTCGTTCTGCTGGTATTTCAAGACGCGGACGTGCGCGTTGGGAAACAGCATCTGGGGCCGGGACGCGAACAGTAGGTATCCGGCAACGGAAACAGCGCCATCCCTCGTGAGCAGGTCGCGTGCTCGAAGAGCCAACTCGGGCGACGAAGAACCCAAAGTCCGCTGGTACTCAGAGAGCTGCGCACCGTCCAGATCCGCGACGGTAACGTCCCGTACCGGCGTGCCATCGAAGCTGGCAGCGCCACGATCCCACTCCAACTCCTGCCGCTGCGCGTACGTAAGCCTCCGGGACTCGTCCCCGATGCGCTGGTAGCAGTACCCCCGCTTCGTCTCATGCACGTGCTCGCCGGGCGGAACGTGGAAAACGAGAATGCGCCCCTCGCTCGAAAGCACCTCGGTCACTTCCACACGCACACACGGCGTCGTGAAATCAGCGGGAACCTGCCTGAGCGCGTTAGCGGCTCTGTCGTCCACGGGCACCACTCGCCCGTCATGAAGACCGGCAACCACCACTCCGCCCTCGGCGTTGGCCATCGCAACTAGCGGGACCGCAAAGTCCAAGGGCCTGATCGTGCCAGACTTACGCTCGAACCACTGGTCCTCGGGCAACGCCAGTAGGCGCGCAACCGTCTCATCAGGCGTCAGGTTCAATGCCTGATCGACCTCCGCGGGCAACATGCTGTTACTCTAACATTATTAGAGTAGTTAAGAGCTCAAGGCCTCATTACCCATCCCGCTTTCGGCGGCATCGCGGTGTTTTGCCACGCCGGCCGGAGCCACTCTTACGCGCTCTAACGCCGGGCGTGAGAGTACGTAATAGCAGTGACGCCCCCTCCGTAAAGGCAGTGCACGGAACACTCCGATCCGCCCCGTCCTCACAGCCCGACCCGGTCGAGCTCCTCGCGGACGGTGGGGCGGCGCCGGTACTGCTCGCGCAGATCGGCGAGCCAAGCGCGGCAGCCCGCCACGCGGCTGCCCTCCGGAGCGGAGTCATAGGGCTGCGTCACCCCGCCGCCTGCCACGCCGTCGGCGGCCGCAGCCAGCGCCATCATGTGGGTGGCGAGCGCCGCCGCCTCGCGGGCTGCCTTCCGCCCGACCGGAATGAGCGTCTCCTCGATGGCCTGGCGGTACAGGGCGACGGCGTCGTCCGGGCGCGGCTGCGGGCTGACGTCGGCAAGTTGCCGCCAGGCGTAGCCGACGCCCCAGCGGTCGGCGGCGGCCCAGGCCCGCTCGACGTCACCCACATGCAGTGCCAGCTCGATCATCGGGTCGCCGCTGCGCCAGGACTGCTGCTCGGCCCAGGCCAGCGCCTCATCCCGCTCCGCATTCCCACGGCCCGTCCAGGCGCCGACCGTGGTGAGCACGTCGAGCATCTCCGGCGTGGGCGCGCGACGAAACAGGGCGCGAGCCATGTCCAGCGCGTCCTCGTCGCTCCCGTCCTCGCGGTACAGCTCGGCCGCGCGCAGCGGATCAATCCAGTACCCGCCACCTCGTCTGCGCCAGTAGTCCAGGTTGCTGGTGGACACACGCTTCTCGGCTACCGCCCGGTCCAGGTAGGCCATCGCCTCCCGACGACGATCCGCCGCAAGCAGCCGCTCAACGATCGCCCCGTACTGGGCGTGCTCGCCCAGGCTCAGCAGCTGGACGGCGCGGTCGACGTCGCCGTCGTGATCGGCAAGCTCCAGCAGCATCTGCTTCAGCTCGAAGTCCGGGTCTTTCCCCTCGGCGTCGGCGGCCGCCTCCGCCTTGGCCGCCGCACGCCGGTAGACGTTCAGGCCCTTATTCCCCAGTGCCGGCAGGAACTCCGCCAGGGTGACCGAGGGCCAACCGGGCGAGTCCAGGCGGAACTTCGCCAGCCAGCGCCCGAGCTTGCCCGGCTCGGGCGGGCTTGCGCAGCAGGCGCGGGCGTAGAGCCTCACAGCGCGCTGGCAGACATCACCGACCACGCCACTGGAGTCGTCAATATTCCTCTCCATCTGCTTGCGCAGGCGGGTGGTGATGTGGAGCAGTGCGGGCGCCGCTGCCTTAGCGCCGTCGGCAGTATCTAGCAGGGGCTCTAGCTCGTTCAGGACGTCGCCCACGTCCTTGCCGTAGTCCATGGCGTCCCGGTAGCCGAGGAAGCGGCGCACTCCGGTGACAGACTTAGCCTGCGCCATCAGGTCCGCGGCAACCGCCTCCACGTCCCCGCCTACCAGGGACGCCGTCGTGCTCAGCGAGCGGAACACCTCCGCATTGGAGTCGGCGAGATTCAGGATCAGCTCGCGCAGCTGGTCCGCATCCAGGCCATTCAGATAGGCCTCGACGGCGGTGGCCGCCTCGTCCTCAGGGGCTGGTTCCTCCACCCCCACGGGCTCGGCCTGCACCAGGGCACCGGAACGCTCGGCCGCCTGCAGCACGGCCAGGCCGACGGCCACCAGGTGCTTACAGAAGGCGCCCGAGGCGTGGTGCGGGCAGTTGCAATCGCCCGCGACCCCGCCATCCTCATCCTGCTGCCAGGTCAGCCGAACCGAATAGGGGAAGGTGCCGGAAACCGTGGCGGTAGCCTCGCCGTCGGCGATTCGGAGTTCGCCGACCGCGTCCACCAGGCCCTGGCCGCGCCCGTAGACGGCCCCGTCAGCGGCCGTGGCCAGGGCCGCCTCAGTAAGCGAGCCGAGTGATTCGATGCGCATACGCCTATCGTGCCAAAGGCCGGTCAAGGTGCAACCGGGACTGCACCAGAGGTCGCCCAGCGAACCCAAATCTGTCCATCCGTGACCACTTTGGTCCAAGGTGAGCTCAGAAGCCGATCGGCAATGTCGAGCTTTCCCCATTCTGGCGCCACTTGCTCATCTAGCAACGCGTGGGCCGTCACTCAAAGTGGTCACCGATGGACATTGAACTCTTCTCATCGGGTTCAGGATGTGGACGCCGGCATCGGAATCAAGACACCCGTCAAGGGCACAAGCGTCGACACCACCGCCGCCCTGGTCATCCTCAACCTGAACAACAGCCTCCCCTACTGAGAAAGGCTCACCGACATCCGCGAGTGCGCCGATTGTCCAATAAGCGAGTGCGTCGCCAGCGGGGTACGGTCTTCAGCAGCCTGCGCCTGCAGCCGCGGACACGCGATTGCGGCAGCATTGCCGAACGGGGAGACCCCTGTCGTTGAAGACCGGCGGCAGCGTCTCCTCAAACCGATGGAGGCGCTCTCGTTCACGCAGTCCCACGATCGCCGGGATCCCATCCCGGGATGGCGTGTCAGGCTACCTCGCTCACAAGTACAGCCCTGCGCCCGGCTACGACTCGGTGACGCCGCCGAGGTCGCGGACGTACCGGCATCGCGCCCATGCCTTGCGGTCGCCGATCACGTATATGCCCCTAAGGCTCCGACTTGCACGCAACCGCTCCGACATCAACACCAAAAAGCGCATGATTCCGCGGTTTCACTGAAACAGCCTCGGCGGCAGAACACCTCCAGTGTGCAACGAGGCCCTCGTTGCACACTGGAGCGTCAACACCAAACTCCGCCCCGGCCACCACTTCCGCGTGATTTCAACGAAAAGACACGATCGGCCGACTTTGTCCTGACAGCTCCAGTGTGCAACCCGCACCGGCTCCACCCGGGGCCGCCCCAGCCTGGAACCGGCTCCACTCGGGGCCCGTCCCGCTCTCCCCGCATCTCCGCCAAGCCAGTCTCACCCCGCCCGACCACCCGGCTGACGGTTCCCGTCGTACCCCTGCGGCACACTTGCCCCATGACCACCCAGCCGCACTCGCCCGCGCGCAACCTCACCGATCTGCTCGAAAGCATCGGCGCGCGCGACAGCCGGCTGATTCACCTACAGCGCACCCCGGCCCGCCCCGGTCGCCACGGCGAGTGGCCCGCCTGGGCGGACCCCGACCTGATCGCCGCCTACACCCGCCTGGGCGTAGACCGCCCCTGGACGCATCAGGTTGCCGCCGCCGAGTCCATTCATGCGGGCCGGCACACCGTGCTCGCCACCGGCACCGGCTCGGGCAAGTCTCTGGCCGCCTGGCTACCTGTCCTCTCGGAGGTCCTGGCCGCCCAACGCGCAGACACCGATGCCCGTATCTCCGCCTACGGGCGTCGTCCCACTGCCCTGTACCTGTCCCCGACCAAGGCACTGGCCGCCGACCAGTCCGCCGCCCTGGACCGCCTGATCACCGAGTTGGAGTCGGTTCAGCGCGAGGCGGGCGTCCCGGGCGGCTCACTGCGCACTGTGCACGCCGCCACCTGCGACGGCGACACGCCTCTGCCCGAGCGCGACTGGGCCCGCGCCCACGCCGACGTCATACTCACCAACCCCGACTTCCTGCACTTCTCGCTCCTGCCCGGCCACGAGCGCTGGAACCGCCTGCTGCGCTCGCTGCGCTACGTGGTGGTCGACGAGTGCCATGCCTACCGCGGCATTCTCGGCGCCCACGTGGCCCTGGTGCTGCGTAGGCTGCTGCGGCTGGTGCGCCGCCTGCGCCCGCACGGCCCCGAGCCCGTGGTGCTGTGCGCGTCGGCGACGGCGGCCGAGCCGGCACTCACGGCCGCCCGCCTGATCGGGGCGGATCCCGAGGCCATCACCGCCATCGCCGACGACGCCGCCCCCACCGGCGAGCACACCCTCGCCCTTTGGCAGCCGGCCCTGCTGGATCCCTGGGCGGCCTGGGAGAACTCGGTGGCGGCCCTGGCGCAGGCGAGTGACTTCCCCGCCGCCGCCGATCCCTTCCTGAACCGCCCGGGCGGCGTAACCGCATCTTCGGTGGAGGGCGATCCCTCCTCGGCGCAGACGCCGACCAGCCAGGCAGGCCCGCCGCGCCCACCGGCGCCATCCCCCGCCTCCCGGCCCGCCGCGCCCGTCGGCCCGGACACGGACGATCCGACGGAGGATCCGGCGGCGCGGCGCAGCGCGGTGGTTGAGGCCGCCGAGCTGCTCGTGGACCTACTCAGTGTGGGCGCCCGGGCGTTGGTGTTCGTGCGCTCGCGCCGCAGTGCGGAGATCGTGGCCGAGCGTGCCCGGCACACGTTGGGCCTGTCCCAACCGGAGCTGGCCGACACGGTCGCCGCCTACCGGGGCGGCTACCTGCCCGAGGAGCGCCGCACCCTGGAGCAGGATCTGCGCCGCGGCCGCCTGCGGGCGCTGGCCACCACCAACGCCCTCGAGCTGGGCATCGACGTCACCGGCCTGGATGCCGTGATCATCGCCGGCTGGCCGGGCACCCGGGTGAGCCTGTGGCAGCAGGCGGGTCGGGCCGGGCGCGCCGGCGGCCGCGGCGTGGCGGTGCTGATCGCCTCCGACAACCCGTTGGACGCCTACCTGGTCCACCATCCCGAGGATGTGTTCGCCGCCCCGGAGGCCACCGTATTCGACCCCGCCAACCCCTACGTGCTGGCCCCGCACCTGTGCGCGGCGGCCTCGGAGTCGCCCCTGCGGGAGGAGGACCTGCCTCTGTTCGGCCTGCCCGACGACTCCCTGCTGACGGAGCTGGCCGCCCGCGGGGCGCTGCGACGCCGCCCGACCGGCTGGTTCTGGAACACCAACCTGCCGGGCCGGGCGCAGGACCTGACCTCCCTGCGCGGCGACGGGCCGGCGGACGTGCCCGTGGTGGAGGAGTCGACCGGCGCCGTCGTCGGCACCGTGTCCGGGTCGTCCGCGGACTCCACCGTCCATCCCGGGGCGGTCTACATCCACCAGGGCCGCACCTACCTGGTGGAGGAGCTGACCGAGGAGGCGGCCGTCGTCAGCCGCAAGACGGCGGTCGGGTATCGCACGCGGGCGCGCGAGCAGAGCTCGGTGCGCATAGTCGCCGAGCGGGAGCGGCAGCAGTGGGCCGACGGCGTGGTGTGGGCCTTCGGCTCGGTGGAGGTCACCAGCCAGGTGGTCGGCTACAACAAGCTGGCGCTGCCGGGCATGGAGGTGGTCTCTCAGCATCCGCTGTCCATGCCCGAGCATGTGCTGCCGACGGCGTCGGTGTGGTGGACGGTGCCGGTGGAGCTCACCGCCCGCGCGGGGCTGGAGGCCGCGGAGCTGCCGGGCGCCCTGCATGCTGCGGAGCACGCCATGATCGGCATGCTGCCGCTGCTGGCCACCTGCGACCGCTGGGACATCGGCGGGCTGTCGACGGCGCTGCACCCGCAGACGCTGACGCCCACGGTGTTCGTGCACGACGCCCAGGCCGGTGGCGCAGGCTTCGCCGAGCGCGGCTTCAGGGCGGGGCGCGCCTGGCTGGAGGCGACGCTCGCAGTGGTCTCCGAGTGCTCGTGCACCGCCGGCTGCCCGAGCTGCGTGCAGTCACCGAAGTGCGGCAACAACAACGAGCCGCTGGACAAGGCGGGCGCGATCGCACTGCTGCAACTGCTGCTGGATGCGATCCCCGACGACGTCGCGGCCGCGTAATTCCGTCGGGGTTCGTTCACGCGGTGGCGGAGATGCTGCTCCCGGGTTGTGCGCTCGCAAACGCCGCCGTCATGACGGCGGCGTAGAGCGCCGGTGGCATTGGCCCGGCCGCCTCGAACGGCGTCCCGTGCCCGGTTCGGCGTCAGGTCGCTGAGCTCATGGAAGTGCCCGGCGGCGTCGGGAACCCTGCGCTCGACGCGGCGTCAGGCCACGGCCAGCAGCCAGGCGAGCCAGCCGCCCGCGGCCAGGTAGGGCCCGAAGGCGAGCGTGTCCTTGCGCCCGGCCCGGCGCGTGACCAAGAGTCCGATGGCCACCAGCCCGGCGAGTATGAAGCCCAGCAGCAGGCCGGCGACCACCCAATCCACCGCGATGTAGCCCAGCCACAGCCCTAGTAAGGCGCATAGTTTGACGTCCCCGAGTCCCATGCCGGAGGCGGGAATCAGCCACATCGCGAAGACGGCGGCCCCGGCTCCGAATGCGCACAGCACCGCCCGCCCCACCGTCCATGGTTCCGCAGCTGACGGTGCAATCAAGGCCATGTTTCCCAGGGCTCGTATAGCCATGACCGCCAGTAGCCAGAGCGCGGCGGTACCGAGCAGGCGATTGGGCAGCCGGTGGCAGACGGCGTCGACGCTGCCGGCCACACCCAGCAGGGCCACCACCGGCAGGGCGAGGGCTGTGTAGCCCACCGCCCCGTGGCCAAGTCCCCAAGCCAGGGTCACCGCGCACAGGATCGCCGCCAACACGCCCTGGGGACGGCGTTCCAGCAGACCCCGGGAGCGGACTCGCACAGCAGTCACATCCGTCATCCCACCCGCGCCGATGGGCTCGGCCTCCGCGCCGGCCGCTTGGGCGCTTCGCCCGTCGGCGCCCCCGGCTTCAGCGCGACCGTCCTCGCCGGCGGTTTCGTCGGCTCCGCTGCCGCCGGCACCGCCGGTGGCAGCGTCGCTCCGACCGGCGTCCTCTTCTGAGGCCTGTTCCAACCGGTCGACGTAGCCCCGAGCAAAGCCGGAGGCAGGCCAGACGGCCACTCCTACGGATGCGACGGCCATGAGACAGACCGCCACCACGGGCAACACGGCAGTTGCGTTCACCGTCCCACCTTCTCATGTCACGACGCCCTGGCACGGCCCCACTGCGCCCCAATCTCTCGGGGCATTCGCCCCAAAACCCGCCCGCGTCGGTGGCGGCACCCACGGTATGCCACCACCGACGCGACGGTTTTGCGCCGCTCGGTGCCCGCTATGAGCCAGCCGGCACCGGTCGGCCGGTCCTCCGGCACCCGGCGAACCCGGCCGGGTACCAACGAGGCGCGCCCAACCGTCAACCGGGCGAGGGTCGCCACCGTGACGCACCCGCCCGGCCGCCGGTCATAGCGGGTTGACCGGTCCGGCGCGGGCGGCGGCGTCGGCCCGGCGTGGAACTCCGAGGATCCGGGTGGGCACCCCGACCGCTACGGTGACGTCCTCGCCGTCGACGGTACAGGCGGCGAGTTCGGCGCCGTTGGCCCGGGCCACTCGCTGGGCGGTGGCGCAGGGGTCGGCCGGTGCGACCACGGAGGTCAGCGCCGTCGCCCCGGCGAGTGCGGCCAGGTCGGCGGCCGCCCGGGCCCGACCGCCGGCGGCCTGGGCCTGAATCAGCCCGGTGGCACCGAGCGCAAGGCACAGGGCGACGGCGATGATGCCGAGCACCATGACCGTGCCCGAGCCACGATCAGGCGCCCGCGCCAGGGCGTCGCCCGCCTGCTCGGGTCCGGCCACCGAGTGGCCCAGGCAGGGCCGGCGGGAGCAGGCGCCGTTCATCTCCGAACCGCCCCCGCCGACGCCGGTGGACGGCGGCGGTGTCTCGGCCCGACTCATGGCGCACCTGCCTCGCCCCAGGTCGGCTCGGTGTAGGCGCAGGCCCGGGAGCGGGCCGTGAGGCCCAGGCCGCCCAGCGGTCCCGGAACCCGACGGCTCGCTGTCACGCAGGTGAGGTCGCCGGTCTCGACGCTCACCGTCACCGGTCCGCCCGCGCGCTGGGCGGCGCTGGCGACGTCGTTGGACCCGATGGCGGCCTGGCGTGCGGCAACCCGGGCGGCGTCGGTGACCCGCAGCTGGGTGACACCGGCGTTGACGGTGGCGAGCACCAGCAGCAGGACGAGCACAACGGCCGGCATGGTCACGGCGAGCTCTGCCGTCACCATGCCGCACTCGCCGCCACGGGGTCCGCGTCCACGACAGCCTCTCGGACCATGGCAGCAGTGACGGCCGCGGCGCCGGCGGCAGGTTTCGCAGCATCGTTCCGCGGGGTGTCCGCGGCCGACCGGCTCGGCCTGATCCCGTTCTGCGGCGTCACGCGGGCGGTTCGCGGGCGCGGCTCCCTCTGGGCGTTGCGGCGTCCACATGACCGCCTCAGCCCACCGACAGCGCGGACTCGATGATGCCCTGCAAGACGCCGGTCAGGCTCCCCGAGCGCATGATCGCCAACAACAGGCCGGCGAAGGCCGCCGCCGCCAGAGTACCGATCGCGTATTCGGCGGTCGCCATGCCCGCTTCACCATCCCGGTCGGCGGCGTCGGCCTCGTTCAAGCCGGGCGGGGTGCCGTGGGCGAGGACCCACGCGTTGTGCAAGGTCAACAAGGTGTGCTTCATGATCTCCTCCTGGAGGGGTTAGGGCCGGCCGACGTTGGCCGCGCCCGCGGGCGCCGTGCCCGCGTCACCAGCGTCAGACACCCGCCTCGGCGGCGCATCTGGGCCTTTTGATCTCTGTGGATTAGGGGTGCACGAACCGCACCTGTGGACACTGGCGGTGTCGGCATGCACCTTTCCGGGCGCACTACATGCCGATCACGATTCTCAACATCGGGTTGATGAGCGATTGCGATTCCATGCTTCTGGGCAACGGCCGGTGCACAGGCCGGTACGGTGCTGATCGCCTGAGTTCCCCTCAGCTCCCATGAATCCCATCCACAGGAAGTCTCCATGTCGGCAGTGTCCGCCCACTCCCCTTCGGCCCGGTTCCCGCACGTCCTTCTTCGTGAACGTTGCCGAGCCGCATTCTTTGCTGCTATTGCCGCGTTGTTCCTAGCCGGCCCGACGCTAGTGGCCTGCGGCGTCTCCCCCGAATCCGAAGCGCAGCCGACACAGACCACCGCCGCCGCCCTGATTATCCCGGACCTGGTCGGGATGGATGGGAAGGAGGCTGCGGAAGCACTCGAACGGGCAGGATTCATCGAAAGGCCTACCTTCACCGACATCGACGGTGAGGAGACGGTCATCATCCCCGAGAACTGGTCGGTCAGGGAGCAAAACCCCGCCGCCGGGACAACGGCTACCGCCGACCAGGTAATCACCCTCACGGTGAACCACGACGCCGCCGATGCGGCCGCTTCTGCGTCAGCCTCCGCGGCAGCGGCGGCCGAGGCAGAAGCCTCCGCTTCCGCCGCGGCCTCGGCCTCCGCTGCTGCGGCCGAGAAGGCCGCCCAGGAAGAAACAGCACGACAGGCCGAACAAGCCACTCAAGAGGCTGCACAGGCCGAACAAGCCGCCCCCGCGCCAGCGCCTCTGATGCCACAGCAGGACACGTCGGCGTACTACCAGAATTGCAGCGAGGCCAGGGCAGCGGGCGCCGCACCGATCTATGCCGGCGAACCCGGCTACCGCAGCGCACTTGATCGCGACAATGACGGAATCGCCTGCGAGTAACGCGGCACACGAAATCGAGTCGGCGTTTTGAAGCTCACCAGGACGCCATCATCAGCCCGGCAGGACATGCGATAGAGCCTTCTCCCGCCTCCCATGCGTCCAGATGGCCCTACCCGTGCCTCCCAGAGTCGGCATCCTCGAGTCCAGACTGGGCAAGACGCAGTAGCTGCGAACCTCCCATCTCGACACCGCGCACAGCCGAAAGGATCGTCATGCACGTCTCTGCTCACTCGCTCTCTCGCCGTGGTCTACTGCAGGGTATGCCCGTCGCCCTGACCGGCCTGGCGCTGGCGGCATGCGCCTCCGGCGAAGGCACCAACGCGTCGCCGGCGACGGTTTCCCCGACAGCCACAAACCCCGGCCCTACCACCGGCAGCCCACAACCCACCCAGGAGACCAACATGCCCGCAACACAACCCGCCTCGATCCGCATCACCTTCGGAGGCGCCCTCGACGGCACCGTCATGGAGGCGACTCTCGACGACAACGCCGCCACCCGCTCCCTGCTCGCTCAGCTACCACTGGAGCTCAGCTTCTCCGACTACGGCGGCCAGGAACTGACCGCCTCCCTGCCGCAGGACCTGGACACCACGGGCATGAGCGCCGGCGCCCCGCAGCCGGGCGACATCGGCTGGTACGAACCCGGCAAGGTGCTCGTCCTGTACTACACGGCCGTCGGCTCCTGGCCGGGCCTGTACGTCATCGGACACACCGACTACGACGTCGTCCTCCTCGCCAGGCAGGCCGACCTGCCGGCGTCGATCACCCTGGCGCAGTGACGCGCCGGCCGAGCCGCCACTGACGCGTGTATGCGCCGAGGTGCGGGCAAGCCGCCGGGGATGGGCCGCCGATATCGGCCCGGTCGGGGCCGTGACGGCGCGATACTTGGGATCATGCTCCAGCCGTACTCCCCCTCCGCCGAACCACTCACCCGCATGGCGGACGGGACCGTCAAGCAGATCAGTCCCTTCACCGGCACCGAGGTGTGGACCGTACCCGGACGCGGCAACCGCCCCATCTCCCACCCCGCCGCCGAGGTCCACACGCTCACGCAGGCCGAGCGCACTCGCGCCTGCAAGTTCTGCCCGGCGCACTACACCGAGACTCCGCCGGAGAAGTCCCGCGTCGTGGCCACGCCCGACGGCGGCTTCGAGCGGATCGACGCCCTGCCCGCCGCCGAGCTGTTCGACACGGTCGCCGAGTTCCGCCGCATCCCGAACCTGTTCGAGATCCTGTCCTACGACTACTGGCACGCCAACCACGGCTATGAAGTGCCCGACGCCGCCCGGGAACGCATGGAGGCCTACCTGGCCGATCCGGCCGGCGCCGACCACGTGGCCCGGGTGGCCCGCGCCAAGCTGCGCGCCTCCGGCCAGAACCCCGACACCTGGGAGACCATGGACGCGGACGCTCGCCGACAGTACCTGGCGGCATTCTTCGCCGGCGGTCACGACGTGATCGTGGCGCGGCGGCACTACACCGACGACGCCGTCGACTCCTCCTCCCTGGCCGGCTCGGGCACCCTCACCCCGGCCGAGCACCGCGCCTACATCCGCCTGGCCGTCCAGGCCACGCACGACCTGTATCAGGCCAACCGCTGGGTTCGCTATGTGGCGGTGTTCCAGAACTGGCTGCGCCCGGCCGGCGCGTCCTTCGATCACCTGCACAAGCAGCTGGTGGGCATCGACGAGCGGGGCGTGTCCTCCGAATTGGAGTTGCAGCGGGTGCGCGCCAACCCGAACCTGTACAACGAGATGGGGGTGGACTACGCCGCCTACCGGGGCCTGCTGGTGGCGTCCAATGAACACGCGGTGGCCTTCGCCGGCTTCGGGCACCGCTACCCGACGCTGGAGGTGTATTCGACGTCGCCCACCTGCGAGCCGTGGCTAATGAGTCGGGATGAGGTGGATGCCGTCTCCGACCTGCTGCACGCGCTGCATGCGGCTACGGGCGCGGACGTGCCCAGCAACGAGGAGTGGCACCACAAGCCGATCGACGTCGACCAGCCGATGCCCTGGCACATCACCCTGAAGTGGCGGGTGTCCACCCTGGCTGGCTTCGAGGGCGGCACCAAGGTGTACCTCAACACGATCGACCCGTGGACGCTGCGCGACCGCGTGGTGTCCCGCCTGGAGGACCTGCGGGCCGACCGCCTGATCGCCCCGATGGCGGTGGGCGAGGAGTGCCCGACGACGCCGAACCGGCTGCTGTACAACCCGGTGCTGACGCGTTGAGGCCCAGCTATTGCCAAGTGGGGCCTCCGTACGTACATTTTCCGTACGAGGAGGAACCATCATGCCGCCAGCTAAGACCCAGCGGATCGACCTGCGCGCCACACCGCGCCAAGAGGCCCTGATCCAACAAGCCGCGGCCCAAACGGACCGCAACGTCAGCGAGTTCATACTCTCGTCCGCAACCATGGAAGCCGAGCGAGTCATGACGAACCGCCGCTGGTTCACCGTTGACGACGCCACATTCGAGCGAGTCATGCAGGTGCTCGACGCTCCCCTGACCGACACCTCACGCTTCGAACGGCTCTGGAACCGTCCGTCACCCTTCGGGACCCGCATTGCGCTTTCAGAGGATCCGGAGGAGGCGTGAGTGTCGGCGGCGTCCTCGAGGCTCCTCGGCGCCTGGGCCGCGGCGACTCCCGAAGCGAATTCCACAGCGGCGCCGAGGAGCTGGATGACTGGCTGCACCGTTTCGCATGGCAGAACCAGAAGGCGGACAACGCGGTCACGTACGTGACCGTCCAGGACGGTCAGATACTCGGCTACTACGCACTCGCAACTGCCTGCATCGTGAAGACAGACGCTCCGGCCAGTATTGCAAAGCAGGCTCCGCGCGAGATTCCCTGCATACTGCTCGCACGTCTCGCGGTTGATCGGCGTGCGCAAGGTCTGGGCATCGGCGCCGCACTTCTGAAAGACGCCATGCTGAGATCCCTCCAGGTCAGCGAGATCGTGGGAGCTCGCGCCCTGCTGATCCACTGCCGGGACGAGGCGGCCAAGTCCTTCTACCTGGCCAACGGCGACTTCGTCGTCTCACCCGTCGATGACATGCAACTGCTGCTGTCCATGAAGGCGATCAGGAATTCACCAACCGCCTAGCCGCACCTTCGAAGACAGGGGCCACCCGTTCATATCACTCATTTCCCGTATTGAATCGTCCCTGTTTTGACGGAGCGTGCTCCGAGAATCGGAATCTGGCAGCACCGAGGACGCCAGCCCTTGCCGCGACCCCGCCACTCCAACCGCAGGGCCGCTGTACCAGGCCATCCGCGTGCGGGTAGGCGGCGCCGAAGCCGACGCGGTCGCCTCGGCGGGTCCCCGAGTTCGGCCTCCTTTCGGCTTCGCCCTGGCCGAAGCCCTGTACTCCTTGTACACGGCGAAGCTCATCTGAAACAGCGGGCCCTGGACATCCATCGATAGCGTCGAGGTCACCACCGCCGGGTGGGTCCGCTGGCACTACATGGTGCGGCCCCACTCCACGATCTGGTTACTCTCCCCCAGACAAACACGAACGCGCCCGCGGGACCGAGCATGGCTTCAAGGTCATCGAGGGCGTCGAACCGCCCGTACTCCCAAACCACAGCAACCAGACAAACGAGCCTCCACAACACCCAGATCCTGACAGATCCCTCAACGACCCGGACTCCACCGCACCAGCACGCCCCGGTGACAACGCGGAACCTTTAAGGCCACATAGAAGGTACATCACTACTTCTTAGCTTCTGGCAGCTCAGCCACAGTCTCTAACGCCGAGTTATAACCATCATCGTAGTTATCCTCGAAGTCTTCAACGACGTCGTCAACTTCAGAGTCGCCCGGAAGGCCATTATACCACTCCTTAAGTTGACCGATTCCGTCCTCGTCTGAATTGGTGTTGCTCAGCATAATACTGCAGTTACCATCAGGGTCGTGAACTATCCAGGTATACGCCTCGTCCTTATTATTATATGTATACGTGCTCTGATCGATAAGACCCAACTCCGATGCATCCTGTATAGATCCAGCCCAAAGCGCTTCTCGAACGCCTTGAGGAGCAGCAGAATCGACAGACTCAATGTCTGCGGACAACGGTTTACTAAGAGTTGTAACCACCGAGTAGCCGGTCGAGATTAGCAGCCCCTGTGCTTCAGTCAGCAGAGTCACCGGCGCGAACGGACCACTCACCGCAGTAATTGCCGCAACAACACCCAAGTTGACTGCTTCGAAGTTACGATTCCCACGCTCTATCCGCTCCGCTGCATTCGCGTTCGCGATCCCCGCTTTACTGTCCGCAACACCAACCAAGAATCCTATCGCCCCATAACTCTGCCGATATGGCTTATTAAGGACCTCAATCTGACTCTCTCGGTCGCCGCCATTTTCCATCGCCTCAAATGTTCCGCGATCATGTGCATAGCTGGTAATTTGACTTGCGATAGTACTCAAGGCATCCGTCGAGTCAGCAATGCGATATACCAAGGTATTCGCATCTTCGACCGTGGCAACTGAGAACTTGGCATTGGAATACATATTGTCTCGCAGAGATATACCATCGTTCCAAGCATTGGTCAGTTCTCCGGGACAGTTCGCCAGCAGAAGGCCGATGCGAGCCTTCGCATCATCGTCGTACATACTCTCATCGGTATTAACTGCAAGCAAATGAATGCTGTTGTCCGTCAGAGCGTTCGCTCGATCTCGCACATCTGGAGCATTCGAGGAACGCAAACTCGAAGCCGCAGCCGCCGCGGCGGTGAATCCTGCAAATCCCTGCTCATCCCACTCGCGCTTCGACAGCTCCTCCAGCCGTGTCGTATCGAAGTCGCCGCCAGTAGACGCAGGGGCTAGATAATCGAGCGCAGCCTCGGGATTGTTGCCCATGGCATCAAGCACGCCGGCCATCGGGTCGATCGATTGTCCGACCAGGAACCGATCGCCCGGCAGGACATCCCAATCCCAGTTGATATCGTCAAGGCGCTCCGCCAAAGAAGTCAGGAAGGCGTCGTTGAACTCCAGGTCATTAACGTGATCGCCGTTCTCATCGTGTCCGTCGAGCATGGCGTTCAGGACCGTGGCCCGTCCCCGCCCTGCCTCGTCATCAACAGATTCCGAAATAGCTTCTGCGACAGAACGACATTTGTCATCGTCCCACCTTTTAGATGCCGACGCAAGTAGTGTGCCCTGGAGCTCAGAAAGTTCCCCGGCCGCGTCTTGGTCCAGCAATGTTGTGCATACGTCACCGGAATCGATACCGTCGAAGTGCGTGCACACGCGCTCTTCCACATTCAGGGGCAATTGGGTGAGGTTCTCCGGGCCCACGCACTCGATATAGGCCTGCGCGTACACGGAGTCGTCCGCGTGCTCCCGCATGGAAGCTATCACTTGGTCGTAGTCACGCCCATTGGACTTGCGTCCGGTTTCAACGATGTTCTGCAGATCGTGCGCATCAATTGTGCCATCCGACCAAGAAACTAGTTGCTCAACATTGTTGATGCTAACACTATCGGGGATATCGCAGCTGATCACTCCTTCCGCGTTCATGCTGCCGACGCCGGACTCGTTGACAGCCACGATGGCGTTCTTGGCCTCCTCCAACGTTTCTGCCCTGCCGTTGAGGTTACCGATCGCTTTATCGGCGGCGGGCGGAAAGTAGTCGATGGGCTCCGGATCATTCTCCGCCTCGAACTCGCTATCGATCCTCGACTTGGCGGCGTCACACTCGTCCGCTAGATTGCGGATATTCTGTATCACTGATTCCAGCTTACTGGGATCCATATGTAGCACGGCCATTTGTTGCTACCCTCCTTCGGGTTGGACTGTCAGTCTGGTTGCGGCGCCGCACCTAAACGCCGCCATTGGGCCAGTTGGCGTCCGGATCGTCCTCCTCCACCTCCATTTCCAGGGCGTCCCTTTTATTCCGGACATCCCGGAACAGATTGCTGAATACGGCATCAACCGCGTCCACATCCGCCTTGGCGTCTTCGGCCATCTCATCCGCCAACGGCCCCGTCCAGGTGTCCGACGCATTAACCGTCGCCATTATTTCCGCGCCTTTTGAGGGCCCCGCGTAGCGCGGCACCAAGGTGCCGTCAAACCCAAGCCTCGTGTTCTGGTTGGACACATACTCGCACAGGCGTCCGAGCGCCTGACGCCGCAGATTCTCCGCCATCGGACTAGCCCCTGTTTCCGGTGCAGGCGGACGCGTTCATTGGCTCGAGAGTCCGGACCGCCATGGCCGCTTCGTGTGTATTCGCGAAGACGCGCACTGGCGCCAGCGGCACGCCTCGACTACGAGCGCGCTCGTTCGGGTAAGAACGTCGGTCGGATACATGTTTCACGTTCTCTCCTAATGTCGGATACATGCAGGATCATGTATGCATAGGAGAGTACGTGGACAAGTACATCCATCAAATGGGCAGGTCTGCCCATAGCCACCCGCGCAACGGCAAAAGCCGGTGACCCGTCTTCGGGTGGTCGGTGGCGTGGCGCCTCAGCGTCGTCCGCCATTCACGGCGATGGATAGCCCCTGATTACGCATGGCCCGCCGCCAATGGCGCGGGCACGCCACCACCTCAGAGTCCGAGCGCGCTGCGCTCCTCGGTGCCGACCCAGCCGACGCGTCCCTCCAACGCCCGGAACCAGCGGGCCAGCGCCGGCCAGAAGGCGATCGACGGCGCCTCGCCGCCGGGGTAGTAGGCGCGCCCGCCGTACTCGTAGGCCTGCACGGTGGTGAACAGACGGATGTCGCTTCCGGTAGGGGCGGCGCCGCACAGGAACTGCTCCACGGACACCACGGCAGACAGCGGCGGCACATCCTGCACGGTCAGGGCCGCCTCGCGGGAGGCCTCCATCTTGGTGGCGCGGGCCAGCAGAGTGTCGACCACGTCGAAGGCCAGCAACACATTGTTGGCGGCCGTCGTCGCCTCCTCGGTGTCCTTGGAGTGGGTGGCGGTGGCGTGCGGCCGGTTGATGTGCTCGCCGATCCACTTGTCCCAGGCGTCGGTGGAGTTACGCCGGTCCAGTGGGTACAGATCGGGGGCGCCGGCGCGGTGCAGCGGCTTCCAGGCGGTGGCCAGGTCGAAGAGCAGGTCCCCGGAGTCATCGACGACGACGTGCCCGGTGGTGGTGTCCACCAGCGCCGGGACCGTGGGCGGCGGGGTATAGCCGGGGGTGCCGGCGTAGACCTCGGCGATCGAGGTGGCGCCGCCGAGGGCCGGGTCGGGGCCGGGCTCGCCGTCGGGGCCGGTCAGTTCCCAGAAGCCGTCGGCGCCGCGACCGTAGCTCCAGGAGACGGGAATCGCCTCCGTGAGGCCCAGCAGCCGACGAGCAATGAGGACGCGACGGCACCACGGACAGGAGGCGGAGGCGACCAGCCGGTAGCGGCCGGCCTCTACCGGCAGATCACCTTCAGTGAAGCGGTGCGAGTGGGCAAGAGCCATGGGTGCCTCCCGGGGCATGGAAACGAACGTCATACGGGCTCAACCCAATGGTGGCCCCTGTGCCCGCCTCCCGTCAGCCCCTTCACCGGAGGCGAACCCACATTGTGAGATTACTGCACTACCGGGCCCGGGATGAGCCATTTCAACCGAACTGGGCGCGTGACTTCAACCGACCTCGGTGAACAGACCGGGACGGTTGGCCCATCCGACGCTCCACTCATCCGGTACCCCACCCGCCCGGCGCCCGGCCGATAACGCCCCGCCCCTCCAGTTCCCCGCCCGGCGGCCGTCCGCTCAAGCGGCCTGTCGGCGGGCGGCGCGGCGGCGGGCCTGCGCGTCCGGGTCGGGTACGGGCACCGCCGCCACCAGGCGGCGCGTGTACTCCTGGCGTGGGTGGGCGAGCACCTGCGCCGTCGCGCCCTGCTCAACGACCCGCCCCTGCGACAGCACCACGGTCCGCGTGGCCAGGGAGTCGACCACGGCCAGGTCGTGGGAGACGAACAGGCAGGCGAAGCCCAGCTCCGACTGCAGCTCGCGCAGCAGCTCCAGCACCACCGCCTGCACCGACACGTCCAGGGCGCTGGTCGGCTCGTCGGCGATCACCAGGCGCGGTTCCAGCGCCAGCGCCCGGGCGATGGCGACGCGCTGGCGTTGCCCGCCACTCATCTCGTGCGGGTAGCGGTCGGCCAGATCGGCCGGCAGGCGCACGGCCTCCAGCAGTTCACGCACCCGCGCCCGCCGAGCCCCGGAGTCGTACCCGCCATGCACCACCATCGGCTCGGCGATGGCCGAACCCGCCGTGCGCCGCGGGTTCAGGGAGGAGGCGGGATTCTGGTAGACGACGCCGGTGGCGCGGCGGGCCGGCAGCAGGGCACGTCGGCCGGCTCCGGCCACCTCCACGCCGCACACCCGCACCGACCCGGCCGCGATCGGCACCAGCCCGGTCAGGGTGCCGGCGATGGTGGACTTGCCGGAACCGGACTCGCCCACCAGCCCGAGCACCTCGCCGGCGCCGATGCGCAGGGAGACGTCCCGGACGGCGTGCACCCGGTGTCGGTGACTGCGGTAGACCACGTTCAGGCCATCAATCTCGACTACGGGCTCGGCCTGCGACGCGTGGTCAGCGGCCGCACCGGTGATGGGCGTCGGAATGTCAGCTCCGGCGTCGGGCGCGGTCGTGGCGGGCGACGCCGCGGTCGCCTCGTCCTGTGACGCCCCGTCGGCCGGGGCCGCCCGGCGCAGGGACTCCAGCCGCGGCACCGCGTCGAGCAGGGCGCGGGTGTAGGGGTGATGCGGGTGGGCGAACAGCTCACGGGTGCCGCCGCGTTCCACGATCCGCCCCTGCCGCATGACGGCGACGTCGTCGGCCACATCCGCCACCACGCCCATGTCGTGGGTGATCAGCAGGACGGCGACGCCGGAGTCCGTCAGCTCTCGCAGCAGGTCAAGGATGCCGGCCTGCACGGTCACATCCAGGGCCGTGGTCGGCTCGTCGGCGATGAGCACCGGCGGGTCGGCGGCCATGGCCAGGGCGATGCAGGCGCGCTGGAGCTGCCCGCCGGACAGCTGGTGGGGGTAGGAGCGGGCGACCCGCTCGACCTGCTCGCCCTCGCCCAGACCCACGCGCCCCAGCAGCTCCAGCACCCGGGCGTACACCCGGCGACGGCGGGGGCGGTCGGTGGCGTGCGCGCGGATCGCCTCGCCGATCTGGGAGGCGATGGTCTCCAGCGGGTCCAGCGCCGTCGTCGGCTCCTGGAAGATGGTGCCCACCAGGCGCCCGCGCACGTCGTCGAGCACCTGCCGGGGTGCCCCGACCAGTTGCGTGCCCGGAGCGTCGGGGGCGCCCGGGCGCGGGTCGGTCACGACGGCGGAGCCGATGACGACGGCGGTGTCCGGCAGCAGGCCGAGCGCCCCCATGGCCGTCACGGACTTGCCCGAACCGGACTCCCCGACCAGGGCGAGCACCCGACCGGGCACCAGATCCAGGTCGATGTCGGCGCTGGCGTGCTCAACGGTGCCGGCGAAGGAGACGCCCAGGCCGCGCAGCGACAGCGCGGGGGTCGGCGCCGTCCGGCCGGACTCGCTCTGCTGCTCCCCGCCGCGCACTACTCGCTCACCCCGAGCACCAGGTAGTTGGGGTAGGCCGGGAAGGGCGCGACGAAGAACCCCGTCACCTTCGATCCGGGCAGGAAGGAGTTGCGGCGGTTCACCAGCGGCACGGCGGGAACGTCCTCGGCGATGCGCCGGTCCAGGGCCGCCCACTTGGTGGCCGCCGCCTCCGGGTCGCTCTCCTGGGAGGCCTCGGTGATCAGCTGGTCCACCTCGGGGTCGGAGTAGCGGGAGATGTTGTAGCCGCCCTGGCCGATCTCGGAGGAGGCGTACAGGGGCTGGATGTTGGCGTTGGCCGAGGGGTAGTCGGGGTTCCAGGAGACGACGGTCAGGTCGTAGGTGGATCCGTCACCCTGGGTGGCCCGCTCGGTGTAGGCGTCGGAGGACTGCGGATCGATGGTGACCTTCAGCCCCAGTTCGGTCAGCGACTGCTGCACGGCCTCGGAGATCGCCAGGCGGGCCTCGTTGTTCTGGGACAGCAGGACCAGCTCGGGCACGTCCTTGCCCTCCAGCAGGGACTTGGCCTGCTCCAGGTCCGTGGGGTAGAGGTCGTAGTCCTCCTGGCCGGGGATGCCCGGGGTGATGTAGGTGGTGGCGATCCCGGCGCCGAGCTCCCCGCCCAGGGTCCGCTGCACGGCGGTCTTGTCCACGGCGTAGGCGATCGCCTGGCGCACCTCGGGGTCGGTGATGCGCTCGGTGTTGATCGCCAGGTACAGCAGCGGGCCGGGGTCGGAGGTGGCCAGGCGGGCGGAGGCCGCGTCGTCGGCACTGACCTGGGCCAGCTTGGAGGCGGTCAGCAGCTGGGCGGAGAAGGCGTTCTGGTCGTCGCCGGAGTCGGCGATCAGCCGCTGGCTGACGGTGTCCTCATCCTGCCCCAGGGAGAAGACGATCTGCTCCGGGAGGGCGGTGCGCACCTCGTCGGTGGCGGCCGACCAGTTCTCGTTGCGGGCCAGGGTCACGGAGTTGCCCTGCTGGTAGGACTCCACCCGGTAGGGGCCGGAGGCGACGGGGGCCTGGGCGTAGGTGGCCGGGTCGTCGCTGTCCTCGGGGACGGGTGCGAAGGCCGGCAGGGAGACGATCCAGGGCCAGTCGCCGTAGGGGTGGTCGAGGTGGAAGATGATGGTGCGCTCGTCGGGGGTCTCGATGGAGTCCAGGTGCTCGCCGTCGTAGGGGCCGGCGTAGCCCTCGGCGTCGGCCAGCAGGGTCTTGTGGTAGCCGAGTCCGCCGGACAGGGCGGAGGCGAAAGACCGTTCGAGACCGTACTTGATGTGGGCGGAGGTGATCGGGGTGCCGTCCTCGAGGGTGATGCCCTCCTTGAGGGTGTAGGTCCAGGTCAGGCCGTCCTCGGAGATCGTGCCGGTGTCGGTGGCCAGGTCCGGGACGACGGCGGGGACGCCGTCGGCGGTGATGTCCCAGGTGGTCAGGCGGCGGTGCACCAGACCCAGGGAGGTGATGGCCAGGGACTGGCTCTTGGCGGGGTCCCAGTTGATGTCGGTGTCGGTGCTGAGCACGTACAGGGTGCCGCCGGCGGAGGCCGTGGCGGCGGTGGCGGTGGCCGCGGAGCGGGAGTTGGCACCGCAGGCGGCCAGCGCCAGGGCGAGACCGGAGACGCCGGCGCCGGCCAGCAGGCCGCGGCGGGACACGGCGAAGCGTCCATGGCCGGCGGGCCGGGTCTCGGGGTGCCGCGTGGAGGCCGGCTGCGTCGTCGTCGGGCGGGTGGAGGACATGGGTGTTCCTTTCGGGTAGAAATCGAGCGCAGAGCGAGTAAGGGCGTGGGAATGGGCGGGTTCAGACCCGCGGGTCGATGACGGCCGCGAAGGCGTCAACCAGGAGGTTCGCGACGATCACGAAGGCGGCGGCCACGAGCGTGACCCCCATGATCACGGGCAGGTCGGTGGTACTGACCGCGTCCATGAGCAGGGCGCCGAGCCCCTGCATGGAGAAGACGCGCTCGGTGATGACGGCGCCGCCGAGCATGCCGCCCAGGTCGAGGGCGAAATAGGTGACCACCGGCAGAGACACGTTGTGCATGACGTGGCGGCCGATGACGCGCCGCTCGGGCAGGCCCACGGCGCGGGCCGTGCGCACATAGTCCTCACCGAGGTTCTCCAGCATCTCTCCGCGCACCATGCGCGCGTAGACGGCGGCGGAGATCAGGGCCAGCACGCACCAGGGCAGGATCAGGTGCCAGGCCCAGTCGAGGGGGCTTTCACTCAGGGGCACGTAGCCGGATACGGGCACCATGTCCAGGGTGAAGCCGAACAGGAGGATGCCCAGCAGACCGAGCAGGTAGGAGGGCGCCGAGACACCCAGGACGGTTCCGGCCATGATGGTGCGGTCCAGTCGGGTGCCGCGCCGCAGCGCGGACACGACGCCCGCGGCCACGCCGATGACCAGCCAGAGCACCGCCGCACCGATCGCGATGGAGGCGGTGACCGGCAGCCGTGAGGCGATCAGCTCCGTGACCGGCGTCGACAGGCGGAAGGAGTAGCCCAGGCAGGGGGCGGCGCACGTGATGGCGGCGGCACCGGAGCCGAAGGTACGGCCGGTGACGATACCGGTCAGGTAGTGCCAGAACTGGGTGTACCAGGGCTGGTCGTATCCCATGAACTCGCGGGCACGCGCCAGGTTCTCCGGTGTGCAGGGCTTGCCGCAGGCCAGGGCGGCGGGGTCGGAGGGCCACAGGGAGAAGATCGCGAAGGTGATGAAGGCGATCACCACCAGCACCAGCAGCGTCTGGCCGGTGCGGGAGGCAAGGAAGCGCAGGCGGTTCATCGGGCCTCACCAGTCCTGGGGTCGAGGGCGTCGCGCAGGCCGTCACCGAAGAGGTTGAAGGCGAGGGTGACGAGGAACAGGGCCGCCCCGGGGAACAGCAGGTACCAGGGGTCGGTGCTCACCCAGGTGACGGCGCTGCCGATGGCCCGCCCCCAGGACGGGGTCGGTGGGCTCACGCCGACGCCGAGGAAGGACAGGGCCGCCTCGGCGGTGATCTTCCCGGGGATGGACAGGGTGGTGAACACGATGATGGTGGCCACCAGGCCGGGCAGGATCTGCCGGGTCACCACGTGCCATTGAGAAGCGCCCATGGCGCGGGAGGCTCCGACGTAGGTGCGTGAGCGCAGGGACAGGGCGCGGCTGCGCAGCACGCGGGCGGTCGACGGCCAGCCCAGGATCCCGATGATGAGGATCATGATGGGCACGCGCGGAGCGGTGGCCGGGACGATCGCGGAGACGGCGATCATGAACACCAGGTGCGGGAAACCGAGCGTGATGTCGGTCAGGCGCGAGACCAGGGCATCCCACCAGCCGCCGAAGTAGCCGGCGGACACGCCCAGTGCGATGGCCACGACCATGGACAGGACGGTGGCGCCCATGCCGATGGAGAAGGAGGTGCGGGTGCCCTCGACGACGATGGCGAACAAATCCCGGCCGGTCTGCGGCTCCACGCCGAAGGGGTGGGCGGCGCTGATGCCGCCGAAGCGGCCGAGCGGCAGGCCGGAGGCGTCCAGCGCGTCGAGGTCGTAGGTGTAGGGGTCCACGCCGAAGGCACGCGTGATCCACGGCGCGAACAAGGCGACCAGGGTGGTCAGGGCGACGATGATCGCGCCGAGTGTGGCGGCCCGGTCGGCGCGCAGGCGGTTCAACAGCTGCCGGGAGGTGGAGGGGGCCGCCGGGCCGAGCGGCGTCGGGGGCGTGAGGGGCGCGCCCTCTGCGGGCGTGGCGGCGGAGAGAGTACGGGCGTCCCGGGTGGACGTGTGCACGGGGAACCTCACATAAGGGCTGGGGAACGCGTCAGCGCTCGGAGTGGACGGCGAATGGGCGTAGAGCTGTCGTCAGCGACAGCAACAACACATTCGCGTGGCCAGCATGTGAGGTGGTTCCTCCGGGGATCGGGTTGCGGTCGACGTGCTCCGGGGAGCCGGTTCGACCGTCGCCGCCGGGTGTCGGCGTCGGGGCGTGACGCTAGCAGCGTGCAGAGCGATCACGCGAGTCGCCACGGCATTGTGAGACCAGCCTCTCACCTGCCCCCCACCCCGCCCCTCTCACCGAGGTCGGTGGCTCTTACGTGCCGAGATCGGTGGACGTTACGTGCCGAGATCGGTGGACGTTACGTACCGAGATCGGTGGAAGTTACGTACCGAGATCGGTAGTTATGACGGGGCTCATGCTCATGCCCGCACCACGGCGGCGCGACGCCGGTCCAGGCGAACGGTTATCTCCTGCCCCGCCCGCACCGGCTCCGCATCGCCATCGGCGAGCACGGCCATGGCGGGCTCGCCGGCGATTTCGACCTCCACTACGCGCCGTCCGCCGCGCATGCGCACCGCGGCCACCCGCGCCCGCGCGCTGAGTTCGTAGCCGGCCGGTCCCGAGGTGGCGGGCCCACCACCTGGAGTCCCGCCGTCGTCCGCGTTCCCGGCGTCGCCCTGCGCAACCGCTAGCGCACCGGGCGCCAGCGCCAGAAGCTCCCCCGGCCGCCCCGCCAGGAGGTCGGCCCAGCCGAGGTGGGCGGCGGCGTCGGCGTCGAGCAGCGGTGCGAAGCCGAGGAACCGGGCGACACGCGCGCTGCCGGGGTTGGCCCACAGCCGCTCCGGGGTGTCCAGACGCAGCAGCCGGCCGGAGGCCATGACACCGACCCGGTCGGCGACGGTCATGGCCTCGTCCTGGTCGTGGGTGACATACAGGGCGGTGGTGCCCTGCGTCTTGAGGATGGTGCGCAGGTCGGTGGCGAGCTGCTCGCGCAGGGCGCGATCGAGGGCGGACAGCGGCTCATCCAGGAGCAGTAGCCGCGGGCGCGGCGCGAGGGCGCGGGCGAGCACGACCCGTTGCGCCTGCCCGCCCGACAGGGTGGTCACCGCCCGGTCCCCGTATCCGGGCAGCCCGACGACGTCGAGCACCTCCTCCACCCGGCGCGCCCGCTCGGGACGCGGCAGGCCGGCCAGCCCGTAGGCGATGTTGCCGGCGACGTCGCGGAAGGGGAACAGCTGTCCGTCCTGGAACATCAGCCCGAAGCCGCGTCGGTGCACGGGCACCGGGACGACGTCGTCGCCGTCCCAGGTGATGGTGCCGGCGGCGATGTCCTCCAGGCCGGCGACGGCGCGCAGCAGGGAGGACTTCCCGCTGCCGGAGGCGCCCAGCAGAGCGAGGATCTGTCCACGGGGGACGTCGAGGTCGACGGCGTCGACGGCGGTCAGGGGTGCCGCGCCGCGGGTGGCCGGGTAGACGACGCGCAGGCCGCGCACACACAGACCCGAGGTGGCGGGCGCGGGTTCGGATGCGGGGGCGGGAACCGCAGGGGCAACGGTCATGCGGATTCTCCTGGGTTGTGTGCGGGCATCATTTGTGCCGGTCGCAGCGTGTTACCGGTGCGGTCTCGGTGGGGAGGGGCGGGACGGGAGAGCGCCGCGGAGGTCTGGAGACGCTCGCAGGCGAGCATGAGGGCGGCGGCGCCGACCGCCAGCACCACCCCGGCGGCCAGCCCCATGCCCTGATTCTGCGCGCCCGGGGAGCCGACCAGCCGGTAGACGACCACCGGGAGGGTGGGTCCCTGCGGGCGGGCCAGGAACGACGTCGCCCCGAACTCCCCCAGACTGGTGGCCAGGGCGAATCCCGCGGCCAACCCCCCGGCGCGCAGCAGGTGCGGCCCGTCCACGCCGGCCAGCACCCGGCCCGGACCGGCGCCGAGCGTGGCCGCGACCTCCCGCTGACGCGGGTCGATCGCCCGCATGCCGGGCAGCAGGGTGCGCACCACCAGTGGCACGGCGACCACGGCCTGTGCCAGCGGCAGAATCCACCAGCTGCGGGTCAACCCGGTCGGGGCCAGGGTGATCAGGAAGCCGAAGCCCACCGTCACCGCGGACACCCCCAGCGGCAGCATGAACACGGCGTCGAACAGCGCGATCCCGCGCCTGAGCAGCCGCGAGCGCGGGTTGCGGGACAGCACCAGGCACACGGCCACCCCCACCGCCAGGGCGATCACCGTGGCGGCCACGGCCACCCGCAGGGAGTTGCCGGCCGCCTCCCACACCGATACCAGCAGGGCGTTGTCGCCGCCGGTGGTGGACAGGTCGGCGTAGTTGGCGAGCGTCCAGTGCCCGGCCCGGCGCAGCGAGCGGATCACCAGCACCGCCATGGGCATCACCAGGAGACCACAGATGGTTAGGGCGGTCACGGCCAGGGCCGGGGCGTCGGCGGCGCGCAGCGGCGTCGCGGGCACATCGGTGCGCAGCGCCAGGTGGGCCTGGCGGGCACGGCGGGCCCGCTCCCCCACCCACAGGGCGGCGGCAATCACCACCAGCTGCACCACCGACAGCACGGCCGCGGCCCGCAGGTCCAGGTAGCGGGCGGTGAGCTGATAGATCTCGGTCTCGATGGTGCCCGCGCCGGTGCCGCCCAGCACCAGCACCACCCCGTAGGCGGTGGCACACAGCAGGAAGACGGTCGCGGCGGCGGAGGCGACGGCGGGCAGCAGGCTCGGCAGGGTGACGGTGCGCCACGCCCGCCACGCCGACGCGCCCAGGGTGCGGGCCGCCTCCACGGCGCGCGGGTCGAGCCGGCACCACATGGTGCCGACGTTGCGCACCACGTATCCGTAGTTGAAGAACACCAGGGCGGCGATCACGGCGGTGCGGGTGCCGTCCAGGTGCAGCCCGCCGAGTGGCCCGCCGGTGGTCACCAGGGCGTGGAATGCGGTGCCGACGACGACGCTGGGCAGCACGAAGGGAACCGTGACCACGCCGCGCAGCAGGCCCTGGCCGGGGAAGCGGCGCCGGTAGAGCACCAGCGCCCCCGGGATGCCGAGCGCCACGCAGATGACGGTGGCGGCGGTGGCCTGGATGAGGGTCTGGCCGATGATCCGCCAGGTGCGCGGCCGGGACAGCACCTCGCCGAAGCCGCCCAGGTCGAGGGTGCCGTCAGGGGCCAGGCCGCGGGCCAGCAGCGTCAGCACGGGCCAGGCGAAGAACACGCCGAGGAAGGCAAGCGGGGCGGCGACGGCGAGCGTCCAGCCGATCCGCTCCCCCGCTGTCGCCCGCGGGCCCCGGGCACTCGGTCCGGCCACCACCGTTGTCACTGGCAGCCCTCCGTTCCCACCGTCACTGGCCGACGGCCTCCGCCCAGGTGGTCAGCCACTCCTGCTGGTGGTCGGCGATGTCCGCCGAGTCGACGACGATCGGATCTTCAGCGGTGGCACCGAAATCGGCCAGGTCGTCCGCGAGGGCGGCATCGGGGTCCACCGGGTACATGTACATGGCGTCGGGGATGGCCTCCTGAACCTGGCGCGACAGCATCCAGGCGACGAAGGCGGCGGCGCCGTCGGGGTTGGCGGCCCCGGCCAGCACGCCCGCGTACTCGACCTGGCGGGTGGCGGTGCGCGACATTGCGGCGGTGGTGGGGATGCCGTCGTCGTTGAGGGTGGCGGCGGGCGAGGAGGAGTAGGAGACGACGATCGGGTAGGCGCCATCGCCGCCGCCGGCGGTGAAATCGGTGTAGTAGGCGTCCGACCAGCCCTCGTCGATCTTGGTGCCGTTGGCGACCAGGTCCTTCCAGTACTGGGCGAAGCCGTCCTCGCCGAAGTGGCCGATGGTGGCCAGCAGGAAGGCCATGCCGGTGGAGGAGGTGGTGGGGTTGATGGCGACGAACATGTCCTTGTAGACCGGGTCAGTCAGGTCCTCGAAGACGGTGGGTATCTCCAGGCCGCGGTCGGAGAGCCAGAAGGTGTCGACGTTGACGCACACCTCCCCGAAGTCGATGGGCACGAGCGCCGGGGTGTCGTCGACGATGTAGGGGGCGAGGTAGTCCGCGGCGCCGTCGGGCAGGTTCAGGGCGGTGGTGGTGTCGATGACGCCCTCGGCGAGGATGCGGGAGGCCATGGTGTTGTTGATGCCGAAGACGGCGTCGCCGAGCGGGGCGTCCTTGGTGAGGATCAGCTTGTTGGCGACCTCGCCGCCGTCGCCGGAGCGGGCGATCTCCAGGGTGTAGCCGGTGTCGTCCTTGAAGGCGGTGATGAGCTCGTCGGGCAGGTCGAAGGAGTCGTAGGTGACGACGGTGACGGTGTCACCGCCCGCCGCCGTGCCTCCCGTACTCGGGCCGTTGTTCCCGGAGCCGCAGGCCGCGAGCGCCAGGCCGACGGCGGTGGCGGCGCCCCCGGTGAGCAGGGCGCGGCGGCTGGGGCGGATGGTGGTGAGCGACCGGGCGCTGCGCGTCGAGGCAGCGCCGTCAATCTGGTTGGTGTTCACGATGGTCCTCCTGGATGGGCTCTCCGGAGGGCCCGGGCGCAGCCGGTGCGCCCGGGGAGATTCTCGACTTCCTTCGCCGGTGCGAACCGGGGCAGGTTCGAGGGTCTGCGGCTGCCCGCACTCTCAGCGCCGTGGCCGCAGGCGGGCAAGCCCGCCGACGACGGGCGCTCCCCTGTCGTTGCGGGAACAGCCTACCGCGACGACGATGCTCGCCCGACATCCCGCACCGGCCCGGGCGGCACCAGGCGCGTCTGCCCGCGTGGCACTCATGCGGGCGGCGCAGCGGTGGCCACGTCCCGTTGCGCCGCCGACGGGCAACTGTGAAAACGCTGCCGACTGCCCGTGTAATGCACTGGTCCGGGTGCGTCCACGCACCGCCCGCCCGATGCATGTGACAGGATCAGGGCGGGGTCGGCGACCAGCGACAGCGCCGACGTCGCCGACAGGTGTCCAGTCATCAAGCAGATCTCAGGAAGTCACCACCATGAAGAACAGTCTCGGTTGGACGGTTGCCTCCGCCCTGTCACTCCTGGTCTCCGGCGCTGTTGCCGAGAAGGCCGTGGCCGCCGGGTGGAAGGCCGTAACCGGCAAGCCGGCTCCGCGGGAGGAGGACCAGGTGCTCAGCTACCGCCTGGGTGAAGTGGTCGCATTCGCGGTGATCTCCGGCGCCGTCATGACACTGACCCGGCAGCTGACGCTGCGGCAGGCCGCCAAGATCCACGCCCGCCGTAGCGGGGACGTGCCCGGCGCGGGCGAAGCGCCGGCGCTGGAGGCCTGAGGGCGGGTGGTGGTACCCATCGCCGCCCCTGCGGGTATGCGACTCCACCATCGACGCCGTCAGTGACTGCGGCGCAGCGAGGTGACGGTGGCGTCGCCCCGGTCGGTCGCCGTCGTCGACCCGGTGCCCTCTGATGGGCTGTCCCAGTCGGGGCTGAAGGGGGCCGGCAGCGGCGCGAACCAGTTGTCGAAGTGATCGGGCGCGTCGGCGGCCGGGACCAGGCCCATGGCGATCAGCGCGTGAGCGGGCTGGTCGGGGCCGGACAGGGCGTCCACCCAGCCCTCCCAACGGTCCTCGTCGATGTCGGCGCCGCGCGAGTCGGCGATGACGCCGCCGAGGTTGAAGATGTCGTGGAGCACGAGGGCGTCGGCCAGGTTGCGCACCAGCGGCTCACCGTCCGTAGGGCCGGCGTCGGTCAAACGCAGGGTCATGTCCCGGGCGGTGCCGCGCAACTGGAAGACGAACTCGTAGTCGTAGCGGGTCAGCCACAACTGCGGCAGGGTGGAGCCGATGTGGGTCTCGTCAAGCTGGCCCAGGTGGGCGCCGCGGGGAAGCGATGCCAGGCCCTCGAGGTCCTCGGCGACGGACATGTCGAACAGGAAGGTCCCCAGGGCGAAGCAGCGGGCGGCGTCCTCCCCGAGCATGCGGGCCAACCGCGGGGAGTAGACCTCGGAAAACACCGTAGGGATGTCATCCCAGTCGGGGATGGGGAGCTCGGCGGCGGCCTGGGCGACCAGGTCCTCGGCGTCTAGGCCTTCGAAGGCGTCGTAGGCTTCGTCAGGGATGTCGTATCCAGGGACGCCGAAGGCGGTGCCGAGGTCGCCGGGGCCACCAGCCATGCCCATTGGCGTTGCGCCGCTTTGCAGGTAGGCGCGAAGGCCGTCCAGTGCGGCCACGTGGGCGGGCGGCTCCCATTCGAGGGCTTCCCACACGCCCGCCTGCTTGTCGCCGCGCACCTGGGTGCGACCGGCCTCGTAGTTGCGCCAGGTCTGCTCGGAAACGCCGGCGCGTGCTGCCATCACCGGCACGCTCAGCCCCAGTTCCTGTCGGCGCTCCCGCATCGCCTCGGCAATGTCGGGATCGTCGGGCTCGTGATGGTCGTCGTTCTCGCGGCGTGGGCTCATGGATGCGCTCCCTGGGGTCCGGTATTGGCTGAGTTGCTGAGTCTCATGACACCAGCGGTCCGCTATCGCGCCGACAAGCTGCCGAGCGGCGCGGTCACGGTGCGCCCAGACGACCGTGCACCGCCAGTCTCACGCAGCGTATCGGGAACGGGCGAGCGAGGCCAGCGGCGGGCCTGTCGGCCGCGGCGGGCACCAAGCGCGTACCGACACCCGGCTACCCGGCGAGCACCGGGTGTGGAGTTCATTTCGGCCCCGTGAGCCGAAGTGGATCGGCGCGAGCACTCCTCACATGAATCCCCGTCAGCGCAAACTCGTTGCAGACAGCTACAACGACGTGATCCGAGGTCACGTGGGATACCGGACCAGGCCGACCGTCAGCCTGGTCCCGAGAACGTCATCGTCGGCGTAGGTAACGTGGACAACGAGCCAGATTGACCTTCGCGCCCCTGCCTTCCGCCAGAGGCGCGAAGAAGAACTCATCGGGAACCTTGAGATCGGGGTGCACCCCGAAGGAACGACGCTCTTCCGGAGCCACGACCCTCAGCGTGGCGACGGGCCTGCCTCCCCGAGCCGCCGCACGCACGCCGCCGCCTCCACCCGATACACACCCCGCACCTGTCACAAAATGCACCACTTTCAGACCGCGTCACTGCCAGGAACATACCGAAACCGCGGAAATCCGCGGACGCAGCTGACGCGGGCGGCGGTCACAGAGATGAAAGTGGTGCATCCAATGACACCCCCGACCCCACCAGCCACCTCACCCGAGCACCACCCCCCACCCCAGCCACCTCACCCGAGCACCACCCC